>NZ_JBNNHS010000004.1:0-340609 GCF_050269105.1 Pseudomonas sp. NPDC077408
GCGAACGCCTGACGCGGGCGGTTGGGCGTTGCGGAAAACTGGATGCGGTACATACGGACAAGTTGATACAGCTCGTCGCACAGCAACTTGGCCAGCGTGCGGTTACCGCTGCCCTGGATAATCCGGTAATGGAAGTCGAAGTCGCCTTCCTGCTGGTAATAGCCGACGCCGGCCTGGAAGGCCTCATCGCGTTCATGGGTGCTTAGTACCTTGCGCAGCTCTTGAATTTCAGCCTCGCTCATACGCTCGGCCGCCAGGCGACAGGCCATGCCTTCCAGTGACTCATGGATCTCGTAGAGCTCGATCAGCTCGGCATGGCTGAGTGAAACAACACGAGCTCCCACGTGCGGCATGCGAACCAGCAGCCTCACGCAACGGTCCCCGGCTTATGCCATATGTGCGCGCAAGCTCGGGCTCAGAGATTTGCTGCCGGGGGTTATCTCGCCTTTCACGATGGCAGTTTAAATGTGACGGAATACGTGTTCCCGCCTTAAGCTGGATTTAGCATATTGTTGACACATAACGTAGCGGCCAGTGAATTTATTCCAAATAAATGTCATCGTCAACGAAGATTGTCGACACATAGGATGGACAAGCTGGCTAGGTTTTGGTTACCTGTCGCACGCCTTGGCGATCTGCTCGGCTTGAACATAGCCGCAAGCTCAGCCAATACCACCGCTTGCTCACATCGCCCAAGCAAGCGAAAAAGCGGTATTGGCAGATCGTCACGGACATAGGAGATTTCGTATTAACCAACTGCAGGACCGCTCGGCATGATTGAACTTCTCCCAGGCCGCGCCGATGTCGTAGCCGCCTTGGTACTAGAACAACGCTAGAAGTCATGTCGAGGCCTGTCTTTCGCCTGGCCTCGTGGATTCGGCATTACACCGCCAAGTGAAACTGCTCCAAAACGAGCGCTAGGCGGTCAGCAACCGTAGTACCGCAGCCTAATTAGGCCGGGGGTGATATCGATGCTAGCTAGCATTCGACTGGAGAACTCCTTGGGTAAGGGCTGAATACTCGGTCACAAAACTTGCCATTGATTGCCTTGTTAGCTACTACAATCGTATCGTTAGCTCTCAAGGTTTCTCGCCTGACACGGACCTCAAGTTAACTAGCTGCTGGTGCCTGACTCTCTGAGGGCGGCGAGCTGCATCAGCCCATTTTCTGAACCAGACGCTTCATTTCCTCAGCGGGTTGAGGCTGGCACATGTGAAAACCTTGCACCACCGCGCAGTCTGCTTCGTCCAACCACTCAAGCTGCTCATAAGTCTCCACGCCTTCGGCGGTAACCGTGAGCTCCAAGGCCTCGGCGAGCCCAACGATTGCCTTGATGATCAAACGGTCATTAGCGGAACTTAGCGCGTTGCCAATGAAGCTGCGATCTATCTTCAACCCGTCGAATGGATAACTTCGTAGGTAATTGAGCGAAGAATAGCCCGTACCGAAGTGGTCCATGGTCAGGCGTACGCCTAACTCTTTGAGCGCATTGAGTGTTTTTAACGCTCCCGCAGACTCATCCAGTAAGATGCTCTCGGTAACCTCCAGCTCAAGCCGCGAGGCAGCCAGACCGGCTTCCGTCAGTGCCCGCTGAACATCCAGTCGGAGGTCGCTCTGACGGAACTGGACCACGGACAGGTTAACTGACACGCAGATATCCTCCGGCCAGCGTGCTGCTTCGTTGCAGGCCTCAGTTAAAACCCATCGTCCAAGCGGGACGATGAGCCCAGTTTCCTCCGCTAGGTCAATGAAGTGTGCCGGTCCGAGCAGCCCCTTTTGTGGATGCTGCCAGCGCACCAGTGCCTCAGCTCCGATGATGTGCATACCATTTGTTCGATAGCGCGGCTGATACTGAAGCGCCATTTCTCCCATAGCCATGGCTTGCCGCAGGTCCATCTCAAGCTGCCGTCTTTGTAACAACCGCTGGTTCATTTCGCTGGCGTAGAACCGCCACGTGGCACGTCCGTCTTCCTTGGCCTGATAGAGCGCAATGTCCGCACAGCGCAACAGCTCGCTCGCCTCGGTAGCGTCCTGCGGCGCAAGCGCAATACCGATGCTTCCGCCGACGAAGATGTTCTGCCCTTCATACACGATCGGTTGTTTGATCTGATCGATAAGGCGTGCACAAAGCGTCTCAATGCTTTCCTGGGAGCTTATGCCATCAAGAACCATGATGAATTCGTCGCCGCCAAGCCGAGCGACGAGGTCTTCATTGCGCGTACAGTTAAGCAAACGGAGCGACATTTCCTGGAGCACCAGATCGCCTGCAGCATGCCCAAGGGTGTCGTTCACTGGCTTAAATCGATCCAGGTCCAGACTGATCATTGCCAACGGCCTGTTGGCTCCCAGCTTACCGGCCAGAAAACCATTCAAGTTGTTACGGTTGGGCAGGCCAGTCAAAGCGTCGTGCATGGATAGATGCTCCACCTGCGTCTGCGCTTTGACCTCCTCGGTGATGTCGCTGGCAGTACCTCTGTAACCGACACATTTCCCGTCCGCCATGATCGGCCGCGACGCCACGCGACAGATCCGAACGTCACCGTTACGGTCCGAGTACTTGCAA
Source organism: Pseudomonas sp. NPDC077408 (assembly GCF_050269105.1). NCBI lineage: Bacteria > Pseudomonadati > Pseudomonadota > Gammaproteobacteria > Pseudomonadales > Pseudomonadaceae > Pseudomonas > Pseudomonas sp. NPDC077408. Next base: position 2,564 of record NZ_JBNNHS010000004.1, read on the forward strand.
CGCAAGGGTTTGCCGCTCTGTTTCTGTAACCACAGCGCGATGCCCTGCGTATCAGCCTGAAGCAGCTCATCTAGCGGACGTCCCAGCCATTGGCTGGCTTTGAATTCGGTGACCCGTTCAAACCGTTCGGAGAGGTATATCAACCTCAAGCGCTCATCGGTTTCCCACAACCAGTCCGATGCAGCCTCGGCGATATCACGAAAGCGCTTCTCACTACTAGCAAGGCTTGCCTGGCTGACCGTAAGCGCCGAGTGACTATCTTCAAGGCGTCGCGATGCCCTCACCGCATCAAGGGCGATCAACCCTATTAGAAGAAGCATTAATACCGCAGAGGAGCCGACTATCGGTAGCAGCCCTTCAAGCATCTCATGACCGAACTCAGGAGCCGACCAGCCGAAGATTACCGAGGCGCCCGCCAAGTCGGTGAGCGCTAGGCTGCCATCTTCTGATATCGCACCACCCTCACCTTGGCCAATTAAATGTAAATCGATCAGTCCGTATTGGAAGCCGAGCCGCAGCAGTTCGTCCGGATCCAGCAAATCAATCAGAACCAAGGTGGTGCCGGAAGCCCGCCTCAGGGCGACCTGATCCTCAGGCAAAGCATTTGCCGCAGCAGCGAGAACCAGCGTGTCATCGAGCCGCAGAATTCCACCTGTCAACGCATCGGGGCCACCCCGCCGGGCTTGCTCTAACAGCCCATCCAACCCAACGCCGAGCCGCTGAAGCAGATCGCTGTCCCGCATTGCCTCGGAAGTGAGCGCCCGAGTTTTTTCGACGCCGGAGCCAAACACCATAAGGGCATCGAAATCGAGGCTGTAAAAAAGCACGTCTGGAGCCGCCATCTTAGCTCGCGATTGCGGATCGGTTGAGGCGTTATTGAGCGTGACGAATGCGGCCATTCCCTGCCGAAGCATGGCCTGTCTGTGACTTAACGCCTTCTCTATCAAGAAATGGCTGTGCTCGATCACGTTACGGTCAAGCGTATCGGTCATTCGCTTAACGGAATAGGAGATAACAGACGATACAACCAGGAGCACGGCGAGCAGCAAAGGAAGCGAGCGGCGAAGGATTATCTGGCTAACACCCATGAAATACCTGTTGTTTTTATTAGTGCTGGCGGAGCGGAGCGCCCCGGATTACCACAGCGAAACGGCAGAGGGGGTATTCGGTACACCGATGCATTGAGGATTCGACCTCAGGCAAGCATAACTAGCTTGGTGCAGAGATCATCGAGAAGGTTTGTGATAAGCAGCCTTCTAAATTCTACAATTTTCTATTTTCTGTTCAAGTTAAGCCAACTTAAGTCGATACGTATGACGGCGGTCGATGATCAACGGTCGCGCCCAACATCATCTAGCCATCACTCAGTGTGCAATCCGATGCGTTCTGCCTAGAGCCAAAATTATGCTTAAAAATCTACCGCTGACTCTAAAACTGTCCCTCGCCCCTGCCGTTGCGATACTTGGCCTTGTCTTGTACGTGGGCTACACGTCGTTTCAGCTCTCGGCGACCGATTCGCAGCTGCAAGCATTGGAAACCCGCCGCTATCCAGTATTAGAACGGGCCGATGCAGCCATTTTCCAGTTCTCCCGTATCCCCGGACTGCTCAATAGCGCTGTTGCGGCTGGCGAACAGAACCTGCTCACCGAAGCTGGCGAAGTTCTGCAGGCTATCAACACACACCAGCAGGAGCTGGAGAAGCTCGTACAGGTACCCAATCGCCGTGAGCAACTCAACGACTGGCGTCTCGCCGTGGATCGTTACGCTGAAAATGCGATCTCCGCGTCCGGTAAGCTCGTCACCGGCAGCGCGTCCTTTGGTGACTTGCGTCCGAGTCTCGATCGCATGGCCAATGACCTGGCTCAGGCCCAAAAACTTGCCGCGGAGTTCCGCAGTGCCGCTTATGAGGACTTCGAGCAAACGCTTGCCGAAACCCGTGAGGTCAACGCAACCACCACTCGCCTGGGAATCATCCTCAGCCTGGCGCTGTTGATCCTGGTCACCTTATGTGCCTGGGCCGTCACGCGCAGCATCATGGCTAACGTCCGTGGCGTGATCGACTCATTACAAGGCATTGCCAAGGGCGACGGCGACCTGACCCGTCGCGTCAACGTCCAGTCCAACGACGAAATCGGCGCGATGATCCGTCTGTTCAACGGCTTCCTCGACAAATTGCAAACCACTATCCGACAAATCATCGAAGCCGCCAGTCCCATCGGCGATTGCTCGAAAGAGCTGTACCGCCTGACCCAAGGCTCCGAGGAAAACGCAAAGTCCCAACAACATCACACGGACTCGATCAGCCGTGACATCCATACCATGACCAGCAGCATTCATGAGGTAGCACAGCGTTCGCGCCAAGCCTCCGATGAGGCCGGCTCCGCTTCGCGCCAGGCCGTCACGGCCCGCAAGAACATCGGCAACCTTTCAAGCAGTATCAGTGATTTGGGCGACAGCGTGATGGGTGCCGTTCGTGCAATGCAACAGCTCGAAGAAGAAACCCAGGAAGTCGGCTCGGTGTTGACGGTGATCCGCAGTATCGCCGAACAAACCAATCTGCTCGCATTGAACGCTGCCATCGAGGCCGCCCGAGCCGGCGAGCAGGGACGTGGCTTTGCGGTGGTCGCCGACGAAGTACGCAACCTAGCGCAAAAAACCGCCGCCTCGACCGCGGAGATCCAGCAAATCATCCAGCGGTTACAGAACAGCGCCAATACCGTGCTTAACGTTATGACAGTCAACGGTAATAAATCCCGCGAAAGCATTGAGCATTCGATCGAGGCGACTCAGCTACTCGAAACCATCGCGCAGACGGTCAGCAAGATCGACGAGCTCAACGCAGGCATTGCTCGCCATACACAAGAGCAGATCGGTCTGTCCGAATCGATTCAAAAAGAAACAGAAGTGTTGCAGCAGGATGCACAAGCAACCGCAAACGGGGCCGAAGCCACGGCTCGTCTCGGCGAACAACTGGTAGGTACGGGAGATCACCTACGCCAGGCAACCGCCCAATTCCGCGTTTAAATTTATAATCCTGGAGCAGTACGAACAATGAATAAACTCAATATCCTCGGCGTGGCCATCTGCCTGGCCAGTACCTCAGCGTTCGCCTTGGATCAAGGTGAATACCGATTCAACGGCTTTGGCACTGCAGCCATCAGCCGCATCGGTGGGGCAGACGATGCGAAGGGCTATGGCGTTTCCGGCCAGACCACCGACTCTTGGCGCGGCGACCAGCTGTCAAAGCTCGGCGGACAATTTTCCTACGGCCTAACCGACCAGCTGAGCGCTACTATTCAGACCGTCGCCAAGCCTGAGCAGGACGACTGGCGTCTACAGCTGGAATGGGCGTATCTGGCGTACGCCGTCAACGATCAATTCACCGTTCGTGCTGGCCGCTTGCGCCCGGGCGCGTTCATGTTCTCCGAGACGCTAGACGTCGGTTACACCTACCCATGGCTGCGCCTGCCGGACGAAGTCTACAGTCAGATGCCTATTACAAATTACGAAGGCGCCGATGCCCTATACGCCCTGCCGCTTTCCTTCGGTACGCTGAATTTTCAAGCCAGTTACGGCCAGGCAGTAAACCGCAATATATTCATTCACGGTCTCGATACTCGTCTCGACGTGGATTACAAAAAGCTGCTGACTGGCAGCGTGAGCCTGGCGACCAATGACATCGGCACGTTCCGCTACAGCTACACCGAGTCCACTCTGAGCGTGGACCAAAGCGACGAGTTCAAGGGTAAATTCATGTCCTTTGGCCATCAGTACGATAACGGCAGCTGGGTCACTAACGCTGAAGTCATCAACCGCCGCAGCCCGCTGGGCGAGCATGATGCGTTCTACATCATGGCCGGTCACCGCTTCGGTGATTTTTTGCCTCACGTTACCTATGCGCAGCATGACGAAAGCGACGCTGGGCGCGACTCGTCATGGGCGTTTGGCCTGAACTACAGCCTGAACGCCAACGTTACGCTGAAGAGCGAGTACAAGCGCGTCGAATCCACCCGCAACTACAACGGCAGCTTTGTGCCGGCTTATAACGCCGCCGAGCCAACGTTCGACGGCGACATCTTCAGCATCGGCGCTGACTTCGTATTCTAAGGGGAGCCAACATGAATCGTTTCACTCAAAAGACTCTGGCCGCTGCCCTGTCATGCCTGGCTTGCACGGTATTGCAGGCCGAAGTGGCGGTTATCGTCAGTCCGGGCGCAGCCAAGGCCCCTTCGCAAGCAGAGGTGGCAAATATATTTCTTGGAAAGGACAAGTCCTTGAAAGGCATAGACCAAAAAGACTGGAATCCCACCAAAGAAAAATTTTACGCCGACATCATCAGCAAGAACGAAGCTCAGCTGAAGTCGTACTGGTCAGGTCTGGTGTTTACAGGCAAGGGCCAGCCACTGCCTGCCGAAGCCGGCGACTCCGCGGTTGTAGCCAAAGTCGCCGCCGAAGCCGACGCCATCGGCTACGTCGACAGCGCCGCAGTCAATGATTCAGTCAAGGTACTGTTCATCCTGCCCTGACACATTTTGTGTTTTGGTTTGCGGCCCCTAAGAGACTCTGGCGCGATGTAGCACTTAATGGCTGCAGCGTTTCCCCCAGCCCCAATCTTTAAGACGCCCGGTGCAGCGCATCGGGCGGTTTGTGTATTCAGAACGAGGTTGAGGCTGCTCAAACTTTGGGGATGCCGCGATTAGCAATGTCTGGACGCCGTCAGCATGTTTTATTCACTTTAGCGAGGCAGCCGCTTGTTCGCTTTGATCGCCGTTGCGCTATGCAGCCTCCAGTCGCTTCGGTTGTATGGCATGCCAGTGCGGTCCCGACGTTGGTAATGGCAATACTATGGCAAACCGACATCTAATTCAGCCCGCTGCCCCTACTCACCTCTGGCTGCAGAAGCTCAAGCAGCAGTTGCCTATGCGCCTCCCGCAACTGTACAAGCGATATTGACGGGTCGCCTCTGGACAACATTGAAGAGTTCAGCCATAGCAATGCGGGAGCGAGCGCCAGCGGGAAAAAGTGCTCGGTCAAGACACCTGGGCGAATGACCCTGCGTTCTATGTTGCGCTGGATGATGAGTTGCGCCCGCTCCCGTAATCCGCGCGCGACTTCCTCTCGCCAATGCCGGACCAGTGCAGGTGCTCTGGCACTTTCGGCTAGGAGCAGTCGGTAGACCGATATGGTAGCGGGGGAGTCAAACGTCGCGTACAGGCGATCAAGGTACACGTCTACTAGCTCCGGCAAAGTCAAATCTTCGTCCGGGAGCCAGCCTTGGAAATCGCAAAGCTGCTTGGTCATACGTTCGAGCAAGGCATGAAAGATCTCTTCCTTGCTTTTAAAGTGCGCGTAAATCCCTGCCTTTGACATTCCCGCGCATTCCGCTAGACGCTCCATCGACACGGCGTTGTATGTCCGATCCGAGAATTCAACCAGAGCCGCGTCCAATATTTCCTCTTTCCTAGCTGCCGAGGACAAGTAGCGGCGCTTCTCTGTGACGACGTCTTCTTTCCTGGCTGGCATTCAAAGCCCCTTTCCAAATTTGAAAAATGTTCTCACGGGATGGCCACCGACTCCACCGAAAAACAACTTTGATTCCGCCCAAACAATTTCCGTCAACCGGTATCAACGAGCCGCCCCTGGGGTTGCGGAGGCGGAATTGTAACGCACCATTAGAAACAACCGCCTGGTCGTTTGTTTTAAAAAAACCTATAATGATGAGGAATACGACCGAAAGAACACCTCGTCGACCAGCCGCTAAGACCCGGATGCATACACAATTAACGGAGATGCCCGGTGGGTTTTATCAAACTTGTGAGAAAGAAAAGCTGATGGCGGGCGTGAGCCACATACCCAGTGCAAGGGTGAACGTACATGCCATGCAATAGGCTGCACTGGCCCTTCGGCGAATCGAACACCAACCAACCTCTTCTGCACCGTGTTCTGAACGTTGGTGTCGACAGGCGTAATACAAGGTGCGCACAGCCCTTAAGGCCCCCGCTCGATTGCGGCAGACCTTAATGATCGAAGTGCCGAATTACTGCATGCGCGCTCATCGATGCCAAAGCGAGCGCCGCCACCAGCACGCCGCTGCACATGGACGCCTACCGCTCTACAACCAGACCCCATTAGGCCCGATACCCGTACGGAACGTGACCATGCCTCCAGCTTCTCTCTTGTTTCCTGAGTTCAGATTGCGCACTGCCTCGCTGGCACTGAGCGCCGTCGCATTAGCCGGCTGCATGTCGCTAGCTCCTGCTCCTGACACGCCATCGCTGCCGGTACCCGAAATTTGGCCTGATCATCTTGAATCGAGCACAGACGGCGCCCATGCGGGAGAACTGGCCTGGCAGGCGTACTTTACGGATCCCTTGCTGCAACGCCTTATCGAGACTGCACTGGAGAACAACCGCGATCTGCGCCTGGCCGCGCTGCGTGTTGAGGAAGCCAGCGCTGCGTTCCGCATTCAGCGCTCGGATCGATTTCCTGTCGTAAGCCTGGGTGCTCAAGGTGGACGCGCCCGCGTCCCTGGCGATCTGAACATGTCGGGCAGAACGCATGTGGGTGGCGAGTATCGGGCCGAGGTGGGTTTAAGCACTTGGGAATTGGATCTGTGGGGCCGAGTTCGTAATCTGGAAGACGCCGCCCTGCAAACCTGGCTGGCTACCGATGCAGCGCGCAGGGCTGTCCACCTAGCGTTGATCGCCCAAGTGGCGGACGGTTATCTTGGCTTGCGCGAGATCGACGAGCGCGTGGCTATCGCGCGGCAAACCGTGACAACCCGCGAGGAGTCCTATCGCATTTTCCGGCGTCGTGTCGAAGTCGGCTCGACCTCGACGCTGGATCTCACCCAAGTCCAGACCCTCCTGAACCAGGCTCAGGCGCTACTAACCCAGCTTGAGCAAGCTCGCGCCACGCAACTGCACGCGTTGGCGCTGCTGGTGGGCGCCGATCCTGGCCCGCTGCCTGCTAAGGCTCCCTTCGATGAAACGACGGTGCTGGCCGAACTTCGGGCCGGTTTCCCCTCGGAGCTGCTGGTCAGTCGCCCGGACATCATTTCCGCCGAACACCAATTGCGTGCTGGCGATGCCAACATCGGCGCGGCCCGTGCAGCGTTCTTACCGCGCATCGCGCTGACTGGCAGCTTCGGCACGGCCAGCAGCGATCTCAATGGCCTGTTCGATTCAGGTAGTCGTGCCTGGACCTTCATGCCCACGTTGTCGATGCCCATCTTCGATGGCGGCCGGCGGCGCGCCAACCTGGAACTGAGCGAAGTGCGTCGCGATATCGCCGTGGCCGGGTACGAGAAGACCATTCAAACGGCCTTTCGCGAGGTGGCTGATGCCCTAAGCGCCAAGTACTGGTTGGCTGAACAGTTGACGATCCAGGGAGCCAACCTGGAAACGCAAAGCGAACGCGCACGGCTGGCCCAGTTGCGTTATGACAACGGCTCGGCTGCTTTCCTAGAGGTGCTGGACGCCCAACGCGATCTGCTGGGTGCCCAGCAACAACTGGTACAGGCGCGCCGCGCGCTGCTGTCCAGCCAGGTAGCGCTGTATGCCGCGCTAGGCGGCGGCACCCTCGCCGCATCCAACGAGGTAGACGGTGCAACCTCGACTCCCGCCTCCATCCCATCAACCCGCTAAGGCACGCCGAACCCATGACCTTCTCACCCTCTCTCAAGAAAAAACTCCTGGTCGTTGCCGCTGCAGCGGTTGTCGTCGCGGTGGCCTGGTGGGGGTGGACGAAGTTTGCCAACAGCGGACCCGGCGAAGGCTTTGTCAGCGGTAACGGCCGAATCGAAGCCACCGAAATCGACATCGCTACCAAGCTTCCCGGACGTATCGAAGACATCCTGGTACGTGAAGGCGATTTCGTCACAGCTGGCCAGCCATTGGCCAGGATGCAACTTGAAACGCTTGAGGCACAGCGCGACGAAGCCTTCGCCATGCGTCAACAGGCCGAGCACGCGGTGACCGCAGCGCAGGCACAGGTCGCATTGCGCGAAGCCGACGTTGCTGCGGCGCAGGCACTCGTCGGTCAGCGCGAGTCGGAGCTAGACGCCGCACAGCGGCGTCTGGCACGTTCGGAGACACTGTCCCGAGAGGGCGCCGCCTCGATACAGGAGCTGGACGATGACCGGGCGCGCGTACGGGGCACACAGGCGACGCTCGCGGCCAGCAAAGCGCAGACTGCCGCTGCCCGCGCCGCAGTCGAGGCAGCCAAAGCACAACTGGTCGGCGCCCGCTCCAGCGTGACCGCCGCCACGGCCAGCATCATTCGCATCGAAGCCGACATCCGCGACAGTGAACTGCGCGCGCCGCGTGACGGGCGGGTTCAGGTGCGCGTGGCGCAACCTGGCGAGGTGCTTGGGTCGGGCGGACGCGTCCTGAACCTGATCGACCTGTCGGACGTATACCTCACCTTCTTCCTGCCCGAGACCGTGGCCGGGCGCGTCGGGCTCGGCTCAGAGGTGCGCATCGTTCTGGATGCCGCGCCGGAGTACGTGATACCAGCCACCGTTTCCTTCGTCGCCAGCGCGGCACAGTTCACCCCCAAAACGGTCGAAACCGCCAGCGAACGGCAAAAACTGATGTTTCGTGTGCGCGCGCAGATTTCGCCGGAGTTGCTGCGTGAACACCTGAATCAGGTCAAGACCGGGCTGCCCGGCGTGGCCTGGATCAAGCTCGACGCAAATGCCGAATGGCCTCAAAACCTGTCCCTTCGCGTGCCGGAGTAAGGTATGAGCCACAGTGGGAGCGCGCAGCTCACGACCGTTGCAAGCGTCCGTCAGGTGCGCTTGCGTTACGGCGATGTCATCGCCCTGGATGGCATCGATCTGGACATTCCCGCCGGGAGGATGGTTGGCCTGATCGGCCCCGACGGCGTCGGTAAATCCAGTCTGCTCTCATTGCTGGCTGGCGTACGTATCATCCAGAAGGGCACGGTCGAGGTACTGGGTGGCGACATGGCCAGCAAGGCCCATCGCAAGCAAGTGTGCCCTCGCATCGCCTACATGCCGCAGGGACTGGGCAAGAACCTGTATCCGACGCTCTCGGTCGAGGAAAATCTGCAATTCTTTGCGCGCCTGTTCGGTCATGGTGCCGCAGAGCGCCGCCAGCGCATCAATGGGCTGACCCAGGCCACCGGCCTGTTCAAATTCCTGTCGCGCCCGGCAGGCAAACTCTCTGGGGGCATGAAGCAAAAACTCGGCCTGTGCTGCGCGCTGATTCACGACCCGGACTTCCTGATTCTCGATGAGCCGACGACCGGCGTGGACCCGCTGGCGCGCGCGCAGTTCTGGGATCTAATTGACCGGATCCGCGCTGATCGTCCCGGCATGAGCGTGATTGTGGCCACCGCCTACATGGATGAGGCCCAGCGCTTCGACTGGCTGGCGGCCATCGACGACGGCAATGTCCTCGCCACCGGCACACCGCAGGAGTTGCTGGAACGAACAAGCAGCCTGAACCTGGAAGAGGCATTCATCCGCCTGCTCCCGGAAGAGAAAAAGCGCGGACACCAAGCGGTAGTCATTCCCCCTTTGCCGGATGACGGCGCGGACGATATCGCCATCGAAGCCGAGGAGCTGACCATGCGCTTTGGCGACTTCATCGCCGTCGATAGCGTCTCCTTTCGCATCCGGCGCGGCGAAATCTTCGGCTTCCTCGGCTCCAACGGTTGTGGCAAGTCCACCACCATGAAGATGCTCACCGGCCTGCTGCCGGCGAGCGCGGGTCGGGCCTGGCTGTTCGGTCACGAAGTCGATCCGCATGATCTGGACACCCGTCGCCGCGTCGGCTACATGTCGCAAGCGTTCTCGCTCTATAGCGAAATCACGGTACGGCAAAACCTGGAATTGCACGCCAAGCTCTTCAGCGTGCCCCCGGAGGACATTCCCGGCCGCGTGGATGAGATGGTGGAGCGCTTCGGGCTGGTGGACGTCCTCGACAGCCTGCCGGCCAGCCTGCCTTTGGGCATACGGCAGCGTTTATCGCTGGCCGTTGCCATGGTGCACAAGCCCGAGCTGCTGATCTTGGATGAACCGACCTCCGGCGTCGATCCGGTGGCGCGCGATGCGTTCTGGCGGCTGCTTATCGAGCTGTCGCGGCGCGACCGGGTAACGGTCTTCATTTCCACCCACTTCATGAACGAGGCCGAACGCTGCGACCGCATGTCGATGATGCATGCGGGTAAGGTGCTGGACAGCGACGTGCCCGCAAGACTGGTCGAGAAGCGCGGCGCCAAATCCCTTGAAGACGCCTTCATCGGCTACCTCCTCGAAGCCGAGGGCGGCGGCCCAGTCACCCCGCTCAGCCAGCCGGAGGCCGCTAATCACGAGGATCAACCCTCTGCGGCGCCTGCTGAGCACGGCGGGAACGGCGCCGGCGGTTTCAGTCTGCAGCGCATGTTTAGCTATCTGTGGCGTGAGACGCTCGAACTGCAGCGGGACCCTGTACGTGCCACACTGGCGTTGGGCGGTTCACTGCTGCTGATGTTTGTGATTGGCTTCGGCATCACCATGGACGTAGAGGACCTGAGCTATGCGGTACTCGATCGCGACCAGACCACCCTAAGCCAAAGCTACACGCTGAACCTCGCCGGCTCGCGCTACTTCACCGAGCACGCACCGATCGTCGACTACGAGGACCTCGACCGGCGTATGCGCAGCGGGGAGCTGTCGCTGGCCATCGAAATCCCCCCTGGCTTCAGCCGCGATGTGTTGCGGGGCCAGAACGTACAGATAGGCGCCTGGATCGACGGCGCTATGCCGCAACGCGCGGAGACCGTCCAAGGCTACGTCCAGGGCATGCACCAGCACTGGCTGCTAGCTCAGGCTAGCGAACGCGGCGGCGCCAGTGCAGCCAGTAATGCGAGCGTCGAGACACGCTTTCGCTACAACCCCGATGTCAAGAGCCTGCCGGCTATGGTGCCGGCGGTAATCCCTCTGCTGCTGCTCATGTTGCCGGCGATGCTGACTGCGCTGGCGGTGGTGCGTGAGAAGGAGACGGGCTCGATCACCAATCTGTACGTGACGCCGGTCACGCGTCTCGAGTTTCTGCTTGGCAAGCAACTGCCCTATGTCGGCCTGGCGATGGTGAACTTCCTACTGATGACGCTGCTCGCGGTCACCATCTTTGGCGTGCCAGTCACGGGCAGCTTCTTCACTCTCGCGCTGGCCGCGCTGATCTTCTCCTTCGCCGCGACCGGCATGGGGCTGCTGGCCTCGGCCGTCACTCGCAGCCAGATCGCTGCCATGTTCTTTGCCATGATCGGCACGCTTATACCGGCCACCCAGTTTGCCGGTCTGATCGATCCGGTGTCCTCGCTCGAGGGCTCCAGCAAGTTCATCGGGCAGATCTATCCCGCCACGCACATGATCTCCATCAGCCGCGGCGTTTTCAGCAAAGCGCTCGGCCTGGCCGATCTGACGGGGCCGCTGTGGTCGATGCTTTTGTCGGTCCCGGTCATTCTGGGCGCAGCCGTTTTGCTACTCAAGAAGCAGGAGCGCTGAGATGAGCAGAAGAACCCTGGCCAATATCTACGACCTCGGTGTCAAGGAGCTGTGGAGTCTGTGGCGCGATCCGATGATGCTCGTGCTCATCCTCTATGTGTTCACGGCGTCGGTCTACACCTCTGCCACATCCATGCCGGAGACGCTGCACAACGCGCCCATCGCCATCGTCGACGAGGATAATTCGGCGCTGTCTCAGCGGATTGCCTCGGCATTCTACCCGCCGCAGTTCACCCAGCCGGCCATGATCGACTATGGGGACGTGGACCCGGGCATGGATGCCGGGCAGTACACGTTCGCCCTGGTCATTCCGCCCAACTTCCAGCGCGACGTGCTGGCGCGGCGTTCGCCCGCCGTGCAGCTCAATGTCGACGCCACCCGCATGAGCCAGGCGTTCACCGGCAGTGGCTACGTTCAACAGATCTTCACGGGTGAAGTCAACGAGTTCGTCAAGCGTTATCGTGGAACCGACGCGCCCCCCGTGGATCTGGCGATGCGCGCGCGCTTCAACCCCGCGCTGGACAAGGCCTGGTTCGGCTCCGTGGTGCAGATCATCAACCACATCACGCTGCTGTCTATCATCCTGAGTGGCGCGGCGCTCATCCGGGAGCGCGAGCACGGCACCATCGAGCACCTGCTAGTGATGCCGGTTACCCCTGCGCAGATCATGCTCTCCAAGGTCTGGTCGATGGCCCTGGTCGTGCTGATCGCCTCCTTCCTGTCCCTGAATCTCATGGTGCGCGGCATCCTGGGCGTGCCCATCGAGGGCTCCATTGCGTTGTTCTTCGCCGGCGCGGCCCTCAGCCTGTTCACCACCACCTCGATGGGCATTTTCATCGCCACGCTGGCGCGCAATATGCCGCAGTTCGGCATGTTGATGATGCTCACGATCATGCCGCTGCAGATGCTCTCGGGTGGCACTACGCCGCGCGAAAGCATGCCCGAGATCGTGCAGAACATCATGCTGATCGCGCCCACCACCCATTTCGTGGAATTGAGCCAGGCCATTCTCTACCGGGGTGCGGGCCTGGAGACGGTATGGCAGCCGTTCCTGGCGCTGGCCCTGATCGGCACGGTGCTGTTTTTCCTGTCGTTGGCACGCTTTCGCAAAACCATCGGCCAGATGGCGTGACTGGCTGCCGCGTGTACTCGGAAACAAATGCTCGTATCGTGCGAAGCAAGTGTTGACTGATAGGATCTGATCGCCCCCGATCAGAACTTGGCTCGCCAGTTTCTGCGGGGCATTCAATAACGCTGCCGTGTGCGCTCCAGATCCAGTTCCGAAAAACGTCGACCTTCCAGGTTAACCCTCCAGCCCTTGCCGCTGAATTCAAACCGATGCGGTCACCTCAACGTCAACGGTATACACCTCTCCCTTTAGTACCTCTGGCGGAGAGCTAGGCACGCCGACGGCGATGGTGCGGTTGTCCTCACCTCTGCTATCAATCGCCATTGGCTAGGCGCCCCAATGCTCACAGTAAAGCTGGGATGCATAAAGGAATGCTACTCCCGCATTTGTTGCTCAATAGATAGATCTTAATCAACTCCAACGCATTTAAATCGCTCACAAAAACAAACGACTGGATGGTTTTTTATTGCCCCGCTACCGTTGATCGAAAGGATCACTGCCAATCTTACCGGCACCACTAGCTTCGCTATTGCAGTCTTCAGTGAGGCCACAGAGAAGGAGAGCCACCATGGCTGAAGAAAACACTACCGCGCAAAACCCGGAAGAGGATCTGACAAGCCGCTTTCCAACGGCCTATACCATCCTGCTGCTACTGATCGTCCTAGTTGCTGCGCTGAGCTGGGTTATTCCCGCCGGAAAGTATGAGCGGGTGATGAATGAAGAGGTCGGCCGTGAAGTGGCTGTGCCAGGTACTTACCAAGTGGTCGAGCCCCCAGGGCTTTATGGACGTCATGCTGGCTCCCATTGCGGGTTTTTATGATCCAGAAAGCTATGTTGCCAACGCCATCGACGTGGCGCTGTTCGTGCTGTTTCTGGGCGGCTTTCTCGGTGTGATAAATGCCACCGGTGCGATCGACACCGGTATACGCAGCGTCATGCGACATCTGGAAGGCCGAGAGATCTGGATGATTCCGATCCTGATGACGCTGTTCGCGCTTGGCGGCACGACTTACGGCATGGCCGAGGAAACCCTTGCGTTTTACAGCATTCTGATTCCGATCGTCATTGCCGCCGGCTACGATGCGGTGACTGGGGTAGCGGTGATTCTGATCGGCGCCGGAGTCGGCGTGCTGGGTTCGACCATCAATCCATTCGCCACCGTGATCGCCTCCAATGCGGCGAGCATTCCCTTTACGGACGGCATGCTGCTGCGTCTAGTGCTGCTAGTCGGTGGGCTGGTGATTTGTGCCGCCTACGTGATGCGCTACGCGAAACGAGTCAAGGCTGACCCCTCGCGCTCCGTCGTAGCCAAACAGCGCGATGCCCACCGCAAAATTTTTCTACAGGGGCATGACGATTTAAACGACGTCAAGCTGAGCCTGACCCAGAAACTGGTTCTGGCGATCTTCGCACTGACCTTCGTGGTAATGATCTGGGGTGTCTCCTCCCAGGGCTGGTGGATGGACAAGATGGGCGCACTGTTCCTAGGTGGTGCGATCGTCGCTGGCCTTGTTGCCCGCCTGGGCGAGAAGAAGCTGCGCGGAAGAAACAGCGACTCCTCAAGACCGCGCTCATGGTATCGACTGCGACCCGGATCGTCGTCAAACATCACAGAATATCAGCGACGAATACGTTCACGTCATGACTATGATTGTGCTAGAACGGTAGAACTTAGCCATTCCGAAGTTCGCCTCGTCAGCGGGGAGCCGGCATTTTCCTTGCGTCGGCCGCTGGCAGAACTAGCACAGAGGTTTGTGCTCTAGTGCGAAATCAATACTGGACCTTCCCTTACCAGCCGGGCACACCATCGCGGATTACCCGAGAAAACTCCATATTGTTACCTGCCCGCCGAGCCCGTTCGGTGATGCGTCCCTGCTGACGCAACTCTTCTAGTTTAAGATTCTGCTCTAAACCGCCTACATCCTGGACATATCCGGGTAAATAACCAGTGAGCAGCAGCCTGTAATCTAGCGGCAATCCGCGGATGATCTGGCGCATCATCTCAAAGACGATGGTGGTGCAGTTGGCGGTAATGGTGTTGTAGAAACGAGGTTCTTCCTGCAGCTGATTTGTCTGCTGGATGTAGGACAGGAAGAGCGCCCGCATCGCCTCTTCGGGCATATTTACCCGATACAGATAGACATCTTCGTTGCGAACGTTGGTGCGCACCCGCAACGCGTCTCGCTCGTCGGCGGCAACGATGCTCAGTTCGAACTGTTTGAAGAAGCCGCCAATTTCCGAATAGCTTTCGCCACGCTCTTTGCGGATTTCCACCGTGAATACCACGAACTGGCCATCATCGAAGCCGAACGAGACCAGAACGTGAGCGATGGCCGGCATCCCCCAGTAAGAGGTCGCCAAATCGACCGACGTCAGCTGATCCAGATCGTAGCGGCGGGTTTCCCAACGTGGGTCATAGTCCTCGTCGCTGCGCCAGTCGAAATTGCGCACGTTGTGCAAGGTTACCTGACTGCCCTCCGCACGTCCGTGGGTCATTCCCATCAGATCATCGGTCCAGACCCGATGGTTCGAGGGCTCTAGGGAGTTCCACCAGACCTGCAACAGCGCGAACAGCGACAGGTAGCCGCAAATCGCTATCCAGGGCCGAAGCCGCCAGAGCGTGATGAGCAGCGCCGAGGCGAGGATGCACCACAGGGCTATCGACGCGCTCTTGCCCGCAGCCATCATCGGCAACTGATACCACAGCGCCATGCCCCCCCAGGCTGTCGCCAGCAGCATTGCCAGCGAAGCCAGCACCTGCAGGAAAACACGCAGGGTCATGGTACCGGTCCCGCGAACCGGTCGCCGTCGGACTCCTGCAGATGAACGTGCAGAATGCGGCGGATTTCCATGATGGCCTCGGGCGTCTCCTGCACGCTGTGGCCGAAAGGAATCACGATTTCCGACTCTGCCGCGGCCAGATGGGCACTGGAATACGGCACCACACCATCGCTGGAATCCAGCAGTGACAACGCGGGGGTGTAGTTGCCGATGATCGAGTGGTAGCGCACCGCAGGCGAGATGGGCAGGTCGGCGCTCAGCCTGACAAAGGGGTCGTTGCTGCTGAGATTGTCGATGCTGTTGAGTGGCCGGGTCAACACCTCGGCATTGGCCGAGCCCGGGACGATCAGCAATTGCGCAACATCGGTGATCCGCCCAAGCACCGAGGCCGGCAGCTTGACGAGGCCAGCGGCCCAGCGGGAAATGCGGTTCTCGGCGAATGGCGTGCCGCGGTGCGGGGCCGCGACGAAGATCGCGCGGCTGACATCGGGCAAGGGCTCGAACCTCACATAGGGGCCGACCTCCTTCTGCACCCGCTCGAGCCTACGCCCCTGAAGCGGATACCTCTCAAGCAGGGCGTCCCACAGTTGATCTCCGGAAGACGACAGCATCAACCGCGACAGCACCCCACCCATGCTATGCCCGATTACCACCATATCCCGAGAGGCCTGGGCCGTTCCGCTCGGATCGAAGTGCTCAAGGGTCTGCTCAAGGGCCGTACGGATCGCCTTGTTGTTGAATGCCAACGGGGCGTTTGTCGGGTAATAGACTTGCCAGATCTGGTAGTTTTGCCGCAGGGCTTCGTCGCCCAGCACCTCGTTGGCGACATTGATCCAGGCTTCCGGACTGCTGGCCAGGCCATGCAGCATGATGATGATGCGGCGGTTCGGATCGTAGGGCTGCATCAGATAGACGTGTGGCTTTTCCAGTACCTCGCCCTTGCCCACTAGTGTCAGCAATGACTGGGAGGCAAATCCCGAACGAGCTAGCCAGAGCCCGTAGCCAGAGGTGAAGCTAGCCGCCAGTGGGATCTCTCGCCCGGCCATCGTGATGCTGTCCTGGCGAAATGGGTCGTAGCCGACGATATGCACCCTTTGCGTGCTCAGAACCTCGTCTAGGGTCGCTCCCGGAAAACTCGCCACTGCAGTGACGGCCGGGAACGGCGTCTCGCTCCAGGCCAGCTCCGCACTGTCCTTTCTCACCACTCTGCGATCAGTCATGGCGACCAGTTCTGCTCCCAACCCGTCCCGCCGATACTGGTTACGCAAGCCCTTAAAGGAAAGCGAAGCCGCTGGAATCAGCGCCTCCGGCAGGTCCCGGCCGCCAGCCAGACGGACATCGCCCACCGTACCCTGAATCTGCCAGCGGCCGCTATGCAGCACGAAGTTGCCCTGGCCTTCGCCAGCCTGTGGCGGGTTGCCTTGATAGCGCGCAAAGAGCCCGGTCAACGCCTTTTGCACGGAGAAGTTGTAATAGTCGCGCACCTGGGTCTGCCTATCGTCCAGGGCCCTCTGCCCCACCGTGCGCTCGGTCATGAACAGGTAAGCGTAAGCGTGCCGGGCGCTTTCCAGGTAAGCATCCAGCATGGCGTCGGTCTGCGCATCGGTCTGCGCCGATCGATTCAGCCGCAACGCTTCCTGCAGCCAGAGTTCGGCCAATACAGACAGCCGCTGCTCGTCGCCCAGCGCCTTCGACTCACCCAGCGTTCGAAGGCAGACGGCAGCGGCTGCCTTGCATTCGTCCTGGCCGATGCCGACCACCTGCAGTGCGGTCCCCACCGAAGCGCTGAGTTGCCCTGTGCTCAGCACATCCCCGCGGCGCAGGGACATGTAGTCCCTGGTTTCAAGAGCGGATACCTTGACTCCGGCGCAACCACCCAGCGACAGAAGCAACAGCACGAGGAGTGCCCCTCGCCCGATGTTGTAGCCATTTAAATCTACGCAGAGCGGAGCTGGTTGACGATTCAAACTGACGAACTCGAATGTGAACTAAGGAAGCGGCCGCCGGCACTCGCGGACCTGATTGCAGCCCAAGAGGCGCGAGCCGACGCCACGCATGGCTTTTCGGCCGCGAAAGACACGGAGCCCATCACACTCCACCAAAGGTGATGTACATCTTGTAGCCCAGTATCGACATCACACCGACGATGCCTAGCCCGATCAGCGCAATCCCCCAGTCCCTTTCGCGCGCGGCGAACCCGACGGTCATCGTCAGGAGCGCCACCAGCACAATGAAAAGCATTACATTCAATTCGTCCATTTCCAGCCACTCCTATAGGATGGTTTGCTCGGGTCGCGCAGCGCCCCTCGTCAGCATTACAACCAGGTCGAAAGCGTGATCGAACCGAACTGGTCGTGCTCCTGTTGTCCCTCGAACTCGCGGGTGCGCCAGACGCTGGCGAACGCCAATTGCCAGCGGCTCCAGGTCAGCACGCCGCCGAGCGTGGCGTCGCCGACCCATTCGCCGCGATCCACCGAATGGCTGTCCTCGAAGGTGTTGCCGTCGAGGAGCATGTTCTGCGCCATATAGCGGCCCTCGAGATTGGCGAAGCCGTACCAACCGAACCCGCTGCCCGCGTGGAAGAACTGGTTGCCGCTTTGCCCAGGAGTGACCGAAGGAATGCTGAAGCTACGCTGCAGGTTCTGCCCGAGCCGCGCCCCCAGGCCTGTCGATGCGTAGGTGTACAGATTGCCGAGCGAGAAGCCCAGGCTGGGGCCGTATTCCAGCTCCAGCCCGCCCATGCGCTTCTGCAGCCACCAGCGGTGCTGGTAGGCCAGATTGACGAAGGGCTCGTTCTCCAATTGATGTTCCCAGCCGTTGGGCTCGTCGCTGCCGGTGGCCTTGTGCACGGCGCGCTGCAGTCGCTTGCCGCCTGCGGCTGGGCCGACGATGCCGACGTCCAGGTGCAGCTCCTCGGCTGAACGCCAGCCCTCGTGCTGGGTGTCGGAGAACAACGACACTCCGGCGAACATCAGCCCCGCATATGGACGGTCGTCCTTGATCAACCAATGGTTTTCGATTTCCTCAGGGGTATAGATCTGATGGCCAAAGTGATAGGCGACATTGTCCACCGCACTGCCCGACCAGCTCGGCAGGAGATCGGCGAGACTACGGCTCCAGTGATCCTGTTCGGGCTCGAAGCCCCAGATTACTTCCAGGCCGTTGCTGTAATGGCCGTCGCTTCCGGAGGAGATGATGTCGTTCTCCGCCTTGATCGACAGCGTATTGGCTTCTGCCGCGGCACAAGCGACCAGCAGCATGACCAGCAGGCCTGGCCGGAGTTGGGTGCGGTATTTCATCAATGATCCCTCGTGATATGTGTCAAAGGAACTGGGTGCTCCTCGCTCGCGTGGATCGCATCCGCCTGCCAGCCCCCCCCCAGCGCCTGGTAGAGGTTGATCAGATTGCCGATGCGGTTTTCTTCGATCTGGATCACCGCCAGCTCGGTGTCGAACAGGTTGCGCTGGGCGTCGAGTTCTTCGAGGTAGGAGGAGTAGCCGCCGCGGTAGCGGTCGCGGGCGATTTCCAGCGACCGCGCCAGAATCTCGCGCCGCGCCTCGACGCGCTCTGCCTGCGCGGCGAACTGCTGGATGCCGGAAAGGGCGCTCTCTACTTCGCTGAAGGCGTTCAGCGCAGAGGCTCGATAACGGTAAGCGGCCTGATCGCGCTGAGCGGTAGCGATCGCAACCCCCGCTTCCAGCCGTCGGCCATTGAACAAAGGCGCCAGTACGCTGCCGCCCAGCCCCCAGACCCGCTCTGGATGGTAGTCCAGCGCGTTGACGAACAACTGGCCGATGTTCGCGGAAAGCTGAACCTGCGGCAGAAAACGATCACGCTCGGCGTCGAGGCTGAGATCGCTCGCGGCCAGCAGCAGTTCGGCCTGACGGATGTCGGGCCGGCGCCGCAACAGCTCCGACGGCAGAGCCGCGGGCACTGCTGGGAGGGCGATGGTGTCGAAGTGGCTGCCGCGCGTGACCGCACCGGGCAGCGTGCCGGTCAGCAGACGGATAGCATTCTCCTGCTGGCGGATCGCCTGTTCCAGTTCGGGAATCAGTTGTGCGGCGGCCTCGTATTCGGACTGCGCCTGGGTCAGCTCCAGTTGCGAGGTGTAGCCGAGGCTCGCCCGGTCGCCGGCGATGCGCAGGGCCTCCTGGCGGGATTCGGCGGTCTGGCGGGTCACCTGCAACTGGTAGTCCAGCGATAGCAGTGGGATGTAGGCCCTGGCCAGGGTGCTGACCACCGCGAGGCGCACCGCATCGTGATCCGCTTCGCTGGCCTGGTAACCCAGCTCGGCCGCTTCCCGCAGCTTGCCCAGACGGCCCCAGACATCAACCTCGTAGGATACCTGCAACTCCGGCTGAAAGGCCGTGGTGTGCTGGATTCCCGTCGTGCCGAGATCACGGATGCGCTGCCCGCCGATCACGGCATCGGCCCTGGGCAGCAGGGACGAGCGCGCCAGCCTAACCTGCTCGCGCGCCTCGTCGATCCGGGACATCGCCGTGAGGATGTCGGTGTTCGAGGCCAGTGCGGTTTCGATCAGGCGGTTCAGTTGCGGATCGGCGAAACCCTGCCACCAGCGCAGTTGGATGGCCGACCTGGCTGCCGTGCCGTCGCGCCAGGCATCCGGCACCTCGACCTGCGCCGCCGGCGGTATCGCCTGCCGAGCCGGCGCGCAAGCGGTCAGGGCCATGGCCAGCAGTAGTGGGGACAACGCCCGGCTGACCCTGTCGGGCCGCGTCATTGCACGCCCTCCTCGTCATCGGCGCTGGTATCGACATGGACGACCACCGAGAGGCCCGGACGCAGGCGCTCGGCCAGCGGCTGCTCGGCATCGATGGCGATGCGCACCGGCAGCCGCTGAACCACCTTGGTGAAGTTGCCGGTGGCGTTGTCGGGCGCCAGCACGCTGAACTCTGAACCGGTGGCAGGCGCCAGCCGCTCGACCCGTCCGGTGAGCGTGGCGCCGTCCAGCGCATCGATATCGAAGGTGACCGGCTGGCCGACGCGCATGTGGTGGATCTGGGTTTCCTTGTAGTTGGCGATGATCCAGAGTTGCCGCGGCACCAGATAGAGCAGTTGCGAACCCGCCGAGACGTACTGTCCGAGGCGCACCGTGACCTGGCTGACCTGGCCGCCTCTCGGCGCCTTGATCAGGGTGTTGGCGAGATCGATTTCAGCCAGGCGCAGGGACGCTTCGGCCAACGCGACCTGGGCCTGGAGCCCGCCCTTGGAGACGCCGGTGGCCTTGAGGCTTTCCTCGGCGATCTGGATCGCGGCTTCCGAGCGCTTGACATTGGCGGCGGCCGAGCGCGCGGTGGCGCGCATCTGGTCGCGCTCGCGAACCGAAACTGAGCCCCACTCGGACAGCTCGTTGACGCGCAGTTCATCGGCCCGCGCACGGTCAAACTCAGCTTTCGCCGCGCCGATTTCGGCGCGTCGGGAAGCCAGCGTCGCCTGATCGGAGGCCAGCGTCTGCACCACGTTATCCAGTTCGAATTGGCGCGCGGCCAGCTCCGCCCTGGCCTGCGCCACCTTCTGACGATAGATGCGGTCGTCGATCCGGATCAGCGCCTGTCCCTGCTCCACCGCTTGGGAATCCTCGACCAGGACTTCAGAGACATAGCCGTTGACCTGCGGTGCCAGCACGGTGATCTGGCCCTGGACATAGGCGTTTTCCGTGGTGACGATGCCGCTGGTAAACGGCGGCAGCCGCCAGGCGTAGAGTATTGCGAGAATCCCGACCAGGGCGACGCCCAGCATCAGAACCACGGTGCGGGCCCTGGGCCTGATCGTCTTCGGCGGCTCGCTCTCGACCGGCCCGGCATCGGCCGGCGCGGCGGATTCCTCCACGACCGGGGCAGCGGGCAGATCTTCGCCGGGCTTCTTTTCGTCGGTCATGGCTCAGGTATCTTGGATATCGGTAGGGGGAGTCACGCTGGCCAGGCTCTCGCGCTTCTTTTGCCGGGCCGCGCGCAGAATGTGGAAGAGCGACCAGCTCAGTACGCTGATGGCCACCAGCCCGATCAGGCGGAACACATCATTGAAGGCCAGCACGTTGGCTTCGCGGCGCACCACCTGGCTCAACTGCGCGGAACCCTGCGCCTGCCTCAGCAGTGGATCGCTAATCAGCGGCGCATAGAGTTGCCCCTGCAGTTGCAGGCGCTGCGCCACGATCGGGTCGGCCGGGTTGATCTGTTCGGTCAGATAACTGGAATGGGCATTCTCACGCACCACCTGGCAGGTGCCGAATACCGCCGGGCCGGCGAGACCGCCGAGGCTCTGGGTGATCGAGAACAGCACGGCGAAGCTCACCAGATAATTCGGCCCGTTCTTCAGCGCCTTCATGACCCCCGTCAACATCAGCGGCCCCATGAACAGGCCGCCGGCGAAGGACAGCATGCCCTGGCTGAGAAACATGTCGTGGGGGCGGGTCAGGTTGGTGGCATCGGTATCCAGAAAGCTGCCCGTCGCGATCAGTACGATGGACAGGACGATCTGCGCGACGATGGTTCTGGGGCCGAAGGTCAGCGCACTGACGACGATGCCGAGCACCAGTCCGATCAGCATCACGGTATAGAGCTCCCGCAACTGATCGGCCCCCATGCCGAGCGTCTGCAGCAACCCGACCGCGCCGTAGTTCTGCTCTG
Source organism: Pseudomonas sp. NPDC077408 (assembly GCF_050269105.1). NCBI lineage: Bacteria > Pseudomonadati > Pseudomonadota > Gammaproteobacteria > Pseudomonadales > Pseudomonadaceae > Pseudomonas > Pseudomonas sp. NPDC077408. Next base: position 24,636 of record NZ_JBNNHS010000004.1, read on the forward strand.
TCAGGACGAAGCGCAGGGCGATCGCGCCGATGGCGAAACGCAGGGTGTCGGCCATACCCAGCCAGCGCGTCTGCACCAGAGCATTTTTCCTATGATGCTCGATCGTCAGGGCGGCGATCATCAGCACCAGGCCGGCGATCAGCGCATAGGCGATCCAGGGCTGCTCGAACCACCACTGCACCCGCCCCTGGGCCAGCACGGCGGCGAACAGCGCCAGCGCCGGAGCGATGAGCAGGAAGGTGAGAAAATCCAGCGGTTCGAATGCCTTGATGTGTTCGCCCGGCGGCAGCTTGAGCACCACCACCGCCGCCAGCGAGCACAGGGCGAGGCCCGCCTCGAATACGTACAGGCGATGCCACTCCCCCAGATCCAGCAAGGCCGGGGACAGCAGCCAGGCCAGCGGCGTCGCCAGTTGGGATATGCCGATGCCGATGATCAGCCCCTTGGGCATGTCGGCCTTGCGAAACGCCTGCAGCATGTAGAGCACGGCCAAGGTGCTGACCGTGGCACCGGCGAAACCGCTGACCGCCCGAACGAATACGGCCATGCCGAAGCCTTCGACGAAGATATGAGTAACGGTCACGAGCGCGTAGATCGTCAGGCCGATCTCCGCGAAACGGCGCAATCCGTATTGCTGCCGAAACTTGATCAGCAGGAGATTGGTGGAAACGTTGACCATCAGGTAGGCGGCGGGCAGCCAGGCGCCCTGCTCGGGCGTCAGCCCCAGCTCCCCCTGGATGGCGGCGAGATTGGCGCTAAACAACGCATTGCCCAGGCCGCCGGTGATGCCAACCAGAATGGCGACGAGCGCATAGGCGAGCCTGACCGGATTGCTGTGCAATGGCGCCGACGGCGAACCCGGCATAGATGGTCGCTCGTGAGGCTCCCAATTCGGATTGGGCTTCAAATACTGGGGCTGGGCCATGCGAGTCGATCTGGGATGAAGCTGCGCATGTTACTTAACTAGAAGTATCTGTCTAGTATTACTGCACTCTTCGCTGCGTTCCGCTAGCATTCAGGCCATGACTCCAGAACTAGCGCCCACCACGCGTCCATCTGTAAAAGCAGGCCGGACGCCCCGCAAGCCACAGCAGGACCGTGGACACGAGCGTGTCGCCGCCATTCTGGATGCCTGCGCGAGGGTGTTGGAGTGTGATGGCGAAGCGGGCTTGACGATGCATCGTCTCGCCAAGGAGTCTGGCACCTCCATTGGCTCGCTTTATCACTTCTTCCCCGACAAGCAGAGCGTCTTCGCCGCCCTCAATCAGCGTCACACCGACGCGCTGTGTACCATCACTAAGCGACTGGAGCAGATCGACGATCACGTCTGGAAGCGTCTTTCTACCGCGCAGATGGTGGAGCGGCTCATCGTTCCCTTTCTTGCATACATTGCCCGCCATCCGGATATCCAATTACTGCTCAGCCCGACCCTGGGCGATCGGCAACTTCATTCGCCAGCGCTTCGCGCTGCAGTGCGCTCGATCTACGAAAGGGTTCTGCACATGAGGTTGCCCGACGCAAGTGCCGAAGATTTGCGTGCCTATAGTGCGGTTCTGTTATCCATACCATCCGGGATGTTCCAATCGTCTACAGAGACGGACGAAAGCCTAGAGCGGATCTGGCTACAGGAAATTCCTCGCGCCCTGATCGGCTATCTCAAGGCGCTTGAGGGCTGAAGCGAGAGCATCATTTCATCAGCAGACGAAAGACGCTGCAGATTCCGCGCGGACAGTCTCCGAGCACCTTGATCGCTCGCAGGGCCCGGTCATTGGTGGAGCGACTTATTCCTCATACTGGTGACGTCGACCAGCCAATATTGAACTTCCGGATCGCGGCTTGCCCTCCCCTCGCCGCCTAATAAACCAGCAGCAGGTCACGGTCGACGTCGATCGTCAGGGACGTATGGTCGAAGACGACCGGGCCAACCTCGGGAACGCTCAGATACCGACCCCCCTGACAAGGGCCGTGGATATCCTGATGGCGCCACCAGGCCCTAAAGTAGGTATCGACCTTTTCCGGATCCTTGACCGGGGTGCCGATGTCCGGATCGAGCGGAGCCCTGACGAAGTCGAGGCGAAAGCTCGACAGGATCTGCAGCGCCTGATCCTGCCAGGGATAGAACAGGGCGCGCATCGAGGGCGCGGAAAACAGTAGCCAGAGCAGGTTGCGGTGCTCGGCCGGAAAGCTCGAGAAACCAAGCAGGCGATCCGTCGCCGCACTCCACGCCAGCACGTCCCACCGCAGGTTAAGCACGTAGGCCGGGCAACGGCAGATCGGCCATCAACCGATGCACCAGGGGCGGAATCTCTAATCGGCGCGACAGAAAGCGAGAGCTAATTCAGCCCGGCAAACTCATACAGAATGCGTTTATCGAATACGTCAATGGCAAGGTCCGGAATAGTGCTTGAGCCAATCTTAGTTCGATCCTGGCCGAGGGCTCAGCATCACTACGCCACACCACTCGCCTTCCAGCGCTAGGAACGTGCTTGCTCGCCATGTTCAAGCCAACCGGGCATGTGCGCTCCCAACGGCGCAGAGCAACTGGGGTAATGGCAAATTCGTTACGATCCGTTCGATGAGTGGCCACCTAAGCCTCACCGATCGCATGTAGGACGTATAGGCTTAAGATGGACATTGCGCCATAGCGCAGCAAATGCGGGCTACTAAAAAAACAGGCCTGAAAGGGACACTACTGGTGGTAATGCATAAAAGCATGGGTGCCCGTTCGAACATTCAACACCCGCCGTTATTTCGACGGACGTATGCGCTTGCTGGCCTACCTGAGACGAAGTGACAAAAAAGCAGAAAGTGCTAAATATCGCAATACGCAACATTTTCATGGCTCATGCCCCTTTTATTCTGTGCGAGGGTGAATGTCCAAGTCTCAAGATAGGCCTTAGCTGGCCCTAGCGCCACTACCACTCGGAGCTTTTTAGGCGTTATCAACAAAAACGTATAACTAATGCCGCTGCTCTAGCGGATCAAGGCTAAGCGGGGCCAGCGATAACGATCACTAAGCTCACAATCAGGATCGTCGACTAATCATCCAGTCAGCCAGCGTCGCGCCGAGCAATTCAGGGTCAGTTACAAACGGTTCATGTGGCGTATCGATTTCGATGAGGTGCTCACAGCCTAATCTTTCAGCGAACCGGCGCTGCCATTCAGGCGGCAAAATGCCATCCCTGGACGTTAGGATGTAAACCGAAGGTATGGCATTTGCGTAGCCTTTTCGGGTTGCTGGCTGGGTGGCTACTGCAGGAGGCGTAACGTCATCGGCTGCTTCTCCCAGTAACCAAACAAGCTGAGCGTCGCTCATATCAGCACCAAACATTGCTTTCAGCATGTCAGCTGGCGGGGTAGTAATAGGATTCAGCGGCCAACCAACCTCATCCGAATTCTGGCCATGCAAGGATGAACCGAGCAGTTGCATGATAGATTGGCCTTCGGCCGGTATCGCAGTTGCGAGGTAGACAAGCCGCGAGTAAAGCGACCGATCTTCGATGACCATCATTGGCAGCAAAACACCTGCAATCGAGTGGCCGAGCAGCACCGCGTCGCGAACGTTCGCAGCTCTCAACTCGTCGTTGAGTTCTTTGACAATGTCGCCGAGGGTCAGCGTCGTTACATCCCGCCCACGCTTCGTGCCGCAACCAGGCATATCAAGGCAGATGACCCGCTCGAACAAGGCCTCGCGCTGCTTGACCGCATCGACAAAAAACTTCCAGCACCAAGACCCGTGTTGCCCGCCATGAAGCAATACCAGATCGGTCATCGGTCCACCCTCCCTTTAACATCCTGTCCCACGCCGGCCGGCTTTCAATCCAGTTTCATTGATTTTTCATACGAACCGACCGCGACGGCATAACCATCGACCTTTTTTAAAAGGGTCTTCTTGTACTCGGTTTGGCCGGTTACAGGGTTGCGCCATATATATGAGACTTGCCCGGTATCGCCCTGCGCCATAGCGCGCAGCATCTGCTTACCTATCGGCTGGCCGTCGGCAGAGCGTAACGCCTGAAAATCGGTGCCTACCAGGCGGCGTATGAAGCCATGAGCAATAAACTTCTGAGTGTTCAAATCAACGACGAATGCGTACAGGTCATCCTGGCTCAGCGCCTTGTCGTGCCTGTTGATTCGGTCGAAAGTCGTCTTCGGATCGGCTTTTACTTCGCTGGCGACTTTCTCCAGCAACTCTTCTGCCGCTTCACTGCTGGAGCGAGGCATGTAGTAGCCGACTGAGATGATGCGGTCGCCAACTCGCTGATAGAACACCTGCTTGCGTTCGACCTTGCCATGCTGCCAGTTCCACCAGCGGTAATCCGCGCTGCGTACCGTACCGTCTTCAGGCGCTTTCAATGCGGCTTCGAACGCAGCCTTCAGGTCCTCGTCCAGAACATTGGTGACCTGCTTGCCGATCAGCGTCGCTGAAGGGCCACCACTGGCGAGCATCACCCCGGAGGTATCGACAACATAGATGTAGAGTTCACCATCGATGTAATCGCCTTGTCGGCTGAACTTGGCCAACGCCTTGTCGCCTTCCGCCTGGTAAGCCGTCACGGCTTTGCCCAACAGCGCCTTGGCGCGTTCGGCCTCAGCGCTGTAGTCGTCCGCCTGACTGACGGGCTGGGCAACGCTCAGCAACGAAACCGCACTCAGGCACAAAGCAAGAAAGACTCGATAGAAGCCCATGGGTGTCATTCTCCTAGGTCCCGCTGGCTGGCATTTGGAAATGTCACAAAGCGCGGCCAATAATTTCTTTCATGATTTCCGAGGTACCGCCATATATACGCGCCACTCGGGCATCGACCCAGGCACGGCTAATCTTGTATTCGCTCATGAATCCATAGCCGCCATGAAGCTGAAGGAACTCATCGAGCAATTTGCCCTGCATTTCGGAACCCAGCAGTTTCGCCATGGCTGCGACGTCAGGTGCAAGCTCGCCACGCATGACCTTTTCCAAACAATCATCAACGAATACACGCAGCATGGTCGCCTGCGCCTTGGCCTCCGCCAGTTTGAAGCGTGTGTTCTGGAAATCCAACACCGGCTTGCCGAACACTTTGCGCTCGCGCGTGTAGTCAATGGTTTCCTGCAGCAGCGTATCGATTGACTGCGCTGCGCGAATCGCGATGATCAGCCGCTCCCAGGCAAGTTGATGGGTGAGGTACTTGAAGCCCTTGCCCTCCTCGCCCAAGCGATTACCTGCCGGCACGCGCACTTCATCGAAGAACAACTCGGCGGTGTCTTGTCCTTTGAGGCCGATCTTTTCCAGCCGCCGTCCTTTGGAAAACCCCTCGCGCTCTTCTTCGATACAAATCAGCGTCAGCTCTTTAGCGGCTGGATCGAGCTTGGTCGCCGTAACGATCAACCCTGCATTGCTGCCGTTGGTAATGAAGGTTTTCTGCCCGGAAACGATGTAGTCATCGCCATCACGTCGGGCCAGTGTGCGCATCGAACGCAGATCGCTGCCGATGCCCGGTTCGCTCATGGCGATTACGCCGATCAGCTCACCGCTGACCATGCGCGGAAGCCACTTCTGCTTCTGCTCTTCACTGCCATAAGCGACGATGTAGGGCGCGACGATTTCCGAATGAGTGGTAAACCCGACGGCGGTCGCATTGGCCCGCGCAAGCTCCTCGATCATTACGGCGGAGTGGCCGAAGTCGCCACCGGAGCCACCGTATTCTTCAGGCACGGTCGAACAGAGCAACCCCAATTCGCCGGCCTTGAGCCAGACCTCCTTGGGCACGATGCCGTTCTTTTCCCACTCATGCAGGTTCGGTACGATTTCGCGATCAACGAAACGCCGGGCCATTTCGCGGAACATATTGTGATCTTCGCGGAAAACTCCACGCATCATTACTACTCCTAAATTCTTCGTTGCTTCTGCACAGGCGCTAATTATCGATCCAGGTAGTCAGGGTTACGCTTCTCGACGAAGGCAGCCACCGCTTCATGATGATCCTCTGTGTGATGCGCCAAGGATTGGTACGCCGCGGATAGCTCCAGCAATGAGTCGAGTCGCATATGCTGGCCTTCGCGCAATAGGCGCTTGCACAGCCGTAGCGCATGCCCAGGATTGGCGGCGATCCGCTGAGCCAACGCCTGCGCTTCCGCCTGCAGCGTTTCATGTGTGCAGACTTGCTCCACCAAACCCCACTCCAATGCTTTCGCAGCATTGATGGTGTCGCCGGTGAACGCCATCAGGCTGGCCTTGGGGATTCCGATGATTCGCGGCAGCAACCAGGCGCCGCCATCTCCCGGAACGATGCCAAGGCGCACGAAGCTCTCAGCAAACAGCGCCGAGCTCGCAGCCAGACGGATGTCGCACATACAGGCCAAATCGAGGCCCGCACCGATCGCCGGGCCGTTGACCGCAGCGATTATGGGAATGTCTAGCTCATACAACGCGATCGGGATCCTTTGAATACCGTCACGATAGGTGTTGCGCAGCTCATACGGCGAACCGGCAAAGATACCCGCGCGGTCGCGCATGTCCTTGACGTTGCCACCGGCGCAGAATGCACTGCCATTACCGGTCAACACCATTACCCGCGCCGTGCGGTCGCTGCGCAACTGAGCACAGAGATCGACGAACTCCTGAATCTGTTCGGGGGAAGTCAATGCATTGCGGGTTTCGGGATGGTTCATGCGAACGGTGACGATGCCGCCATCACGCTCGATTTGCAGGAATGTACTCATAGTGGTTTCTCCGCAAGGGTTGAGAGCGACTGGCTGGCATGGCCAGTGATCAGCGGCCAATAGCCTCCACTACCTGATGAGCAGACCAGCTGGCCGATGCGCTGGCTCCAGACGCTGGCCGAGCCGAACTCGCTGCGCCAGGCCCACAGCCGGCGGGAAAACAGATGCAGCGAATATTCCTGGGTAAAGCCGATGGCACCGTGCACCGAATGGGCAATGCCTGCGCCAGCGCTGGCCGCCTCGGCACAGCTGACCTTCGCAGCCGCAATGGTCAGCCCCGCAAGTGCGGCATCCGACTCAGCAAAGGCTGCCTCGGCAGCGACGTTCGCGGCTGCCGTCTGTTCGGCGAATACCGCAAGCTGCTGTTGAATGGCCTGGAATGCACCAATTGGCCGCCCGAACTGTGAGCGCTCAGTGGCGTAGCTCGATGTCATATCCAGCAGCGTATGCAAAGCACCAGCAATCTGCGCCGAGCGCAGCATGGCGCCACCCAAAAGCAGCACATCGGCGGACAGCTCGCCAGGCAACGGAGCGCAAGCCAATACATGAGCATTGTCGAAATGCAGGGAGTCGCGAGGCTCTCCCGCGACGTTCAAGCTAAGCGTCTGACCGGCCGCGCTGGCTACCGACAGCAGCACGACGCTGGGCGTCTCGCTAGTCGCATCGGCTACAGCGACCAGCGTCTCGACATGACGACCCCACGGCACGCCCCGCACGGTGCCGTGTACCACCCCTCCATTCAGACTCAGCTGCGCATTGGCTGAAAAACTGATGGCCGCGGTCCTCGGCTCAAGCCCGGCCTTACCCAGCAACCAGTTGGCCAATAGCGCTTCGCCCAGCGGCACAGGCGCGGCGTACCGTCCAGCAGCGCGTGCCAAGACATACACATCACCCCATCCCGCTTGTGCTCCGCCAAGGGATTCTGGAACAGCAGCCAGCGCAAACCCGGACTCTTCCACCGCTGCCCAAAGCTGCGCAGGCCACTCGCCGCCTTCGCAGCCTTGTACGTATTCAAGTGTCGCCAGATCAGCGAGCAGGCGCTCGATAGTCGATTCGAATAGTTCTCGCATGATTATCGCAACCCCAATCCGCGCGCGATGATCCCGCGCAGGATTTCGCGGGTGCCTCCGCGCAGTGAGAAAGACGGTGCCATTTGAGTCAGGTAGGCAAGAACCTGCGCGTGTTCGCTACCGCCGTTCTGACAAGGCTCAGCTTCGAGCAGCAATTGGGCGATCTCGGGTATTTCCTGTTCGAACTGGTTACCCAGGTCTTTCACGCATGACGCAGCCCAGGCTGGATGTTCGCCGGCAGCCAATTGTGAGGTCACTGCCAGCGACATGTTGCGCAACGTCAGCAGCTTCGCGGTCAGTCGCCCAATTTCGCGGCTTTGCAAAGCGTCCGGCGCTGTGCCCATCCCGGCGATCAACGTTTTGAGCAGCTCTATACAGCTGAGAAAACGCTCCGGGCCGCTGCGCTCGAAAGCCAATTCGGCCGTTACCTGGTCCCAGCCTTTGCCCTCGGTCCCAATCAGCGCGTCTGCATCGAGTTGCACATTGTCGAAGAACACCTCATTGAAATGCTCGCCGCCAGCAAGATCGCGGATTGGCCGAATGGTGATGCCCGGCAACTTAAGATCGACAATGAACTGCGACATGCCTTCGTGACGCGCCGCTTGTCTTTCACCGGTGCGCACCAAGGCGATCATGTAGTGCGAGTGCTGCGCGTTGGTCGTCCAGACCTTTTGCCCATTGAGCAGCCAGCCGGCGTCATTACGCACAGCTGAAGTCTTGATCGAAGCGAGATCGGAGCCGGAGTTCGGTTCGCTCATGCCGATGCAGAAATAACTCTCACCACAGCAAATCGATGGCAGATAGCGCGCTCTCTGCGCCTCGGTGCCGAATCGGTTGATCAGCGGTCCGCTCTGCCGGTCAGCAATCCAATGCGCCGAAACCGGCGCGCCGGCTGCGAGCAACTCTTCGATGATCACGTAACGCGCAAACGGACCTGCCGCGGCGCCGCCATACTGCTCGGGCAACGCCATGCCAACCCAGCCCTGGGCGCCTAGCTTGCGACTGAAGGCAGCATCGAAACCCATCCAGGACTGCGCTCTGGCTGTCGCCGGATAGTCGGCAAGATTGCTTTTTAGAAACTCCCGCACCTCAGCCCGAAGGGACTCGGCCTCGGCGGGAATTTTGCTGTAACTGAACTGAGTGATAGACATGTGCACGCTCATCAACTGGGCGCAAGGCTCTAGAACTAGCCCCAGGGCAGGCGCACTCGCGAGGCGTTAGTACCTATCGCAAATGAACCTGCCCCAACGGGGAGTTGCCGCGCCTTGCCGATACTTTTTACGGCCTGTTAGAGAGCAGTTCCGGCATCAGCCTTCTCGAACATCGCGTTGATGTCCCCCGACGTGACCGGCTTGCCGTCATTGCGTCCGTGGTCGGCGCCGCCGAGCCCCAATGCGGGCTCGATCTTGACGTGCGTCGCTTTCTTACGAAGCTCGCCTACCGTGCAGTTCTCGCGCCCATGAATGGAGAATGGATCGAAGGAGAATTCACGCATGGCGTTGAGGTGGGTGACCTTGTCGATGGTTTCCTTGGACAGGTGCTGCAGCCCTTCCCATGCGGACTCCGGCGAGTTCGGCCAGGTGCAATCCGAGTGCGGGTAGTCGCTTTCCCAGGTAACCATGTCTTCGTTCATGAATTTCAGGTTCTGCAGACCGAAGTTATCCTCGATGAAGCAGGTGATGAAATGCTTGTGGAAGATGTCGCTGGGCATCTGCCCGCCGAAGTTCGAGTTGGTCCACGCGTTGTGGTGGCGGTGCGTGAAATCGGCGCGCTCGAGCAGATAAGGAATCCAGCCGATGCTGCCCTCGGACAGCGCCATGCGCAGGTTGGGGAATTTCTTCCACATCGGTGCCCAGATCCAATCGGCCGCGGAGTTGGCGATGGAAATAGGCATGGACGTGATCCAGGCATCGATTGGCGAAAGGTCAGAGGCATGATTGGCCTTTACACCAGTACCAATGTGGCAGCAGATCACGACGTTATTATCCGAACAGGCTTGCCAGAGCGGATCCCAGTAATCGCTGTGGATCGACGGGTAGCCGTGGATCGCCGGATTGTCCGACAGTGACAGCGCATGCACACCCTGTTTCGCCAGGCGCGTAACCTCGGCGGCGGCGGCCTGCATGTCCCACCAAGGAACGAGCATCAGCGGAATGAAGCGGCCCGGCGCAGCGTTGCACCAGTCGTGCAGATGCCAGTCGTTGTAGGCCTGGATCGCGGCCAGGGACACGGCGCGATCCGGATGATTCTGGAAACGCTGACCGGCAAAACCTGGGAACGTCGGGAAGCACAGCGAGCCGAGCACGCCGTTGGCGTTCATGTCGTCGACACGATCAGCGACGCTCCAGGTACCGCGACGCATCTGGTCATAACCCAACGGCTCCATGCCGTACTCTTCCTTCGGTCGGCCAACTACCGAGTTCAGGCCCATGTAGCCGGTGGCCTGCTCTTCGAAAACCCATACATCACGGTCGCCGCGCTTGACGACATGAGGCTCGCGCCCTTTGAAGCGCTCAGGCATGTGGCGAGCAAAGGCGTTTGGTGGCTCGATGGCATGGTCATCAACGCTGACGAGAATGAGATCTTCAACCTTCATTGTTCTTCCCCTTCGCAAATGGGTTTGTTGTTGTGTTCAAAGCATAGAACACGTTGCGATCAAATTAAACACATATTTAGATTGTGTTCAAATCTAATCTTGAGAGCGAACACATTCTTTTACTGTTACCAGACACCACGGGATTCAACGAGGGGAAAACAACAAGGCAGGCGCCCTTCCCTGCGGGGCAGGAAAGGGCTGGATGTGGCGTGAGGGCAGTAAGCCCGTGCCTCAATCCCAGAGGACGTGGAGGTAGTGAGGCCCGCGCAACTGAGCGCCGATAATCTCTGGTGCAGGCTTCGAAGGATCCAGGCGGATATTCGGCATAAGGTCGAGGATCGCGTTCAGTGCGCAGTTGAGTTCCGTCTTCGCGACGAATTGCCCGATGCACATATGCGGCCCAAAACCAAAGCCGAACGAGGGTTTTGGTCGTCTGTCGATGTCGAATACGTCGCCGTGCTCGAAGGCATCCTCATCACGGTTCGCCGAGGTGACGATGCACTGCACCATAGCCCCTTTGGGAATCTGCACACCGCGGATTTCCATGTCCTTAGCTGCCTGACGCACCTTGAAGGTGGCGACGGGCTCCAGCCGCACCGCTTCATCGATGGCCTTGGAAACCAGGCTGCGATCGTTGCGCACCCGCTCCAGTACGTCAGGGTTCTCGAGCAACAACGTCATCAGCGTACCGAACGTACGCGTAGTTGTTTCGCTGGCCGCCGGCAGCAGCGAACGCACAAAGGTTGCTATTTCATGATCATCGAGCGAGCGACCCTCATACTCTGCACGGATCAGCCTACTGATCAGGTCATCCCCTTCAGCGCCGGAGACGCGGCGCTCAGCCACTACCACCTTGACGACGTCGTACAGCGCCTTAGCAGCTTCCATCGCGGCACCACGCGCGGCGGCGGCTTTTTCCGGATCCACTTGCGGGCCGGCAAGGATCGCCAGCGCCCAGGCAGCATATTGTTCGATCTCGTCCGGACGATCCTCAGGGAAGCCGATCAGGGAATAGATAACCCGAATCGGAAAATACAGGGCAAAGTCCATCAGATCGCCGCCTTTGCTCGGCACCAGCGGCTTAATGTATTCCTCGCGGATAACGCGGTCGATCTTGGTTTCTTTCCAGCGGTTGACGGTTTCGGGCATGAACACCGGCTGCAGCAGGTTGCGAATGTTCTTGTGCGCGTCTCCATCCATCGCAGTGAGGATCAGCCCGTCAAAAAACGCGCCCAGGCCTTCAGCGATAAAACCGCTGGTGAAGTTGCTGGCATCGCGCATCACTGCCATGACATCGTTGTATTTGAACAAGGTGAACGTAGGGCGGTTGGCGTCCAGCCCGGCGATGCTCGGCACCCCCAGACGCGCCATGAAGTTTTCTTCAAGAACCGGCGAATTCATGCGCATCTCGCGATATACCGCATGAAGGTCCACATCGCTTCCACGATAGTTGCTGGCGACGTCCGCGAACGCCTTGCCTAGATTGTCCCGCGCCTGTGTAGACATTGTTCTTCTCCTTGTTATTGTTCAGGCATACGCCGTTGCGTCTAAAAGCCGCCTGCATAGGCGAGATACTAGGCTCAACCGACTACTTATTGAACGGCTTTTTACATTTCGATCAAATTTACTGGACGGTCTGCTCCACATCCATCCCAGGGCGTCGCCCCGCTCAATACGCCTGCTGCACATAGGTCATCCGACCGCCCGCCAGCATCAGCGCGCAATACATGTTCAGTTCGACCACTTGAGCCACGGAGAAGAACTCGGCGAGACGCGCATAGTGTTCGTCGCTGATGGCCATGTAATCGCTGGCGAACAATTCAGCGAAGATCAAAGCAGCTCTTTCAGACGGCTCGAAACGATCGCTATCTGAAGAAAGACAGGCGATGTCATCTTCCGTCACTTGGTCGGATTTACGAGCGAGTTGGCACGCTTGGCAGGTGGTGATGCTGGCGATTTTCAGGCGCACTAATTCACGCAGGCGCTCATCGAGCAGGCTGTCCTGATGCAGGCTTTCCAGCAAACCAAGCCAGGCTAATGCTGCACTGGGCCGATGCGCCCAGACCTGAACAGGTCTGGGCGAGCTCAGCATTCGACTTTGCTGGCCGCGCGCAACGGCGCTACGCAACTCTTTCGGCATTTCATCCAGCGGAACGAAAGACACGCGCGCCATAGCCGCTACCTCACTGTCGGAAGATCAGTCGAGCCGCTCGATAATCGTTGCAGTACCCAGGCCGCCAGCGCAACAGATCGCCTGCAGGCCATAGCGGGCGCCCCGCCGCTCAAGTTCATTGAGCAGCGTAGTCATCAGCCGCGCGCCACTGGCACCCAGCGGGTGACCCAACGCAATGGCTCCGCCGTTGACGTTGAGCTTGTCATGCGGCACACCGATTTCTTGCATCCAGGCAAGCGGTACCGACGCGAAGGCTTCGTTGACCTCGAAAAGATCGATGTCATCGATGGACAAACCAGCCTTGTCCAGCACCTTTTTGGTCGCCTCGATAGGGCCGGTCAACATCAGTGTTGGGTCTGCACCTACGGTCGCGAAGGCGCGGATGCGCGCGCGAGCCTTGAGGCCCAGCTGCTTGGCGGTGTCCGCGGACATCAACAGCAGCGCAGCAGCGCCATCGGATATCTGCGATGAATTACCTGCAGTGATCCGTCCATTCTCCGGGCGGAAACTGGTTTTCAGCGTCGAGAGCTTTTCCCTCGAGGTATCGCGACGGATGGTTTCGTCCGCCGCCAGATCAGCTGCTGGTTCGGTCAGCGCGTGCTCACGCAACAACTCGACCGGTACCGGAACGATCTGGCTATCGAAATAACCCGCATCAGCTGCCTTCGCGGCACGCTGATGACTTTCGAAAGCGTAGTCGTCCAACGCTTCGCGACTGAGTGACCATTTGTCAGCCATCCGCTCGGAGGCCTCGCCCTGGCTCGTCAGCTCGTAACGCTCTGCCGCCATCCAACCAAAGGCTTCGCCGTGGATTTCACGATTGCTACCCATGGGCACGCGGCTCATGTTTTCCGCACCGCCTGCAACGATGACATCAGCCATACCAGACGCGATAGCGCCTGCCGCAGCATGCACCGCAGCTTCGCCCGAGCCACACTTGCGGTCGAGTGTCAGCCCCGGAATCGTCACCGGCCAGCCAGCGCCGAGAAGCGCGGTGCGGGCGATGTTTGCTGATTGCTCACCGATCTGCGTAACACAGCCGAAAATCACATCGTCGACCTGCGATGGCGATAGGTCGACACGCTCGAGCAGCTTGCCGATGACCAGCGAACCCAGATGGTCGGCTCGCACGCCCGCAAGACTTCCACGGAAACGACCGACCGGCGTCCGCACCGCATCAACAATTACGATGTCTTTCATAGCGCACTCGCCTTGAGGCCGGAGCCCGGCACTCGGTTACCGTCCTCGTAACGATAGACGCCATGCCCCGTCTTGCGACCCAGACGTCCGGCGGCAACCATCTTGATGATCAGCGGACAGGGTCGGAATTTCTCTCCCAGTGTCTGGTGCAAGTACCGCAGCACCGACAAGCGAGTATCCCAACCTGTCAGATCGCCGAGTTCCAGCGGCCCCATCGGATGGTTGAAACCCATGCGCAGCGCAGTGTCGATATCTTCGGCCGTCGCCGTGCCTTCCTGCAGCATGTACATGGCTTCGTTACCAAGTAGAGCGGACATGCGGCTGGTAGTAAGGCCGGGCGACTCGTTGACGGTGATCGAAGTCTTGCCGATCGCATCGCACAGGGCCTTGGTACGCACGACGACCTCGTCAGTGGTGGCTAGGCCGCGCACCAGTTCGACCAACTTCATCTTGTGCACTGGATTGAAGAAATGCATGCCAACGACCCGGTCGGCAAAGCCGGGCACCGATGCGGCAATCTCGGTGACGCTCAGCGCTGAAGTATTGGTCGCAATGATCGCGTTCGGTGCCAGCAGAGGCGCAGCCTGACCGAGAACGGCTTTCTTCACGGCCAGCTGTTCGGAAACGGTCTCCACCAGCCAGTTGGCGCCAAGCGCCGCCTCGCTCAAATCACCACAGGTAATCAAATTCGCCAGCGAAGATTGGGCGACCTCATCGGTAATCTTTCCCAGCTTGACGCCGGTGCTGAGGATGTTTTCGATGTTGCCTTTGGCACGAGTGAGCGACTCGGCGTGAGTATCCACCAACAAGGTGGCGAATCCTGAACTGGCGAATGCATGCGCAATGCCGGTACCCATCAAGCCGGCACCAACCACTACAATTTTGTCTTCTTTATTAGTCATTTAATTCGCTCTCGATTTAGACGCTGGGCTTTTCGCCAACTACGTTACGTAGCGTACCTATGCCTTCCACGGTCGCCTCGACCACATCGCCAGGGTTTAAATACACGCCAGTTCCCATCCCGACTCCGGCCGGCGACCCCGTGAACAACACGTCACCGCAAGCAAAACTGGAGCGCTGGTGGACGAAACTGATCAACTCACCAACATTCCAGGTCATTTCGCTGGTAGAGCTGTCCTGACGGGTTTCGCCATTTACTTTCAAAGTCAGCCTGAGAGCTGGAGACCCCGCCGGGAACTCATCCTTGGTGACGATCCACGGACCAAGTCCGGTGGTCTTGTCCTGGCTTTTGGCAGCGAATAGATCCATTCCGATGCCCGGCGGACCGCTGAGCTGCAGGTCGCGGGCGCTTACATCATTGCCAACGGTATATCCCAGGACGCAACCCAAGGGGTCAGACAGGTCGATCTCGCTGCTACCAATGACTGCCACCAGCTCGACCTCGTGATCGAGCTTGTCGGTCAGCGGCGGAAAGCGAATCGGATCGCGGGCTCCAATAAGTGCACCGTAGGCCTTGAGAAAGGCCACAGGCTGTGCCGGCGCGCTGAGACCAAAATCCTCGGCGAGGTGCTTGGTGTAATTCGCCCCAGCGACAACCACTCGATTAACGGGCTCGATTGGCGGTAACAGGCGAACCTGGGAAAGCGGCACTGGCCGCCCCAGGAAACGCAACGCACTGATTCCCTTGCCTTGAGCGATAGCAGGAGCCCACTCGGAAAACGGGCCGACAATGGGAGTGACTTCGTCCTGTTGGATATCGACTACCGCCCAGAAGGGTTCTCCCTCATTGTGGGAACAACGCGCCAGCTTCATCAGACACCAACCTTCCCGACTTTAGCGGGATCGAGGCGCAGCAATTCGCACGCGTTCTTCCAGCGGATTTTCTGCAGATCTTCGTCCGATAGGCGAAGCCCCTCGGTCAGGTCGTGGCGGACTGCGTCGCTGCCACCGAAGTTCGATCCATAAAGCACCCGATCCGCGCCGATCACATCGACCATGGCCTGACGCATGGGAAGCTCGTGAAGCTCCACGTCGAAATAGAAATTCGGCAGATAGTCGAGGAAGGGTTTTTTGTTGTGGAAAACATCGAGGTTCGGGTTGGTCTGGGCAAGCCGACCCAGCTGATAAGGAACGAAGCCGCCACCGTGGGTGATGTAGATCTTCAGATTCGGGAAGCGATCGAGCACTCCGCCGTTAATGAGATACCACAGGCATTTGGTTTCGTCGTAGTTCATGCCGACGATCGCGGTCGTTTCATACCGATCGGTATTAGCGTCCTTGCCCCAGGTCACGGACTGGTTGTAGCCGTGAACGAAAATCGGCAAGTCAACTTCGCACAACGCTTCCCAAACTGGGTCCAGCTCTGGCGAGTCATATTCCAGCCCACCGAAGTTCGAGCCACCGGCGCTCAGGCCTTTTGCTCCCAGTTCGTTGCAGGCGCGGCGGATTTCCTTGGCTGCTTCATGGGGCACGTTCAGCGGTGCGTGCGCCCAGAACATCAGCCGATTGGGCGCTGCCGAGCAATACTCAGCCATCACATCGTTGACCTTGCGAGCGAACGGGACCGCGAATTCGGCTTCGGTCCAATACATGTAGCAATGACTTGGAACGGACAGAACCTGAGCATCCTGCCCAGCCGCATCCATGGCCGCGAGGCGGTTGCTCGGGTCGCGCCATTTGGCCATGTACTCTTCGACGTTCAAGGTCTCGCCGCGGGCATGGGCCTCGCGCAAGGCTTTCTTACGCTCTGGTGCGCCTAGAGAAAGAATCCACTCACCAACACGCAATTTGATATCGCCATCGGGCTGCGACTCAAAAGCAGGCCCCCAATGGGGATGCTGGTCATAGTAATCAGGGTGTGGAGCGTGGGCGTGAAGATCGATAAGCATGTCCGATTACCTCAGAAATTGTCACTTTTTGAAATTATGTATAGCGCAGTGCAGCTGCGCCGTATAACCGGGGGCAACTGCTTCTAAACTGCAGTCTGCAGGCCCCATTGGCAGAGCATAAAATTAATCTGTTCATAAATCAAAAAACTGTTCAATTTATTTTTACGAACACGCCGAAAGCACTGCTCTAGAGCGGCTCATACAGAAGCCATCACCTATAGACACGTATGTATTCGCCGGCATTGCGGCTCCATTCGTATGCTGGCTGCAAAAATGGTGCGCAAAAAAAAAGCAGAGTTCTCGGAGGAGAGCTCTGCTTTAGGTGTGGTGGGATGGAGAGACTAGCGGCGTGAGCGGGAAGTCGATCCGACTGTCAGGGCCGCAATCAGCTTCTTCACACGGACGGGAAGCATGCGACGGTTCGCCGACTCGGACACCAGCGTCTCGCTCATCACATAGCGGATGATCAATTCGCTGATCAATTCGCGATCGAGCCTGACGCCAAGGCGCTCGTCCCACTGATCGAAAACGATGTCGAGCACATCCTGAAAACGAACAATGGAATCATGGAAAATTCGGCGGAAGAACCCCAGCGCATATTCAGGCGCGACCGTCAGCAGACGTTGCGCGCGACTTTGCTCGAGGTAATTGTCCAAATAGACGATAAGCGCGTTGAGCCGCGCATCCGGATCGGCGATATCTCCCAACGCCTGGGTCAGCGATGTATGGAAACTGTCGCGCTTGTGTCTGGAAAAGGTATCGAGCAGGTCGTCTTGCGACGAGAAGTATCGGTAGAACGTCCCACGGGAAACACCGGCGACCTGGCACACGTCAAGGATAGAAATGCGATCAGCACCTGATCGCAGCACGACTTCTTCGGTGGCCGCGAGGATATTGGAAATGGTCTCTTCCGACCGGCGGTTGGGTTTTACCGTGGCGCCAGATGATGAAACGCCAATGCCCTGACGAACGTTTTTCTTGACGGCACTCACAGGTTTCACACGGGGTGCGGTCTTTTTTTTCGACGGAGGTGACGCTGCTTCAGCAAGCTGATTTGCGCGCTTTGGCATGGGTGCACGGGCTCATAACAAGAAAGATACGCAACACTAGCATATGAAATAGGCAACATAATCTATATTTGTTCAACTTTTGCCTAAAGACATTCCGCGAATTTGTATTTAGAATCAAATTCTCCCTTCAAAATAACATCAGGCGATCCAGCGACTGGCAGCGCCCCACAAGGAGAAGAGCCATGAGCGGCACGGGAAATTCAGACACCTGGGCAGTAGGCGAAAGAGACACTGTTATCGCAGCGCTTGAGCGCGCTGTGGCGCGGCATCCAGACAAGGTTCTGCTTGATTTTAGTGGTGAGTTATACACATACAGAGAAACTGATCTACTTTCCACCAAAATGGCTCATTCGCTGGCTTCGCTGGGTGTGCAGGCAGGCGAAACGGTACTGACGATGCTGAACAACAACATCGACGCCGTCGTGACATGGCTCGCGATCAACAAGCTTCGCGCCGTTAGCGTGCCGATCAATACCGCCTTGAAGGGCGAGTTTTTGCGCCACCAGATAGCCGACACCAATACCAAGGTGGTGATCTGCGAGGCGGCCTATCTCGATCGTATAGTGCCGCTTGCATCGAAATTGTCTGAGGTACAGAGCATTCTTTACCGTGGCCAGCTGGAATCGCTTCCTGAATGCGCTATTTCGGTCGCTTCGCTGGATGAGTTCCGCGGCCATGACGAAACGCCTTTCGAGACCAAGCCTCAGCCATCCGATCTCTCCTGCCTCATCTACACCTCGGGAACCACGGGACCATCGAAAGGCTGCATGATCAGCTACAACTTCATGTGCAACTTGGCGCGCCTGCAATTGCGGGCCGGACCTGCGAACGAGAACGACGTAACCATCACGCCGCTGCCGCTGTTTCATATGAATGCCCTGTGCGTGTCGATTATCGCCAGCATTCTGGTGGGCGCGCGGGCAGCGATACTGCCGCGCTTCTCCGTTTCCAACTTTTGGCAGGAAGTCGAACGCTCAGGTGCAACCATTGCGTCGATTCTCGGTGGCATGGGCGGGCTGCTGGCAAAGGCGCCTGAAAACGACGCGATGAAGCGGTGTTATGGCCAAATCCATACGGCTCGCGGCAATCCATATACTGAGGAGACCAAGAAAATATGGCGTGAGCGCTTCGGCACCAAGCTGGTAGGCGGTAATGGCTACGGTCTCACCGAGGCCTGCGTGATTACCTCGCTTGCAGGTGGCGAATATGCGGCGCCTGGCTCGTCAGGCAAGCGCATCCCGGACTTCGATGTACGTATTGTCGATGATGAAGATCGTGAAGTACCGGCGAACACGTCCGGTGAGATTGTGGTACGCCCGCTGCGTCCGGACATCATGTTCCAAGGCTATTGGCAGCGCCCGGAGGACACCCTGAAGCTGATGCGCAACATGTGGTTCCACACGGGCGACATCGGCAAGTTCGATGACGACGGCTTCTTCTATTTCGTCGACCGGAAAAAGGACTACCTGCGCAGGCGTGGCGAGAACATTTCCAGCTTCGAGATGGAGGCCGCCTTCGCCGTGCACCCGGACATTTCCGAAGTTGCGGTACACGCCGTTCCGTCGGACAAGGGTGAAGATGACGTAAAGGTAACCGCGGTATTGCACGATGGCGCGACACTTCAGCCAGAAGAGCTATTCAGGTGGGCTACCGATTCGGTGCCTTACTACGCACTGCCACGGTACATCGAATTCCGCGAGACGCTGCCGAAAAATCCGCAGGGGCGAGTGTTGAAGTACCTCCTTCGGGACGAAGGTAAAACAGCCTCGACCTGGGACTGGGAAGATACGGATATCAAGGTCGACAAGCGCTGAGACTGCTGCGAAGGGCTGGGCATAGCCCCTTTCCCACCTCGCAAAAAAACGAGGCGGGCTAAGGAATGGGAATGGCATGTGGGCGCAGCAAGAGCTGCGCCCACTATTGTTTCAGTACTCCCGAACTGGAACGTCTTTAGGGCGTGAGTTGTAGCCCGGCAAGTGCAGGCCGCCATCCACGTGAATGGTCTCGCCAGTAATGAAACGCGACATCTCCGAGGCCAGGAATACGACTACCGGGCCAATGTCCTCCTCCGGATCGCCACAGCGTCCCAATGGCCGCATCGAGGCCGACATTTCAGCGAACCCCGGGTTTTCCGCCGCCAGCTTATGAAAGGTAGCGCCCATGGCTGTGGGCGCTACGGCATTGACGCAAATGTTGAATCGCCCCCACTCCGAGGCAGCGCTGCGGGTCAAGCCGACGATGGCTGATTTTGCGGTGTTGTAATCGCCATGCAGCCACGCACCGATCTCGGTGTCGATGGAGTAGAAGTTGACTATCTTTCCGCCTCCACGCACCTTCATGTGAGGCAGCGCAGCTTTCATCGCCCACCAGGCCGCCCAAACTGTGGAGTTGAGCGTTTGGGCCAGCATCTCATCGGTCTTATCTTCAAGCAGAACGTTGGGCGTAGGCGCGAAGGCGTTGTTCACCAGGATATCGAGCCCGCCGAACTCATCCACGGCAGCCTGAATGGCCGCCTCGATGTGTTCTTTACTGGAAACATCAGTCTTCACAAAGAGCGCCCTGGCGCCCAACGCTTTCAGCTCTTGCGCTACGGCTGTACCGCTTTGTTCGTCCAGCTCTGCAACTACCACCGCAGCGCCCGCCTTGGCGAAGCTCAACGCCACACCTCGACCTATACCGCCGCCCGCGCCAGTGATAAGCGCCACACGCTCTCGTAGCAGTTTCATAGCCCCTCCTTTCTTGTTGTTAGATAGACAGTTTTTACTATAGTGTTCAAATATACTCTTGTCCGCATCATCGGGCATTATTCAGCAATAAAAGGATAACTAGATGAGTACGTTTCGTCGCCGAGTGGACATAGTGACCAGCGAAGAACACGGCGAAGGTGAAGTTCGCGCGGCTCTCGAAGATGACTTTCACCACTTCCGCGTATGGGCGAAATACCAAGCCGGCGCACTGATTGCTGTCGGTGGCGAAGCGATAAGGTACCCCTATACCGCCTGCCTGCAGGCAACCGAACCCCTTGAGCGCCTGGTCGGCATGCCGCTCAGCCGGGTCGCCCACTCGGTAACCCGCCAGACGGACGCAACGCACCAGTGCACGCATCTACTCGATCTGGCAGGGCTGGCGATTGCCGCAGCTGCCCGTCAGAATCGCAGGCGTCGTTACGATATCGAGATTCCTGGCCGGGTCGACAATCGAACAATCGCGAGATTGACGCGAGATCAGGACTGGAAACTGGACTGGTCCGTAAATGGTCCGCTTATCGAGGCTCCCGAGACTTATGCCGGCGTCAATCTACGCGAGGGGATGGCGCGCTGGGCGTTGCAAACTTTATCGGAAGAGGAAGCGGAGGCTGCTTTGATACTGCGCCGCTGTACGCTCATTTCGCTGGGAAGAGAACGTGACCTGGATAGGCAGACACATGCAGCCCCGAGCGGCCTCTGCTATAGCCAACAACCCGAACGGGCGGAACAGGCCATACGGATGAAGGGGTCGACGTGGGATTTCGGATCGTCCCAAGAAGAACTGTGCGCAAGTGATCAGGATTGGCTGAACAGCCGTGGCTCATAGGGAAGGACGAGCTTTTGCAATGAGACGGCCCGCATCCCGAAAGAGATGCGGGCTCATCATCAGAGGAATACAGCGAGGTTTGGAGTGCCCAGAACGGCCTGGTCGATAATGACTTCGCGACGCGCCAACTTGAAACCATCTTCGTGCATACGCAGCACGTCGCGACGCTCACCACTGATGATGTCGACGTGGTGGTCCTTGAACCGGCTGCGCGTCAGCAGCAGATAACTGGTCACCACATACTCACCAGGGGTGGCGGTTTCCTCGACGAACACATTCGTCACCAACCGCCGCGTACGCGATGGCGGGTCTTCCGCCCAGGCGCTCTTGCCAGAGAGACGCAGCACACGCCCCATGATCGACCGATAGTCGTCGTGGTAATGCTGCACGCTACGCACGATGCTCACCGACAGCTCGGACTGGGTGCGGGTATGCCGCAGCGGCACGGTATAGATCAGATCGGTATCAAGCCGTGCTGCCCATTCCTGCAAACGAATTTGATCCAGTAGCGTTGCTTCCTCATAGAGGAAGGTCACGACCTGGTTGTAAATATCCGCCCCGACCGGCACACGCTTAATACCGACCGGAGAGCCCGGCTGGATTTGGTCCTCGCCGCGTTGTTGAACTTCTGCCATGGAAATCTCCATTACTTTTTTATTGTCGTGACCCGGGCCAGCGAGCGTTTATTTTTCGTCCGACGCGGTCATCAGCTCATGCCAGTACTGCCACCAGTGCCACTGAGTATCGTCTTTGGTAAAGCCTTCATTGACGATGCCTGGGCCTGGCCATCCTTCCGGCGCCCCGGTTTCGAAACAGGCTTGGTACTTGAGCGTGCTCTTGCGACCCATTGCGCCCTTGGCGGACTGAGTCATGTGAGGCCAAGTGTCGGAGTCGTCTTGCTCGACCATGCCGGATGTACCAAACAGCTGGATGGTCTGCTTGAGCATCTTTTCACGAAGCTCTGGTGGCGCATCCTTCTCTGCAAATATCCAGTTGACGAACTCAAGCTTGTCTGGACCTTGAGGCACATAGGCGTGCAACGTCATAGAGCCGACCACGCTGCCATCCGGCTGCGGGATATAAACGAAGCCAAACAGAATGTTCGGGAACATGCCCCCTACCTGCGGCGGCATGCTAGTCAGCACCCTAAGCTGATCTTCACTGAGGTTACGCGCCAGCTGCTCGACCATGTCACGCGTCATACCTGCGGGAGGCAGCGCGTTCAGTTTTTCCTCGACCGACAAGGTCGCCGGGTCCAGGCCTGTCAGGCGCTTGATCTTGCGCGCCAGATCGATACAACGCAGTGCATGGCCGTGTGGAGAGCTGATCTCGACGCCGATCATTTCCGGACTCAGGTCGGTACCCTCGCCCTCGCCTTCACCTTTCTTCGCGTAGTTGCCTACTTCACCCAGCCAGCGGTGCAAGGTCAGGGTATGGAAGCCATCGGCAGCCGACTGCTCGCCAGCGGTTTTCCAGTTGGCGTTCACGATGAACCGCTGCGGTGGGCCCAATACCTCCATGCCCTTGTCGCTGCGGCAGAAGAGCATGTCGTAATACCACTTGGCATCGCCGAGGAAGTCCTCAAATGACGGACCGTCGACGTTCCAGGTCGCAAAGATCAGACCGCCATAGAGAGTTACCCGTGCCTTCTTCAAGCCCAGTTCTTCCTTGGGCGTCATCTTGCCATGCATGCACTCACGCTCGATTGGCGAGCCGATGAAATCACCGTTGGGCCGGAACGCCCAACCGTGATAGATGCACTTGTGTATCTGCGTGTTACCGCAATCGGCGGTACTGATGCGCATTCCTCGATGCGGGCAAACATTGAGCGAAACGAAAACCTCGCCCTCTTTACCGCGGGCGGCAATCACCGAATCCGAGCCCATGTCGCGCACGATGAAATCGCCGGAGTTAGGGATTTCAGATTCGTGGCCGAGGAGAACCCAGATCTTGCCGAAGATCTTTTCCATCTCCAGCTCATAGATTTCCCGGTCGCTCAGGACGCGCATCTGTACTTCACGTGTCGCTGGGTAGATAAGATCCGAGACCTTGGTTCCGTCGGACAATACGGGGCTCGTTGTTGTTAGCATGATTGCCTCCTGTTTATAGGGCATAGCCGCCGATGGCGATTAGGACAAGCTAAATATAAGACACTTTTTGATAATATGTATACTAGATGCCCATGTTCTTTATGTGACATCTTGCTGCTGAAATAAACCGACATGGTTTACTTGAGGTACTGATCAAGGCGAACTAGCCAAACAGGCAATTACCTCAGTCATCTTTCGTGGCGGTTCCGACACGTGTTCGCAGCACGCCGATACCCTGCACTTCCAGCTCCACCAGGTCTCCTGGTTTGAGATACCGCAACTGCTCCAGCCCGCAACCATTGCCCACGGTGCCGGAACCGAGAAACTCACCGGGGTATAGGGTTTCCGCACGTGAAACATGAGCGATGACATCTTCGAACTGCCAGCGCATGTCTCGGGTGTTGCCCCGCCCCCATTCTTCACCATTCACCCGCGCCACCATGTCCAGGTCATAGGGATCGCCCAACTCGTCGGCGGTGACCAGGCAGGGGCCCATAATGTTGGCCGTATCAAAATCCTTGCTCTTGGCGGGACCCAGCATTCCAGACATTTCTTTCGCCTGGGCATCGCGCGCGCTCATGTCATTAAATATGGTGTAGCCAACGATGTGCGAGCGGGCCGTATCACGGCTTATGTCCTTGCCCCGCTTACCGATGTAGCAGCCGAATTCCAGCTCGAAATCCAATGCTTTGCTAAAGCTCGGCCATTGAAACTCATCGTCGATACCGACTACTGCAAAGCGGTTGCATTTGTAATAGATCGGCTGTCGATTAAAGGTCTCGATTACCCTGTCATCGGCACCCGTGTTCATCGCTTTCAGCGTTGCTTCTGGGTCCGGCGTACGTAGGGCACGCGCGCGTCTGGCAGCGGCGAAACTCTGTTTCAGGTGCAGCTCGAAGCATGAACAGTCACGCATCTGCGGCGGTGGCTGGATCGGCGCACGCAGCTTGACGGTGGCGCGTTCGATGACAGCCGCGGAAGGCGCCTTGGCTATCAGCGTCCGAGCGTGTTCGAGCACCTGCTCGCCGCCTTCGATCAACGCCAGAACGCTGGCGAATTCGGGGCTCTCGCGACCTTGCATGCTGCGATAGGCAATCTGCAGGTCGACAATCAGTCCATCGTTTTCGATCAATGCCCCGGCGCGCTCGAAGCCAGCGCCATCGGTGTAGGTTACGAGTCTCATACGCGACCACTCACAGGCAGGCAGGCGCCGGTTACGGGGGCTGCGTCATCCGACAGGAGAAACGCGATTACCGATGCCAGAGCCGCTGGCGATACCCAGCGGCTCGGATCGGCGTCCGGCATGTCGGCGCGATTGGTCGGCGTATCGATGATGCTTGGCAGCACGGCATTGACAGTGACGCCCCGATCCTTGACCTCCTCTGCCAGCGCCTCGGTCAGACGAACCACGCCAGCCTTGGACGCCGCATAGGCGCCCATACCCATGCCAGCCTTGAGTGCGGCCAATGCGCCGACATTTACGATCCGCCCCGAACCAGTCGCGGTGAGATGGGGCAGTGCCGCCTGGGAAGCTACTACCGCCGTGCGCACGTTCATTTGATACATGCGATCCCAGGTATCGAGGCTTCCGGATTCAAGCGTTTCCCAGGCGAAACCGCCGGCTACGTTGACCAATCCATCGATGCGCCCGAAATGCTCGACTACCCTGTTCAATGCCTCCGCTGCCGCGTCGACGGACGTCAGGTCAACGCCGCCGATGGCATGCAGTTGTGCAGCTTCAGGTAACGAACCGGACGGCTCGGCGCGGTCAAGTAGCGCCACGCGGGCACCTCTGGCCAGGAGCAGATCGCCAAGGGTTCTACCAAGCACGCCGAAGCCGCCTGTGACGACAATGGTCTTGTCCTGCAATGACTGGGACATACTGAAATCCTCTTGTTTTTGTTCCACGACGCACCGCTTGAAGCAGTACCAACCCGAAACTAAATATGACACTTTTCGATTTTATGTACAAATGATAACGTTACTGAAAGACGCGCACCTGGATGAAAATGTCGATGCCTAGAAAACTACCTGCGCTGAACGCCGATACCCTCGCTTTCTGGCAGGGGGGCAGGCACGGCGAATTGCTGATTCACCATTGCAAAGCATGTTCTCAGTTCTTTCATCCTCCCGGACCCATATGTCCTCGCTGTGCAAGCTTCGAGGTCGGCCCACGCTCAGTCTCCGGTAAAGGGACAGTGGTGAGCTACACGCTTAACTACCAGCCATGGACTGCCGAACTCGACGTGCCGTACGTCGTAGCGATCATTGAGTTGGTCGAGCAGTCGGGTCTGCGCTTCGTCAGTAACGTTGTCGGGATGGATCCGCAACAGGTGCATATCGACATGCCGGTCCGGGTCAGCTTCCTGAACGTCGAAGATGTCTGGCTGCCCATGTTCGAAAGGGATCAATGAATGTTCGATCGTCGATACGATAAACAAGTAGCCATCACCGGCATCGGACAGTCCGAGGTCGGCCGCCCATCATCGCTGTCAGCCATGCGCCTGACGCTGGACGCCTGCCTGGAGGCCATCGCCGATGCAGGCCTGGAGCGTAGCGACATAGACGGTGTCGCGTGCTGGCCGGGGGACAACAACAACGGCGACCCCTTTTCTCCCGTTGGCCCCAGCGCGCTCAAAAGCACACTGGGCCTGAACGTAAACTGGTTCGGTGCAGGCTATGAAGGCCCCGGCCCGCTTGCCGGCGTGATCAACGCAGCCATGGCCATCGAAGCAGGCCTGTGCAAACACGTGCTGGTATTTCGCACCATCACCGAAGCATCGGCCCGCATGTCGAACAAGCAGGCTGGCGCGCTCACCAACAAGACTCAGGGCCGCGACAGCAGCTTCGCTTGGCAATGGTTCACGCCGTTCAACGTAATGTCCGGCATCAACCTAATGGCGCTCTATGCGCAGCGCCATTTTCATGAGTACGGCACACGACCCGAACAGCTGGCTCAGATAGCCCTGACCTGTCGCCGAAATGCGATGCGTAATCCCAAGGCACTTTATCGAACGCCAATGACCA
Organism: Pseudomonas sp. NPDC077408; assembly: GCF_050269105.1. Classification (NCBI taxonomy): domain Bacteria; kingdom Pseudomonadati; phylum Pseudomonadota; class Gammaproteobacteria; order Pseudomonadales; family Pseudomonadaceae; genus Pseudomonas; species Pseudomonas sp. NPDC077408. Next base: position 50,986 of record NZ_JBNNHS010000004.1, read on the forward strand.
TGGACGACTACATGGCATCGCGGATGATCTCGACTCCACTGCGTATGTTCGATTGCGACGTACATTGCGATGCATCCACCGCAATCGTACTGTCGCGGCGAGATACTGCGCGCGACACACGCAATACGCCGATTCGTATCGAATCCATTGGCGCGGCATTGAATCAGCCGTGGTCGTGGGATCAGATCTCACTCACCCAGATGGCGGCTTTCGACGTAGGTCGGATGATGTGGGACCGCACCGACTATCGCCCTCAGGATGTCGACTCCGCGCAGCTATACGACGGCTTTTCCATCCTCACCTTGATCTGGCTGGAGGCCCTGGGGTTCTGCCCGACCGGCGAAAGCGGCACGTTCGTCGAGGGTGGCCAGCGTATCGCGCTGGACGGCGAGCTACCTATCAATACTAATGGCGGCCAGCTTTCCGGCGGCCGCACCCACGGCCTGGGCTATGTGCATGAGGCCTGCCTGCAGCTATGGGGGCGAGCCGAGGGGCGACAAACTACGGAGAACAGAGTCTGCGCAGTGGCGGCTGGAGGTGGCCCATTGGGCGGCAGCCTTTTGCTGGTTCGGGAATAGTTACTAGAAGAGAACGCTGGTCAGTTCGCTGCAGAATTCGACGAGGGCATCGCCCAATTCGGCGATGCCCTCCTCATCACGCTGACCGCGGAACATCACTGCCGAAACCGTAAAGTCGATACTGCCGCCGGGGGAAAAAACAGGCGCGGCAACGGCAAGAATGCCCACGGAAAAATGGCCATCGTCTGTTGCCCAGCCTCGCTTCTGAGCCTCGCGTACTTCTTCCCGGTACATATCGAAAGGCAACGGTCGAGCCCAGCGGATGCTGTCGTAGGTCGCGCGTATTTCGGGGCTGTCGAGATCGATCTGCGTAGCGAACAATCTGCCGCTGGCACCCATCAGCATCGGCAGACGTTGCCCTTCGGCCATATCGATTCGAACGTCCGTGGGGCTCGCCGCGGAACTGACGATCACAATGCGGTCCGCACCCAGGCGCCGCCACAACGTGACAGTGATGCTCTGCCTCGCAGCCAAGCTTTGCAATAACGGCTTCGCCAGCTGCACCCGCTGCCCCTGGGTGACCAACTGCTCAACGAGACGCGCCAGCCCTATCCCCGCCGAATAGCGCTTTGACATGAGATTGAAATCCACCACGTCTTCAGCGACCAATGTGCGCAGGATGTTGAAGCATGTGCTTGGATTGATTGAAAGCTGGCGTGCGATATCAACGGAGCGCTCTGGCGTCCCGACCTGGCTCAGATGCCGCAAGATACGAATCGCATTGGCCACCGGTTTGACAAGGACGGCACCGTTGGCCTTCTGCTGTTCACCGAGGTCTAAAATTTCGTTGCTATTCATGCAGATCCCTAACTCATGCTCGCTGTAGATCTGCATTCTATACTGAGAATAAAACACCGCAACTAATTCAGCATACGGATGCCAAGCGGTATTACTGATCGTTTACCGAAGGGGCTTGGTAGATGTAGCGGCGCGTTGCCAAAGTGTCACATCGGAATCGCTGCAAGCTATTTTCTCTAGACTCGTCAGCTTTGGTGACTCTAGCCCGCTGGCGCAAATATTCGAGCCAGGACTCGACGATAAAACGCTCAACGTAAAGGTTCTTTTCACTCAGATCGCGGTAAAGTCGCCAGTTCTGTGCCCCGTTTCGCCGTCTGGATTGGCCGACGGCATAGGCCGTGCGGACGAAAATGTCGCGTTCGGCATCATTGACTCGGTAGCTGATTTCCACAGACACCGGACCATCGGAATGAGAAACATCGCGTGCCAGTACCAGCTTGTCAGTCTGCTGCGCTTCAGCGAAATCAGCTTCGTTACCCAGCTCAATTGTGCCGTTACGGGTGATGAGAAGCCCCGACACAATAGTCGCAGCAGAAATGATGAGCGCGTTATTGAGTCCGATATATTCTGCCAACGCCCCCCACAGAGCCCCGCCCAGCGCCATGGCCCCCATGAGCATTAGCAGGTACACCGAAGCGACCCGGGCACGCACCCAGTTCGCCGCGTAGGTTTGCACGACCGTGGAGATGGTCGCATTCACGGCCATCCAGCCCATGCCAGCGAAAATCAGCATCGCGCACACGACGTAACGGTTATGCGTTAGGGCAGCAGCAAGTGTTGCAGCTGCAAAAGCGATCGCACCTGCAGCAATGAGCGTGCGCAACGTAAATCGGCGATACAGCTTCGTGAGATTGAGAGCAGCTACCACTGCCCCTCCGCCCATGAATGCCATGAGCAAGCCATAGCCGCCAGCGTCCATGTCGAGCTCTTCCTTGGCTACCAGAGGCATCAGCGCCCATAGTGCGCTGGCGCAACTGGTAAACACGAACACCTGCTTCAACGCATTGAACAGGACTGACGAGTGCCGGATATAGCGCAAACCGCTGCGCATGCCGCCGCTGAAGGTTTCCGGCGGCAGGTCATGCGCCTGCTGGCTCGATTTCAAGGTGAGAATAAACAGGATCACGGCCGTCATGCACAGAGCAATCACCAGAAACACCGATGCCGCGTTCCAGTATGCGATCAGCACGCCGGCAATCGCCGGGCCCAATGCCCGAGCGGCATTGGTCGCGATGCCATTCAGCGATACTGCGGCCGGAACCTCACTTCGCGGCAACACATCGACGATGGTCACCATCCACGCGGACATTCCCAACGCGCTGCCAGTACCCAGAACAAAGGTCAGCAAAAGCAGCGTCCAGGCACCCAGTTCGCCGCTGTAGGCAAGCAGACATAGGACTGCGGCCGCGCCGAACATCGTCGCCTGCGTTACGATCAGCCAGCGGCGGCGATCCACCAGATCGGCGATCACTCCACCTGGCAGGCCGAACAAAAAGACCGGTAGCGTCATCGCCGTCTGTACCAGCGAGACCATCAGCGGTGACGACGACAGCGTCGTCATGATCCAGGCCGCACCGACCGTTTGCATCCAGATGGCCAGGTTTACGACAGCAGCAGCAAACCAGAGGCCTCGGAATACTCGGTGACGGAACGGAATCCAGGGTGATCCCTCTTTCATTGCTGCTCCTTCACACAAGGCTGCAAAGGGCGGGCGCCAGTTAGCCTACAACGTCATCACCCGCAGGCAGCCCAAGCCGGCCCACCTTGCGTGCAGCATGCAGCTCGCGCCGCTCACCGACGCGGTTGCACAGTTGCCCAACGCCCTCGATTCGGGCATCGATCGCATCGCCGGGTTTTAGGAAGTTGCCCGTTTCCAGCGCCACGCCATGCGTCGAGCCAGTAAAAACCATATCCCCTGGGCGAAGCGTTATTCGTGCATCGAGGTAATTCAGAAGCTCGTCCACCGGGAAAATCATGTTTCCGGTGTTGTCCTGCTGACGCTGTTCACCATTAACGCTCAGTTGCAGATTCAGTGCCGGCTGACCGGGACCACCGAGCTCATCGAGAGTAACGATCCAGGGACCTATCGGAGTAGTGCGATCCATGGCCTTTTGCGTAAGCAGGTCGAGACGACCGATCTGCCGGCCCGCATCTCGCGCACTGATGTCGTTGCCAACCGTATAGCCGAGCAAGCACGCGCTCGCCTGCGGCTCGTCCAGTAGAGGACGGGCGACCACGGCGACTAGCTCGACTTCATAGTCGAGCTCACCCGTCACGGCTGGAAATTGAATGTCTTCACCCGCGCCAACCAAAGCTGATTCCGGAATCGAATACGCCAGGGTATGTGCCGGCGCTTTGCTACCTAGCCGCTCGAGATGGCTCAGATAGTTGAGCCCAACGCCGAAAATCCGCCCGCCAAGCTGAAGTGGCGGTAGCAGGCGGCACGCTGATAGAGGAATCCACTCAGCGTCGAGATCCAGCGCCGCTTCTCCTTCCGCGCCAAGCGACGGTGCCCATTCGCTGAAAGGCGCCCGAATGGCCCGCAAGCGAAGGCCGTTGGCATCCAGCAACGCCCAAAAGGCCTCGCCGGCAACTTCCACGCGCGCGATGCGCATCTCAGCGCTTGCTGGCCAAGAAATCCGGATCGAGTACCTCTTCAGGCGTTTTCACGCTCGGGCCGAGGATGGGGCCAACCATTTCATGCCCCCACACGCTCAATACTTCTGGATTGAGTTCGAACGGATCGCCCTGCCACGGCTCGATCTCGGCAATGGTCTCGATGGCGAAGCCCGAAGGCGTGAAATGGTAGAAGGACACGTGCGGGTCCTGGGCATGCTGGCCGAGCGTCATCATCATTGGCAGCTCACGTTTACGCACGATGTCATAGGTCTCGCCAACGTCGCGGATGCTGCTGACAACGATGCCGACATGCTGCACACCCATACGCCCCGGCCCGAACCCGTATGCGATGTCATGGCTGGTGTGATGGTTCAGCTTGGAACGGAAAAAGCCGGTGCGACCCTTGCCAGCGCCTGCGCCATACCAGCTGAAGCCCATCACGTTGATCAGGAAATTCTCGAGTTCGGGGCCGTATTCCGGCGTGATCACCACTACGTGCCCAGCACCGCGCTCATTGGCAACGAAGCCGCCATGGCAGCGCCCCGGCATGAAGGAGCGTGGCGTCCATTTTTGTGCGTAGAAAAGTTCATGCTGATAGCCGACCGGATCGCGAAAACGGATCAGCTCGCGCACGCCGCGCTTCTCGCAAAGCTCCGCGTCGCCGCGGGTGAACTCAACGCCGGCAGCGGTGAATTTCTTCAACGCATCCTCGAAGGCCATCCGCCCTATCGCTTCCCAGCCTATATAGGCGAGACGGTCGACCTTACCGGGGTGGAAGGCAAAACGATGGCGGCGATCGTCGATCTTGAAATAAAGCGAATCGGGGTCGCTCTCGGGGCTGCGGCCGATTCCGAAGCCCATGACGTTTGGGCCATAGTCACGCCACTCATCGAGTTTGGTGGTTTCGAAGCCCATGTAACCGATGCCGATGATATCCACGAGAATTCACCTCTTTGTTGTTCTAGGTTCACGGACGCCACCGGCGCCCGCACGAGCGCTGCTAGATTGCGAGCAACCCGCCGTCTATGACGAAATCCGACCCGGTAATGAACGAGGCCTCGCTGGAAGCCACAAACAGCGCCATGGCGACCACCTCTTCAGGCTCACCGGGACGGTCCATCAGCACGCCATCTAGCAACGCTGCACGCGCTTCCGGATTCTCCAGAAATGCACGGGTACCGGGCGTCGCAACGAATCCGGGGCTGAGGCTGACAGCACGTATGCCAACCGGCGCACCTTCCACCGCGAGCTGGCGGGTAAAGGACACCACCGCACCCTTGGCAGCCGAATGCGCCGAGATGCCGGCGACCTTGGAGCCGCCCCACGCTGCAGTGGATGAAATATTGATAATCACGCCACGCTGCTCGGCAAGATGACGCCAAGCGTATTTGGTGGTGTAGAACAGCAGATCCAGTTCATTACGGATGGTGTAGTGCCAGTCCTCGATTGACATCTCGCTAACCGCACCAAAACGCGCGGCCGAAGCGTTGTTATAAAGGATGTCGATGCGACCATGCTCGGCCACGGCGGCGTCGATCCAGGCCTTGGCCTGTTCGTGATCGCCAAGATCCAGCGGAGCCATGCCATATAAGCGCAAACCCTGCTCCTGCATCAGCGCAGCGGTTTCCTCGTGCGCCGGCCCATTGAAGTCACAACCCACCACAATGGCGCCTTCCTGAGCGAAACGCAGCGCGGCTGCCCTACCCTGCCCACCGCCAGTACCGGTGATCAGCGCAACCTTGTTCTGTAAGCGACCTACCATTGCTGTCCTCCCGATATCCCGATCCGCCTAGTCCTATTACCAGCGACTAGGCCGATTCGTCATTCATCTGATTTCTTCGAGCCAAATCGCTTCGGCGGGGCAAGCCGCTGCACCCTCGCGGGCTTCTTCTTCGAGCTCTACGGGAACGAGGTCGCTATCGAGATACACAAGGCCATCAGCATCGAGCTTGTAGATGCTCGGGCAGACTGACGCGCACAGACCATATCCGCAGCAGCGGCCACGGTCGGCAACCACTTTGAATTGTACTTTTTCTGAACTCATTTGTTGTCTCCTTATCAGGCCCAGCTACCACTGATAATGAACACTTATCGATTTTTTGTACATTATTTTTTTGAACATTCCACCGCTTCAGATTCGAAGCTGAAACGGCTCACCGCAAGGTTCAGTTCCTGTGAAAGCTCGCGAAGTCCCGCAACAGCGCTTGCAACGCTGTGAGTGATCGCATCACCCTCGCCAGCCATGCGCGCTATGCGCTCAACATTCGAGGCGATATCACGCCCGCCTTCACTTTGAGTTTCGACTGCCCTTGCAATCTCATCCACGCCGCGTGTCGAATCCCCTACTAGCACAGCTGCCTGTTGCAGCGTGCTCTCAAGTTCCACGAGGAGCTTGCTGCTGTCGTCCAGCGCGACCGTACCAGCTTGCAGCGCTTGGTCGACCACTCCCGACTGATCATCCAACCTTAAGGTGAGGTCATTGATCGAATTCGCTGCCAGCGCGGAACGTTGCGCCAGATTCCTTACCTCATCGGCAACCACGCTGAAGCCGCGCCCGCTCTCGCCTGCACGCGCCGCCTCTATCGCCGCGTTCAAAGCAAGAAGATTGGTCTGAGCCGACAATTCCTTTACCTGCGTGATGCTCGCAGTGATTGCCGATGTGCTCTCTACGAAATCACCCACCGAAACGCGGATGGCGGCGAAGGCCTGGCGCACGCTTTCTATTTCTCCAAGCAGTCGCGTCAGTGTCGAGTGCCCCGCCTCGGCCCCCTTCTGGCTGGCATCGGCGGAACTGCGCAGTTTCTGGGCATGGGACGATATCGAGGCGATGCCAGCGCTCATTTGCTCGACCGTAGCGGATACCTGCGTCACTGCGGAGGATTGACTGGCCGAACTCTGCGCGACCTGCGTCGATGTCACAACCAGCTCCTCCGCCGAAGCCCCCACTGCTGCCGCCACGCCCGCCACGCGCCGCAACGCCTGCTGAAAGCTCTCGATCAGCTCGTTGAACGCTTGGCCTGTATGGGCGATTTCGTCACGACCGATGATTCGTACACGCTGAGTCAGATCGCCATCGCGCAGCTTGATCGACGCGCGCTCGATTACACGGATGGATCGGACAATCTGGCCCCGCAACATGACGCTCGCCAGCAAGGACACCGCTATTGCAGCTAACAGCACGCCGACGAGCACTTCCACTACGGTTTTCACCCGGTCGCTGGCGCCGGTAAACGCAGCGGAGGTGAGCTCTTCCTGCAGGGTCAGCAAGCGGCTGAACTGCCCGGAAAGACTGTTGAAATCCGAACGTACAATGCCAAGAAGCGATACCGCTTGCGGTGGGTAGCTTAGGGCTGCCTGTTTCATGTCCGCCAAACCGCGCGCATAAATCGCCGCTTGTTCCCGCACGGTCTGGTAAGCAGTCTGCTCATCCTCGACAAGTCGTGTTTCTTTCGCCGCGTTGTCGAGCAGGCTTAGCATCTCGGCGGAACTCAAATCCATCTCTTCCAGATAGACCTCCAGCTCCTCGCTTGAAGCCTGCCCATTGGACTCGAGAATTCGGACCACCATGGCGTACGCGTTGATCATCGCCGTCTGGGAAGCCGCAGACGTTTCAAGAACCCGCTTATATTGTTGAAACCGCAACTGGTCTATTTCATCTATCACGGCCTGCTGCCTTTCCAGCCCCTGATAAGCGACGCCCGAGAGGACGACCAGCGAGACGATAAAAAAAAGCGGGAGCAGCAGGAGCTTCGCTCCGATTGTGAAGCGGCCCAGGGTTGGCATGATGATCCCCATCTTGTTGTTATATGTTTGAGGCCCTATGGCTAGACAGGCTGCCACAGTCGCTTTATTCTCAATACAGTATTTGATTTCACATTAAGAATTCAACAGCACTACGCGTTTCGCTTGGCTCAACAATATCTATAAGGAAGCCAAACCATGCCCTCTTCGAAGAGCGAAGTGGCGATCGATACCCTCGAATTTCGCCAGAGCTGGAAAATCCTGATTCTCGCCGTGGCGGGCGTCGCTATCAGTATCAACGCGGCACTTCTCTATGGCTTCGGTACCCTCGTCGTACCGCTGGGCGACGCCTTTGGCTGGAGCAAGAGTGAGCTGCAAGCAAGCATCACCTTTCTGTTCGGTGGCGCGGTCATTTCGCTGCAGTTGGTCGGCTGGTTCAACCTTCGCTACGGCATGAAGCGGGTCACCGTCGTTTCCCTGCTGCTGCTCTCCCTCGGTTACCTGGCAACCACATTGCTGAATGGATCTATCTGGTCGCTGTATTTCGCTTTCGCCGTGCTCCCCATTCTTGGCATGGGTGCGCTGGCAGTCACCTGGACCCAACTGCTCAGCCTCTGGTACGACCGCAACCGTGGGCTGGCGCTGGCGATCGGGTTGTCCGGCACAGGCATCACCGCCGCAACCATACCTCCATTGATGGCCTGGGGGATTGGCCAATGGGACTGGCGCGCCGCGTTCGTGATTCTCGCTTTGCTCAATCTACTGGTACTGCTTCCGCTCATCTTGCTGTGGTTTAAGGTTCCGGGCGCTGCAGGGATCCAGTCGGACAGAGCAGCCGATCTACAGAAACTGCCCGGCATGTCCTTCCGCGAAGGCATGGCCTCGCGAAAGTTCTGGACCTGCAACCTCGCGCTCGGCCTGGTGATTTCTTCGATCGTGGGCATGGTCACCAGCACAGTCCCGATGCTGCAATCCAGAGGATTGTCGGCAAGCGATGCCAACCTTATTTTTAGCGGCTTTGGCTTTTCGCTCATTTTCGGTCGCATGCTGATCGGTTATTTGCTTGACCGCGTGTGGCCGCCTGCGATATCGGCGATCAGCCTGGCGCTTCCAGCCATAGGATGTGCGATCTATCTCAGCGGAACGGGAGAGTTTTCTTCACTGCTGCTGGCCGCCGTGCTCGTCGGTTTTGGCGCCGGGGCGGAGTTCGATATTGCCGCATTCCTGATCGCACGCTATTTCGGGCTGCGCGAATACGGCCGGCTGTTCGGCGTGCATCAAGGCTTGAATACCGTGGCCTCAGCGCTCGCCCCGTTGCTATTCGCCTACATGCTGAGCACTACCGGAAACTACAACGCCATGCTGTTCTATTCAGCGGCCTGCTGCGTCGTTGGCCCGCTGTTGCTGCTTACATTGGGTCGAACACCGCGCTTTGCCGCGTCTCCCATGCTCGCCCATCCCTGACCCAAATAAAAACGGAGCAGACCATGCCTACCTTGACCTTTATCGAACACAACGGCACACAGCATCAGGTTATCGGTGACATCGGCCAGTCGGTGATGCAAGCCGCAACCTTTGCGTCGGTCCCTGGAATTCCGGCGGACTGCGGTGGAGCCTGCGCATGCGCGACCTGCCACGCGTATGTCGAAGAAGCGTGGATGGAAAGACTTCCCGCCGCCGAAGGTATGGAGTCGGACATGCTGGACTATGCGTTCGAGCGGCGCGACAACAGCCGGTTGACCTGTCAGCTGGTGATCAGCGAAGCCATGGACGGGTTGGTTATCCACCTGCCCGAGTCCCAATTCTAAGCGCCGCACGCTGGCGTAATTCAAGGAGGTCCTATGTCTCTCGCCTCGGTAGTGATCATCGGTGCTGGCCACGCCGGCTTTCAGGTAGCTGCTTCGCTGCGCCAGGAAGGCTATGACGGAAAAATCACCCTGATCGGCGATGAGCCTGGCCTGCCCTATCAGCGGCCGCCGCTGTCCAAGGCCTACCTGCTCGGCAAGATTACCGAGACGAGTCTGCTCTTCCGTCCTGCCGAATTCTTCGAGACTCAACGTATCGAGCTGTTGCATGACCAGGCCACGGCGATAGACCGTTTGAACCGCAGGGTATTGCTCGCTTCCGGCGCCGTTGCCACCTACGACCATCTGGTGCTTGCCACCGGCGCGCACAATCGTCCGCTGCCCGTTCCGGGTGCCGAACTGGAAGGTGTTTTCGGCATCAAGGCCAAGGCCGATGCTGATGTGCTGGCGCCGTTGGTAAAGGAAGCGCGAAATGTCGTCGTGGTTGGCGCCGGCTTTATCGGCCTCGAATTCGCAGCAGTCGCAGCAGCGCTTGGCGCTACCGTGCATGTGCTGGAACTGGGTGATCGCCCCATGGCCCGCGCACTGTCGCGAGAAATGTCGGAGCTATTCAGGGATGCGCATGAACATTGGGGCGTCCATTTCGACTTTCGTCAGGGTCTCGCGCGCGTCATTGGCGAAAACGGGCGGGTATGCGCAGTGGAAACCTCTGATGGCCGTACGCTGCCGGCCGACCTCGTGGTCTTCGGCATCGGCGTGATCCCCAACGTACAACTGGCGACCGAAGCAGGCTTGCAGATCGAAAACGGCATCAAGGTCGACGCTAGCCTGCTCACCGTGGATCCACAGATTTCCGCCCTTGGCGATGCCGCTTGCTTCCCCTGCCTGTATAACGATGAGCAGCCAACCCGGCTTGAATCGGTGCAGAACGCCGTCGATCAGGGCCGCTGCATTGCGGCGCGGCTGATGGGCAAGCCCGCGCCCTACTCCGCCTTGCCGTGGTTCTGGACAGATCAGGGCAACCTCAAGTTGCAGATCGCTGGGCTCTCGACCGGCTACGACAGTACCGTGGTGCTAGGCTCGGTCGAGTCGCGTGAAGTATCGGTGCTGTGTTTCCGCAATCAGCATCTGGTTGCTGTGGAGTCCTGTAATCGCATGGGCGATCACATGGCGGCACGCAAGATTCTCGCCCGCCCGCCCAGGCTCACTCCCCAGACAGCAGCTGCCGAGGGCTTCGATCTGAAAGCCTGGGAAGCGGCCAACCGCGACTGAACGTCGATGACAATCAGGCACTGACCACCACCTCAAGGAATATGAAATGAGCAGAACCTGGTTCATTACCGGGGCTTCTCGCGGCCTCGGCGCGGCGATTGCTCAGGCAGCGCTCGCCGCTGGCGATAATGTAGTGATCAGCGCCCGCCGGCTCGAACAGCTGGATCAGTTCGTCGCGCAAGCTCCCGAACAAACGCTTGCCGTGGAGCTCGACGTTACCCGAGAAGACCAGGCGGTAGCGGCGGTTGAGACTGCCATCACTCGTTTCGGACGCATCGATGTGCTGGTCAACAATGCCGGCTATGGGCAACTCGCCGCGTTCGAAGAAAATACGCCCAGCGATGCCGAGCGACAGTTCGCCACCAATGTGTTTGGCGTGTTCAACCTATGCCGAGCGGCCTTGCCGATCATGCGCAAACAGCGCAGCGGCCATATTTTCAATGTCTCGTCGGTGGCCGGCGTGGTAGCCATGGGCGGCGCCGCGCTGTACTGCGCTTCCAAATTCGCCGTAGAAGGATTTTCCGAGTCGCTGGCTCAGGAAGTCAGCCAATTCGGCATCACGGTTACGCTGGTTGAGCCCGGCGTGTTCCGTACGGATTTTCTCGATCCAAGCTCTGCGGTGTTCGGCGCCAATGGGCTTGAGGACTACGCAACGTTTACCGCGAAGATCAGAGCAGGCTCAGCCGCCAACAACCATCGACAGACAGGCAATCCCGCCAAACTGGGTGAAGCGCTTGTGCAAATCGCGAATATGGAAACGCCGCCGCTCCGCTACGTCGCGGGGTCCGACGCCTACCAAGCGATCACCAGCAAGCTCGACAAAATGAAAGAACAAATCGAGCAATGGCGTGATCTGTCCGCTTCATCCGACGGTGTTTTCTAGGCGAAACGGAGCCCGCACGATCCAGCGAACCGACGGGTCCGCTCGGTATCTCTTTCCTTCTCTCGGGGCATAAGCCTGCGTCGTCCGCCTCAGGAGCTAGCTGTTTGGATACCGGAACCACACATCCCACCCGGCTCACGTTGTCGATCATCTTCATCGTCTGCTTCAACTTCATGTCTTATGTGGCCAATGGATTACCGCTGGCCGTATTACCCAGCTTCGTTCTCAACGACCTTGGGTTTGGCACTGTCTTGGCAGGCATCGTCATTGGCACGCAGTACGTGTCGACCCTGCTGTCACGACCATTGGCCGGCGTGCTGGCCGATCGCTTCGGCGCGAAATGGGCTGTCATCGTCGGGCTGGCCGGCCTTGCAGTCTGCGGCGTACTGACCACGCTGGCGATTGTCATGTACGCCTCGCCCTGGCTCAGCGTCTCGATCCTGATTGGCGCACGCATAATTCAGGGCATCGCTTCAGCCATGATTTCCACGCCCTGCTGTACTTGGGCCATCGGCTTGCATGGCAAGGCGCATACCGCACGGGTGATGTCCTGGAACGGCATTGCCGCTTATGGCGGTATCGCCGTCGGTGCGCCCTTGGGCGTGCTGATCAGCGATCAGTTCAGTCTAGCCAGCCTCGGCCTGTGCATCGTCTTGCTCGGTCTGTTGTCGTTGGTTCTTGCGATGGTCAGGCGTTCATCGCCGCTGTTGCGCGGCGAACGGCTGCCCTTTTTCGACGTATTCTGGTCGGTGGTGCCCAACGGTTTGGCATTGGCGTGCAGTTCAGCCGGCTTTGGCAGTCTGACCGCCTTCATAGCTTTGTATTTCGACAGCCTCGGCTGGGCCAATGCCGCCTGGTGTCTGACCGGCTTCGGCGCCGCTTTCATCGTCGCCAGGCTTGTCACGCCCAACGTAGTGGTACGTTTCGGTGGCTATCCAGTGGTTACAGTGTGCCTGTTGGTACAGGGCCTCGGACTGCTGCTCATCTGGCTGGCCCCCTCACCCGAGATAGCGATTTTCGGAGCCTCGCTGACTGGCATGGGAGTGTCCTGGGTGTACCCCGGACTTGCGGTAGAAACGCTGGCGCGTACGCCAGACGCCAATCGCAACTCCGCATTAAGCGCACTTTCGCTGTTCTTCGATCTGGCGGTCGGGTTAGCCGGCCCCTTGATGGGGCTCGCTGCAGCCAGCCTGGGCCTTGCTGAGGTTTTCCTCGGCGCGGCGCTGCTTTCGGCTGTCGGGTTTATTCTGGTGTTGTCTCTTCGCAGGCGACACGTACAACCTTCAACCGGTGCGCTGAATGGCGCGCCTCATTGAATGAGAAAACCGCCATCTACAGCGAGTGTGTGTCCGTTGACGTAGCCGGCCGCAGGCGAACAAAGCCAGGCAATTGCGGCGGCGATTTCTTCCAGCCGGCCCCAGCGCTTCATCGGGTTAGTCTGGGCAACCGTCTCATGTTTATCCTCGCTGAACAAACGTTCGGACATCTCCGTGGCAAATACACCTGGTGCAACCGCGTTTATGCGCAGACCTTGGGAGCCATATTCAATGGCAGCTGCGCGAGTCACGCCCAAAACGCCGTGTTTACTGGCATGGTAAGCCACTCCGAGAGACCCACCGTTGACGCCGCCGATCGATGAAACATTGACGATGCTCGCGCCCTGCTGCCGAAGCAGGTGGGGTGTCGCGTATTTCATACAGAGCCAGGTGCCTTTAAGATTGATGTCCAATACCCGATCCCAGTCATCCTCGGAGTAATCGGCGAGCGGGACGAACGGCGTCCCCTCGATGCCAGCGCTATTGATCAGCATATCCAGCTGCCCCCCAAAATCCCACCGTTTGCTCGACCAGCCTCTGTACTTCGACGGCCCGGCTGACGTCAGCCTGGACGAACTCGGCTAGCCCGCCTGCCTCGCGAATCGTAATAACAGCTTGTTCACCCTCCCTTGTACGCCTTCCGGACACCACAACCTTTGCGCCCTCTGCCGCCAAAGCCAGCGCCCCTGCCAATCCAATCCCCGTCGTGCCGCCGGTTATCAACGCCACCTTTCCGTTGAGCCCAAGATGCATCAGCTTCGCCTTGTCGTTTGGCCTCATTCCAATGTAGCCAACCCTATTAAATACACAAAATCGGAATCTGTCTTACTTTAAAAAAATAACGCATACGGCCCGAGCTAGACGCTACGCGAGCTCCTTGTTCTTAGATCGGACAGACATAGGTCTATTACTCAGCGTTTTTGTCGCAGTCACCGCCATGCTCAATAAATGGTTATGAAAGCGGCAAAAAAACGCGATAGGCGAGCACATATCGCGACGCATCCATCTATTGATCCATGTCAATTGCCGAGAGGAAATCACGTGGATACTCGGCACCACGCTGCACATTTATTCGTTTTCTGTGCAACGAAATAATAACAATGGATGGAGAGCGCAATGGCTACCAACACGAATCCGGTCTTGAGTGACGGGACTGCAGTGTCTGACCTCATCGACATGGAAACTCATGAAGTGAAGATGCGGACACTGTCCGACCCCGAGCTTTATGCCCTGGAAATGAAAAAGATCTTTGCCAAAACCTGGGTTTTTCTCGGCCACGAAACCGAGATACCAAATAAAGGAGACTTCATCGTCCGGGACATGGGTTCCGATTCGGTGATTGTCGCCCGCGCCGGTGACGAGCAGATCCACGTTTCCCTGAATGTCTGTCCGCACCGAGGTATGAAGATTTCTACGGTCGATGGGGGCAACGCCGCTGCCCATGTGTGCATCTACCACGGCTGGACCTTCAGGCCCAACGGCGATTTCATCGCCGCGCCGATGGAGAAAGAGTGCATGCATGGCAAAATGCGCACGAAGGCCGAGCTCGGCCTGCACAAGGCCCGCGTGTCGATCTACGGTGGCTTGATTTTCGCCACTTGGAGCATTGACGGCCCGTCCTTCGAGGATTTCCTGGGCGATGCCAAATGGTATTTCGATACTCTCTGGTGCCGCACCACCGCTGGCATGGAAGTGCTCGGCCCACCGCAGCGTTTCATCATTCGCGCCAACTGGAAAACCGCCTGCGAGCAATCCGCGTCGGACGGTTTCCACACCCTGACCCTGCACCGCTGGCTGGGCGAGGTCGGCCCCTACGCGAAGAAACCGGATGCCGAAGGCAAGGGAGGCGACCTCAGCCCGGAAATGTACGGCGTCGAAGTCTGGACCGAACATGGCCACACCATGCGCTGCATCGAACTGGACCGCAAGATCCAGCGCCTCACCGGACGCGATCCGTCCACCATGAGCGCCGAGGAAAAACTCACCCTGCTGCCACCACCGGGCATCACCCGAGAAATGGTGCCGGAGCTGCTCGAGCGCTTCAGCCCGGAGCAACTGCACGTCATGAGCTGGCGTCCGCCGCAGGTGGGCAACTTCTTCCCTAATGGCCTGTTCGAGTTCATCTACCTGCCGCAGCCGGACGGCACCGTGCTCGGCGCCATGGCTCTGCACGCCTATATCCCCAAAGGGCCGGACAAGCTGGAATTCGTCAATTGGATCCTCGCCGAGAAGGATACCCCGCCGGAAATCAAGGCACGCATGCTGCGCCAATCGATCCAGTTGCTCGGCACCTCCGGCATGGTCGAACAGGACGACTCCGACACCTGGCCACATATGACGCTGGCGGCCAAGGGAGCGATGAGCGAGGACATCACCCTCAAGTATCAGGCCTTGTACGAAGACGACGCCAAGCCCGCCGACTGGCCCGGCCCCGGTCATGTCGGCGAGGGTTTCACCAAGGACGATACTCAGTGGCAGTGGTGGAAATACTGGCACGCGTTGATGACGGCTTGACCGCCCCCATCCTCGTACACCCTGTCCGGCTGCGCAGCGCGGCCGACTGCACGCACAGCCTCACGGAGATCGCCATGAACGATTTACAAACCCTGCTTGCCCCCACACCCCTACCGTCAACCGATCGCAGCAAGCGCATCGCCAGCGGCAGCCCCCTCCATAGCGAAATCGTCGACTTTCTTTACGACGAAGCGGAGCTGCTGGACACCCTGCAACTCAAGCAGTGGAGCGAAATCCTGACTCTGGATATCGAGTACAACGCACCGCTGCGCCTCACCCGTCCCAACCGCCAGCAACAGCAGACCGTAGTGCGCAACGTCCAGCATCTGCACGAGAGTCATGGTTCGTTGATGGTGCGCATCATGCGCATCACCGACACCCGCAGCGCCTGGGGCGAGGACCCGCCCTCGCGCACCAGGCGCCTGGTCAGCAACGTCCGCGTGTTCGGCACCGACAAGGCCGACGAATACAAAGTGCTGAGCTACCTGCTGGTGACCCGCAGCCGCTTCGACTTCGACGACTTCGACCTGATCCCCTGCGAACGCCACGACATCCTGCGCCGCGAGAACGGCCAGCTGAAACTGGCGCGGCGCGAAATCCTGCTAGATCAGGCGGTGATCGGCACCCCGAACCTTGGCATTTTTCTTTGATCGGCCCGACTGGGGTTAAGGCTGCAGCCGCTGCGGCCAACCACGGAGAACAACAAGCATGAAACTCGAAGACATGATCCTCGTCAGCGTAGACGACCACGCCATCGAACCGGCCGGGGCCTTCGACCGCCACATGCCGGAGCGCTTCAAGGGGCGTCAGCCGCATGTCGAGCAGCACGGCGGCCGCGACGTCTGGGTATTTGAAGGCCAGGCCACCGGCTACATGGGCCTCAACTCGGTAGTGGGCCGGCCCAAGGAGGAGTACGGCATGGAACCGCTGGGCTACGAGCACATGCGCCGCGGCACATGGGACATCAAGGCCCGGGTCGACGACATGAGCGCAAACGGCATCCTCGGCTCGATCTGCTTTCCGACCTTTCCCGGCTTCGCCGGCCAGCGCTTTCAGAACCATCCAGACCGCGCCGTGTCCCTGGCCGCGATCCAGGCTTACAACGACTGGCATCTGCACGACTGGTGCAACTTCGCACCGGGCCGCTTCATTCCGCTGATGCTGGTGCCATGGTGGGATATGCAGGCCGCCGCGGCCGAAGTCCAGCGCATGGCGAAGCTTGGTGTACATGCATTGTCGTTGTCTGACAATCCAGTGCTGCACGGTTTCCCTTCGATTCACAGCGACTATTGGGATCCGCTGTGGAGGGCCTGCGCCGATAACCAGGTGGTGATCTGCTGCCACATCGGCACCGGCATCAAGGCCGAGCACGCCTCCGACCTGTCGCCGATCGACGCCTGGATCACCTCCATGCCGATCTCCATCGCTAACTCGGCGGCCGATTGGATTTGGGCGCCGATGTGGAACAAGTTCCCGGACCTGCGCATGGCCCTGTCCGAAGGCGGCATCGGCTGGATTCCCTATCTGCTGGAACGCGCCGACTTCACCCACCGCCATCACCACGCTTGGACCAATGCCGATTTCGGCGGCAAGAAGCCCAGCGATATCTTCCGCAAGCACATCATCACCTGCTTCATCGAAGACGATTTCGGCTTGCGCAACCTGCCGGACGTGGGCGAGGACATGGTTACCTGGGAATGCGACTACCCACACTCCGACTGCACCTGGCCGTATTCGCCGGAAGTGGCTTGGGAAAGCCTGCGCAAGCTCCCCGAGGCGACCATCCACAAGGTCACCCACCTCAACGCCATGCGTGAGTTCTCCTACGACCCGTTCTCCCTGCTCGGACGGGACAACTGCACGGTCGGCGCGCTGCGCGCCCAGGCCACGCACGTCAATATCGAGCCCGCATTGGGCATGGGCGGGGCTGCGCCCAAGCGCGAGAAAGGCAAGCCGGTGACCTCCGGTGACATCAACGCGATGTTCGCCCAGGCGGACGCCCAGACCGCGTTGTAGGAAAGGCCAAGGCGCCCTCCCGGGCAGGCTGGGAGGGGACGGCTCAAGACAACGACACGAGGCCAGCATGGACATCATCGGCATTGGCTACCTGGGCTTCGAAAGCCCGAACCTGGACGCCTGGCACGAGTACGCACCGCAGGTACTTGCCCTGGGGCTGGGCAACGCCCCGGCGGGCGACCCCGACTCCCTGTACCTGCGCAGCGACGACCGCCGCCACCGCATTGCCTTCCACCCCGGCCCCGTCGACCGCATCGCCTACATCGGCTGGGAAGCGCGCGGGCGACAAGCCTTCGACGCGGCGGTGGCGCGCTTCTGCGACGCCGGCGTGGCCCTAGAGGTGGGTAACGCCGCCCTCTGCGAGATACGCGGCGTGCGCGAGCTGGTGCGGTTCCGCTGTCCGGCGGGCTACCGCCATGAACTGTTCTACGCGCAGAAATGGACGCCCCGCTCGTTCGTCCCCGGCCGTCCGCACGGCGGCTTCATCGCCGGCGAGCGCGGCGTAGGCCACATCGTCCTGATGACTCCGGATTACGGCCCGGAACTGGAAGCCTTCTTCATCGACCTGATGGGCTTTCACTGGTACGGCGCCGGCGCCGGCAAGGGCCGCACCGGCTTCTTCCGCGCCAAGCTCAACGACAAGACCAGCCATGACATCGCCTTCGGCCACGCTCCCGGCATGAAAGGCGTGCAACACATCGGGCTGTTTGTCAGAAGCCTGCGCGACCTCGGCGAAACCTACGACATCGTGCGCAAACGCGAGCTGCCGATGCAGATGACCCTCGGCCAGCACAGCCAGGATCCGCACGTTTCCTTCTACCACTTCAGCCCGTCCGGCTTCGCCGTGGAGTGCATCCACGAACTGCAGCCCTGGCACCACGACGGCTTTGAGCTGAACCCCGAGCACCTGAGCGTCTGGGGCCATGAGCGGGTCGGACCGATCCTTGGCCCCAGCGTCATGCCCGTGGAGCGCTACCCCGACGACTGAGCGCGCGAATCCAACACCAACATCGACAGAAAAAGGACAAGAAGATGAGCAAGACCTACGACATCGTCATCGCCGGTGGTGGCCACAACGGCCTGGTCGCCGCCTGCTATCTGGCCAAGGCCGGGCGCAGCGTGTGCGTGGTGGAAAAGAATGACAAGGTCGGCGGCGGGGTCATGACCCGCGAACTGACTGTGCCCGGCTTCAAACATGATGTCTGCTCGGTGGCACATACGCTGCTGCAAGCCAATCCGCTGCTGCGCAACGACGAACTGGAACTGAAAGCCAAGTTCGGCCTTACATACATCAATCCCGACAAGATGACCGCGATCTTTTACGACGACGGCAGCACTTTGGAGTTCTATACCGACCTGGAGCGTACCTGCCAGGCTATCGCCAAGTTCTCCGAGCGCGACGCCGACGCCTATCGTCGCTTCAACCATCAGGTATTTCAGAACCTCGACATGCTTGTCATGGGCATGTTCAATACGCCGCCCAGCGCCTCGCACCAGGCGTTGATGATGGAGCAGAGCCTCGTTGGCCAGGAACTGATGCGCACCCAGGCGATGAGCGCATGGGACTACATCAGTGAATGGTTCGAGAACGACAAGGTCAAGATCGCCCTGGCCCGCTATGCCTCCGAGGCGATGATGAATCCGTTCGATAACGGTACCGGCTTCGGCTTTTACATCATCCTGCCGCTGATGCACCGCTATGGTGTAGGCATCCCGGTCGGCGGCTCCGGCGCCTTTGCCGATGCCCTGCGCGCGTGCCTGGAGCATCATGGCGGCGAAGTGCGGACCGAAGCACCGGTCAAGCAATTTAAGATCGAGGGCGGCAAAGTCATTGGCGTAATCCTTGAGAGCGGCGAGGAGATCCTGGCCCGCCAGGGGGTGATCTCCACGCTGCACGCAAAGCAGGTGTTCCCCGACATGGTGCCCGGCTGCGAATTACCCGAAGGCTTCGAGCAGCGAATCCGCACCCTCAAGCACAGCAGCTTCCAGCCGTTCAACATGCACGTCGCCCTGCGCGAGGCACCGCGCTACAAGGTCGGCCCGGCGGTGGACGATTTCTTCTGGGTGGAGCGCTCGCATTCCGACCCAGAGGAGTTCGCCCGGGCCTTCCGCGATCTGGAGTACGGTATCCCGCGCCGCGACTTCATCGCGTACGTGACCCAGGACACCTACGACAAGACCCGCGCCCCTGAAGGCAGTCGCGTGCTCAACATGTACGCCTTCTGCCCCTACAACCTCAAGGGAGGTGCCCAGCGCTGGGACGACATCGGAAAAGAGGTGGCCCACTCCTTCCTCGACGACCTGCGCAAGCTCACCACCAACATGGACGACGACAACATCCTCGGCTTTTCCTGGATGACTCCGCTGGACATCGAACGCCACAACAACGCCATGATCGGCGCCGACATCCTGCACTTCGGCTCATACTCCTGGCAGATCGCCGGCAACCGACCAGCCCCTGGCTATGCCCAGTACAAGTCACCGGTCGAGGGACTCTATATGGCAGGCGCCAGTACACACCCGGGCGGCGGAGTAACCGCAGCATCCGGCCGCAACGTCGCACGCGTATTGCTGGAAGAATATGACTATGATTTCGACAAACTGGTCCAAGCATGAACCGTCGCCGACTAATCACTCCTGCCAGATACGCGCACCGTGTCTGCGAGGCACAGACAACGCATCGCCGCTGAGACGCGGTAATCTCGTCGGGGAGCGCTTTAAACGATGAAGATATTCAGCAAAGAAGGCGTGGAAATGATGGACATCAAGTCCATCTCCCGCGATGGCGAGCGATTGATAGTCAAAGGCAAGGTCATGGGCGCCATGAGCACTACCCTTCTGATCAAGCCGGAAGATTGCTGGCAAGCCGCTCGATTGCTAGGGTTGCGCGTGATTATGTACCTGCCGCTGCTGCTGCTAAAAGGGTACTGGTCGTTACGCAAAAAGGATGTAGCCTAAATATCGGGTTCGCAGAAACCAACCGAACAAAATTGGCGGAAAAACACAGACAAGGGGCGGCATCCCGCCTCTTGCTTGCTCATCAGCCTCTACACGGCTGATATCAGTTCTTGATGAAATAACGCACCCACAGCCTGCCGCCGTCGAAGCGGTACAGCTCAATGGTTTCGATACCACCATTACCGTCACGCATTGCGTTGTAGTGGTAGCACGCGGCCTCTTCACCGTTAATGATGGTTTCCCTGACTTCGATGCGGCAGCGCGGTTGTTGCTGCGCCCACATCCCTTCGAGGATTTCCCAAGAGTCCGTCGGCAGCGGTCGTCCCACGAATTCAATGCTCAGACCGCTACGAGTCACGCTGCGGTAATGCTCGAAAAAACCTTCCTTGTCGCCGTTGTTCCAGCACTCCACTTGGCCATGCAGGAAGCGTTCGATAGCTTGTTTTGCCTCGTCACTCATTTGATTTCCTCGTTTCGATGAAGGCAGCTGTACCCGCCGGTCATGGTTAAAGCCTGGGCAGTCGCCTCAGGCGGTTTGCTGTTGGCGGGCGCGATATGCCGGCTCCATCCTCAGCCAGAGCAAAATCGACGGGCCAACAATCGCGAAAACCAGACAGCTCGTCAGCACAGCGGAGTAACCGTCATAAAGCTCGAACAGGTAACCAAAAAGCATTGGCACCATGCCTGAGACAACGGTAATCAACCCCAAGTGCAGGCCGAATATGCGGGCGTAGTCCTTGAGTCCGAAATAGCGCGCCATCAGGAACGCCGCCAGGTCGAACTCAGCACCGGCACTCGCCCCGATGGTCAGCGTAGCCAACACCAACAGCGGCACGTTCTGGCCATCGGAAAACAGAAAGATGGCGCAGCCAACCGCCGGCAGAGCCAAGCTGATCGCGGCCACGAGCGATGGCGAATAGCGGTCTAGCAGATAGCCGACCAGCAGCCGCCCGACGATGATCGCGATGCCGAAGGTTCCGAAGACCTGAGCAGCCGTCTGCGCGCTCAAACCTGTGCCTTGAAGCATCGGCACCATATTGGTGACCATACCGACGGTAAGCGACACCGACAGAATCAACGCAACGTTGAAACCCCAGTAGGTTCCGGAACGCAGGGCTTGCTTATATGACATACCGGGCAGTTCAGTGCTTTTATTCTCTGCAGTCTGATTTCGGGCCACAGTCTCCGAGGGCAAGCGCAACCACAGCAACGACAGCGGCAAGGTCGCCAATAGCGGCATCGCACCCAGCGCGAAAAAACCCGCCTGCCAGCCGTACTCCGAAACGAGCCGCGCCACCAGCGGGGGCAAGACCATTGCCATCAGCCCAGTCCCGCAAAGAATGACCGCCAACGCCAGCCCCCGGTTCCTCTCAAACCACAGATTGACCAGCTGGGTCCAGGTGATCGCGATAGTCCCCGCGCACACGATCGGCATCAGAAAAAAAGCCAGGTACAACCAGCCGATCGAACCCTCGATTTGGGTGATCGCGAAATAGCCGATGATTTGCAGCACGATAGAAATGATGGCGACCCGTCGAAGCCCGAAGCGCCGGTACAGCGGGCCAACCAATTGAGTGGAAATGGCGACTCCGGCAAACAGGAACGTGATGGACGCTTGCAGATCGCCCCGGCTCCAGCCGAAGGCCTGTTCCAGCGGGATGACCATGGTCCCGAAGCCATAGAGCAACGCGGCGGTGATGCTGGTGCAGATGCCTACCAAACCAAGCAGCACGATGCGCCAGCCCTGCTTGAACTCATTTGTTTCGTTTGTCGATGTCATGACGAGACTCCTGGCGCACTCCGCGGGCGATGAATGGGTGACGTGGTTAGTGCCCCTTGAGTATTTCATCGATCGGCAGTGAGACCATGGTTGCGCCGCCGTCCACCAGCAGCGACGTGCCGGTTATGTAGGAGGCCTCGTTGGAGGTCAGAAACAGCACGGCATTAGCGATGTCCAGAGCCTGCCCGAGGCGCGCAACCGGGAAATGCTCAGCCAGCTTATGGGGCAGATCTTCGCCCAGCGCTTCGGTCATCCGGTCAGTGCCGATCAGGCCTGGCTCGACCACGTTGACCAGGATGTTCAACGGTCCGAACTCCACCGCCAGCCCGCGTGCGAAAGCGTTCATGAACGCCTTGCTCGAGCCATAACCGATCAGCATCGGCGTGTATTTGCGGTTGGCTTCGCCAGAAGAAATGAAAATGAGGCGACCTTTGTCCTTCGCTTTGGATAAATGCGGCGCGGCATCCTTAGCCAGCCAAAATAGCGATTGGACGTTGCTGCGCACGAGACGATCGATGCTGTCGTCAGTCATCTCGGCGATGAGTCCATGAGGGGCGTCAGCAGCGCAATGCACTACGATATCCAGCGCGCCGAATGCTTCCGCGCCGCCGTCGACCATCGTTTTTATCGCTGTTCGATCAGCGATATCGCCCCCGACCAAACAGGCACTGCCACCGAGCGCGGTGATCTGTTCAACGGTTTCTTCGCCGTATCTCGCTGTCCGGGCCGACACCACGATCTTGGCGCCCTGCTTGGCATATTCCAGGGCAATGGCGCGCCCCATGCCACGGCCGGCGCCTGTGATCAGCACTACTTTGTCGCGGAATTTCATCGCCGTTCCTCATTCTTATTTTTGTTCTTACGAAAGCCGCGATACTTTATGCGCCGCAGCCACCCGATTCGCTATCGGATATCCACGCCAGGGACGTTGCGCGCCGAGCCGTTGCGTCGGTCTGACTCGCCCCAGCCAAGCCAATGCGACGGCTCGCGGCTATCGCCCACCCGACGCCAGCGCCCTTCCTGCTGCGCGGTAACTGGAAAACCGCCAACGAAGTCGATCATTTCGCCCTTCTCGTCCGGCAGAAACTCCCATTCTTCCCTGCCCTCGATGACGATCTTCGCGGACTTGAGGAAATAGCTGCCGTCCTTGTGTTCGGTCTGGCCTTCAATATCAGTGGTGACGCGCACCTCACCTTTTTCATTGTTGAAAATCGCGTAACCGAGGTGGTCGTGGCCCACCATGAACGAGCCAGCATCCCAGCTGCCGTCCTCGTATACCGTGACAAAGGACCACCAGAGGACGTGCTTGTTGTTATTCACCACCAGATCTTTTTTGTAGTGAATGGCGCCCCCTTCAGCCATGTAAAACTGATCGAGTGCAATGGCGCCTTTCACCGGACGGCCCTCGACCACGCCAGCCACATCCCACAGCTGCGATACGTAGAACGTGCCCCACTCCACGCCCGGCAGATACCACTGCAACCCGGTAAGCAAACGACCTTCGAGCTGAAACAGCCCGTCTTCCTTCCAGGTTAAC
This sequence comes from Pseudomonas sp. NPDC077408, assembly GCF_050269105.1. Taxonomy (NCBI): domain Bacteria; kingdom Pseudomonadati; phylum Pseudomonadota; class Gammaproteobacteria; order Pseudomonadales; family Pseudomonadaceae; genus Pseudomonas; species Pseudomonas sp. NPDC077408. The sequence goes on from NZ_JBNNHS010000004.1 coordinate 74,803, forward strand.
CGTTCACTATTGGCGGTGATTTCCCAGTGATTGCCTTGCTCTGCTGGTTGGTTCGTCCAACGCACGGTGTCGCCTTCCAAGGTCTGGACTGGCATGGGTGTAAGGGCCTGCAGCGCCATCTTGTCGAAATCCATGCGCAGGTTCTTACCGTCCACATGGTTGTTCAAGTATAAGAACTTGGTTGGGTTCGGCGTACCGTTTGGCGCCATCAGCGATCGGACGAAGGAATAGATATTGCCCTCTTCGTCACGGACAGAACCGAACGGCGAGCTCTTGCTCAGCTGCAGTCCAAAAAAACCGCGAGTACCGGCCATGGCGGCACCGGTCACCTTGTGCGGCCCCACCAGCTGCTGAAAGCCGAAGTCTCCGCGTTCTGGAATGGCGTTAAAGGTTCTCATGAGTTCCTCATTTTATTGTCGTGGCTAAAGTACAGGCATAGCCGAGGTGGTCAGTTCCAGATCACCGGGATTGAAGAGACGCCACGCGGTTGCGCACCGCTGATCACGGGCACGGGCTTGCTTGCATCACGGCGGATATTGGGAAAAAGGTCGAGAATCGCGTTGATCGTACAGGTCAGCTCGAGCTTGGCTACGAACTGCCCGATGCACATCTGCGGGCCGAACCCAGCCAAATGACGGCTTGGTCTTGCGGTCGATGTCGAACAAATCAGGGTTCTCGAACGCATCCTCGTCACGGTTGGCCGACACGACCATGCACTGAACGAACGAACCCTTGGGAATCTGCATGCCACCGATCTCGACATCCTTGGACGTCTCGCGAACCTTGAATGTGGCGACAGGCTCATAGCGCACGGTCTCGTCGATCAGCGCGGGTATCAGGTTGCAGTCCGCCCGGATGCGGTCGATCAGCCCCGGAGTGGTCATCATCAGGGTGATCACAGAGCTGCAGGTACGCGTCGTGGTTTCGCCCGCGGCTGGCAGCAATGAACGGACAAAGCTGGTGACCTCGTGGTCATCCAGCATCCGGCCCTCGTGCTCGGCGCGCAGCAACTGACCGATCAGATCATCGCCTTCACTACCTGCGGCGCGGCGCTGGAGAACGACTTCCATGATGGCATCATAAAACGCCTTCACTGCGATGCCCGCCTGGCGACGGGCCTCAGGGGCTTTTGCCGGATCGATCTGATTGCCACCGACCATAGCCAATGCCCAGGCCGCGTACTGGCGGTACTTCTCCGGATCGCCATCAGGGAAGCCCATCAACGCGTACATTTCACGGATCGGAAAGTTGAGCCCGAAGTCCATCAAATCGGCGCGCTTCTGTTCAACCATGAGCTCAAGAAAATGATGGCGGATCACGTAGTCAATCTTGTCGCGCCATTTGTTCACTGTTTGCGGCATGAAGGCTGGCTGCAACAGCGCGCGCACCCGCCGATGCTGCTCACCGTCCATGGCGAGAATGATCAGGCCATCGAAGAACGCGCCCAGTCCTTCAGCGATGAATCCGCTGGTGAAACTGGTCCCGTCCCGCAGGACAGCCATCCCGTCGCTGTACTGGAACAGGGTGAATGTAGGGCGCGTGCCCTGTTGCATTCCGGCGTTCGTCGGTACGCCAAACTGAGCCACGAAATCACCCTCGTATACGGGAGCGTTGTGGCGCATCTCCCGGCTGAGGGCGTGGATGTCCAGATCCGCGCCGCGGTACATTTCGGATACCGCCGAGTAAGCGATTTCCAGATCCATCGCGGTATTTTCGGTGCTCATCAAAACTCTCCGGCCATCGAACAGTGGGGAAGCGAGTTGCCGCGATGCGCTCCAATCCACCGATATTCCTGCCCGCGATGCACGAGCTCAGCGCAAATCGCCAAGCTGATCGCGAGCGTGCAAACCGGAATCAGGTCTTGCTGCGACCAATTCGCCTTAATTTGCAAAGGCTTCGATCAACACCGGTCGGATGGGGTTCGATTGGCATGACGCGTCTCTTGTTTTTATCGTTCACCGCACCAAAACTGTCCGATTCGGAAGCCAGGCGGCTAGTCCCTCACCCAAGTCAACATCAATCCGAACCATGGGCTGAACACTGAAATCGATGGTAGGCGCCTTTGCGGCAATACGTACTTCGATTCGTTTGACCCATGGTCAAACGAACGCCCATCCCCTGGCAGCGTTACGATAAGGAGAATAAGAACGTGAAGAGTCCGGAGCCGGCCGAGTCAGGCAAGCGCAACACTATGAACAAACTGTTAGCTGCCGCGCGCAACGAGTTCGGCAGCAAAGGGCTTGGCGGTGCGAGGGTGGAAACCATCGCGAAGGAAGCGGGCGTCACTAAGCAGCTGGTCTATCACTACTACGGCTCCAAGGAGAGTCTGTTCGTCGCGGTGCTCGATGAATCGTCCGAAAGCATCATGTCCGAGCTGGTAGCGCTGGAAATAGAGCAGCTGACGCCGCCCGCCGCGCTGCGAGCGATGCTTAACCGATTCTTCGACCAGTACTGCCACGACCCACTACTCGGCGCGCTGGCACTGGAGGGCATCCGTTACCACCATGCCCACGAGACCCCGCGCAACCGGTTCTTGGAAATGGCTCCGGGGCTAATTACCAAAGTCGATGACATCCTCCAGCGTGGCGCCGCCACGGGAGAATTCAAGAAGGAAATCAATCCAAGATTGCTTCTTGCCACAGCGGCGCTGGTCACCACCGGCTGGTTCACCAATCGTTATTCGATGTCGACCCTGACCGGACTGAATACCGCCTCACCCGAGGGCATGGCAATCTGGCGGCAACATTCGGCGGATTTCATCCTGGCGGGTATCTCGGTTGCGCCTGGATGTGAAGTACAGGCGCCCCGATAGCGATCCAGAGAAACCCGCATGCGCAGGACGCGCAGCTTGTTCAACTCCCGTATTTGCTTACCTTGGCCAGGTATCTGGCTACGCGCTTGGCCGCGAGACGTCCCGCCATGCCGTTTACACCTCCGCCCGGATGGATGCCGGCACTGCCAAGGTAAAGACCTTCCACTGGCAAGGTATTGCCGCCCAGTCCATGGGCTGGACGCATGGTGCTGGAGCGCAGGGTGGTGGTATCGATATGCACTACGCAGCCATTCACCGTATTTAAACGCGCGGTGAAGTCAGGTGCAGCCTCGATTCGCCGGCCGATGATGTTGCCCTTGAGCCCCTCGACATATTCCGAAGCCTGATCGATTATCTGATCGGCTACACGCTCTCTTATAGCGTCCCAACCTTCCACGGGATTGACCGGCATCACTGGCGGATATATGTATAAAACGTCCTGACCTGCGGGTGCCTGGGACGGGTCCGCCGCGCTGGGAGCTGCCATAGTGATGTAGGGAAGCGTCGGCACTTCACCTCGTATGGAGGCTGCAAAGTTCTCCAGTACGGCCTCCTCGGTACCTATCAGCAGACAGGTGTTGCGTAGGTCAACTCCATCGCCTCTGGCCGCCTCATACCGGGGCACCGATATTTGCCCGCTCAAAGCGACATCCACTTTCAACGGACCGGAGCCTTTGGCGTTGGCCGGTGCCATCGCGATACGCGTCAACAGATAGGACGGAATTTCGCCCGTGCTGACCATTTCCAGCGCCACTTTGGGATGACAGCCGGCTATCACCGCGCGCCCCGTGAATTCGCGGCCGTCGACCAACCGCACGCCCTTGACCCGACCGCCAGCCGAGACGATCTCAGCAACCGATGCGCTGACCAATACTTGGCCACCGAGCTCTTCAAGCCGTGCCTGCATGGCGTTGCTCAGCTTCTGCATCCCCCCCATAACCCGACCAACGCCGAAGCGATGAAGGAAGCCCAGCAACGCGTAATAGATGCCGCCGCCATCGGCGCTTATATCGCCCGCGAGCCCGGTCAGCGCGCACATCGCCGATATCGTCACGGGATGCTCGAAGCGTTCACGGGCGGCTTGATGAGCCGAGCCGGTCATCAGCGCCATCAGCTCGGGTTTGAGCTTGCGGTTCTTCAGCGCAGAGCCTATGACCTTGAACTTGGCCCCCAGATTCAGTTCGGCCGGGTCTGCGCGCATCATCGGCAACGCGATGTCCAGGAACATGTCGATCACGTCCATAAATTTGAGAAATGCCGCTGCGTCAGCTTCGCTGTAGCGTCTGATTTCCGCTGCAGTTCTGTTACGGTCTCGCCAGAAGATTAGCGATGTACCGTCCGGATGCAGGTAGACATAACCCGGCGTCAGCTCTATCGATCTGAACCCGTGCCGTTCGAGATTAAGTTCCTTCGGAACATGGGCGTGAACCCGCATTGACATCATGTCCAGTGCACAGGGATGGACGAGATGCTGGGGCGCCTCGGGGATCAAGTATCCCGAGGAAGCCATTCCGCCGACTTTGTCCAGGGCTTCAAGCACCAGTACCTTCTTGCCTTCCAGCCCCAGATAGCAGCCCGCTGACAAGCCGTTCGTGCCGCCGCCGACGATGATGACGTCGAAATCTGTATTTTTATTATTCATTCTTTGTTGGTCCTATCGGATTCCAACAACATTTGCCCAACGCAAAAGCCGTTGCAATCCACTTGCAAGAGTTCGGTTTAGAGCCGCAACATCGGGCAACGTGAACGCGACTGCCCACTCGGCAAAGCCAGGAAAATCGCGTTCAAGCAAGACGGTCAACGGTTTGTCTGTTGCCCATATCTTGGCGCTGAGCAGCACCCTAGCAACAAACGTCACCGGGCAACCCGGCATCCGTTTTACCAACGGTAAAAGAGTCGTAGAGCAGCGACGTGCAATACATTTTCAATAGGACGAGCAGCCCGCAAACAGGCGAGAAATAGAAAACCAAAGCCGCGTCCAGCCCCGCTTTCGAGCAAGCTCGCGCCTACCAAAGGGGCAGCGCGGGTAACCTGCCGTATATGCAGCGCAGCCTGAAACGGCCTTCGCGCGCGGACGGTGTCTGAAATGACGATCGACGGAACGCCCGGCTCCCCTTACGTGGGCCGGGCGATCGGTACTTACATGCCTGTTCGCCCCATCTTTTCAAACAGGGCTCGCATGGCTACGAGGGAAGGCGTGTGGCTACTAAAACCACCGTCTGCGACGAGCGTTGTACCGGTCACGAACGAGGATTCGTCAGAGGCCAGGAACGCGACCACATCGGCAATCTGTCTAGGCGTGCCCAGTTCGGCCGTGCAATGGTTGTCACGCATGATTTCCAGCAGCGGCGCGGGCATTTCGTGCTGCGGTGCGAGGCCGATCTGCACTGCATTGCCACGGATCCCTTGCTTACCGTATTGAGACGCGACCAGGCGCGGAAGCATCATCAGCGCCGCTTTGGAGGTCGCATAGCCAGTCAGCGACATGTCGCCCTGCATCCCCAACCCGGAGGTGGCGAAAATGATCGAGCCTTTGCCCTGCTCCAGCATCACCGGAATGACGTATTTGGTGCAGAGCACGGAGCCACGCAGATTTACCGCTATAGCGCGGTCGAACGCTTCCATATCCAGGTTGGCCAGATCACGGTCCCGCTGGCGTTGGTCGGCGTTCAGCACGGCCGCATTGTTGTGCAGTACATCGATCCGACCAAATTTCTCCATTACCTGGGCAATCACCGCCTTGACGTCTTCCTCGGAAGAGACATCGGCGCGAAAGCCTTGGGTTGGCATGCCTTGCGCCGATATCAACTCCGCCACTCGGTTGGCGGCGTCGCCGTCGACATCTACTACCGCGACAGAAGCGCCGTGCTCGGCCAGCACCCGAGCGCACTCGGCGCCCAGCCCGTTGCCACCACCGGTGACGATCGCAACACGCCCCGCCAGCTTGCCCATACTCATCTGGTGTTCCTTATTTTGTTGTTAGCCATGCCAATCCTACTCGCCCGTGAAGCGCGGCTCGCGTCGCTCACTAAAAGCTTGCGCTGCTTCGCGCACATCCTTTGTTGGCGCTAGAAGGGCAAACAGGTCGAGTTCGAGATTGAGTCCGCTTTTCAGGTCCAGTTCCAGTGCAGCCCGAGCGGCCTGCTTGACGAAGGCCGACGCCGCTGGCGGCTTACTGGCGATGCGCTCGGCAAAAACTCTGACCTCCTCGACCAGAGTCGCGTTATCCGTAGCCAGGCGGCTAACCAGCCCGATCTGGAACGCTTGGTCAGCATTCATACGGTCACCCGTCAGCAGCATATCGAGTGCGCGCCCCGGCGCCACGACTCGCGAAAGCCGCTGAGTACCGCCACCGCCAGGAATCAGGCCCAGGCCGGTTTCCGGAAGCGCAAAAATCGCGTTGGGGGCGGCGAATCGAATATCGCAAGCCAAAGCAAACTCCAGCCCGCCACCCATGCAATAACCTTGGATTGCAGCGATGACCGGCTTGGCAATTCCGTCGAGCGACTCGATCCAGCGCGAACGCTCCATCCGCTGGCGCACCTGCAGAGAGGTTTCTTCACCGCGACGTTCCTTAATGTCGGCGCCAGCGCAAAATCCACGCTCGCCTTCACCGCGGATGACAATGACCCGCACCTGCGGGTCGTTGTCGAGCAATTGAAGCGCCTGAGGAACACCCTGACGGATGCTGTCGTTGATCGCGTTGATCTGGCCCGGGCGGGTCAATACGACCCAGCCGACCGAGACGCCGCGCTCTACCCGGACTGACTCGTTGATAACCAGCGGTGCCTGCTGATTGACTTCGGCGCTCATACTGAGCACTCCTCGAACTCGAACACCTGGCCATCCAATTCTTTCGGGTCGATTTTGATCAGCGGTTTGCCGCCTACGGCTTCGGACGACTCGATCCACTCGAAGGCCGTACCGCGAGCGCGCAAATCTTCAGCTTTGGCGGCCAGATCGTTAACGCCGATGCGGATGTAATACGGGCCCGGCCCCCAGTTGTTTACATAATGACCGGCGTCGGTATTCCAGTAAGTTGCCTCAAGCACGTCCAGCGTAGCGCTATTGGCGACGGTAAAGCCCATGCGCGCACGGCGGTAGCCTTCAGTTGCAATGTTCTCCACCGGGCAGGAAGGCTCCCAGTCGAGGTTGGTGGAAAGCTTGCGCAGCGTTTCATCGAGATCGCGTACCAAAAAGCCTCGCGCCGTAACACGCACCATGTCACCCGGCTTCTGCTCACGAGGCTGCGCCGGCGGCGTTGCATAGGTTTCCGGCGGCATCTGCAATGGTTCGGTGGGCATGATTTCGATGCACAGGCCGCCGTCCACGGATGGCTCGTAATACGGCTTCTCCGGCGTTGCGCCCAACCACAAACGGTCGAACGGCATTTCCGGTGTGCGCTGAGCCATGCGGAATGGCAGACGACGGCGCATCAATTTGCTGACCAGGGCATCGAACTTGTCGCCATGCAGGGCGAGCACAATCGAGTGAGTGATCATGGGCCGATGGTGGCCCTGGTAGTCCTTCAGGCTTTCCAAAAAATCATGAAACAGCGGGTCGCCTGGATTTGGACGATCCAGATGCCACTGCGGCTCGATACGGGTAGGTGAAACTGCCAGTGACTTGTGTACGCGCAAAAAATGCGCAATGTACGGATGGTTATCGAACGCCTGGCGCCAGCGCTCATGCTTGAAGATGCCGAGCTTATCCACCAGCTTTTCCGTCATCCCGTCCGGATCCGGAACCATCATGTCGGCACTCATCAACAACTCGAACATAACCCTCTCCCTTCAATAGCGCGCCATAGCTCTGGGCTTGGCTTTACAGTCAGTGGAAGCGCCAACCGGGCGCGTCCGATCAATGAGCGGCAGCCGCGTCAGTTAGTTTTTTTTTCTGGATAGCCTGTTCAACCGGCGTATCAAGCATGGCTGGCGATTCCGGTGAGGCCGAAGTGGTTTTTGGGTTCAGCAGGAAATGCGACAGAGCCGGGATCAGCACTAGGGCGCCGAGCATGTTCCACAAGAACATGAAGGTCAGCAAAATGCCCATGTCAGCCTGAAATTTGATGGGTGACCAGGCCCATGTAATCACTCCAGCCGCCATGGTCAAGCCGATCAGAGCGACCACTCGGCCGGTAAAGTCCAGAGAGCGGCGGTAGGCCACTGCCAGCGACCCGCCCCGCTCCTGTACGGCGAGCTGCACACTGAGCAAATAGAGTGCGTAATCCACGCCTACTCCCACGCCAACCGCAATAACCGGCAGGGTTGCCACTTTCAGGCCGATACCGAGCCAGACCATCAAGGCCTTGCAGATAATGGTTGTCATGATCAGAGGAATGAGCGCGACGATGGTGGCGCGAATGCTGCGGAATGTCAGCAGACAGAGCAAAGCGGTTGCGCCATATACCGCCAGGTACATGGTGATGATGCCTTTCTCCACCTCGATATTGGTCGCCGCTTCGATACCCGCGTTGCCTGCGGCCAAGAGAAACTCGACCGGACGTTCTGCATCGGCCGCGGTGTTGTACTCGGCGGCAAAGGCCTCGACTACTCCCATCACCCGCCGCAGCGTGTCGGCCTTGTGATCGGTCAGATAGGCGATTAGCGGAGTGACCGAGCACTGCTGGTTGGTGATGCCGGGCGAAGAGATCATCGCAGCATCGACCGAGGCGTTGGTGATGGCCTGGTCGCGGCTGATCGTCAGCCACTTGCCGCTGCCTTCGGCCATCCCGGCGGTGACGAAACGAGTCGACTCGGCAAGCGAACTGGTGGTCTGCACGCCCGGTGTCTGGCGCAGTTGCCATGCAAGCCGGTCCATGGTCTGCAGCGTCTGGTACAACCGGCAGCTGTCGGGATCGGTTTTCATGATCACGACGAACTGATCGCTGGACAGACCGTAGTGGTTGGTGATGTAAGTATTGTCCTGGTTGTAGCGCGAGTCAGCGCGCAGCTCGGGAGCACCCGGGTCAAGATCGCCAACCTTGAGATCCAGCATGACGATGCTGCAAATGACGGTGACGACAACAGATAATGAAATCACCGCAATTGCCCAGCGCCGCTCAGTAAAGCGATCCAGCCCGTGCCAGATGTGGCCCAGCCAGTTGCGGTTCTCGGCGCCAGCCCGGTCCTTCTCCAGCGCGATCAGCGCGGCCTTCTTGCTAACGCCGATGTATGACAGCGCGACAGGGATCAGCAATAGCTTGGTGAAGATCAGTACAGCAACGCCGATGCTGGTAGTTATCGCCAGATCGCGAATCACCGGGATGTCGATGATCGCCAGGACCGCAAAGCCGACAATGTTCGTCAGTAGCGCGGTAAGACCGGTTAGAAACAGACGCCGGAAGGTATAACGTGCCGCAACGTACTTGTGCGTTCCTCGGCCGATATCCTGCAGAATGCCGTTCATCTTTTGCGTGCCGTGAGACAGGCCAATCGCGAATATCAAGAAGGGAACGAGGATCGAATAGGGGTCCAGGTCATAATCGAGCAGTTGCATAAGACCGAGTAGCCATACCACACCGGCCACTGCCACACCGATCAACAGCAACGTGCTGCGCAAACAGCGCATATAGAGATAAACGAAAATCCCCGCGATCAGCACTGATATCCCGAAGAACAGCATGACGCTATAAAGGCCGTCGATCAGGTCGCCAACCAACTTGCTGAAACCGACGATATGAATCGAAATCTTGTCGCTTTCAAAGGTACGGATTTTCTCTTCCAATTGGTCAGAGAACTCACCGTAATCGAGCGGCTCGCCAGTTTGAGGATGCAGATCGAGCAACGGCGCAACGATCATGCTCGACTGACCGTCGTTGGCGACAAGATTGCCAACGATTCCGGCACGGGAAATGTTCCGCCGCAGTTTCATGATGGATTCATCACTGCCGTCGTAATCAGACGGCATGACCGCGCCGCCACTGATTCCGTCCTCGGTGACTTCCTTCCAACGAACGATCGGCATCCACAACGATTTCATCCAGGAACGGTCGACGCCCGGAATGAGGTACAGCGTATCGTTTACTTCCTGCAGAACCTTCAGATATTCCGGGTCGTAAATATCGCCTTGTTTGTTTTCGACGACGATACGGATGCTGTTGCCCAAGCCAGGAAGCTGATCCTTATATGCAAAGTAATTCTTGATATAAGGGCTGCTGCTCGGAATCATCCTTTCGAAGCTGGCATTTACGTCTATGCGAGCAGCGAAGTAACCAAGTACGGCGGTAGCCAGCAGGCAGACCACAAGTACAAGTACGCGATTATTAAAGATAACCCGCTCGAAAAACCCGCCGGACGATTTATCGAAATCACGAACATCCGGAACTACGGGCATTCCAGTATTGTACTTTTGATCTACCATTTCTTATTCTCACTAAACATGCCGCGTTATTAGTTCGCCTTGGCTATCTCGACGAGTTTTGCACCCGAGAAAAAAGTCACGACCATCTCGCCATCTCGTCCAGTACCACTGGCCGCGAACACTTCGCCCACCCGTGAGGCCTGCAGGGGTGTGACGCTCAAACTTTGCTTATCGAGGGCAATCATCGCGCCGCTCTGACTAACCATGATCAATTGTTGCCCTGAACCCACCGCGCTGATCAAACTTGCATTGAGGCCGGTGTCTATCTGCTGCCATTGCTGCCCATCGTCCCTGCTCGCATATAGGTTGCCACGCAGGCCGTAGGCCAGAAGCAGGTTGGGAAGCGCACGCACACCGAAGTAAGTACCGTTATAGGGCGTTTCGATCGATGTGAACTGTTGAGTCTGGAGATTCAGGCGCATGAGCAAGCCCTGCTCTCCCGCGATGTAGAAAACGCCGTCGCGTTCGTCCAGGCCATACAGATGCATACGGCGGGTATTGTCGGTTTGCTCGATCCAAGGGTCCCAGGTCGCACCATCATCGGTACTTCTCAGGATCATCCCGAACGCACCGATGACGTAGCCAACCTTGTCCTCATTGAACATGACGTCGAGAAACGGTGAGGCCAGCACATCGGGCGTCGCCGACGTGTTCATGGCGAACTCCACTTCCTGAAGCATGTCGGCAGCGCCCTCGATGCCACGCTCCGCACGCTCACCGTAGAATGCCTTGAGACGCGCAAGCACCGTGCGACCGTCAAGTTGAACGGACCAAGTCAGACCACCATCGGTGGTATGCAGCAGCACAGAATCGTGACCAACGATCCATCCGTTCATGGGATCGCGAAAGCGCACTTGGACCAAGTCCGTGGAAACAGGGCTCTGCACTTGCTGCCAGGTTGTCCCGCCATCGGTGGAGCGCTTGATCATGCCGTGCAACCCGACGCCAACAAGCACATCACCCGCACGGTCCATACCCAGGAGCGGCGCCGGAGCGCTGATCGGCTTCGATGGCTCGCGCAAGGGATCGAGCCCCTCCGCCGCAACAGACGCTTCCACACCAAATGGCAACAGCAGGACCAATAGCATCACGCTGAGCCATTTCCCGGAGAAGCGGGTGATGGTCGCCGAAGAAGCGTTTGGCACAGCAAGCGGGACCGGGAATATCATTATTTTTATCCTCAACCAGCGTAATCAGTATGCGCGCGATGCCTATCGCCACGATCTAACATCGCTTGCAAACCTAGAATGAAACCAGGATCGACAGGTCTGCACCTACAAGCGCACGTGCAGACCTGAAACTGATCAGCGCTGGGTTTCCCTCGTTACAATCGCTTCCGGATTCAACGAACGCTCGGAACGCGGCTCGGTCAGAACTCGATAACCACCATCCAAGCCATCGTTGATCACGCCATACATGCCTTTGTTGAAGTCATAGATGGAGTGCTTGACGATATATGGAATATCGTGGTCGTAAAACTGAACACCACCAAGCATCATTGCGCGATAGAGCTGGCCGCTCTGATCCCATGCGTCGTACAGACCCGCACCATAAGTATCTTCGTCGAGATAGTAGGTGCGCTTACTGTAAACGTGGCGCATACCGGGCTTCAAAGTCGCTTCAACTTCCCATACTCGGTGCAATTCCCAACGCTCGCAGGCGGGGTTGGGATGCGAGTCCTGGAGTTGGTCTTCACAGTTGAAGTAGAACTTGTAGGCGTTATAAGGGATATACATCTCCTTTTTGCCCACAAGTTTGAAGTCGAAGCGATCCTGAACACCAGAGAACATGAACAGCTCATCAAATAGTTCGAGACCACCCATACTCGAGACCGGGGTGTCATAGGCAAACTCGGGAGCCAGCTTCACGCGGCGCTGCCCTGGGGTATAGCTCCAAGCCCGACGGGGTTTGACGGTTGGGTCGAGGTAGTCATTGAGGCCGGTCAGTTCACCGGCCTTCCGGGCAGGTGCCTTGGTCACCGAGTAAACCCGATACGCCATCTCCGGATCGCGACCCGCTACATCGGTCTGGTAATAAGGACGCTCTACAAAAGTAGATTGCGTGGCGGTTTTGGTTACGCCGCCGTTGCTGTCCACAACCCAGGTATTAGAGGAAGAAGTCGTGGTTCCAAATTTGCCGTCGTTATAGCGAAGCAATTGGTTCCACATCACTTCGTTGCCAGTCTGCGGAATCGGAAACGGAATACCGCCCCGGCAGTCGGTCTCTACGGCCAATCCGTCCTTCTTGGTTTCACATTCGGTCGCATTACGCACCGTAGCCTGCAGCACCTCTTCCGGATATGCAGCTGTTCGGTGTGTCGGATAAATGTCCATGTAATAGTCAGGGTTGCGCTTGAGCACCTCTTTCTGACCATCACTTAGCTTGTCTGCGTGTTCAGCCATATTTTGCGCGGTGATACGAAACAGCGGCTTTTCGTTAGCGAACGGATCGACCCACACACCGCTGTTGGGCTTGAAGCCCGGCGGTGCAGTACGCAAACCACCATCATAGGCAGGGATGGTGCCGGCTTCGTTACCTGCTGCGATGGCACCAACGCGAGTGAGCGTATCGCCCAGTTTTGCAGCTTCCTCAGCAGAGACCGCAGCCATCGATAGGGAAGAAATACCGCTGAGCATCAGACCAAGAGCGACTTGGAGTTTCATTGAGTTCCCCTTTTATAAGTTTTAGAAGGAAGTTTTATAGGTAAACGCAAGCCAACCGCGATCGGTTGTACCCACAGCACCGTTGCCGCCTACCCCGCCGTTGAGCAGATTCTTTTCCTGGGCGGAGGTGTCTGCGTAACGCAGGCTGAATTCGTGGCGCTGGATGTAAGTCATTTTTGCACCTACGGACCAAGCCAGGGCTCCTTCGCTACCGCCGCCCGCGCTTGCCGCGTTTCCGCTAATCCCGTAGTTGACGGTAAACGGAACCTCAAGGTCCCAGGACGGGAAGATCGAAAGGTATTGAGGGGTATAGTTCACAGCTACAGCGTAGTAGTCATCGGTGGAGCAACCGTCTTCCTTGCCTCCAGGAAGGGCTGAACTGCGCGCATCACGACACGCCGCGTAACCATCGCCCTTGTAGAGTTCTTCATGCTTGGTCACCTTGTCCAGGTGGCTGTACGCAAATTCGCCAACCAAGGTCGCGTTGTTGGCAATGAAGTTCCGTGGCACACCGTAGACTGCGTTTGCCACGAAGTGAATGGTGTCGCCGCGAGGACCCTCGTCATCAACAAGACTCACACCCGTTGCGTTCAAGGCACCGTCCTTGCGGTAGGAAAGATCCATACCTACGGAAACGGAATTGAATACGCGGGAAAAACTCAAGCCAGCCAGCTTGACGCCCTCTGGGTGCACAAGCCGATAACTGCCGCCCGCCAAGTCGATTTCTGGCGCCAGCCAAGGCTGATAATCATCGAACTCGCGATAGTACGCACCGATGGTCGCTTCTATCTGCTCGACATTGAGTCGACCCATCACACCCCAGTTTGCGGTGTCGCGGCCGCGCTTGGTATTGGCATGGTCTAGGTTGAAACCCGGGGCCAACGGAAACCGATCAGGGCCTTCGAAGAACGGATCCGCCGGGCCAAAATAGGTGCCGCCGTATGGAAACCGCGTATTGTCCCACTCAAAGAATTGCTGGGCCATGATCGACAGGTTATCGGTAACCTGAGCCTTTACCGATACTTGTCCCAATGGCAGGAACACTTCCTTGGTCTCGATACCCGGACTGGTTACCGCCTTCACCGCATCAGTCGGAGCCTGGGAATAGGAGATGGAGTGAGCACCGAACAGCAAGCCTTCGCCCCAGTAATTGGTATGGCGACCCACCTTGACGTTAACGGGTACAGGGCCAATGTCGAAATTGGTCCAGATAAAGGCATCGAGAATTTCGCCCGAAGGACCGTGAGCGTAGCGATCAACCTCTGAGCTGTACTTATCGCCGTAGTAGCTGGTCGAATAGCCTGGAATATTGCTATCCACGTCGTCGTCACGGTAGGCATGGTCATACCAGCCCGCGGCGCTAAGGCGGGCACCCAGCAGATACTTATAGGCGAAGTCGATCTCGGTCAGTACATCGAGACGATTGGTGACGATGTCACCCTTATCGAATTTTCCATCCGATTCGTCCGTTGTAGGGGTATTCATGATGCGATTGTCCTGGTCTTCCATCCTTATGCCCAGGTTGTATCGCACCGTGTTGTCCCAGCGCAGCCGGTAATCCGGGTTCCCCAGATCGACTTGAACAGCGCTGGCTGTCCCGGCGCCGGCAAGCATAGCGACCGCGATAGCAATGCGGGTGAGCTGCGTTGGCTGAGATCTAAAACGGCGGCATTCTTTCATTGTTGTGATCCTTTTATTTTTATTTTCAGTGGCTTACACCGAAACGTGTTCAACCTGAGAAGCCTTGCTACGCCTGGCGAAACCGTTGCGATCGCTGTGCGCATAGATAGCATGGGCCGATTAGCTCCCGATGCTTAGGTCAACCCTAGCGGATATCTCCTTAAAATTCCACATTGAGATTTAGATTCTTTATTCAGAATTCAGTGGAAGCCTTACTACTAAATCCATGATCTGCAGGCGGGCTGACGACCATGAATATAGACATTTATCATAAATTCGTTCACTTTTCTTCATGACAGGTGATTTTTTCATCGTTCGAAACGGCAAGCCATACGCCGTTTTGGTCATCCACCAGACGGCCATGCAGAGGCAAGTATCCAAATGAACATCGATTTGAGCGACAAACGCGTCATCGTTACCGGCGCCTCCAGGGGCATCGGATTGGCCATCGCACGTGCATTTGCTGCTGAAGGTGCGCGCGTCGCGATCTGTGCGAGATCTTTGGAAGCCGTGGAAGCAGCTGGCCAGGAACTTGCCGAGAAAGCCGCTGGCGTGATCGCACGCGCGGTCGACGTAACCGACACGGACGGCGTGCGCCGCTTCGTCGATGAAGTGGCCGAGACCTGGGGTGGCGTGGATGTACTGGTGAACAACGCCGGTCAGGGCCGTAGCGGAAATATCGATACCCTCACCCCTGAATCGATTCTCGAACACGCTAATGTCTTACAGATGGGGCATTTCCGTTTCGTTCAGGCTGTGGTGCCTCATATGCGCAAGCAGAACTGGGGGCGCATCGTCGAAATCAATGCGCTGGCGGGGACCATTCCGACACCCGACGGCATTCCATCGGTGATCAACCGTGCGTCCTGCGTTGCCCTGTCCAAGTCGCTGGGCATGTCGTTGGCGAAGGAAAACATCCTGGTGAACAGCCTGAACATGGGCTGGATCGATACCGGCCAGTGGGACCGCCACTACAAAGAAATGGGCCCCGGCGTGAGCCGCGAGGAGTTCGACGAAATGGTCATGAAAGTAGTGCCGGTTGGCCGTTACGGTAAACCCGAGGACGTATCCGGTATGGTGCTGTTCCTGTCCAGCGAGTATGCGAGTTTCATCAGCGCCGCATCGATCGATATCGCTGGCGGCATGGGCGGGCAGATTGCATACTTCCCTACGCTCAAGCGCGACTTCGCCGCCGCCATCAAGGAACGAAACGCCGCCAAGTGATAGAGCGGCCCACTGCCCCTCGCCGATCTCATGACGGGCAATGTCTCGTTATCTGGCGAGGTATCACGAGCACTCGCTGGCATCGCTGGCGCCGACATACTCAGGACGCTCCATGCCAGGTTTGTTGAACCTGTTGTTGCCGGTTCTTGCCACGCTGATATGGGCTGCCAGCACCGTAGTGAATCGAATGGCCGTAGGTCTGATAGACCCTGCAGCCATCTCGTTCTACCGCTGGCTCGTTGCAGCCGTTGTGATAACACCCTTCGTGTTGACGACGGCCTGGAGCGTTCGGCGAACTATTCGGACACATCTTGCAAAATTGTTCGCTCTAGGTTGCCTTGGCATGTCGCTGTACCAGTCGCTGGCCTATTTCGCTGCTTACAGCGTCACCGCTACGTCTATGGGTCTAATTCTGGCAACCATGCCCATGCTGACGGTCCTGCTGGCCATTGCGCTGTTACGCGCCAGGCCTACGGTGGGGACGCTTGCAGGCGCACTCATATCCTTTCTCGGGCTGGCCTGGTTGATCAGCACCGGCGACCTGGCTGCGCTCTTTCGCCAAGGCATGGGCAAAGGCGAGCTCATGATGCTGATGGCGTCGTTGTCTTATGCGCTCTATTGCGTGCTGGTCAAACGATGGCAAATTCCATTGCCCATCTGGGTGTCGCTGTATGTGCAAATACTTTGCGGTACGTTGGTACTGGTGCCGCCTTTCCTACTGGCGCCTTCGGCGGCGTTGACCCGCGATAATCTGCCATTGGTTCTCTTCGCCGGCCTGTTCGCGTCCGCCATGGCGCCTGGGTTATGGATGCGCGGGCTCGTCTCGTTAGGTGCGGAAAAAACCGCCGCGCTGATGAATCTGGTGCCACTATTCACGGCTATGCTGGCAATCATGCTGCTCGGCGAGACGCTGCATCTCTACCACGCGGTGGGCGGCGGCCTGATCCTGTTCGGCATAGCCCTGGGGCAGATGAGCCAGCGACGCGTCGCTGACTCACCGCTGCCTCAAGCGACCGGCACGGAGACGTCCAGCTTGAGCAGCTCGATGGCATTGCCGCTGCGGATGCGCTCCCGTTCATCCTCGGACAAACCCAGGCCATGAGTCAGGTCGCCATGATCGTAGGCGCCGCCGAAATTGGTGCCGTATAGCAGGCGATCCGCGCCGACTACTTCCGCTACCCCACGCCGCAAGCCGGGCGCATGCACGTCCAGATCGAAATAGAAATTGGGCATGTATTCCATCAAGGGCCGCTTGTTTCGGCTGTCCGGCGCCATGGCGCGGTTGAGCTCGCTCAGCCGGCCGAGCTGAAACACTGCCATGCCGCCGGCGTGGGTAATGTAGGTTTTCAGGTTGGGAAATACGTCCAGCGCGCCGCCGCAGATCAGATACCAGAAGAACAATGTCTCATCGACGCAATCGCCAATGATCGAGGTGGTTTCGAACTTGTCATCGGTATGCTTTTCGCCCCAGTAGATCGACTGGTTGAAGCCATGCACCATGATCGGCACGTCGAGCTGAGAGAGCTTCTCCCAAACCGGGAATAGCTGCTCGTCATACGCTTGCAGTCCATTGAAATTGGCCCCGCCTACGCAGACGCCGCGTGCGCCCAGCTGACGCACGGCGCGATCGATTTCCTTCGCTGCCGCCTCCGGGTCCGCCAGGTTGGCGTGGCACCAGAAATCGAAATGCTCCGGGTCCTTGCGACAGAACGCAGACAATTCGTCATTACAAACACGCGCATATTCGTTTGCGAAGTCGCCCGCCCAATACATGAAGCAATGGGACGGGGTGGACATGACGAGTTTGTCGACGCCCCGCTCAGCCATCAGCTTGCGTCGGCTTTCGTGGGTCATTCGGGCAAGGAGGTTGGCCTGAGCTTCCTCATCCGAAGACGCTTTGGCGGGCTGCTTGGTACCGAGCGCAAAGTGCCCCACCGTAAGCCCCTGGACCTTCATGAAAGGTCCCCAGAATTCGTGGCGGTTGAACATTCCTTCGGTCAACAAATGAGCGTGGACATCGATCAGCATGGCATTCCAATCCTTTTCTTGTTTGAGGGTCCCCTTAGGGATTTCTCGGTTCTGATTACGCCTGCACTAGAACATGCGCATCAGCAGAATATAGACATATACTCAATATATGTTCACAAGAATAGATACCAGAGGCAGAACATCCGCACTGTCACCCGAACATCACCCGCGTGATGGCATGTTCTGATGACGCTCTGGTAATGCCTACCTACCTCTGTATGCCAAGGACAAACAGCCATGTTTACCGACCATTCCCTGGTTTTAGGTGGCGGCGGAATCACCGGTATCGCCTGGATGACCGGCCTGCTGCTTGGCTTGGACGAAATGGGCGTTGACCTGCGTGAGTGCGGCAAGATGCTTGGGACATCAGCCGGCGCCACGGTCGCGGCGCAGATCCGCGAAGATAGCGATCTCTGGGAACTGTACGAGCGTCAGGTCAACGCATCGAAACAGGTTCAGGAGCTCGCGCCTCGAATACGACTGCTGCGAATACTGCCTTTGGCAATTTCCGTATTGCCAAAGCTGAATGCTCCCACCGAGCGCACCAAGCGAATCGGTCAGCTGGCGATACGAGCCGAGGCCGGGAATGCACAAGCCAGGCAGTCAGTCATTGCGGCCCGGCTGCATCCTCGACAGGACTGGCCAGCCAAACCTCTGGCCGTCGTCGCTGTCGATGCACTGACTGGCGAAACCAGAATGTTCGACCAAGATTCCGGCGTGGAATTGGCCGATGCGGTCGCCGCCAGCTGTGCCGTGCCTGGTATCTGGCCGCCCGTTAACATCGGCGGACGGCAATATATGGATGGCGGAATCCGAAGCTCGAATAATGCCGATCTGGCCGAGCGTTCATCAGGGGTGATCATTCTGTCGCCCCTTGGCGCGAACCGTGGAATTACTGGCCGCACGCTGGCCAAGCAAATAGCGAAACTCGAGCAATCCGGGACGCGCGTTCAGGTTATCGGCCCTGACAGGGCAGCGGCAGCGGCGATGGGCAGAAACCCGCTGAATCCGGCGCGGCGCGCCATCGCTGCGCAGGCCGGCAGAGCGCAAGGCCATCTGATCGCGACCGCATTCGAGCAATATTGGCGTTGAGCCGACATGCGGATCACTCAGGATGCGCACGCCATGATGAGGAACTGGCGAAACGCTTCAGCTGTTTGCGGCAACTCCGTCTCGCGGCGCCAGATCAAGCCCAGCTCCATGGGCGGGATAGCGTCCACCAACGGCCGCGCCTCGATTTTCTTACCCTCCAGCGACCAGGCCCGATAGAGCATGTCGGAGAGAATCGTTACTCCGAATCCATGGGCGACCAGCCCCCGCAGACCTTCCATCGAAGACGTCCGGAAGGCTACATTCGGTTGTAGATTGCGAGAATTCCAGTAGCGATAGGTGGAGCTCTCCCCTTCATCGACAGTGGGCAGAATGTAAGGGTGACACGCCACGTCTTCGAGCGTGATGACCGAGGCCCGCATCAGCGGATGCTCGCTGGAAAGCCACAATTGGCGTCGCGAGCGAATCAGCACCTGGTGCTCGAAACGCTGCAGGTTCTCGGTATTGGAGACGATGGAGAGCCCCATATCCAGCCTTCCCGCAGCGATGGCATCTTCGATGACAGGCCGATCCATATCGACCAGATCGATTTCCACCTGCGGATAGCTCCGCTTGAACCGCGCCAGCAGCGACGGCAGAAAATAGCCGAGCACCGTGTAAGAAGCCCCGACGCGAATCACCCCTTGGATCGAATGGCTCAGAAAAAGCGGCTCGCTGAGCGCGTCCTGCAGCGTGTCGAGAATATGGCCCGCATGCTGGGCGAACTTATGCCCCTCTGCGGTCAGGGTGACGCCGTAAGGCAGCCGGTCGAACAACCGAACGCCCAATGTCTGTTCAAGTTGCAGAACGGCGGCGGTAATGGCCGATTGCGATACATGCACCTTCACCGCTGCCTGGGAAAGCTGCCCTGCCTCAGCCGCGGCCATGAAGTAGCGCAGCTGGCGCATCGATATGTCTTTGCCCTTCGCCATCCCGTTACCCTTCACCAACTCAGTGCGACCATTCAGGCTAGTCGCGCACCATACAGCGAACGCAAGATTCGGTCACGGTGTCGAGCAGGTGTTATATGCGCAGCCCACGTTACGCGCTATGACGTAACGGTGAGATGACCATGAGCGCTCCAATGGAGCGAGCGCCCCTAACGAGACCTGCGCGAGACTCGGCAAAACGCGATGATCAATTGGCGCGAGCGCTGCGCGGTTCTTCTCCATGCGTCGCGACGATGCTAGCCAGAATGAAATCGGCACAGTGTTTGCGCCAGGTTTCCATGCCTTCCTCGGAAGCAGTATCAAGGCCGACGAGCGCTGAGGTGGAGTAAGCGTTGGTAAACCAGCCGGTAGCGATGAGAGCCGCGGTGGCA
Organism: Pseudomonas sp. NPDC077408; assembly: GCF_050269105.1. Taxonomy (NCBI): domain Bacteria; kingdom Pseudomonadati; phylum Pseudomonadota; class Gammaproteobacteria; order Pseudomonadales; family Pseudomonadaceae; genus Pseudomonas; species Pseudomonas sp. NPDC077408. Next base: position 94,982 of record NZ_JBNNHS010000004.1, read on the forward strand.
AGCAGTAGCCGAGGCTGGGTGTCCGGCTTGAAACTACGGCATTCAATGCCTCGCTGAACGATCCCGCCAACCTTATCGACCAGGGCCGGTGCCAGTTCCAGGAAGCGGTTGCGCGGCGTTTGATTGTAATCGTGATAGCGAACGCCCTCCTGCGCTAACCTGGCGAGCAAGGGATCGTTGCGATATTGATCGAAGATGTGGTTGAGCAAGGCTCGAAGCGCTTGCGTCGGGGTCAGCTGCTCGACATCGAAATCAACCCACCCGGTCATGAGTCTGTCAGAGGTTTCGTCAAGCACCGCGACAAACAGGCCTTCCTTCGATCCGTAATAGTGGAAGATCAGCTGTTTGGTAACGCCAGCATTGCGGGCTATTTCGTCAATACGCCCGCCGGCCAGTCCCTTATTACAAAACTCCTGATGCGCGGCGGCAAGCATTCGGCTCATTGTTTGGCGCTTATCAGACTTCGAGCGATTCTGTGTTTGCATCTGCAACGCTCCTTTGCCGCGACATCAGGCGGTTTTATATATATATATGCAACACGTTGCCATGTTGACTATGCGCGAGCCGTATTTTTGTTTTACCAATAGTCAACCGCCACTGTTTCCGGTTTGGTAAATCTTGATATAGCCCCGGCGCCCTCGAGCAGGTCCGATTGACCCACGCCCTCAAGTATCAACAGCTATTTTCCGATGAGCATTTCGACTCCAGCATTTGACCGCCGGTCAAACAACTCAATCGTATCGAGAGCGTGTTTGCCTTGTTGACGCAGCGCGGCTGATCAACACTCGGGTTTACGCCGAATACGTGAATTAAGTGCGTTTCCGCTGTCGTACGGTTTCTACAAGAAGCCGCTGGCATTTCGCCTTCAGAGATAAAATACAACAATGACCAGTATCGAAGAGTTGCGGACAAAGCGCCCTTATCCTGCTCGCCAGGGGCAGCTTCCTCGCCACCTGCAAGACGTCACACCCCAATGGTTGACTAGCCTGCTTCAGAACCGCTACCCCGGGATCGCGGTGAATGATTTCGAGCAGGTAGAGGTGCGTAACGGGCACACCACCAAGCTAAGGCTCGCGCTGGACCTCAATGAGGTTGGCCAGGCCGCTGGCATTCCGCGCAACGTTTGCCTCAAGTCCAACTGGTCGGAAGGGTTCGAGAGCGGCGAGATCTGCGAGTTGGAGGCACGCTTCTACCACTTCATGCGCGAGCGTCTGCACACGCCGGTGCCGGACAGCTATTTTTCCGACTGGGATGGCGATGGTGGGGGTCGGGGCGTCGTCGTGATGGAAGACCTCGGAATGGCGCCAGGCCAGTTCGGTCACAGTACCCATCACCTCGGCGTCGATGGCGTGGCCCAGGGGCTGGAGTCACTGGCGATGTTGCATGCCGCACTGTGGGGAAGTTCTGAACTCAAGGCACAGAGCTGGCTGCCCACGTCCATGGATCACCCGGTCGACTACGATCAGTTTTTACGCATGTACGACTACATTCGGCTGAATCTGCGCAAGCCTGAGTACCAGGCCATCCTGCCGAAGTGGATGTATGAAACACCGGAGCTGTTTGGGCATGCCTTTGACGAGTTACGCGCTTATGAACTTGAGCAGGAGACCCCCATCTGCCTGGTCCATGGCGATTCTCACCAGGGCAACAGCTTTCTGCGCGACAGCGGCGAGCGGGTCTGGCTTGATTGGCAGCTTGTGCGCAAGGGGCGGCCATGGCGCGATATTGCCTATTTCATGCTTGGGGCGCTGACAATCGAGGAGCGGCGGGCTTCGGCCTGGGATCTGGTCAAGGTCTACCGCGAGAAGCTGATCAGCTTGGGCGCCGAAGGCGTACTTGGACAGGACGCCGCCTGGGAACAATTTCGCCGCTGGCCCATGTATGGCATGCAAGCATGGCTGGCCAATGTCGATGAGTGGGGCCAGGACGGGCGCATCATGGTGGAGCGATTCTTCGCCGCGGCGGAAGATTTCGAGACCGTGAAAACGCTGACCGCCGGCAAAGCGCCACGCCGTAACGTGAAGTTGGGCGAGGGTGCTCGCCAGGTTCTCCCGCAGTTTCGGCACTTGCTGGACGATTGATGGCTTGGATCATGGTGTAACGAACAAAAACAATAAACGGAGTGCAATCGAAATGACGTCGCAACTGAATGCTGAAAGTATCCAACGTTTTATGAAGGGCCAGGTCTCGGCATGGAACGCCCACGATCGCGAGGCCTTTCTTGACTGTTATCGCCAAATTGCGCCTGAGTCGCTGGTCATCGAATATGCTGGTCGCACTGACACGCGTGATGGCTGGTTTATCCTCGAAGAGATGTTCGACAAGCACAATGCGGACATCTCTCTGGAAGTGGTGGAGACCATCTACAACGGCAACGACGTTGCGGCTCATCATCGCAATTGCCTGAATGGTACCGGGCTGGCCATTGAAAGCATCGAAACCTACCGTTTCTCACCAGGCAAACTTCAGGTGTGCTATTTCCTTAAACCGCCGGTGACCGACAATCTGGACTTCACGCAATTTCGGGGATTCGCCTCCGCTTGATCACATTAGGCGAACGTTCGAGCATTCAGATATGAGATCCCCGATGAATCTGCAGTTAGCAGGCACCGATAATTTTCGTAGTCTCAAAGGCTTGCCGGCCCATGACGGCCGGCGCATCGCCGGGCATACGTTGCTACGGTCCGACCAGCTGCACATGCTTGGCGCCGAGGGCTGGGGAATCCTCAAGACCCTTGGCGTGAAGACCGTATGTGACCTGCGTAGCGAGGGTGAGCGCCAGCGGACGCCGAACAATCTGCCTGCAGAACTTGAGCAGCTGGCACTTGAGGTCACCGGCGACATGCGCGCCGACAAAAGCGTGTCGAGTTTGTTGATTGAAAGCCCGGATCTTGCCGGCGCCGAAGCCATGATGTTCGAGGTATACCGGCGCCTGCCGGGCATGCTGGCGCCGCATCTGCCGATACTGTTCGGGTTGTTCGAGACGGGTAAGGTGCCCGTGCTGGTTCATTGCGCAGCGGGCAAGGACCGCACCGGTTTTGCCGTCGCGGTTATTCTTCACGCGCTCGGCGTAGCGCGGGACGTCATTGTCGCTGACTATCAACTGTCGGCCCGCCGAATGGTCGACGCCAGCGACGCCCGGCGAGAGCTGATGAGTACGCTGGTCAGCAACATGATCGGCAAGCCCTGTCCTGACGAAGCGGTCGACGCGATCATGGATGCCCGCCCCGAGTACCTGCAAACGGCCTACGACTGCGTGGACAAGCACTATGGATCGATGGACGCCTATATCGAGACGTGTGTCGGCCTGGATGCGGCGAGCTTGAATCGTCTACGGGACCGTTATCTAACCGCAGGCTGATGTCCGGCTGTTCCGTTCGTGGCAGATCTATCTGACCTTGGGTCTGCTGACGTTTCGTCGCGGCCGCGACGGCCCCGTCCCTGCGGGTTGTGCGTCAAATGGCGCCACGCGGAGATGCGGGACTTGTCAAGGGAATAACCGTTGCCTGCGTCCCGCGCAATCCACATGGATGTGGTGAATGCAGCAGCAAGCCCGCCGGGCGCTGCCTTGCGGAACGCCGCCCGGCCTGGCGCCATTTGTCGCAGCAACGCGGCTTGCTGCGAAACGTCAACAGACCTTAATTCCCAAAGCAAACGCCCCGATGGCTTTTCGGGGTGTTTGCTTTGGGATTCGCCCCTGGGACGTCTTCGCCCGAGGGCTTCCGCGCTGTATGTAAGCGGGCTAGTAATGCAAAAAAAGCTGCTCGCCCCCGAGGGGTTGAGCAGCGAAACACCAGTCGCTCCTGGTTCATTGGGCTCGCTCACCACTTGGGGCAAGTCGAGTCGCTAACTCGTACCGCTTCATCAGCCGTCGCGGCAGGCCGCTATGCCTGTTTGGCGGTTAGTTGATATCGCTGCCGGGAACGTTGCGTGCCGCGCCATTGCGACGGTCCGACTCACCCCAGGCCACCCAGTGATCCGGCTCGCGTGTGTCGCCCACTCGGCGCCAGCGACCTTCCTGCTGCGCGGTAACGGGGAAGCCTCCAACGAAGTCGATCATTTCGCCTCGCGGATCGGGCAGGAATTCCCATTCTTCGCTGCCGTCCAGAGTGATTCTGGCGGACTCCAAAAAGTAGCTCCCGTCCTTGTGCTTGGTTACGCATTCGATGTCATTGGTGGTGCGCACTTCGCCCTTTTCATTCTGAAAAATCGCATAGCCAAGGTTGTCATGGCCGACCATGAAGGAGCCGACGTCGTAGGTGCCGTCCTTGTAGACCGTGGCGAAAGACCACCACAACACGTGCATCTTGTTGTTCACCACCAGGTCTTTCTTGAAGTGAATCGCGCCGCCCTCGGCCATGTACACCTGATCGAGCAGGATGGCACCCTTTACCGAACGACCTTCGCAGATGCCGCTGACGTCCCATATCTGTGAAACGTAAAAGGTGCCCCACTCGACGCCCGGCAAGTACCACTGCATACCGTTGCCGAGCAGGCGGCCTTCGAGCTGGAACAGGTTGTCTTCTTTCCAGGTGAAGGTTTCGCTGTTGGCGGTCAATTCCCATGGATGCCCGGTGTCATCAGGCTGGTTGGTCCAGCGAACGGTATCGCCTTGCAGCGACAAGGCCGGAACCGGCGTCACGCCGCGTTCCGCCATGCGTGCCTGGTCCATGCGGATGTTCTTGCCATCGATGCGGGTGGACAGATAGAAGAATTTGGTCGGGTTCGGCGTGCCGGTTGGCGCCATGACCGAACGGGTGAACGAATAGATATGTCCTTCTTCGTCACGAACCGAGCCGAACGGCATGCTCTTGCTCAACTGCAAGCCGAAAAAGCCACGGCCACCATGCATCGACTCGCCGGTCACCTTATAGGGCGCGACCAGGGTTTGATAGGCGAAATCGCCTCGCTCGGGGATCTTGGAAAAAGTCTTCATCTTTTATCTCTTGTTATTGAGTCGTTGAACGGAGGGTTACGCAGAGGCCTGACCCGTTCGAATTTAGATACAGACGCCTGAAGAACCAGCTTGCAATAAGGGAAAAATGGAAACATGGGCATGGCTTTAGCGTTTGCTCTTATTAAATTCAACGTAACGTCGGCTTCAAATCATCAGGCGCTTCGTGGTTTCGGCTGACGGGCTTCAGGTTAGGACCAACTGCCGGTTTTAACACCACTAAATATCCGCTTTCGTTTTACCGCGGGTGAAACGGTATGAACGGCATGTAAACGCGTATTGGCTAAGTTAGAGGAGCGATGCATCACGTCTTCTTACGGCTCCATATAAATCCAATAAGCGGAGACTGCTCATGATTTCCCGATTCGCGTTAAGCATTGTCTTGACCGGCATTTCCACATTTGCCTGCGCTGCGGTTTCGCCAGAAGAGGCGCAGAAACTGGGTAATACGCTCACCCTGTTCGGGGCGATAAAAGCCGGAAACGCCGAAGGCACTATTCCGCCCTACCAAGGCGGTTTGCGGACCGCTCCAGCGGACTTCGAACCCGGCAAAGCCTGGGCCGATCCTTTCTGGGATGAAAAACCGCTGTACCGGATCACCGCACAAAACGTGGATCAGTACGCAGACAAATTGAGCGCGGGGCAGCAAGCCCTGCTGAAAAAATATCCGGACACCTGGTACATGGATGTGTACCCGAGCCATCGCACCGCTGCCTATCCGGATAACGTGCTGAAGGCAACGGTTCGCAACGCCACCGGATGTGAAACCTTCAACGGAGGCTTATCGCTTGAAACCGATTGCCGGGGCGGCCTGCCGTTTCCCATCGCCAAGACTGGTAACGAGATGATGTGGAACCAGCTGTTGCGCTACAAAAACGGACCGACTGGCGTCCTGGACGAGCACACCAGTTGGGTTGTCGACTCCAACGGCAACATCACCAAGACGGCGCAACAGCGAGCTTATGAGGAATTTCCTTTCTATCAGACGCATCTGGAGGACCGTGATCCACAGGTATACGGTCGTGCCGGGTCGATCAACAACGAGCCGGCGCGCCGGGCGGGGGAGATGACCGGTATTTCCGATTTTCTGGACCCGACCGAGAAACCGCGTCGCGCCTGGAGCTATTCGCCAGGTCAGCGCCGCGTCAAGTTGGCGCCGGAGTTCGCCTATGACACGCCGGTAGCGAGCCAGGGCGGCATTTCCCTGTTCGACGAGCTGCAAATGTTTGCCGGCAAGCAGGATCGCTTCGATTTCAAGCTGATAGGACGCCAGGAGATGTACATCCCCTACAACGCCTACAAGTGGTACTTCGGAATCGAAGCGCCCGAGCAGTTCATGAAGAATCACGTTAACCCGGCGGTGGAGCGCTGGGAATTGCACCGCGTCTATGTGGTGGAGGCGACGCTCAAGCCTGGCCAACGCCATGTGTACAGCAAGCGGCGCTATTACATGACGAGGACACCTTCGGCGCGGGCCTGTACGACGCCTGGGACCAGGAAGGCAATCTGTACCGGACCGTGTACATGGCCGGGGTGCAGATCTATGACAAGAACATTCCCTACGCGACCAAGCTGGCGATCTTCGATTTCAACAAAAACATGTATGGCGTGCTCAACGACTTCCTGACCGGACGACTGGAGTTTGCGGAGGAGGCACCGTCCAACAGCACGCAGAATCCGGAAGCCATCGTATCCAAGTACACGCAGCGCTGATCGCGCTGGTATGGCCGGGCTGTCTGGCGCGCATAGTCATGGCCTCGTCGATACAAGGCGCGGCCATGGCGTTCCGCGAGGCGCTTCATGCCACACCCGAAAACAACAATGACAGGAGATAAAACGGATGCAACGTCTGGCAGGCAAAGTGGCAATCGTAACCGGCGGCGGCGGTGGTATCGGCTCGGCGACCGCGTTGCGCCTGGCGCGTGAAGGCGCGAAAGTCGTGTGCGCCGATATCAATCTGGAAACGGCGCAACACGCCGCCGATGCGCTGGAGGGCAACGGCTTGGCGCTGCGGTTCGATGCCGCCGATGCCGACAGCATCGAGGCGATGGTGACCCAGACGGTCGAGCACTTCGGTCGGCTGGACATTCTGCACAACAACACCGCGATCACCGACCCGCAGACTCACGGCCAGGACCTCAGTCTGCTGGAAATACCCATGGAGGTATGGCGCAAAACCCTGGACGTGAACCTGACCGGCTACATGCTGGCCTGCCGGTTCGCCATTCCCCACATGATCGAAGCGGGCGGCGGGTCGATCATCAACACCGCCTCCGGCTCCGGCACCAAGGGCGACCTGGTGCGAATCGCTTACGGCACCAGCAAGGCCGCGATCATCAATATGACGCGCCACATCGCGACGCAATATGGCCGCCAAGGCGTGCGCTGCAACGCCATCGCACCGGGGGTCATCGTGACGCCTGCAATGGAGGCGACGGCTCCGCAGATCCTTGCCTTTGCGAGCAAGTACGTCCTGACCAAACGCCTCGGCACGCCTGAAGACATAGCGGCGCTGACCGCTTTTCTCGCGTCCGACGAGTCCGGCTACATCACAGGCGAATGCATCGAGATCAACGGTGGCAAGAACAGCTGTCAGCCGCATTTTGCCGAGCTGTATCAACAGACCCGGCAGACATCGGACTGACCAGCGTACGGGGCAGCACCCTCATCTCGATCAGTTTCAGAAACAACGGAACCTACAAGAATGAATGACAATCCGGTGATAGAAAAAGACGTAGTCGTCGTCGGCTCTGGCGGCAGCGGCATGACGGCCGCGATTGTCGCCGCAACCCAGGGCCTCGACGTTTTGCTGGTAGAAAAGACCGGGCTGTTCGGCGGCACCACCGCGCTTTCCGGCGGCGGCATCTGGGTGCCGTGCAATACCCAGGCGGCCGAGGCCGGGTTGAAAGATGATCCAGAGCAGGCCTTCGCTTACGTTCAGGAAGTGGTGGGGCCGACACTGCGTACCGATCTGCTGCGGGCTTTTCTCGATGCCGCGCCGCGCATGGTCGATTACCTGCACGCGCGTACCTCGGTACGTTTCGCCGTGCAGCGCGGTTTTGCCGACTGGCATCCGCAGGCCAAGGGCTTTTCCGCCGATGGCCGTTTGCTTTGCCCGGTGGAATATGACGGTCGTGAGCTGGGCGAATACTTCGACCAATTACGGCCCCCGCTGACTGAATTCAACGCGCCGGGCGGCATGATGTTCGGCATTGGCGACATGCCGCACATCGCCAAGGTCACCACGTCGTTCACCTCGTTCAAACACATCGCCAAGTTGGCGGTGCGCTTTGGCGTGGATCGGCTGAGCTATTCGCGCGGTACGCGGCTGACCATGGGCAATGCCATGGCTGCCCGGCTGCTGCGCTCGGCGATCGATGCCGGGGTGGAGCTGTGGAAAGACACGCCCATGCGCAGCCTGATCCACGAGCATGGCGCGATCAAAGGCGTGGTTGTCGAGCGCGACGGCAAACCGGTGGAAATTCGCACACGCCGTGGCGTCGTGCTGGCCACCGGCGGTTTTTCCGCCAATCCGGACATGCGCAAACAGTACATTCCGTTTGCCGAACACCATGTGTCGCTGGTGCCGGAGGGCAATACCGGCGACGGTTTGCAGCAAGCCCGCGACGCTGGCGGCCGCTTCGATGGCGAAAACCTGAGCAATGCCGGCTGGGTGGTGGTCTCGCTGCTGAGGAAGCCCGACGGCGGAATACGCAAATTTCCGCACCTTTATATGGATCGCGGCAAGCCAGGCTGCATTGCGGTCAACCGGGACGGTAGGCGTTTCGGTAACGAGGCGGCGACCAACCTGGTGGAGCCCATGCACCGCACCGGCTCTGTGCCGGCGCACCTTGTATGCGACCACCCGTTCATCAAGAAATACGGCCTGGGCCTGGTGCGCCCGGGCGGCTTTGGGCTGAAAGGGCTGATTGCCGCCGGCTATATCCTCACCGAGCCGACCCTCGATGCGCTTGCCGCGCGTATCGGCGTCAATCCCGGCAACCTCGCCGACACCGTCGCGCGCTTCAACCAGCAAGCCGCCCGGGGTGTGGATGATGACTTCGGGCGTGGACGGGACAAGGCCGATATGCCTCTGGGCGATCCCAACCACAAACCCAATCCCTGCCTCGGGCCGATTCAGCAAGGGCCGTTCTATGCCGTGCAGATATTTCCCGGCGACTCCACCACCACGGTCGGCCTGCGCATAGACGGCAAGGCGCGCGTGCTGGACAGGAACGACCAGCCGATTCCCGGTCTGCACGCGGTGGGTCTGGACATGAACTCGCTATGGCGGGGCCGCGCGCCGGGCAACGGCGCGAACAATACGCTCAGCCTGACCTTTGGCTATCTCGCCGGGCTGGCCCTGGCTCAGGACGATGTCCCGCAACCGGCTATCGAGCCTGCCGCGCAGATAGGCGCTGAGCAGCTGAATTGACCCTGTGACATGACCCGCCGGGCGCTTGAAAGCCGGGCTGAGGGTATCGCCATGACAACAACAAGAGGAAGCCACATGGCCGTTTCCGCCGCTAAGCCCCACACCTCTCTGGCTATCGACTGGACAGAGTTCCGCCAGGGATGGCGGGTGCTGCTTCTGGCGCTGCTGGGCATCGCCACTTCGGTCGCCGTCGCGCCCATCTATGCGTTCGGCACGCTGGTGCTGCCGTTGCAGGAGGCCTTTGGTTGGTCGCGAGGCGAAATCCAGACGGCGGCGGCCTTTCAGTACGGCAGTTCCATCATCGCCTTTCAGGTTGCCGGCTGGCTGAACAAACGCTACGGGCCGCGTCGCGTGACCCTTTGCTCGCTGATCGCGCTGCCGCTCGCCTACTTCGCCATGGCCCTCAACACCGGCCACTTGTGGCAATTGAATCTGGGCTTTGGTCTGCTGGCGTTTGCCGGGGTGGGCACGCTACACGTGACCTGGACGCAGCTGACCTGCCTCTGGTTCGACAAGAACCGCGGCCTGGCGCTGGCGATCATCCTGTGTGGCACGGGCCTGGCCGCCCTGGTGCTGCCCTCGTTGCTGAGCTGGGCAATCATCCGCTGGGATTGGCGCGCCTGGTTCTGGGGCTTGGCGCTGTTGCCATTGCTGGTGACCTTGCCGCTTTCGTTGCGCTGGTTGAGCACCCGAGGGGCCGTGGAACAGGCGACACAACGATCATCTCTCCCTGCGCAGCCGGACGTCGGACTAACGGGCTTCTCGCTTCGCCAGGCGTTGCACTCGCGGCGCTTCTGGGTCATCAACTGCGCGTTGTTCCTCGCGATCATGGGCATGATGGGCATGATCATCAACGCTGTGCCGATGATGCAGGACAGCGGCCTTTCAGCAACCGAGGCGGCCAAGGTGTTCGGTGCGTTCGGCGTATCGCTGATTTTCGGACGGCTGTTCATCGGCTATCTGATCGACCGGGTGTGGGCGCCTGGGGTGGCCTTTTCCGTCTTGCTGCTTCCCGGCGTCGGCTGCCTGTTGTTCAGCACGGTTGGCGCGCATGTTCCCCTGTTGGTGCTCGCCTGTGTCTTCGCCGGGCTGGGCGCCGGCGCCGAGATGGATATTGCGTCGTATCTGATCGCGCGCTATTTCGGGCTGCGCGACTACAGCCGGATTTTCGCCTTCCAGATGAGCTTTGGTGCGATCGGCAGCACCATGGCTCCGGCGTTCTTCGGCGCGCTGTTCGAGGCAACCGGCTCCTATCACGCGATGCTGATGTTCTGCATGGTCAGTTTTGGTATCGGTGCGCTGCTGCTTTTGACGTTGGGGCGTTACCCCACCCTTCCCACGGCTCCTGGGGAAGTGGCGACAGCCACCGTTACGGATGGGGCGATAACCGAGCCGGCAACTTGAAGCGATGACTGGGGACGGGCGCGCTATCGGTACTGGCGTTCGCGCAGTGGGCAAGGGGTTGTTGCCTGCTCGCCGCAACACCGCATGACTGCACCAGCCGCCGCCAGACGGGGCGGCGCTTGGCCAGGCAGGCCGCCTTCGTTCGATTTACAGTTTTGATAATGGCCGGCTATGCAAGGCGCGCCTCGGTGGAGGCCTTGGTATCCATGTATTCGCGGCCCTCGACGATCAAGCCGTCGCGGATCACCAGCAGGTTGTGGTAACTGTTGCGATAGACGCGGTCGGCAAACACCATCTCGCCCTGCGCTTCATAGGCGACGCGATCGCCTTCAGCGGTCAATCCGGTGATTACCACCGAGCGCTTATCGGCACTTAGCAGGCCGCTGCGTACCGCGGTATTGAACGCTTCGCGGCTCATGTCGCCTCGGGTCAACGTCCACCATTTGACATCTGGATGCTGCAACGCCTCGAAGGTATCCATGTCGCCGTCAATAACGGCCTGTACATATCGACGCACCAGCGCTTTGTTGTCCTCGATCGTGTTACTCACGGTTCTCTCCGTTGTCTGTTGTCCGCAAAATCGGGTCGGGCAGGCTTTTCAGCCGTTGCGGTATGGAAAACTAGGCCGAGCCTGCACCCTTGTCCATCGGTCAGCTTTGACTGCGGGACAAACGAGAATCCGATATTGAGCTGGGTAAAACCTCCGCCGTCTGAGAAGCTGCCCAGCAGTTGCCGCCACGAATAGCGCGGCTGGCGCAGCGAGTGGCTGGCGCCCCTGGCCATCAAAATTTCAAAATCTGGCTCCGAACGCTATCACTCGCCAAGCTTGATCTGAAAGTACACTCGGAGACGGTCCTCATTTCGTAAACCTGCATCTGGCATGTCAGTCAGCGACAGGAAAGCTCAGCATCAACAATAAGAACGGCTGAAGGAAGCGACATGAATGTCATCGAATATCGGGAATACGAGTCCCCCCATGCGGGCAATTTTTCCACCGAAGCCGGCTTGTCCAACAAGGGCTTTGAGGTTCGCGTCGAGCATGCACATTGGTCCAGCTCGGGAGCCGCGCTGATTCACCTGACCGATCACTGTCTGATCAGGCTACTGCTGGCCGAAGCTCCCGAAAACGCGCCGTTGTCAAATCGTGGCACCCTGTCGGGCAACCGCGGAAGCTGCCAGCCGCTCGGCCAGACGATCTTCATCCCACCGGGAAGCGACTTTCACTTCAAGCATCGGGCTTGTCAGCAAAAAGCGGTGATCTGCCTGTTCGACCCCGCTGCCATCGCGCCGCTCGCGGCTTACCGCTGGGACTGGGAACACTGCATCACGGACGCCATGTTGAACCTCCAAAGCAACTATCTGCAGGCCTCGCTGCGCAGGCTTGGCGAAGAGGTTGCATTCCCCGGGTTTGCCAGCGAGCTCCATATCGAATGCCTGATGACCGGTATCGCGCTGGAACTGCGCAAGGAATTTCTTGGCAAACAGCGCGATGACGACGAACCCGGCAAGCTGAGTCGCCGTCAGCTGCAGCACTTGAGGGAAGCTCTGGACGCCGATGCAAACGATATTTCGCTGCGCAAGCTGGCCGATCTGTGTGCCTTGCCGGAACGAAAGCTGTCGGTTTATTTCAAGAACACCACGGGCAAGACCCTGCGCCAATACTCGGCCGAAGCACGGGTCAACCGGGCAATGAGGCTCCTCGGCGACCCTTCCCTGTTGATCAAGCAGATCGCCTACATGACCGGGTTCCAGAGCGCCGCCGCCTTTTCCGCGGCGTTTCGAAAAGCGGTCGGCTGGACGCCCGAGGAGTTCCGTCGACAGCGCTCACCAGGCCAACGCGAGGCCTGGCCTGATGAGCAGAACGCCAGCTAGACCGGTGCGGCCTCCGCCTCGCGCTCGAACACCGGGTAGCCGCCTAATCCAAGCAGCAACAATGGCCCCACGGTAAAGCAGATGCAGCAGAAGGCCAGCAGGCCGGTATAGCTGCCGCTCGCGCCATACAGGGCGCCGAACAGCAAAGGCGCGGCAGCGGCCCCGGCAGTGATCAGGCCCAGATGCACGGCGAACAGGCGGCCGTAGTCACGCATACCGAAATAGCGGGCGATCAGGAAAGCGGCGATGTCGAATTCCGCACCTGCGCCAAGGCCGACCAACAGGGTTGCAAGAACGAACAACCAGATGCTGGCATCTGCATAGAGAAACACCAGACAGGCCAAGGCGGGCATCAGCAAGGCCACAGCCGCGACGCCAGGTGCCCACAATCGATCGATCAGGTAACCCACCACTAGGCGACCAAGGATCAGCGATATCCCGAAGGTGCTGAAGATCTGGCTGGCCTGCTCCGCCGCGATGCCCTTGTCCCGCAAAAGCGGAATGATATTGGTCACCATGCCAACCACGCAGGACACCACCAGCGTCATCGAAAGATTGCAGATCCAGAAGCGCCACGAACGCAGCGCATCACGCAGCAGCATTCCCGGATGGCTTCGCTCGGCGCCGCTCTGCATCGAGTGTGACGCGTGGCCCTTGGCCACCGGCAACAACCAGCGCAGCGTCAGTGGCAACGCCAGCAGCACCGGCAACGCACCCAGCGCAATGAAACCCGCCCGCCAGTCCCAGCGCGAGATCGCCCAGGTCGTGATGAGCGGAAGCATGATCGCCGCCAGCCCGGAGCCGCTCAGGATGATCGCCAGGGCAAAGCCTCGGTTCTCCTCGAACCAGAGATTGACCAGATGCGACCAGGTCACCTGCAGCGTCCCCAAACCGGCCAGCGGAACCAGGAAAAACCCCAGATAGAGCATCCAGATCGATCCCGAAGCACGTGACAAGGCGAACATACTGAGTGCCAGCGTCACCAGGGAGATCAGCGTGACCAGCCGCAAACCGTAACGCAGGTTCAGCCAGCCGGCCAATTGCGCGGCAATGATGGTGCCCAGCGAAAGCGCGGTGATCGAAGCCTGGAGGTCGGCGCGCGGCCAGCCCATCGCCTCTTCGAGCGGAATCACCATCGAGCTGAAGCTGTACAACAGCAGGGAACTCGAGCTGGTGGCCACCCCGACGATTGCAAGGATGAGAATCCGCCAGCCTCGTTTGAACTCCGTATTGTCGAAATTTTTCATGTTTCGGACTCTGCCTGGTGTATGGAAAACCCACTGCGTTTGCTGCCGCGCTCGGACTCGACCGGCCGCCCTCGCTCACGGTTTCAATCACCGATAAAGAGTGCAGACTCCGCGCTGATCCGCTGTACGTGTTCGCGCCGCGCCTGCCCCGAATGCGACCCGGTGGGGGACTCGGCCAGATCGTCGGGATGGATAAGCGTCGGCCCGTTGGGCAACTCGCGTAGCGCGATCGCAGCGATGTCCTCGGCCTTGGCCAGTTGCATCGTCAGGGCGCCGGCGATTCCTTGCCTGACCATCGCGTCGCGCATGGTTGGCGTATCGACCGTGCCGATCAGCAGGTTCAACACATCGACGCCCTGCCCCTTCCATTCGGCCCAGAGCCCTTCCCCCAACGTCATGGCGAAAGACTTGGTGGCCGCGTACATAGCCAGCTTGCGCACGCCACCCAGCGCAGCCTGGGAGCCAACCAGCAAGACCCCACCGGCGCCACGCGCAACCATTCGGCCACCGAACGCATGGCAGCAGCGCATGATCGTCCGGGTATTGAGGTGCAGCAATTTGCACCAGTCTTCAACCGGCGTGTCGAGGAAGCGGGTGATGTATGGATCGCCGCCGGCGTTATAGATCAGCAGCCCTACTTCCCGGTCCGCCACCGCTGCCACCAGCCGGTCGGCGGCATCGTCCAGCGTCAGGTCAAGTGTGACGACCAGCACCTCGACGCCATAACGGTCGACAAGCTGGTTCTTCAGGTCGGTCAGGGCATCTTCGCGCCGGGCAACCAGCACGCAGTTCAGACCCTTTGCAGCCACCTGGTCGGCAAGCGCGGCACCAACACCGTGGGAAGCACCTGCGATGACGGCCCAAGGGCCATATTTTTTCGTGAAGGCGAGAGTGTCTTGCTCGGACATGGAACAACTTCCTTTCTAACTGAACGGGTGGCTTGGCTACGGCTGTGAATGGCCGGTTTCAGCGGGGCTCGATCGGTGGCAGATCGATGTGGCTCGCCGAGCCACCAATCGCCGTGCCGCCGAACACCAGCACGCGCCGCTCGATCTGTTTCATGAACAGTTTCAACAAGGGCTCGTCATATTCCGGGCCGGCGCTACCCACGAAGTCCTCCAATGCCGCGTCGATCTCGCTGTAATGGCCGAATGTGCGGCCCAGTAGCGCTTCGGCGTCCGCCTGTTCCAAGGCTTGTAATCGCAACGTCATGGCGTCTCCCTTGACGAGATACTCGACCAGCTTGCTCACCGACTTGAGCTTGGATTGCTGAAACTCATCACTCACCTTCACCTGCGCGACGGCATCCTCGAGCATCATCAGCAATGCCGTGTTCGGCCCTTGCGTGGCGATGTCCAGTGCCGGGGTTTCGAGGGGAACACCCATCGCCTCGGCCAGCGCATGCACCACTACACGACGCAAGGCGATGTCGAACTCGGTGTAGGTATCGTGTGGATCGCCAGGCTGAGGCGTGGCCACGGTGGAAGAAAACTGCATGGCGCTGACCGTGGAAAACAACGCGGTATGAAAGCGCACCACGTCCGGGTCCGGCCGCTCGCCAGTGACTTCCTGGTAATAGGCATACAAGTCACAGAAGCTATCGCCCAGCGGCTCATAATTGTCGCGCATACGCGCCGAAGCGAGATCGGCCAGCGGGTCGCCGATCATCGCGAATTCGAAGTCGTAAAGAGCGTTCAGCTGGCCGTTCTCGAACAGGTACTGGCCCGAGTCGTACTGCACGAAACGCGCGTCGGTACGGTGCATGGGTACGTTGCGGCGCAACCAGCCGAGAGCGAATTCCACCAAGGGCTGCGGCCGTGTCTTGTTGCGTTCGTAGAGCGGGTAATAAGCCTCCAAACCAGCCAGCGAAATGGCCTCGGCGCCCTTTGGCAGGTCGATGCCCTGCGCCACGAAGGGTTCGACGGGCAGTTGGTGCATGGCGGCCATGGCTCGCACGTACTGGCGAGCCAGATCGCGCCGTTCTTCGTCGCTGCGGGCAGCGGAAAGATCACGCGTTCCGCGCACCAGCTCCATGACTATCGCTGGCGGGTCTTCGCAGAATCCATGGATACGCGGCACCGGAATGCCGTGCTGGCCAAGCAACATGAGTATCTCGGCTTCGCGGCGCAGGTCAGGAAAGGGACTGACGTCGCCGCCGCGTTCGCCTCGCAGGTGCAGGCGCTGCGTCTGGCCATTGATGTCAACTTCGAGATTCCACGCCGGACGCCAGCGAACCAGCCGCTGCATGTTCGTGACCCGCCCACCCGTGAGCTGCTCGACGAATGCCTTCAACTTGCTTTCGCTGGTTGCAGCGGCGCTTTCTTGTTCTTTTACTGCCGTATCCATTCCACACTCCTAAACAATGGGGGCTCAGCGCTCAGCCGCTTGAAGGCTCGGCCCGCCGACGTCGGCGACCGATACACCGAGCTTCTTGGCCAGATCCGCGGTATCGAGATATTCGCGCCAGGCCTTGATCAGGCCCTGCTCGTCGAGTTCGTAGACGGCCACCATCGAATGCGGCATCGGTTTGCCGCTGGACACGGCATAGTCGTCGCGCTCGGTCATGACCACGTCATCCGAAGACACGATCTGGCGGATCGTGCATTTGTTGTGGGTGACGTAGCTCATCTGCCGTTCAATCTCGCGCCGGAGGGCCTCGCGCCCCCGAATGACGGGCCCGCCCGGCACCCACAGTTGCCAGACGGCGTCCTCGGCCATCATCGAAATGATCCTGTCGAGCTGCGGGCGCGATTCGGCCGTGCCGTCGCCCCAGGCGTCGAGGAATTCGCGGATAAACGTTTCTTGTCGTATGCCCATGTTTGCTTCCCAGGAAAGGTGATGACGTCTCCCGCCGGAGGACGGGTGACGCTCAGAGATAGGCGCGTACCACCGGCACCATCGGCGTGGTACAACTCATGCCACCGTCGACTCGCATGAGCGCGCCGTTGACGTAGCTCGATTCGTCAGAGGCGAGGTAAACGGCCATCGCGCCGATGTCTTCGGGCAGGCCGAGGCGCGGCACGTTCTGGATATCCATAAAGCCCTGCACCATCTTGTCGTTGGCCCAGCCGTCGAGGGCGGCGGTGCGAATCACGCCCGGCAGGATTGCGTTGCAGCGCACGCCGCGCTTGCCGAAGGTTGCCGCCAGCGTTTGCACGTACCAGTTCACTGCGGCCTTCGAAGCGCCATAGCTGAACTGGGCAACTTCACCGGCAATCGAGCTGGTGGACGAGGTGAAGATGATCGAGCCCTGCCCCTGCTCGAGCATGTGTGGCAGAGCGTGTTTGCAGGCGAGCACGCCGCCCAATACGTTGACGCGCATGTTGTCGTGGAACAGATCCTCGTTGAAATTGAGGAAGTCCACGTCTCTTGCGGTGTCGGGGTTCTTGTTCACGGCGTTGTTGAACAGCACGTCGAGACGGCCGAAGGTTGTCATCGCAGCCTCGACCATCTGGGCCAGATCTTCTTCATGGCCCACATCGACCTTCATCCCTATCGCCTTGCCTCCCGCCTGAGAGATGTCTTCAGCGACGCGCTCGGCCGCGTCGGCGTAGAGGTCGGTCACCACGACCTGAGCGCCCTGCTTCGCGAACATCTGAGCGCATGCGCGGCCGATGCCGCTGCCCGCGCCGGTGATCAGCGCCACTTTGTTTTCCAGTCGATTGCTCATCAACAACGCCCCTCTTCTTTAATTCATCTAGGCCACCCGTGACGCCAGCGGCGGCAGCGATCGCCTGCCCCGCTTTCAGCGACAGACACGGCGCTCGCCGCGTGCAGTGCTCAGCGCGTCTGGCCGCCGGCTATGGTTTGTGGATTGGCTTCGCGCTCGGCGATCGGTTTGTCGCGATAGCGCGTCGGGCCGTTGCCGAACATGCCGTACTGGCTGCGGGTGAAGTCGTACAGCGAGTAGGCGTCCTGCTGAGGATTGTTGGGAATGCCGTAGGCCTGGATGTTGTATTGGGCGCCGGCCCGGAACATTTCGCCGCTGTCGTCCCACGCGTCGTAAACCGCTGCGCCAAAGGTGTCCTCGTCGATGTAGTAGCGGCGTTTGCTCTGCGCGTGGCGCACGCCCTCCTTGCGGGTTGCCTCGACCACCCAGACGCGATGCAGCTCCCAGCGCTCGCAGTCAGGATTGATGTGGTTGGGCATCAGTTTGGTATCCATGTCGCAGCCCCACTTCAGCTTGTAATTGCTGTAGGGAATGAACATTTCCTTCTTGCCGACCAGCTTCCAGTCGAAGCGATCCATCTTTCCCGAGAACAGGAAAATCTCGTCATAGAACGCCACGCCGCCAAAGGCCGAGTTGGGCGTGTCGTAATTGAATTCGGGTGCCTGGCGGACTCGGCGCTGGCCGGTGGTGTAGCTCCAGGCGTAGCGCGAACTTTTCACCGGATCGAGGTAATCCCAGTACCCCGATGCCTGCCCGGCGGTACGGGCTGGCGCAACGACGCGCGACCATATGCGCTGCGCCATCGCCGGGTCCCGACCGTCCACGCCAATCTGGTAATACGGTTTTTCACCGGTGGATTGATTGGTGTTAGTCAGCGTGGCGTGGCCCTGGTTGACGACATAGGCGCTGTGGTTCCAGTCCCAACCGTTGATGCCTTGGTAATTGAGAATGTAGTTCCACATCACCTGCTCACCGCTTTCGGGCAGCGGAAAAGGCAAGCCACCCCGACAGTCTTCGGTGATCGAAAGGCCATCGTTGATGGTTTTGCATTCCGGGCTCTTCGCATTGCGCTCGGTGGCCGCCAGAAATGCCTCCGGGAATGCCGCGGTGCGGTGCGTCGGGTAGATGTCCATGTAATAGGTGTCGGGATACTGCTTGAGCAACTTCATTTGCCCCGATGAAAGCTGCTCGGCATATTCATCGGCGTTGGCTGCCGTTATCCGAAGCCGAGGTTTCTCGCCCTCGAACGGATTCGGCCATTGACCGTCGCCGGGCTTCAGGCCTGCCGGTACTTTCAGACCACCGTCATAGGGCGGGATTGTGCCCGCTTCGTTGCCTGCGGCTATCGCACCGAATCGGGTCAGCTCATTGCCAAGGTCAGCGGGCGTATAAGGCGCTGCGAATGCTGACGCTGCGCTCATGGCGGCCAGCAACCCGGTCACAGATCGGTTGAAGAACATGTATACCTCCAGTCATCGTTGTTTTTGTCATCGCCTGGAAAGCGCGCCTGCCCGTCGAGCAAAGTCTCGGCAATACCGGAAAAGCGCGCAGATTCGCGGCGGGCCTGCATGCAGGCCGACGCGTGGTGATCTACTCAGAATGCCGTGCTGAATGTGAGCGATAGCCAGTTGCGGTCAGACAGGCCGATGTCGCCGCTGCCGCCGACGACGGTCTTGCCGACGCCGGAGATATCGTCGTAGTTGCGCTGGCTGCCATAGCCGATGTAAGCCAGGGTGAAGTCGTAGCGCTCGTCGAACAGCGCCTTCACGCCGACCTTGTAGGTGTAGCGGCCTTCGTTGCCGCCACCTGTCGCGGCGTTGCCGGAAATGCCGTAATCCACGCTCATAGGCATGGACAGGTTCCAGCCGGGGAACACGCCCAGCCACTGCGGCGTGAAGCTGAGCGCCGCGCCGACATAGTTGCGCGTGGCGCAACCCCATTCCTTGTCCTGCCCCGCTGCGCAGCCGCCGTAGCCTTCGCCGCGGAACAGGCCCTCGTTATGGGTGACCTTGTCCAGATGGCTGTAAGCCATTTCGGCGATCAGGGTGCCGGTGTCGAAATAGTCCGTGCGCGGCAACAGCCACAACCCGTTGACCACCATATGCAGGGTGTCGCCACGCGCGCCCTGGTTGTCCGCCAGGCTGATGCCACTGGATATCAAGGGCGCATCCTTGCGGTAGGAAAGATCGATACCTACCGAAGCGCCGCCCAGCACCGGCCCCATCGACCAGCCCAGACCGTAGAGCTTGGTGTTTTCGGCGTACACGTAGCGGGCAAAATCCGGCCCGACCTGCAGGCCCCACGGCGCGTAGTCATCGAATTCACGGTAATAGGCGCTGACCTCGGAATGCATGAAGTCCAGCCCGTAACTGGCCATTACGCCCCAATTGCCGTTGTCGCCGGGTTCCAGCGCATCGACGATGGGACGCGCGAAACCCGGCGCAACCGGCAACTGGTTGGGACCTTCTAGGGCGACATCGGCCGAGGCCAGATAGGTCCCGCCTTCCGGCGCCCGGGTGCTGTCCCACTCGAAGAAATATTGGCCGGCGACGGATAGTCGGTCGGTGACCTGTGCCTGGGCCGAAACCTGAGCCAGCGGCAGGAAGATTTCCCGTGTTTCGGTGCCCGGATTGGCGAGCGCCTTGCGGCCATCCAGCGGTGCCTGGGAATACGACAACGCATGTCCCGCGATCAGGAGTCCGTTGCCCCAGTACACCGTATGCCGACCGGCCCGCACGCTGACGGGGGCGTCACCTACATAGAAGCGGGTAAACGCGAAGGCATCCAGCAGTTCGCCGCTGGGGCCATGGTGATAACGCTTGGTATGGCTCGAATATTCCCCACCGCGATAGCTCGGAACGCTCGCACCGGGAAACGCGCCTGGGTAGTACACCGCGCCCGAACCGGTTTCGACATCGGTATCGGAATACGCCTGGTCATACCAGGCTGCGCCACTGATGCGAAAACCGTGGTAGCGCTTGTAGGCCAACTCGAATTCGCTCATCAGATCGACGCGATTTGTCACCACATCGCCGCGGTCGAACTTGGAGTCGGATTCGTCATAAGTGGCGTTGTTGGCCAATGCGTCATCACGGCTCTCGGCACGAATACCCAGGTTGTAGCGCAAGGTGTTGTCCCAACGCATCGAGAGGTCGGGGTTGCCGAGATCGTATTGAGCCGCCTGCGCCTGACTGCCCCAGACGAGAACCGCCGCCAGGATCAGCGCCGAATTGGCAATTAACGTGGTCTTGAACATCACATTCTCCGTCGCGCCCATTGTTTTTATTGTCAGCTGACCTGCGCGCCCCTCTAGCCAGGGGCAGCTGCTTCAGTAGACGGGACGACTCACGGCGACACAACGAAACCGGCTATCGCTCAAATGCAAAGCGATATCGCTGAAATGCATCACGCCTGCCTGCAAGCGCCACGGAAGATCAGCGAGGGCGCAGCCGTTTGCTGGGCAAAAAAACGGCCCACAAGGGGCCGTTAATGAGCTTTCGAAGACCGATCGGGATGGCGCCATGAACGGCGCCGTGTGTTGCCGAACGGCCTAGCGCCCGATGGGATAAATGATGGATTTTTCCTGAGTGAACTCTTTCAGCCAGTCCGGACCGAACTCGCGACCGATGCCCGAGCGCTTGAAGCCGCCGATTGGCGCATAGGGCATCTTGCCGCCGCCACCGTTGATATAAACGCTGCCCGCGCGGATGCGTCGGGCCATTTGGTAGGCAACCGCGGCGTCGGTCGTGGCGACCGCGCCATTGAGGCCATAGCGCGAATCGTTGGCGATGGCGATGGCCTCTTCATCGGTATCGAAACCGATGACCACGCCCACTGGCCCGAAGATTTCCTCCTGGGCGATGGTCATGTCGTTGCGCACGTCATCGAACAGGGTGATATCGCTGAAGAAGCCTTTGTCCAAGCCCTGCGGGCGACCGCCTCCGCATACCAGCGTGGCGCCCGAATCGCGGCCACTGGCAACGAAATGCTCGACCTTGGCCCGCTGCGATTCACGAATCAGTGGACCCATCACCACGCTCGGGTCGGCCGGGTTGCCAATCTTCATCTGGCTGGCCACTGCCTTGGCCATTTGTACGAACTGCTCTCGGATCGAGTTGTGCACCAGGAAGCGCGTAAGCAAGGCGCAGCCCTGGCCGGCGTTTACCGTCAGACCGGCAATGGCGCCCAGGGCCGTGCCCTGGATGTCGGCGTCGGGCCGCACGATCAAAGCAGATTTACCGCCCAGTTCAAGGTGCAGACGCTTCAGCGTCGGCGCAGCCTGGGACATGATGCTCACACCCACCGCTTCGGAGCCGGTGAACGACACCATATCCACCCGCGGATCGCTGCTTAGCAGGCTGCCAACCTCGACTCCGCCGGTGACAATATTGAGCACGCCCTTGGGCAAACCGATTTGCTCGGCGATTTCACCGAACAGCAGTGCCGAGTAAGGCGTGAACGGTGACGGCTTGAGCACCAGCGTGTTGCCCGCCAGCAGCGCCGGGAAGATCTTCGCCAGATTGAGCAAAAACGGGAAGTTATAGCCGGTGATGCCTGAAACCACGCCGATCGGTTCGCGCTCGATGCTGCCGCTGCCGAGGATCATCGGCCCGCCCGGGTTGAACGGATTGGGCGTTGCTTCCACAGGAATCTGCTGCGTCGCGTCGTGCAGCGACTGGTCGATGGCTTTGAGCACATGAGCCAGCGGCATATCGACCTGCATCGCATAGGTAACACCTTGCGCGCAGCCGACCTCGGCGATGATCAGCGCGGCGATTTCCTCCCGGCGCGCCACCAGTGCACTGTGCATACGGCGCATATAACCGGCACGCTCGGCCATGCTCAGCCACGGCCAGGGGCCGCTATCGAACGCACGACGTGCGGCGTCAATAGCGGCGTCGGCACTGGCGGTATCGCCCACCGGCGCTTGGCCGATCACTTCCTCGGTGGCGGGGTTGAGCACGGCTTCGGTCGGACCGTTTGCCGAAACCCAGGCGCCATCGATATAGAGTTTGTTCAGCTGCGTAAATGGAATGCTCATGCCGCTACAGCTCCTTTGGTTATGCCAGTGACAGCGGTGCCAGTGATGATTTCGGCGGCGCGCATGGCAATGACCATCGCCGGCGCATTGGTGTTGCCCGAGACAAGGCTCGGCATGATCGAGGTATCGACGACACGGACGCCCTCGACCCCGCGCACCCTCAGCTCGGGATCGAGCACCGAATCGCTGTCCGCGCCCATCCGACAGGTGCCGGAAACATGAAAAGCGGTCTGTCCGAACCGGCGGAACGCGGCGAGGATTTCCTCATCGCTTTGCACCTGCGATCCCGGCGTCAGCTCCTGAACGATGAACGGCTTGAGCGCCGGTTCGGCCGCCAGACGGCGGATCCAGCGCAGCAGCGAGATGGCGGCGACCCGATCGGCCTCGGCGGTTAGGTAGTTGGCTACGATCTTCGGCGGCACGGCTGGATCGGCCGACTGGATGGTGATTTCGCCCTGGCTCTGGGGATGCATGAAATAACCGCCAATGGTCAGGCCGGGATGCTTGTCGATCATCACCGTCTTGCCGTCGCCATCCATGGAATACAGGCTGACGCCGATCTGCGCATCCGGGCGATCCAGGCCCGGCCGGGTCTTCACGAAACCGCCCGCTTCGTGCGCGGCGTGGGTCATTGGGCCTTTCTTGCTGAAGAAATATTGCGCCACCGAACGCAGCAGGCCGAAGCCTGCGAAACAATGATTCAGGCTGCCGCTGGTAACCCGATACTGCACCGCCATATAGACGTGCTCACGCAGGTTGCGACCTACGTCCGGTGAGTCTTGCACGAGCGCAATGCCATGCTGCTTCAACAATTCTGCCGGCCCGATGCCGGACAACTGCAACAGCTTTGGCGACTCGATGGCGCCCGCGCACAACACCACTTCCCGGCGCACGCCAAACGACTGTTCGCCGCCCTTCCCTGCTATATGCACGGCGACCGCGCGACGCTCCTGGAACTCAATGCGCTGGACGTGCGTGCCAGTCATCACGGTCAGGTTCGGACGATCCCGCACCGAATCGAGAAATGCCTTGGCCGCGCTGAAGCGTTGCCCGTTCCAGGTGGTCTGCGGCTGGTAACCGAAGCCACCGTTGCTGACTAAATCCACATGATTGGTGTCGGCAACCCGCGCAGTGCCTATCGAGCCGGCGGCGTTGATGATGGCTTCGCATAGCGGATCGCCCGATGGATGTACGGTGACCTTGAGCGGGCCGCCAGCGCCACGCCACTGGGATGCGCCAAGCTGATGGTCCTCCAGCGCGACGAACTGTCGGCCAATGTCCGCCCAACCCCAGCCGTAGCAACCTTGCGCTTCCCAGCCATCGTAATCTGCCGGCGCGCCGCGCACGTAGACCATGCCGTTGACCGAACTGGAGCCGCCGATGGCTTTACCCTTGAGCCACAATTCAGTGGCCATGCCTTCACCGCGCGAGGCCTGGTAATCCCATACATGCGGGTTGCCGGCCATCAGCAATTTGCCGATCCCGCGCGGCATGGCGATTAAGGGACTGGTATGGTCGGGGCCGCTTTCGATGAGCAGTACCGAAACGCTCGGGTCGGCGGATAGCCGGTTGGCCATCACGCAGCCGGCAGAACCGGCGCCGACAATGATGTAATCGTAGGATTGGCTCATTGTTATTCTTCTGTCGTTTGAATGGATTGCATGTCGCGATCTGCTTGATGCGTTCTATTTCACGGGTTGTGGGCGTTGCCGATGCAAGCACTTCGCTGGTTGATTAACCGACCGCACCTCTGCCCTCAGCCGCTCAACAACTAACGTTCAACAACTAACCGGAGCGGCTTGATCGACGCCCATCAGCGAGCTCCCGGTGCTTGGGGGTGAAAGAAAGGTAGGTTTCGACTGAAGAATCCACAACGGACAGAATTCCCGATCTGTTCGATTTCGCCGCACAGAGACGACTGTTGCGCTCGCTCAATCGAACAAGTCTTGTCCGCCGTGAAGCGCGCGTGCCAGTCTCCATGCTCATGCCAGCTACGCTTACAGGTACTGGCGCCACGACCGACAAACACACTCCGCAGAGGTAAAGGATGAAGCAGCACATCTTTGCCGCGCCGGAACGACCGACCAAGCCCGACATGGCCAGCAAGCGCCACGCGTTACGCACACAGCGAACCCGAGAGCTGCTTCTGGACGGGATGTATCGATTGGCGTTGGAAAAGGATTTTCGGGACATCTCAGTGCAGGAACTGCTCAGCCATACCGGGGTAGCACGCTCGACGTTCTATGCACACTTTCGTGACAAGGAAGACTTGCTGGTGGCCGGTTATGAGTCCATCGGCCTGCCGCAAACCCGCGTTTGCGATGTCGCCGGGGAAAAACGTATCGTGCTCGATGTTTCAGCATGGCTGTTCAACGCCACCGTGCGGCATGCAGCCCTGACCACCTCATTCTTCAACAGTCCTTCACAAGCGATCGTTCTTGCTCACCTCGAAAATTTGCTACTGATTCTGGTGCGCGAGCACTACCGCAAACATGGCATCTACGAGTGCAGCGGATTGCGCGGAGAGGTGGCGGTGCGCAGCTTCGTGGGCGCACTGATCGGCACATGGCTGTGGTGGGTGCGTCATGACTACCCTAGTTCGGCCAACGAAATGACAGAAGCATTCGATAGCCTGATGAACAACGGCACCTGGCCTGCCGCCGACTGACCTGCCGGGCCAAGGCATCGCAGCTCGCAATCACCCGATGCCCCGCAGTGATGATCGCCACGCCGGACAAAAAGCACAAAGACGCGAAACCGCTTGCCGCCGGGCATCACACACCAGAAGCGGCAGGCAATGTTACTGGAGCAATCCTCTGGCGATTTGGTCGACTTCGGTAATCGTCGACCGCATATAGCGTTCAGCCCCGTTGGGCGCCCAATTGCCGTCCTGTTTGAGGATCACGCCGCGGACGAACGAGTACTCGCGTGCCGCATGCTCAAGCGCCTCGGTAAGTGCCGGATGGCCGGCCGACAAACGCTCGAACGCATCGATTACTTCGTGATCGAGTTGATGGGTTTTCTCGTCTCTCAGTATCCATGTTTCGGCGCCAAGACGATTGAACGACGCGATCTGATAGTTCACCAGCAATTCGCCCATAGCGCGGCTGATGGCGTGTAGTTTTCCAAGCTCACCCAGAGGCTCGTCACCCTGCAGCTGGGCGTAATGGGTATCCAGTAGGGCTTGCAGATGTGCGTGCGACTCGATAACCGGCAACAGCCTACGTGAATAAGAGGGTTCGGTAGAGCGTAGCGCCACGCTGGTTTGGGGTAACTTGTCAGTATCATCGAGGCGTGTTTGCAGGCGCTGCACTTCATCTATAACGTCCGCAACGCCCAGACTTTTGGCCAGGCTTCGCAAGCGGAGCATTCGTTGTTCATAGCCCTGCTTGTTACGCAACTCGTAGGGGCTTCCGTTCTGATTGAAATACACCAACGCATTTGCGCAGGTCAGAAAGGCCAGGGATCGTAGTTCCTGGGTCGTCTGCAGCTCTTCTTGTATGCGCCCGGCTTGAGCCGGCACGGCAATAATCAAAAACAGCATGAGTATTGCCGCTCTATTCATCCTGCGGATATCCATTGTCGCTCCCTAAGTTTTCCACCGCTGCGAGCTGACCGCCAGGCAGCGCCCGCCTGGTCAGGATTGGGCCGGGTACACAAGTGCCGCCGCCATCGTCCGTCTAGCTGGGCGCCCCGTCATAGCCGTACCCATCAAGCCGATCCAGAAACCACGATGCTCGGCCGGCTAGCGCGAGGCGGCCGGCCTGTACATTGGCTCAGCGGCGAACGCTCGCCGTGATTTTCGCGTGCGGGCCAGACACCTGCGCAGCCCAGGCCTCGGCGGCCTGATCAAGTGTGTAGTCCGCGTAGTCGATCTGAAGCTGCTGCTCTTTCGCGATTTTCAGCAGACGCAGCCAGATTTGCTCGCGGTCGGCAGGCGGACGCTGGCCCGTGCCGATGCACGACAGCGAGCGGAACAGTAGATCGGCGATATCGAGATCAAGCTTGCGTCCCGCCCCGGTTCCGACCGTCACGATCCGTGCACCCCAGTTGGTCGCCTTCAAGGCGTTCAGCATGGGTTGACCGCACACCAGATCCAGCACCACGTCGAAACCGCCATCGGCTGCTTCCTTCAGCGCGGCTACATCATCGGCACTGCCCAGCGTGACCACGTCATCGGCGATGCCGCGCGACTTCAAGCGCGTCAGTGCTTCGGCAGAACGCGCCGCGCCCACCACCTTTCCGGCACCCATCCCACGGGCCAATTGCAGCGCGATTTGGCCAAGCGTTCCGGTAGCGCCGAGCACGAGCACTTTTTCGCCTTTCTGGATGTGCGCCGTTTCCAGCGGCACGAGGGCGCCAGTGCCAGCGATACCCATGCTGATCGCGGTCTTGTCATCGACATCGTCAGGAACGTTCCAGACTTCCGCGGCAGGTACCAGTGTGCGCTCGGCCCAGGCACCGAACGGCAGAACCGAACGCTCACCGAAATACACTCGACGGCCATCTTCGGCACGACCGACGCCTTCGCCACGAATCACACAGGGGTACT
Organism: Pseudomonas sp. NPDC077408; assembly: GCF_050269105.1. NCBI lineage: Bacteria > Pseudomonadati > Pseudomonadota > Gammaproteobacteria > Pseudomonadales > Pseudomonadaceae > Pseudomonas > Pseudomonas sp. NPDC077408. The sequence continues at coordinate 122,157 of NZ_JBNNHS010000004.1, forward strand.
CGACACCGAGCCGATAAGCGCCGAGCACGTCCCAGCCGCCCAGGCCGGCGGTGTCGACGTCGATCATGACGGCGCCCTGCTGCGGCTCGGGCTCGCGAAACTCACCGACTATCGGTAGGGCATTACGCTCGGAAATGATGGCTGCACGCATGCGAATCTCCTTCTTATCTGTCTTGTTGTCGGGGTGAAACCGGCCATTAGTTGAACATTTTCACGTATTTTGTCCAGAGATAATTCCATAGCGAAACCCTTTGCCTGTGGCTGCGCGCAATTCGATGGCTAACCGGCAAACAGAGGGTAGAACAATGCCAGCTGTATAAAATGATCACTTTTCACATATTTGTATCGTTAAGCTGCTTCACTTCGGTAAATTTCGTCTAGGCTGGACATTTCATAACAGAAGGAGGACATCCATGGCTTCAATCTTCGATATCCCGGTGCAGTCCAATGATGGCCAATCGCTTACGCTGGAGCGCTATAAAGGTAAGGTATTGCTGGTTGTCAATGTGGCGTCCAAATGCGGGCTGACGCCGCAGTACGAAGGACTGGAAAAGCTCTACGAAGACAAGCGCGAACAAGGCTTGGAGGTGTTGGCATTCCCAGCCAACAACTTCAAGGAACAGGAGCCGGGCACCGATCAGGACATCAAGGAATTCTGCACCCTGACCTATAACGTGCAGTTCCCGCTTTTCGCCAAGATTTCCGTTGCTGGTGAGGATCGTCATCCGCTTTATGCGGAACTGACCGGCGCCCAGCCAAGCGCTACGGGTGAAGGCCCCATGCGTGAGCGCCTCGCCGGTTATGGCATCGAGACCAACGCAGCCCCGGAGGTACTCTGGAACTTTGAAAAGTTCGTCGTCGGCCGCAACGGCCAAGTGGTGGCGCGTTTCGCGCCGGATGTCAGCCCGGATGACCCGCGTCTGCAACAGACCATAGAAGCTGAACTGGCGAAGTAATAGCGAACCGAGTGATCGCCCAATGGCGGTCATTCTTTATCCAAGCGACTCCGCCGAGCAAAAACGCTGCATCCCGGTGATTTCTTTTCATTCTCCACCCACCAGATATCTGTTTATCTGATATCTGGTAGCCGATTTTATCGTTTTACGATATTTACACGTAAACCGATAATTTGTTCAAATATTCGTCGCCGCCATGTGCCGCGCAGACAAGAACAATCGGAGGTTGGCCATGAGCAAAACCCCATCGTTGGACGACAAGTACGTCCAACAGACCGGCAAAGTACTGATGACGGGTATCCAGGCGCTTGTGCGTCTGCCGTTGATGCAGCGCCAGCGCGACCTCGAGAATGGGCTCGATACTGCAGGCTTCATCTCTGGCTATCGCGGCTCGCCCCTCGGCGGGTTCGACCAGGCGCTATGGAAGGCTCGTGACCACCTGAAGGAATATCACGTTCACTTCCAGCCAGGCGTCAACGAAGACCTGGCGGCCACCTCGTTATGGGGCACCCAACAGGTCAACATCTTCGAGGGCGCCAAGTACGACGGCGTTTTCGGCATGTGGTACGGCAAGGGTCCGGGCGTGGATCGCTGTGGCGATGTGTTCCGCCACGCCAATGCCGCAGGCACCTCACGTTTTGGCGGTGTGCTGGCAATTGCCGGTGACGACCACGGGGCCAAGTCTTCATCCCTGCCGCACCAGACCGAACACATCTTCAAAGCCGTCATGATGCCGGTGCTGGCACCGTCTGGCGTGCAGGAATACCTGGACTACGGCATGCATGGCTGGGCCATGTCGCGCTTTTCTGGTTGCTGGGTTGCGCTCAAGGCGGTGGCCGACACGGTGGAAAGCGCCGCCATCGTCGACGTCGACCCTCATCGCGTGCAGCCAATCATCCCCGACGTGCCTATGCCGGAAGGCGGCATGAACATCCGCTGGCCGGACCCGCCGCTGGATCAGGAAAAGCGGCTGTTCGAGCATAAGGTTTACGCCGCGCTGGCCTACGCCCGCGCCAATCGCATCGACCGTATCGTTGTCGATTCGCCCAAGGCGCGTCTGGGCATCATCACCTCAGGCAAATCGTATCTCGACGTGTGCCAGGCGCTGAAGATTCTCGGCATCGACGACGCGTTCGCTCAACAAATCGGGTTGCGCGTCTACAAGGTAGGAATGATCTGGCCGCTCGAGGCCGAAGGCGTGCGGCAGTTCGCCGAAGGCCTGGAAGAAATCGTGGTGGTCGAAGAAAAGCGCCACATGATCGAGTACCAGCTCAAGGAGGAACTCTACAACTGGCGCGAGGATGTGCGCCCCGCCATCGTCGGCAAGTTCGACGACAAGGGCGAATGGGCCAGGCCTCATACAGACTGGTTGCTGCCGGCCATCGGCGAGCTCACGCCCGCGCAGATCGCCCGTGCGCTGGCGCGGCGGATTCTGCGGGTTTATCAGGGCGGTGAATTGCAGGTTCGCCTGGCTGTTCTGGAAGCGCAACTGTGCAGCAAGGGTCATCTGGTCAACCTGATGGATCGCGTGCCGCATTACTGCTCCGGCTGCCCGCACAACACCTCGACCAAGGTTCCCGAAGGCAGCCGAGCGCTGGCGGGGATCGGTTGCCACTACATGGCGGCCTGGATTTACCCGCAAACCCAGACATTCAGCCAGATGGGTGGCGAAGGCGTAGCCTGGGTCGGCCAGGCGCCCTTTACCGCGACCAAGCATGTGTTCGCCAATCTCGGCGACGGCACCTACTTCCACTCCGGGTTGCTGGCAATCCGCGCGGCTGTGGCTGCCAAGGTATCGATCACCTACAAGATTCTTTACAACGACGCGGTAGCGATGACCGGTGGGCAGCCTGTCGACGGTACGCTCAGCGTGTCGCAGATTTCGCGTCAGTTGGCCGCAGAAGGCGTGACCAATATCGTGGTGGTCAGCGAAGACACGGACAAATATGAACACGTAAAGGACCTCGCCCCCGGCGTTCCGGTGTATCGCCGGGACCGCATGGACGACGTGCAGAACGAGCTGCGTGAATTCAACGGCGTATCGGCAATCATTTACGACCAGACCTGCGCCGCCGAGAAACGGCGGCGTCGCAAGCGCGGCAAGTTTCCGGACCCTGCGCGCCGCGTGGTGATCAACGAGGCCGTCTGTGAAGGCTGCGGCGACTGCAGCAGCAAATCCAACTGCATGTCCGTGGTTGCGGTAGAAACCGAATTCGGGCGCAAGCGCGAAATCGACCAGTCTTCCTGCAACAAGGACTTCACCTGTTTGTCTGGCTTCTGCCCGAGCTTCGTCACGATCGAAGGCGGCAAGTTGCGCAAGCCCAAGGCTCTGGCGGAAAAACCTGAAGACCGCTGGGAACTGCCACAGCCCGCCCCGCTGACGCTGGATGAGCCCTATAGCATCTTGGTCACTGGCGTCGGTGGAACAGGCGTCGTCACTATCGGCGCCCTGCTCGGCATGGCGGCGTTCATCGAAGGCAAGGGCGCGCTAAACCTCGACATGGCCGGCATGGCTCAGAAAGGTGGCGCGGTGTGGTCGCATATCCGCATTGCCGCCCAGCAGGATCAGCTCTTCGCCCCGCGCATCGCCGAAGGCGAAGCCAGCCTGCTACTAGGTTGCGATCTGGTGGTCAGCGCCAATACCGAAACGCTGTCGAAAATGCGCCAGGGCGTGACCCACGCGGTGATTAACAGTGAAGAAAGCATCACCAGCGCCTTTGTCCGCACCTTTGCCTTGCAGGCGGAAAGCGGCGACCTCGAAGCGCACCCGGACCCGCGCTTCCAGACCGGCGATATGGCAGCACAAATTCGCGAAGCCGTAGGCGACGGCCAGGCGACGTTCGTAGACGCCAGTAAGCTCGCCACTGCGCTGATGGGCGACTCGATCGCGACCAACACGTTCATGCTGGGTTACGCCTACCAGAAAGGCTGGCTGCCGGTCGGCGAAGCGGCGCTTATGCAGGCAATCGAGCTGAACGGCACAGCCGTGGAATTCAACCGCAACGCCTTTGTCTGGGGCCGTCGTGCAGCGGTCGATCTGGTCCGCGTGCAACAAAAGCTGGAGTCGGGCAAGGTCCAGAGCCGTGATCGGCAACTATCGCAGACGCTGGACGAGACCATTGAACGGCGTAGCAGCTATCTCACCGACTACCAGAACGCGGCACTGGCCAAGCGTTATCTGGATCGCGTCGAGCAATTCAGCACCAAGGAAACGGCGCTCGTCGGCCAGCCTGGCGCGCTCACAGCAGCAGTCGCTCACTACTATTTCAAGGTCCTGGCGATCAAGGACGAGTATGAAGTGGCGCGACTGTTCACCAATGGCGACTTCCTGAAAAAGATCGAGGCGACGTTCGAAGGCGATTACAGCCTGCGTTTTCACCTCGCGCCGCCTGTGCTCAACAATGCCGAGTCCGGCACTGAGCCAGCCAAGAAGAGCTTCGGCCCCTGGATGCTCAAGGGTTTCAAGCTGCTGGCCAAGCTGAAATTCATGCGCAACACCTGGATCGATCCTTTCGGCTACACCCAGGAGCGCAAGGTTGAGCGGCACTGGCTGCAAAGTTACGAAGAGTTGCTTGACGAACTCCTGACTGCGGTAACGGCGGACAACCTCAGTCTGGCTGTGAGACTGGCCGAGCTGCCAGATGCGGTACGCGGTTATGGCCCGGTCAAGGAACGCTACCTCTCGCATGCCGAGAGCCGAAAATCGCAGCTGCTGACACAACTGCGCTCCGGCTCGAACTTTTATGACGCAAGCCAGCCCGGGACATCGAAACGCATCGACGCTGTCCAGCTTTGATGCGGTGCCCGGCCTCAAGCGAAGCCGGGCGACCCAACATTTAGAGACAACCGGATGGGCTGGCGACTGCCGTTTCCGCCGATACCAGCAGACGTTAACGTGAAGGACAGGTAGTCACGAGTGAACATACCCGACGTATTCAGCATTTCCGAACTGGCTCGCGAGATGACGGTGACCACTCGTGCCATTCGCTTCTATGAGGAGCAGGGCTTGCTGCTGCCCGAGCGACGCGGTCAGACGCGCCTCTACTCGCAGCGCGATCGGGTAACGCTCGAGCTGATCATGCGTGGCAAGCGCATCGGACTGTCGCTGTCAGAATGCAAGGAATTGATCAGCATGTACTGCCCAGCCGGCGGCAACAGCATGCAGCTGAGCCGGTTGCTGGAAACGATCTCAAACAGGCGTCAGCAGCTCAATCGGCAGGTGCAGGACATACAAAAGATGCAGGCCGAACTAGACCTTGCGGAACAACGCTGCCGGTTGGCTCTTGAGCGAGCCAGCGGCGTTTCCAAAGGAACCAACAATGACAATAGGAGAGCTGGACCATGAGTGGCTTGCCCGGATTGGATTTTTTCCTCGGTGAGGAAATTGACATGTTGCGCGATTCCGTTGCCGGTTTCGCTGCAAAGGAAATCGCCCCGCGTGCTGAGGAAGCGGACCGCACCGATCAATTCCCGATGGACCTTTGGCGCAAGTTCGGAGACATGGGTCTGCTTGGCCTGACCGTTTCAGAAGAATACGGCGGCTCCGGCATGGGTTACCTGGCGCACATGATCGCCATGGAAGAAATATCACGCGCCGCTGGCGGCATCGGCTTGTCCTACGGCGCCCACTCCAACCTCTGCGTCAATCAGATCAACCGCAACGGCAGCGAGGCGCAAAAGCGCCAGTTTCTACCCAAGCTGATTTCAGGAGAGCACATCGGCGCGCTGGCCATGAGCGAACCCAACGCCGGTTCCGATGTGGTTTCGATGAAGCTGCGCGCCGATAAGAAAGGCGATCGCTACGTGCTCAACGGTACCAAGATGTGGATCACTAACGGTCCCGATTGCGATGTGCTGGTGGTCTACGCCAAAACCGATCTGGCTGCCGGCCCCAAGGGCATGACCGCTTTCATCCTCGAGAAAGGCGCCCCCGGTTTCTCGGTTGCGCAGAAGCTCGACAAGCTCGGCATGCGCGGCTCGCACACTGGCGAACTGGTGTTTCAGGATGTCGAGGTGCCAGAAGAGAACGTACTGGGCGGTGTTGGCGAAGGCGTCAAGGTGCTGATGAGCGGACTCGACTACGAGCGCGCGGTACTCAGCGGCGGACCACTGGGCCTGATGCAGGCAGCAATGGATGTGGTCATTCCCTACATCCACGACCGTAAGCAGTTCGGCCAAAGCATCGGCGAGTTCCAGCTGATCCAGGGCAAGGTTGCCGACATGTACACCACTCAACAAGCATGCCGCGCTTATCTGTACGCCGTGGGCAAGCACCTCGATGCGCAGGGCAGTGGCCATGTTCGCCAGGTTCGCAAGGACTGTGCCGGCGTCATCCTTTATGCGGCTGAAAAGGCGACCTGGCTTGCCGGTGAAGCGATCCAGATCTTGGGCGGCAACGGCTACATCAACGAATTCCCAGTCGGGCGCCTGTGGCGTGACGCCAAGCTCTACGAAATCGGCGCCGGCACCAGCGAGATTCGTCGGATGTTGATCGGCCGCGAGTTGTTCAACGAAACCAAATAAAGCGGCTGCAGGCTGCGGGCTGCAAGCTACAGGTAAACTGCCTGCAGCCTGCAGCCCGAGGCCTGTAGCCAGGACGGAGTCCGTCATGGCTATCCTGCATACCCAGATCAACACCCGCTCGTCTGAGTTCGCCGCGAACCGAGAAGCGATGCTTGCCCAGGTTAACGATTTGCACGCCGTCCTCGGTCGCATCCATGAGGGCGGCGGCGAGAAGGCGCAGCTGCGACACACTTCGCGCGGCAAGTTGCTGCCACGCGAGCGCATCAACTGCTTGCTCGACCACGGCTCTGCATTTCTTGAGATCAGCCAGCTTGCAGCGCACGACGTTTATGGCGAAGAGGTGCCCGCCGCCGGATTGGTCGCCGGCATCGGCCGCGTCGAAGGCGTAGAGTGCATGATCATCGCCAACGATGCGACGGTGAAAGGCGGCAGTTATTACCCGCTCACCGTAAAAAAACATCTGCGCGCGCAGACCATTGCGCAGCAGAATCACCTGCCATGCATCTATCTGGTGGATTCCGGCGGCGCCAACCTGCCGCGTCAGGACGAGGTATTCCCTGACCGCGAGCACTTCGGCCGCATTTTCTTCAACCAGGCCAACATGAGCGCCATGGGTATCCCGCAGATTGCCGTGGTGATGGGTTCCTGTACCGCTGGTGGTGCATATGTGCCGGCGATGGCGGACGAAGCCATCATGGTGCGCAATCAGGCGACCATCTTTCTCGCCGGCCCACCATTGGTCAAAGCCGCCACCGGTGAAGTGGTGACAGCCGAAGATCTGGGCGGTGCCGATGTGCATTGCAAGACTTCCGGCGTGGCCGACCACTACGCCGAGAATGATGAGCACGCCCTTTCGCTGGCTCGCCGCTGCATCGCCAACCTCAACTGGCGCAAGCGTGGTGAAGTGAACAGTCGCGCACCGATTGCGCCGTTGTTCGATGGCGAGGAGTTGTATGGCGTCATCCCCGCCGATGCCAAGCAGCCGTTCGACGTACGTGAGGTAATTGCTCGCCTCGTCGACGGTTCGGTGTTCGATGAATTCAAGGCGCTATACGGCAGCACGCTGGTCTGCGGCTTCGCGCACATACAGGGCTATCCCATCGCGATCCTGGCCAACAACGGCATCCTGTTCGCGGAATCAGCGCAAAAAGGCGCTCATTTCATCGAACTGGCATGTCAGCGCGGCATTCCGCTGGTGTTCCTGCAAAACATCACCGGCTTCATGGTCGGCCAGAAGTACGAGGCAGGCGGCATTGCCAAGCATGGCGCCAAGCTGGTGACCGCGGTGGCCTGCGCCGAGGTGCCAAAGTTTACGGTGATTATCGGGGGCAGCTTTGGTGCGGGGAACTACGGCATGTGCGGCCGCGCCTATGACCCGCGTTTCTTGTGGATGTGGCCCAACGCGCGGATTGGCGTGATGGGGGCTCAACAGGCCGCCGGCGTGCTGGCTCAGGTTAAGCGTGAACAGGCCGAGCGCAGCGGGCAGACGTTTTCGGCTGAAGAGGAAGCCCAGCTAAAACAACCGATTCTTGAGCAGTACGAGCATCAGGGCCATCCGTACTATTCCAGCGCGCGGCTGTGGGATGACGGCGTGATTGATCCCGCGCAAACCCGTGATGTGTTGGGCCTGGCGCTGTCGGCCTCCCTCAATGCGCCAATTGAGCCGACCCGCTTTGGCGTGTTTCGAATGTAAAGAAACCCGATAACGGCGCTGGAGGTTGGAGGCTCGACGTCCAGTTTTCAGCCTTCAGCCAAGGGCCGTAAGCCTTCGCCTTCAGGGATCAAATATGAGCACGTCCAGCTTTCAAACTATCGAACTCGAATACAGCGACAAAGGTTTCGCCACGCTATGGCTCAACCGCCCGGAAAAGAACAACGCATTCAACGCCGAGATGATTCGTGAACTGATCCTGGTGCTCAATGAAGTGCAGCGCGATAACTCGCTTCGCTTCCTGCTGCTGCGCGGCCGCGGCAAACATTTTTCGGCCGGGGCGGATCTGGCCTGGATGCAGCAGTCGGCGAAGCTGGATTTCGATGCCAACCTCACCGACGCCCGCGAGCTGGCCGAACTGATGTACAGCCTCTACCACCTCAAGCTGCCGACGTTGGCGGTGGTGCAAGGCGCAGCCTTCGGCGGTGCGGTCGGACTGGTGGCCTGCTGCGACATGGCCATCGGTGCGCATGACGCGCTGTTTTCCCTCTCCGAAGTGCGCATCGGTCTAGCACCCGCGGTGATCAGCCCCTTCGTCGTCAAGGCCATGGGTGAACGCGCCACGCGTCGCTACGCCATGACCGGCGAGCGCTTCAGTGGCGAGCGCGCCCGCGACCTCGGGCTGTTGTCAGAAACCTACGCCGCCGCCGAACTGGACGATGCCTTGCTCGGCTGGCTCGACAACCTGTTGCTTAACAGCCCGCAAGCCATGCGTGCCAGCAAGGACCTGTTGCGCGAAGCCGCCAGTATTTCGCTGAGCCCCGCGCTACGCCGCTACACCGAAAACGCCATTGCGCGCATACGGGTCAGCCCCGAAGGACAGGAAGGCCTTAATGCCTTTCTCGAAAAGCGCAAACCGAATTGGACGCAGGAGCCAGAACAATGATAACCACCCTGCTGGTCGCGAACCGGGGCGAAATCGCCTGCCGCGTGATGCGCACCGCCAAGGCCATGGGCCTGACCACCGTTGCCGTGCACAGCGCCATTGACCGCGATGCGAGGCATGCCCGCGAGGCGGACATTCGTGTTGACCTCGGCGGCGCCAAGCCGGCCGACAGTTACCTTTTGATCGACAAACTGATTGCCGCCGCCAAGGCCAGCGGCGCGCAGGCGATCCATCCGGGCTACGGCTTCCTTTCCGAGAATGCCGACTTCGCTCGCGCCATCGAGGATGCCGGCCTGATATTTCTTGGCCCGCCTGCCTCGGCCATCGATGCCATGGGCAGCAAATCGGCGGCCAAGGCACTGATGGAAAAGGCCGGCGTGCCACTGGTGCCCGGCTATCACGGCGAAGCCCAGGACGTGGAAACCTTCCGCGTCGCTGCAGAAAAGATCGGCTACCCGGTATTGCTCAAGGCCACCGCAGGCGGTGGCGGCAAAGGCATGAAGGTGGTCGAGCGCGAGGCTGATCTGGCCGAGGCGCTGCAATCAGCCCAGCGCGAGGCGCAGTCGTCGTTTGGCGACTCGCGCATGCTGGTCGAGAAATACGTCCTCAAGCCGCGTCACGTCGAGATCCAGGTGTTCGCCGATCAGCATGGCAATTGCCTCTACCTCAATGAGCGCGACTGCTCGATCCAGCGCCGGCACCAGAAGGTCGTCGAGGAAGCGCCCGCCCCGGGTCTCTCCGCTGAGCTGCGCCGGGCCATGGGCGAAGCCGCGGTCAAGGCTGCGCAGGCCATCGGCTACGTCGGCGCCGGAACGGTCGAGTTCCTGCTCGATGCCCGTGGCGAGTTCTTCTTCATGGAAATGAACACCCGCCTGCAGGTCGAGCACCCGGTCACCGAGGCCATCACCGGACTCGACCTGGTGGCCTGGCAGATCCGCGTTGCCCGTGGCGAACCGCTGCCAATCACCCAGGATCAGGTACCGCTCACGGGCCACGCCATCGAAGTGCGGCTGTATGCCGAAGATCCGGACAACGACTTCCTGCCGGCCACCGGTACGCTCGACCTCTACCGCGAATCGGCCGCAGGGCCTGGGCGTCGGGTCGACAGCGGCGTGACAGAAGGAGACACCGTTTCGCCGTTCTACGACCCGATGCTCGGCAAACTCATCGCCTGGGGTGAAAACCGTGAAGAAGCGCGCCTGCGTTTGCTGGCGATGCTGGATGAGACCTGCGTTGGCGGCGTGCGCACCAACCTTGCTTTTCTGCGTCGCGTAATCGGGCATCCGGCTTTCGCAGCGGCAGAGCTGGACACCGGTTTCATACCGCGCCACGAAGCCGAGCTGATGCGTAAGCCCGGTGAGCTATCCGATGAATTCTGGCAACTGGCCGGCCAGCTCTTCGTGCAGACCGAGCCGGCCAAGGTCCGTGAAGACGATCTCCACTCACCATGGGCAAAGCGCGATGGGCTGCGCTTCGGATTACCGGCGCAAACCAGTGTGCATCTGATGTGCAATGGCGAGAGCCGTCAGGTACGCGTGAGCAGTCGCGCCGCAACCGAGATCACTCATCTTCCAAAAGCCATCCGCCAGGGCTGCACGCTCTATCTGGAATGGAATGGCGAGCTGCACGCCGTAACCGCGTTCGACCCCATCGCTGAAGTCGAAGCCAGCCACCAGCACCACGGCGGCCTGACCGCGCCCATGAACGGCAGCATCGTTCGGGTGCTGGTCGAGGCCGGGCAAAGCGTCGAGGCGGGTGCCACGCTCATCGTGCTCGAAGCGATGAAGATGGAGCACAGCATTCGCGCGCCTCATGCCGGCGTGGTCAAGAGCCTGTTCTGTCAGGAAGGCGAGCTCATCAGCGAAGGCAGCGTCCTGGTGGACTTGGAGGAGTCGGTATGACCCTGCCCAAGCATGTACGTCTGGTGGAAGTCGGCCCCCGCGATGGCCTGCAGAACGAGAAACAGCCGATCAGCATTACTGACAAAGTGCGGCTGGTAGATGACCTCAGCGCGGCCGGCCTGCAGTACATCGAGGTCGGTAGTTTCGTGTCGCCCAAATGGGTGCCGCAGATGGCCGGCTCGGCCGAAGTCTTCGCGCAGATCCGGCAGAAACCGGGTGTGACCTACGCGGCCCTTACGCCGAACCTGAAAGGACTCGAAGCGGCCATCGAAGCCGGCGTCAGCGAGGTCGCGGTGTTCGGCGCCGCGTCCGAGGCGTTCTCGCAGAAGAACATCAATTGCTCCATCGACGAGAGCCTGGCGCGCTTCGCCCCGCTGATGGAAGCGGCGCGGGAAAACGGCATTCAGGTGCGTGGCTATGTGTCTTGCGTGCTGGGTTGTCCCTACGAAGGCGAGATCGACCCAAAGCGCGTCGCCCACGTGGCTCGCGAATTGTTCGCCATGGGCTGCTATGAAATTTCCCTGGGTGACACCATCGGTACCGGCACACCGGAAAAGACTCGCCAGCTGTTCGAAGTGGTCAGCCGCGAGGTGCCGTGTAACAAGCTCGCCGGGCACTTTCATGACACCTATGGTCAAGCGCTGGCGAATATTTACGCCAGCCTACTCGAAGGAATCTGCACGTTCGACGGCTCGGTTGCTGGCCTCGGCGGTTGTCCTTATGCCAAGGGCGCTAGCGGCAATGTAGCCAGTGAGGATGTGCTCTATATGCTCAACGGTTTAGGCATTGACACTGGCATCGACCTGGACGCTCTCGTTGCCTCCGGGCAGCGCATCAGTGACCTGCTGGGTCGACCCAATGGCTCGCGGGTCGCGCGGGCGCGGCTGAATGCGTTGTGACCAAGCATCGACGGGCCGCGCACGGCCATTTCATAACAATATGAACACCCACTAGCTTGGCAATTTGGAGATTTCTAGCGAGCCCGGGGCTAAGTGCCGGTCTAGCTTCCGAATGAAGCCAGACACAGCAGGCCGGATGCTGCCACGTCCATCCTTGATTTCCCAAGCGCCGCCGCCGTTACGCTCCCATTGAATTTGGCGGCGAGCGCTTTTTTATTCTTTTCCCTATAGCGTCGCGTAATAGCGGCATGAGGGTTCTAGGAGATAAAACATGCAAGACGTTGTAATCGTTGCCGCAACACGCACTGCAATCGGCGCTTTCCAAGGCGCGCTGGCCAATGTGAGCGCGACCGAACTGGGCAGCACGGTAATCCGCGCTCTGCTGGAGAAAACCGGCATCGACCCAGCTACGGTCGATGAAGTGATCATGGGACAGGTGCTTACCGCTGGCTGCGGGCAGAATCCCGCGCGGCAATCAGCGATCAATGCGGGCCTTCCTCATAGCGTGCCTGCCATGACAGTGAACAAGCTCTGTGGCTCCGGCCTGAAAACCGTGCATTTGGCTACCCAGGCAATACGCTGCGGCGATGCCGAAATCGTCATCGCCGGCGGCATGGAAAACATGAGCCTCGCGCCTTATGTATTACCCAAGGCGCGCACCGGCCTACGCATGGGCCATGCCCAACTGGCCGACTCGCTGCTGCAGGACGGATTGCTTGATGCCTTTCATGACTATCACATGGGTATCACCGCAGAAAACCTCGTGTCCTGCTACAAACTGACCCGGGAGGAACAGGACGCCTTCGCCGCGCAATCCCAACAGCGCGCGGCGGCCGCTATCGAGGGCGGTCGCTTCAAGGCGGAAATCACACCCGTATCCATCCCGCAGCGCAAAGGCGATCCCCTGCTGTTCGATACCGATGAGCAGCCCCGGACAGATACCACCATCCAGTCTCTGGCCAAACTCAAACCAGCCTTCGATAAGAACGGTAGCGTCACAGCCGGCAACTCCTCGACGCTTAACGATGGTGCGGCAGCGGTGCTGCTGATGAGCACGTCCAAGGCCAAAGCGCTTGGCCTACCGATTCTGGCCACCGTCAAGGGTTACGCCAGCGCTGGCGTAGATCCGGCAATCATGGGGATTGGACCGGTCAGTGCGACTCGCAAGTGCCTGGACAAGTCCGGCTGGACACTCGAAGAAGTCGAGCTCATCGAAGCAAACGAAGCCTTTGCCGCACAGGCACTGTCGGTCGGCAAAGAGCTGGGCTGGGACAGCGACAAGGTCAACGTCAATGGCGGTGCCATCGCTCTGGGTCACCCTATCGGCGCATCCGGTTGTCGTGTGCTGGTTACCCTGCTGCACGAGATGATGAGCCGTGACGCCAAGAAAGGTCTGGCCACGCTTTGCATCGGTGGTGGCCAGGGCGTCGCATTGACATTGCAGCGCGACTGACCATGAACCGCTCCCTGCGCGCAAGCTACCAACGGGGCAGATCGCTACCGCTGATTGACCTCGCCCACGGCGACGCCAGCCGGCCAGTGCGGGCTGACACACCGCCGGTGCATGAGCAACTACGAATAGTGGCGCTAACACTATTCGTCGAGCATGGCTTTCAGGCGGTCAGCCTGCGCCAGTTGGCCATGGCACTCGGTATGCAAGCCGGCTCGTTGTACAACCATATGGAGAGCAAGCAAATCCTGCTTTTCGAGCTGATCGAGGAGCACGAAACGGACCTTCTGGATCTACTGGAGGCCGATGATCCCTGTCAGGCGGACGGGCTGACCCGTCTGCGCAGCTACGTCGACCTGCACATTCGATACAACCTGATGCATCAACATCGGTTGGTGCTGGCTCGCCGGGAGTCCCGCTGCCTGAGCGCCGAGCAACGCGCTTCAATCGAGGCAACTAGACAGGCTCACGTCGATCACTTGGAAAAAATTCTTCGGCAGATACCCTCACCGGCCGCGGCCGAACAAAGTAGTGCTGTCGCGCGCAGCCTGATGTCGATCCTCGAAGATGCACACACGTGGTGGTCACCGGACGATGCCCCTGCAGTCGAAGGTTTTATAGCAGTAGTGACGCAGATGGCGGTTGGTGGGCTGGCGGGTCCCAGCGCGGAACGATCTTTACCGCTGGCTCGCTCGGCCTGAGCGGCCGGCGCAGTTGCTTCAAATACAAAGGTGCTTCACCTCAATGCCAATAGCCTCCGCAACAATCGAGGCGAACGTTAAGGAAGCAGTTATGAACGAAGACATGATTCAGCACTATCGCGGCATTCTCGAAGGTGTCGGCGAAAACCCGGAACGCGAAGGTCTGGTGGACACACCCAAGCGGGCCGCAAAAGCCATGCAGTACCTCTGCCAGGGTTATGGCCAGACCGTTGAGCAAGTCGTCAACGGCGCACTTTTCGAGTCGGACAATGATGAAATGGTCATCGTCCGTGACATCGAGCTCTATTCAATGTGCGAACACCACATGCTTCCTTTCATTGGCAAGGCTCACGTTGCCTATACCCCTACCGGCAAAGTCCTCGGCCTGTCCAAAGTGGCGCGAATCGTCGATATGTTCGCCCGGCGTCTTCAGATTCAGGAAAACATGACCAAGCAGATCGCCGACGCGATCATGCAGGTGACCAATGCCGCTGGCGTCGCCGTGGTCATCGAAGCGCAGCACATGTGCATGATGATGCGCGGCTGCGAGAAGCAAAATTCGGTAATGACAACTTCGGTGATGCTCGGTGGGTTCCGTGATTCATACAACACCCGCCAGGAATTCTTGCAGCTCATTCGAGGCCGCTGACATGCCGAGACTGGAACCGGGAATGGCGCGAATTCGTGTCAAGAATCTGCGCCTGCGTACCTATATCGGCATCAAGGAAGATGAAATCCGTAACAAGCAGGACGTTCTGATCAACCTGACCATCCTGTACCCGGCCGCCGATGCGGTACGCGATAACGACATCGAACAGGCGCTCAATTACCGCACCATCACCAAGGCGATCATTCGGCACGTCGAGGAAAACCGCTTCGCCCTGCTCGAGCGGCTGACCCAAGAGGTGCTGGATCTGGCGATGGCGCCACAGGCCGTACGCTATGCCGAAGTGGAAATCGACAAGCCACATGCCCTGCGCTTTGCCGAATCGGTGTCGATTACCCTAGCGGGGCACCGTGATTGATCGCCTCGGCGAGCACTAAGCCGCGAAGCTGCATGGTCGTCGGACGTGCGGAAAAAAAAGCTGCTCACCCGAAGGTTGAGCAGCGAACCACCAGTCGCTCCTGGTTACGGGGATTCGCTCGCATGGCGAGTCGAATCGGCATCAGTACCTGATTGTCGGTCGTTGATCGAGGCTTACACCTGGCGCCTGCGATGTATTGATTGATCGGAACCTGCCGTCACGGGGTGCTGTACCTCAGCCTACAACCTCACCATTTATTCGCCAGCGGTTCGGCGCTGTTTCGTTTGACCCGAGATAAAACGGTACGCAAGCCGCAAAAACCGTTAACGGCTAGGGTAGGTCCTGATGCACGACATCGCTCCTACTCGATGAAGCTCCATTAATAAATCCAAAAACGGAGACCGACCCCCAATGAAATTCCATCTCGCTCTTTGTGCTGCCCTCAGTGGCGTCACGACTTTCTCCATTGCCGCCGTCAGCCCTGAAGAAGCCAAGCAACTGGGCAACGAACTCACCTCTTTCGGCGCGACCAAGGCCGGCAATGCCGAAGGTACGATCCCAGCGTATGAAGGCGGACTCACCACGGCCCCTGCCGACTTCAAGCCTGACAGCGGCTTCTGGGCCGATCCGTTCAAGAACGAAAAGCCGCTGTTCCGTATCGATGCGTCCAATGCCGACCAGTATGCGGACAAGCTCAGCGACGGTCAGAAGCACCTGCTCAAGAAGAATCCGGAAACTTGGTACATGGATGTGTACCCGAGCCATCGCACCGCCGCGTATCCGCAAAAGGTGATGGAAGCAACGGTGCGCAATGCCACCACCTGCAACACCTACAACGACGGGCTATCCATCGAGCCGGAGTGCCGCGGGGGCCTTCCGTTCCCGATTCCGAAAACCGGCAATGAAGTGATGTGGAACCAGTTGCTGCGCTACAAGAACGGGCCGACAGCCACCACCACTACGTCCTCCAACAGCTGGGTCATCGACAGCAACGGCACCATTACCAAGGCGGCGGAACAAGCTACGTTCGAAGAATTTCCCTACTACCAGACAGATCGCGATGATCGCGATCCCGAGATGTACGCACGGGTGTTCTCGCTGAACAAGCAACCTGCACGCCGAGCCGGTGAGGTGGTGGGGATCAACGACTATCTCGATCCGACCAAAAAGCCGCGCCGCGCTTGGAGCTATACGCCAGGCCAACGCCGCGTGAAGCTCGCGCCGGAGTTTGCCTATGACACACCAGTAGCTAGCCAGGGCGGCGTCACCCTGTTCGACGAACTACAGATGTTCGCCGGAATGCAAGACCGTTTCGACTTTAAGCTCGTTGGCAAGAAAGAGATGTATATCCCCTACAACGCCTACAAGTTCAACTTCGAAGCCGATCAGATGGACCAGTTCAGCGACCATCACGCAAACCCGAAATACGAGCGCTGGGAGCTGCATCGCGTCTATGTGGTAGAAGCCACACTCAAGCCGGGCATGCGCCACGTCTACAGCAAGCGGCACTACTACCTGGACGAGGACACCTTTGGTGCCGGCCTGTACGACGCTTGGGATCAGGAAGGCAACCTCTACCGCTCGATGTTCCTGAGCGGCGTTCAGCTTTACGACAAGCAGATCCCATACGCGGTCAAGAACGTCATCTACGACTTCAACAAGGGCATGTACGGCGTGATCAACGACGGGCTGAAGGGTGGCTTCAAGATTCCAAAGGAAGCGTTACCCGAGCGGCAGATGAATGCCGAGGCCATTGTCAGCCGTATCACCCAACGCTGATGTCCACGCGGTCGCCGGGCGACTCTACAGCCACGCCGACCGTTTCTATTGAACGCCTTAACAGGAGAACAACAATGGCGCTCACTATGCACCAGTCATCTGTTTTTTATTTCACCCGCCTGTTGAACAACCTTTCAAACATCCTCGCCAAGGCGCAGGCCCATGCGGACGAAACGGGCACCAATCCGAAACACCTGCTTGAAGCCCGGTTAACCGATGACATGTTCAACCTCAGCCAGCAGATTCAGATGGCATGCTTGCATCCACTTCTGTTTGTCGCAGGCGTCACGGGCAAGCCTGCCGAACTTCAAAAAGATGAGGATCGCAGCTTCGCCGCGCTGCGCTCGCGGATTAGCAAAACCGTCTCCCTTCTGGAAAGCGTTCGTCCCGAAGATCTCAACGGCAGCGAAGACCGCGAAATAGTGCTCGCCACACCGCGAGCCGACCTTCCGTTCACCGGCCAGGGCAGCCTGCAGATATTTTCGCTGCCGAACTTTTTCTTCCACGTCGTCACCGCCTACGACATCCTCCGGCACCGCGGCGTACCGCTAGGCAAGATGGACTTCCTAGGCGGCCTCAAATAACACGACAGTGCTGCACGCGGGGATGTGCTTATAAAATGCGCCCTGTGGGTGCCAGAAGAACGAATCGCCGGGCATATGCCCGGCGATTTCTTTAGCACTGCATCACTGCAAATTTATTGAGGCTCGCAGACCAACTTGGCTTGCAGGGGTGCACCGGTGTATTTACCCGGCACGGCGAGGCTGGTCTGTTCGCCCGGCTCTATGGTGGTGGGTGGCGGTGCATCGCTTTGAGCTTCAGCCGGTCCCGGCTGCAATTCGCACGTAACGCTGACATCAGCATTGTTAGTGATTTGCAGCATCTGCGTTGTGCTGGTAGTGGCCGTGCCAGCACTCCCTCCTCCGCTAGAACCGACCACCTCGGTCTCGATGTCGAGGCCGTTCAGCTGCTTGTCCAGATCGAGCCCATCAGCCATTGCCGTTACAGGCAGACAGATAGCCAGACCGCAAAAGATCAACATGTTCTTATGCATTGTCGTTACCTCCGGTAAGGCGGGGCGGATGCCCCTGAATGTCAAAGCCGCTCCGTGGCAACTGGTGCTCCGGTCGCTGACTTAACTCAACATTAACATTCCGCCGTCGATCATTAGAGTCTGGCCTGTTACGAAGCGCGAACCTTCGCCGGCAAGAAAAACCAGAACGGGTGCCAAGTCTTGCGCGGCATCGCCAAGCCGACCTCCCAGCGGGATCAGACTGGCCATGAATGCATCGTGCTGCTTCAACTGAACGTTGCTCATGCTGGCGCGGGTGGCGTCGTACATTGGTGTCCATATCGCCGGGGCGATGGCGTTCACGGTAATGCCGTGCGGCCCCCACTCGCGGGCGACGGTGCGCGTCCATGCCAGGACCGCGCCCTTGCTGGCAGCGTAGTGTGCCTTGCCTGGCTGCCCGCCCACGCCAGCGGCCGAGGCGAAGTTGATGATCCTCCCGCCACCTTGGTGCATATGCTCGTAGGCTGCGCGATTGGTCAGAAAGGTGCCGCGAGCATTCACCGCGAACACTTTTTCCCACTCATCCAGGGTGATTTCATCTGCAGTGGCGTTGGGCGCAATTCCGGCAGCATTGACCAATACGTCCAGCCCGCCCAACTGTGCGGCAGCCCAAGCAAAGGCTCTTTTTACCGATTCCGTATCCGAGACATCGCAGATGTGCGAACGAGCCCAGCCATTGCCCTCGATTGCCTCCTGCGGGGCGCTTTCGCTTAAGTCAAGACTCGCCACATGGGCGCCTTCGTTTACAAAAGCCGCGACTACCGCGGCGCCAATTCCTCGTGCGCCACCCGTAACGATGACGCGCTTGTTATTCAATTGCATGCCTGTGCTCCAAACTATATGGGCCTTCGTATAAAGGCGGCTTCCTGGCGATCACGTCATGTTTCGCGCAACGGCAACGGGCATGAGTGAATGAAGTTCATCCAGAAGCTTAGTAAGCAACATCGGACGCTGCGGGCGTATCGCCATTTACATACGGTTTTTCGTTCAACCCGAAGTCAAACGGAATGTAGGGAACCTTTCATGTATTGAGTTTTTGCGCACCAGCGCTGCTTGCTCGAAATACTTGGAGAAAACCCAAGCCTCCGTACCCAACGGGGCCTTGGATCGACAAGTCGCAACGCCGCGCTAACGGCGGACCAAGGAGAATTCGCACCCTTGTCCTGAGGCGTTTGGGCACCACGACTTTACGCCGTGTAAACGGCTTCCCGCCCGAGAAATCGCTGTCGCTGTTAGGGTGAGCGCTCTGCTGAACAGACGCCCAAAGCGGACACGCGAATGACTCGGTTATCGCCGCTCGGGAAACGAATGCCACACGGCTCCAACTTGCCTGGATGCCGGGCACATGGCCAAGCCGCCTGTTCGAGGCATGAGAACAACTACAACAAAACCAAATCGGGAATCGAAGCCAATGAGCCAGTTTGAACAACTCGACATCGTCGCGGCCTATCACGCCGTAAGCGACACTTACCTCGGCACCGATGTAGACATCCACGCACTGTGCCGCCAGTACCGCCATAACGAACCGGTGATGAAGGGCGATTTCGTCGATACCTATTTGAAGGTGCCGACAAACGCTGGTGCCAAAGCGGCCAAGGCGACGGTGACAGTGTTCAAGCACAAGGACATCATGGCCATCATGCGCGACGCCGAAACCTACACCAATGGTTTCATCGCCGAAGGGCTAGGCGCGTTCTTCGACGGTCTGATCATCCTTGCCATGGACGGCGAGCAGCACCGCCGGACCCGGGCGCTGCTGCAACCGGTGTTCATGCCAGAGACGGTCAACAAGTGGCGTCCGGAAATCGACCGGGTTATCCGCGAAGACTATTTGCAACCGATGGTGGCGGATAAGCAAGCCAACCTGATGGACTTCGCACTGGATTTCCCGATACGCGTGATGTATGCCCTGATGGGCTTTCCAACCAGCGACACGGAAAAATACAAGACGTACGCTACTTGGGCGTTAGCCATGGTGGCGGGCAACCAGATCGATCCGGAAAAAGCCAAGATCTACGGACCACTGGCTGGTCAGGCGGCCAAGCACCTTTATGATGGAATCAAGGAGGTCGTCGTTGCACGGCGAGCCCAAGGCACCCAAGAGACAGACCTGATCAGTCGCCTGATCAACGCCGAAGCCGAAGGCCGCTCACTGGACGACCATGAGATCACAACATTCGTCCGCTCGCTGACCCCGGCAGCTGGGGAAACCACCACTCGCACGTTCAGCTGCATCATGACCAACCTGATGCAACGTCCCGAACTAGTGGAGCGGATACGCAACGACCGCAGCCTCATCGGCAAACTCATCGACGAGGGGATCCGCCACGAGCCTATCTCGACCTTCAAGGTTCGCCAGACCTCGAAGGAAGTGGAAATTGGCGGGATCATCGTGCCGAAAGGCGGCATGGTTCAGTGCATGACCATATCCGGCAACCGCGACGAGGACGTCTTCGAGAACCCGGACGAGTTTGACATCGACCGCAAAGTAAAGCCGTCATTCGGCTTCGGCTTCGGCCCGCATATGTGTATCGGGCAGTTCGTCGCCAAGGTGGAGCTGAACTGCGCGATCAACGCAATGCTCGATCTGTTTCCAAACATGCGCCTGGACCCATCCAAGCCAGCACCCCGAATTTCCGGTGGACAGCTGCGTGGTACCCGCGACATCCATGTGCTGTGGGATTGAGCGCGTGACGGGCCACGTAAACGAGGCGGCCGCAAGGCCGCCCCTCCACCGTTGTCTAACGCCCGCCGGAAATCGCTGCACTACGGGAGGACATCATGCCTGAACCGAGCAAATGGGCAGCGTTACGGAAACGAGCAAGCCTCTGGGGCGTCCTCATTTTCGCCAATCTGCCACTCTGTCATTAAACCTGGCCGGAGAAACACCATGAGCCTGCACACAACCCAATACCAAGTAATCGCCGACCGCAGCCGTTGCTGCGGTTACGGACTCTGCGCTGCGGTCTGTCCGGAAATCTACAAACTAGACGATGACGGCATTGTCTATCTAACCATCGACCGCGTGCCGCCGGAGTTGGAAGAAGGCGCTCGCGAGGGCGCCGCTGCCTGCCCCGCCGAAGCGATTTGGCTGGACGCGATCACAGACTGAAACGCACGGGATGCGATCTGCGCAGCCAAAGTAAATTCCGATATCGAGCCTACATTCCACTTTGAGGGCAGGCAGACCTCAATCATAACGGTATGCATCATTCACTGGCCTGGCTGCCCTGGCCGAGATGGCTTAGGCTCAGATGCTTACCAATAAGATGTCGAGACACCATGCATCCGCCACGCGAGACCGAAGCCTTTTCCCGAAAACGCGCCACTCTGGAGCGTCTACTTGCGGAGGCGCGCAGAATCTTTGCGGAAAAGGGCCTCGCTGGTGCGAGGCTAGAGGAAATTGCGAGCGCGGCAGGCGTCACGCGCCAATTGATCTATCAATACTTCAGCAATAAGGAGACTCTGTTCACCAGCGTGCTGGACGAAAGCACGGCGCAAATTATAAAGGACCTGCTATCAATGGACCTTGATCAGTTGCCGCCACGCCAGGCGCTGACAGCTCTACTGGAATACCTTTTTGATCAATACGGCGCGGATCCTGAGTTGCGATCACTCGCACAGGAGAGCTTTCGCCTCCATGAGCATGGGACGCACAACCAGAATCGCTTCGGCGCCATAGCTGCACCGCTTATAGAGCTGATCGAACGAATCCTCAAACGCGGCGTTGAAAGCGAAGATTTTCTGCCTGACGTAGACGCGCGTATGTTCTGCGGTGCCTCCATGTTACTGACCACCCTCTGGTTCACCAGTCGCCACATCACTTCCACCGCAACGGGATTTGACACCAATACACCCGCAGGTTTGAAAGCGTGGCGCAGCTACGCGATCGATTTCGTGCTTAGCGCCGTGTTGGCAACGAATCGACCCTCGTTGAGTCGACCCAAGGTTAACGCTGGCTAGCTCAGCGAGGCCGGTTTGCTCGAACAGCTAGCCAATACGCTCTAACGCCTTCTCGAAAAGCCGTAGCGCCGAGGCATGGTGTTTTCTGCCGTGTTCCATCGACACTTTGCCCGCGCAGGCGCGGGCGTAACTGACTTCGAGAAATATGCCAAGCTTGAAAGCCGCCAGTACCAGATACCAGGTAAAGGCTTCGAAGCTTCGGGAGCTGCCCACCACGTAGCGCGCCACCAATTCATCCGCTGCGGGAAAGCCGTCCCAGGGATGCACCTCGATCGTGCCGGCGCCATGGCCGCTGGCGTCCGGCCATGTCACCACCAGCCAGGCCAGATCAAGCAGAGGATCGCCAATGGTAGCCAGCTCCCAATCGACGATCGCGCTGAGCGCCGGCCCCTCGCGGCTGAACATCACATTGGACAGGTGATAGTCGCCATGCAGGATACCGGGGCTGAACCGTTGCGGGCAGTTGTCATTCAGCCAGCGCGCCAGCCGGTCGAGTCCGGGAAGGCTGCCTGCACCCGGCCAACCGGTATAGCCGGCGACGCTTTCAAGCTGATGCAGCCAGCGCGCAACTTGCCGTTGATGGAAACCGTCGGGGCGCCCGAAGTCGTCGAGGCCGATGGCTCGATAGTCCAGCTCATGAAGGCAGAGCAGCGCATCGACCATGGCCAGCCCCATGCGCCGACGCATGTCGCGGTCGGCGGCGTGGGGCAGCGGCAAGCCGGCCGCGGAATTGGGGTTGAAGCCATCCACCGGTTCCATCAGGTAGAACTTCGCGCCCAGAACGGCCTCGTCATCGCAGGCGGCGACCAACCCCGCATGGGGCACCCGGCTGCCCGCCAGCGCTTTTAGCATGCGAGCTTCGCGCGCGATGGTCTTGCCGCCTACTTCTCGTAGCGCCGCCGATGGCCGACGCAGCACGAATTCACGCTCGCCTCGCCGAAAGCGCAGCAACAGGTTTTGAGTGCCACCGGTCAGTCGCACGGCATTTTCCAGCGGCCCGGACGCGAGCTCCCGCCCATCCATCCAGGCGCCCAAGCGGGCGAGATCGACCAGGTCATGCCAGTCAGCCTCGCCGCTCAACGCTGCTCTCCGCTTTGTTCCAGCGTCGCCAGCGCGTCAGCATATTTTTCACGCGCCAGCGCCGCCGCAGTCGGGCGATGGTAGCTGGGAAACAGGCTGTCGCTTGGCTGATAGTCGCGCAGCAGCTGTCTGGCCACCGCCACCTTGTGCACCTCGGTCGGCCCGTCCGCCAGCCCCATCTGGAAGGAGCGCAGGATGTACCCGGCGAACGGCATCTCTTCGGATACGCCGATCGAGCCATGCACATGCAGCGCACGGGCGGCAATGTCATGCAGCACCTTGGGCATCGCCGCCTTTACCGCGGCGATGTCTTTGCGAACGCGCAGATAGTCCTGGTACTTGTCGATACGCCAGGCGGTGCGCATCACCAGCAGCCGGAACTGCTCCAGTTCGATCCAGGAGTCGGCGATCTTTTCCTGCACCATTTGTTTTTCGGCCAACAGGCCACCTTGCGTGGTGCGCGACAGGGCGCGCTCGCACAACGCATCGAGCGCTCTCTGCGCCTGGCCGATCACACGCATGGCGTGGTGCACGCGACCACCGCCGAGCCGCACCTGAGCGACGACGAAGGCTTCGCCGGGCTTGCCGAGCAGGTCGGCGGACGATGCCCGCACCTTGTCGAAACACAGATAGGCGTGCGTCGCCTCCGGATCATCCGCTATGCCGACATTGCGCACGATGGTCACGCCCGGCGCATTCGCCGGAACGATGAACATGGTGGTGCCCTTGTGCACCGAAACGCTCTTATCGGTCACCGCCATGACGATGAAGAACGCCGCATAGCGTGCATTGGAGCCGAACCACTTCTCGCCGCTGATCAGCCAGTCATCGCCATCGCGCACGGCCTCGGTGGTGAACACGCTGGGGTCAGCGCCGCCCTGGGGTTCGGTCATGGCGAAGCAGGAGACGATCTCGTTATCGAGCAAGGGTTCGAGGTATTTGCGCTTCTGCTCCTCGCTGCCGTAGTGGGCGAGGATTTCGCCGTTGCCCGAATCCGGCGCGTGACAGCCGAACACGATAGGCGCGAACAGTGCGCGGCCGAGAATTTCGTTGATCAGGGCCAGGCGTACCTGGCCGTATCCCGGTCCGCCCAGCTCCGGACCAAGATGACAGGCCCAGAGCCTGCGCGCCTTGACCTGCGCCTGTAGTGGACGCACCAATTGCTTGAACAGCGGATCGTGGATGTTCCAGGGGCTGCCCAGTACATGTTCCAGCGGCTCGACCTCTTCGCGGACGAAGCGGTCGATCCAGTCCAGTTCCGTTTGAAAGTCCGGATCGGTTTCGAAATCCCAGGCCATGTCGTGCTCCTAAAAATATGAGTGGCGCTCAAGCGAGCAGCATGCCGCCGTCGACCAACAGGGTCTGACCCAGCATGTAGCCAGCCAGCGGCGAAGCCAGGAACAGCGCAACGTTGGCCATGTCCTGCGGGGTGCCGAGGCGGCCCAGCGGGATACCACGAAGCGCACCTTCGAGACGTTTGGGGTGTTCCGTGGTGATGCGCGTGAGCTTGGTTTCCACCAGGCCCGGCGCGATGCCGTTGACACGGATTCCCTCACGCGCCCAAGCCTCGCCGAGCGTGCGCGTCAAACCGAAAGCGCCGGTCTTGGAGGCGTTGTAGGCCGGATTGCCGCGGGTCGAATGGAAGGCGGCGGCCGAGCTGACGATGAGCATTGCGCCTCGTGATTCCTTCAACAGTTCGAAGAACTTCTGCGCGCAAACCATCAGGCTGGTGAGGTTGATATCGACTACTTTCTTGAAGCCGTCGGTGAGAAATTCCTGACGGTCGTACAGCACCGTACCTTGCGCCTGAACCAGCACGTCGAGTCGAGTGAACGGCACGATCGCCGCCTCGATCAGGTTGGCATTGGCGACATCGACCTGCGCGTAGTGCAGCCCTTCAAGATGCGAATCCGCCGAGTCGGCGTAATCCTGCGCGCTCGGACGAGTGCCCCAGACGTGCACCTCGGCGCCGCGTTGACGGAAGTTCTGCGCGATACCGTTACCGATGCCGCTGGAGCCACCGACGACCAGCACCGTTTTGCCGCTGAAATCCAATTCGTTCATGCGTTATTCCTGTGTGTTCAACCCAACCCGCGATCGAACGATCGGGTCGGGTTCATCGTTGACTTCAGCCGGAGTGGGCCGCCTTTGTGCATCAATTGCCTACAGCCGAACCACACCGGCCGCGGCCAGACGTTCCAGTTCGCTGTTTTCCAAGCCAAGCCCGCCGAGTACATCGCGGCTGTGCTGGCCGAGGGCGGGCGGCGGACGATCCAGCGACAACGGCAGATCACCGAAATCCCAGAACGCGCCAATCTGCTGCAGCTCGCCGAACACCGCATGTTGATAGTGGGTATGCAAGCCAGCCGCGGCGTGGTCGGGGTTGTCGAGAAAAGGGTCGAGCTGCGCCTCGAGAACGGCTTCGGCGGGCACGCCGTGCGCGCTCAAGGATGACAGCGCATCGGCCTGTGTCCGCCCGGCGAAATACGCTTCGGGGTCCGCTCCGGCCAGCGCACTGAAACGCTGCGCTTCTTCGGGCTCCAGCGCCGCCACGGCGATCCAACCGTCATTGCAGCAATACAGCCGGTGCGTGTCGCAGAGGCCGGTCTGGCTGGCGTCCAGATGCGCGATGGGCGTAACGCTGCCGTCCTCACGGCCCACCGCTTCGCTCATGGTGAGCAAGGTCGCGCCAAGCAACGACGCGTTCACCATCTGCCCTTCACCGGTCCGCGCGCGCTGGTAAAGCCCCAACAGCAGAACGTACAACGAAGAAAGTCCTGCAAAGAAATCACCAATGCCAAAACGCAGCCACATCGGCGGTTGGCCGGCACCGCCCTGCTCCACTTCCCAACCGCAAGAGGCTTGCATCAGCTGGTCGAAGCCGGGCCAATCGGCACGTGGTCCGGTGGGTCCGTAAGCGCTGACGTGGCAATAGATGAGTTGCGGATTGATCCGCTTGAGGCTGTCGTAATCGACCTTCAGCTTGCGCGCCGCCGGCAGGCGCATGTTGTGATGGACCACATCGGCCCAACGCACCAGCGCCTCGACCGCCGGTTGACTCAGCTCATCGCCGAGTTTTAGCGCTACGCCCAGCTTGCCGCGCTGAGTCCCACTGAAAATGCGCTCCAGTCGGCGCATGGCATCGCCGGTCGGGGCCTCGACCTTGATCACCTCCGCACCCAGATCGGCCAGCATCATGCAGGCGAACGGCCCAGCCAGATAGGCACCCAAGTCGAGCACCTTGAGACCATGCAAAGGAGGCAACGGCTCGCCCTGACGCCCAGTGCCCGGAACCAGACGCAGCGTTGGCGAGTCCTTGAAGTCGCTGTCATTGTCCGCGCCGGGCTGAGGTGCGGAACGGCCGATGCGTGCCGGTGGGGTGATCATCCAGGCTGGCCCCGGTTGCAGCGTCTTGCCGAGCGTGGCGTCTTCCACTTCGACCACATACCCGTTCAGTCGCGCCTGCTCGTCGAAATAGATGTCGCCGAAGGGCGCGGCAATCTGCGCCGAAACATCGTGCTGCCAGAAATGCTCGACCCACTCATGAGCGGGCCGCGTGGCGATGATGGCCCGGTTGGCTCCGAAATTCGGCGCCACGTGGCTCGGCGGCCATTGCGCATTGAGCCGGGCGACTTCCGCCTCGCCCAGTTCTGCCATGGCATTGGCCATCAATGGGGCTTTATCCGGCGAGTAATGCACATGAATCCAGCGGCCGTCGGCGCACTGGTGCAGCGGGATCGGAATGTGCTTGTCCAGCCCCTTGGCGAATACCGGCGTCGGTGTTTGCGCGCGGCTCCAGTGCATGGTCATCGGGACCAGCGCGGCCTGAGCCAGACTGGTGTGCGCGGCGCCGCCACGGCCATCACGATCACGCGCGATCAACCGCGCCATCACGCCCACCACACACAGCCAGCTTGCCAGCCAATTGGCAAAGGGCATGCGCACGAAGACCGGCCCAGGGCGGTGGCCCGGCTGTTCGTCGAGCAGGCCCAGGCGTGCCAGCACCAGCGTTTCACGTGGCACTGCCCCGGCCAGTGGATGCTTCTTCGGCCAGCCGGTAATGGCCGAAACGATCAACGCAGGAAAGCGCTGCGCCAGCTGTGCATCGTCGAGCCCCAGCGTCGCGGCCTGCTTGGGAGTGAATTCGTGGATAAACACGTCGGCCGCGGCCAGCAGCCGTTCGAGCCGCTGCTGCCCATCCGGCACGTTGATATCCAGCGTGACACTGCGCTTGCCCCGATTGAGCACGGCGAACAGCGCTTCCTCGCGCCGAGCCGGGTTGTCGGGCGGTTCGACCAGAAACACCTCGGCACCCGCTTCGTACAGCTGCAAGCCCGCCGCAGCACTCGCGATACCCGACCCCAGACTGACCACACGCAGGCCGTGCAGCGTTGACTCGTTCATAAGCACCTCTGGGTGTCTTGTTATTGTTCCAATGTTTCACTGTTCTGCTGTTCTACGCCGGAGCGAAACCGAGCCCGGCCTCGTTCGGCGAATTAAGAAGCTAGTGCATGAACCAGGATGATTCCAGTGTCAGACTGATAGTTTTTATACAGAATCCTATAAATTGTTTATTCGCACCGACTTCGTACGATTTTTTGCAGCCTACTGTGGCTAACCCCCGGCAGCGCCTAGCCGACGCGCCTGCCAGCTCCCA
Organism: Pseudomonas sp. NPDC077408; assembly: GCF_050269105.1. Classification (NCBI taxonomy): domain Bacteria; kingdom Pseudomonadati; phylum Pseudomonadota; class Gammaproteobacteria; order Pseudomonadales; family Pseudomonadaceae; genus Pseudomonas; species Pseudomonas sp. NPDC077408. The sequence goes on from NZ_JBNNHS010000004.1 coordinate 149,760, forward strand.
GCCAGCAGCACGCCACTCATCAACCAGAACAGCGATGCGGCACCGAGCGCCGCGCCCAGCACGCCGAACAGCAGCGGCATGCTGGCTCCGGAACAATTGATAAATACCGAGCGCACCGCCAGCCCTTCGCCGTGACGCGCACTGGGGGTCACATGGTGCAGTTGTGTCATCAACGCAGGCTGAATAGTGCCCAGCGCAACACCCAGCGTGGCGGTTCCCAGGGCCATCGCCCAGGCGGGGCCGAGCCAGGGGTAGATGGCGTACACCGCTGCGGTGAGCAGCAGGGCACTCAAGATGATCGAGCGCTGCGACAGACGATTGGCCAGTAGCGGTATCAACAGCAGCCGCACCAGTGTCGAGGTGACGGCGTAGGCGGCGAGGATCGCGCCGATCACCGAGGCGCTCATGCCCCGGGCACTGCCCAGAATCGGCAAGGCGAAGGAATGCACATCCCAGCTGGCCGACACCAGCCAGTTGATGAATAACAATCGGCGAAACGACGGCTCGCACAGCAGATCCCATGCAGGGCGTCGCTGCTCGCGCGATACCGGGGCGGCCATCTGTTCGCGAGGCACCCACTGAGACAGCAGCAGCGTACCGAGGGGCAGTATCGCCAAGGCCGCAAACGCAATGCGAAAACCGTAATGATCGATCAGCAGTCCCGTTCCCAGAGGTCCGATCAGGCTGGCCAGGGCCGGCGCGATAGCGATCCAACCGAATACCTTCATGCGCTCGCCTGCGTTACGGGCCAGACGCGCCGCCGTGCGCTGAAGCGCGATCAACCCGAAACTGGAGCCGCCGCCACAGAGTGCGGCAGCCAGACAAAGCCACAGGTAATGACTCGTCGAACTGGCGATCACCGCGCCGGCAAAGGACAGGCTCGCGGCGATGCGTGTCGGGCGGTGATAGCCGTGTCGGTCCGCCATACGACCCGCGGTCAGGGCGAGAAATACCGGCGCGGTCGCAAACATCGCCATCACCACGCCGACCGCCCAGACATCCATATCGCGTTGCAGCAGCTGCAGTGGCGCGGCCATGCGCATCCCGGTCAGGCATGAGTGCATGCCGATCTGGCACAGCACCAGGACCCACAGCTTGAAGTAGGGAAAGGGCTCAGCAAGCGCTCCGTCAGATGACGCCGACAGGGTCACGAGCGGTGCCGTAAGCGGAAGGGATTGATGCAGGGCGTGAAGCAGAATCGGATGCGTACATTCAAGTCATTCTTATTGTTGGAGTCTTGAATATAGACAGATATCAGCTATATGTACAATTACCTAGCATCGCGATGCCAGCATCTGTTCATATGCGATGCGACCACATCCAAGGGAGAGCTTCGTGATCGAACGAATGGACCACTTCACGATCGTGACGGATCAGCTGCAGGCAACGCGCGAGTTCTATATTGACCTGCTCGGGTTGACCGAAGGCCCGCGCCCGCCTTTTCCGGTGGCTGGCTTGTGGCTCTATGCCAACGGCCACCCGCTGCTGCACGTGGTGCAGGTGCAGCGAATGCCAGAGCCCCGCCGCGGCGTGCTCGACCACATGGCGTTTTGGGCCGAAGGGCTGCGGCAGACATGGCAACTGCTCGAAGATCGCGGCATCGAATTTCGTGTCATCAGAGCGCCGGGGGCGGTCCGTACCTGGCAGCTGTTTTTCCTGGACCCAAATGGCGTGGAAGTGGAGCTGGACTTCGCGGCTGAGGAAACGCCTCCCGAAGACTGGAAAGCCCGCTTGCCGCCGCGTCAGATCAAGCCATCGTAGCTCCCGCCATCCACTTGAAGGTTTTGCCCCGAGATGTAGCTCGCCTGAGCCGAGCAAAGAAATGCACAAGCCGCGGCGAATTCTTCCGGCTTGCCGAACCGCCGCGCCGCTACGGGCCTGAGCATCTCGGTGCGCGCATCTTCCAGGCTCAGCTTTCTGTGCTTGGCCAGCTGCTCGGTCATGTAGCGCAAGCGGTCGGTTTCGATGCGTTCAGGTAGCAGGTTGTTGATGGTCACGTTGTCGCGCACCACTTCGCTGGACAACGCCTTGGAAAACGCCGTCAGCCCTGCCCGAGAGGCGGTGGAAAGTCCCAAGGGCAGGCGCGGCGATTTCACCATGGCCGAGGTGATGTTGATGATCCTTCCGAAGCGCCGCTCGCGCATGCCACCGACCACGCCTTGGATCAGCATGATCGCCGACAACATGTTTGCCTCGATGGCCTTCAGCCAGGCCGCATGGTCCCAGTCTTCGATCCTGCCCGGCGCGGGGCCGCCGTTGTTGGTGATCAGGATGTCGGGCGCGGGACATGCGGCGATCAGGGCGGCTCGGCCTTCTTCGGTATTCAGATCGCCGCGCACGGCAAGCGGCCTGTGACCTGTAGCGGTCTCGACTTCCGCAGCCGTGCGCTTCAACTGCTCGGCATCGCGACCGTTGATCAATACGCGGCAACCTTCCTGCGCCAACGCCAGCGCGCAGGCCTTGCCGAGGCCACGAGACGAAGCGCAGATAATTGCGCTGCGCCCTGCGATTCCCAAATCCATAACGCTGCTTCCTATGGTTGCCAACGGTGTCGGCGTATTGCGTGTTCGATGTCCTTGCGCAGGCGAGGTATCAGCCGTCCATACCCAGCAATTGGGTGATGTCCCGACCCGGTTCGGCATCGGATCCATAGGAAAAATCGCCCTTGCGCTGACGTTCGGCCAGTTGTTCCATCTGAAAGCGATAACGCGTGCCGGGCGCATCGAAGCGCGAATGCAGGTCGATGCGCTCACCGGGCTCGAAATAACGCTGGTTCTGCGGACGCACCACGGAGTTGTCCTGCGGCTGGATGATGTAATTGATGCGCGGCATCAGATAGCGGAACGGTGCCGGTGCCGCCGTGGTGTTGAACGTCACGTCGCAGCGCGAGCGGTGCTTGCCCACCGGCAAGAATGGCTGCAGGTTGGGCACGTCGTAACCCGGACGAAAGCGCGGATAGGAGATACACACGTTGCTGCGCAGATGAATATGCAGCACGGCGCGGAAATCTTGGTATTTCGCTCGCACACCGCCGACCCAACGCATCACTGGCGCGACGGACTTCTGCGCGACCGTGCGGGTACGGGTCACGGTTTCCGAGGTCCACTCCACTTCCACCACGTCCGATTCCGATATCCCGTCGCCGATGGTATTGGCATGTAGAAAGTCGGCGTGGGTCAGGTCGATGAGGTTTTCCACCGACAAGGCAGAACTGGCATCGAAACGAACCGTGCGCTGGGTGTAACCAGGAAGACTGCCATCAACCGGCAGAAACGGGATGTGCGGCAGCAGCAAGGAATCGGCCGCATCAGGATTGCCATACCAGGCCCAGATGTAACCGTAGCGCTCGACAACCGGGTAGTAGCCCATACCGCCGGTAAACTCGGTGAACGATGCACGCTCGGCATGCAGGCGCTCGGGATGAAACTCGGCCGCAAATGGCCGACCGTCCTTTCGCCAGAGGTAATAGCTCTGGGAATGGATGATCCGGCGGATGGGCCGCTCGGTGACATCGCGGCTGTGGGATACCGGGAACCAGGTATCGCGCAGGTCATAGTTGGTCGGTGTCCAGTCTTTACGAATCCGGCGCGCAGCGGCTTGCGGCTGTGCATCGGAAAGAGGCGTGGCGGCGTGCATGGAATTCTCCGGGTTCAGCTGAATGAAGGTCAGACGGCGAGGCGCTGTTCAACGACTATCTGCTGACGCAACTCATGTAAGTCACGCGAGGGTGCGACCAATAACGCGGCGATGGCCGAGCCATCGATCGTGGCATTCACGCTGAACGGCGCTCTGCCTGCAGTCCGTGAGACGCGCCAGCGCAACGGCGCGCCCGCCACGCTGGACGTGTACTGGAAACCGCGCCAGCAGAGACTGGTGGTGCCTCGTCGGTTGGCGCTCGCACCGATGAAAAGCGTGCTGAGCGGCGTTTCGTCCTGGCTCAGCAGATCCACCCGAATGGTGCCGCCACGCAGCGGAACCGACGTGCGAACGATCAGCGGGTAGTCGGCAACGAACTGCGACGGCAAGATCTGACTCGACCAGACCGCGCCCCTGTCGAGCACGAGACGGTCGTTCATCAGTTGCGGATCGCCCAGGAAGAAATCCGTTATTTGCACTGCGTCGAAGCCCAACAGGCAGTTGGGGCCATCCAGCATCACGGCGAGGTACTCGTCGTGCGTCATGCTGACGACGGCGTTTCCCGTGTACTCACGCCCCGTAGGGGCATAATCGGCGCTTGGCAGGGTGGCGTCCGGCTCGCCGTCGCCCACCCATACATGCACGAAACCGTTACTTTCTTTTGCCATAAAGGCGCGCGCCGCATGGCGCTGCGGGACGCGTTCGCTGGCGCTCAGGTTGGGGATAGCGGTACAGGCGCCGCTGGCTCCATCGAACGTCCAGCCGTGATAGCCACACTGCAGCCCGGAACCCACGACGCAGCCTAGCGATAACGGCACGCGCCGATGCGGACAGCGATCTTCCAGGGCGAAGACCTGCCCTTCAGCGTTGCGGAACAGAACCAGTTCTTCCCCGCCGCAGGTCACGGCGAGAGGCTTTACATTATTCACGGATTCGCAAAGGGCTGAAGCCCACCATGAGCTGGTCGCCATAGAACGCTTGCCTCGTATTGTTATTGTTTGTGCGATCAGTTGGACCACGGGCTCCTAAACCATCGCTTCAGAACAAAGTAGACCCTGGCGCCGGACGAGACAACAAAAAAATAGGCAATTTTTAACTTTGTGTTCATGTTTAGGGCATGACTAAATACACGCTGCTCACAGCTACCTGTCGGCGCACTCCCGATGCGATTACTTTGGCAATTGGCAATCTTGTTCACCGAGCGGCATCCAAGTCTGCGCTTCCAGCTGTTCGCCTTGAGCAGCGATCAGATTTTGGGAAGGCTGAACCAAAACCAGTTCGACGTGGGCATTCCTATCTTGAGCGTCTCGACCAGGCGTATTTCGCGAGCCTGCCGCTTCGTGCAACACGGTTGCTGCACGACCGGCGTCACTTTCGCTTTCCAGGTGCCTGTTACGTGGGAAGGCGCTGGCGAAGTTTCCGCTCGGCACGTTGTGGAGCGGCATGCATTTTCGGCAGTCAATTGATCACGCGTTGCGCAGTTGCGGCTTGAATCCCGCCCTGGGCTGGAAACCGATGCGGTATGCCGAATCCGGAACACCGCGAGCGGCCGGGCGCATTTCAAGCATCATCCGCTGCCATTGGACCTGTTGCCGGAAACGACCACCCGCGACGGCCAGACGCCGGACCTTATCTTGAAGACCCTGCGTTGCGCGAGGTTGTGCTCGTCAGTCCGTGCGGATTTACCCTTCTCGCCTACGGAACCCCTTGGTCCAGGCGGCCGCGATAGCAATCCACCGTTAGCGCTTGGCAGCTTCGGTGAAGCAAGCCATACACCTACATCCAAGTTCGTCGCCCTCAAGGTGATAAAAATCGGAAAACAGACGGAGCGGAATTTGCTAGCGCATGCATGACGAAGCGATGCACGTGTCCGGGTAGTAGACCAACCTGAGATGGGCGAACCAGCAACCGTCAGCGTTGGCGGAATTGTCTGGCGCGTCACAAACGCCTAAGACAGCGGCATCCTGTCATTGGCAAAACCCGGCGTTCATTGACGGCCCCAAATGAGACAATGGATATCGCAGGCTGACGGTCACCCAGCTCGCTGCGGCAAGCAATCCGGCCTCGAAGAAAGTCTTCGAGCCAAGAATAGGCCCGCGCTTTCAACGCGCCTTTGCCGACACACAGGACTGCCTATCGAAGTCACTGTGCCTCGTCCATGGCGCAGATATACACCACCACCTCTGCATTCACCTTGCTGCGGCGCGCGTCAACTCTCGGTTCGCAGCGGATTCGTTAAGCAAATTTGCATTTGACAACGAACCGCTCTCAACTTACTTTCTGCACGCTTTTCGATATTTTGTTCATTTTATTTAAATCTACTTGAACAGCTCTAAGCGCAGCAGGCTGCGTGATCAGCCTTGTTCGTTTATAACGCCCGGCTTGCTCTGCCTTCGGCTTTTACAACTTAACTTGACTATTCGGCCTGTTTCGGGGGCCGCATGAGAGAACATTGTGCTCGAAGCTTATCGGATTCTACTCGAACAACGTGCCAGCCATGGACTGCCCGGCTTGCCACTGAACGCCGAACAGACCGCAGGCCTGGTCGAACTCCTGAAAAACCCGCCAGCCGGCGAAGAACAATTTCTCCTCGAGCTGATCACCAACCGCGTTCCCGCGGGCGTGGATGAAGCCGCCTATGTCAAGGCTGGCTTTCTCGCCGCTGTCGCCAAGGGTGAAGCCTCTTCGCCGCTGATCAGCAAGCAACACGCCGTCGAACTGCTGGGCACCATGCAGGGCGGTTACAACATCGTTACGCTGGTTGATCTGCTGGACGATCCGGAACTGTCCGACACCACCACCGCACAGCTGAAGCACACCCTGCTGATGTTCGATGCGTTCCATGATGTTGCGGAGAAGGCCAAGGCAGGCAATGCCAACGCCAAAGCCGTCCTTCAGTCCTGGGCTGAAGGCGAGTGGTTCAAGAACCGTGCACCAGTTGCCGAGAAGGTCACCCTGACCGTATTCAAGGTCACCGGCGAAACCAACACCGACGACCTGTCCCCTGCGCCTGACGCCTGGTCGCGTCCGGACATCCCACTGCACGCCCTGGCCATGCTGAAGATGGCGCGCGACGGCATCAATCCTGACGTTCCAGGCTCGGTTGGTCCGCTCAAGCAGATGGAAGAGCTGACGACCAAGGGTTTTCCGATCGCCTATGTGGGTGACGTCGTCGGTACCGGTTCCTCGCGTAAATCCGCTACCAACTCGGTGCTGTGGTTCTTCGGCGACGACATTCCGAACGTGCCGAACAAGCGTGCCGGTGGTTTCTGCTTCGGCACCAAGATCGCGCCGATCTTCTACAACACCATGGAAGACGCTGGCGCCCTGCCGATCGAGTTCGATTGCTCCGATCTGGCGATGGGCGACGTGATCGACGTTTACCCGTACAAGGGCGAAGTCCGTCGTCATGGTAGCGACGAACTGGTCACTACCTTCCAGCTGAAGACCGACGTCCTGCTCGACGAAGTTCGCGCTGGCGGCCGTATTCCGCTGATCATCGGTCGCGGTCTGACCGAGAAAGCACGTGCCGAACTGGGCATGGGCCCAACCGACCTGTTCAAGAAGCCGGAAGCGCCGGCCGAAAGCAACAAGGGCTTCACGCTTGCACAGAAGATGGTCGGTCGCGCCTGCGGTCTGCCGGAAGGCAAAGGCGTCCGCCCGGGCACCTACTGCGAGCCGAAGATGACCACCGTCGGCTCCCAGGACACCACTGGCCCGATGACCCGTGACGAGCTGAAAGACCTGGCTTGCCTGGGCTTCTCGGCCGATCTGGTCATGCAGTCCTTCTGCCACACCGCGGCTTATCCGAAGCCGATCGACGTCACCACGCACCACACCCTGCCGGACTTCATCATGACCCGCGGCGGTGTTTCGCTGCGCCCGGGTGATGGCATCATCCACAGCTGGCTGAACCGCATGCTGCTGCCGGATACCGTTGGTACCGGTGGTGACTCGCACACTCGCTTCCCGATGGGGATCTCCTTCCCGGCCGGTTCCGGTCTGGTGGCGTTTGCTGCTGCCACCGGCGTCATGCCGCTGGACATGCCGGAGTCGGTACTGGTTCGCTTCAAGGGCAAGATGCAGCCTGGCATCACTCTGCGCGACCTGGTTCATGCGATCCCCTACTACGCCATTCAGAAAGGTCTGCTGACCGTCGAGAAGAAAGGCAAGAAGAACATCTTCTCTGGCCGCATCCTCGAGATCGAAGGCCTCAACGAGCTGACCGTCGAGCAGGCTTTCGAGTTGTCGGACGCCTCTGCCGAGCGTTCCGCTGCGGGCTGCACCATCAAGCTGCCGGAAGCCGCCATTGCCGAATACCTGAAGTCGAACATTACCCTGCTGCGCTGGATGATCAGTGAAGGTTACGGTGATGCTCGTACGCTGGAGCGTCGTGCTCAGGCCATGGAAGCTTGGTTGGCCAAGCCGGAACTGCTGGCTGCCGATGCGGATGCCGAGTACGCCGAGATCATCGAGATCGACCTGTCCGAAGTGACCGAGCCTGTGCTCTGTGCACCCAACGACCCGGACGATGCGCGTCTGCTCTCGACCGTTCAGGGCGAGAAGATCGACGAGGTGTTCATCGGTTCGTGCATGACCAACATCGGTCACTTCCGCGCCGCCGGCAAGCTGCTGGACAAGGTTGAAGGCGCCCTGCCGACTCGCCTGTGGCTGTCTCCGCCGACCAAGATGGACCAGCATCAGCTGACCGAGGAAGGCTACTACGGCATCTACGGTCGTGCCGGTGCACGCCTGGAAATGCCAGGTTGCTCGCTGTGCATGGGTAACCAGGCACGCGTGGAAACCGGCTCGACAGTGGTCTCCACCTCGACTCGTAACTTCCCCAACCGTCTGGGCGATGCGACCAACGTCTACCTGGCTTCTGCTGAACTGGCATCGGTTGCCTCGATCCTGGGCCGCCTGCCGACCATCAAGGAATACATGGTCTACGCCGCTCAAATCGACACTATGGCCGGGGATGTCTACCGCTACCTGAGCTTCGACCAGATCGCCGAGTTCCGCGAGTCCGCGGCTAAGGCCAAGATCGACGTGGTTGCTATTTAATCTGAACCTAACCAGGCGGTTTCCGTTATGACCTCAAACCAGCTTATCTGGGAAGGCGTTGAACTTATGCTGTTCGGCTTAGGTTCCGTTTTCATCTTCCTCGTTTTGTTGATTGTCTGCATTCGTCTCATGTCCTCTGTGATTGGCCGGTTCGACACTGCGCCGATCGCTCAGCTGGCTGCCAGCAAACCCGCTGTGACTGAAGTGGACGCCGATCTCCTCGCGGCCATCCAGACCGCTATCCATCAGCACCGCGCTCGTCGTGGTTGATCCAGAACAGGGAGTTCCCTCCATGACATCTGTCAAACAGCCGCTCGGCATCACCGATGTGGTGCTTCGTGATGCCCATCAATCCATTCTGGCCACCCGCGTCCGTCTCGAAGACATGCTGCCGATTGCCGGCAAGCTCGATCAGGTGGGCTTCTGGTCGGTTGAATCTTGGGGGGGAGCGACCTTTGATTCCTGCATCCGCTATCTAGGCGAAGATCCCTGGGAGCGCATCCGCGAACTGAAGAGAGCGATGCCCAATACCCGCCAGCAAATGTTGCTGCGTGGCCAGAACCTGCTGGGCTATCGGCATTACGCCGATGATGTGGTGGAAAAATTCGTCGAGCGCGCCGCGGTCAACGGCGTCGACGTGTTCCGCGTGTTCGATGCGATGAACGATCCACGCAACCTGGAAACCGCCCTGCGCGCGGTGAAGCAGCAGGGCAAGCACGCACAGGGCACGATTTCCTACACCACCAGCCCTGTACATACTCTGGAGATGTGGGTCGACCTGGCCAAGCAGATCGAGGATATGGGCGCCGACTCGGTGGCAATCAAGGACATGGCTGGCATTCTCACGCCTTACATGGCCTTTGAGCTGGTTTCGCGTTTGAAGGCAAGCCTGTCCATTCCGATCCATATGCAGTGTCACGCCACGGCGGGCCTGTCCACTGCGGCCATTCTCAAGGCTGTCGAGGCGGGCATCGACAACGTTGATACTGCCATTTCCTCGTTCTCGATGACTTATGGACATTCGCCAACCGAGTCGGTGGTGGCCATTTTCCAGGGCACCGAGCGGGACACCGGGCTCGATCTGTTGCTGCTTGAAGAGATCGCTGCGTACTTCCGTGAAGTGCGCAAGAAATATGCGAAATTCGAAGGCACGCTCAAGGGCGTCGACTCGCGGATCCTCGTGGCACAGGTGCCGGGTGGCATGCTGACCAATATGGAAGGACAACTGAAGGAGCAGGGTGCGCTCGACAAGTTCGATGAAGTGCTCGCCGAGATTCCTCGGGTTCGCGAAGACCTCGGTTTCATTCCGTTGGTGACGCCGACTTCGCAGATCGTCGGAACTCAAGCCGTGATTAACGTGCTTACCGGCGAGCGCTTCAAATCCATCACCAAGGAAACCGCCGGCATCCTCAAAGGCGAGTACGGCGCCGCGCCTGCTCCCTTCAATGCCGAACTGCAGCAACGCGTGCTCGACGGTGCAGAGGTCATCACCTGCCGCCCTGCTGATCTGCTGCAGCCAGAAATGGACAAGCTGACGGCCGAGCTAAAAGGGCTGGCGCAAGAAAAAGGCATCAAGCTGGCCCAGGACGAGATCGATGACGTCCTCACGTATGCGCTGTTTCCCCAGATCGGCCTGAAATTTTTGGAGAACCGCGGTAATGCCGCTGCTTTCGAACCGGTGCCGACCGGCAAGCAGCAGGCGCCACGCGAAGCGGGCGCACCCGAAGTCTATACCGTCGAGGTCAACGGCAAGTCGTTCGTCGTACAGGTCAACGACGGCGGCGACATCGAGGGAATCAAGCCTGTTGGCGGCGAATCAGGCATAGCACCAGCGGCTGCTGCGCCGGCCGCAGGTACGGGCGAACCTCAGCCGGCGCCGTTAGCCGGCAACATCTTCAAAGTCCTCGTACAGCCCGGTCAGATGGTTCAGGAAGGAGATCTGGTGATCATCCTCGAAGCCATGAAGATGGAAACTGAAATCCGTGCATTCAAGGCCGGCACCGTCTCAGCTGTGAACGTCAAGGTCGGCGACGCGGTGTCGGTAGGCGACAGCCTGCTGATGATCGCTTAAGGAGTGCGGCATGGATAAGTTGCTCAAGCTGTGGCACAGCACCGGTCTCTATCACATAGAGCCTGGTCAGCTGCTGATGATCGTGGTGTGCCTGGCATTGATCTATCTGGCGATTCGCAAGGGGTTTGAGCCCTTGTTGCTGATCCCGATCGGATTCGGAGGGGTGCTCGCCAACATTCCGGTCGCAAACATGGCCGAGGGTGCTGGCATCCTCCACCTGTTCTATGAAGTCGGTCTACCGACCAGTGTGTTCCCGCTGTTGATCTTCATGGGCGTCGGTGCCATGACCGACTTCGGGCCAATGCTGGCTAACCCCAAAACACTGTTGCTCGGTGCGGCAGCGCAGTTCGGTATCTTCGCGACGTTGCTCGGTGCACTGGGGATAGCAGCGATCGGTATTCCAGGCATGGAGTTCACCCTGCGCGAAGCGGCGTCAATTGCGATCATTGGCGGTGCGGACGGCCCCACCTCAATCTTCGTTACGGCCAAGCTCGCGCCGCATCTGCTGGGACCGATCGCCGTCGCGGCGTACTCGTACATGGCGCTGGTCCCGCTGATTCAACCACCTATCATGCGCGCTCTGACGACTAGGGAGGAGCGCGCCATTGTCATGACGCAGCTGCGCCATGTCGGTCAGGCAGAAAAGATTGTGTTCCCGCTTATGCTTGCGCTGATGGTTGGCATGCTACTGCCTGACGCCGCGCCGTTGGTGGGCATGTTCGCCTTTGGTAACCTGTTGCGCGAGGCTGGGGTCGTGGATCGTCTGGCCGATACCTCGCGCAATGCGCTGATCAATATCGTGACCATTGCGTTGGGGCTGACTGTTGGCTCCAAGCTGTCCGCCGAAGCCTTCCTGCAGATGAAGACCCTTGGAATTTTGCTGCTTGGCATGGTCGCCTTCTGTGGCGGTACGGCGGCGGGTGTGTTGATGGCCAAGGTCATGAACATGTTCAGCACGAATAAAATCAACCCATTGATTGGTTCGGCTGGCGTGTCGGCAGTGCCGATGGCGGCACGGGTGTCGAACAAGGTCGGGCTCGAGGCAAATCCGCAGAACTTCTTGCTCATGCATGCCATGGGGCCTAACGTAGCGGGCGTCATTGGCTCGGCGGTCGCCGCGGGCATTTTGCTGAGTTTCGTAGGGTGAATAACCGCTAGGCTGAAGCAGTCACGTGTCGTCAGGAACACAATTACACCTGCCTAGTGGGACGACCAGCAGAAAAAGTTGAGAGAAAGAATGCGACGAACAAAAGAAGACGCCAAAAAAACCCGGACGGCACTTCTCGCATCTGCGGAGCGACTCTTTCTCGCTAACGGAGTGACACGAACGAGTCTCAGCCAGATTGCCTATGATGCCGGCGTAACGCGTGGCGCAGTTTATTGGCACTTCGAGAACAAATCCGACCTATTAAACCAACTGCTCGACCAGGTTCGGATATCACCTGAAAAAATAATGGAAGTAACCAATGATAATTCTTCACAACATCCGTTGCGCTTATTACGGGACTTATGTGTAGAAGGCGTAAATGCTCTGGCGATAGACCAGCAAAAAGGCCGCGTCATGAAAATTCTTCTGCATCGCTGCGAGTTCACCGACGAGCTTATTGCAGCGGAAGCTCGCCACAATTTCTTGATAATTCAGCTTATTGATCAATGTGAGCAGATATTTGCCAGCAACATTGAGATACTGCAGCCAGGTGTCACACCTCGAATGGCTGCAATCTCGATCCATGCTCTTATTATTGGCTTGTTCACTGATTGGACAAGAAACACGCAATTGTTCGACCCAATAGGGGACAGCGGTCCGTTGATCGACCCGCTTTTCCGAGGCCTCGTCAGAAACTGGGAAAATATCTGACGACTTAGCAGCCTTGCTCTCCAGATCCTATGTATTTGTGACAACGACGCTGCAACACAGTGACCGAATCGCAGTGTTATGCGCTGGCAAGTAAGAAAGACTAGCCCTAAGAAAAATACTGTTTCCGGCAGCATTGCTGAACTTGATCATTTACCTTTACAAAGGCTTTATAGAAGCCATGCCGCTTGAATTAATCAGGTCGATGGTCGCAACAACCATCAGCAGCTGGCCCACCTACCCATGTAGCTCCGGCCATTTAATAGCCTCTCAGGCCAGTTGGGATCATCGGCTTCGTGCGCCCTTACAAGCCCCGCGGTTACGTACGTAATGCTGCAAAGCGGTCCAACAGCCTGATGAGAGAAACACCGTATCGTTGAAAATTTTTGAATTCGGCGTACACCGAAGTCTTAGTAACCATGTGCTCTGTGCGACCCGCCTACCTCACTTACCCCAAGTATTGGGTAACGGCCTGCTACACGCCGATCGCGTTTCCGCTCGAGGTCGTCAGCCATCGCTCAAAATGCCGGCTTTGCACCTGCCCCTCTTTCGCCGCATAGTAGACAAGCCGCAAGTCCCGGTCGACATCGATCGTGAGTGAGGTGTGATCGAACACCACCTGGCCGATCCCGTCGATCTGAAAATTCCGGATGCCCTGACAGGGTCCATGAATATCCTGTTGCCGCCACCAGGTCCTGAAATCGGTATCTATCTTCTCCAAATCTTTAACCAATGCTCCAATGTCGGGGTCCTTGGCTGCCCTGACGAAATCACGGCGAAAACTCGACAGGATTTGCAGGGCCTGATCCTCCCACGGGTCGAGCAATGCGCGCATTGAAGATGCGGTGAACAACAGCCAAAGGAAGTTGCGCCGCTCTGTCGGAACGCTCGAGAAAGCGAATACCTTATCTGCAGCCGCGTTCCAAGCCAGCACATCCCAGCGAAGATTGAGGACGTACGCCGGGCGCATTGGGAGGTCGGCCATCAACCGATGAACGAGCGGTGGCACGACACACCAGGTTTTGCCCGGCTCTGGCGGAAGCCTCTGATGCGCCAGCAGAAAAAGATGCCGTCTTTCGGTGGCGTCCAGCTTCAACGTGCGCGACAGATTTTCGAGGAAAGTTGCAGATACGCTGATCTCTCGCCCCTGCTCCAGCCAGGTGTACCAGGACAGTCCTACCCCGGCGAGGGCTGCGACTTCCTCCCGTCGAAGCCCCGGAGTCCGCCGTCTTGCACCAGAAGGCAAGCCCACGTCCTGTGGAGAAATACGTTCACGGCGGCTTCGCAGAAAGTTGGCCAGCTCCGCCCGGTTTCGCTCAAGGCTGCGAGGCGCGCTCATCCAGTTACTCTCCAGTAATAGTATAAGAGGTCAAATTGTAACCCCATCGAAGCGGGATTAAGAATAACTCCTCGTCGCCAATGCCCCGTTCCAGACAGCTGGCCGGCATCGAGCGGCTTGATCTTTCAGGAGATATTCGGATGTACCAATCATTGCTTCGTGAGCAACTGGAGTTACTGAAGTCCTCCAACCAGTACCGCACCTTCACCACTCTCAGTCGCATCTGCGGCCAGTATCCGTTCGCCAAGCTGAACGGCGAGCAGCCGGATCCGGTCGTTGTATGGTGCAGCAACGACTACCTAGGAATGTCGCAGCACCCGACCGTACGCGAGCAGATGCACCTGGCATTGGAAACGTACGGCGCTGGCTCAGGCGGTTCGCGCAACATCGGTGGCTCCTACGAGCTTTATGAGCGACTCGAGGCGAGCCTTGCCGACTGGCACGATAAAGAAGCGGCACTGGTTTTCCCGACCGGCTTTGGCTCGAACGACGCCACCCTCCAATGCCTGCTGAGGCAAATCCCCGATTGTGTCGTGATCAGCGATGCGCTGAATCACGCATCGATCGTCAACGGCATCCGAGCAACACCGAATGAACGGCAGGTGTTTCGCCATAACGACGTGGAACACCTGGCCCAGATACTGTCCCGCTATCCAATTGGTCAACCGAAGCTGGTTGTGTTCGAGTCGATCTACTCGATGGACGGCGACATCGCACCGATTGCCGACATCGTGGAAGTTGCCAAGCGCTTCAACGCGCTGACCTATCTCGATGAAGTTCATGCGGTCGGCATGTACGGCGCTACAGGGGCCGGAATCGCTGCCGAGCTCGACCTGGTCGACAAGATCGACGTCATCCAAGGCACCATGGCCAAGGCCATCGGCGTGATCGGTGGTTACATCGCCTCGACCCGTGTCATCGTGGACGCAGTACGTTCCTTTGCGACAGGCTTCATCTTTACCACGTCCCTTCCTCCTGCCGTCACGGCTGGCTGCCTGGCAAGCGTCGAGCATCTCAAGTCCAGCGATGACGAGCGCCAGAAGCTACAGATCAACACCGCTTTATTGCGCGAGCGTTTGAAACAACACGACATCCCCGTCATGCCCTGCTCGCAGACGCACGTATTGCCGGTATTGGTCGGTGACGCCGAGCGCTGCAAAGTTGCCGCCCTGCGGCTTCTACATACACACGGGGTCTATCTCCAACCAATTAACTACCCATCTGTGCCGGTCGGTACGGAGCGCTTTCGGGTTAACGCAACGCCCAACCACAGCCAAGCCCAGATCGAGAATCTAGCCGTTTCCCTGCGCGAAACCTTCGACCATTTTGCGATCCCTTTGGCATCCAAAACCTTCACTTCGGAGGTGGCCTGATGAACAACTTATCGTTCACCGTGCGAAACGCGACGCAGGAGGACATCGAGTGGCTGATAGAACTGAGGTCCTTCTTGCTAGACGGTACGTCGGCCATTTACGCCAGCCGCAGCCAGACGGACTCTGAAAGATGGCGTACGGCGTATAAGCACTGGCTAGCCGCGCACCTAGGGGTACATGACAGTGTGCAGGTGCTCGTAGCTGAACACTGTGAAACTCGGCAAGTCGCCGGCTGTGCTACTGGAATCATCGATCTCAGGGCGCCCACCGCTGCGAATGCTAACGGTCTGTCCGGATGGATCCAGTCGGTTGTGGTTGATCCGCAATGGAGGGCGCACGGCATCGCAACTCAGCTCATGAATCATCTGCTTCGCTGGTTTGGCAACCGGGACGTTGCAACGGTAGCGCTCCAGACTACAGCAGGCGCATCCGGGCTGTACGAACGTCTTGGCTTCTGCCCAACAGGCGAGGGCCTCCTGCTTCGCCAGGGGGCGTCAGCATGAACGTATTGATTATTGGCCTGGGCTACGCCGGACAGCGATTTCGCCAAGCATTCGAACATGTCACAAACCGAGCCGGTGTTTCGACCTCTATCGCATATGTCGGACGACGTCAGAAAGCTACGCCACTGCGTTACTTCGCCTGCATTGACAGTGCGCTCCAGCATTTCACACCCGATATCGTAGTGGTCAGTGCCAACGATATAAGTCACGCCGATGTATTGCGCCAGCTTGCGGGCTACCAAGGCTTTGTCGTCTGCGAAAAGCCGCTCGCCACACCCACTGACGCGCTGAACGGCGTCCAAGACGCGCTCAGCGGTGTCGGCGGATTCGCGCTGAATCTGATTGAGCGCTATTCGCAGGCGACGCAGATCTTGCGTGAATGGGTCGCCCGCCATGGGTGGGAATTGGCACGTGCCAGCTTCTATTGGGGCAAGGATCGCATCAATGACTACCGGCCCACTTGCGGAGTTACCAGTGAAGCGATTCATGCGTTGGATCTGCTGCGCTGGGTATGCCCGACCGCGGGTCCGCTGCGGCTGGATGGCGTTCTGGGTATCCGGTCAGACTTTTCGGTATCTGGACTTGCGGTTCTCGACACCGTGCAGCTGACTGCTGTCCTTGGTTCCGCGCCAGTCACCGGCTACAGCAGCTTTGTCAACGTCGTTCGCCAACGCACCGTCGACTTCAGCTTTATCGATCGGGAAGACCAGCTTATCCATGCGCGACTGACCTTCGATACGCCGCGCTGGGATCATGACCATCTGCGGATCTGGATGCGGGATATCGACGGCACGGAACTCGTGCTGCACGAGCTCCGACTCTCTCCCAGCCAGTCGGGACTCGAGACCCTGCACAAGCTTTCTGAGTTCTGCCAACAGGTCCTTGACTGGGTCGTGCGGCGCCAGCCGCCTCCCCTCCCATTCGCCAGCCTGGACGACGCCGTCGAGCTACAGGAATTGCTCAATCAACTGGAGCATCGCGCGCTCACCCCTGCCGCGGCCCGTTACAACCGTGGCGCTCAGCGCGCCTTGCTCGTCGAGGGCAGCGACCTGGAAGCCCTCGGCTAAATGGATATCAGCGGGAGAACCACATGTGTGGAATAGTTGGATGGCTGTCCTACAGCCAGGACATGCAGGCGCAACGCAATACGCTGAAGCGCATGACCGAGACGATGGCAAATCGGGGGCCCGACGCCGAGGGGATCTGGATAACGGGTCCAATCGGCTTTGGCCATCGAAGATTGTCAATAATCGACCTGGAAGGTGGTCGGCAGCCCATGCTGGCTCGACGCGACGACGGGTTAGAAGCGGCGGCGATCACTTACAGCGGTGAGGCGTACAACTTTCGTGAACTGCGCACCGAGCTGAAAGGACGCGGCCATCGTTTCGAAAGCCTCAGCGACACTGAAGTGGTCCTGCGCGCCTACCTAGAATGGGGAGAGGGCTTCGTCGAGCGGCTCAACGGGATGTATGCCTTCGCGGTTTGGGACCTCACAACGCAGGAACTACTGCTGGTTCGTGACCGAATGGGCGTGAAGCCGCTTTATTACTACGAGACGGTCGACGGGGTGGTGTTTGGGTCCGAACCCAAAGCCCTGTTAGCCAACCCGCTCGTGCCCCGTACCGTAAGGGCCGACGGGCTGCGTGAGATCCTGGAGATGGTCAAAACTCCGGGCAATGCAGTGTATGACGGCATGCGTGAAGTCTTGCCTGGCGAGGTCGTCCGCATCAATCGTCAGGGCCTCATACGACACCGTTATTGGCGACTCGAGGCTCGTGAGCATGGTCATACGCTTGACCAGACCGTCCGGCATACGCGAGATCTCCTGGAAGATATCGTGCAGCGGCAAGTCGTTTCGGATGTACCCCTGTGCAGCCTGTTATCCGGTGGTCTCGATTCGTCGATCATCACCGCCTTGGCGTCCAGAAAACTGCTTGCTGAAGGCAAGGAAAACATTCACTCGTTCTCGGTCGATTTTCTCGATCACGGCAGCAGTTTTGCCAGCGATGCAGTCAGGGGCACGCCTGATGCGCCCTTCGTTCGCGACTTGGTTGAGCGTATCCACTGCAGTCATCACGAGATCGTCCTGGACAGCCGAGAGCTGGCCGATCCGGCGCTTCGCCATCGAGTCATCGAGGCGCTCGATCTACCGCCTGCCTTCTGGGGCGACATGTGGCCATCGCTCTATCGGCTGTTCCAGGAAGTGCGCCAGCACTCCACCGTTGCACTGTCCGGAGAAAGCGCGGACGAGGTCTTTGGGGGCTACCGCTGGTTCCACGACCCCGCGGCGATCCAGGCCCAGACCTTTCCCTGGCTGGTGTCTGTGACTGGCAAATACTTCGACGGCAAGACCCTCTTCGACCCGGCGCTGCTACATCAGCTAGACCTGCCCAGGTTCGTACAGGACAGCTACAGTCAAGCGCTCAGCGAAGCCCCAGTACTGCCGTCGGAGGAGCAAACGGATCGGCGCATGCGCCAGATGAGCTACGTCAACCTGACCCGCTTCGTCCAGACACTGCTTGATCGCAAGGACCGGATGAGCATGGCCGTCGGTCTTGAGGTCAGGGTCCCCTTCTGTGACCACAGGCTTGTCGAGTACGCATTCAATATTCCTTGGGAAATGAAGACCTTCGATGGACGCGAAAAGAGCATCTTGCGTGCGGCGACTCGCGACCTGTTACCCGAATCGATCAGCGATCGGGTCAAGAGCCCCTACCCCTCGACGCAGGATCCTGCTTACGAGCAGGCGCTTCGCACCTCACTCACCCAGATCATGGCCGACAAGGACGCACCTGTGCGAGCCCTTCTCGATGCATCGCAGGTCAAGCGCACCCTGGAGAGACCCGTTGGCGACACCTCGCCCATGTACGACCGAATGGGCATGGAGCTGGCGGTTGGCCTGAACACCTGGCTGACCGAACAGGATGTCAGCCTCGATCTTTAACTCAGCGCGACGCGGTCCAGCGACCGCGTCCAGCCTCCTTCCTGGAGCGGCGATACTATGAATACCCCGTATCCCAACAAGCAACTTCCCATCTACCTGATCGCACTCGGTGCATTTGCGCTGGGCATGGCCTCCTATGTCACAGCAGGCCTGATTCCCCTAATCGAGGCCTCCTTTTCCGTTTCGGTCGCTGTGGCTGCGCAGCTTGTGACCGCCTTTACCCTCGCTTATGGCCTGGGCTCGCCGGTTTTCGTTGCGCTGACCCCGCCCGATCATCAACGCACTGGTTTGCTGTTCGCCCTTGGATTGTTCGTTCTGGCAAACGCGGCCAGCGCCCTCGCAGCAGGCTTTGCCGAACTGGTGATCTGGCGGGCCGTGGCCGGAATAGGCGCTGGCGTCTACCTCGCCATGGGCATCGGCGCCTCAGCAGCGCTTTCATCGCCCGAGCGGCGCGGAAAGTCGATCGCCATCATCATGGGAGGCATGGCAAGCGGCGTTGTGCTGGGTGTTCCAGTGGGTTTGATAACTGCAGACAGCTTCGGCTGGCAAGCTGCACTTTGGCTCGTCACCTTGCTGGGGTTGTTAGCTTTTGCGGGCCTGCTATTGATGTTGCCGAGGCTGCAAGCGGCGCCCTCCAGCTCCCTGGGACAAAAGCTCAGGATCCTTGCCGATGGGCACGTGATGACCATACTTCTTATTTCCCTACTAGCTGCCGTTGCCAGTCTGGGCATGTATACCTTTATCGCTCCACTGCTCGCCGACCCGGAACTCGGTGCAGTCCGCTCGGTAACACCTTATCTCTGGATCTGGGGCATCGGCGGCGTGCTCGGCAGCTTTCTGGTAGGCCCGGTTGTCGATCGAGTCAGGGGGCCTGTGCTGGTCTTCGCCATTATGGTCATCCTCTCGGCCTCCTTGTTCCTCATACCGGTTGCGGCCACGCTCGGCACATGGCTGGTCATGTTGCCGATCATGGCATGGGGCGCCGTAGGCTGGGCCCTGCAGGTACCGCAGAACAACGAACTGATACAGGCCAGGCTGGCACACGGCGATGGCAACCTTGCCATCGCGCTCAACGAATCGGCGCTGTACCTGGGCAGCGCCATAGGTGCGGCCGCCGGAGGCTTCGTCCTGCTGCTACAGATGCCCACCTGGACGCTGGCCGCCTGTGCCGGCTTGATCGCCTTACTCGGCGCACTGCTTCAGATTCTCAACCTTCGTCGTCAGCGAGCCTGGCCGCGCACAGTCCAACCTGAAACCAACCATTGACCTAGCCGGAGGTGCAAGTTGGAGCTTCGTCATCTTCGCTGTTTCGTGGCCGTCGCCGAGGAGCTGCATTTCGCACGGGCTGCCGAACGTTTGCATATGGAGCAATCGCCCTTGTCGCGGACCATCAAGGACTTGGAGTACCGCTTGGGTGTGCAGCTGTTCGAACGCACAACGCGCCGAACGCGTCTCACCTGGGCCGGCACGGTCCTGTTGCAGGAAGCCCGGCGTGTCATTGCGGTCGTAGAACAGGCCAAAGCGAGCGTGAAAGGCGCCGCTTCGGGTTACCAAGGTCAGCTACGTATTGCCCTGTCCGACGGCGTCCCGCAATTGCGGCTGGCGTCCCTGCTCGCGCTGTGCCGCGAGGAAGACCCCGACATCGAAATCTTCCTGCGTGAAGTGCCGTCTGCAATGCAGACCAGAGGCCTGCTGGACGATCTGTTCGATGTCGGTCTGTCGCAAACCGCAAACCAGGCTGACGGGCTGCTGGCCGTGCCCGTATGGCATGACCCGCTTGTCGTTACCCTGCCAGCACGCCACCAGTTGCTCGCCCACCGCGAGATTCCACTGGAGGAACTCGCCGGGCACCCATTGGTGCTCTGTGAGCCTCAAGTCTGCGAAGGGTTCTGGCAGCAGCTACAGCTCGTACTACAGCCTATTGCGCCCAGACTGACCATCGCGGAGAGTGTGCCAACCCTCGATCTGATGATCGCGTTGGTAGCCGCCGGTTACGGTCTGGGGTTCTCCAGCCTGGCGCGAATTTCAGAGCTCCACAATCCGGACATCGCCACCCGCCCCCTGGCGGGCCAGAGCACGCTGACCACCTACTTGGTCCGTCGCAATAGCGAGCCGTCAGCACCATTGGATCGTTTTATCGACCGAGTGGCACGGGTTGCGTGCGGCATGGATGATCATTCCGGCCACCAACCGACAGGCTTGCGCTCTCTGGACGCATAGGTACGGACCTGAGCCACGAGTCCAGTGGGCACTCGCGAGGATTTGATGTAGCTACAACCTCAAGCCCCGCTGTGCCTTGCGCAACGGCGGGCTTCAAGTGCTCTGAGCGCTCGGCGTAGAAAGCGACGAGAATCTATAGCGGTTCGCCTCACGCTTAAATCCGCGATCCCCCGCCATGAAGGCCTCCAGCATGTACGGAATGAGGGTTACCGCATCAACCGGCTCCCCATATGTCTCCACGTGCATCGAGGCGTAACGGTCTAGATCGGCCTTAAGACTTGCAGGACAGAGAAAGGTCAGCTTGGTGTTCTCAGTCTTAGGCAGCGGCCCCAGTCTCAGCTTGCGCGTCGCGCTCATCGTGATCCTCCACTGTTAAAGAACAAGGGTTGGTAAGGTCGCAGCACCAAGTCCCGGTTAACGATGATGCGCACCGGCAAGCCTGGTCGTTCGGTCAATGTCGGCTGGATGCTCATATTGCGCCGGGTCATTTCCTGGCCCACCTGATTGACGCTGTCTTGAAGGCCATCGCGACCAGCGATGATGACGCGGTCTCCGTCCTGTCGGTTTTCCGGTGCTGCCAGCTCGGCGCCGATACCAAGCAGCGTGGTCAACGCAGCACCGGCGAAGACGCGATTCCAATGCCAGTCGACCCCATCCTCCAAGCCGGCGTAGCCGGCCGGGTCGGTGCCTATCAAATTATCCAGCGTCAGCGAACTTGTGTCCGGCAGGATGATGCGGTTCCACACCACCTGCACGCGGCTCTGCCCGTAGCTGACCTGGCTGTTGTAACGTCCAAGTATCCTCGAACCCTGCGGGATGAGTAGGTGCTTACCCGTTGCCGTGTCGTAGACCGGCTCAGTCACGGTACCGATGATGTCGCCTGGAAGATCGGACTTGATGCCGGTCACCAGCGCGCCGGCGATGACCGTGCCCGCCATAACCTGATAAGGCGATGCCGGTAGCTGCAGGTCCCCTGTGTTGCGTGTGGCCCTGGTGTCCGGACGCAGGAACTGTTCCTTCTGCTGCTGTCGATTCTGCACAGCCATCGGATCGGTTGGCTGCGCCACTTCCGAGCTCGACACCGTCGCCAGCGGATCAAAAGCCGCCAGCATGGACGCTTGCGCCGCTCGCTCTGACGAGGCGTTTGCAGTTGAAGCAGAACGCCGGCTGTCGGTTTGAAAAAACAGCGACGAGCCAGCCGCCTCTTCGGCCTCTTTCAATCGAGCCAATCGTTTTGCCTCGGCGGGATCCTGTCCGGCTGGCGTGTAAATGGGTGCCGCCGGCCGCTGAGACTTCAAAATGGCTGGCCCGAGGTCGCCCGGAAGCGGAGGCCCCAATTCAGGAGGGTGCACCAAAGATGTTGGCGGTAGCTGAGCGTAGTCTGTCGGCAAACTTTCGAGCCCCTCGGAGCGAGAGACGCGATCGACGTTGTATAGCTCGGCCGGGCCGTGTCGTTCACGGCGCTCCAGCGGCCGCAGCGACCAGATCGTGGCACCCAGCACAGCGACAGCGAGTCCACCGACAAGCGCCGCCAGGGTACGCCGGCTCAAGCGTTTGACGGGCCGAGGCTGAGCGCGCAACGCCACCGCTTCCGGCGGGACCTTATCAACCGGTGGCGCCAAGCGCTCGGGATTGTCTTCCTGGCTCATGCTTATCGCCCTCGCGGCAGACCGTCGGTACGCTCGATACGCACCACGTCGCCCTTGTCTGCCCCCAGGCGCAGTTCAGCTGCACCGAAAAGCCGGTCGACGATGTAGTACGGCGAGCGGAAGCGGTAGTTGACCAATTGCCCATCGCCCTGCGCGCCAATCACGAACATGGGCGGCAGTTCGCCCTGAGCGATGCCGGCGGGAAACCGGATGTAGACCTTTTCGCCGTCATCAAAGGCCCGCAGTGGCTGCCAGGGTGGGTTGCTCCCGCTGATCGCATAGCGAAAGCGGATCCGCTCCAGTGAAAGACCGGTATCGACCGGTGCGCTAACCTGTGCGGCCCGTGCTTGGCGCTGCAGCGCCAGCATCCGGTCTTTCGGATAATTCCAGGAAACCGAGGCCATCCAGGCTTTTTCGGTAGAGGTCAGTTCGATCAGGTAGGTCCGCCGGCTGGTTGAAATCACCAAGTTGGTATTGAGGTTCGAACGTATTGGCTTGACCAACACACTGACGCGCAACGCGTCGCCTGCACCGCTGGACGTATCGCCGACGATCCAGCGCACGGTATCGCCGGCGGCCACCGTCACCAACTCCTCTCCTTCCTGCAGCCCGATCACCGTGACCCGCCCCGGCGTGGCATATACCTGATATAGCGCCCCTTCGCTGTACGGCCAGACCTGTATGGCATTGATGTACCCCTCGCGAGTAGGCGGCATTCGGGCCTCGCGGTTCGCGTGGGTGACGCGTCGCTTTTCATCGACCGGCTCCGGCGAGGTCTGGTTATTGGCGACACCCGATAGAGGCTTCATTTGCGCAGGCATCGGCAACACTTTCGGCACCTCGACGACTGCGATGGGCTTCGGCGGCTCGGGCAGCGGTTGCGCCTGCACGGGCTCGTCGAGCGAGATGCGCGGCGCCGGCTTGCCTTGGGTCGCACAACCGGCCAACGCCAGTACGATGGCCGACAGCGTAACCGCGGGGCAGAACAGGTTCATGGCTTTGCTCCTTCAGACACATCCAGTTCGCGGCTCCAAGACAGCCCGTTAACGTAGATGCCCAGCGGGTTTTTGCGCAGACGTTGTTCGGTGCGCGGGGTCTGCTGAACAATGGAAATCACTGAGTTCCAGCGTTCGGTGCCGGCGGACCCACCGTTGACGAAGCGCTGCTCGGTCCAGCGCACGTTGAATGAAGCATCGCTGGCCCGCACTACGCTGATCACCTGCACCGTGACAGACTCCTTGCCGACGAGGGCAAACGGATCCTTGCTGCGTGCGTAGTCGTTGAGCACGGCGGCACCGCGATCAGTGGTGTAGTTGTATGCGTCTAGCCAGTTCTGCCGAACGACAATCGGGTCAATCGACAGTGAGCGCACCAGGGTGACGAAGCGCGCCAGGTGGTAGGCCACCTGGGCATCGGATGGCCGGTAGGGAATGGCGGCCTCGCCGACCGTCCGCACCTCGCCGCTGCTAGCAACCTCCACCACATAAGGCGTGACGATGGACTGTGCCGAGCGCCAAACCAAACCACACGCCATTAGCAGGGCAAGCGATAGGCAGCCAAAGGCCATGAGGCGCCAGTTTTTCGCCTGTACGCGCGCCGAGCCAATGCGCTCATCCCAAGCCTGCCCAGCGGCTTGATATGGTGTAGCAGGTTGCGGCGTCTCGGCGTAGCGCACACGTGGTCGTTTGAAGCGCATGACTCCCCCTTATCCATCTGCATCGCGCAGGTTCGGCCCACTACCGGAGCCACCGCCGTCACCGCCGCGTAACGTGTGCGCAACGGTGGTAGCGGCATGGCTGATTTGCTGACGCTGCTGCAGGCGCCTGGCCCAGGCAGGTTGCTCCTTGGTATTGGTGAAGGCGTTTGCGGTGTTGCTCGGTGCAGCCGCGTGACCTGTGGCTGCTCCTCCGCCTGCCGTTGCAAACTGGCCTTCAAGCGAGCGCGCGCCTGCTGCGAGTTTTGCGCCGGACGCCATACGCGCCCCGGCGGCAACTGCGGTGCCTACACCCGTCGCTGCGGCGCCGACGCCCGCCGCCAGCCCGGCTGTGCCAAGGGCAGCGCCGGCCATGGCCCCAGCACCTAATTGTGGTCCTCCGGAGATCAACCCGGTCGCGATGCCAGGGCCGAAAATGCCCAGAGCGAGTAACGCCAGTGACGCCAGCACGACGACCAGCGCATGATCAATGGAAGGCTCGTTGGGATGTACCTGGAACTCGGCGAACAGACCTGTGCCGATGCCAACGATTACGGCCAGCACCAGGACCTTGACGCCCGAGGACACCACATTGCCGAGCACCTTCTCGGCGAGAAACGCCGTTTTGTTCCACAACGCGAACGGCACCAGCACGAACCCGGCAAGCGTGGTCAGCTTGAACTCGATGAGGGTGATGAACAGCTGCACGGCCAAGGTGAAGAAACAGACAATGACCACCAGGTAGGCCAGAAACAGGATAACGATGGGTTCGAGATTGACGAACACCTCGGGGAAGCCGGTCAGTTTGCCGATCTGCTCAAGGATCGGCGCACCGGCATCGATACCCGCCTTCGCCAACTGCCCTGGGTGGAGAAAGCTCTCCATGCTGAGCGAGCCGGTTGCCGTCAGACCCAGCCCGGCAAAGGAGTTGAAGACGATGCCAGCCAGCCGGTTGAAGTTGCCAATGATGTAGGCGAAGGCACCGACGTAGAGCACCTTGCGGATCAGCTTCGCCATGACATCCTCGCCCTGGCCTGAGGCATGGCCGAGCGCCCAGTACAGGCCGGCAATCGTCATGTCGATGGCCACTAGCGTGGCGGTCAGGTAGGCAACTTCTCCTTGCAGCAGCCCGAACCCCGAGTCGATGTAGCGGGAAAACGTATCGAGGAACCGGTCAATGACCGTGACGTCATTCATGGGCAACCCCCTGACGCGCAAGCGGCCTACGGCTCTCCTCGGGATAAGCCTCAACGGGCCCATCGAATGTCGGCGAAATCGCGGGCAATTGCCTTAGGGTTCCGAATTCGTCGGGGCCACCCTTACCGCTGAAAAAGCGGTGTCGATACACCTCGGCTGTAGCCATACTCGGCCCGCCGTCGACAGCGATGTGCAGGGCGTGTTGCGTCTCGCGCCGAATTGGATCGCCTGCCAGCCCATCCCAGTGTCGGTCGCAGACGACCAACAATCCGGTCCACAACACCAAAACATAGCGCATGGCCATCTCCGTCAGTTCCCGTAAAAACGGACGGGAAAGGGTGTATACGGCGTGCCGTTGCCCAAGAACCGGCGGCGGATTTCGCGGGCACGCTCGGTGGCTGCCGCCTGCCGAGCAAGCTCCAAAGAGGCGGCACGGTCATGGGTAAGCTGAAGCTGCTGTGCCTGGATGGACTGTTTTGCCTGCAGGGCCAGCAGTTGGTTGGTGGCCTGCATGGCCTGCAGCGCGCCGGTGGCCGACTGGCTCTGCCCCACCAGATCAGCTAGCGCACTCTCATCATCGGCGAGGTTGCCAGAGACCTGGGCCTGTAACCGCATGGCGGTGTGCAGCCCATCGAGCGCGTACGTCCAATGTTCATGCGCGTCCCGGTACATCTGGTCGCCGCTGATGGTGGTCGCGTACTCTTCCGGATACAGCCGGGCAAGTTCGCTGTCGAGTTTCTGCACGTCGTAGGCCAGCCCTCGTGCCTCTGCGATCAGCTTCTCGCTTTTCGCCAGTGACGTATGCAGGCGGCTAAGGACGTTGTAATCGAGACTCGCCAGGTTGCGTGCCTGATTGACCAGCATTTGCGATTCGTTCTGCAGCTGCTCGACCTGGTTATTGATCTGCTCCAGCGTGCGAACCGCTGTCAGCGTGTTCTGCACCAGGTTGGTGGGGTCGATGACCGTCATGGCTGAAATTGGCTGCACTGTCAGCAACGACCATGCAACAGCGAGGGGCCAGAAATGTACGCCTTTGCTCATCAAGCGTCCTCCTCCGGTTCGGTAGAAACAGCCGGCGGTGGTGCAGATGGCAGCAAGTCAGCCGCCCAGCCGAGGCCACGATGGCGCAGCCAGGCGCCGACGAACCCTGGCAGACCGGCGTCGCGAAGCATCTGATCGATTGCTTGCTGGTCCTGTGGCGACGAGGCGCCGGCAAACGCAAGCGCAACCGGCCCAAGATCGAGGTCGAACAGGCGATTGCCTGCACGGGACTGGTAGTAGTAATCGCGCTTGGGCTGAGCATTAGCGACGATCTCGATCTGCCGTGCATTTAGGCCGAAGCCTTCATAGATGCTGCGAATCTGTGGCTCGGTTGCCTGCGAATTGGGCAGAAAAATGCGGCTCGCACAGCTCTCGATGATCGCCGGGGCGATGCTTGAATCCTTGATGTCGGCCAGAGACTGGGTGGCGAAAATGACGCTGACATTCTTCTTGCGCAGGGTCTTGAGCCACTGGCGGATGCGCGCGGAGAAGATCGGGTCGTCGAGGAACAGCCAGGACTCATCGAGGATCAGCAGCGTCGGCGCGCCATCGAAGCGCTCCTCCAGACGCGCGAACAGGTAGCCCAGCACGGCCAGAACCGCGGCCTTGCTAGGCATCAGTTCCTCCATTTCGAAGCACTGCACATCGGCCGTACTTAGGTAGTCGAGGTCGGAATCGAGCAGCTTGCCGTGCGCGCCACCGAGCACATAAGGCGCCAACGCCTGGCGTAGCGTGTTTGACTGCAGTAGCAGCGACAGACCGGTGAGCGTGCGCTGTTCGACAGGAGCCCCCGCGAGGCTGCCGAGTGCCGACCAGATAGCCGCCTTTTCAGTGGGGCCTATGGCCACTCCTTCTTGAAGCAGACGCCCTTCGACCCACTCAGCTGCCCGGCTACGACAGCCCTCCTCGTTGACACGTGCGAGCGGTTGGAAGGCGATCGCGCCATTACCACCCAAGTCGTAGTGTTCGCCGCCCAGGCCCAGCACGGTCGCTCGCATCGAGCGCCCCATGTCGAAGGCAAAAATCCGTGAACCCTTGTAGCGACGGAACTGCATCGCCAGTGTGGCGAGTAAAACCGACTTGCCCATACCGGTCGGACCGACGAGCAGCGTGTGACCGACATCACCCACGTGAGTGACCAGCCTGAATGGAGTCGCACCCTCGGTACGGGTCACGATCAGGGGTGGCCCGTCGAGGTGGGCGTTGCGCTCCGGTCCGGCCCATACCGCAGACAAGGGCATCAGGTGCGCGAGGTTCAACGTCGACACAACCGGCTGACGCACGTTGGCGTAGGCGTTGCCCGGGATGGACGAAAGCCACGCTTCCACTGAGTTGAGACTTTCCGCAATGGTGACGAAGCCTCGTCCCTGGATGACGCGCTCCACCCTGCGAAGCTTCTCGTCGGCCAGGTCGGCGTCTGCATCGAGCACCGTCACGGTGGAAGTCAGGTAGCCAAAGGCAACCTGATCACTGCCCAACGCCTGGAGGGCAGCGTCCGCATCCGCGGCTTTATTACTGGCGTCGGTGTTGAGCAATGGGCTCTCCTGCTGGAACAGGGTCTCGCGCAGCAGCGCCAGCACGCTCTTGCGTTTGGCAAACCATTGGCGACGCAGGCGGCCCAGCTCCCCTTCCGCCTCGTCCTTGTCGAGACAAACAAAGCGTGTACTCCAGCGATAGGCAAAGCCCAGCCGGTTGAGGTCATCGAGGATCCCCGGCCAAGTTGAGGTCGGGAACCCACGCAGCGTAGTCACACGCAGGTGCTCATCGCCCAGCATCGGCGCCAAGCCACCTAGTAGTGGTACGTCCGTCAGCAGCAAGTCGAGGTGGAACGGAACCTCCGGAACCCCGACACGATGACGCCGTGTCGAGACGGTCGTATGCAGATAGCTCAGCGTCTCAACATCATCCAACCAGTCGATCTGCGGCATCACGCCTGCGAGCAGGTCGAAAATGCGCTCCGTCTCGGCAATGAAAGCCGTGAGACGCTCGCGCCAGTCCACTCCGGCCGTCGAGGTGTTTTCATAGATCAGCTTGGCGGCGCGGGCGCGCGACTCTTCTGGAGGCATGTACTGCAGCGTGAGGTGGTAGCAGCTCTCGAAGTGGCTGCCACCTTCTTCGAACGCCGCGCGGCGCTCCTCGTCCACCAGCCACGACAACGGCTCGGGGAAGTCCGAGTGCGGATAACTTGCCGCCGGACAACGCTCGGCTTCGACGAACATCGCCCAGCCGGTGCCGAGCCGGCGCAATGCGTTGTTCAGCCGCGCCGTGGTGGCGACCAGCTCGCTCTGCGTCGCGCTGTCGAGATCAGGGCCGCGAAAGCGTGCCGTGCGCTGGAAAGAACCGTCCTTGTTCAACACGACGCCGGGCGCCACCAGCCCGGCCCAGGGCAGCCAGTCGGCGAGCAGCGCTGGGCGTTGACGGTATTCGGTGAGATTTAGCATTGCAGCGCCCTCCCTTTCACACGTCCAGCAGCGGCTTGTGCTTGAGATGCCGGGCAAAAACCTGCATGAACTGTGGATCGACGCGCGCGCCCCAGACCGCCAGCGCGTGGCCAATCAGCCACAGCACCAGGCCCGGCAGCCAGAGCTGCAAACCCAGCCCGACGGCCGCCGCCAGCGTACCGTTGGCAATGGCCACGGTCCGCGGCGCCCCACCCAGCAGGATCGGTTCAGTCAGTGCTCGGTGCAGCGGCACCTCGAAGCCCGGCAAGTCGACTTCGGCGCTCATACAACCGCTCCGCCAGCGAAGCTGAAAAACGTCAGGAAAAACGACGACGCGGCGAAGGCAATACTCAGGCCGAACACAATCTGGATCAGCTTGCGGAAACCACCCGAGGTGTCACCGAATGCCAGCGCGAGGCCTGTGGCAATGATGATGATCACCGCCACGATGCGCGCTACCGGTCCCTGGATCGATTCGAGAATGGATTCGAGCGGACCTTCCCAGGGCATCGAGGAGCCGGCAGCCCTCGCCGTGCCGACGGTCGTCAGCATGATGGCTGCGAGCAACAGGCCGCTCTGGACAGACGCAGCCAGGCGACGCAAGTGCGTCAGGCCCAACCTTAGGTTGGCGACCGGGCGGGAAACAGGGGCATATGCGGCTTTCATGGCAGTTCTCCAGGCGTGGTTGAGGGTAACGAAGCAGAAGCGTTTGTGACGGCATTAGAGGCGTGCTGCGCGTCCGCCAGGTGATAACCCGCGCCGTCGTAACCGACCACGCAGGCGATGCTCTGGATTCGGCGAAGCCGGCCGCGCCCGGCGATGACGATCACCACGTTGACCGCCTCGGCGATCAACGCTCGAGGCGGATTTACCGCGACCTCCAGCACCAACTGTTCCAATCGCAGCAGTGCGCCCTGAGTGGAGCTGGCATGGATGGTGGCGATGCCGCCCGGATGACCGGTGCCCCAAACCTTGACGAGGTCCAGCGCCTCTCCACCCCGCACCTCTCCCACCACCACGCGGTCGGGACGCAGCCGCATCGTCGTGCGCACCAGTTCGCGCATGGACACCACGCCCGCACAGGTGCGAAGCGGTACGTGGTCGCGGGCGGCACACTGCAGTTCGATGGTGTCTTCAAGCACCAGCACCCGATCGCCAGTGCAGGCAATCTCGGCGAGCAGTGCATTGGCCAGCGTGGTTTTACCGGTACTGGTGCCGCCGGCGATCAGGATGTTTTGCCGTTCACGCACGATCTCGCGCAGCCAGACGGCTTGGGCTGCGGTCATCATCCCGTCTGTCACGTAACGCTCCAGTGGAATGACGCCCACGGCCCGCTTGCGTAAGGCGAAGGCGGGACCAGGTGCCGCGGGCGGCAAGATGCCCTCAAAGCGCTCGCCGGTTTCCGGCAGCTCGGCGCTCAGCAGCGGTTTGCCGCGATGCACCTCCACGCCGACATGCGCGGCGACCAACCGGATGATGCGCTCGCCATCCGCTTCGGAGAGCTCCGCGCCAAGCGGCGCGCGCCCTGACGACAGCCGGTCCACCCACAGCGTCCGGTCAGGGTTGAGCATGACCTCGACGACATCGGGGTCTTCAAGGGCAGCTGCGATGACCGGACCCATCGCGGTGCGAAGCATGGCGATACGCCGGTCCAGCGAGACAGCCTGAGTGGCTTGGCCAGCAGCACTCATCGGCCTCGCTCCCGTGTTTCGTCCGCCGCGCTTTCCAAGTGCCGTCCCTCCGGGTAGAGCTCCTCCACCACGTCGCGCACCAGACTGCGGCCACGCAAGAGGTGGCGACCGAGCTGCTCGACGAACTGCTCGAAGCGCGCCTTGCCCTGCGCTTTGGCTGCCTCTTGATGCGCCTCCGGCACGGGTGTGCTGACGGTTAGGAAGTAGCGCACAAACAAGGCCAGCGTCTCGATCTCGATGGCCTGGTCGCGTTCGAGACGCTCGAACTGGCGTGACAGGCGATCCAGTCGCTTGGCGATGGCGGCTTCGCGCTGGTCTCCGGCTTCGGGCGACAGCCAGGACGCCAACGCTGAGGCGACGATGGAGGATTTGGAAACACCCTTCTTAGCGGCGAGTTCGTCCAGTCGTCGAGCATGTTCAGGTTGAATGAACAGGTTAAGGCGGTACTGGCTCATAGCTGGATACCGTCGTCGGGGTCGAGTGCAGCCTGCCGAGCAACACGTTGCATGGCGGGATCAAACTGGCGAGACAGAACGGGCGGCGCGTCGTCGTCATCGAGCAGAGATAGATCGTTTCCGACAGGCTCCTGCTCGGGATCGTAGGTAACGGGTGCGGACAGTTCGGCCTGTCGCTGCGGACCGCCCTCATCGGCGAAGCCGAATGCTAGGCTGTCGCCACCTTCCGATGGCACAGAGGCTACGGGCGGTGCCAGGTTGGTCCAGTCGTCTTCGCGCCCTGGCGGCACGTCGGCGTAATGCCCCGCCACGAGGACCGGTGGAGGCAACACACGCTGCTTGAAGTTGGCATCGTTGTAGTAGCGCAGCTTTCGAGCCTTGATTGGCGCGACGCTGGCGACCATTACCACGGCCTCGTCCGGTGGCAGTTGCATCACCTCGCCAGGCGTCAGCAGTGGCCGGGCCGTTTCCTGACGCGAGACCATCAGATGCCCCAGCCATGGCGCCAGCCGATGGCCCGCGTAGTTGCGCTGTGCACGCAGCTCCGTTGCGGTACCCAGCGTCTCGGAAATGCGCTTGGCGGTGCGCTCGTCATTGGTGGCGAAGGTCACGCGCACATGGCAGTTGTCGAGGATCGAGTGGTTCTGCCCGTAGGCCTTGTCGATCTGGTTGAGCGACTGCGAGATCAGGAAAGCGCGCAAACCGTAGCCTGCCATGAAGGCCAGCGCCGACTCGAAAAAGTCCAACCGGCCCAGCGCAGGGAACTCATCGAGCATCAGTAGCAGCGTGTGACGCCGCTGTACACCGTCGCTGCCGTCGAGCGATTCGGTGAGGCGTCGACCGATCTGGTTGAGGATCAGGCGGATCAGCGGCTTGGTGCGGCTGATGTCTGAAGGAGGCACCACCAGGTACAGCGAAACCGGGTGTTCGGCAGCAATCAGATCGGCAATGCGCCAGTCGCAGCGTGAGGTTACCTGGGCCACCGTAGGATCGCGGTACAGTCCAAGGAACGACATGGCGGTGCTCAACACACCCGAGCGTTCGTTCTCGCTCTTGTTGAGCACTTCACGGGCAGCAGATGCCACCCCTGGGTGGGTCTCGTCACCCAAGTGCCGCGTCGTCATCATCCGGTGCAGCGTCACCTCGAAAGGGCACTGCGGGTCGCTCAGGAAGTTGGCGACGCCACGTAAGGTCTTGTCCTCACCGGCATACAGCACGTGCAAGATAGCGCCGACCAGCAGCGCATGGGAGGTCTTCTCCCAGTGATTGCGCCGCTCCAGCGCGCCTTCCGGATCGACCAGAATATCGGCGATGTTCTGCACATCGCGGACCTCGTGCGCACCCCGGCGAACCTCCAGCAGCGGGTTATAGGCGGCCGAAAGCAAATCGGTCGGATTGAACAGCAGGCAGTGCGAAAACCGGGCGCGCCAACCGGCGGTCAGGTTCCAGTTCTCCCCCTTGATGTCATGGATCACCGCCGAGGCCGGCCAACTCAGCAAAGTGGGAACAACCAGACCGACCCCTTTGCCCGAGCGAGTCGGTGCAAAGGCAAGAACATGCTCAGGGCCCTCATGACGCAGGTAATGGTCGTCGTGCAGCCCGAGAAGCACACCGGCCGGGCGGGTGAGCCCCGCCTTACGGATGTCTTCAGGTTCGGCCCAACGCGCCGAACCGTAGGTGGTGACCTGACGCGACTGGCGGGCGCGCCATATCGACATGGCGATGGCGACGCCCACCGCGACCAGGCCGCTTGCACCGGCAATGGTACCGCCGGTGTCGAACACCTCAGGCGTATAGGCACCGAAGAAAAACCACCAGTCGAACAGTCGCCAGGGGTGATAGATCGGCGTTTCGAAAAGCTCGAACCAGGGCAAACCCAAACGAGGCTGATAGCCCAGCGCAGCAGCCGTCCATTGCGTCGCGCTCCACACCCCGGCGATCACGACACCGAACACAACGGCAATTTGTCCGAACAGTACGTTGGTACCGAGCATGACGGCGCTCCCCCTTTTGCATGCAGCACGCTTGAGCTGGCTGCTTGGGGGGAGCTTCGGTGCCGTTCCGGTGCCGGTCAAAGACCGTTATCGGAACAACAGTGGCCCAAAATGCACCAATGAAGGCTTGGGCTAGTGGCAACGAAACGCCGCAAGCGTGAACGCGTTGCGGCGTATCGGTGGGACCGTTGGAGATTTTGCGGAGGGGTAACGCCTAGAATTTGGGCACCTCTTTCGACGGCGTATAAGGCACCCTTCCGTCCCCGATGAAGCGCCGGCGCGTTGCTTCGGCCACTCGATTGCACAAGGCATCACCGAGCTTGGCGCGGTCCAGCTTGCATTGCGGGCGCAGCTCTTCCAGCCGCGCAAGGTCGGCGGCCAGCTCGTCAACTGTCGGCAGCGGCGCCTCAGGTTTCCCGGTTTCGCCGCAGGCGGTGAGTGCCAGTGCACAGAGTATCGGTGTCAGGGTTCTCATGGCTCGTTCCTCAGGGTTGCGGTTGAAAATCGAAAGGGGCAGGCCCGCTAGCCTGCGTGCGTAGGCGACCAGATAGACGGTTGCGGAGGTCGCCCGAGAGCAGCCGACAGACAGAACAGCGTGACGAGGCCTTCAAATCCCAACACCGCGGGACCTTCCAAGCTCCCAAGAAACCGAATTACCCCGTGCCGTCGCGGCAAGCTGCTGACCCAGGCGCGGCTCAATGACAGGTTTCCACGGCACCAAGCTGAACGCCTTGGTATCCTCCAACAGGGCGTAACGGCCACTGGCGAGCATGACGCTACGGCGATAGAGGCCGGCCACGCGCTGGCCTTCTTTCAGCGGCCGGTACGTCAATCCAGTTTCCGTGGCGACCTGCTCAGCTACCCGGGTGAGCTCCCGGTTACGTAGCGTCGCCAAGAGATTGCGCGACAGAACCACGCGCTGAGCCTGACGCTCGGCCAGCCCCTGCTCCACGAGGAAATCGGCGCGTTGGCGCAAGGCCTGCTTCACCTCACCGGCAAAGCCGAGGTCACCCAGCCCTCGCTCGCCGCCGATCAGTTGCTGATCGAGCCAGGTGGCACCGATCACGCGAGCTTGCCGTTCAATCGGCAGATGGGATTTCAACTGGATGGCCACCCCACCCAAGCGCTTGGCGTCGTACTGGCGGCCACGCTCGGGTAGATCGGCCGGCACTTTCCACAGTCCGTCCGCCACACGTTCAACGATGCCCGCCCGACGCAGCGCTTCGAGTCGCCGCACATGGGCTGCGACAAGTTCCTGTGGATCACGGTTACCATTTGCCTGGCCCTTGGTGATCGCCAGATGACGGTCGCAACGGTACAGACCATCGCCCGCGAGTACGGCGATGGTACGGTCCGTCTCCCGGATCTTGGCCGAGCCGCGTACGCTCACCACCGAGCCGGTCGGGTAGTTGGCCAGTTCGTCGCTCGCACTGAGGGAGACGTAGTGCGCTTTGCCATCCAGACCATCGACGACCAGATAACCTCGGTCACCGAGCTCATCGGATAAGCCTTTGGCGACCACCCGCCCTGTGACCGCAACCCCGTCCTCTTGTGGCGCGAACACGGCCAACTCGCGCGACCGTCCGCTCATGGCACGCTGTAGGGTGCGAATGATATCGCCCCGTTCACCCAGGGTGCGCAAGGTTGTCTGCGCGTCGGCCTGAATGGACCATGTCCCGGGCCGGACCTCTTCAGCCAGTCCCATTTGCTGCAGCCGCTGGAGACGGCCAATCAGTGCCAGGCGCTGGCGTTGCAGCGGCGGCTGGTTAAAGCGTTCGATTCGCAGCGTCTGCTCAGGGCCGGCTTCCAGGCACAGCGTGCGGTCCAGGCTCGTCCAACGCTCCTGGTTCACCTCACGCTGCAAGGACTGCTGGAGTTCCAACTCGGTGCGGGGGCCGAGCCATTCGGTGGCCAGTTCGGCGGCCCGATGGCGAAAGCCGTGGGCGATGTAGTCGCTGGCAATGATGAGGTCCTTGCCGGTGTCATCGCGTCCACGAACGACGAGGTGTGTATGCGGGTTGTCGGTGTTCCAGTGATCTACCGCCACCCAGTCCAACCGCGTACCCAGGTCAGCCTCCATACGCCCCATCAGCTGTCGGGCGTAGGTGCGCAAGTCGTCCAGTTCGGCCCCGTCCTCCGGTGCGACAATGAAGCGAAAGTGATGGCGATCATCAGCACATCGCTGCAGGAACGCCCCCAAATCAACCTCATCCGTCAGTGTTCCATAGGCTCGGCCTGCTTCGCCGTCGCGTCCCGCGCCATCACGCTCGATATAACGCAGGTGCTTGGCCAACGATTGCGGGCTTGCCTGGCGCTGATTGACCAGCAGGGTTTTGATGGTCACCCGGCGTGAGAACAGTGTGAGCGAGGCGCCTGCGAAGCGCGCTGCCGTGTGCCCTCGCCCGAGGCGCGAGCCCGGCCGCTGACCGGCGTGTTGTCCCTTGCCACCAGCCAGTGCTGGACGCCGCACAGCTGACTTGCCACCGGCCTTGCCGACCTGCTTGAGCACCTTGGAAACGAAGCCCTTATCCAGACTCTTCGGCGCACCAGGGCGAAGGCGAAAGTCATCATCGCGGCGGTCGGTCATGACGGTGACTTCAGCAAGCAGAGGCGAAGCCCGGCGTGTGAGGCACGCAGAAAGGCCAGCATTAGTGCGCCTTGCACGCCATATACGGCACGGCGAAGACGCAGCCGGGTGCCGCACCTCCCCCACGTGCAGACTGGCGTTGCGACCGTCCGGGTGCCGCCGCCTTTTGTCTTGCCTTCCGCTTTTTCCTGTCGCATGTGCTCCAGGCATCGGTGGTTTGTCGCGGCTGTGTTGCTCGCGGCGAGGGCGCCGACGGACATCGCAACGGCCGCTAGCTGCTTCTGCTCAAGGCAAGACGGCAGCACGCAGGTTGGCTGTACCGGTTTCAAACCGTAGCGCGATGCGAACACGTCCGTGCTCGCACGACGATACGAAGGCAGGCGCAAGTCCTGGGCCCGACTTGATGCGACAGGGGATAGCGAGTCGGCGCGCTTCATTGTTCCGCTCCCAGCCCAAGCGAATGCGCAATACCGAGCACGGCGGAGGTATCAATGGGTCCGAAATAGCGACTATCGAACGACGCCGGATTGGTCGGGCTCAGCAGAAACAGCTCACCGGGTCGAAGCCGCCGGCACCCCGACCAAGCCTGCAGATGCCGCCCCATCCTGTCAGCATCCAGCGCTACAGCCACGGCAGCGTTGTCGATGTGCACGGTGCGGTCAGCAATGCACACATGCTGTCCTGCCACCGCAGCCACGCGCTTGAGCAAAGGAAGGTCTAACGGCAGGTATCCGCGCTGCGCTGCAAGCGTTGCGGCGGCGTCCGGGAGGCGAATCAGCACAATGCGGCCAACAGGCCACGCGTTAGCCTGCCGCCCTGCCGAATCGATTCGATACCAGCCAACCGGCACGCTGTCCGAAGCGTTGTAGACGACGCGAACATCGGGGCCCATGAAGGCCGACCACGCCAGTGCCGATAGCCCACAGGCGCTAAGCGCTGCGATCACGAGGCGACCGAGGCCTCGTGACGATTGATACAGGTCGGCAATGCTCATCACTGCAGCCCCCGCCTCGTCAGCCAGGCGGAGTGACGCTCGGCGGTGTAGACGGGCATGGCCAAGCGTGCGGCGAGCCGGTTATTCAGCATGCGCCAATACGCAAATGACACCGTTGTCGGATCGATGCCCTGCGCCTCGATGGCATCAATCAGCGGCAGCACCATGCGCACTGCCGGCTTGCCGATGGCGTGCAGCAGCAACCGAGCCCCAGGCACCACGCCGGCAATACGCTGCACCGCGTCCCGTTGCGTGCATCCCTGCATCACCGTCAGTTGCCAGCTGACCGTGCCGTACTCGTTGGCTTGCCAGCGAACGCGGCAGAAGATGGCGCCGGGCAGGAACACGGCTATACGCCTCATAGGGTCCAGGCGGGTAATACGCACCGGATCACCGAAGCGCAGGTAGACCTGGACGCGCTGCGGCACGTGAATGAGCGACACCCGCGTCAGCGACGTCGCGTCAGTCTCGCCGAAACGCATGGCAACAACGGAGTTCGTCGCCGGCGTGGCAGTAATTGTCTGTACAGTCATCCTGTTTTCTCCGGAAATTCGCGCTCCAATAACCCCCGCAGCAACTCGGCCACCGTCATGCCTTGGGTGAATGCCGATACCTTGATCCGGGCGCGCAGCGCCGGGGTGATATCGAGGGTCAGGCGGGCGCTGTAGAGGTCGCGCCTGTGGACGACGTTGGCGTCCCTCTGACGAACCCAGGCTTCGGCATGCGGGTCCGCGTGAGGACGCACGCCGATGGGCGTGCGTTTGTCGCCAACTCGGGTCATGCCGACCACCTCAGCAGCTCGTCCACCAGGGCAGTGATCTCGCGCGCGGCGGCGCTGTCGGGCGCCGTCTCGCAGGCAAGACGGCCCGACGCCACACTGTCGGCGAAGACAATGCGCTGGCGAACCTCAGCACGTAGCGCCGGTATAGGCTGATCTGCCAGCGCCTGACGCGCTTCACGGCCGATGATGGTTGTGCTGATGCGCCGGTTGATGACAAATGCTGCCGCCAGCTCAGGGCGAAAAAGCTGCGCCTCGCGGATCAGTGCGACCATTTCGTCGCTGGCCCACAGGTCGTACGGGCTGGGTTGTACAGGGATGATGACGCGGCAAGCGGCCAGCAGAGCAGAGCGTGCAAGCGCCGCGATCCGGGGTGGTCCATCAATCACGACGTGATCAGCTCGGCGGGCCAGCTCGGGCGCTTCCTGGTGCAGCGTTTCACGGGCTAGTCCCACTACACTGAACAGCCTGGGTAGTCCCTGTTGCGCGCGCCGTTGCGCCCAGTCCAGCGCTGAACCCTGCGGGTCGGCGTCTAGAAAGACGACATGCTGACCGCGCAATGCGAGCTCGCCTGCGATATGTGTCGCTAAGGTGGTCTTGCCGACGCCTCCTTTCTGATTGAGTAGGGCAACGATCATGGTCTGCCCCTCCTCTCCCTGGAACGGGCCAGCACGTGCTGTCTTACCCTTGTCCACCGAAACGGCAGCCCCTTACAAAAAGTTAGAGCTTTTAAGTTAGAGAAGTTAAGGGACGCTGAAGCCCTCGCCACTCCTGGCCTACAGCGGATTTGACACGCCTGATAGCACGATAAGGACACGCCCGATAGCACGATACCCGACACGCCTGATAGCACGAGCCCGTCCACAGGTTGTACCGCGACTATCCCCGTGCCGTAGACGGCACGGGCCGGAACGTAAGCAGTTCCGTTCTGCTCTCCGGGATCCGCTCGATGCCCAGCACATAGCCCGGCAACGACTGCCGCGCCACCAGGGCACGCAAATCGCAGGCGAAGTCGCAGGGCCTCGCGGTACTGCCTGACTTGCGATGCAGATGTCTGAAATCGAATTGCCAGCCGTCCGGCTGCTTCCCACCATGCTTGCGAACCAGGCGATATAGCCACCGCTCGATGCCTCCGGTGAGCCGGAAGTAGGCGGGGTCGATGGTCAACACCAGCGCTGCATCCAACACACCCGCGAAGAACCAGTCCGGCAGGATCATCTCTATGCCCAACGGCGCACCGCGAGCGTCGGCCAATTCCTTCCACTCGTTGATCCACGAGAAGCGATGCAGCCGCCGCCCGGTCGTCTCGCGAATCGACGTGGCCACCGTGGTCGACTGCAGGCGATCCAGAGCCGCCTTTAAGCGCTGATAGTCGCGCAGCGACACACCGCGCCCGATGAAGCGCAAGATCTCGTAGGGCGTCGCGCGCATCAGCCGTGACGGAGCGATGCGGGCATCGCGAGCCGCCACGACCTGGCTGGCCGCCCAGATCAGGATGTCGGCATCCCAGATTGTCGCAATGCCATATTCCTGAGTGCCCTCCACACGCACCGTGACGCCAGCCGTGCGAAAGTCGATTGGCGTCGTACGCCGCGACTTGGATAGCGAGAAGAACGGATGTGCCATCAAGTCCTGGCTGTCGCGCGGCGCCATGTCGCCTGGCAGCGCGCGGAACAGGTCGAGCTGGGCACGCTCGTGCTCCGAGCTGGCCATACGGCCGCCAATCAACGCGCACGGCTGTCAGCCGAGTGCTGCTCGGCGTATTCGGGATCGGAGGTGGCCTCGAAACTGTGCTGGTCGGCCCAGGCATCGAGGTCGGCAATGGCATACATGACGCGGCGACCGAACTTGCGAAAGCGCGGGCCACCGCCGATCACACGTTGCTTTTCCAGCGTACGTGGCGACAGGCGAAGGTAGGTGGCCGCCTCTTCGTTCGTGAGGTAGCGCTGCGGCTGGACAGCAGCAAGTTGCATTGATGTGCCGGGCGCAGCAGCAGGCTGCACAGGAGCAGGTCGCATAAGGTAAACCTCCAGCATTCAGGACAGTCGGCCGCACCAGTGCAGCCGGATGGAGCCAGTCTCAGAAAGCTGGGCTCCCCTGCTCAGGGTCGTTTTGGTGATGGCTCGGAACGGCCCTCCCCTGCAGGTCGAGTCGTGCAAGGCGCCGATAGTCATCGAGCATTAACCTTCGGCCTCGCCGGACCAGGCGGCGAACCTTCGAGCGCAGACTCGCGTCGGCATGCCAACCCTGTGTTACCGCCGCGGAACCGAAGAGGCACAAGGCGACCTCCCGTAGAGAGGCACCCGCCAGGCTGGCATCCAGCGCTTGCAAAGTGTGCAGTTCAAGCAAGGCGGTGGCGCTCGGCCTAGAAAAGGTCTGTGCCAGTGGCGTGGTCTGGGACCCAGCGGCCAGTTCGTTCAGCGCTTCAGTCATGACGCTCGCACGAGAGCGGCGGCCTGGGCGCATGGCGACAACGAACGCGTCGCCATCTTTCAGGCCTGGCGCCATTGCCAGCCTGATCCGGCAACCAGCGAAACCGGTCGTTACCCGCAGACAGCAACCGTCATGGACCAAGACCTTGCAGCCCGGAATGCTCCAGAAATCAAATGCTGCCGCGTCGGGTGTGGAATAAACGTCGGGGTGGAGCTGGACCAGCCCTGGATGGTCGACAAGCCAGAGCGGATGCGCGTCGCGGGCGTCCAACCCCGGATCTTCCAGCACGCGCAAACCCCAGCGGTGCGCGGCCGCAGCCCGGAGCACGCAGTCTTGCCAGTCACGCCGGTACTCCGGGTTTCTGCGCAGGTACTCCCAGGCAAGAGCATGCTCATCGAGGTGCAGAAGGTAGAGATAGGCCGCAGTGGGACACTTCTGCTCGGCGTTGCGATGAG
The DNA here is from genome assembly GCF_050269105.1 of Pseudomonas sp. NPDC077408. Classification (NCBI taxonomy): domain Bacteria; kingdom Pseudomonadati; phylum Pseudomonadota; class Gammaproteobacteria; order Pseudomonadales; family Pseudomonadaceae; genus Pseudomonas; species Pseudomonas sp. NPDC077408. The sequence continues at coordinate 190,173 of NZ_JBNNHS010000004.1, forward strand.
CCATCGGCCAACCTCCCTGCTTCGAGATAGCCGCCCCTGGCTCGCAACGGAAAAACGACAGCCGCTATGCGAAGCCGATAACGCCGGAGCGCCAGCCGAGCCATCTGTTCGCGACGCGACTCAAGGACGTGCAGTGCTGAGCCATCCTGCATCGCTTGGGGGTCAAAAGATGATCCGATAGGTCTGGCTTATGTCCGTAGAAGACAGAAACACCGATTCAGACACTGGCGGTCTGACCGCTTACGGTTAGTCACAATTACGCTTTTGCAGGGATGGGCTTGTGCACGAAACCGCCGAGCTGCCGATACGGATTTGTGCATCGCTCCAAGTGCACGAACCCTCATACGGGCGAAACCGTAAAAGAACCAAACCGGAAACCCGGCTTTGCGTGGCTCTGTAAAAATGTAAAAGCGCTTTGACGTTTCTGTCCGAAACGGCCACCAATACTTTCTGAAAAAGCACGAAAACGTCATTGCAATAGAAAGATTTCCCCCCATTCAGGCGCGACCGATCGAACGAGGCCTGAGAAGAGCCAGCTAAAAAGCGGCCAGAATCGAGTACGCCGACGTGGCCGAGCTCTGGAACGTATTGCCGCGCTGGATAGCATTGTTCACGACGCCGGCACGTTCGGCTGTAGTTCCGTAAGAGTGCCCCGCCACAACGGGCGGGGCGATGAGGTGGTCAGGCCACCGACTTGCTGCGCGACCAGATTAGGTTGTGCGTACCGTTCTCCTCTTCTATCAGTCGGGCGTAGATCGTTGCCGGAAACGAAGGATCATTCAGGGTCACGGACAGGTATGCCCGATCGGCCTGGCTGACTTTCTCCCATGCCGCGCCGATGTCGTAGCCACCGGCCGTCTGGATGCGATAGTCGGGGGCGTTTTCGCTGCTCCTGTCGTTGGGAACGAACTTGACCTTGACGTTGAGCGTCAGGGTGCGAACAGTGCCGGTGAAGCCGTCGTTCTGTGCGGTGAAAGTGCCGATGTTGGCCATGGTGATTTCTCCTTTCGGGGTACCAAGGTCGCGCCCATCGCGTCCTTGTTGTGAACCGGCAGACGGAGGTCGGGCTGGCCGCACCGCACAGCGGTCGCAACAACGTGGAGGACCGAGAGGCGCACAGAATTTGTGGGTGAGGAATCCGCACAGCGGAGGGGAAATTGTTTGCGCCGAACGGTTGCTGCCATGAAGCCCGAGGCACAGCCGTACCACCGTCAGGATTCACGACAAGCCAAGGACGCAGCGGGGCGAACTTTCCCGAAAAGGAGATGGGCCGATTCGGCTTCCCGCGCGACGGCTTCACCGGCATGCTCCTTGATGCAGGCAGATGCCCCCGACGACGGCGAACGTCCCTGCCATAGCCTGCAGCAACGGACCTGAGGTACGGGCTGGACGTGCTTTAGCGAAGCCGAGCGGCTTGTTCGTGGCCCATCCTTCGCGCTCCAAAACTATTAGCCGTCGGCGTCGGAGACGGTGCTCACTCGTACCGTGTCGCAGCAAGCCCGGGCGTGGCTCAAAGCGTTTGACCAAAGATAGTGATCGACTGATCTTTTGACTATCACTCATGAACCGCAGGAATCGGCCAAGAGCTGCCGTTCGAAGGGAGCAGTTTTCAATCCAAAGCTAACTCTGGAACAAGCCTCATTTCAATGTATCGGTCAGTTGTTTTCCGAGCCCCAGCGTGGGCAGGATCAGCCCGCTCTTTTTACTCTCCGGCCTCAGTCGGTTCTAGGTGGTCGATATTTCGAAAGCGCTCGACTAAAAAATCGATGAAATGCCGTACCTTTGCAGAAAGATGATGCTGTTCTGAGTAGATGGCGTACACGTCGGCGGGAGCAGGCTGTGCATCCTCCAGAACGAGGCGTAGTCGCCCGCTGCGCACGTAGCGAGCTATGTCCCACTCCGCTCGCAATAAAATACCGCGACCCTCCAAGGCCCAGTTCAACGCTACTTCTCCATCATTGCAACTTAGGTTGCTGCGAACCTTGATGCTACGAGTGCGCGGACCTTCGACAAAATCCCACACGCCGTGAATGCTGTCGTTCTGGCGTAGGAAAATGCAGTTATGCTGGGACAGGTCCTGTAATTTCTGGGGCGTTCCATGACGCTCCAAATAAATTTGCGAGGCGCAGAGCAGTCGTCGATTGCTAGCAATGCGTCTCGCATGGAATCTTGCATCAGGAAGCACCCCGAAGCGAATCACCAAATCCAGACCATTCGATGCGAGATCCATAGGGTGGTCGGAGAGAATGAGCTGAGCTTCGATTTCTGGGTATTGGTCAATGAATGCGGATAGGGCCGGGGCGATATAGCGTCGTCCAAAACCCAACGAAGCGTTCACACGTAGCAGCCCCTTCGGTTCCCGCCGACTGCTTGTAACAAGCTCTTCGAGCTCTTCGATGTCACCAAGTATCCGGCTGGCATGGCGAAAGTACACCTCCCCCTCGGGCGTCAGACCCAGTGAGCGCGTAGTACGGTTGATCAACCGTACGCCCAGTCTCTGTTCCAGTGCTGCAAGCCGTTTGCTAACAGCAGGAGGAGTAAGCCCTAGCTCACGAGCCGTTGAGGCGAGGTTGCCTTGGAGGGCCAGCAAGTGGAAAAACGCCAAATCCTGAGGACGACTCATTGATAACCTCAATTCACTAAAGTTGTTATATAAAAGCGATCAATCGCTGTGTTTTCACTGAATATACTCGAGCCAGTCGCAGCATCGCGGCCATCCTCATCAAAAACAAAAAGTGGAGCGCAGCATGAATACATACAAAATCGCAGCAATTCCGGGTGACGGCATCGGTACCGAAGTGATCGCAGCTGGGCTTGAGGTTCTCGAAGGCCTGTCGAAGCGCCTCGGCAGCTTTAATTTCGACGTGGCCCATTATCCATGGGATTCCGAGTATTACCTCAAGCATGGCCATTACATCCCGGAGGGCGGCTTGGCTGAGATCAAGCAAGCGGATGCGATTTTCTTCGGGGCTGTAGGGAGCCAAAAGGTCGCCGACCACGTTTCTCTTTGGGGGCTGCGCCTACCGATCTGTCAGGGTTTCGATCAGTACGCCAATGTCCGTCCGGCTCGTGTGCTCCCGGGTGTTAAAAGCCCCCTAAGCAATGGCCAGGCTATCGATTGGGTGATCGTCCGCGAGAACTCTGAGGGGGAATACTCTGGCAGCGGTGGACGTGTACACCAAGGTCTGCCCATTGAAGTCGCTACTGAGGTTTCTACCTTCACACGCGTCGGTGTAGAGCGCATTCATCGTTTCGCCTTCGAGCTGGCTCGCACCCGCCCCGCCAAGCATCTGACTCTGGTGACAAAGTCGAATGCACAGCGTCACGGCATGGTGCTTTGGGACGAAGTGTTCGCCGAAGTCGCCAAGGACTACCCGGACGTGCAGACCAATCGTGAATTGGTTGATGCGGTTACGACAACTATGGTTCTGAAACCCGAGCGATTGGACGTGGTCGTGGCTACCAACCTGCACGCGGACATCCTTTCAGACCTAGCAGCGGCATTGTCCGGCAGTCTGGGCATCGCACCAACAGCGAACTTAAATCCCGACCGGACTTTCCCATCCATGTTCGAGCCTATTCACGGTTCGGCCTTCGACATTACCGGTAAGGGCGTCGCCAATCCCATCGCGACCTTCTGGACAGCTGCAATGATGCTCGAGCACTTAGGTGAGAAAGAAGCTGCTGATCACCTAATGCGTGCCATCGAAGAGGTCACTGCCAGCGGTCTTCACACGCCTGATCTAGGTGGCACTGCCACAACGCGACAGGTTACGGACGCGGTACTCGAGGTCCTCTCCCGCTGACCGACATCAAGAAGTGCTGGTTTTACCAGCACTTCTCAGTTGGTTACGGGTTGGTCCGTTCTCGCTAAAGCACAGCACTGCGGTTGTACCGCAGTCTTCGCATTGTCACTTCGAACACGGATCGCTACACCCTATCGCTCCGCCTAGAGATTCGATGCTTCAGGCGTCCACAACAAAAATAAACACATGGAGCCTCCTCTTTGCTGGGGAGGAATACAAATGAGCCACATCGAAATAACACTGTTTCTTCTGCTATTTGCGGCCGTCATGTTTGTCTGGGAGCGGATACCTCTCGCCCTAACGGCAGTGATTGTATGTTTAACGCTCGCTGTGACAGGAGTCTTAGACGCCAAATCCGCGTTCAATGGTTTCATCAATACCAATGTCATACTTTTTGTGGGTATGTTCATTGTAGGTGGAGCACTGTTTCAAACAGGGATGGCAAATCGAGTCGGCGGACTCGTAACACGGTTCGCCAAGACCGAAAGGCAATTGATAGTGGCAATTATGGTCATTGTCGGGTTGCTGTCTGGCGTGCTTTCAAATACTGGCACTGCAGCTGTTTTGATTCCTGTTGTCATCGGCATTGCAGCAAAGTCCGGTTTTTCACGTTCTCGATTGTTAATGCCCTTGGTATTTGCGGCTGCGATGGGCGGAAATCTTTCGCTGATTGGCGCGCCTGGTAATTTAATTGCTCAAAGTGCGCTGCAAAAAGTCGGGCTTGAGTTCAGCTTCTTCGAGTATGCCAAAATAGGGCTGCCGATATTGATCGGCGGGATTATCTATTTCGCGCTCTTTGGGTACAAATTACTTCCAGCCGGCTCATCTCGTACAACCGATATCGCCGATGAAACACCTGATTTCAGTGCCGTACCGAAATGGAAGCAGGTAACCTCCCTTTTGGTGATGATCGGTACGATCCTTGGAATGGTTTTCGAGGACTTAATTGGAATACCGCTGCACATTACCGCGTGCATTGGCGCCGCGTTTCTGGTGCTTGTTGGCGTGCTAACGGAAAAACAGGCATACCGGTCCATTGATACACAAACCATATTCATCTTCGGCGGAACCCTTGCCTTGGCAACCGCGCTTGAAAAGACGGGAGCCGGTGCGACTGTTGCCTCATCGATAATGGATTTACTTGGCGCCGACGCTTCTCCCGCGCTATTGCTGGTGGTGATCTTTTTCATCTCCTGCGCCCTTACCAACTTTATGTCTAATACGGCCACCACCGCACTTCTCGTACCCATCGGCATGTCAATTGCCGCTAACCTAGGCGCAGATCCTCGAGCTGTGCTTATGGCCATTGTCATCGGTGGTTCATGTGCGTACGCGACGCCAATCGGTATGCCGGCAAATCTCATGGTGCTATCGGCTGGAGGCTATAAGTTCGTCGACTATGTTAAATGCGGACTTCCATTAATATTAGTGGCTGGTTTGATTGCTATTCCGCTCCTGCTGTTCTTCTTCCCCTTCTTCCCTTCTTGAATCACAGCCAGCAAACTGGCGAGCAGCTTCTTAACTGATCTCTCTTCTTCTGTGTAAGCAGAAGAAGAGAGATCAGTAAATCAATACCCGTCGCAAAATATTAGCTTGGAAGTTACCCGGCCTGGCGTCCTCTTTCTGTCATCTATACGAGGGCCAGAGTAGCACATACTGTAGATCCGAATAATCTGTGACTCTTCGTTCTATAAGCTGTTTTGTAGCCTCTGCACAATAGATGATTCAGCGCAAGAGAATTCCATTTTGTGGCGGTGGCAGTTAGCTAAGATAACCAGCCTTAATAAGTTAACTTCGTATTCTAAGGTATGCACCATGTTCATGCGCAAACTAAAGATCGCGCCGCGCTCTGCGATCTGTTTTTCTAGCATCGCACTCCTGGTAGTTTTGCTTGGTCTATTTGCTATGGATAAGATGGCCAGTATTCGCAGCGCCGCCGTCGATGTCAGTCAACGAGAAATGCCGAGCTATGCAGCACTTGCTGCCATTAACGAGCGACTGTTGCGGATGAGAATTACCGCTTATCGTCTCCTAGTTCACCGAGAGGAAGCTTCGCTGACAGCCGCCCATATTCGCATCACCGAGTTGGAGCGCCTGATTAAAAAGGCTCAGACAGAATATGTTTCTCTAGTTTCAAGTGAGAAAGAGCGAAAACAATACGAGCACTTTTCTCGGTTCGTTGGCGGTTTCATCGAGAAGAACACCGAGCTTGTAGAGCTTTCAAAGCGCGGACTTCTTGAAGATATGAATATGTTGCTGGGTGGTGAATACAAGAAATATTCAGACGAACTGAGCCCTGCATTGGAAAAGCTATTCAAATTGAACCGTGACAACGCGACAGAACTGGCTCGTCAAGCCGAATCTAACTATTACAGTGCGATAATCGGGGTGTCCGGATTCGTCACCCTTGCTGCGGTTCTAACGGGATTTTTAGCGGTCATGCTGACCCGTAGTATCGTAAACCCGCTAAGAGCTGCTTCTGATTTTGCCTCTATCGTAGCTAAGGGCGACTTAACGCAAAAGATTGATTCGAGGGGGAACGACGAGCTCGCGGCTTTACTAACTTCCCTTAATCGTATGAAAGATAATCTGCGCTCTACTGTAATGCAGATCGCTGACTCATCAACCCAGCTGGCATCAGCCTCTGAGGAGTTGAATCAAGTCACGGAAGAAGCGAACCGTGGTGTACAGAAGCAAACCCAAGAAATTGAGCAAGCCGCTACGGCTGTGAATGAAATGACTGCAGCCGTTGACGAAGTTGCTCGCAACGCTGCTGGCACCTCTGAGGCATCAAACCTATCCGACAAGCTTGCGCGAGAAGGTAGTCAGCAAGTAGGCAATACCGTTAAGTCGATTAACGTGCTAGCTGATGAGGTCACCCGCTCATTGAAGGCTGTTGAACAGCTGTCTGATAAAGTGTCGGATATCAGCAAGGTTTTGAATGTCATTCATACCATCGCCGCACAAACCAATCTGCTCGCGTTGAATGCCGCAATTGAGGCGGCCCGAGCCGGCGAAGCGGGCAGAGGCTTTGCAGTTGTTGCTGACGAGGTCCGAGCATTGGCGCAGCGAACGCAACAATCGACCGGCGAAATCGACCTTATGGTTTCATCCATTATGCAGAGCACGGACGAAGCGATGGTTGCAATGCGCGGCAGCAACGATCAAGCCAAATGCACGGTTGACGCCGCCGGAGCAGCAGGGACGGCACTGAAGGCTATTACTGAGGCGATTTTGGATATTTCGGGTCGCAACTTGGTCATTGCCAGTGCTGCAGAGGAGCAAGCTCAAGTATCCCGAGAGGTTGACCAAAATCTGGTAGCTATTCGCGACTTAGCGATCCAGACGTCCGCCGGGGCAAGCCAAACCAACGCAGCCAGCCACGAACTATCAAAATTGGCGTCCAATCTTAACCATCTTGTCGGTAACTTTAAGATCTAAGCGACATTGGTCTCGCCATTATACACTTGTTCGCTAATGCAGGGTTTGAGCTTCGGTAATGCCGAGGTAAAGGCAAATAGTCGTTGCGGCATTCATCAACTTTATGGAATTAAGCTTTTTGGTAACTGGATATCGTTGTGCTCAGACCGGAAATAGGGGTGCGGTGCGGCAAATTCCTCGGGGCGCTTGGAAGTCTTAGTAGGAGGAATTTCTCCAAATTCCAAACGCGCCGAATGGACAGTGCTATTTAGGGTCTTAAACTTTCCCTGCGCCTAAATGGTGCGCACCGCATTAGCTTTTTGGTAATGCGCAGAAGCCCCAAGCTCCTCCTCAATGCGAAGCAAGCGGTTGTATTTGCCGACTCGATCTGACCGGCTTAAAGATCCAGTTTTTATCTGACCTGCTCGTGTGGCGACGGCGAGATCTGCGATGAAAGTGTCCTCGGTCTCACCGGATCTATGGGATATCACCACACCGTAGTTGGCAGCCTGGGCGAGACGGATCGCATCCATTGTTTCGGTTAACGTGCCAATCTGGTTAAGCTTGATTAGCACGGCATTGGCGATGTTACTCTCGATTCCTTCAAGGAGAATTCGGGGGTTGGTGACGAACAGGTCATCACCAACCAGTTGCACTCTTTTCCCCAGCTTCTGCGTGAGATTGCTCCAACCAGTCCAGTCGCCTTCGTCCATGCCATCCTCGATCGAGACAATGGGATGGCGATTACAGAGGGCTGACAGATACTCGCTGAAGGCTTGCGCATCGAACGACTGACCTTCGCCTTTAAGCACATAGCGCCCGTTGCGGTAGAACTCTGAGGAGGCGCAATCCAGGGCCAGAGCAATATCAATGCCTGGCTCGTAGCCGGCGCGTACTACGGCCTCCTCGATCAAAGTCAAAGCCTCTTCATTGGAGGCCAAGGATGGGGCGAAGCCGCCTTCGTCACCTACGGCGGTGCTGAGACCGCGTTCGCCAAGCACGCGCTTCAGGGTATGGAATACCTCCGCGCCCATGCGCAAGGCTTCACTAAAGCTGCTCGCCGATACCGGCTGAATCATGAACTCCTGGATGTCGACATTGTTATCTGCGTGTTCGCCACCGTTGAGAATATTCATCATTGGCAATGGAAGACTGAATTGTTCCTCGCTGCCGTGGAGTGTCGCCAGATAGCGATAGAGCGGCAGACCTTTTGCGCCGGCGGCAGCCTTGGCATTCGCTAGGGAGACAGCGAGCAGAGCATTGGCACCGAGCCGACTTTTATCGGGCGTGCCATCCAGATCGATAAGCGCCGTGTCTACCTTGAGTTGGTCGCAGGCGTCGAACCCTTGCACATGATCCCTGATTTCACCGTTGACATGGGCGACTGCGCGAAGCACACCCTTGCCGCAGTAACGAGAGCCACCATCGCGGAGCTCAAGCGCCTCGCGCGAGCCGGTCGAGGCCCCTGACGGCACGCTGGCGGTGCCCTCGCTGCCGTCATCGAGTCCCACGACGGCCTCTACGGTAGGGTTTCCTCGGGAGTCTAAAATCTCACGGGCAAATACATGGCTTATGGTGGACTTGCTCATTGAGTTTTACCTTCATCTGGTTGTTTGGTGTTATGCGGCGGGGCTAGAAGTTCTTGCTGCTCGGCGCGACATGCGCGGAAATCGAAGTCACGCGGCCACTCATTTGTTGTAACGTCAACCTGTGCGCCTGGCGGATGGTATGTCATAGATGGTCCGTTTAAATGATTGGTTGGCCAACTTGCAGTAGCTTCATCGCATTGGTGCCGCCAGAAGCCGTGTAGCTGTCGCCTTTAGTGAGTACCAGCCAATCCCCAGCGGCCACCAGTCCGCGTTCCACTAATGCGTCCACCGCGGCGCGGCTGACGTCGCTAGGAGTGTGTGCAGCCGGGTCGAAGGGCACCGGATAGACGCCTCGCAATAAGCAGGCGCGTCCTTGGGTAGCGGTGTGAGGCGAGAGTGCAAAAATGGGGACTGCAGAACGGATGCGCGACATGATCAGGGGGGTATAGCCACTCTCGGTGAGGGCCAGGATCGCTTTTACTCCCTTGAAATGATTAGCGGTGTACATGGCTGCCAAGGCGATGCTCTGGTCGCAACGTATAAAGTGGTTACCTAGGCGATGGCCGGACGTCTCGCTAGTGGGATGTTTTTCCGCGCCAACGCAGACACGAGCCATAGCCCTCACTGCTTCCACCGGGTAATCACCAGCGGCGCTTTCTGCAGACAACATCACTGCGTCGGCGCAATCAAGAACCGCATTGGCGACATCCGATACCTCTGCACGGGTGGGCATCGGGCTGGCGATCATCGATTCCATCATCTGAGTGGCGACTATCACCGCCCGGTCGTGCCTGCGGGCATGGAGAATGATCTTCTTTTGAATACCCACTAGCTCGGCATCACCAATTTCAACACCAAGGTCGCCCCGGGCAACCATTACGCCGTCGCTGGCCTGGATCAGCTGATTTAGTGTTTCGTCACAAGCGACTGCTTCGGCGCGCTCGATTTTAGCGATTAGCCAAGCGTCGCTCCCAGCCTCGTCCCGTAAGCGCCGAGCAAGCTCCATGTCAGCGGCATCGCGGGGAAAAGATACCGCGAGATAGTCCACCCTCATTGCGGCAGCTAGGCGTATATCCGCTTTGTCCTTTTCAGTCAGCGCCGGCGCGGTTAGGCCGCCGCCGCGGCGGTTAATGCCCTTGTGATCCGACAGCGGCCCACCGATCAATACGCGGCAATGCAGAGCGTCTTCGGAGCTAGCTTCGACGAGCATGACCACGCGACCGTCGTCGAGTAACAGCTCATCACCCACTTGGCAGTCACTTATCAGAGCCGGATAGTCAATGCCGACTACAGACTGGTTGCCGTCTGTCAAGCTGTGCGTCACCGACAAACTGAAAGAGTCTCCTGCCTCTAGCTTGATGCGTTTTTCCTTGAACCGTGCAATGCGAATCTTCGGGCCCTGCAAATCCCCCAGCAGCGCAACGTGGCGACCATGGCGTGCAGCAGTCTCGCGGATCAGTTTGCCTCGCGCGATATGCTCTTCTGGCGTTCCGTGGGAGAAATTCAGCCGGGCAACGTCCATCCCAGCGAGTATCATTTGCTCTATGACTTGTGGGCTCTGGCTGGCAGGGCCGATCGTGGCAACGATTTTTGTTCGGCGTTTGCGCATAGGGACATCCTTTGAAGTCCTAGTGGGAATGGTTGGGAGTCTATGACGCAGCGCCGGGGAATCATTTGTGCGAAACCACAACCGTCCTGCAAACTTGTTGTACGTTTGAACAGACAGATTGCGGGGGGCAAATGTGTTTGAGCTTAATCATCAGCTTGCGCAAGACATAGTCGACCGCGCTATGGCAATTCTTTCCAGCAATGTGAATGTAATGGATAGCCAGGGACTGATTCTTGGCAGCGGCGAAAAACACCGCATCGACACACGTCACGAGGGCGCCCAGTTGGTACTGGCTAACCGGCGTGTTGTTGAAATTGACGAGCAGGCCGCGCAGAACCTTAAGGGCGTCCAGCCAGGCATCAATCTACCTTTGATGCACGACGGCGAATTAATCGGCGTGCTTGGTATTTCCGGGAACCCCGCAAACTTACGCACCTACGCGGAACTGGTGCGCATGACCGCCGAAATGCTGGTAGACCAAAGCCACATTCAGGCTGAGCGGCAGTGGCGAAAGCAGCGCTGTGATGACCTATTGACAGTGCTTTTGGGCGAGGCCAGCTGCTCTCAGCGGCTCGTTGACGAGGCACATAAGCTAGGGCTCAAGCCCAATCTTGGGCGCACGCCATACCTGATCGAGATTGGGGAAAGCGCCGCAGCGCCGGCTTTGGTGGAATGGCTGTTGTCACATTACGCTGACAGCTGGTGTATTACGCCTTTCTCTCAGTCCGTTCTTTGGTGTTGCCCTTCGCATGCTGAGATGGACCCGTTACGCCTGATCGAACGTCTCAAAAAGCATCGCATAACCGTCGTGCGGACTGCTTGCGGGGTGCCCGCTGAGGATGTGCACGCGTTGCGCCGAGGCTCCCAACGCGTGATCGAACTGGTGGCATACGGGAAGGCAATAAAACCCGATTGCCAGTATTTATCTTTGGCCCGTTGCGGATTGCACGCACTACTCTGGACGCTCCGCGAGCATGATTCGATTGTTGAGCTGTTGGCGCCCTTACTGAGAGTCCGAACCCGTGATAGTAACGGCCAGCTAATGCGTACTTTGCGTAGCTGGTGCGACCACGACGGCCAACTTCAAACCTGCGCTGACGCATTAGGCATCCACCGAAATAGTTTGCGATACCGTATGGAGAGGATTGCCGAGCTGAGCGGTAAGGACATCACGTGCTTAAACGACCTCGTGGAGCTCTATCTTGGGATGCAGTTGCTAGAAGACGAAGCGGCCAGTGCGTCTTTGTGACATTGCACAATCACGGCGTTAGCCCCTTGTTCAAATATCTAAAGCGGCGTCGATTACGACATGACAGCATGAAGGCTCGCAGGATTTGGAGTCATCCATGAAAATCGTCATTGCACCTGATTCATTCAAGGACAGCCTAAGTGCGTCTGATGTCGCGAGTGCCATTGAGCTGGGCCTAAGAGAAGTTTTTCCCGACGCCGAATTGGTCAAATGTCCCATGGCCGACGGAGGTGAAGGCACGGTGGAAGCCATCCTTGCTGCTGTAGCAGGTGAACGGCGCAAGTCCCTTGTCACCGGTCCGTTGGGAACCATCGTTGAGGCGCGCTGGGGCTGGCTCCCAGAGTTAGGCACCGCCATCATCGAGATGGCCGAAGCGAGTGGACTCCAGCTTGTGCCGGTCGATCAGCGCAATGCTTGCATCAGCACCACCAAGGGCACCGGCGAACTCATTCTTGAGGCGGTCAAGCTTGGAGCGCGTACCATCGTACTCACCGTTGGTGGCAGCGCGACCAACGATGCCGGGGCGGGGATGTTGGAAGCCCTGGGCGCGAGAATGCTTGATGCTAATGGATTGCCCTTAACCCCTGGGGGATTAGCGTTGGCGGCATTATCGACAATTGAACTGGATGGCCTGGATCCTCGTCTCGCTGATGTTCGTTTCGAGTTGGCCGCAGACGTTGATAATCCGCTCTGCGGCGCAAACGGCGCGTCTTACACTTTTGGCAGGCAGAAAGGCGCCACTATCGAGCAGGTCGATCTTCTGGATCGCGCGCTGGCACATTTCGCTGATTGCTGTCGTTACAGACTCGGCCAGGATCATAGCAATCATCCAGGCAGTGGCGCAGCCGGCGGTCTCGGCTTTGCCGCTCGCGCATTTCTTAAAGCCGAGTTTCGGCCTGGAATCGAAATGGTAGCGGAGCTAACCCAACTCGCACGTCACGTTGAAGGCTCAAATTTAGTAATCACGGGGGAAGGGCGCTTTGATGCGCAGACTCTGAGGGGCAAAACACCCCTAGGGGTGGCCCGAGTGGCTCGCACGCATAAGGTCCCCGTCATAGTGCTCACTGGGACACTCGGAGAGGGATATGCCGAAATTTATTCGCACGGTATCGAGGCCGCTTTTTCTCTCACGTCTGGCCCTATGTCTCTGGCAGACGCTTGCCGCCAAGCGCCGGAGCTATTGCGCGAGCGGGCACGTGACGTCGCCCGTGTAATTAAGTTGGCATTACGGCTCTAACATTGAGCTTGGCCGAGTACATTTGATCGGAAGCTTTCGGCCAAAAGCGGCCCGTCTCTGCAGCTATGAGCTGGCGAAAAGAGAACGATCTCACAGCCGTTGGGAGAGCATCTTGAGGCTTGAAAGTCTCTAGGAAAACCAGGGTAATTGAGTTTGGCGCTGCCATACCAACGGTACGTCTATTGGCCGCTATTTGATCGAGCCAGGCGCAGCCAAGGTTGTAACCTTGAGGATGAGACATAGCACGTCGCCCTGGTAGTTGCGTCGTGGCTGGGGATCAGACTGTGAGAGTAATGTCATTGATGGTGGCTAGGCGAAGGCTCACCAATTCCAGAAGTTCGGCCTCGAATTCCACACGTTTAGCGCAGCGCCCGTTGATCCTCCACACAAAGCGCGCCGGTCGCGTAGGGCGTTCGATATTGGGGTTGTCGATCAGCGATAAGTCGAGACAGGGTTTTGCAGGATCAGCTTCACGGCTTTCATGCGATCGACGTAGCAGATTCTGTAATTCCCGGGCTGCTGCTGCTCTTTGTAATTAACCCGACTTAGGATGAAAAAAGCTCTATTGGCTGATACCCATTTCCCTCGGAAACCGCAGTATTCGTGCTCCGCCATTCAAGGACTATGGAAAGATGAGACGCACTCTGCTAGCAGCTGCAATCGGGTTTGGAATCATGGGTAAGGCATTTGCAGACGAAACCACTGCCGATATCGTCCAGGTGGGTGATCAGAACGCTGTAACCGTCACCCAAACCAGCGTTTCCTACTCCGGGGCTTACACGCTTCAATCAGGCAACAATCAAGAGATCACGCTTAACCAGACCGGATATTCGTACTTCAAGGGCACGCAGTATGGCGTAGACAATCAGGCTACAGTCAACCAGAACGGCGGCTCTAATGTGGCTGAGGTGTATCAAGCATCCGAAGAAAGAGCCCACTTCGTCACGCTTGACCAGCGGGGCACTGCCAACAGCGCTTACCTGACTCAGGCAGATGGCAATTCTAACTACATCAACTTAGAACAGAATGGTTTTGCCAACTCATCCAATGTCAACCAGACGTGGGAAGGAAGCAGCTACGTTGGCACCCAAGTAGGTGAATTCAACTCCGCTACCACCAATCAGTCAGGGGCAAGTGCAAATGTCGACCAAGCCGGCAACCGCAATGAAACCACGCTGTACCAAGAAGGTTATGGGTTTGGTGCGCATGTCTCTGTCTCCCAAGCAGGTGATAGCAACAGTGCGAACGTTGCTCAATTTGGCAACCGATACAGTGCTGGTACTGTAATTCTGAGCCAGAACGGTGATGACAACCGCGCTAATGTTAATGAAATGAGCGGCATGGGCTCCTTCACGTTCAGCCAAACAGGTAATGGTAACGAGCTCGATGCGGAGCATGGTGGCCGCAGCACATCTGTTAACGGCACTCAGGGCGGTGACAACAACATCATCACGCTGACTCAGGATCTGGATGGCAGCAGCATGACCCTGGCTCAGAAAGGCGTCTCCAACGAAATCGAGATAAACCAGGCGGCATACAATAGCTTCGCTGGCGTAACCCAGACGGGCAATGACAACTTCGCAAACGTCACTCAGGCTTACGGCTGGAACGATTCGGCTATGATTACCCAGAACGGTAACAGCAACAGCGCAACGCTGATGCAAGGCCAGTAATGGCTAATGGGGCCTGGGAAAACCAGGCGCCTCTGCGTGAAGAAGCTGCCTTGGCCATACTGAGACAGAGTTATGTTCCGCCTGATGGCGCAGGCGTTCAATTCTCTCCTTATCGATCCATTTCCTTGTTACAGATACAAGTGGCCATTTCCAGTCATAAGCAGCGAGCGAAAGACCGCTTTTGGCCGATGTCCGCCGTTCGTCATCGGCCGCATGGGTCGGTCGAGAGCTACCCCGCGACTCTGTAAGCTTCAACACGCCCATCACCCTACTTACGCCCCAGCACGTTTGCCCTCCCAAAAGCCTCGCGCTAGACTGACCTGGTCGCGGTAAATGCCGCGGCCGGGTGTAGCAACCTGAGAAAACCAAGGGCGCAGTTGCGCCGTAGCGCACAGTCGGTACTTGTACCGCGCTGTAGCGACGCTATGGCGGACCGTGCGGGGCAGGCTTCGGCCTGGCCGGTTCCCTTGGTTTCCGGTTTGCTACCCCCGTGCGGTCCGCCACCCATTACCGCGTAGCAACGGCGGGTGACGGCTCCTTAACCAAACCAAGGAGCACCAAAATGCGCTATTGTCTTTTTACGCCCGCGCCCCGCCTCGTCGTTTACCCTACTATTGGCTGTTGTGCCACTTCGCGTCGCGAGGTGCGCCATGACTAAGCAGCCTTCTAATCTCTTGCCCTTTCCTTCTGATGCCCGTTCGGGCTATTCAGCAGCCGTTTCGTTGTCTGGTCCACTGGCCGACGCAGAAATGCGTGCCGAGATGATCCGGGGGCTGCTCTGCCAGCTTACTGACGACGGGGGCGCCCAGACCCTCGATCTGCGTACTCATTTGCTGAGCTACGCAGCTCAGGAATTGCTCGACGAGATGGTCGTGCTGTATCGCCGCGCACTTGGGGCGAGTGCGGCGCACGGCTGATTGATCTGGGCCGCCGCTGCGGCGGCCAGTTCTTTCTTTCGCTGGGCTTGTCTACACAGAAAAGCCAGTCCCCATGCTAAGCAGAGTGGTATACGCCGCCTCGAAACACCCATGATTATCGCCGAGTTCGGGCAATCCAGATTCATTTCGCTACTAACAAAACTGCCATAAAATACTGCTGCACCATCCTTTAAACGAGACGCTCGTGACCCTGACTGATGCGACGATCGCACTTCTTCTTACCGCCAAGCTCCACGGCACGGATGCGGCAGTAAAGGCCACTGCCAAGCGTTGCTCCCACGCCCTCCCCCGCAGCAAACGCGACCTCATGTTTACCGTGATGAACAGTCGCGAGCCCCTGAAGCTCGTCGGGCACATCGCTCAAAACTTGGACCAATAGCGTCTTCGGTAGCAGTCGGCTGATCCGAGGTCTTGATTCAACTCTCCGTGGCGGAACACCACGCACGGTTACGACAACGTTCGAAATATATGAGGGGCCGACCGCCTGACGGCCCCTCCGGGTGGGCTTCAGGCTTTCAACTGGCGCAGGCCATCGGCCAGAAGCCACAGGGCACGGTTCAGGCGTAGGTCGTGGTCGATGCCCTGCACGGGGCGGGTACGCTGACGGCGTCCGCTATTGCTGCTCCCGACCAGACCGCCACGAATGAGGTTTTCCTGGGTTCGGTTGAACACGCTCCAGAGGTCGGCTCGGTTGTCGTCGAGACGGCGCGGGGCCAGCACCTGCCGTTCGGTGATCGGCGCCGGCTTGGCGTGATCGCCATACTTGAGAGCCAGCGCGGCACGGGCGAAGACTTCGGCCTCGCCGCCATCCAGGGTGACAGCGCGCATGGCCTCGCGCGACACCTGCGCCTGCTCGAAACCGTGCAGTACTTGGTAAGCGCCCTCTATCACCTGGGCGGCCACGTCGCCTTTATGCGGCACGCGCGCGTCCGCTACGGTGTCGCCGCAGACTAGGCCGTTCTGGCAGACGAAACGGAACATGCCGGCCAGCATCTGGTAGCTGCTGGTGCCGTCGTGCGAATTCAGCAGGATGATTTCATTGGCCTCGCATCGGGCATCAATCTGGCTGGCATGACGCAGGCGGATCATGTGCTTGGTGAAGTCGCGCCGGTCGTCCCGGCGCACCCGGGTCTGACACACCATGAAGGGCTCGAAGCCCTCGCCGCGCAGATCCCGCAGCACAGTCGCGGTGGGAATGTAGCTGTAGCGCTCGGAGCGGCTTTCGTGCGGTGCATCGGCGAAGATGGACGGCGCCACGGCGCGAATCTGCTCATCCGACAAGGGGGATTCCGAGCGCAGCACCGGGGAGCGGTACGAGAAGTTGGAAGCAAGTTGCATGGTCGTTCTCCTGACAAGGTTTGCTGTTCAACCCCCACCGGATTCCTAGATTCGGAGCCCGCTTTCGGCTCCTCCGGTGGGGTCGGCACGAACACCTGGGCTGGCCTCGTTGCCACCGTCTTTCCTGAGTTCATCGCCCGCGACGGTCAGGAGCGCGCGGACAGGTGCCATCAAGGAAGCAAGCGCCGGGATGGTGCGGCCCGCAGGCGCAGCCGAGGACACGGCCCGGCGCGCCTTGAAGGCGCGAGGCCGCGCGCTACAGTCGCGACAAGGTGATGAAGTCAGGGAAAGACGGATTGACAGGCAATGGCCGCAGCATGGGCGGCGGCCCCACGCAAGCGCAGCGCGCAGGCCCGGAGCAGCCGGGTCGAAGGCATCAGCCGAGCACAGCGAGGGAACGATAGAAGCCCAAAGGGCGAGACTTGCGCAGCGCGGCTCGATGCACAGCACGACAGCGCGCCCGGCCATAGGCGGGGGTGCCCAAACAGCTGAAGTACCTGAGAGCCGGTCAAGCAATGTGGTTTGGGGTACCGACACACCCAACAAGGTCAAATAGGCTGAAGCGACTTCAACATAAGGGATGACACATGCCTACAGCGCAGACCATGACCCCGCAGCAAGCCTGCGAAAACATCCTGATCGGCGAAAAGCGCTACAACACCGAGCGCAGCGTTCTGCGTAGCGAGAACGCCATTATCGATCGACTGCTCACTCGCGGCCTCGAACTGAAATCAGCCTACGGCGAGCTGTACGAGAAGCTGCACTCGCGTCCGCCGGCCCTCAGGGTATTGCTGGGCCTTTTGCTGAGTACCGCAGCCTTTTGGAGCCCGGAAAAGATCGCCAAGTCCCGCGACCGGCGAGACGAACTCATCGAGACCAACCGTCAAATTGGGCGAAAGGCCGCGGAGTTAGCGCAGCTGCTGGAGCAGCGTACCTGGCTGCATGAAACATCCGGTTTCAGCAGCCGCACCCACTATCACGTTTACGATGTGATCGAGGCGGCAGCCGGGAACCACTCACTGTTCAATGCCTATGTGAAAGACCGCCTGGACGCCCTCTGCGGCCAGTTCGACCTGAAATACTGGCCCTCGTTGGATCAGCTTGTCCGAGCCCTCGCAGCGGACGCAAATAGCGCCGCTCTGGAGGCGACCGATCCGCTGACCCGCGCCGCGTCTACTGGAACGCGGCCTTCGCGAACCGACTTCTTCAAGGCATTGTTTGCTGCCATTGAGGAAAACAGCACACAGAGCGGCGGACCTCTGCCCGAAGATTTTCGGCTCAGCGATGGCGCGCTCGCCTCGTTGGCGAATTGCGCGTTGGACTTGGGGCCGAATGAGCTTGCGGACAGCACCTACGTAAAACGACTTCGCCAACGCCTCCGCGACAAGTGAGGTGTGCCGGCCGCCTTGCGTGGCGCAGCACAAAGATGGCCGAAGCCCCCTGCGAAGCAGGAAGAGGCATTACGGGCACGCAGTTACCCCAAACGTTCTCACGGACGCAATCAACAACGTCTAGAGTCGTACCAGCTATGCAGGCAATACATATATCCGCCCAGGCACCGCCGGATGTGGCAGCCACAACGATCAATAGCCAGGCGGGTCAGATGCCGCGTTCACGCACTCTTAAACAGGCTGTGTAAAACGTTTGCATGGGATACCCTATCGCCACGAATCAACGATGAAGCTGCGAACTGAACGATGGGTTTTGAACAACTAGCTGAGCTACGAGACCGCCTGCGAGCTAAAAAGGTGCAGGAAAAGGCTGATGGTACGCAGCAGCGTATGCGGAAGCCTTCTCGGAAGACAGAGCCTGGCGAGCAAGATCCTGCGGTGGAAGCAATCTGGCGGTTGCAGAAGCGTTTTCCATTGGCTTTCCCGGTCAGTCCGGCCCCTAAGGTACCGCTAAAGGAAGGGATTCTCAAAGATGCTGAGCAACACCTGGATCTGCTCGGAATAACCAAGGAACAGCTCAAGCAAGGCATCGCTATCTGGTGCCGAGGAAGTCGCTACTGGGCATGCATGACGGAGAATGCCCCACGCATGGACCTGAATGGTCAGGCGGTTGGCGTGGTGACGGCGAACCAGGCGCTGTACGCGAAGCAGCAAGCTAAGCGGCAGCGCGGCCAAGCACGACGTAGTCAAACAAAGCCAAAAGAGCGTATGCCGAATAAGGCTGCAGATACGGCGGTGGAATAGGTAGCGGATTAAAATACAAGCGATTCGATGCCGCCCGCATTCGACGGCGCAGCAAAAAGGGGGCCGAAGCCCCCTTCGGCTAGAGCAAGCCCTGCTCTGCGAACGAAACCGTTGCGTCGCCGCCCACGATGATGTGATCCAGCGTGCGTACCTCCACCAGCGCCAGCGCCTCCTTGAGGCGCTGGGTCAGCACCTTGTCCGCCTGGCTTGGCTCTGGATTTCCGCTCGGATGGTTATGCGAGAAGATTACCGCCGCAGCGTTAATCCGTAACGCCTCCTTCACCACTTCGCGCGGATACACTGAAGCCTGGTCGATCGTACCCCTGAACAACTCCACGTACTCAAGCAACCGATGTTTGCTGTCCAGGAACAGCGCCGCGAACACCTCGTGCTCGAAACCGACCAGCTTGGTACTCAGGTAATCTTTGACCACATCCGGTGCGTCAAACAGCGCCCCGCGCTGGTACTTCTGATCAATCGCCTGACGCGCCACGCTCAGGATCTGGTCTACAGATGCCGGCAGGTAGCGCCCCTGTGCATCACGCACCAGCAGCATGGCATCGAACGAGGAAAAGGAAAGTTGCGACATGGTCGTGCTCCGGTTGCTCGGGCGGAATTGCCCGGAACCGGCGCCAGCACGGCGCAGCGCAGCTGTCAGGGGTCACCGACGGCCGCCAGGACGCCAGCGTGCAAAGCACGCGCCGCCCTTGACGGCGAGAACGCCGTGATACGGTAAAGGGAACAGCAAGACCGCCCCCCACTCCACCCATGGCACGGATCGAGGCAAGCGGAGCGCGCAGGCCCTCAAGGGCCGAAGACATCACGGATCAAAGCCGAATGGCCGCGACCCGGCACGAGGCGCGGGGCGCAGCCCGCGAGCCCGACGGCGGATCGCCGGATGCCTCAAAATGGGAATCCCTCAGACAACAGAGCGAAAACGTGAGGTCGGACGGCGGAAGATCATTTAGCAGCTTTCGGCCAAAAGCGGACTTAACGTGAACTATTCCGTGCGCAATTTTGAGACTGAGAAGCTCTTTACCTCTTCAGATAGGCGCGCCTACGATCGCTTTCAGCTGCGGCCGGATCAGTAGGGAGAGGTGTAAGCAGGGGACGTCTTGATTCACAAGAAAGGGCAGGTATCGCGCTTCGGAGTCAGAATGGTGGTTCGACGTATCGCCCGAGTCACTCCCACCCGCAGCACTAAAAGATCCTGAGCGCAGATTTTTGGATCCTGCGTGGCTTTGGCAATGCGCTGGTATAGGCCGTCGTAGATGATGACCTCGTCGAACTCCTTCCCTTTGGACTTATGTATCGTCATTAGGTGGATGCCGCGCCAGTCCTTTTGAGCTGCAGCGAAATGCTCCTGCATCAAGGCACTGCGGACTGCTTCTTCAGCCCCCTTGTACTCTCCCTGGGCACGCCACAGCGCACCCAAGTTAGCCCGCAGTACCGAGCCACGATGAAGAAGTCGAAGGTAGCGAGCATCTGTTGCTACTT
Source organism: Pseudomonas sp. NPDC077408 (assembly GCF_050269105.1). Taxonomy (NCBI): domain Bacteria; kingdom Pseudomonadati; phylum Pseudomonadota; class Gammaproteobacteria; order Pseudomonadales; family Pseudomonadaceae; genus Pseudomonas; species Pseudomonas sp. NPDC077408. Next base: position 210,724 of record NZ_JBNNHS010000004.1, read on the forward strand.
GCTTCAAGGCTACCGCAGCGGATGATTGCAACAGGCCGCGCAGCTGCAACCAGTCCTCCGCAGGGTCGCCCGTTAATTGCAATTGCTGCCGCAACTCTGCGATACGCTGAACTTCGCTGACAATCAGCTGGCGTTTGGCACCGCGGATCTTTCCCGAGGAGAGGAATCCGCTAAGAGCACCTGCCAAGTCCAGTTCGGACTGGGGGGTAGGCTTGCCTCCGCGGCGTCCACGAATGTGCGAATGAAGTGCACCAAGCATGCGGCTCGCCACATCGCCAGCCGTCCCCCCCTCCAGTAACGTGGCGATAACGCCAGCGGCGAGAGCCGGCGGTTCAGCATCCATTGCAACGTCGTGATGTAGCTCTGGCAGACCATCAGCTGCAGAAGAAAGGTAATCAGAAAGCTCGAGCATCAGCCGCTTGGATGGCACCAGGATAGCGATCGATTTGTCCGGTATTGCCTTGAGACGATCCAACGCCGAGAGCACTGCGGCCTTGGCATTGAAGTGCAGGCTCTTTCCATACATGAAGCCGTAACGCGTGATTTTTACCTGCTGATAGACCTTGCCCTTGTTTGCGCCAGTGAGCAGGTCATTCCCATAGGTCGTGATATCGGTACCGCTGCTGCGGTGGTTTTCACCTGCGAAATCGAAGTGGACGGCGCCGAACATCTGCAGAAAGTCGCCAACCCGCCTAGGATCAGCGCCTCGAAACTCATAGATCCGCTGTTCAGGGTCGGCCAGAGCAATGAGGCGACTACGCTTTCCAAGCTGCTGGATCAGAGCCCATTCATCACTGTTTGTGTCCTGAAACTCGTCGAGGATGATAATGGGATAGGCGTCGGAGAAGATGGCGCTTAGCCGGTCACTGCGGCTCAGCAGTTCGCTGACCAAGCTTGCGAACAAGTCGAAATGCAGGCGGCCCTCGTGCTCGAACAGGCGTCGCTTCTCATTTTCGTGCTGGGCCTTGTCGATATCTGCCAAATGCGCTGCGGCCTCGGGTGGTGGCAGAAGCTGCAAGCTCGGCCTGCCATTCAACAGATAGGCGTGGCTTCGGAGAATGCTCCAAGCGAAACCGTGGTACGTGCTGACCTCAAGTTGCTTCAGGTCCTCGCGAGAAATCAGCTCAGAAGCCTTTTCGATGATGCGCGCTACGGTAGGCCTGGCGAAGCTCAAGAAGAGGATCTTCTGGCCTGGCTTGAGTACCCCTGAGCGAATCTCATCACGAGCTTTGACCAGCGCGACGTGTGTTTTGCCTGCACCAGGGCCACCTAGCGCCAAGGTGTGCCCGGCGCACACCAGGAAGCCGCGCTTCTGATCGCTCCACACTTCCATCATGTCAGAGGCTGGGGCGGGGACGGTTGGAACTTCCCATAGGCTGCTGCCAATGGCGGTGGCTTGGTTGCAGCCTCTGGGAGAGGGGGCACGCCGGCTAGCTGGGGAGGTAATAGAGGCTGCTGAGGTGGCTCAATGACGTTCTTGATGGCTGCCAGCGTGGTTCTCACGTATTCGGGCATGTCATTGGCCGTTGGACAGGAGGCGAGCAAGTCGCCGGCGTCGCCACCGCCTTTGGCCCAGCCAAAATAGTGCGACAAAGCTACCTGGAGATTGGCCAGCGGCGTTGCGGGTGTTGGTGTGTATGCCGCGAGATGCTGCGGCCAATCACCGCTAACAACCACAACAGCAGCATAGCTGCGGAGCGCCACCTCAGACGCACCATACAAGACAAGGTTTTCAAAGCCCTTAGTCGCAGACTCATAGGCATGATCGACCGAGGCAGTGATGGTTGCGAGCGCCTCCGGCGTTTGCTTGTCAAATACGGCGAACACGACCTTGCCGAGTGAGCGGAAGAATGCACCCAGTGGCGCGACATTGGTCTCGCCGCGGGCGTCGACGATAGCCACTCCTAGGTTTTCGAGCGATTTGAATCGCGTGGGATCCAGCTCGGCGAGCCGGCGGGCAGCGGCAGGCAATGCGTCGAACTCCGTACGGCCCTCAAGTACAAGTACGTAGCGGGCCAGCAGGGCTTCGCAGAACCGTGCTTTGAATTCTGTGCGATAGGCCTTGGGCTTGACTGCTGGCGGATATGTAGCGGGAACCCCGGTCATGACACCGGCCGTGCGCTTGAGAACCACTACCTGGGCAGGCTCGAACTCCTCCAGCACGTACGGTGAGTGGGAGGTGAAGATGGCCTGTGCCGACTTTTGGCGCAGCGAATTGATGATTCGTTTCTGGGTGTGCGGAGGAAGCGCGATCTCTGGCTCTTCCATCGCGAAGATCACGCTTTGCTTGAGTTCGGCGATGATCGAAAGCAAAGCCAATACCAGCGTGTTAATCGTGCCAGTGCCTTGGTGCTGATATGGGGCGGAATAGACTGAGCCGTCCGGCCTTTTCGCTCCAGTACCCATGAAAACAGTCAGGGTTCGACGGAGCATGTCGCGAGTGAGGTCCGAAACCCGCATGTGGGGTTGCTCTGCCCAGTCGGATGGTACGTAGTGCCGTACTGCATCTCGGACTGCGACAAGCAATTCGCCGATGTCCTCGGTCTCTCCAACTGGCAGTGCCCTCAGCTGGTCGAGCAAATCCTCCCACATAGTCAGTCGTGTTTCCTTCAGCCGAAGGATCACGTCCAACAATGAGCCTCGTTCCAGGCTGAGTGCTCGAGCTCCGGTCCGCAGCGTGCGCAGATAAAGAAAACCGCATTTTCGTTTGTCGGGCGCAGAGAACCGGGGGTAGGAGCCATCCGGCATGTCGGGAGTGGCGTAATAGGTATCCCCAGCGAAGTCGTCCTCATCTACGTCATACCAACCGTTGAAGAAGACGCGTATCGCCGCTCGGACATGGGGCGCGTCTGTTCCCTCCGGGGGTGCCCCTACAAGCAATGCCTTGGTCTGTGTATCCCACCACTCGATATGGTCCCGGAAATGCCGCAGTTGCTCATCAGAGAGTCCCGCTACAATAACCTCGACCTGGATCGGGACGACCTCGTTCTTGGCCGGGTCTACGTACGTACCGGCATAGAAATCGTGCTCATCGATTACAGGGCGACGATTCAGGCGCTCCGGGCCAAGTACCAAGTCCACCGCTTCCAGCAATGTGGACTTGCCGGCGTTGTTGTCACCGATAAAAGCAGTGTGTCCATCGAGGTGGACCTCACCGTAGGCGATGCCTCTGAAGTTCCGGACGCGAACACGCACAAGATGCACTTTGACCCTCCTTGTCTAGCGGAAACCAATCTACTGATTCTAGTGCGTCATGGTAGGTGCGATTCGACTGTATCGCTACTTGAGGGCTCCTTCGGGCCGAATCGCGTACCGCGTACCGCGCACCCGCAGCCAAGGACCGCTGTTGGCCGCCCGCAGCCGCTCTTGGAGCAACGCAGTCAACCGCAATCAGAAATTGTCTCGATTGTTATGACGAAGGGCCCTCAGCGCGTTGCTTGAGTTTCAGGCAGATGTTTTTCTCTTCCGCCTCAACTGTCAGCTCATCGCCCAGGCCCCATCCGAGCTGCTGAAGTAGCTCGGATGGAAGCTCAACAATGACGTCTCCGCTGCCATCCCCAGGGTCTTGGCATACAACTCGCCAGCTCTCAGATGTACTAGTCATAGATCCGCCCTCACGCAGTATGCACAGTATGGCAGCTTAACAGGGCAGATCCGCTTCGTAAGGTGGGCCAGCATTTGGCCGGTTAGCGACGGCTTAGCTTCGGCCGTCGCTATGCATGGTTAGACCTCGGTCTGCTCCGCCATCTCCAAGGCGTCATCGACCTCAATACCCAGATATCGAACGGTGCTCTCCAGTTTCGTATGGCCTAGCAGCAGTTGAACTGCTCGCAGGTTCTTCGTCCTGCGATAGATCAGTGATGCCTTCGTACGTCTCATCGTGTGAGTGCCATACATCGCTGGATCAAGGCCAATGGCTTTTACCCAGCTTTTGACGATACGAGCGTATTGACGAGTGGATAGATGGTCCGATGTATGCAGCCTGCTCGGGAAAAGGCAGTCCTGGCTACGGAGCTGGGCTTGATGTATCCAGGCCGCGAGAGCAGACCGTGTTTGCTCGGTAATCTCGAACTGCACTGGTCGCTTCGTTTTCTGCTGCATAACCATTGCTCGTGATGACACATGCTCGCCATGAGCAACGTCGCACACACGGAGCTTGGTTAAGTCGCAGGCTCGAAGCTTGCTGTCGATAGCCAGATCGAACAGAGCCAGATCCCGGGTTCGTTCTGCGATTTGAAGCCTTACTCGGATGGCCCAGATATCTTTCAGTCGGAGCGGGGTTTTCTGCCCGACCAACTTGCCTTTGTTCCAGGGCTGACGGCTGCAGGTAGCAATGATGTTCATGGCAAGTCCTCCACATGTGGGAGGACAAACATGGCTAGCCAGAGCAGTAATCGCTAACCGGCCAAAAGCGGTCGTTAGAGGTTTAGGCCGTCCCTTTAGGGCCCTCACGGCTCATTGTTAGCACACCCATTCACGCAACCCGCTGGCCATCCCCCTATAACCCGCCAGGCTGAAAGGGCGTTCTGTGATTCTGAATCTAACCAGTCGGGTAAAGTACGAAAGCGCGTAGATTCCATCGTGGCCGAAGGGGTGATAGTCATGGCAGAGTTCGGACTTCGCATTGAGGGCCGCTACCGCAGAGTCAACTACATTTTGGTTCTGGTAGGAACAGTCGTAGGCAAAGAACGATGGACGTATCGCGTCGACATCAATCAAGTCGCTGGTTGGGTTGTTGGAGATACCTTTGACTCTCCTAAATACTACAGCACGGATTTCGAGGCGCGCCTGTCAGCTATCGAGCTGGTCAAGCTGCACGTAGATGGGCAGTGGGGCATGCGTCTAATCCCTTCCGCGCATGGCAGTTTCGTTCGAGCTTAGCTGAGCCAAAGCGAACCTATCCGCAGGTGCTCGCTTAGTTGCATGGGCTGAATATTGCGTGCCCTGTTGAGATCAATTCGGATCGGGCAGCCAAAGTGTGAAACGTGAACCGATCCCGACCTTGCTCTCGACTGTGAGGTCTCCGCCGAGCAGGCGAGCAATACGGAGACTGATGGCTAGGCCAATACCGGCACCTTGCTGAGCATCAGGCTCTAAGCGCTTATAGTCATCGAAAATCAGGACCTGCTTATCCGGGGAAATACCTGGGCCGGTGTCACCGACGCTGACGCCCACCCAACGGCCGGGCCTGGGCCCTCCTGCTTCGTACTCCTGTGCTGCGATCGTGACGCTGCTGCCAGGTGCGTACTTGATGGCGTTAGAGAGCAGATTAGCTAGAATCTGCTCTACTCGTGCCGGATCTGTTTCGACGCATAGGCGTCTCGGCAGGGTGATGTGCGGCTCGATCTTCGCTTTTAAAGCCTGGGCGCAGAAGTCCTCAGCCAAGTGCCTGATCGTGGCGCAAATGTCACACACGATTGGGCAAATTTCGAGTTCCCCGGATTCTGCTCGCGCTAGTTCGAGCAGATCTTCGATTAGGCGAAGGGACGTTTGGATCGCGCTGCGAATACCCGCTACGGCGACGCATTGTTCGGACGTGAGTTGTCCCTTCCGGCCGCCTTCTAGTAGCCAAGCGTAGCTGTCTGCCACGCTTAGCGGGTTACGGACGTCGTGGCTGAATCCCCAGATCAGCCGCGCGCGGCTTTCGGTCACCCGCTGTAATTGCGCGTGGCGTTCGTCGGCCTCGGCGCGTGCAATCTGTTCGAATGCTAAGAGCTGCCCTCGCTGATGTTCTAACTGTTTGTGCTCCGAGATGTCGGTCAGGGTACCGAACCAGCGAGTGGGTTTCCCGGCGGCGTTCCGCAAAGGCATTGCCTGGCATAGGAACCAACTATGGTCACCGTCGTTACGTATCATCCGGAGCTCAACAGTGAATGGCTTACCGGTTTTTAGCGAGTCTTGCCACTCTATACGCACGGCGTCGCGCTCATCGTGGTGGACAAATTCTAGCCATCCTTGTCCCTGCGCTTGCTCGGGAGTAGTACCGGTGTACTCGTGCCATTGGCGGCTGTGGTACGTGTAAATACCTTCTGAATCGGTGGTCCAGATATGCTGTGGAATCATGTCAACCAATAGGCGATAGCGCGCCTCGCTTTCCCGGATCTGCTCTTGCGCGTGCTTTCGTTCTGTCACGTCGCGAAAATAGACGGAAACACCATCGACGTTGGGAAATATGCGTATGTCGAACCAGACTCCAAGGGCTGGGTAGTATTCCTCGAACTGAATCGGTTCATTCTCGTTCATGGCAAGCACCTGGTGCATTAGCGTAGCGCCTATCACTCCCGGAAATTCGTGCCAGATCAAGCGGCCAATCAGCGCTTCGCGGGGCCGATGCAGCAGGCGCTCCGCTTCATGGTTGAGATAGGTAAAGCACCATTGCCTATCTAGGGCAAAGAATGCATCAGTGATGCTTTCAAGCACATCGATCAATCGCCGATGAACATCGCGTTCGCCACCAAGAAGCCGTTCACGTTCGGCCTCTGCCTCTTGCAGCACCGCTGCTTGCCTAGTGATGAGCCCGATCAAAAGGACAATCAGCAAAGCCACTAACAAGGCCGTACCGAAGGCAAAACCAAATAGTCCCAGCTTTTGGCCCCATAGCACCAGCCAGCCGACTATTAGTGAGGCAAGAAAGCACGCCGAAGCCAGCCGGCGTACAAGATGGCCGGCCGATGTGCCACTCATGAGCAAGCCGACAAGCCCACGTGACGAGTCAGCGCACATCACCCCTAGAGCTAGCGCTGTTAGAGCTGTGCCCGTAGAGATTGCCGTCCCGCCCCAAGAGCTCAAACCGTAGTCAACGCTCAGGCCAAATGCCCGGCCTATAAGCACAGCAAGCGCCACCACCAAAGTACCGGCCGCACTGGGCCCAGCCCAGCACCTGAGCTCTTCACGCGTGGCGGAAAGAGCGAAAATTGCGACGCTGATGAAAACCAGACCAAGCCCGCTGGCAGGACTTAGCTGCTGGGTTTTCGGCGCCACGGTGATAGTGAACGTCTCAAGCTCTGACGGAATAACCGCGAGTGCCATGTAGAAGCCGACCGTTACCAAGCCAAAAACAAGCGCCATCGTAGCTGCGATACGGCCAATAGTTTTTCGGGTTTGACTGCTCGACGGACAACACAGCGGCAGAGCAATGGCCGCGAGAAGCACGCCTAAACCGGTCGACAAGGCGATGGTTTCGCTCGGAATGAGCTCAAGCAACGTTATGCTGCTCCGGTGGGCCACCAATGAAGCGAGCGCAAGTATCGCGGCTAAAGCTGCGCCCATAGGGGTAACGAGCGCGACCGCAAACTCTTTACGCGCTTCCGATGTTTTGCGCATGAGGCCATCTCGGTTTGACCCAAGGGCGTTATACCCAGGCCAGTAAGGTTGGCGACCCTATTGTTGTTTCGCATCGAGGTCACCGGTAAACAAGCTGACCACCTGCTGCTAAGTCTGTTCTAAGCCGTCGGTGCATCAGAAGCTGGTTCAGATAGCCTGTGCGACATCGCGAGGTGATGGCGATAAAGAAATGTCAGCTACGGCACCGGCAACGCCGAGACCAGGTTTTTCAGTGCTTCCGCATGTTCTTGGGCTTGTCTGGCCATTTGTTCATACTCTTTGTCGGCACTAAAACCCTCATTTATTTCTTGCCGCTGTTAGCTAGGCGCTGATGAAGCGTACGCAGAAGCGAAAATTGCTTCAGTAGGGTCATCGCCTTTTCTGTCCACGAATCGTACTCCTTGCAAAGGAAGCGACCGTCGCTAGCGATGGCTTGAGGAACCATGATCGCTGATATTGGGGCTGGGCGAAATTCTAAAAGACGACGCGCCCCCGGATCGATTGTTGTGCTTCTTTAGTGCCAGATTTCCTTTAATCTTTAGTTAAGCAAGCCTCCCTGATTGATCGTCACAAGTGTTTCAGCTGTAAGCCATAACCTACAAACGTCGCCAGCTTTTGGCTGTAGCTAATCCCCATGTTCAGGCTCATAGTTCGCTCGCAATGACGCAGGACGCGCACGGGGCCTGGATGGCTGAGGGACCACCGCGTGGAGCGCGGCGTCTGGAATACACGGAATAGAACGCACGCAATAGAGCCCCGCTTCGGCGGGGCTTTTTGCATTTGCCCGGTCCGTTTTCAATGAAACTAGGTAGTGCGCCGTGAAGCTGTCAGCGGTGCAGGATTGGGCTAGATCCGTAACCAGATGAGCGGACTAAAGCTTTTCCAGAATTCACCGAAAACTTGCACGAAATCAGGGCCGATTACTTGAGAACTTTTGGATGGAATGGATATTTTCAGTGTGTTGCTTGTTGGTGGTTGCAGACATTGCTTGGGCAATCATTGCGGATCGGAAAGCCATCTCCGCTAGAGCTGACGCATTGAATCAGGACAAGTGGCCCTGATGGATGTGCAGCACCCTTCCCATAGGTAAAGGTTAGCGATGCCCGCAACCAAGGCGCAGTAGGGACCGTGACGAGGATCGAGCTTTACAGCGCAGGGCGGCGCGTTGGCGCAGCGGTCATGGGATATAGTGAGGGCCATTGATTTTTGATGAACTAGATAATGGATATTTGGTTTCGCAAATACCTCGGCCGTGGTCAAGATGTTTACCAGAATCTTCAGTGGATAAAGGAAGACCTGGCAGACCTGGAACCTCAGCTTTGGCAAGATCAAGCGTCTGTCGTCGCCGAGTATCTAAACAGTGGCGAAACGCACATCTACTTTCCGCCTGGCAGTGAGCTTATTGCTGAAAGATGCCAGGCCGTGCGCTGCCCACAACCGAAGTTCGATACACCAGAAATCTGTATTCACCCCGTTGACCTCTCCTGAAGCCTCTGAAGGCTTAGACGGAGATTCGCCTGCCCACTCCCGCAGTCTCCGCTGGTGCCGACGGCAGCTGACCCTATACACGGCTTGTTGGCCAGATCGTAAATCTATTCACGTCCTGTACAAAATGGCCAGGTCATCGGTGACTGGTTTGCGTCGGCCTGGATAAAGCTATTAATGCTTATCCGAGTCTACGCCTGCCACGATGGGCACCGGCGTGTACGTGGAATTGGGGATGAGCCGGATCCAGTTCAGGAGATACAGCTCGGGGGCCTGCTTCGGTATATCTGACACCGGAAAGTGCAACCCTAGGAACGGATCGAGGCCTTTTACTTTGGCCTCGGCCCACACCTCTCCGTCTCCCCCTGGGCCAAAGCGGTAGAGTATTACTCGGTCGAAACCGGTCATACGCCGAAGCTCGGTCACTGCCACCTGCTTCAGTACGTCCAAATCAGGCGCTGCCTGCAATTTACGAATGGCGCGCGCCAGTACCTGCGCAGTTGGCGGGATCTCCTGATGCGGCTCTAGCTCGAGAATAACTAGCCCTTGGGCGCGGCTCAGAATGCCGTCGAAGGCTTGTTCGCTGACCGACAGCAATATTGGGTTGGCGTCCGCCAAGATTTCTTGGTCAAGCGCATTGACGACCTTACGAGCGAAGCTGCTGCCGAAGTACCAGGCTAGCGATTTACCCAAGATACTTGGTATATCAACCTGAAGGAGTTCGACCACATTGGGTGCTGACATGCGTTACCGACAGGTCACTTTCCCGCATGCACAGCAGATAGCCGTGCGGTTGGATACTACCCGGGATATGGATCGGCTCGTTCTCGCACATAGCCACCGTGTCATCAATTTTATGGTCAGTAAGCAAATTCCCCCCCTGTCATGGCCCAGGATACGATCAAGGACACTAGCACGCGCGGACATTACGGACGTGGTTATACAAATGGAGGTCAGCGTAGTGGATGAGCGGTTGACACGCATCTGTGACCAAGCGCGCTAGGAGTGTCGGCGTGAGCTTTGGGTATTGCACAGCTCGCGCTTCCGCAGCGCTGGATGCCCGCTTTTGGCCGGTAGCTGCCAGTCGTGACCGGCTGCAATTGCCCGTAAGCCTTCGTGGTGGTGTTGTCCTTCGCTCGCTGGCATCAACTGAATCCCGCGACTACAAGGGCATTGCAGATGGATCTAGGTTTCGTTCCTCTACGCTGCAACAGGTTGTCTCGATAGGTACCGAACCGCACCATGCCGCTTCCGCAGACTCCCTTAGTCAACGTGGAGCCACAATCGCCTATGCCCAGCTTACTGATTTCTAAAAACAGCGAGCCACTGCCCATTCCAGAGACAGACGGCTACGACGTGCTACCACAGTTTCCGAAGCAAAGCCCCCTACCGTTTCGGCGCACCATCCGGCGACAAGAGCTAAGACAGATCATCCCTCTGTCCGAAACGACCATCTACGAGATGGAGCGTCGTGGCGAGTTCCCTAGACGCTTTAACCTGACACCGCGTTGCGTCGTATGGGACTTAGCTGAGGTGGAGGCGTGGATCGAGGAGCGCAAGCAGGCGCCTCGTAAAAACATCAGTGGCCCGGATGTCCGCCTACGGAAAACCCGCCCGGTTCGGTCGAGCTCAGATTAGGTATGCGGCCGATGCAGGCCTCAGCCAACTAGAGCTTCCAGCTCCGTAGAAGTCGAGCGAGGTAGACGCCGACTTTCCTTCGCCAGATTGACCTGCAAAGCCACTTGAGCCACCTCCAGAACATCCCAGGCCAGCGAGTAGCTGCCCTTGGTCTGCAACCAGGCCAGCACGTCCGCCAGGTGCCAGATTGACGCACTGCCCTCGTGCACCGGTGCGGGGAAGCTGCCCGGATTGGCCAGCATCAGCTTGCGCATGTTTTGTCGCGATACCCCAACCATTTCGGCCACGTCGGTTAGACCAACCAGATCAGGGGCGACCTCGATCAACCTAGCTGAGGGCACTGCATGGCGCACATCGGCCAGTGCACTGCGCACAGCCGCATCCGCACTCTCCGCCTCTCGAGTGAACTCCAGAGCCAGCCGACCCGGCTGGCCGATGCCGACCAGAGCATCGTCGCAGCCCGCTTCGCCAAGGCGCTCGACCAGAATATCCGGGGTACGGTCGTCCTCAGCGAGTTGGTATTTCAGGGTGAAGGTGTATTCCATCGTGCTACTCCTCTGCACCGTCGGCAGTATCCTGCTGCGTACGATGCGTGGTGCAGTTGTCCACCACGCGGCGTAAGGCGCGTGCATGGTTGCTGGGGTTCTTCGGCGTACTCCACACGCTGGTGATGCAGAACTCGCCGCAGCGACATTCCTCGTCGTTATAGGGACAGTAAATCCGCCCCCAGGCGTGACTGCCGCCAACTTCGATGCGCCACCCCTGCCCTTCGGCATGTTTAAGCGCTTCTTCGATCTCTTTCTTAGGATGTGAAGGACGGGCCATGGATGGTCTCCAGTATTCGTATGCTTCGACAGGTTGTCAACTGACAACCTGTCCATTCCTTTATACGGCTGCACTCAATACCGGCACGGACACATTGTCCGGCAACAGCTTCGGAAGGTGAGTCCGACCATCGATCCAGGCATCAACCATGTCTGCCCACTCTTGCAACATGTGGCGCCGCTGCTCCGCATATTCGGCCTTGTTGTAGACCGAGCGCGAGGAACGCCCGTCCTCATGCGCCAGGCACTTCTCGATCCAGTCACCGTTGAAGCCCACTTCGTTGAGTAGCGTAGAGCCAGTCCTGCGCAGGTCGTGCACCGTAAACGGCTCCAGCGGCAGCCCTGCTTCCTTGGCACGCGATGCGATTAGTTGCGTGATTCGGTTCAAGGTCGCGTGCGACATGCAACGGTGGATGTCGTAGCGAGAGGGCAGCACGAACCTCGATCCTGCAGCACACGTATGCAATGCCACAAAGATATCCAGAGCCTGGCGCGACAGATGAACCACGTGGGGATTGCGTCCCTTCATACGCTGCTTGGAGATCGTCCACGTGGCGTTCTCAAAATCCACCTCATTCCAAGTAGCTTCGATCAGCTCGCTTTTACGCACCAAGGTCAGCAGTACCAGGCGCAAGGCCAATCGAATGGTGGGGTACGCCGCAATCGACTCCAACTGGTGAAAAGCCAGGCGAATCTCGGTCGGGGTCAGCGCTCGGTCTTTCGGCACGAAGGTGGCGATCGATGCTGCCTTAACACCGTCGGCCGGATTCTCCACTTTCTCACCGTGCAGGATTGCAAACGCAAAGACCTGCTTCACGATGTCGCGAATGTGGACGGCCGTTGCCGGCGCACCACGCCCCTTCACCTTGGCGCAGAGCATGCGGAGATCGTCTGCAGTGATTTCGGTCAGGAGACGGCTCTCGAAGACCGGCAGGATGTCGCGATCAATGATGCTCTTACGCATGGATCGCGTGCTGTCGGCCATACGCGTATCGGTCAGCCATCTCTTCAGCATGTCGCCAAACGACTTGGCAGCTGTCAGTCGCCGCTTGGCTCGCTGTTTTTCCAAGGAGGGAGATATGCCTTGAGCAACCATTCGCTTGGCATCCAGCAGCTTTTCGCGCGCCATGGCCAATGAAATCCCCGCTGGCCCATACCGTCCGATGGTCAGCGTTTCCCGGCGTCCATTGAGACGGTAATCGTAGCGAAAGGTGACGGTACCGCCGGGCGATACCGTTACGTACATCCCGTCGCGATCGGAAGCCTTGTAGGGCTTGGCTTTGGGCTTTAGTTTGCGCAGTGCGGTGTCGGTCAGCATTGAGGTTTTCCTCCTGTTCAGGACGGCTTTTACCGTCCAGGCTCAGGAGACCTGCTGATGCCGGGAAAGCCGCATGACGGAAGCTTTCCGGAGGAGAGATTTACCGTCAAAGACCGGTTTGGTCTCGATAGTAAACGGGAGGGTCCGAATCCGGCCTTCGGTTCTTACCGTTACCAGTACCGCCAAACCATCCCGCTGCCTGGCGATAGCTACCGATAGGTGACGCGACGTATTTTATTATAAATCAACACGTTACAGCACCTTATCGATAGGTATCGATAGTCCTCGAAGGACCTGATATCACTCCCACTCAATAGTCGCTGGCGGCTTGCTCGATACGTCGTACGTCACGCGTGAGATACCGTCGATTTCGTTGATGATGCGGTTGGAGACCTTCTCCAGCAGCTCATACGGCAGATGTGCCCAGCGTGCAGTCATGAAGTCGATGGTTTCTACCGCACGCAGGGCGACGACCCAGGCGTAGCGGCGACCATCGCCGACGACACCCACCGACTTAACCGGCTGGAACACCACGAAGGCCTGGCTGGTCTTGTGGTACCAGTCGAAGTTGCGCAGCTCCTGGATGAAGATGTGGTCCGCGCGACGCAGCAGGTCGGCGTACTCCTTCTTCACCTCGCCGAGGATGCGCACGCCCAGGCCCGGGCCTGGGAAGGGATGGCGGTAGACCATGTCGTAAGGCAGGCCGAGCTCAAGGCCGATCTTGCGGACCTCGTCCTTGAACAGCTCGCGCAGGGGCTCGACCAACTTGAGGTTCATCTCCTCCGGCAGGCCACCGACGTTGTGGTGCGACTTGATCACGTGGGCCTTGCCGCTCTTGGCACCAGCGGACTCGATGACGTCCGGGTAGATGGTGCCCTGAGCGAGGTACTGGATGTTGTCGAGCTTGCTGGCCTGGGCATCGAACACATCGATAAAGGTACGGCCGATGATCTTGCGCTTCTTTTCCGGATCAGCTTCGCCGGCGAGGTTATCGAGGAACTGTGCCTCGGCGTCGGCACGGATCACCTTGACACCCATGTTCTCAGCGAACATCGCCATTACCTGGTCGCCTTCGTGCAGACGCAGCAGGCCGTTGTCGACGAACACGCAGGTCAGTTGATCACCGATGGCTTTGTGCAACAGCGCCGCAACGACCGACGAATCGACGCCACCGGACAGGCCCAGCAGCACGTTGGCCGAACCGACCTGATTGCGAACCTGCTCGACCAGATCATCGACGATGTTGGACGGCGTCCACAGCGCTTCGCAGCCGCAGATTTCCAGCAGGAAACGCGACAGAATGCGCCCGCCCTGACGGGTATGGGTCACTTCCGGGTGGAACTGCACGCCATAGTAGCGACGGTCATCATCACCCATGGCAGCAATCGGGCAGCTCGGTGTGCTGGCCAGGATGTGGAAGCCTTCCGGCAGCGTCGTTACTTTGTCGCCGTGGCTCATCCAGACGTCGAGGCCGAACACGCCGTCATCATCCATGTGATCTTCGATGCCGTCGAACAGCTTGGACTTGCCAACCAGATCGACGCGCGCGTAACCGAACTCGCGCTCATCCGAACCCTGCACCTTGCCGCCCAGCTGCTCCGACATGGTCTGCATGCCGTAACAGATACCGAACAGCGGTACACCGAGATCGAACACGGCCTGCGGCGCGCGCGGGCTACCTTCGGCGTGCACCGACTCCGGGCCGCCAGCCAGGATGATGCCGCGCGGCGCGAAGTCGCGAATGTCCTCATCGCTCATGTCGAACGGATGCAATTCGCAGTAGACGCCGAGTTCGCGCACGCGACGGGCGATCAGCTGGGTGTACTGCGAGCCGAAGTCCAGAATCAGGATGCGGTGAGCGTGAATGTCTTGATGGGCCATTTTTTTCCCCTGGGAAAAATGGCTGAAGGCTGAACGCAAGCGGCTGAACGAGGCATAGCCCATCCAGCCGCTTGGCGATCAGCCTCCAGCGACAGAAATATCAACCAACCCGGTAGTTGGGCGCTTCCTTGGTGATCTGCACATCATGCACATGGGACTCGGCCATGCCGGCACCCGTGATGCGCACGAACTGCGGGTGGGTGCGCATGTGATCGATGGTCGCGCTACCGGTATAGCCCATGGAGGCGCGCAGGCCGCCCATCAGCTGGTGAATGATTGCCGCCAGCGAGCCCTTGTACGGCACGCGCCCTTCGATGCCTTCCGGCACCAGCTTTTCGGCGCCAGCGGAGGAGTCCTGGAAGTAACGATCCGACGAACCCTGCGCCTGGGACATGGCGCCCAGCGAGCCCATGCCGCGGTAGGCCTTGTAGGAGCGGCCCTGGAACAGCTCGATCTCGCCCGGAGCTTCCTCGGTACCGGCGAACATCGAGCCCATCATCACGGCATTGGCACCGGCGACGATAGCCTTGGACAGGTCACCGGAGAAGCGGATGCCGCCATCGGCGATCATCGGCACGCCGGTGCCTTCAAGGGCAGCCGACACGTTGGCGATAGCGGAAATCTGCGGTACACCGACACCGGCGACGATACGCGTGGTGCAGATCGAGCCCGGGCCGATGCCGACCTTGACCGCGTCGGCGCCGGCCTTGACCAGATCCAGCGCAGCTTCGGCCGTGGCGATGTTGCCGCCAATGACCTGCACCTGCGGGAAGTTATCCTTCACCCAGCGAACGCGGTCGAGCACGCCGCGGGAATGGCCGTGTGCGGTGTCTACAACGATCACGTCGACGCCGGCAGCAGCCAACGCTTCGACACGTTCAGCCGTATCAGCGCCAGTCCCAACGGCAGCACCGACACGCAGGCGGCCCTGATCATCCTTGGAGGCCAGCGGGTAAGTCTTGGCCTTCTCGATATCACGGAAGGTCACCAGGCCGCGCAGGTGGAAGTTGCCGTCGACTACCAGCATCTTTTCGATGCGGTGCTCGTAGAGTTTGGTTTTGATTTCCTCGAGCCCGGTGCCTTCCTGAACGGTGATCAGCTTTTCCTTCGGCGTCATGATCGCGGCAACCGAATCACCGACGTTCGGTGTGAAGCGCAGGTCGCGCCCGGTGACGATACCCACCAGCTCTTTGCCCGAGACCACAGGGAAGCCAGAGAAACCAAGCTCCCGCGCCTTGCGCAGCAGTTCGCTGATCTTGGTTTCAGGCGTCACGGTCGCCGGATCGTGAACGATGGCCGTTTCGTGGCGCTTGACCTTGCGCACCTCAGCGGCCTGCTGCTCGACATTCATGTTCTTGTGAATGATGCCGATGCCGCCTTCCTGCGCCATGGCGATGGCCAGACGGGCTTCGGTGACGGTGTCCATTGCCGCCGAAACAAGGGGAATGTTCAGCTCGATTTCGCGGGTCAGGCGGGTCTTGAGGCTGACATCTTTCGGCAGGACCTCGGAATATCCCGGGATCAGGAGAACATCATCGAAAGTCAAGGCTTCTTGGCTGATACGCAGCATGGCGGGGGCTCCCAGGCGGGAAAAAGGAAGCGCGGCATTATACCCACGCATACCATTACGCTCAATGCAGTTGTAAGGTCCGCCGCGCGCGTTCCGCTTCGCTACGTCGAAAAAATGACTGAGCGGTCACCCCTACGCAACCACCACCGCCACCTTGAATCCCAGCCGTCCAGCGAACTCGTCAAGAAAGGACTGCGCAAATACAGCCTCGCCCCAACCGTTGAAGATGAAGCCAAGATTAGAAAAGCCGCAGGCAGGAATGAACAGGAAGCCGTTGATGTCATCCTCGTACCCGCATTCCGGACAGGTGAAGGTGTCGGTCTGTGCAGGCATCCACTCGTCGAGACTCTCGAACAGCGCCTCACCAATCTCTTGCCGACATTCAGGGCATCCGGCCTCCTCGGCAAACGCCCGGGTCGGCGTGTAGATGCAGCGCTTGGTCACGACCTCCAAGCCATTGATCGGCTCAGCGAACGGCAACCGCTCAGGCTGCAGCACAACGTTGCGCGCACCCGATCCAAGCGCATAGGCCATGCCGCCAACACCGCGCCCACAGGTAGTTGGCAGCGCCTCGACGATGCGCCGCTCGGCAAGCCAACGCAGGATCATTCGCGCCTTGGCTTCATGGCCAGGAAAGGATGAGATACGCGGCACGACGATCGCTTGACTATGACTCATGACTGACTCGAAAGGAGGCGAAGAAAGCGGCGCAGCTTAATGACTACTCAGCGCAGGTCAACGACGCGGCGTCGCCTGTTGTCCGTTTGGCCATTCGCCCTCAGCGCCTAACCATACTTTCCCTTATCATCCCGGCATGCTCAAAGATCCTTTCCAACGCCTCAATCTCGACCGTGAAGTGCTGACCGTCAGCCAGCTCAACGGTCGCGCGCGGCTGCTGCTCGAAGATGTCTTCGCCCAGGTGTGGGTAGAAGGCGAAATATCCAACCTGTCCAAGCCGGCATCCGGCCACGTCTACTTCACGCTGAAGGACAAGAGTGCGCAGGTGCGCTGCGCGCTGTTCCGACAGAACGCCTTGCGTGTGCGTCAGGCATTGCGCGACGGCCTCGCGGTGAAAGTGCGCGGACGGGTGTCCTTGTTCGAGGGCCGCGGCGACTATCAGTTGATTCTCGACAACGTCGAGCCAGCGGGCGACGGCTCGCTACGCCTGGCCTTCGAAGCGCTAAAAGACAAGTTAAGCGCCGAAGGCTTGTTCGACGCCTCCGGCAAGCGCGCCCTGCCCGCTCACCCGCAACGTATTGGCATCGTCAGCTCGCCCACCGGTGCGGTGATCCGCGACATCATTTCGGTGTTCCGTCGACGTGCGCCGCATGTTGCCCTGACGCTGGTACCGACCCCAGTCCAGGGTCGCGAAGCGACGGCACAAATCGTCCGCGCACTAGAACTGGCCGACCGTGGCGGCTTCGATGCGCTGATCCTGGCGCGCGGCGGCGGTTCATTGGAAGACCTGTGGTGCTTCAACGAAGAGCTGGTCGCACGCGCCGTGGCAGCCTGCGAGACGCCGATCGTTTGCGCCGTGGGCCATGAAACCGACGTTTCCATTGCCGACTTCGTTGCCGATGTGCGCGCACCGACCCCGTCAGCCGCGGCCGAACTCCTGGCTCCCAGCAGCGCCGACGTGCGCCAGCGACTCGATGGCCTGCGCCAGCGCTTGCTGCTGCGGATGCGGGACCGTTTACACCGCGAGGCATCTCGCCTCGAAGGCCTGACACGCCGGCTGCGACACCCCGGCGAGCGTCTGCAACAACAGGCCCAGCGCATCGACGATCTCGAACAACGCCTGCTGCGCGGCATCGACCGTCGGCTAGGCGCCGGGCAGGAACGCCTCGCCCGCCTCGAAACACGCCTTGCGGGCCAGCACCCAGGCCGAAACCTGAACCTGTTGCGCCAACGCCTCGATCATCTGTCCGGCCGCCTACCCCGGGCGATGCAGGACACCCTGAAAGGCCATCGCCAACATTTACAGGGACTGGCGCAGACGCTGAATGTCGTCAGCCCGCTCGCCACCTTGTCACGTGGCTACAGCATCCTGCTCGACGAACGCGGCCAGGCCATTCGGCATGCGGGCCAGACCCAGCCCGGCCAACGACTCAGGGCGCGTCTGGGCGAAGGCGAGCTGGACGTCAGGGTCGAAGACAACCATCAGACGCCCGTCACCTTGTCACTGCTGGACTAACCCACTTTCTGCCCAGGACTCTTATGCGTTTTGCTCTTGCCCTGCTGCTCTGCCTCTCACTTCCCGTCCACGCCGAAGGTTTTCTCACCCGTCTGCTCAACAAACCCGTACCGGGGGGCGTTGCGGTAATCGACCTGGGTAACGATGCCAGCGCGCCGAAAGCACGGTACGACGGCAAACCCGTGCTGGTGGTACGCGAAGATGACCAGCGCTGGATCGCCATTGTCGGCGTTCCACTGTCGGTCAAAGCCGGTCAGCACTCGCTGGAAGTCGACGGCCAGGCACATAGCTTCCGTGTCGAACCGCGCACCTACCGCGAACAGCGCATCACCTTAAAGAACCAGCGCCAGGTCAACCCCAACCCCGCCGACCTCAAGCGTATCGAGCGCGAACTGGACGAACAGACACGGGCCTATAGGCAGTTCAGCCCGCGCCAGCCCAGTAACCTCTTATTCGACAAGCCGGTCAACGGCCCGCTGTCCTCGCCATTTGGGCTGCGCCGCTTCTTCAATGGTGAAGAGCGCAACCCGCATTCCGGGCTGGATTTCGCTGCGAAGACCGGTACACCGATCAAGACACCGGCTGCCGGCAAGGTCATTCTCAGCGGCAATTATTTCTTCAATGGCAAAACCGTGTTCGTCGACCACGGCCAAGGCCTGATCAGCATGTTCTGTCATTTGTCGCAGATTGATGTGAAGGTCGGCGACGAGCTTTCCCGTGGTGCCATGCTCGGCAAGGTCGGCTCCACCGGCCGAGCCACCGGCCCGCATCTACACTGGAACGTCAGCCTAAACGATGCACGGGTCGACCCGTCGATCTTCATCGGTGCGTTCAAACCCTGACCCGCCCCAAGGACCCCATATGCTCATCAATGCGCAGAATTCGACGCTTGTCATCATCGACATTCAGGAAAGGCTATTTCCCGCCATCGAAGACCACACCACGTTGGCCGAGCACAGCGCCTGGCTGATCCAGGTCGCCCAACGCGTCGGTGTGCCGGTGCTGGTCACCGAGCAGTACAGCAAGGGCCTCGGGCCTACGATCGCAGCCCTGCGCGATGGCATGGCTGACGAGGCGATCATCGAGAAGCTGCATTTTTCCGCAGCGCGCGATGGCGAACTGTTCAGGCGCCCCGGCGGCGAGCGCAAGCAATTCATCATTAGCGGCATCGAAACCCATATCTGCGTACTGCAGACCGTGCTCGATCTGCTGGCTCGCGGCAATCAGGTGTTCGTGGTCGAAGAGGCTGTCGGATCGCGCCGCGCCAGCGATAAAGCGCTTGGTCTGGCACGCATGCAACAAGCCGGCGCCAGCATCGTTTCGCGCGAAATGGTTGCGTTCGAATGGATGGAACAGGCAGGGACCGACCTCTTCCGCTCGATCAGCCGCGAGTTCATCCGCTAATAGGACAGCCCCTGGCATGTGGTTGCGGTCTGACGCCAACTGACGGAGCGGTACGATGCAGGAAGAATTGAAGGTCTGGCTGGAATGGCTGAGCGAGCATGCCGAACTGGAAACGCTGGTCGCCAGCGCGGCGCTGGTGTTCGCGGCCTGGCTGGCCAACTGGGTGGTCAAGCGCATCTTGGTGCGCGGTCTGTACAAAATGCTGCGCAGCACTCGCGAAACTCAGCTGCAGGACTTCGGCATCATTCGCCGGTTGTCCAACATCGTGCCGGCGTTGGTGCTGTCGATTGGCGTGAATGCCGTACCGGGCTTACCGGAAGCGGCCGTCACAGTCGTGCGCAATGTCTGCGGCGGCTTCATCGTGCTGACCATCGCCCTCGCCCTGGGTGCGCTGCTGGACATCATCAACATGATGTACCAGCGCCGCGCCGATGCGCATGTGCACCCCATCAAGGGCTATCTGCAGGTGGTCAAGATCGTGCTGTACGCGGTCGCCACCATCCTCATCATCGCCACCCTGATCGACCGTTCGCCGCTGATCCTGCTGTCCGGCCTTGGCGCCATGGCGGCGGTATTGATGCTGATATTTCAGGACACCATTCTTTCATTGGTGGCCAGCGTGCAGATCACCTCCAACGACCTGATCCGTGTTGGCGACTGGGTGGAAATGCCGCAGCTAAACGCCGACGGCGATGTCATCGACATTGCTCTGCATACGGTAAAAGTGCAGAACTGGGACAAGACCATCAGCAACATCCCGACCAAGCGCTTTATCAGCGACTCGTTCAAGAACTGGCGAGGCATGCAGGAAAGCGGAGGCCGCAGGATCAAGCGCAGCCTATTTCTGGATCAGCAAAGCGTGCATTTTCTCAGCAACGACGAATGCGAGCGCCTGCATCGTTTCAACCTGCTCGATGAATACCTCACCGAAAAACGCCGAGAGATTGACGAGTGGAATGCCAAGCTTGAAGAGCGCGGCAAGGAGCCGGTGAATACTCGACGCATCACCAACATTGGCAGCTTCCGCGCCTACGTGGAGCGCTACCTGCGCAGCCATGGAGGCATTCACCAAGGCATGACCCTGATGGTGCGCCAGCTCAGCCCTACCGCTGACGGCTTGCCGCTCGAGATTTACTGCTTCACCAACACCGTCGCCTGGACCCAGTACGAGGCGATCCAGTCAGACATTTTCGATCACCTGCTGGCAATCCTGCCCGAGTTCGGTCTGCGCGTGTTCCAGCACCCGAGCGGTGCGGACATGCGCGAGGGCTATGGCTCGGTCAGCCAGCTGCTCAGCCGACCGATGCCGCAGTTGCCCCAACCGAGCGACCGGCTCGACGACGACAAGACCCAAAACGGCTGATTGCAGCCAGCAGTGGAAGATCACCGCTGGCTGCTCATGTCTGCTGACAATGCGTGTCAGAAGCTCATGTCGATCCGCGCCCAATAGGTGCGGCCCGGCTCGTTGACACGACGGGTTGCGTCGAGCCCGTAGTCGGCGAAGCCCGCGCTGCCGGCTAGGTTGAGGTGCTCGCTGTAGGCTTTGTCCAACAGATTGTCCACACCCGCGCTTACCTTGAAGTGCTGATCCAAACGATAGGCACCGTTGACCGCCAGCACGCCAAAGCCGGCACTCTCGTCGAAGTCCTTGCCGACGACGGTACCCTGGTTTTTTGCAACCCGGCTCTGCGACGCGACCACTCGCCAGAGGCCACTGGTGCTCCAGTCGTCACGCTCGTAGGTCAGGCCAAACCGCCCCTCCAGCGGTGGGATCTGCGGCATGGCACGGTCATCGCTGCGGTTCTTTCCCCATGCGTAGGCAAGGCTCGCATCGCCTTTCCAGTTGCGGGTGAACCGGTAGCTTGCGCCCATCTCGCCACCGGCAATGGCGGCGTCAATGTTGCTTACCTCCGCGCGGAGCATGCTGGGCATCACGCCGGGCACATAGCTGAACAGGATGTAGTCTTCGACCAAACCGGCGTACGCGGAGACCCAGGCTTGCAGCGGGCCATCGGCATACTGCAGGCCGATATCCAGCTGCGTGGTCTTCTCCGGCCGCACCGAATCGAGCGGCTGCACGCTGCCGACTGGACCTGGGTTGGAGACGAACAGCTCCCAGTAATCAGGGAACCGTTCGGCATGACCGAGGCCGGCGTACCCGGTGACCGGCATGCTGGCGAGCTCTTTTTCGTAGCGCATGAAGCCGCTGTAGAGCGTGTCACGCCGGGTGTCCCCTGCCGTCGGATTGGTCCAATCCTGACTGACCGGCATGCCCATCATGTTCTTCAGCGTCGGGTGATGGCTGTTGAAGAATGCTCGCTCGTCGGTCGCCTCGTGCAGATCCAGCCGCAGACCGCTGATGACTTTCTCACGTTCGCTGAGCTGCCAGGTCAGCTCGCCGAACAGGCCGTAACTGTGCAGGACGGCATCCGGCACCCAGGGCAGCGCGTCGCTACCCGCCGCCGCCACCATCTGATTGACCGCACCGGCCGGGTTCATGACCTTGCGATGCTCGCTGCGCTGCGCATCAATGCCGGCCTTCAAGTCGACATCGGACCATTGCCAGGTGCCGACCAGCCGGCCACCCAGCGTGCGGCGGTCGACCCGCGACAGGGTCGGCTGGGTCATCATCATTGTCGGAACGAAATCGCGCAGGCTGTAGTTGTCCATGACGTGGTCGGCGTAGCTGTAATAGACCTGCGCCTCCAGCCCGTAGAAGGTCTCACCGATATCGGTCTTCTCGAAGCGCAGCCCGAGACTTTCACGCTGGAACTGGCTGCCATCCATGCCGCGTCCGGCGTAGCGGGCGAAGCCGTCGCCACGGCCTGCGGTCAGCTCGACCAAGGTGTCCGCATCCGGCATCCAGCCGAGCGCGACATCGGTGTTCCACTTGTCATAGCGCGACGGCACGGTATCGCCATTGCCGTCCGCGTAGTCGTCAGCCTGCGAGCTGTTGGCCATCAGCCGCGCGTAACCCTGTGTGCTACCCACGGCGGCATCCAGGTTGCGGTCGAAACGACCGTTGGAGCCGGTCAGCAGACTGGCGTTGAGGCGGTAGTCGGGTTCGCTGAACTGCTCCGGCTCGCGCTCGAAAAGCACCGTGGCCGCCGAAGCGCCGGGCCCCCAGAGCACGGTTTGCGGCCCTTTGATGACGGTTAGCTTGTCGAAGGTGTCCGGGCTGATATAGGAGCTCGGCGAATCCATGCGATTCGGACATGCACCAAGCATTTCGCCGCCATTGCTGAGCAGTTTCAACCGAGAGCCGAACATACCGCGGAACACCGGATCGCCGTTTACTCCACCGTTGCGCACCGCGGAGAAGCCCGGAATGGTCTTCAGATAATCCGCGCCGTCACTGGCCGGCATTGGCTGGCGCGGAATCTTCGGATCGGTGACCACTTTAAGCGGGGACTGCTGCGCCACGCCGGTAATGATCATGGGCGTGAGCTGGATGGTCGATTCGGGGTTGGCTTCAGCGGCCATGCCTTGGCCCGCCAAGGCGCTTAACAGCGCGAGGTGAGCCAACTGCCAACGCAAGCGCAAAGGCTGCAGGGAAAGGTTGACGGGCAGACGCGAGGCTACCGCCCGCACAGGGGTGATTCTGGACATAAAGTTCTTCCACTTCTGAGATTTAGGAGGAACCGCGCGTTAGCGGCTCGGAAATCAGCAGTGAAATACGGGTGGCGCCCGCGCATGGCCGCCGGTGAGGCGTGGCATGGCCGGCAGGGGCTGTCGAGGAACCAGCCGTGCGTAAACAGGCGGGAAATAAGGCAACGCAGGCGCGAACGCCAGGACCAACGGCGGACTCAGCGTCAACAGCTCACAGTAACCACAGAGGTCGAGCGAAGCGAGCCACGCCGGCTGGCTATCCGAGCGCGAGGGAGAATGCAGCGCTGACGAATGACCCTTTGCATCGTGATAATGATGCTGGTGCGCGACCGGAGCTGCAGCGTCGTGCTGGGCAGCCTTAAGCTGCGATGCTGAATAGAGCGGACCCACATGGATCATCAGCATGGCAAACAGGCCAAGCCAGAGACCCGCTGTGAACTGTCCTTTGCGTCTCACGTAAATCCTGCCGTGGATCGGCTACTGCTCATCGTGGCCGGATGATCGCACGCCCCGAGGTGCAGGGTGAGTGCGACACGGGGCCGCAATCGAGCCGAGCAATCAATCTTCGATTACGGCGACCAATCGACTGTTTATTTTCCTTTATGGATTTTTATTAGTGTTTTTCACCATTTTTTTCGAGACAGTTGCAATACCCGATAGGTGCGCCCTACATTCGGACCATAAATACGCATCGACCTGCTCTGCCCTCCCTGCTTCGCGCCGCGCTTCGGGGAGCTGCTCAAGGAAATCGCCATGACCATGCTCAAAGATCCTTCAAACAAATATCGCGCGTTTCCGGTGATCAATCTGCCTGACCGTACCTGGCCATCGCGGACCATCACCCAGGCTCCGATCTGGCTGAGCTCCGATTTGCGCGACGGCAACCAGTCGCTGATCGAGCCGATGGACGCGGCGAAGAAGATGCGTTTCTTCAAGACGCTGGTGCAGATCGGCCTGAAGGAGATCGAAGTGGGCTTTCCCTCGGCATCACAGACCGATTTCGATTTCGTTCGGGAGTTGATCCAAGGTGGGCATATTCCGGATGACGTCACCATTCAGGTGCTGACTCAGGCTCGCGAGGACCTGATCACCCGCACCTTCGAATCGCTCAAGGGTGCCAAGCGGGCCATCGTTCATTACTACAACGCGACCGCGCCGAGCTTCCGTCGCATCGTGTTCAACCAGGACAAGGCTGGTGTGGTGAACATCGCTGTCGCCGCTGCGCAGGTGGTCAAGCGTCTCGCCGATGCGGCGCCGGAAACCGATTGGCGCTTCGAATATTCACCCGAGGTGTTTAGCTCCACTGAGACCGACTTCGCCGTCGAGGTCTGCAACGCTGTGATCGGCGTATTCCAACCGACGCCTGGGAAGAAGCTGATCCTCAACCTGCCGGCCACCGTTGAGGCCGCCACGCCGAACATCTATGCCGACCAGATCGAATATTTCGGCCGCCAGATTAACAAGCGCAACTGCGTGCTGATCAGCCTGCACACCCACAACGACCGCGGCACGGGCGTGGCTGCCACTGAGCTGGGCCTGATGGCCGGGGCGGATCGCGTCGAGGGCTGCCTGTTCGGCAACGGCGAGCGCACCGGCAATGTCGATCTGGTGACCGTAGCGCTGAACATGTACAGCCAGGGCGTCGATCCGCAGCTGGATTTCTCTGACATCGATGCCCTGCGCAAGGTGGTTGAGGAATGCAATCAGTTGCCGGTGCACCCACGCCATCCTTATGTGGGCGATCTGGTCCATACCGCCTTCTCCGGCTCCCACCAGGACGCCATCCGCAAGGGCTTCAGCCAGCAGGATCCGAATGGCGTCTGGGAGGTGCCCTACCTGCCGATCGACCCGGCCGACATCGGTCGCAGCTACGAGGCGGTGATTCGCGTCAACAGCCAGTCGGGCAAAGGCGGCATCACCTACTTGCTGGAACAGGAGTACGGCATCAGCCTGCCGCGCCGCATGCAGATCGAATTCAGCCAGGTGGTGCAGAAGGAAACCGATCGTCTGGGACTGGAGATGAACGCCAAGCAGATCTATTCCCTGCTGGAGGGTGAATACCTGCAAGCCACGGCGCCGTACGCCCTGAAGAGCCATCGTTTGCAGGAAGAAAACGGCACCAGCGCCGTGGAGGTGGAAGTCACCAGCGAGGGTGAAACCATGCACTGGCGTGGGATCGGCAAAGGGCCGTTGGAAGCGCTGGTCGCCGGCTTGCCCGTGAAGCTGGAGATCATGGATTACCACGAGCACTCGATCGGTGCCGGCAGCAATGCGCGGGCCGCAGCCTATATCGAAGTGCGTCTGGATGGCGAGCGCCCGCTGCATGGCATCGGCATTGACGAAAACATCACCACCGCCAGCATTCGCGCCTTGTTCAGCGCCCTCAACCGGGCTCTGCGTGAGGCCGAGCTGAAAGCAGCCTAAACGGAGATGGCGGGTTCTGCGCAGGGCCCGCCACGCTGCAACTAGAGCCGCCTGGGAGGCGGCACGATGGCCCACCGCTTGCCGCTACTCTGACGGCAGCATCTGCTCCCGACCCACCGTTTCGTCGCTGCGTGACAGACAAGCAATCGCTTGCCAAAACCCGGCGCATCACGTACCGAACACCTCCGCCCAGGCCAGGTCTATCTCATTCCAGCAGAAATGCGTGAGTCATCGGCAGGATTGTGCAATCGGACCTGCTCGCTATTGGCATAGGCTTGAGCACTTCCGTCCGCCCGATAAAACGCCACAGGAGCGCCCATGAGTACAACCATTGGTTACGCCGCATTTGACCCAAGCACACCACTCGCACCTCACACCTTCTCGCGCCGTGCCGTAGGGCCGAACGATGTACAGATCGACATTCTCTTCTGCGGCGTCTGCCATTCGGATCTGCACACCGCCCGCAACGAATGGCACAACACCCTCTACCCCTCCGTTCCGGGCCACGAGATCGTTGGCCGGGTCAGTGCCGTTGGCGAGTCGGTCAACCGCTTCAAGGTCGGCGACATCGCTGGCGTTGGCTGCCTGGTCGACAGCTGTCAGAGCTGCCCTTCTTGCGGCGAGGGTCTCGAGCAGTATTGCGAGAATGGTTTTGTCGGCACCTACAATGGTCCCGCGTTTGGCGGTGGCGAGAACACCTTTGGCGGCTATTCCGACAACATCGTGGTGAACGAGAAATTCGTCCTGCGCATCTCGCATACCGAAGACAAGCTTGCCGCTGTCGCGCCCTTGCTATGTGCAGGCATCACCACCTATTCGCCGCTGCGCCAGTGGAAGGTAGGCCCCGGTCAAAAGGTCGGCGTGGTCGGTCTCGGTGGCCTTGGGCACATGGCGGTGAAGATTGCCAATGCCATGGGCGCGCATGTCGTGCTGTTCACCACCTCGCCCGACAAGAAGGAAGACGCCCTGCGTCTGGGGGCCAGCGAAGTCGTAGTATCGAAGAACCAGGACGAGATGAGCGCGCACCTGAACAGCTTCGACTTCATCCTCAATACCGTTGCAGCGCCCCACAATCTTGATGCTTTCTTGTCGCTGCTCAAGCGCGACGCGACCATGACCCTGGTGGGGGCACCCGCTTCGCCGCATCCCTCACCGAGCGTGTTCGGCTTGATTTTCAAGCGCCGTCGTTTGGCCGGCTCGCTGATTGGCGGCATTGCCGAAACCCAGGAGATGCTCGACTTTTGCGCCGAGCACAACATCGTCTCGGACATCGAGATGATCGATATCCAGACCATCAACGAGGCCTACGAGCGCATGCTCAAGAGTGACGTGAAGTACCGCTTCGTCATCGACATGGCCTCGCTGAAGTCCGCGTAATCCACCCAGCACGGGCGCGCTTGGCCGAAGCGCGCCCGTGATCCAAAACAGCGCGCTCGAACCGGCCCTTCCTTCTTTGCCGCCGAGCCGCTAAGGTCGCCGACCTTCTGAGGAGTCGGCATGCGCTACCTGATTTTCGTCACCCTGCTGTGGGCGTTTTCCTTCAACCTGATTGGTGCCTACCTCGCCGGCCAGGTGGACAGCTATTTCGCTGTGCTGACCCGCGTAGTGCTGGCCGGCCTGGTATTCCTGCCTCTGACTAGCTGGCGCGGCGTTGCACCGGGCTTCATAGCGGGCGTCACGCTGGTCGGCGCGTTGCAGTTCGGCGTCACCTACCTCTGCCTGTACCTGAGCTTCAACGTGCTGACGGTCGCCGAAGTCCTGTTATTCACAGTACTGACGCCGTTGCACGTGACGTTGATAGACGACGCGTTGAACCGCCGTTTCAACCCCTGGGCACTGGTTGCGGCCGCCGTTGCGGTATTCGGTGCCGGGCTGATTCGCTATGACGGTGTTTCTCGCGACTTTCTCGGTGGTTTCCTTTTGATACAGTTGGCCAACTTCACCTTTGCCGCCGGCCAGGTCGGCTACAAGCATCTGGCACAGCGTTATCCATCCGATATTCCACTCCATCGTCGCTTCGGCTACTTTTTCATGGGTGCGCTGCTGATCGTACTGCCGGCCTGGCTACTGTTCGGAAACCCGGAAAAGCTCCCCACCACAACCGACCAATGGGCAGTGTTGGTATGGATGGGTGTGCTGGCCACCGCGCTCGGACAGTTCTGCTGGAACAAGGGCGCCACCCTGGTGGATGCCGGCACCCTGGCGGTGATGAACAACATGGCGGTGCCTGTGGGGCTGGTGCTCAATCTGCTGTTCTGGGGTACGCAGACTAATCTTCTACTGCTGACTGTTGGTGGGCTGGTCATCCTGGCCTCGCTGCAGATCAACCGGCTGGGCCAACAGCAGGCTCAATGACATTATGTAAGTTATTGTTATATATGGATTTATCAGATCAACAGATAAGATAGCGCGCCCCGCATGGATGCATTTCTCAGTCAGTCGTCGAGATTCCCATGCGCTGTTACAGCCTGCTTCTGCTTGCCCTGCTTTTTCCGGTTCAGCTACACGCCGACGCTCCACGCACCTTTCGCGAAGCCAAGAAAATCGCCTGGCAGTTGTACGCCGAGCGACCCGTGGATTTCTATTGCCGCTGCGCCTTCAAAGGCAAACAGATCGATCTGGCCAGTTGTGGCTACATTCCGCGCAAGCAGCCCAAGCGTGCCGCGAGGGTGGAGTGGGAGCACATCGTTCCCGCATGGGTGATCGGCCATCAGCGCCAATGCTGGCAGGACGGTGGACGCAAACACTGCACGTCGACCGACCCGGTGTTCAGCCAGGCGGAAGCCGATCTGCACAATCTGGTACCGGTGGTCGGTGAAGTGAACGGCGACCGCAGCAATTACGGCTTCGGTATGCTCAGCGAAAAGCCCAGCCAGTACGGCGCCTGCCCTTTCGTGGTCAACTTCAAACAGCGCACCGCCATGCCGCCGGTTTACAGCCGCGGGGCGATTGCGCGCACCTACCTGTATATGAGCGAGCGCTATAAGTTGCGCCTGTCCAAGCAGGACCGTCGCCTCTATGACATCTGGAATCGCCAGTACCCGGTCAGCGAATGGGAGCAGTGGCGCAATCGCAGCGTCGCGTGCGCTCAGGGTAATGCCAACCGTTTTGTAGGCACAGTGGACCTCCGGCGCTGCGCCCGGTCGATATCCCGCTCCGGTTCGCTGGCGGGTCGTCAGGGCTGATCAGCCCCGCCGTCCATCAGACCTGGCCGCCTCTCAATCTGATTGCGCCGCGCCGTGTGCCCGCGCATGCTGCCGGCACGAACGGCAACTTTGGCAGCTCCAATGCAGGACAAAACGCTCTACGCATCCTTGGCAATGCTGGTGTTGCTGGCACTGATCTGGTCCGGTGTCGCGCCCTACGATCGAGCTACCTGGCTGCTGGAGGTGGCCCCGGTACTGATTGCCGCCCCGCTGCTGCTATGGAGTTATCCACGCTTCCCGCTGACACGGCTGCTCTATTGGGTCATCGCCATTCATTCGCTGATTCTGATTCTGGGCGGCACCTATACCTACGCCCGGGTGCCGGCGGGTTTCTGGGTGCAGGATTGGTTCGAACTCAGTCGCAACCCGTACGACAAACTGGGTCATTTCATCCAGGGGGTAACCCCGGCTCTGCTCGCTCGGGAGATTCTGCTGCGCTTGCGCATCGTGGCGCCCGGCAAGATGCTGGGCCTTCTTTCGCTCTGCGTTGCGCTTGCTTTCAGCGCGTTCTACGAACTCATTGAATGGTGGGTGGCGCTGCTCGCCGGGCAAGGTGCAGAAGCCTTCCTCGGGACTCAGGGCGACCCCTGGGATACCCAGTCAGACATGTTCATGGCACTGCTCGGCGCACTGATATCCGTCAGTTGGCTATCGAGAGTTCAAGACAGCCAGATCGCCCGCCTCACTCGCACGACTGAAGTGGCGTCTTCATGAGCTACAGGATCGGGGCCGATGCGGTACTCATTCTGCGTTTGAGCTTTATCGTGTTCGTGCTGCTAGGCGGTCTGCTGGTTGCCTGGAAACGCCAGCTGCTGGTACTCCACCTGCCGGCCGTAGCCTGGGGGGTATTCGTGGAGCTGACCGGACGCCTTTTCCCCCCTCACCCATTGGGAGAATCATCTGCGAAAGCTAGCCGGCGGTGCCGGCTATGAAAGCAGCTTCGTCGAGCAGTACCTGCTGCCACTCATTTATCCATCCTGGTTGAGCGTGCCTGTGCAATACCTTCTTGCAGCAGTGGTGGTGATAGTCAATCTAGCGATCTATGGCTGGGTGCTGTGGCGTTGGCGACGGGATGCAGCCGCCCCACGTAATAACCATCCCTAAAGCTTCAATTCGAATGCATCACCATCGTGATACGCGGGGAATTTGCTGCGAAACGCTGCCAGATCCCTCGCCCGCAGCGTAGAGCGGAACACGCCATCCGCATCCCCCGCTTCGAGTAGCGGATCCCCCAGATAATCGAGTACCTGCGAGTCTCCGCTATAAGGGTAGCCCTTGCCGTCTTCGCCGATTCTGTTAACGGCCGCGACATAGCAGAGGTTCTCGACCGCGCGTGCCGGTAACAGACGATTCCACGCATTGCGACGTGCCGCCGGCCAGTTAGCCGTATACAGCAACAGGTCGGTGTCATGAGGGTCCCGGCTCCAGACCGGGAAGCGCAAGTCGTAGCAGATCAGCGGCCGCACGTGCCAGCCGCTGAGTTCGAACAGTGCTTGCTGTTCGCCAGCCGTGTAGTACTTGTGCTCGCCCGCCATGCGGAACAGGTGGCGCTTGTCATAGTGCGAAATCTCACCATCAGGCCGCGCCCAGAGCAGGCGATTGCGGTGACTGCCATCCGCAGCTTCGACGATCACGCTACCGGTTATCACCGCATCGACTCGTGCAGCCTGCTCACGCAACCAGCTGTAGGTCGGACCTTCTTCAGGCTCGGCGAGCTCGGCGGAGTTCATGGAGAACGCCGTGGTGAACATTTCTGGCAGCACGATGAGGTCAGCGCCGCGGGCCTCATCCAGCAAGCCAACGAAACGCTCTCGATTGGCCTCCGCGTCCTGCCAGACAAGGGTGGTCTGGATCAGAGCCAGTTCGAGGTCGGGCAGGTTGTTCAAATCGCGCATAGTCGTTCCGCTGCCTGGCGCAGCGTCTCCTCTCGTTTGGCAAAGCAGAAGCGGACCAGCCGCGACTCTGCAGGAGGTGTTTGATAGAAAACGGAGATCGGGATAGTCGCCACGCCGTGCTCGCGGGTCAGCCATTCGGACATGGCAACGTCGTCGAGATCGGGGCGGATCGCCGAGTAATCGGCCAGCTGGAAATAGGTGCCGGCGGCGCGGGTAAAGCTGAAGCGCGATCCGGCAAGCAGGTCGCAGAACAGATCCCGCTTGGCCTGGTAGAAGTCTGGCAGCTCGCTCAGATGCTCCGGGTGCGCTGCCATGAAGTCGGCCAGCGCCCATTGCAAAGGCGTGACCCCCGTGAAACTGACGTACTGATGGACTTTGCGCAGCTCGCTGCTGAGCGCCGCTGGAGCGACGACATAGCCGGTCTTCCAGCCGGTGACGTGGTAGGTCTTGCCGAACGAACTCACAACGAATGCCCGCTGATACAGCTCGTCGTGACGCAGCACACTGACGTGCTCGCGTCCGTCGAACACCAGGTGTTCATAGACTTCGTCGCTGAGCAGGTAGATATCCCGGTCGCGGATCAGATCAGCCAGGCGATCCAGATCCGCCATGTCGATCAGCGCTCCACTCGGATTGTGCGGCGTGTTGAGCACGATCATCCGAGTGCGCGGCGTAATCGCATCGGCCAGCCTTTGCCAGTCGATGCCGAACGACGGCAAGCTCAGCGCTTGATGAATACATACGCCACCAGCGAGCTCCACCGCGGGCTCGTAGCTGTCATAGCAGGGATCGAACACGATCACCTCATCGCCCGAGCGGATGACCGCGTGAATCGCACAGAAAATCGCTTGCGTCGCCCCGGGCGTGATCGTGACCTCGGCCTCGGCGCTGACCTGGAGGCCATATAGCGAGCTGACCTTCAGTGCCACTTGCTCACGCAGTGCCGGTAAGCCGGTCATTGGCGCGTATTGGTTGTGCCCTTCCATCACATGACGGGCAACCGCTTCGCGCAGCGCATCAGGCCCATCGAAGTCGGGGAATCCCTGCGACAGGTTTAACGCGCCGGTTTCAGCCGCCAGCTGCGACATGGTGGTGAAAATGGTGGTGCCGACAGTGGGCAACTTACTGATGAGCATGACAGCCTTCCGACAGACCTGCCGTACGGGGCTTCGGCAGGGGAAAACAGAATAGCCGATCATGGCGGGCGGATACGAGGGTGTCCGGGCCTGCGGCATTGGCTTCTAGAGTTGGGCAGGACCGGCAAGGTGTGCGGCCACCGGCACCCAAAGGTACGCAGCGGTGTGATGATCGGCGCAGGAGCGAAGATTCTCGGCAATATCGAAAATCGGCGAGGGCGCCAAGGTCGACGCCAGCAGGGTGGTGCTGCAAGCCGTTTCACCACACACGACCGTGGTCGGCAACCCGGCCCGCCAGGGCGTCAAGCCGAGGCATGCACGACAGGCCTTGGACCAGTCGTTCGACGAGACCTGAGAAACTAGCGCTTGTCGCGGCGCTTCTTCTCCGCCTTCTTGTGGTGCGACATGAGACGGCGCTTCTTGTTGACCTGGCGGTCGGTAAGCGTGTTTTTCTTGCCCTCGTAAGGGTTTTCCCCGCCCTTGTACTCGATACGGATGGGCGTACCGACCAGCTTCAAAACGCGTCGGTAGGTGTTTTCCAGATAACGGGTGTAGGACTTGGGGATCGAGTCGACCTGGTTGCCATGGATCACGATCAGCGGCGGGTTGGCGCCGCCCAAGTGCGCGTAACGAAGCTTGATCCGGCGGCTGGCAACCATCGGCGGCGCATGCTCGCGAACCGCATCTTCAAGGATCTGCGTCAGACGGCTGGTGGGCCATCGAGTCACGGCTGAAGCGAAGGAGGCCTGCACGGACTTGTACAGATTACCGACGCCGGTGCCATGCTTGGCGGAGATGAAGTGGATGTCGGCGAACTCGACGAAGAACAGCCGGCGCTCCAGCTCGGTCTTCACATAGTCGCGCTCACTCGGCTCCATGCCGTCCCACTTGTTCAGCGCAATAACCAGCGCGCGGCCGCTTTCCAGCACGAAACCAAGCAGGTTCAAGTCGTGTTCGACCACGCCCTCGCGGGCATCCATGACGAAAATCACGACGTTGGAGTCCTGGATCGCCTGCAGCGTCTTGACCACCGAGAACTTTTCCACGGCCTCGAAGATCTTGCCCCGGCGGCGCACACCGGCCGTGTCGATCAGTGTGTACTTCGCGTCGTCACGTTCGAAGGGAATGTAGATGCTGTCGCGGGTTGTACCGGCCTGGTCATAAACGATGACCCGTTCCTCGCCGAGCATGCGATTGACCAGCGTCGACTTGCCCACATTGGGTCGGCCGATGATCGCGATCTTGATGCCATCCTTTTCGCTCGGTCCAGGGATGCGCTTGAGCTCTTCTCCTTCGGCAACCGTCTCGCCCTCTTCACCCTCGGCTTCGGCAACTTCGGCGTTGTCCTTGGGGAACATGCCGAGCGCCTGCTCGAGCATATGGGTGATACCACGGCCATGGGCGGCGGCGATCGGCAGGGCGTCGCCCAGGCCCAACGGGCTGAATTCCGCTCGGGCGATATCCGGATCGATGCTGTCGACCTTGTTCGCCACCAGGAAGTGGCGCTTGTTCATCTTGCGCAGGTGCTCGGCAATCATCTGATCGCCAGGCGTCATGCCGGCACGCGCGTCAACCATGAACATCACCGCATCGGCCTCTTGCATGGCTTGCAGGGACTGCTCGGCCATCTTGGCGTCGATGCCCTCCTCATCGCCGGTCAGACCACCAGTGTCGATGACGATGTAGGTGCGGCCCTGCCATTTGGCCTCGCCATACTGGCGATCACGGGTCAGACCGGCATATTCCGCGACAATGGCGTCACGGCTTTTGGTCAGACGATTAAACAGGGTGGACTTGCCAACGTTCGGGCGACCCACCAGGGCGATTACGGGAACCATACGGCTCTCCACTGCGATATTTCAGAAAACACGAAGGCCGCTGCAAGGCAGCGGCCGAATATTTGTTGTTCCGTCTGGACGGAACAAGGTACATGGCGCGAGGCTGTCAATCCGCCTGGCGAATAGTCATCGCGACAAGCTTGCCATCGTTGCCGTAGGCATACAGCCAGTCACCTTCGACCACGGGTCGAGCTCGCACCCCGGCGCTATCGACGCGAGTTCGCGCGACGAAACGCCCATCAACCTGGCTGAGGAAGTGCAGATAGCCCTCCTTGTCTCCCACCACGACGTAGCTAGAAAAAACCGCCGGGGCGGAAAGCTGCCGACGTAGCAGCGAATCGTTGCTCCATAGCACGGTCGTCGATCGCTCATCGATGCCTAGCACCGTGCCGTCGGCTTGGCTCACGTAGACACTGCCATACCCCATCGCAAGGCCGGTCGCGGTGGACGCATCGCGTTGCCAGAGAATCCGACCGCTTTCGAGATCCAACGCTGCGGCGCGGCCCTGGAAGGAAGCGACATACAAGGTTCCGCCTGAAAGAAGCAACCCGCCGTCGATATCGACTACGCGTTCAAGTTCGGAACGACCTTGTGGAATGGCGACCCGCTGCTCCCAGATCGGTAATCCGCGACGGGTGTCCAGCGCCACCACCTTTCCACTGGAAAGGCCGGCGATCGCCAGTTCATTGGTCAGCAGTGGCGCTCCAGTACCCCGTAGCGTCAGCACCGCCGGCGAGCTTTCGTAACTCCAACGTTGCGCTCCGGTGTCGATTTCGAGCGCAATGACGCGATCATCCTGAGTCTGAACCACCACGACATCGCCGTTCACGGCAGGCGCAGCAAGTACCTCGCTGCTGACCTGGCTGCGCCAACGTTCTTCGCCGGTCGAAACATCCAGCGCCAACACTTCACCCCGTAGCGTACCGACCAGAACCAGACCATAGCCAGCGCCCACTGCACCCGAGATCGGGACCTCCAGGTCGTTCTTCCAGTTGACCTTGCCGGTCGTACGGTCCATTGCCACGACCAACCCTTCAACGTCGGCAGCAAATATCTCGTTACCGTAGACAACGGGAGTCAGCAGATTATAGGTCTCGCCCTGGCCATCGCCGATGGAGCGGCTCCACTGTTCTTTCAGCTGGATTTCAGCGTCAAACTTGACCAGTTCGGCGGGCTCGGGTTCTTTCTTGTCATTGCTGCTGCAACCCGCCGCCAGGACGGCCAGGGTCAGCAATGCTGCAGTTTTCCAACGCATCAATTCACGCCTCTCCACGAGCCAGATCGTCAAGTTTCAGCTGCAGGCCACCAATTGCAGCATCCTGCGACAGCAATTCTTTCGCCTTGGAATAGGCAGCGTGGGCCTCGTCAGGACGCTCAAGCTTGACCAGCAGATCACCCCGCAACTCTTCGCGGCTGGCGGCAAATGCTTCAACCGCGTCGCCTTCCAAGAGTGCGAGCCCTTCTTCAGCCTTGTCCTGAGCCGCCAGAATACGGGCCAAACGTTGGCGAGCCAGCTCTTCCAGAGTTTTGTCGGAAGGCTTGTCCAGCACCGCCTGCAACTCTGTTGCGGCCTCGTCGAGACGTCCGGACTCCACCGCCACCTTGGCGACGAAGAGGCTGCCGTACTGAGCGTAGTGAGAGCCTGCAAATTCTTTCTGCAGCAGATTGCCCAATCGCGAGACCTCGGCGGTATCTGCTTTACCTTCTTCCAACGCGGCATTCAGCAACTGCTGGTAGATCGTCGAGGCGCTCTGGGCCTGATTGAGCTGGTGCTTCTGCCAGAACTGCCAGCCAAATACCAGCACCAGAGCAAGCGCGCCCCCCATCAGCAATGGTTTGCCGTTCCGCTGCCACCATTCCTTGATTTGCGCCAGTTGTTCTTCTTCGGTACCCGAGGTCACACTGTCACTCCTTACATTCGCTGAAATCGGACCTGTTTGCTCACGCCAAACAGGCAGCCAGACACTCGGGCAGAGCATCCCAGGCAATGCTTTGTTGCTCGCTATCGTCGCGCAGCGGCTTGCAACCTACCACGCGACCGGCCAGTTCGTCGTCACCCAGAATCAGTGCGAACCGGGCGCCGCTCTTGTCAGCTTTCTTGAACTGACTCTTGAAACTCCCGCCGCCCGCGTTGACCAGCAAGCGCAGGCCGGGCAACGCATCGCGCAATCGCTCAGCCAGGCCGAGTGCAGCCAGTTCGGACGCCTCACCGAAGGCACAGATGTAAGCATGGGCCGGCTGATCAAGCTCCTCAGGCACCAATTCGAGCGTCTCGAGTAGCAACACCAGACGCTCGATGCCCATGGCGAAACCTACGCCCGGCGTCGGCTTGCCGCCAAATTGAGTGACAAGCCCGTCATAGCGACCACCCGCACAAACGGTACCTTGCGAGCCCAGTTTATCGGTCACCCACTCGAACACGGTCCGGCCGTAGTAATCCAGGCCCCGCACCAGCTTGGGATTGATCTGGTAGTCGATTCCTGCCACTTCGAGACGGGCCTTGAGGCCTTCGAAGTGTGTACGAGACTCTTCGTCGAGATAATCATGCAAGGTCGGCGCATCGGCGAGCAGTGCTTGGGTCTGAGCATTCTTGCTGTCGAGAATACGCAGCGGGTTGCTCGTCAGACGGCGCTGGCTGTCTTCGTCGAGTTGCTCGAAATGCTGCTGCAGGTACGCCACCAATGCGTCCCGATAGGTCGCCCTCGCCTCGCTGGAACCTAAGCTGTTCAGCTGCAAGCTGACTGCACCGGATAGGCCAAGCTTCTTCCAAAGTCGAGCCGTAAGCACGATCAGCTCGGCATCGATATCCGGTCCGGGCTGATTGAACACCTCAACGCCGATCTGGTGAAACTGACGATAGCGGCCTTTCTGCGGCTTTTCATAGCGGAACATGGGCCCTGCGTACCAGAGTTTCTGTACCTGCCCGCCCCCAGTCATGCCATGCTCAAGCACCGCGCGCACGCAACCGGCAGTGCCCTCTGGACGCAGCGTCAGTGATTCCTCGTTACGGTCCAGGAAGGTGTACATTTCCTTGTCGACCACGTCGGTGCCCTCACCGATTCCACGGGCGAACAGATCGGTGAACTCAAGAATCGGCAGACGAATCTCGCTGTAACCGTAGCTATCGAGCAGCTGTGCGAAGGTCGTCTCGAGGTAGCGCCAGACCGGCGTCTGGGCCGGCAGAATATCGTTCATGCCACGAATGGCTTGCAGGGACTTGCTCAATTCGTTTCCTTAGTTCAGCTGCGCAGAATCAGCGCAGCGTCAGTCTCAGCCTTCTCGGTGGCCTTGCGGCGAATCAACTGTTCCAGTTCATCGACCAGATTTTCATTGTTCAGCTTCTGCGCTGGTTTCCCGTCGATATATATAAGGTTGTTCGGCGTGCCACCCGTAAGACCTATGTGTGCTTCCTTGGCTTCTCCGGGTCCATTCACAACGCAGCCGATCACCGCGACGTCCATAGGCACAAGCAAATCATCAAGCCGGCCCTCAAGCTCGTTCATGGTCTTGACCACGTCGAAGTTCTGGCGCGAGCAACTCGGGCAGGCGATGAAATTGATCCCGCGTGAACGTAGACGCAGCGACTTGAGAATGTCGAAACCAACCTTGATTTCTTCTACCGGGTCGGCTGCCAGCGAAATCCGGATGGTGTCGCCGATGCCTTCCGCGAGCAACATGCCCAAACCTACCGACGACTTCACCGTACCAGAACGCAAGCCACCGGCTTCGGTAATGCCCAAGTGCAAAGGCTGCTCGATTTTGTCAGCCAAGAGACGGTAGGCAGCCACAGCCATGAACACGTCAGAGGCCTTAACGCTGACTTTGAAATCGGGGAAGTTCAGCCGGTCGAGATGTTCGACATGACGCAACGCAGATTCCACGAGCGCTTCCGGTGTTGGCTCGCCGTACTTCTTCTGCAGATCCTTTTCCAACGAACCGGCATTGACGCCAATGCGGATCGGGATGCCGCGGTCCCGCGCAGCTTCGACGACGGCACGGACACGGTCTTCGCGACCGATATTTCCCGGGTTGATGCGCAGGCAATCGACGCCAAGCTCGGCGACGCGTAGAGCGATCTGATAGTCGAAATGAATGTCTGCCACCAACGGCAAACTGACACGCTGCTTGATCTTGCCAAACGCCTCAGCCGCTTCCATCGAAGGCACCGACACACGCACGATGTCAGCTCCGGCATTCTTCAACCGCTCGATCTGCGCAACCGTGGCATCGACGTCGCAGGTTTCGGTATTGGTCATGCTCTGCACGGCGATAGGCGCATCGCCGCCGACCGGTACGTTGCCTACCCAGATTTTTCGAGTAGGCCGACGCTTGATAGGGGACTCACTATGCATGATTACTGTCCGAGCTTGAGACGCGCAGTCTCGCCGCGCGTTTTGCCAGAAAGACTGACGGCTTCACCGTTGAAGCTGACCTGCACACCAGACGCAAAGCCCAGATGCAGATCTAGCGGGGTTTCACCGACCAGGGTGCGACTACTCCCAGCCTTGGCCAGGCCGCTGTAGAGAACTTCGCCGTTCGCATCGGTAACCCGTGTCCAACAATCCGCCGTGTAGTCCAAGGTCAACCGGCCCTCCCCCGGTGCGACCGCCTCCACCTCGGCGACCTGGGCTGGCGTCGCGTCGGCCTCAGCAATGGTCGGCGCCTCACTGGACGGTGCAGTCTCGTCCTGCTGCATTGGCATTCCAGCTGCCGTTTCGACTGCCGGCTGCGCATCTGATTGCAACGTTTCGGTGCTGGCTACCTTGGCCTCGTCGCTGGTTTCCGATGGAATCGGGTTAACCGGTTCCTCGATCAGGGGCTCAACAGCCTCCTCAGCTCGGTCGAGCAGATGAATCTCGGTGGTACCGTCTGCAGCCTCGACCTCAATTCGCTCAAGCGCGGAGACCGACGGGCCCGACTCGGTACGAGCCGAGCGATCCTGCCACCACAAGAATGCACCTACGCCGATTACCAGCGTCAGGATGAAGGTAAAGAAGCGCACCATGCTGCGCGATAGGCGCACGGGCTGATCGATGTGGCCGAGGCTATTGACGCTGCTGCCGGTTGCATCCGTACCGGTATGTTGGTCGAACTGCTGTACCAGACGATTCTGGTCCAGGTCTAGAAGCTTGGCGTAAGCACGAACGTAACCGCGGGCAAATGTGTGACCAGGCAGCTGACTGAAGTCACCCGCCTCGATCTGGGTGAGCGATCGTTCCGACAGATTAAGCTGCTTGGCTACCGAAGAGAGAGACCAGTTTTTGCCTTCGCGCGCGGCGCGTAACGTTTCGCCAGGGTTGGCCAGGGCCGTCGGGGCAGCGGCTTCAGAATGGGGCGCTATCATCGTTGCTCCGAAAGAAACTGTTGATATTCAGGCGTCCCCGGATACAGGCGCTTGAGCTGCAAACCCAGGCTTGCCGCCTGATCGCGGTCCTGATGGATTTTCGCCAAACGGATGCCCAGCAACAGACTGCGGGCATTCTGCTCAGAAAGACTGCTGAAACCGTCGTAGTAGCGTTTTGCAGGAACGTACTGCTTGTCTTCATACGCCATCATGGCCAGTTCGAGCAGTGCGCGTGGTTGCCGGCTGTCGAGGCGCAGGGCGCGAGTGAAATAGGTTTCGGCCTGCTCTCGCTGACCGAGCATCAATGCGGTCATGCCCATGTTCTGAAAGACATGGGAGCGCCCAGAATAGAGATTATCTTCGGCGGCCTTTGCGAAACGTTCCATCGCTTCGGGGTAGCGCTTCTGCTCGAAAAGAAAGCTGCCGTAGTTATTGAGGATACGGGCGTCGCTATTGCCAGACAGGGCCTTGCGGTAGTGCTCATCTGCCAACTGAGTTTCCATCTCGTTTTGGAATACCAAGGCCAATGCCGCGTGGGCATCTGCACTGTTTGGATCCAGCTCGAGCGCTTTGCGTAGCGGAGATTTGGCACGAGAAGCCTCGCCTTGCTGCAAATAACCGATGCCAAGCTGAATATAGGCATCTCGCGCTTCGTCGCGACCTTCAGAGGTACGCATCGGATTTACCGACCCGGAAGATACGCAGCCAACCATTAGGCTGGCGAGCACAAACAGCAGCGCGACGCGCAAGGTCATCAAAATCCCCCTCAGGAACGGTTCGTAGCAATGGGCGCCGTCACTGGCTCGGATTGCAGCTGGCGCACTGCGATGTAGCGCTCGCTTCGGCGTGTTCTATCCAATACCTGCCCGACTAGCTGGCCGCAGGCGGCATCGATATCCTCACCGCGAGTGGTACGCACCGTTACATTGTGCCCGGCTTTGTGCAGGATGTCCTGAAAACGACGGATCGCATTGTTGCTCGGCCGCTCATATCCCGAATGCGGGAAGGGGTTGAAGGGAATCAGGTTGATCTTGCAGGGGATTTTCGCCAATAAGGCGATCATCTGCTCCGCATGTTCAGGCTGATCGTTGACGCCCTGCAGCAATGTGTATTCGATCGTTAGAACACGCTTTTCGCCCAGATTGGAAATATAGCGCTGACAAGCCGCGAGCAGCATCTCCAGTGGGTATTTCTTGTTGATCGGCACCAACTGATCACGCAATTCATCGTTCGGTGCGTGCAGTGACAGCGCCAGCGACACATCGATGACCTTGGACAGCTCCTCGATCATCGGCACCACGCCTGATGTCGAAAGTGTCACCTTGCGCTTGGATATACCGTATCCGAGGTCGTCCATCATGATTTGCATGGCGGCGACGACATTATCGAAGTTCAGCAAGGGCTCGCCCATGCCCATCATGACGACATTGGTAATGGCGCGATCAACCTTCGCCGGTATCGTGCCGAACGACCTGTTGGCAATCCACACCTGACCGATCACCTCGGCAGCGGTGAGGTTGCTGTTGAAACCTTGCTTGCCCGTCGAGCAGAAACTGCAATCCAACGCGCAGCCAGCCTGGGAGGAAACGCAGAGCGTGCCACGCCCACCCTGGGGAATATAGACGGTCTCCACACAGCTACCCGAAGCCACCCGCACCACCCATTTTCGGGTGCCGTCGGTGGAAATGTCTTCGCTTACAATTTCGGGGCCGCGGATCTCGGCAGAGGCCTTGAGCTTTTCGCGCAAGGCCTTGCCAATATTGCTCATGGCATCGAAGTCATCGACGCCAAAGTGGTGAATCCATTTCATGACCTGACCGGCACGAAAGCGCTTCTCCCCTATTGAATCGAAGAAGCTTTCTAACTGAGGCTGGGTCAGCCCCAGCAGATTTACTTTACCGGTAATCGGAGTCATCTGGATTCACCTTCGCCTGATCAGCGAATGCGGGCACACACTTCGGTGGCAGAGAAGAAGTAGGCGATTTCGCGAGCGGCGGACGCCTCGGAGTCGGAACCATGAACAGCGTTCTCATCGATGGAGACCGCGAAATCGGCGCGGATAGTGCCAGGAGCGGCTTCCTTCGGGTTGGTAGCGCCCATCAGCTCACGGTTTTTGGCGATCGCGTCTTCACCCTCTAGAACCTGAACGATGACCGGACCAGAAACCATGAAAGCGACCAGATCTTTAAAGAAACCGCGCTCGCTGTGCTCGGCATAGAAACCGCCCGCTTCACGCTCGGACAATTGGACCATCTTCGAAGCGACGACGCGCAGACCAGCCTTCTCGAAACGAGAGGTGATTTCACCGATAACATTCTTGGCGACGGCGTCAGGCTTGATGATGGAGAAAGTGCGTTGCAGGGCCATTTGAAACTCCATAAGACGATAGGTTAAAGCGAACAAGTAAACCCGCGAATTATACGCGGGTCAGGACGAAAAATATAAGGGTAGCCTCAAGCCTGAAGTTGACCACCATAAGCAGTCAGCACCGGTTGATTCTGTAACAGTGTCCAGCGGGCGGCGTGTGATCTAGGCTTCTTCGATCCAG
This sequence comes from Pseudomonas sp. NPDC077408, assembly GCF_050269105.1. Classification (NCBI taxonomy): domain Bacteria; kingdom Pseudomonadati; phylum Pseudomonadota; class Gammaproteobacteria; order Pseudomonadales; family Pseudomonadaceae; genus Pseudomonas; species Pseudomonas sp. NPDC077408. The sequence continues at coordinate 252,361 of NZ_JBNNHS010000004.1, forward strand.
GCCGCTTGTATGGCTTCCAGAACCTTTTCGCCGCCGCGCGTCGGATCGTCAGAAAAACCTGGTAGCTCGACAACCCAACGATGCAGTTCGACGAAATTCACGTAGCGGGGATCCACGTCAGGCTTGCGCTCAGCCAGTTCAATCGCGATATCCAATACGTCAGACCATTTAAGCGCCATGACTTAATGACCTTCGGACACTTGATTGATGGTGTATTTCGGAATCTCGACCACCAGGTCGATATCCGCGACCGCAGCCTGACAGGACAGCCTGGAGGTAGGCTCGAGCCCCCACGCTTTGTCCAACATGTCATCTTCTAGCTCGTCGGAGGCCTCCAGAGAAGCAAAGCCCTCACGGATCACTACGTGGCAGGTCGTGCAGGCACAGGACTTTTCACAAGCATGCTCGATATCGATGCCATTTCGCAGCGCAGCGTCGAGCACCGTTTCACCGGGCTGAGCATCTACTACCGCCCCTTCCGGACAATGGTCGGCATGAGGCAGGAAAACAATCTGCGGCATCTGGTTCAATCCTCGATATCGTTAAGCCGCCGCCCGGCCAACGCGGCCTTGACGGTGGAATCTAGTCGGCGTGCTGCAAAAGCATCGGTAATCTGGCTAAGACGCTTGACCTGGCGTTCGATGGCGAGACCATCCTGACTATCAAGAAGCCCACGCAATTCGTGCACCTGCGACTTGATCGCCGCGCGCTCGTCATCATCCAGCAAACGCTCGCCATCAACCGCCAATGCCGCCTCAACCGCCTCGAGCAAACGCTGCGCATCAACCAACTGCTCACGAAGCGCTCTGGCCGTTTTGTCTTCACTGGCCTTATGAAACGAATCTTCCAACATGCGAGCAATCTCGCCATCGGTCAGCCCATAAGACGGCCTCACCTGGATACTCGACTCGACGCCGGACGCCAGCTCACGCGCCGAAACGCTGAGCAGGCCGTCCGCATCGACCTGGAAGGTGACACGGATCTTCGCCGCCCCGGCCACCATTGGTGGGATGCCCCGCAGCTCGAAGCGAGCCAAAGACCTGCAATCGGCAATAAGCTCACGCTCGCCCTGCAGCACATGAATCATCATGGCCGTTTGGCCGTCTTTGTACGTGGTGAACTCCTGGGCTCGGGCGACCGGAATGGTGGTATTGCGCGGAATGATCTTTTCCATCAGACCGCCCATTGTCTCCAACCCGAGCGACAGAGGGATCACATCCAGCAACAACAGCTCCTCTCCATCGCGATTGTTGCCGGCCAGCGTCTCAGCCTGGATTGCTGCACCGATCGCGACCACCTGATCGGGATCGATATCGGTCAGCGGATCCTGGCCAAACATCTCTCCAACCCGCTCACGAACCCGCGGCACACGAGTGGAGCCGCCAACCATGACCACCGCATGGACCTCTTCCAGCTCTACAGACGAATCACGCAGCGCGCGCCTGCACGACTTGAGACTGCGAGCGATCATCGGATCGATGAGTTCGTTGAACATGGCACGTGTCAGAACGCCCTGCCAACCGGCGTAGCGCACTTCGACAGCTTCGGTTTCGCTGAGCTGCTCCTTGGCATCACAGGCAATTTTCAGCACTTCACGCTGGGTGCCCGGATCGAGATCCTGTGAGGCACCAGCCTTAGCCAGAATCCAGCCGGCAACCGCATGATCGAAGTCATCCCCACCTAGCGCGGTATCGCCACCAGTAGCCAGCACCTCGAACACACCCTTGGTCAGACGTAGGATGGAAATATCGAAGGTGCCGCCGCCCAGGTCGTAGATCGCCACGACCCCTTCAGCTTCGCGGTCTAAACCATAGGCAACGGCGGCGGCGGTAGGCTCGTTAAGCAGGCGCAGCACGTTGAGATTAGCGAGACGCGCAGCATCCTTGGTCGCTTGACGTTGCGCATCATCGAAATATGCCGGCACCGTGATCACCGCACCGACCAGCTCGCCCCCCAATACTGCCTCCGCACGTTCACGCAACGCGCGAAGAATCTCCGCAGAAACCTCTACCGGGCTTTTGGCGCCCTGCACCGTCTCGATGAAAGGCATCTGTGATTGCCCCTCACTGAATCGATACGGCAGTTGCCCACCCAGTTGCTTCACATCACCAATACCGCGCCCCATCAAACGCTTGACGGACAGGATGGTATTCAACGGATCGCTGGCCGCAGCAGCTTTCGCCGTCCGCCCCACCTCAACCTGAGCGCTGTGATAACGTACCGCGGACGGCAAAATCACCTCTCCATCAGCATCAGCCAACGGTGCCGTAACGCCACTACGCAGAGCTGCAACGAGTGAATTGGTAGTGCCCAGGTCTATGCCAACCGCCAGGCGACGCTGGTGAGGTTGCGGGCTTTGTCCGGGTTCAGCTATCTGAAGTAAGGCCATGTCTGTCTGATATCGGGCGCAGCGCCAGGCGCTACGCGGGGTTAATCGTCGAGGCGCTCTTCTAACTGGCGCACTTCCTGGGACAGCTTGTCGAGGAACTGCATCCGGCGCACCAGCCGTTCCGCCTCCTCGCGCTGCGACTCATCCCGCCAGATGCCGGCGAAAGAATCATTGAGATTTTGCTGAGCCGCTTTGAGGCGAGCCTTGAAGGAAGCTATGCCTGCGATATCCGCATCGTCTTGCAACTCCTCGAGCTCTTCGCGCCACTGCATCTGCTGCATAAGGAAAGCGGGATCCTGAACGGTTGCCTCCAACGGCATCTCGCGACCCTCGAGCGTCAGCAGGTAGCGAGCCCGACGCGACGGGCTCTTCAGGGTCTGATAGGCCTCGTTCAGATTCGTCGAGCGCTCGATTGCGTAACGCTGCTCGGCCTCACCGCCGTCAGCAAACCGGTCGGGATGAACCTTACGCGCCAGCTCGCGATAACGAGACGACAGCATCCCCGGATCGATATCGAATGTCGGCTGCAGCTCGAACAGCGCGTAGTGACAGGGAGTTCCCACAGCGTCCTCAGATGTTGAAGCTTTCGCCGCAGCCGCATTCGCCACGCACGTTAGGGTTGTTGAACTTAAAGCCCTCGTTCAGCCCCTCGCGGACAAAGTCGAGCTCCGTCCCGTTGAGGTACACGAGGCTCTTCGGATCGATGATCACCTTCACGCCATGGCTGTCGAAGACCGAGTCCTCTGCAGCTGCTTCGTCGACGAACTCAAGCACGTAAGCCAAGCCGGAACAGCCGGTGGTACGTACGCCCAACCGGACCCCAAGCCCCTTGCCGCGCCCCTCCAGAGAACGGCGCACGTGATCGGCAGCAGCGGTTGTCATGCTGATAGCCATCGATACCTCCTTAGGCCTGCGGCAACCCTTTTTTCTCACGATAATCGCGAACGGCCGCCTTGATGGCGTCTTCTGCCAGTACCGAGCAATGTATTTTAACCGGCGGCAGCGCCAGCTCTTCAGCAAGCTGGGTGTTCTTGATTGTTTCGGCCTCCTCCAGTGTCTTGCCCTTCATCCACTCAGTGGCGAGAGAGCTGGAAGCGATGGCCGAACCACAACCATAGGTCTTGAACTTGGCATCTTCGATCACGCCCTGCTCGTTAACCTTGATCTGCAGGCGCATCACATCGCCACACGCCGGAGCACCGACCATGCCGGTGCCGATTGAAGGATCCTCAGCGTCGAACTTGCCGACGTTGCGGGGATTTTCGTAATGGTCAATGACCTTGTCACTGTATGCCATGGTGCAATCCTCATTGAATCAGGCTATGCGGAACTCGACGGTTCGAATCAGTGGGCTGCCCACTCGACCTGCGAAATATCGACGCCATCCTTGAACATGTCCCACAAGGGTGAAAGCTCACGCAGTTTCGTTACCGCCTCGCTGACTTTCTGCGCGGCGTAATCGACTTCCTCTTCGGTGGTGAAGCGGCCGAAAGTGAAACGGATCGAGCTGTGTGCCAGTTCGTCATTGCGACCCAGCGCGCGGAGTACATAAGACGGCTCCAGCGAAGCAGAGGTACAGGCCGAACCAGAGGAAACCGCCAGATCTTTGAGCGCCATGATCAGCGACTCGCCTTCGACGTAGTTAAAACTCAAGTTCAGATTGTGCGGCACCCGAGCGGTCATACTGCCATTTACATACAGTTCTTCCAGGTGCTCGAGCTGCTTGAAAAAGCGGTCGCGCAGCCGAGTGATACGCTCGTTTTCTGCGGTCATTTCTTCTTTGGCAATGCGGAACGCCTCACCCATGCCGACCGACTGATGCGCCGCCAACGTGCCCGAGCGCATACCGCGCTCATGCCCACCGCCATGCATCTGCGCTTCCAGACGTACACGCGGCTTGCGCCGCACATACAGAGCACCGACGCCTTTGGGACCGTAGGACTTGTGAGCAGAGAAGGACATTAGATCGACCTTCATCTTCTCCAGATCGATCTCCACCTTCCCAGTCGACTGAGCGGCATCCACGTGGAACAGAACACCACGCGAGCGGGTGAGCTCGCCGATGGCGGCAATATCATTGATCGTCCCGATCTCGTTGTTCACGTGCATGATGGACACCAGCACGGTGTCATCGCGTAACGCTGCTTCGACCATTGCTGGCGTGATCACGCCGTCTTCGCCTGGCTCAATGTAGGTTACCTCGAACCCTTCACGCTCGAGCTGGCGAGCCGTATCCAGAACGGCCTTGTGCTCGATCTTGCTGGTTACGATGTGCTTGCCCTTGGACGCATAGAAGTGCGCTGCGCCTTTGATTGCCAGGTTATCCGACTCAGTCGCGCCAGAGGTCCAGACGATTTCGCGAGGATCAGCATTGACCAACTCGGCGACCTGACGGCGCGCATTCTCGACGGCTTCCTCGGCTTTCCAGCCAAAGGCGTGAGAGCGCGACGCCGGATTACCAAAGTTGCCTTCGGCAGTCAGACATTCGACCATCTTCTCGGCGACGCGAGGATCGACCGGTGTAGTAGCGGAGTAATCCAGGTAAATCGGCAACTTCATCAGGTATCTCCTATCAGGCTGTCGTCCTGCTCATTCGATGGCGGACGCTTCAATCTTATCCAGTTGCGGAGTCTGGCCATTGGCGCGGCGCATATCCTGGCGCAGAGCCACTTCCTGAACCTCCCGGCGCATCACCAGATCCGCCAGACTGATGCCACTCAAAAATTCATGGATCTGCTGACTCAAGTCGCACCAGAGATGATGGGTCAGACAGGTATCTCCCGAATGACAATCACCCAGCCCCTGGCAACGTGTTGCATCTACCGACTCGTTGACCGCGTCGATAACTTGCGCGACCTGGATGCCCGCCATCTCGCGCGAGAGCTGATAGCCACCACCTGGCCCACGAACACTGGTCACCAGGCTGCCACGACGCAGCTTGGCAAACAGCTGTTCAAGATAGGAAAGCGAAATGCCTTGCCGCTCGGAAATATCCGCAAGGGACACCGGCCCGTGTTGCGCATGCAGCGCAAGGTCGAGCATCGCAGTGACGGCGTAACGGCCTTTGGTAGTCAATCGCATCGGTTCGCACCAAGCATCATGGTTTGAGGCAAGTATGCAATACCCGACTATTTAGATCAACTATAAGCCCCATTAAATCACTCGGACTTTAGCCGCATGATGCTGATCTCTACGGGGCGAGACTCCACTGACTTGCCCGCAGACAGGGATTCATCATAACAGCACGCCCGCCCTACCGCACTGTCAGGAGCGGGGCTCTTCGCCAGCCCGCTTGACCTCAGCAAAATCCTCCTCGCGCAGCTCGGGCATCTGCTTTGCGCAATAATCGCTACCAAGTGCGGTCAACGCCTTACACATACCATCCATGCGCTCCTCGACTGCCTGAACATGATCGAGCAACTGGCCGATAGCACGCGCTACCGGATCCGGCATGTCCTCGGTCACACCGTATGCATCGAAACCGATCTTCTCTGCGATGGCCTTGCGCTTGGCCTCTTGCTCGTCATTGGACTTGGCAATAACCCGGCCCGGAATACCGACCGCGGTAGCGCCGGCCGGAACCGCACGAGTCACTACTGCATTGGACCCGATCTTGGCGCCTGCACCCACCGTGAACGGGCCAAGAATTTTCGCCCCTGCCCCAACGATTACCCCATCCTCAAGTGTTGGATGACGTTTGCCCTTGCTCCAACTTGTACCGCCCAAAGTCACCCCATGGTAGAGCGTCACATCATCGCCGATCTGCGCCGTCTCACCGATGACGATGCCCATCCCGTGATCGATAAAGAAACGCCGTCCTATCTGCGCGCCCGGATGGATCTCGATGCCCGTCAGCCAACGCGCCAGATTTGAATTCATCCGCGCCAGCCACTTGCAGTCGTTCACCCAAAGCCAGTGAGACACCCGGTGAAACCAGACAGCATGCAGACCCGGATAACAAGTGATGACCTCGAATGCGTTACGCGCTGCCGGATCGCGATGGAAAACGCTCTGGATATCTTCGCGCATGCCTTCGAACATCAATCACTTCTCCGCTTGTGGGGTTCGCCGCGGACGGCCTTCTGGGTTTCGGTAAGGATTCCGCGCAGAATATTCATCTCCAGCTTGCTTATACCGCTACGGCCGTAAAGCCTGCGCAGGCGAGGCATGAGATGCCGGGGTTTCTGGGGATCGAGGAAGCCGATTTCGACCAAGGTCTGCTCTAGATGACCGTAATAGAGCTCGAGCTCATCGGCCGTAACCGGCTCAGTGTCAAGCATCGAGGTTGTTTCGAGCTTCTCCTGCTTGGTCGGCTGATTGTTCGCCGCCAGCCAGGCCATGCGCACTTCATAAGCGATCACCTGCACCGCAGCAGCCAGGTTTAACGAACTGAAGTCAGGATCTGATGGGATATGCACATGGTACTGGCAACGCTGAAGCTCTTCGTTTGTAAGCCCGGCGTATTCCCGCCCAAACACCAACGCAACCTCACCGCCCCGCTCGACCTGCTCAAGACAGACAGTGCCTGTTTCGCGCGGATCCAGCAGCGGCCAAGGTATGCGCCGATCACGCGCACTGGTGCCCAGCACGAGACTGCATCCCACCAACGCCTCCTCTAGAGTCGTAACGATCTCCGCGGAGTCAAGAATATCGGTTGCACCCGAGGCCCGAGCGACGGCGTTCGGACTCGGAAAATCCTCCGGATCCACCAGCACCAAGCGGGACAAGCCCATATTCTTCATGGCACGGGCCGCACCCCCGATATTCCCGGCGTGACTGGTATTGACCAACACCACGCGAATGCTCTGTAGCGACACGGTTTTTTCTCTATCAGGAAGCAGACCGAAAGCTTACAGGAAGGATCCGCAGCTTCGCCATTAACCGTCTGAACGAGTCCTTGCCGAGCAACATGCCGCATAGGTTTCTGATAGAATTGCCGGCTTTCTTTAAACGACCAGGTATTTGATCGATGCAGCCCATGCTGAATATCGCGCTGCGCGCCGCCCGTAGCGCTGGCGAAATGATTGTTCGTTCCACCGAGCGCCTGGACGTGATCTCGGTTAGCGAAAAGGACGCGCGCGATTACGTCTCGGAAATCGACCGCACAGCCGAACAACTGATCGTTGCTGCGCTGCGCAAAGCCTATCCAAACCACGGAATCCTTGGCGAGGAAGGCGGACAGCTGGAAGGCAGCGGGGACGGCAAAGATTACCTCTGGGTGATCGACCCGCTGGACGGCACTACCAACTTCCTACGCGGCGTACCTCACTACGCAGTCAGCATCGCTTGCAAATACCGTGGTCGCCTCGAACACGCCGTGGTGATCGACCCGGTTCGCCAGGAAGAATTCACTGCCAGCCGGGGCCGTGGTGCTGCACTCAACGGGCGTCGCCTGCGCGTCAGCGCGCGGAAAAGTCTGGAGGGCGCACTCCTTGGCACGGGATTCCCGTTCCGCGACAGCCAGCTGGATAACCTCGATAGCTATCTCAATATGTTCCGAAGCCTGGTAGGCCAAACTGCAGGGCTTCGCCGCGCCGGGGCGGCCAGTCTTGATCTGGCCTACGTCGCAGCCGGTCGCTATGACGCGTTCTGGGAGTTCGGCCTGTCCGAATGGGACATGGCCGCCGGCGCGCTATTGATTCAAGAAGCTGGCGGCTTGGTCAGTGATTTCAGCGGCAGCCATGAATATCTGGAGAAAGGCCAGATCGTCGCGGGCAATACCAAGTGCTTCAAGGCGGTACTAACCGCCATTCAGCCTCATCTGACTCCAGCATTGAAGCGGTAACCACAATCCCCCCCCAAAGAAAACGCCCTACTGGGCGTTTTTTATGTCCTCTCACTGCCGCGTCAGCACCAGCTGGCCATCATGGACCGGAATTCTCTGACCAGGGTCGCGATCCATCCGAACCTGCCCAGACTTGCCCTCGAGATCGTACTTCACGTCGTATCCGACGATTTTCTCATGGCTATCGGTGACCGTACTGCAGCGAGTTTCCGTTGTGCTATAGGTGTCATTCGCCTGCATGCGGCCTTGCACCTGATTGCCAGCGTAGCCACCGCCTACGGCTCCAGCTACCGTGGCAATCTTCTTGCCATTGCCGCCGCCAACCTGGTTACCGAGCAGCCCACCAACGACCGCACCGACGGCCGTGCCAGCAATACGATTGCTGTCCTGCACGGGCCTCTGGCGCGTGACCGTCACGTCCTTGCACACCTCACGAGGCGTCTGGATGGTCTCCTTGACTGGCCGCACGGCCAGCACGCTGGCAAACTCAGGCCCTCGATCGACCAAGGTGTAGGTTGCAAAGGCACCACCTGCGCTCACCACAACCGCCCCCAAGAACAGCACCCACCAGCATCGACTTGTTCACTGCGTCTTCCTTCTTCTACGGGCGAGGCCCGCGGCGGCGCGTTGGACCTGCTGCGCCGCGAGAAGTTCGGAATCAGGGGAGCTCGTCCACCTCTTCGACAACAGGGGGGATGAGATCTTCACGCGTCAGATTCAGCCACACCAGCAACATGCCAGCCACGTAGACGGATGAGTAGGTACCAGCACCGACCCCAATCAGCAGAGCCAGCGAGAACCCCCACAGATTCTCGCCACCGAAAAACATCAACGATCCTACTGCAAGCAGTGTGGACACGGAGGTAGCAAGGGTGCGCAGCAATGTTTGGGTGGTGGATATATTGATGTTCTCGAGCAACTCCGCCTTACGCAGCATGCGGAAGTTTTCCCGGATTCGGTCGAAGATGACGATGGTGTCGTTCAACGAATAACCGATCACTGCCAACACCGCCGCCAGCACCGTCAAATCAAAAGAGATCTGGAACAGGGAAAACACTCCCAGCACCAGAATCACGTCATGGAACAACGACAGCACGGCGCCAAGGCCAAACTTCCACTGAAAGCGGAATGCGACATAAACCAGAATGCCGCCGAGGGCAAGCAACATGCCCAGACCACCCTGATCCCGCAGCTCTTCACCCACCGCTGGCCCAACGAACTCGACTCGCTTAACCGTTACAGCACTGCCCGCCTCGCCACCTCTCAACGCTTCGGCAATGCGCTCGCCCAGCAGCGGATCATCGCCAGGCATGCGCACCAGGACGTCAGTGGTGGCACCAAAGCTCTGAACTACCGCCTCATTGAAACCGGAACCAGCTAGCTGAGAGCGCACCTGATCAAGAGCGATCGGCTGCTCGTACGACAGCTCAATCAGCGTGCCGCCAGTGAAATCCAGACCAAAATTGAGTCCTTTCACCGCCAGACTAGCTAGGGACACAAGCGTGAGCACTACGGTCAGGGCAAACGCCACGTGACGTACGCCCATGAAATTAATTACGCGTTTCATCGTGCTAGCCCCTTAAATCCACAACTTCTTGAGATCACGGCCACCGTAGATCAGGTTGACCATGGCGCGAGTCACGATGACGGCGGTGAACATGGAAGTCATGATCCCTAGCGAGAGCGTAACGGCGAACCCCTTGATCGGGCCGGTACCCATTGCGAACAGGATGCCCCCGACCAGGAGGGTCGTCAGGTTCCCGTCAACGATCGCCGAAAATGCCCGATCGAAGCCCTCATGAATGGCACGCTGCACCGACATGCCGTTGGCAATTTCCTCCCGGATACGCGAGAAAATCAGCACGTTGGCGTCAACCGCCATGCCCATCGTCAACACGATACCGGCGATACCCGGAAGCGTCAGCGTGGCACCCAGCATCGACATCAAAGCCGTCAGCACGATCATATTGAACAGCAGCGCGACCGTAGCCAGCACCCCGAAAAACTTGTAGATCAGCACCATGAACACCGCGACGAAAAGGAAGCCCCACATCGCCGCCTCAACACCGAGCTGGATGTTTTCGGCGCCGAGGCTCGGACCGATGGTGCGCTCTTCGGCAAAGTACATTGGCGCGGCCAGGCCACCGGCACGAAGCAGCAATGCCAGCTCGGACGACTCGCCTTGGCCGTCCAGACCCGTGATACGGAACTGACTACCCAGCGGCGACTGGATGGTCGCCAAGCTGATGACCTTCTTCTCCTCTTGGAAAGTCTCGACGCGAACTTCCTGCTCAACACCGTCAACCATCTGCTTGACGTAGCGAGTAGTAGGCCGCTGCTCGATGAACACCACTGCCATGCTGCGCCCGACATTATTGCGAGTGGCACGATTCATCAGATCGCCACCATGGCCATCCAGGCGGATGTTGACCTGGGGCCGGCCATTCTCGTCATAGCTGGCCTGAGCGTCGGTAACCTGGTCGCCGGTAATAATCAGGTTGCGCTCAAGCTGGACAGGCGGACGCCCCTCCTCACGAAACTCAAAGCTCTCTGTTGTTGCACGGGCAGCATCGGCTTCGGCGGCCAGCCGAAACTCGAGGTTGGCGGTCTTGCCCAGAATACGCTTGGCTTCGGCGGTATCCTGTACACCTGGAAGCTCAACGACGATGCGGTTGGCACCCTGACGCTGAACCAGCGGCTCGGAAACGCCCAGTTCATTGACCCGGTTACGGACCGTGGTCAGGTTCTGCTTGATCGAATATTCACGAATTTCGGCTAGCTTGGCCTCGGTAATCGCTAAGCGCAGTACCTGCTGGCCATTACGCTCAGTGGAGGTCAGCTCGAAATCGTTGAAGTTCTTGCGAATCAGAGACTGGGCAGCAGAAAGCGTGGCCTCGTCAGCGAAACCGAGCTGCACAGCATTTTCCAGCTGAGGGAGGCTGCGATAGCGCACGCGCTCCTTGCGCAACAGACTCTTGACCTCGCCTTCGTACACGTTGAGGCGGGTCTCGATGGCTTTTTCCATGTCGACTTCGAGCAGGAAATGCACACCGCCAGACAAATCCAGGCCTAGCTTCATCGGGCTTGCACCCAAATCGCGTAGCCACTCAGGGGTCGTGGGCGCGAGATTGAGCGCAACCACGTAAGCATCGCCCAGCGCCCGACGCACTACGTCCTTGGCAGGCAGCTGATCGTCCTGATCGGTCAATCGCAACAGGCCGCCCCGCCCCTGCTCGTCCAGGTTCGCCGACTTGACCTCGATACCGGCTTCGGCAAGTGCCTTGCTGGCACGATCTAGATCGGCTTCAGTGACATTGAGCGAAGTCGCAGCGCCAGTGATCTGCACCGCAGGATCATCTGGATAAAGGTTGGGTGCCGAATAAATGAAGGCAATGCCAAGCACTACCACTATCAGCAGGTATTTCCAGAGGGGGAATCTATTGAGCATGACGCAGCCCGTCTAATGACGCGGGGCGCCTTGCGCGCCCCGTCGTTGGTGTTGAGTAGAAGTCAGCTCAGATGGCCTTCAGAGTGCCCTTGGGCAGCGTTGCGGCGATCGCCACCTTCTGGAACTTCAGCTCCACCGAGTCGGAGACCTCGATCACGACAAAGTCATCGGAAACTTTGGTGACCTTGCCAGCGATACCACCGGAAGTTACCACTTCGTCGCCCTTCTGCAGGCCGCCGATCAGGTTCTTATGCTCTTTGGCGCGCTTGGCCTGCGGGCGCCAGATCATCAGATAGAAAATGACCAGAAAGCCGACCAGGAACAGCCACTCGAAACCGCTACCAGCGGGACCAGCGGCAGCCTCTTGAGCATAGGCGGCGGGAATCAGAAAGCTCATGTAGCACTCCTGTTGCAGAGATCAGTTTAGTTATGGATTCGTCACGCAAGCGGCGGCGTTGGCAGGCCACGCTTGGCATAGAAGGCGTCGACAAAGGCCGCCAATGTACCCTGTTGGATAGCGTCGCGTAAACCAGCCATCAGGCGCTGGTAGTGCCGCAAGTTGTGGATGGTATTGAGCATACTGCCCAACATTTCGCCGCATTTATCCAGATGGTGCAGATAGGCCCGAGAGAAGTGTTTGCAGGTGTAACAATCACAACCGGCATCCAGTGGAGAATCGTCGTAGCGGTGCGAGGCGTTGCGGATCTTGACCACCCCGACATCGGTAAACAAGTGTCCGTTTCGCGCATTGCGGGTCGGCATCACGCAATCGAACATGTCCACACCGCGGCGCACACCCTCAACGAGGTCTTCTGGCTTGCCGACGCCCATCAGATAACGCGGCTTGTCCGCCGGCATCAGTGGCGGCAGAAAGTCGAGCACGCGGATCATCTCCTCTTTCGGCTCCCCGACAGAGAGCCCGCCGATCGCCAGTCCGTCAAAGCCGATCTCGCACAGCCCTTCTAGTGAGCGCTTGCGCAGCGACTCGTGCATACCGCCTTGCACGATACCGAAGAGGGCAGCTGGACTGTCGCCGTGAGCGTCCTTGGAGCGCTTGGCCCAGCGCAGCGACAACTCCATCGAACGCCGCGCGACGTCTTCGTCGGCCGGATAGGGAGTGCACTCATCAAAGATCATCACGATGTCCGAGCCAAGATCACGCTGCACCTGCATCGACTCTTCTGGCCCCATGAAAACCTTGGCCCCATCCACCGGCGAAGCGAAATAAACCCCCTCTTCCTTGATCTTGCGCATCGCACCCAGGCTGAACACCTGGAAGCCACCGGAGTCAGTAAGGATCGGGCCCTGCCACTGCATGAAATCATGCAGATCTCCGTGCGCCTTGATCACTTCGGTACCAGGTCGCAGCCACAGGTGGAAGGTATTGCCGAGGATCATCTGCGCCCCGATCCCTTCAATGTCACGCGGCAGCATGCCTTTCACCGTGCCATAGGTACCCACTGGCATGAACGCCGGGGTTTCCACGCTGCCACGCGGGAAGGTCAGACGCCCGCGGCGCGCCCGCCCCTCGGTCGCGAGCAGTTCGAAAGACATGTGGCAGGTACGACTCATTGGGAATCCTCGGGGCCGCGCGGGGCCGGATTGCGAGTGACGAACATGGCATCACCGTAGCTGAAAAAGCGATAACCCTTGGCAATAGCCTCGGCATAGGCGGCCATCGTTTCTGGATAGCCAGCGAACGCGGACACCAGCATCAAGAGGGTTGACTCAGGCAGATGGAAGTTAGTGACGAGCGCATCGACAACATGAAACGGCTTGCCAGGGTAGAGAAAGATGTCGGTATCGCCACTGAATGGCTTGAGCACACCGTCGCGCGCAGCACTCTCAAGCGATCGGACACTGGTGGTACCGACGGCCACTACCCGCCCACCGCGAGCATGGCAAGCCGCCACGGCATCGACAACACCCTGGTCGACCTCGAGCCATTCGCGATGCATATGGTGCTCTTCGATACGATCAACACGCACCGGCTGAAAGGTGCCGGCACCTACGTGCAGCGTGACAAACGCACTCTCAACACCTTTGTCACGTAGAGCCGCCAGCAACTCCGTATCGAAATGCAATCCCGCCGTTGGCGCAGCAACTGCGCCTGCCCGTTGCGCATACACCGTTTGGTAGCGTTCCCGGTCTGCCACGTCGTCCGGCCTATCGATGTAGGGGGGCAATGGCATATGGCCGACGCGCTCGAGCAACGGCAGCACGTCTTCCTCGAATTCCAGCTCAAACAACGTATCTTGCCGCGCCAGCATCAGCGCCTCGCCGCCCCCATCAATATGAATTCTGGCGCCTGCCTTGGGCGACTTACTGGAGCGGATATGCGCCAGCACCCGACGACCGTCGAGTACGCGCTCGATAAGCACCTCGACTTTGCCGCCAGTGTCTTTCTGGCCGAACAGGCGCGCCGGAATGACCCGCGTGTTGTTGAACACCATCAGGTCGCCGGGACGCAAGTAATCGAGCAACTGGACGAAACCATGGTGACCCAAAGAACCGGTCGGACCATCGAGCGTTAGCAACCGACTGGCACGACGCTCGGCCAAAGGATGTCGGGCAATTAGCGAATCGGGGAGATCGAAGGAAAAAGCAGAGACTTGCATTGAAAAGTTCAGCACGGGGCATCAGGGGCGCAAAGCTTAGCGGAAACACCTCATTCTGACCACGACAGACGATTGACCGCTTCGCAATGCATCCCTATACTGCGCCACCACTGTGCCTCGATGGCGGAATCGGTAGACGCAGCGGATTCAAAATCCGCCGTTGGTAACAACGTGAGAGTTCGAGTCTCTCTCGAGGCACCATTATCAGTGACCAGAGGCAGCTAGTACTTCTGGTGAAGGGGAACCGCAGCTGAACAGCGGCTTCATCCCTAGAACAGGCCAACAGCAGCCTGCCGAAGCAAGCCTTACGCATCATTGAAATGCAGATTCGCACTGGCGAAAGAAACCGCTGGCTGCATCGGCTGAATCAAACTGCGATAACACGAATTTCGGCAACACCAACAGCACTGAAAGCACCGCTTGCAGTGGGCTAATTCTATGGCTCCAAAGGGCTTGGCATCGCCCAGCGAGTTATCGTAGAGTGTGCCCACTGTGTTTGCATGGGTCGCTGTTGAATCGTGGCCTGATGCAGTAGATCTTCAGATCCGCTACATCCGTTCGACTCTTTACTCCTTGCAACCAGTTTCCGCTTTCTGCACATGCAGAGGCGCTTCCACTATTGAGTTTCAAGGATACAAAGCTATGTCGAATCGTCAGAACGGTACCGTCAAGTGGTTTAACGACGAGAAAGGTTTTGGTTTCATCACTCCCGAAAGCGGTCCGGATCTGTTCGTGCACTTCCGCGCGATCGAAGGCAACGGCTTCAAGAGCCTGAAAGAAGGCCAGAAGGTCAGCTTCGTAGCTGTACAAGGTCAAAAGGGCATGCAGGCTGACCAGGTTCAACTCCAGGAATAAGCCCCGCCCCGAAAAGCCCCTGATGGCGACATCAGGGGCTTTTTTATGCGCGCGTTTCCGTAGAATGCGCGACTGCCTTTCCTCGAGAGACAACATTCATGCGCAACCATCCGCTCAGCCCGCAGGGCCCGTTTCCTGCCGCCGGCCTGATTCGTAGACTCGCGGCTCTGTTCTACGATGCTTTCCTGTCGATTGCCCTGATGATGGTGGTCACGCTGCTCTATCAGCAGGTGATCTTGCGCTTCTTTTACGGTAGCGAAGCACTCAAGGCCGTGGCGGAATCAGGCGGTCTGGATAGAGACCCGATCCTCGCGACACTAGTGTTTTTCACGCTATTCGCATTCTTTGCCAAATTCTGGACGCATAACGGTCAGACGCTCGGCATGCAGGTCTGGGGGGTGCGCATCCAGAACTCCGATGGCAGCGCCATCGACCTGTGGCAGGCCCTGTTGCGCTTCCTGATTGCGATCATGTCCTGGCTTGCCCTGGGATTGGGCTATTGGTGGATGCTCTGGGACAGGCAACACCGGACTTGGCACGACATTTACTCGGAGAGCCAAGTCGTGCAGCTACCGAAAAACATCCATAAGAAATAGCCTTAAGCCTGGAATCAATCGCGCTCCCCTGCGCGACTGAGACAGCTAGAGGCGTGGAGCTTGCTGCGGATTCTAATCATCCCGCCCGCCGCAACAACCAGACACCTCCCAGCGCGCAGATGCCCGCCGGCACCGCCACCGCCAGCAGCGGCGAGAAGCCGAACACCTGGCTCGCCGGACCCAGCAGGTCCTGCAAAATGCGGAATACGAAACCAACAATGACACCGGTAAAGATGCGCTGGCCGAGCGTTACCGAGCGCAACGGCCCAAAGATAAACGAGATCGCCAGCAACACCAGCGCCACCGTTACCGCCGGCTGCAGCACCTTGCTCCAGAACGCCAACCAATAGCGGCCATTGTTCAACCCTTGCTCACCCAAGTAGTGGATATAGCGCCACAAACCCGTGATGGACAATGCATCTGGCTCCATCACAACAGTGCTGACCAGCTGGGGTGTCAACTGCACATCCCAGCTCTCCTGAGCGGTCTTTGTGACCTCGGTATGATCATCTCGAAAGTGCGTCGTCGCGACATCACTGAGTAGCCACTGATCACCGTCGTAACGGGCTCGGCGGGCGAAGCTTGCCGACAGCAGCTGCCGTTGCTCATCGAAACGGTAGCGGGTAACTCCGAGCAGCAAACCACTCGGCTGCACTGCATTGATATGCACAAATTCGTCACCCTGACGATGCCAGAGCCCGCGCTTGCTGCTTTGCGCCTCACCAGCGCCCTGTGCCGAGGAACGGCTGGCTTGTGCAATATTCTCGCTCCACGGCGATACATATTCACCGATCAGCACCCCTATCAGCAGCAGCAGCAGCATTGGCTTCATTACGGCCAACACGATTCGCCCCAAAGACACGCCTGCGGCGCGCATGATGGTCAGCTCGCTACTGCTCGCAAGCGTACCAAGGCCAATAAGGCAGCCAATCAACGCCGCCATAGGCAGCATCTCGTAGATCCGCGACGGCGTGGTCAGTAATACGTAAACGGCGGCGTTCAAGGTGCCGTAACCACCCTTCACATCACCCAACTCGTCAATGAAGGCGAACAACAAGGCCAGACCGACAATGATGCCGAGCACCGTCAGAATCGCCAGCAGAACATGGATGCCAATGTAGCGATCAAGCTTACGCATGGGCGGCCCTCGACAGGCTGCGGCGCTTGCTAATGGCAAGCCTCAGCGGTTCCCAGTACAACATCAACATCCCTATGGCAAAGAAGATTCCATGGACCCACCAGAGCCCCAAGGCCGGGGGTATTCGACCCTTGTCCAAAGCGCCACGTGCAGCGATGAGCAACGCGAGGTAAGCCATATACAGAAGGATTGCAGGTAGCAGCTTCAGAAAGCGCCCCTGGCGTGGATTGACCTTCGACAGCGGGACCGCGAGCAGTGTGACAATGAACACCAGTAGCGGCAAAGAAAGGCGCCACTGCAGTTCGGACTGCAAACGAATATCGTCGCTCCCAAGCAGATCGAGCGTCGGCATTGACTCACGCTCGCTCAGCTCGACACTGACCTCCGGCCTGGGCAACAGCACGCCATAGGTGTCGTACTGGATCGCCCGGTAGTTTGCCTGACCCGGATTGCCGTCGTAGCGATAGCCGTTTTCAAGAATGAGATAGCGGCTTCCGTCAGGTTGAATTTCCTGGCGTCCACGTTCGGCTACCAGCACGGAGAGCCCGCGCTTATCGCCAGTGGAGCTGGAAAGGTTGGTTTCGGAGATGAATACACCAGCCAACTCGGTGCGATCAGCAGTCAGCTCGCGGGTATAGGTCACGCGGGTACCGTCGCGCAGGGTCTGGAAGCGTCCCGGCACCAGCGTGTCGAACTCGGTCAGCGAGTCCTGCTCATTGAGGATGCGATCCACCTCAGCCACACCCTGCGGCGCCAGTCCGAGGCTCAACCAACCGACGAGGCCGGCAACCAGTGCAGCCGGTGCCAGGCTATAGCTCAGCAGGCGGCGCTGACTCATGCCGGTAGCCGAGAGAACAGTCATCTCACTGTCCAGGTAGAGCCTGCCGTAGGCCAGCAGAATGCCGAGAAACAGGCCCAGCGGCAGAATCAGCTGCAGGAACCCCGGCAGACGGAACCCCATGATCATTAGCAGCACACCCGGATCGAGCAGCCCCTGTGCGGCCTGCGCCAGATATTTGATGAAACGGCCGCTCATGATGATCACCAGCAGCACGGCGCTTACAGCGCTCAGGGTAACCAGCAGCTCACGGGACAGGTAACGAAAGACGATCAAACCGGACACTCCAGGGTTGTCAGGCTCCGGCGGCTACGCTCAAACTAGCCACCAAGCAGCCGGCCCGCCCGTAACAGGACGTTGGATTCACTCAGCATTTTCCAACGCCCCGGTAGACGAACCACCGGAAAACAAGCCCGGCATTATCATGCAAACCCGACTCTTTGTCTTGGGGACTCGACGCCATGGAATTCGTTGTAAAGAACACCAAAGCCGCTGCAGCCAAAACAGCCACCCTTGTTCTGCCTGTTGGCGAAGAGGGTCTGCTCGGCGCGACAGCCCAGACTGTGGACCAGGCCAGTGGAGGCGCCATAAGCGCGGTGCTCAAGCGCGGCGACCTGAAAGGGAAACCGGGACAGACCCTGCTGCTGCATAACTTGCCAAACCTCAAGGCGGATCGCGTCCTGTTGGTTGGCACCGGCAAGGATGACGAGCGCGACGGGCGCCAGTGGCGCAAGATCGCCGGCGCAGCACTCGGCGTACTCAAAGGTCTTGCTGGCAGCGATGCGACGTTCGCCCTGCAAGATGTCCAGGTCAAGGATCGTGACACCTATGCACGCGCTCGCATGCTGGTCGAAGTATTGGCCGATGGTCAGTACGTTTTTGACCAGTTCAAGAGCAAGAAGAACGACGAACCCAAGCTCGGCAAGATCACGCTATTAACTGACAAAGCGGATCAGGCACGCGTCGAGCAGGCTGCTCGCCATGCCGCAGCGATTGCCGCCGGCATGAGCTTCGCCCGCGATCTTGGCAACCTGCCGCCGAATATTTGCCATCCCAGCTATGTGGCCGAGCAGGCCAAGCAGCTCGGCAAAACCTTCAAAGGCCTGAAAGTCGAAATTCTGGACGAAAAGAAGCTGCGTGAACTTGGCGCTGGCTCGTTTCTCGCTGTATCCCAAGGCAGTGATCAACCCGGTTGCATCGTGGTCATGCAATACAACGGCGGCAAAAAAGGCGAACAGCCCTACGCCCTGGTCGGCAAAGGCATCACGTTCGACACAGGCGGCATCAGCCTCAAGCCCGGCCAGGGCATGGACGAAATGAAGTACGACATGTGCGGTGCTGCCAGCGTGCTCGGCACCTTCCGCGCCGCGTTGGAACTTCAGTTGCCGATCAATCTGGTTGGCTTGCTCGCCTGCGCAGAAAACATGCCGAGCGGCAACGCTACCCGCCCCGGCGACATCGTCACCACCATGAGCGGGCAGACCGTTGAGATCCTCAACACTGACGCCGAAGGTCGATTGGTGCTCTGCGATACCCTGACCTATGCCGAGCGTTTCAAGCCGCGCGCGGTAATTGATGTCGCCACCCTGACCGGTGCCTGCATCGTAGCGCTGGGCAGCAACACGTCCGGCCTGCTGGGCAACAACGACGAACTGCTGCAGCAAGTACTGGGCGCCGGCCAGAAAGCCGACGACCGCGCCTGGCAACTGCCATTGTTCGATGAGTATCAGGAACAGCTCGACAGCCCCTTCGCCGACATTGCCAATATCGGTGGCCCCAAGGCCGGCACCATCACCGCGGCCTGCTTCCTATCACGCTTTACCAAGGCCTACCCCTGGGCGCATCTGGACGTCGCTGGTACCGCATGGATCAGTGGCGGTAAGGAAAAAGGCGCGACGGGACGCCCGGTCCCCTTGCTGACCCAGTACCTGCTGGACCGAGCCGAGCAGGCATGAGCAAAGCGAGCGAATACCGGGCATGACTCGAATCGAGTTCTACGTGCTGCCGGACAGCCAGCCGGTGGGCCGTGTGAAAGCGGCCTGCCAGTTGGCAAGCAAAGGCTGGCAGCACGGCCTGTCAGTCTTTATTCGCTGTCAGGATATCCAGCAGTGCAGCGAACTGGACGAGCTGCTCTGGACGTTTCGTGCAGAGCGCTTCATTCCGCATGAGTTTCATGATGACGATCCACACGCACCCGTGGTGATTGGCACGGAACAGCCACCCGCTGCGGAACAAGGCCTGCTGATCAACCTCTCCCCTACGCTATCGCCGTACACTGACCAGTTCAGCCGGGTGATCGAAATCGTCAATCAGCAGGCTGAGCTACTGACCGTCTGCCGGGACAATTTTCGTCTCTATCGGCAGCGTGGCTATGATCCAAAGAGAGTCGAGCTGTAAGGCGTACTGGCCGAACGCGATGGAGCCGCCAAGTCAGCGCCGATCAGCAACGATAGTTGCTGGGCCAATGCCCGATCAGGACCACCCCTAACAAGCCTGGACGCTCAATTCCGGATGCCCCGTACATGACGCAATCGCGCCCCCCAAAAGCCCATCTTCTTGATGATCTGGAATCCATTCGTGCGCTGCTGGGTGACCAAGACCCGCCACTGCTGAGCGATACGCTGGACCCGGACAGCTTTCCCTTGCTTTCGGAAATCGTCGAACACCCACCCGCACCGGCCGCCGAACCTGAGGTCGAGCCGCGCGAACCTGCCGTGCGTACAGCTTTTAGGACGCTCGCCGAGCGTCATCTCGACCATGAATTGCGCAATGCTGCGCAACTCATTCTGCAGGAGGTCATCGACGACTATGTCCCGCAGATCGAAGCCGAGCTGCGCGTCCGTCTGGAAGCGCGCGCCGAGCAGCTGATCAAGTCCCATCGCTCCTGAGTTGCAGCCAACCGAGGCAAACGCCACGCCGGAATAGACAATTACGCGCGGCTCAGCTGTGCCGGCAGGACAAAAGCGGCATCGCAATCCTGCCGATCATCCACTTTGCCTTTATACTTGCCCGCTTTTCCGATCAGCCGTTCTAAGGGTCCCGCCGCATGGACAAGACCTACCAGCCGCACGCCATCGAAACCTCCTGGTACCAGACTTGGGAAACGAATAACTATTTCGCACCCCAAGGTTCAGGCGAGCCCTACACCATCATGATCCCGCCGCCGAACGTCACCGGCAGCCTGCATATGGGCCATGGGTTCAACAACGCCATCATGGATGCACTGATTCGCTTCCGGCGGATGCAGGGTCGCAACACCTTGTGGCAGCCGGGTACAGATCACGCCGGCATCGCCACTCAGATGGTAGTCGAGCGTCAGCTGAGCGCGCAGGGCGTCAACCGCCACGACCTGGGCCGCGAGAAGTTTCTCGACAAGGTCTGGGAGTGGAAGGAAGAGTCCGGCGGCAACATCACCCGTCAGATCCGCCGTCTGGGTTCCTCGGTGGACTGGTCGCGCGAACGCTTCACCATGGATGCGGGCCTGTCTAACGCCGTAAAGGAAGCCTTCGTGCGGCTGCATGAGGATGGCCTGATCTACCGTGGCAAGCGCCTGGTTAACTGGGACACCAAGCTGCACACCGCAATCTCCGATCTGGAAGTGGAAAACCACGACGAGAAAGGTCACCTCTGGCACCTGCGCTACCCGTTGGCCGATGGCTGCAAGACCGCCGACGGTCTGGATTACCTGGTGGTCGCCACGACTCGTCCGGAAACCATGCTGGGCGACGCCGCTATCGCCGTGCACCCAGAGGACGAGCGCTACAAGAGCCTGATCGGCCGCCACGTCATGCTGCCGCTGGTCAATCGTCTGATTCCAATCGTTGCCGACGATTACGTCGACCTCGAGTTCGGCACTGGCTGCGTGAAGATCACCCCGGCCCATGACTTCAATGACTACGAGGTCGGCAAGCGCCACCACCTGCCGCTGATCAATATCTTCGACCAGAACGCGTGCATCCTGGCTCGCGCCCAGGTGTTCAACATTGACGGTTCAGTGAACGACAAGGTCGACGCCAGCCTACCGGACGGCTACGCGCACATGGACCGTTTCGATGCACGCAAGGCTATCGTCGCCGAATTCGACGCCATGAGCCTGCTGGAAAAGATCGACGACCACGCATTAAAAGTGCCGCGCGGCGATCGCTCGGGCACCATCATCGAGCCGTGGCTGACCGACCAGTGGTACGTCTCCACCAAGCCGCTGGCCGAGAAAGCCATCGCGGCCGTGGAAAGCGGCGAGATTCAGTTCGTGCCCAAGCAGTACGAGAACATGTACTTCAGCTGGATGCGCGACATTCAGGACTGGTGCATCAGCCGTCAGCTCTGGTGGGGCCACCGCATTCCAGCCTGGTACGACGAAGCGGGCAACGTTTATGTCGGCCGTGACGAAGTGGAGGTGCGCAGCAAGTACAACCTCTGCAACAACGTCGAACTGCGTCAGGACGAGGACGTGCTGGACACCTGGTTCAGCTCCGGCCTGTGGACCTTCTCCACCCTCGGCTGGCCAGAGCAGACCGAATTCCTCAAGACCTTCCACCCCACTGACGTGCTAGTCACCGGCTTCGACATCATCTTCTTCTGGGTCGCCCGGATGATCATGTTGTCCACCCACCTGACCGGGCAAATCCCGTTCAAAACCGTGTACGTACACGGCCTGGTGCGTGATGGCCAAGGTCAGAAGATGTCCAAGTCCAAGGGCAACGTGCTAGACCCACTGGACATCGTCGACGGCATCACCCTCGACGAGCTGCTGACCAAGCGCACCAGCGGCATGATGCAGCCCAAGCTGGCGGAGAAGATCGCCAAGCAGACCCGCGCCGAGTTCCCCGAAGGCATCGCCAGCTATGGCACCGACGCCCTGCGCTTCACCTTCTGTTCACTCGCCTCCACCGGTCGCGACATCAAGTTCGACATGGGCCGCGTCGAGGGTTACCGCAACTTCTGCAACAAGATCTGGAACGCCGCCAACTTCGTTTTCGAGAACACCGAAGGCAAGGACACCGGCGCCAACGACGAGTCCGTCGAGCTGTCGTCGGTGGATCGCTGGATCATTTCTGCGCTGCAGCGCACCGAGGCCGAGGTGACTCGTCAGCTTGAGGCCTTCCGCTTCGACCTGGCAGCGCAGGCGCTCTACGAGTTCATCTGGGACGAGTACTGCGCCTGGTATCTGGAGCTGGTCAAGCCACTGTTATGGGACGAGACCGCCAGTGTCGAACGCCAGCGCGGCACTCGCCGCACCCTGGTGCGCGTACTGGAAACGGCACTGCGTCTGGCGCATCCATTCATGCCGTTCATCACCGAGGAAATCTGGCAGCGCGTCGCGCCGCTCGCAGGCAAATCCGGCCCGACCCTGATGCTGCAGCCGTGGCCAGAATTCAACCCGGAGCGCATCGACGAAGCCGCCGAAGGTGATATCGAGTGGGTCAAGGCCTTCATGCTGGGTGTCCGCCAGATCCGCGGCGAGATGAATATCTCAATGGCCAAACGCATCGACGTAGTGCTGGCCAACGCCTCGGCCGAAGACCAGCGTCGCCTCGCCGATAACGAGCCGCTACTGAAGAAACTGGCCAAGCTAGAAAGCGTCCGCGTCCTCACTCAAGGCGAAGAACCGCCGCTGTCAGCGACGGCGCTGGTGGGCGACATGCAGGTGCTGGTGCCCATGGCAGGCCTGATCGACAAGGACGCCGAACTTGCCCGCCTCGACAAGGAAATTGGCCGATTGGACGGCGAAGTGAAGCGGGTGGGCGGCAAGCTCGGCAATGCCGGCTTCGTCGACAAGGCGCCGGCCGAAGTCATCGACAAGGAGCGCGCCAAACTGGCCGAGGCCGAGCAGGCCAAAGCCCGGCTGGTCGAGCAGCGCGAGCGCATCGCCAGCCTGTAACGAAGCGAGAGGCCAGCACTTGATGTGCTGGCCTTTTTGCTTAGGCATCTGCTCTTGATTGATGACAAGTCGCCTTCAGTGCCGCTGATACACTATGCCGCACACGACAACAACGAATTGCAACTGACAGGCCTGAACCAACGCGGAAAGCTCCACGACATGAAGTAAGTCAGCAGCGAAGCAAGCCCAAGCAGTTTGCTTTACGCGCAGCCGTCCACGACGCAGGTATTACCTTCCGTATCACGGTTACTTAATTCTCTCGCACCGCAAGTCGCCCATTTTTTAAGCCTGTCAGCCCCGAGCCAGAACAATAATCCGAATGGCCCGGTACGGTTTTTAAAAAATGGAGCCCCTCCGATGTATGTACTCATGGCTGTTCTATTTGTTCTGGGCTATCTATGCATAGCCTTCGAGCATCCGCTAAAAATCGACAAGGCCGCCGCAGCGATTCTCACAGCAGTGCTGTGCTGGACCGCACTGATACTCGGCGCGGAATCCATCGTGCCGCTGTTGCCGTCAGCCGGCCATGACCTGGCGGATCCGTCAGCCTATGTAGTCGAATCACTGCGGCATCATCTGGGCGAAATCTCGGAGATCCTGTTCTTCCTGCTCGGCGCCATGACCATCGTCGAACTCATCGATTCGCACGAAGGTTTCAAGGTCATCACTGACCGTATCCAGACGCGAAAGCGCGTGCATCTACTGTGGATCATCGGCTTCCTAACCTTCTTCCTGTCCGCCGCACTGGACAACCTGACCACCACCATCGTCATGGTCTCGCTGCTGCGCAAACTGATCCGCGGCCGCCCAGAACGCTGGTTGTTCGTCGGCGTCGTGGTAATAGCTGCCAACGCTGGCGGCGCCTGGTCGCCGATTGGCGACGTCACGACGACCATGCTCTGGATCGGTAACCAGATCACCGCCTCTGGCGTGATCGTCGGGCTGTTTATCCCGAGCTTGGTCTGCCTGCTGGTCCCATTGTTGATTCTCAGTTTTAGCATGCGCGGCGAAGTGCCCCGCCCGGGCGCCCGAGCGCACCTGGCCGAAAGCAATCCGCCAGCCACGACGGCGTTCGAGCGCAATCTGGTATTGGCGCTAGGTATCGGCGCGCTGGTATTCGTGCCGGTCTTCAAGACCGTCACCCACTTGCCGCCGTATATGGGCATCCTGTTCGGACTCGGCGTGCTCTGGGTCACTACCGAATTTCTACATCGTCACAAAGAACACGATCACAAGCACCCGCTCTCGGTCGTGGGCGTTCTGCGCAAGGTCGATACTCCGAGCGTGCTGTTCTTCCTTGGCATCCTTCTGGCGGTTGCGGCGCTCGCTACAGCCGGTCACCTGACCCAGGTCGCTACGGCGCTGCGTGACACACTCGGACATATTTATCCGATCAACTACAGCATCGGCCTGCTGTCGGCGGTGGTGGACAACGTGCCATTGGTTGCCGGCTCGATGAAGATGTACCCCCTGGTAAGCCCTGAGACCCTTGATGCAGCGCCAGCCGCGGAAGCTGCGTGGCTGTCGCAGTTCGTGGTCGACGGCAACTTCTGGGAGATGCTGGCCTATTGCGCCGGGACGGGTGGCAGCACGCTCATCATTGGTTCAGCCGCAGGCGTAGCAGCCATGGGCATGGAAAAGATCAGCTTCACCTGGTACGTCAAGCGCGTCAGCCTGCTGGCTTTCCTTGGTTACACAGCCGGCGCCGTGACCTATATAGGCATGCTCGCACTGCGTTGATGCACTACCGTCTAGCTCGCTGAGCGCACGAAGCCGCTCAGCGAGCCTAGCCGTTAACGTTGGGAATCGTGATGACAGTCAGCAAAACCAAGAGCAGTTTCTATCGCCGTTTATATGTCGCCTGGATGATTGACAGCGGTGCAGCCACCAGCGTGCCTGCTCTGGTAGACGCGACCGGAATGCCGCGCCGGACGGCACAGGATACTTTGGCGGCCCTCGCCGATCTGGACATTGATTGCCGCTTCACTCAGGACGACGGCGAGCGGCATAACGCCGGCCATTACCAGATCCATGACTGGGGCGCGATTGACCGGCTGTGGATCGAGCGCAACCTGGCGCTTATCAAATCCGTTCTCGGCTATCCGTGAAGCCAATGCGCCGATAACGACAGGCCATCAGATCACCACCGGACAGAACGACATTTCGGTGCGTAACTGCAGGCCCGGTCACTGGCGTTCATCGCAGCCAAGCGAAACGGAGGCGCGGGTGCTGACGTCTGCCGCTATCACGAAAAAAAGCGCCGCTTGGCCCGTGCCAACCAACTGTCTTCAGCCTGGCCACCTGAAAGCGTTCGCAGGTTTTCAGTGACAGCGGATACATAGTTCCGGTCTTCATTCCGGATATGACCAAATAGCCAACGGCCCAGAAGCCCCTTTAGTTCGTCCGTGATGTCCTCGCCTTCAATAAAGCGCACGCGATAATCGTGAACGCGCTTGATAAAGACGTCGTGCACCCGCTTGTGGGCTTTGGTAAATACGTAGCCGGCCTCTTCGAGCATCGATTCCTCGAAGGCGAAGTGGGAAATCGTGTAATCGACCAGCTCATCGATCACCTGACCGACCTTTTGCGGTTGGTTTCCCTGTTGCGCCAGGTGCAGCTGATTGATCATGTCAACGATGCGCCGGTGCTGCCCATCGATGACTTCGATACCGGTATCAAGGTCGTTGCTCCATTCCAGAAATGTCATGTCGCCACCCAGCGGTTTGGTGAGACGCGGAGTCTAGGCAAGCAATGATGGGTTGCCATTGATATCGGTCAGCTCTCGCTGCACCGCTGGTTAATCGGGAGTGCGAAGCGAAATGCTTGTATCCGTCGGTAGCGTGGTTGTTTGCCGCAGGTGACGCTAAGCTGTGAGCCTTTTCGCTTGGTTGGTTCGTGCTCGATGCCTCAACGCCCCGCCCTGTTCCCGGTTCTGCTCGCTGGTGCCGCCTTGCTGCTGGTTGTCCATGGGCTGGGACGTTTTGTCTACACACCACTTCTTCCGTGGCTGGTAGAGGACGGCTTACTGACCGTACAACAGGGCGCGAGCATCGCCACCTGGAACTACTTGGGGTATTTGGTCGGCGCGCTGCTCGCCCTGCGCTGGCATCAGGTCACGCAGATACGTCGCAGCCTGCCGTGGGCACTGGTACTGCACGTCGTGACGACGCTGGCGCAGACCCAGGCCGAATCGGTGGAGGCCCTTTCGACGCTGCGCCTGCTCAATGGCATCAGCAACGGCCTGGTCTTTGTCCAGGCACCTTCGTTGATTCTCGAATGGTTAGCGCGTCATCGTCGCGTGTCGTCCAGCGGCCTCGTCTATCTCGGCGTCTGCGTGGGGCTGATCCTGTCCAGCTTCATGGTTAGCCTGAGCAACGGTGTACTGCAGGGCGCCGACCGCTGGTGGCCCGCAGCACTGCTATCTATCCCCCTAGCATGGTGGGGCTGGCGTCAGTTGGCGAACCTCGACATGCCGCCGGACGAGCCGCCCACAAAAACGACACAGCCTCCAAGCGGACGCCTGCTGGATCGTGCCAGCACTCCCCTGTTTCTCTCGTATGCCGGCGCCGGCATGGGCTATATCTTGCCGATGACGTTTCTGCCTATGGTTGCCCGGTTGCAGGTCGAACCGGGCGACTTGCTGGTGGAAAGCAGCTGGTTGGTGGTCGCAGTCGCCACCCTGCCTTCACCCTGGCTCTGGAATCGACTCGGCGCTCTGTTCGGCGACACACTGGCACTGCGCTTAAGCTATGTCGCGCAACTGGCCGGTGTCCTAGCTGCACTCTTGCTGCCCGGCGCGTGGGGGATTCTGTTATGTGCCGTACTGGTCGGCGGGACCTTTCTTGGCACCGTGTTGCTGACCCAACGCCTGGCCCGCGCCCTTCATCCGCACCAGGGACCGCGACTGTCAGCAGCACTGATTGCGCTCTACAGCCTGACCCAGCTGGCCGGCCCCTGGCTCACTGGCGTCTGGCTAGGCATGGGTGGCTCACTGCACAGCGCCTTCTGGCTCGGTGCCGGCGCGCTGATGTGGGGGCTGATCTGGATGCTGCTGGTGCCACGTCGAGCCTGAAAGCTGTGGGACAATACGGTCTTTTACCGCTAGCGACAGCCGAACATGACATCCAGACCAGCCACACCGCCATCGCACAAGGCCAAGCCCGCGGTCGAGAAGGCCGTGCTGCACCCACGGAACCGCCATACCGGGCGCTATAACTTTCCAGCGCTGATAGCGGGCAACCCCGAGTTGGCGAAGTTCGTCGTCATCAATCCCTATGGCAAGGAGAGCATCGATTTTGCCGACCCGGATGCGGTCCGCGTATTCAATCGCGCACTGCTCAAGCAGTTCTACGGAATCGCGCATTGGGATATACCGCCGGGTTACCTGTGCCCGCCGGTACCAGGCCGGGCCGACTATCTGCACGGTCTAGCCGACTTGCTGGCGGACGAAAATGCTGGAGAGATTCCGCGCGGCACAGGCATTCATGCGCTGGACGTTGGCACTGGCGCTAACTGCATCTATCCATTGATCGGTCTGCGCGAATACGGCTGGCGCTTCACGGGGTCGGATATCGACGCAACGGCGCTGGCGTCTGCCCGCACGATCATCACCGCCAATAAGCTGGGCAAGAGCATTGCACTGCGCCCGCAGCAGCAACCCCGCCACGTATTTGAAAACCTGGTTCAGGCCGACGACCGCTTCGACGTCACGCTTTGCAATCCGCCCTTCCATGCTTCCCAAGCAGAGGCCAGCAGTGGCAGCCAGCGCAAGTGGCGCAACCTTGGCAAGCTCGACCCCAAGCGCAAACTGCCCACCCTTAATTTCGGCGGTCAGGCGGCAGAACTCTGGTGTGAAGGCGGAGAGGCAGCATTCATTGCGCTGCTGGCGGAAGAAAGTCGCGGCATGAGCCAGCAGGTCTGCTGGTTCAGCACGCTGGTGTCGAAAGCAAGCAACTTACAGCCGCTACAGGCTCGGCTCAAGAAGCTCGGCGCCCAGCAGGTCCGCGTATGCGAAATGTCCCAGGGGCAAAAGCGCAGTCGCTTCGTGGCCTGGAGCTACCTCGATAACGAACAGCGCGCGAAGTGGCGTGCTGATCGCTGGTCGAACCGCCAGGCAGACTGATCGTTTCCGCCACGATCAGCTGACACATTTCACCTCAGACGGCAATATCCCAGCGTTGGCGATCTTTCAGGGCCAGCGTCTGGATATACCGAGGCTCCCCGTTGATTTCCTCCAGCTCGGTCATCCCGGCGAGTTCGCCGACAACGCGATAGCGCTTGCCGACGCGCTTGTCCTGTAACGGATAGAGCTGGGCGATCTGTTGGGCGAGTTCGGTAAGAGTGGACATGGTTCGGTAGCTCCAGATAACTGCATGCCGCAGCTTTTTACAGGCCTTAGGTTACGATTCAACGACAACCTTTTTTCGTCTCGCCTGTTGGAGCCACCCGTTGCGCAATTGATTCCCTACCAGAGGCAAAAACTACCCGAACGATTGATCAGCAGCTACCAACACCCAGCTGTAGCAGAGCCAGGCCGCCCTGCTGCCAGCCCCACCAAGCCGCAACCAAGAGCAGCGACGCCAACACGGCGCCGCCTGTCCATAACCAGGCGCGGCGCATCAGGCCGTACCTGCAGCCAAGCGCACGCGCTCGACGGGTTGCTCACGAATTGGCCAGTTGAGCGCAGCAGCCATCAGGCTCAGCGCGATGGAAATCTGCCAGACCAGGTCGTAACTGCCAGTCGTGTCATAGACCCACCCGCCCAGCCAGCCACCGAAGAACGAGCCGATCTGGTGGAACAGAAAAACGATGCCGCCCAACATCGACAGATTGCGCACGCCGAACAGCGTAGCGACCGTGCCATTGGTTAAAGGCACGGTGGACAGCCACAGCAAGCCCATGGCTATGCCGAAGGCATAGGCGGTCCAGAGCGTCAGCGGAGCAAAGAAGAACGCGCTGATCACAACCGCTCGGGCTAGATAAAGCGCGGTCAGCAATTTCGGCTTCGAATAACAACCGCCCAGCCAGCCCGCTGTGTAGGTACCGACGATGTTGAACAACCCGACCAGGGCCAGCACCGTCGTGCCGGCCATCGCGGGTAACTGCTTGTCGACTAGATATGCGGGCAGGTGTATGCCGATGAATACGACCTGAAACCCGCAGACGAAGAAACCCAGCGCCAGCAGGCGGAAGCCCGAGTGGCTGACCGCTTCACGCAGCGCCTCCATCAGCGTTTGCTGCGGGCCGGTCACTGGCGCTGCTGGCCCGCTGCGCAGCATCAACGCCAGCGGCATGATCAGCGCCACCAAGAGCCCCAGCGCCAGCAAGGCCGACGACCAGCCAAGCCAGCCGATCAGACCGAGCGTGCCGGGCAGCATGGCAAACTGACCGAACGACCCCGCTGCGCTGGCAATACCCATCGCCATGCTGCGTTTCTCGACCGGCACCGCGCGTCCGACTGCGCCAAGGATTACGGAAAACGATGTTCCGGAAAGCCCCAGCCCAATCAGCAGGCCTGCACTGAGGGACAACGACACCGGGGAATCCGCACCCGCCATCAGCAACAGGCCGACCGCATAAAGCACGCCACCGAGCAGCACCGCACGGGCCACACCGAAACGGTCCGCCAGCGCGCCGGTGACCGGCTGCGCCAGGCCCCAGATCAGATTCTGCAGGGCGATGGCAAAGGCAAAGGTTTCACGGCCCCAGCCGAATTCGGCGCTCATGGGTGGCAGGAAAAGGCCGAACCCGTGTCGGATTCCCAGGGAAAGAGCGAGGATCAAGGAGCCACCCAGCAGGATCCAGGTACTGTTGCGCCAAATCGCATTCATCACTGACACGCTTTGCAAAAATCGAGGGGATCCATCTTACTCGCAACCACCTCGTCATCCACCTCCCCCTTTTTACTCAGGCGAACGGCGAGCGGAGGGTTGCTCGGGTAAACTGCCGCCTGTCTGCCTTCTCGACGCGAGTATCTCCATGCCGATTCGCCACTGCATCGTTCACCTGATCGAAAAAAAGCCGGACGGCACACCTGCCGTTCTCCATGCCCGTGACTCGGAGCTGGGCGATTCCCAAGCCATTGAGAACCTGCTGGCCGATCTAAACGAAAGCTATAACGCCAAGCAGGGCAAAGCCTGGGGCTACTTTCATGACGAATCGGGCGCCTATCCCTTTAGCGGCTGGCTAACGCAGTACATGGACGGCAACCAGAATTTCACTGCATTCAGCCGGCAAGCCGTGGAACACCTGCAAAAGCTGATGGAGGAATCCAACCTTTCCACCGGCGGCCATGTGCTGTTCGCCCACTACCAGCAAGGCATGACCGATTACCTGGCGATCGCATTGCTGCACCACAGCAATGGCGTGACCGTTACCGACGCGCTGGATGTCGCCGAAGCCCGGCACCTGGACCTGGGTCAACTGCATTTGGCGACGCGGATCAATCTGTCTGAGTGGAAGAACAACAAGCAGTCCCGGCAGTACATTTCCTTCATCAAGGGGAAGAACGGCAAGAAGGTCTCGGAGTATTTCCGCGATTTCATCGGCTGCCAGGAAGGTGTCGACGGCCCCGGTGAAACGCGCACGCTGCTTAAAGCCTTCAGCGACTATGTCGAAAGCGAAGACCTGCCTGACGAAAAGGCACGCGAGAAGACCAGCGCGCTGGTGGGCTATGCCAGCAGTCAGGCCAAGATCGGCGAGCCCATGTCGCTGGAGGAGCTGTCCGGGGTCATCGACGAGGAGCGCCCACGCGCCTTCTACGATCACATCCGCAACAAGGACTACGGACTTTCGCCGGAGATTCCCGCTGACAAGCGCACCCTGAACCAGTTTCAGCGATTCACTGGCCGGGCCGAAGGACTGTCGATCAGCTTCGAATCACACCTGCTGGGCTCGAAAGTCGAATACGACGAAGCCCGCGACATGTTGATCATTCGCAACCTGCCAACGCAGCTGACCGATCAGCTCAAGCGGCGCAAAGGATAAGCCCTGAGCGGAGACGCCTGTACACGTCGCAGGCTCCTGAGGGTTGTCGGAAGCCGGAGCCAAGCACGCCGCTAGGAAAATCTGTCTCCTCGCTGGAATGAAACGGCCATCTGCCAGTCAGATGGCTGCTCATCGCTGCTGCAACCCTGTACGACCCGCTACGGCTAAGGATTCACAATGGATTGGCTGCACCTGATTATTCTGTCCCTGGTCCAGGGCATCACTGAATTTCTCCCGATTTCATCTTCCGCGCACCTGATCCTTCCTTCGCAAGTGCTTGGATGGCCCGACCAGGGCCAGGCATTCGACGTCGCGGTACACGTCGGCACCTTGCTCGCCGTATTGATCTGTTTCCGTCACGAGGTGATCGCGACCACCCGTGGCTGGCTTGCACACGTGTTCCGCCGACAGGTCAGCGCTGAAAGCCGTCTCGGCTGGGCGATCATCATCGGTACCTTGCCGGCGGGCATTATCGGCTTGCTGCTGGAGGACTACATCGAGCAGTACACCCGATCGATGCTGTTCATCGCGGCTACGACCATCATCTTCGGCCTGCTGCTGTGGTACGCGGACGTCAAGGGACGGCGTGTCGCCGAAATGGATCAGCTGACCTGGAAAAGCGCACTGATCATCGGCTTTGCCCAAGCGCTAGCGCTGATTCCCGGCACCTCGCGCTCGGGTATCACCATGACTGCGGCCCTGCTGCTCGGTTTCACCCGGCAGACCGCAGCACGCTTCTCCTTTCTACTGTCGATACCGCTGATCCTCGCTGCAGGCGGGTTGAAAGCGGTCGAGTTAGCCCAGTCAGGTGAAGCCGCGCCGTGGAATGACATTTTCATTGGCGCCGCACTGTCGTTCGTTGCGGCGTTTCTCTGCATCAAGCTGTTCCTCAAGGCGCTCGACGCCTTGGGTATGCTGCCCTTCGTGATTTATCGCTTGCTGCTGGGTGTGACGCTGCTATTCATCGCGCTCTGACGAGCGGCTTAAGAAGCCCGCGCAACGGGTTTGCGCGGGCCAGAAGCATCAACGGGCGTCGATGCGATAGCCGATGCGAGGGAAGTGCACATGGACGACGCCAGCACGCTCATCCTCACGTCGCAGAATCAGCTCTTCCACGCCAGCGAAGACCAGCTCACCTTCAACCGGATCGGTGCCGTAATCCACTGCGGATATCGTCACGGCCTGCCCCGCCTCGAATCCATTGGGCTCGGAGAACGGCTCATCGGGCAATTCCGCAGGCGTCGCGTCGCGAGCAATAGACACCGCCTCTTCCGCCGATAGCTCGGACAGCGAGCCATGCCCCACTGCCAGCACCTTGCCAAGCCAGGCCGCCACGTCCGGATAGGCTTCGACCAGCGGCGCCGTCACGGGTGTGCCTTTGAGGAACCAAAGGCAATGGGCGACAGCGAAGTCCGCCACGCAAGGTGCAGCACCAAGCAGAAACTCTCCACTACCACGCGCTAATTGCTGTTGCAGGCGCGCCATCAGGACCGGCCAGTGATTCTTCGCCTGTTCAAGCGGAATGCGGGCCACCGAGCCGCTGCTGAACAAGGCGGCGCGGTCCTTACTGAACACTTCGATGAACGCTTTAGGCACTTGGGCGAAACGCATGGCCATAGATTCCGGTTGAAACACCAGGCTCACGGCATGCAGGAACAGCACCGAGTCAGCCCACTGTGCCAGCGTCGCCGCGACGAACTCCTGCCCTTCGGGAAACAGCGCGGGCGTAGCTTTCTCGGCTTCGAGGCGACGCGCAATCAGTGCGGTATCGCAATAGATGTCGGCGCCGACCTGAAGCACCGGCGTACGCCGATAGCCGCCTGTCAGCGCCGTGAGATCAGGCTTGGGCATGACCGGAGGAATTTGCACCGAACGCCAGGACAGCTGCTTGAAACCCAGCATCAGTCGCGCTTTTTCGGCAAAGGGCGAGGTGGGATAGTGGTGCAGGATCACTTCGTGCATAGCAGGCTCCGCCAGTCGTTAGGTAGAACGGCAGCTTACCCGCGCGAACGGAGGCAGCCTACCCGTTCAGCTGATTGCCTGGACATTCACCGGGCCACTGCCGGACTGCACCGAAACCAGCGCCTCCTTGGCCGACTTTTTCATTTGCTTGATGGCGCGCTCACGCCGCAACGCGTCGCCCTTGCTGCCAAGCGTCTCGACATAGACCAGTGCCACCGCCGGGCTGGAATGGAAGAACCGCGCCCCTCGCCCACTCTGGTGAGCGGCAAAGCGGCGCTGTGCATCGTCACTGATCCCGCAATAAAGCGAGCCGTTGGCGGCGCGTACGAGATAGACGAACCAGGGTTTGCTAGCAACGGTGCTCATGTAGCAGGCTCTCGAGAAGATGGTTGGATTTTCCCGGGCCGCGCCTGCCAGGGCAAGGCTGCTCTTGCCAACCAAAAAGCCGAACGTGTGCAGCGTGGTCTCGAATCCGTCGCGTTTGAACGCTTCCGCAATGTTCCGACACAGTTGTCGTCAGCGAGCGACCGGCAGCCAAGCCGGGGGTGGCAATGGCTGCAAGGCTCGCCGTTTCGCCTAGCAAAGTCCGTCGATCCTGTCGAGATATGGTGGCGGTTCGCCTTTGCGTATACTGCGCCGATGTTTGCCCAAACTGCATTCCGCACTCGCTGCACCTCCTGGTTGCTGGCGGCCGGACTCTTCCTGATGCTCAGCAGCTGCGCTGAACCGCCCAGCGCACTCGAGCGAATTAAGGAGGAAGGCGTTCTGCGCGTGATCACCCGCAACAGCCCTTCCACCTATTTCCAGGATCGCAACGGCGAAGCCGGCTTCGAGTATGAGCTGGTCAAGCGCTTCGCCAGCCATCTCGGCGTCAAGCTGCAGATCGAGACCGCCGACAGCATCGAAGAAATCTTCACCCGCCTGAATCGTCCTGGCGGTCCAACCTTGGCGGCGGCCGGCCTAGTAGCAAGCGAAGGACGCAAGGACTTGGCGCGCTTCACCCAGCCCTACCTGGATGTCACCACTCAGGTCGTCTATCGCCGGGGTCAGCGGCGCCCTACCCAACCCGAAGACCTGGTCGGTAAACGCATTCTGGTGCTCAAGGGCAGCAGCCAAGCCGAGAAACTCAAGGCGCTACAGAGCGAATTTCCGGATCTTCGCTATGAGGAATCGGATGCGGTTGAGGTGGTCGATTTGCTGCGCATGGTCGATGAGGGCCAGGTAGATCTGACGTTGGTCGAGTCCAATGAGCTGGCGCTGAATCAGGTCTACTTCACCAATGCACGAGCGGCATTCGATCTCGGTGAGCAAAGCAGCCTGGCATGGATCGTTGGCAAGGGCGAAGACAACAGCGTGCTCGAAGCGGCCAACCAGTTCCTCACCCAGGCGCAGGAGAACGGAACACTGCAGCGCCTGAGAGAACGTTACTACGGTCACGTCGACGTGCTCGGCTACGTTGGCGCCTATGCCTTTGCCAAGCACCTGCAGCAACGTCTGCCGCGCTATGAAAAGGTATTCCGCGAGACGGCCAAGGAACACGGCGTCGACTGGCGTCTGCTTGCCGCCATCGGTTATCAGGAATCCCACTGGCAGCCCGAAGCGACCTCGAAAACCGGCGTGCGGGGGCTGATGATGCTGACCCTCAATACCGCCAAGGCCATGGGCGTGAACAATCGTCTCGACCCCGTCCAAAGCATTCGCGGCGGTGGAAAATACATCGCCAAGGTGCATGCCAACCTGCCGGACAGCATTGAGGAGCCGGACCGTACCTGGTTCGCCCTAGCCGCCTACAACGTCGGTGGCGGCCACTTGGAAGATGCGCGCAAACTGGCCGAAAGCGAGGGCCTGAACCCGAACAAGTGGCTGGACGTGAAACAGATGTTGCCAAGGCTGGCGCAGAAGCAGTGGTATACCAAGACGCGCTACGGATACGCACGCGGAGGCGAGCCGGTGCATTTCGTGGCCAACATTCGCCGCTATTACGACATCCTCACCTGGGTGACTCAGCCGCAAATGGAAGGCCAGCAACTGGTGAACAACGAGATACACGTTCCCGGCATAAACTCCACCGAACTCGGTGAAATTCTTCCGCCGCTCTGATCCTTCCGGCCCTCAGGCTCTTCCGATGGGGGCGAAGCTGCCTGCGGTATGCTCGGCCAGCACCTCAGCCGCCAACTCCACCTCCAGCCCTCGCCGCCCGGCGCTGACATAGATGCTCGGTTGCGCCTGCGCCGACACGTCAATAAACGTGCGTAGCCGCTTCTTCTGCCCCAGCGGACTGATGCCACCGACCAGATAGCCGGTCGCGCGTTGCGCCGCCATGGGATCGGCCATGTCGACCTTCTTCACCTTGCCCGCCTGCGCCAGCGCCTTGAGATCAAGCGAACCAGCAACCGGCACGACAGCCACCAGAAGCTCATTTTTTTCGCTGCAGGCGAGTAGTGTTTTGAACACTCTCGCCGGTTCGAGGCCGAGCTTCTCAGCGGCTTCGAGACCATAGGATGCCGATTTAGGATCGTGTTCGTAGCTGTGGATGCGGTAGTCGGCCTTGGCCTTTTTCAGCAGATCGATAGCGGGCGTCATGGCGAAAAGAATCGTCGAGGAAAGGTCGCTACATTAGCCAAAAACACAACGGCCCGCACAATGTGCGGGCCGTTGCTGTTGCGTCGCGGCCGGGTCGACAGATCGGCCCGCCACGCCAGCAGACAACCGGTCAGGCAACCTTGGTCCGGTACGCCACCCGCAACTGGCGGGCGGCAGCGACCATGTTGACCAGAGCCGCCTCGGTTTCCGACCAGCCGCGGGTTTTCAGGCCGCAATCCGGGTTGACCCAGAGCCGCTCGGCCGGGATTCGCTCGGCGGCCTTCTGCAGCAGCTGAACCATTTCAGCCGTGTCTGGGACGCGCGGCGAATGGATGTCGTAGACGCCGGGACCGATGTCGTTGGGATAGTCAAAGACGCGGAACGCTTCCAACAGCTCCATTTGCGAGCGGGAGGTCTCGATGGTGATGACGTCAGCATCCATCGCGGCGATCGCCTCGATCACATCGTTGAATTCGCTGTAGCACATGTGCGTGTGGATCTGCGTTTCGTCGCGCACACCGCTGGAGCACAGACGGAACGCATCGACCGCCCAATCGAGATAGTGCCCCCACTGGGCGCGCCGCAACGGCAGACCTTCGCGGAATGCCGCTTCGTCGATCTGGACGATTTTGATGCCCGCCGCTTCGAGATCACAGACCTCGTCCCGGATCGCTAGCGCCAGCTGCCGCGCCTGTTGCTCACCGCTGACATCCTCGCGAGTAAACGACCACATCAACATGGTTACCGGGCCGGTTAGCATGCCCTTCATGACCTTACTGGTCTGCTGCTGCGCATAGCGAATCCACTCCACCGTCATCGCAGCCGGGCGGCTAAGATCACCGTAGATCACCGCCGGTTTCACGCAACGCGAGCCATAGCTCTGCACCCAACCGAAGCGGGTAAAGGCATAACCGTCGAGCTGTTCGGCGAAATACTCGACCATGTCGTTACGCTCGGCCTCACCGTGTACCAACACATCCAGACCCAACTGCTCCTGTACGGCAATTGCGTGACGAATCTCGGCGTGCATCGCCTCGGTGTAGTCGGTCAGCGCCAGCTTGCCCTGTTTGAATGCCTGACGCGCCAAACGGATCGCCGGAGTCTGCGGGAACGAGCCGATGGTGGTCGTCGGGAATGCCGGCAGATCCAGCCGAGCGCGCTGCTTCTCGATGCGGCTTTCGAAAGCGGATTGCCGCTGGCTGTGCCTGGGTTTGATCGCAGCCAACCGCGCCTGCACGGCAGGCTTGTGGATCCGTGGAGACTCGACACGGCTCGCCTGAACATCGCGGCTTTGTTGTAACGCGGCCTGTACTTGGGCAGCGTCCGGTTGATTGACCGCTCGCGTCAGCACGGCAACCTCCGCGCATTTCTGCACGGCAAATGCCAGCCAGCTACGCAGCTCAGCATCCAATTGGTCCTCCCGCGCAAGGTCTACCGGTGCGTGCAGCAACGAACAGGACGGCGCCACCCAGAGTCGCTCGCCCAACCGCTCGGCAGCGTGACGAAGCACATTCAAGGCTTTATCCAGATCGCACCGCCAGACGTTTCGTCCGTTGACGATGCCCAGAGAGAGGATTTTGTATGCCGGCAGTCGATCAAGGATGACCGGGTACTGATCCGGTGCACGCACCAGGTCGATATGCAGGCCATCGACCGGCAACGCTGCGGCCAAGCCAAGGTTGTCTTCCAATCCGCCAAAATAGGTTGCGACCAGCTTCTTCAATGGCGCGCGCTGCAACAGGTTGTAGGCTCGCTCGTAGGCGTTCCTCCAATCTTGCGGCAAGTCGAGCACCAGGATCGGCTCATCGATCTGCACCCACTCCACTCCCTGCGCGGCGAGCCGCTCCAGCACTTCCCCGTAGACCGGAAGCAGTCGATCGAGCAGCTCCAGCTTGTCGAACGCTTCCCCCTTGGCCTTCCCCAGCCAGAGATAAGTCAACGGCCCGATCAGCACCGGCTTGACCGCGTGGCCAAGGGCCCTGGCCTCTTCCACTTCCTCGAACAACTGCGTCCACGACAGCTCAAAGGACTGATCAACGCTGAATTCGGGGACCAGGTAGTGATAGTTGGTATCAAACCATTTAGTCATTTCCTGCGCTTGCCCACCACCGCAGCACTGGTGAGTTACGCCACGCGCCATGGCGAACAACGTCTCCAGAGTCGGCTGACCGTCGGCCGGACGAAAGCGCTCAGGCACAACGCCAAACATCAGCGAATGGGTCAGCACCTGGTCATACCAGGCGAAATCGCCCGCAGGCAGCAGTTCAATGCCAGCATCTGCCTGCAGCTGCCAATGGGCCGCGCGCAATTCCCTACCGACCCGACGCAGCTCGGCCTCGCTGAGGTCACCCTTCCAGTACGCTTCGAGCGCCTTTTTCAATTCTCGGTCGGCACCAATACGTGGGAAGCCCAGGGAATGCGCAACTGCCATGACAATCTCCAATTCGTTCGTTTTCGATGAGCGAATTGTGACGGCCCGCGATAAATGAAACAAACTCACGCAACTCTAGATCATCTTTAGATATATTCATGTCCTACCTGCTACGCCTCTGTCCAACTGGACATTGAGACGCGATAAGCAGTCGCTACGCGCCGTCTCACTCCCAGCTGGAAGCTGCTGGTTGTTGAATGGCTCTGTCAGCACCCGATGCATGCTCATTGCCCTGCGAAGATTCATTCGAGATGTCGACAATGATCGGCGCGCTGGGACACACTTCGCCGCCGCGATGAGGATTGCTCAGGTCACCGTGCTTTGGTTGATCTGGCGTCCTCTCCGAAACCTAGGTCTCGCCAACGAAAACAGCAGGAAGTCCCCAGCATGCTGGAAATCCGCCACCTGAAAACTCTTCATGCACTGCGCGAAACCGACAGCCTAGTGGAGGCCGCCGAGCGGCTGCATCTGACCCAGTCAGCACTGTCCCATCAGTTCAAGGAACTGGAAGAACGCTTGGGCCTGCAGCTGTTCGTGCGCAAGACGCGTCCTGTGCGTTTCACCAGTGCGGGTTTGCGCCTGTTGCAATTGGCCGACAGCTTGCTGCCACAGCTGCGCAGTGCCGAGCGCGACCTGGCCCGACTGGCAGGCGGCACCGCGGGCCGTTTGCATATGGCGATCGAGTGTCACAGCTGCTTTCAGTGGCTGATGCCGACCATCGATCAGTTCCGCGATGCCTGGCCGGAAGTCGAGCTGGACCTGGCTTCGGGGTTTTCCTTCGCGCCGCTGCCGGCCCTGGCGCGCGGTGATCTGGATCTCGTGGTGACGTCCGACCCGATCGAGCTGCCGGGCATCACCTATGTGCCGCTGTTTACCTACGAAGCGCTGCTCGCCGTCGCCAACCAGCACGCCTTGGCATGCCGCCCGTTCGTACGCGCCGAAGACCTGGCCAGCGAAACCCTGATCACCTATCCGGTGGAACATGATCGACTGGACATCTTCACGCGCTTCCTGGAGCCGGCCGACGTCGAACCGGCTCAGGTTCGCACCTCGGAGCTCACCGTGATGATGATGCAGCTGGTGGCCTCCGGTCGCGGCGTGTGCTGCGTGCCCAACTGGGCGCTGCATGAATACAGCGCTCGCGGTTACGTCACCGCCAAACGACTCGGCGAGAAAGGCCTGTTTGCCACACTCTATGCCGGCATCCGCGCTGACATGCTGGACTCGCCATTCATGCGCGATTTCCTGCTGACCGCCAAGGACACCTCGTTCTCGACGCTCGAAGGGGTCAGCGCTGCGCCGAAGACGAAATAGCTCATTCCTGCCGATATGGCAGCGCATCGCGCGCGGCCTCGGCATAGCGCATCACGCCCAGACGCTCCTGCTGTAGGAAGTCGCTGACCGCAGCACGCAGCCCTGGATGCTCCAGGTAGTGCCAGGAACGCGTGATCACCGGCTCGAAGCCGCGTATCAGCTTGTGCTCGCCCTGTGCTCCGGCATCGAAGCGTGACAGACCGGCGGCAATCGCCTGATCGATACCCTGGTAAAAGCAGGTTTCGAAATGCAGGCGGTCGAAGTCGGCAAGGCTGCCCCAATAGCGACCATACAGCTCACCAGCACCCATCAGGCTGAACGCCATGGCCACCGGCCGGCCGCTCTGGCAGGCAAGCACCACCCGGATCGCCTCGGGCATCCGCTCGGCCAGCAGGCTGAAGAAGCTGCGAGTCAGATACGGCGCCTGGCCGCGCACATGATAGGTATTGGCGTAACAGGCATAGACGAAATCCCATTCCTGTTCGCTGACCTGGTGACCTTCGCGCCACTCGAACTCGATCCCCTGCCCCGCCACCTGCTCGCGCTCCTTGCGCAGCTGCTTACGCTTGCGCGAAGTGAGGCCGCCCAGGAAATCCTGAAAGTCTCGGTAGCCGCGGTTGTGCCAGTGAAACTGGCAGCCGATGCGCTCCAACCAGCCATCACGGCCCTGGAAAATCGCATCGGCGTCCGGCTCGGTAAAGTTCACGTGCAGGCTCGAATAGCCCCTTTCGGCCAAGCCGGCGGTGAGCTGGTCGAGCAATTGGCCCGCCGCCTCGCGGTCACCCAACAGGCGCGCGCCGGTCACTGGCGAGAACGGCACCGCGCAGAGCAGTTTGGGGTAGTACTCGATACCCGCACGGTGGCAGGCGTCAGCCCAGGCCCAATCGAATACATACTCACCGCTGGAGTTGGTCTTGCTGTACAGCGGCAAGGCCGCAATCGCTCCCCGCTGGTCGTCGCTCAGCACTTGATGCTGTGCACGCCAGCCCCTGCGCGCATCGACGCTGCCGCTGTCTTCCAGCGAAGACAGAAAGGCGTGCCGGAGAAAGGGCTGCGGGTGTTCGCCGAGCAGCGCGTCCCAGCGAGAGGAGTCGTAGTCGGCGAGGTGGGAAAGCGTCTGTATGGGCATATGCCTAGTCTGGCGGCTAAGCAACCGGAACTGAAGCAGTTGTTGGTCGAGGTACGACCGCGGGGCTCTTTACGGCAATCAAAGCTATAGCAAGAAGAAGATCTCACCCCTTCACCGTCATCAAATCGTCGTCAAATTAGCAAAAAGCTGTAACCACACCCCCTCATTCTGCCGACAGCCGCTTGGGGGGTTAGGACCCGGAGGCGGCGTAGCTACCAATCCGCGAACGCACAGAAAGGAAATATCATGCCACGCAAGCTTCTCCCCCTGACCCTCGCCATTGCCGCTGCAGTTGCGTTGCCGACCACCGCCAACGCCTATGAAATCATCGGCAAGCAGCTGGAGATCTACGGCAAAGCCCACGTGTCGGCGGATTTCGTGGACAACGATACCGACAGCGAACTGGCCATCGCCAGCAACTCCTCGCGTCTGGGCTTCAAAGGTGTCACCGAAATCAACCCGGATCTGAACGCTGTTTACCAGATCGAATCGAAGATCATCATTGACGAAGGCGGAGACAGCTTCGCTGGACGCAACACTTACGTTGGTCTCACCGGCGACTTCGGCCAGGTGCTGGTGGGCAACCAGGACACCCCCCTGAAGAACGTCCGCAACGCCTTTGACCTGTTCGGCGACACCGTGGGCGATGCGCGTAACATTGCCGACGAAGCCAACCGTCGCGCCAAGAACAGCATCCAGTATGTCAGCCCGAGCATGGGTGGTCTGGTTGCCAGCGCCATGTACGCCACGTCTTTCGAAGACTGGGAGACCGAAGACGGCGATATCGAAGATAACGATTACTCGCTGGCCAGCGTCGCGCTGGGTTACAGCATCGGCGACCTCGCCTTTAGCGCCGGTTACGAGAAGGCCGACGGTGATGATGAAGACACTGTTGACGCTGACGTTGTTGCGTACGAAAGCGATGCGTTCCGCCTTGCTGCCAGCTACGCCTTCGGACCTGTCAGCGTGGGCGCGATGTTCGACCGCTACGAAGAAGCCGACGCCGAGCGTGACGCCTGGGGCCTGAACACTGCATACAAGTTCGGCGCCAACACCTTGAAGCTGCAGTACATGACTGCTGATGACTGGAGCGACACCGACGACACCGGCGCCAGCCAGGTGAGCCTCGGCCTGGACCACAAGCTGTCCAAGCAACTGACTGTTTACGGCGTTTACAACATGCTGAAGAACGATGACAACACCGCCGCCTATCGCATCAAGGGCGGCCACGACACGGATGTCTACCAGGTTGCTGCGGCTGGTGATGACATCAACGTGTTCTCGCTGGGCATGGTTTACAGCTTCTGATCGAGCTCCTCAATCGCTCTGCTCCACCTTCGCCCCGGCTATGCCGGGGCTTTTTATTGGAGGAGACAAGGGCTTCAAGCGAAGTCGTGCTTAACGTGTTTGCAAGCGGCTCGCTCCTTACAAACCGTGCGATCCGTTTGCAAGAACCCGCTTGCTAGCGAAGCAGCCGTCTGACGGCGAGAGGATGCGCTGCGGTGACAGTTGCGAAAGAAGCTGCTACCGGAATGCTGGCTGGCTTTGCGATCAGCGCTTGCGCAGGATCACGCTGCCAATCGAGTAACCTGCGCCAAACGAGCTGAGCACACCGAGGCTGCCCGCTGGCAGATCATCCTGATGCTTGTGGAAGGCAATCACCGAGCCTGCAGAGCTGGTGTTGGCATAGGTGTCGAGAATGACGGGCGCCTCTTCCGGGCTGGCATCGCGACCGAGCAGCTTGCGCACGATCAGGTGGTTCATGTTGAGGTTGGCCTGGTGCAGCCAGAAGCGCTTGACCTCGCTGACCTCGATTTCGTTTTCCTTCAGATGCTCGCCGATCAACTCAGCCACCATCGGGCAGACCTCCTTGAACACCTTGCGGCCTTCCTGAACGAATAGCTTGTCCGGGTTGGTCATGTATTCCTCGGCGGTGCGATTGAGGAAGCCGAAGTTGTTGCGGATGTTGTTGGAGAATTCGGTCGCCAGCTTGGTGCTGACAATGTCCCACTGATACGCCGAGGTGGCCTGATCAGCACGCTCGACGATGACAGCGGTGCAGGCATCGCCAAAGATGAAATGGCTGTCCCGGTCACGGAAGTTCATGTGCCCGGTGCAAATCTCCGGGTTGACCATCAGTACTGCCCGCGCCTGCCCCAGCTGAACCGAGTTGGCGGCATTCTGGATCCCGAAGGTCGCCGAGGAACAGGCGACGTTCATGTCGAAGCCAAAGCCCTTGATCCCAAGCGCTGCCTGCACTTCGATGGCGACTGCCGGGTAGGCGCGCTGCAGATTGGAGCAGGCGACGATCACACCGTCGATGTCAGCTGCGGTTTTGCCTGCCCGTTCAAGGGCTTGCTGAGCGGCCTTGACTGACATCTCGCAGAGGATGGACCACTGGTCGTTGCTGCGCTCGGGAATGCACGGAACCATGCGATCCGCATCGAGGATGCCGGCCTTGTCAGTGACGAAGCGGCTCTTGATGCCCGACGCCTTCTCGATGAAGGCAGAGCTGGATTCCGGCATCGGCTGTACTTCACCCGCTTCGATTGCCGCGGCGTTCTCATCGTTGAAACGGCGCGAGTAGGTGTTGAAAGACTCAACCAGCTCGTCGTTGGAAATGCTCTGGGCAGGGGTGTAAAGGCCGGTACCGCTGATGACGACGTTATGCACAGTCGTTCCTCTCGAATATTGGCTGATCATAGTCGGGCGCCGGAACAGGAGCGAAGCCGGCCAGC
Organism: Pseudomonas sp. NPDC077408; assembly: GCF_050269105.1. NCBI lineage: Bacteria > Pseudomonadati > Pseudomonadota > Gammaproteobacteria > Pseudomonadales > Pseudomonadaceae > Pseudomonas > Pseudomonas sp. NPDC077408. Next base: position 296,052 of record NZ_JBNNHS010000004.1, read on the forward strand.
GCCGATGCGATCGTTCATGCCGCGTCTGTTTATATGGCGGCTATTGTGCACGAAAACTGAACAGAATCTGCAGCTCAGCGCGTAAAAGCAGCCAAAGGTTATCGAGGCACGACGGCGGACATCGCTGCCGCCCAGAAGCCAGCAGGCTGGGCCTGGGCAGGCTTTCGGTTATCCTTGCGCTCCCCGCACCGCAGGAATGTTTCCCCCATGAAAGACCCACTTGCCGAACTGATCCGCTTGATCAGTTCGGGCTGCATGAGCGACGACGAGATCAACCGGCTCGCTGACGAAGCGGCTCAAGCCTATGCCGACCCACAGGCCTTTCTGCAGGCCAACCCGGACATCATCTACGACGATGACTTCCCCATCCCGCTGGGCGAATGGATGATCGTCGGCAGCCTTCCGGATACCGTGCTGTTCCAGGCCGACGATTACCAGGCGCTGTTCGAGCAGATTGTCGGTTCGTTCGGCCCGGACGTGGATTTCATCCTCAAGCCCAAGCAATTGGCCAAGACCGAGCCGTTGAAGGCACTCAACCGCATCCAGACCCAGCTCAGCAGCCTTTACCCGGAAAAAGGCGGTTACGTGCTGGTGGACTTCAGCGAGCCACTGGACGATGTGTTGCAGGCCGTACTCGTCTATACCTGCGACATCGAGCGGGTCATGGCCCTGGCAGTAGAAGTGGGTATCTACGCCGCGCCCGCGCTGGCGGCGCTACAGGCCCAAAGCCAGGCGTGAATCAGCGGCGGCGCAATGGTTCGAGCAGCGGCGACAGACCGTTGTGGTCAATCTCCTGCATCAGCGCCAGCAGTTGACCCAGATCCCCGGGCGGGAAGCCGACCCGGGCGAACCAGTTCAGGTAGTTGCCCGGAAGATCCGCGATCAGCCGGCCCTTGTATTTGCCGTAGGGCATCGTCTGGGTCACCAGGCGTTCGAGGTCTTCAGCTTTCATTGCAGCAATTCATCGGCAGATGGGAGGCAAATACTGCCATAGCCGATCTGGCCGTGCAGCCTTGCGCCCGTTTCGCACATTTGCGCGACCTGTCGGTCGGATAGAAACGCAGCTGCCAGTTCAGACCGCTTGGCAACTCGACGCGTCTGCGCCGCTGCGCCCAACTCTGAAAGCCGAGGACAGCAAGATGACGGATCAACCGAGCCCCAAGCCCGAACTGGACGACGCCGCGCTGGCGTTCGCCGCTCAGGTTTTCGAAAGCGCCCGCAGCGGTGATGCCGAGCGCCTCACCGATCTGCTCGGTCGCGGCTTGCCCGCCAACATTCGCAACCACAATGGCGACAGCCTGTTGATGCTCGCCAGTTACCACGGCCATCTCGACGCCTCGCGCGTGCTGCTGGAGAACGGTGCCGACCCCCAGCTGCGCAACGACAAGGGCCAGAGTCCGCTGGCGGGCGCTGCCTTCAAGGGCAACCTGCAAATGGCACGACTGCTGCTCGATCAGGGTGCCGATGTCGAAAGCGCCTCGCCCGACGGCAAGACCGCACTGATGATGGCGGCCATGTTCAATCGCAGTGACATTGTCGAACTCTTACTGGCGCGCGGCGCAGACCCAAGCCGGGCCGACATGAACGGCGTGACGCCCCTGGCCGCTGCGCAAGCCATGGGCGCCCAGGACACACCCAAACTGCTAACTGAAGCCGTTGCTGCCTGCAGCTGAGTTTCAGCTTCGCAGCGTCTGAACGACGTCTCTCCTGTACCCAACGCACCGCACCGCACCGCACATCGGACGGCTGCAACTGTCAGTAACCGTGACCTGGCCAACCGCGAGCTGGCCGACCCCGATCCAACAGAGGAGCACTCATGACCATCGAGACACTCAACATCGAGGGCATCGCTACGCCCGTATCGCGCATCGGCCTCGGCACCTGGGCCATCGGTGGCTGGATGTGGGGCGGCGCGGATGACGACCGCTCCGTCACCACCATTCGCAGTGCCTTGGAGCGCGGCATCAACTTGATCGACACCGCACCGGTGTACGGCTTCGGTCACTCCGAAGAGGTCGTCGGCAAGGCCCTAGAAGGCGTGCGCGACCAAGCGGTGATCGCCACCAAGGTCGCACTGGACTGGAGCGAAGGCGGCCCGCGGCGCAATTCGACGCCCGCTCGTATCCGCCAGGAAATCGAAGACTCGCTGCGTCGGCTGCGCACTGACCGCATCGACCTGTATCAGGTGCATTGGCCGGACCCGCTGGTTCCCATCGAAGAAACCGCGGCCGAGTTGGAAAAGCTGCGCCAGGAAGGCAAGATCCTCGCGATCGGCGTGAGCAATTATTCCACCGAGCAGATGGATAGGTTTCGTAAAGCCGCGCCGCTGGCCTCCGTGCAGCCACCGTATAACCTCTTCGAGCGCGCCATCGAAGCCGACGTACTGCCCTACGCTCGGGATAACGGCCTGGTGGTGCTCGGCTACGGCGCCCTGTGCCGCGGTCTGCTTTCCGCGCGGATGACCAACAGCACCACCTTCGATGGTGACGACTTGCGCAAGTCCGACCCGAAGTTCAAGTCGCCGCGCTTCGAGCAGTACCTCGCTGCAGTCGAGGCGTTGAAAGCGCTAGCTCACGACCGTCACGGCAAATCCGTGCTGGCGCTCGCCATCCGTTGGGTGCTCGACCAAGGCCCAACCATTGCGCTCTGGGGCGCTCGTCGACCAGACCAGCTGGACGGCATCGACGATGCCTTCGGGTGGTCGTTGAGCCCACAGGACCTGACGGACATCGATGCACTCCTTGCCGAGCACATCACCGATCCGGTAGGACCAGAATTTATGGCGCCGCCTAGCCGCAAGGCGTAACGCCTGTGGTTCTGCCTGAAGCTGCAGCGTTACTTCAGGCAGAACCAGAAACGACTCGCTTCGCATTATTCATGCACTGAATGGACACAAGCGGAACGATGTCGCGATAATCCGCGCCCTCTCGAACATGGACTAACCCCTACAGGGTCGGTCATCGATGAAGGATCGTTCCAACCGTGCGCGCACTGTCCGTTGCCGTGTCCCTTCTGTTCTTTTCCGTGTTGACGCAGGCTGCGGAGCGCCCACTGCGATTCTCGGTCAGCGACAGCTCGACCATGCCCATGATTCATCTAGAGAACGGTCACCCTACAGACGGCATTCTTCACGACCTGCACAGGCGCATCGCCGAAAAGCTCGGGCGTAAAGCCGAGCAACTGGTGATGTCACGAACGCGCATCCAGCCGCTGCTGGCCGAGGGCGCAGTCGATGTCAGCTGCTATATGAACCCGGCCTGGCTGGCGGTAGACCATGCAAGTTATCGTTGGAGCGTCCCGTTCATGACGCAGCGCAGCATTCTGGTGGCCCGGCCTGAAACACCTCCAGCCAAGCTCTCCAGCCTGCGCGGCCGACGGGTCGGTACGGTGCTCGGCTTCTTCTACCCGGAGGCGGATGCATCGTTTCGAGACGGCACCTTGATTCGCGACGATGCACGAACGGAGCACCTGGTGCTGAAAAAACTCGCTGCCGGACGTGAGCGTTATGCGATCAGCACTCAGGTAGCACTGGATTGGCTCAATCGAGACAGACCTGTAGACCGCAGACTAAAGGCAATCGACCGGCTCTCGGAGTCCTCCATCCACTGCATCGTGCGTGATGAGACTGACGTCCCGGCCCGAGAGATACTTGAAGCCATGCAACAGATGCAGCACGACGGCGAGTTCAAGGCGATCCTGGAGAAGTATCGATAGCCGCTCGGCCTCGCATGTTCGACCTTGGTTGCCTCATAAGCGCGCGCTCTGCCCTCTCAATCCTGAGACGAACTTCAACCTACGATCGCTGCCTATCTATTCGCTCTATTCCTGCTAGCCCAGTGCCGCTCGACGCAAGCGGCGCGTGTCCGCTAATCGACCCATCCCATTGAGGCACCGATGACCCAAGTGAACGCCACAGGCAAGTCGACATTCTCGGCGCGCGCCATATTGCTGATCGAGCTGGCCCTGGCCATGGGTGGGTTCGCCATCGGTACGGGCGAATTCGCCATCATGGGGCTGATGCCCAACGTCGCGCAGGGGCTGGGGATCAGCGAGCCGCAAGTGGGCCATGTGATCAGCACCTATGCCCTGGGTGTCGTGGTAGGCGCACCGCTGCTGGCGATCCTTGGCTCGCGGATGTTCCGCCGGCACCTGCTTTTGCTCCTGATGGGCTTTTTCGCTCTGGGCAATTTTGCCAGCGCCATCGCACCGGATTACCACTCGCTGATGCTGTTCCGCTTCATCGCCGGCCTGCCCCATGGGGCCTACTTCGGTGTGGCGATGCTGGTCGCCGCCTCGATGGTTGCACCTGACCAGCGGGCCAAGGCAGTCAGCCGCGTGCTAGCGGGCCTCACCATCGCCATGTTGATCGGAAATCCCACCGCCACCTGGTTGGGGCAATGGCTCAGCTGGCGCTGGGCGTTTGGTCTGGTCGGAATGATCGCGCTGTTGACGGTGTTGCTCGTGGCGATCTTCCTGCCGCTGGACCGCAGCGAGCCGCGTAACAACCCGATGCGCGAACTGCGTGATTTCAATCGAAAACCGGTGTGGCTGGCGCTGGCCATCAGTTCGATCGGTTTCGCAGGCATGTTCTGCGTGTTCAGCTACCTGGCACCGACCATGCTGGAGGTCACTGGCGTCAGCGAGAACTGGATCCCGGTGGGGCTGGCCGCTTTCGGTCTGGGCGGCATCGTCGGCAACCTCTTTGGCGGCTGGTTATTCGACAAGCTGGGGTTCAAGGCTGTCGCCTGGCTGTTGCTGTGGAGCATCCTGGTCCTACTGATGTTCCCGCTCGCTACACACTCGCTGTGGACGATCCTCCCAGCCGCGTTTGCGGTAGGCACTATGGTGTCGCTCGGCCCGCCCCTGCAGACCCACCTGATGGACGTGGCGGGCGAGGCCCAGACGCTTGGAGCTGCGTCCAACCATTCAGCCTTCAATGTCGCCAACGCCCTCGGCCCATGGCTCGGCGGACTGGCGATCAGCGCAGGGCTTGGCTGGACCTCGACCGGCTACATCGGCGCCGCTACCGGCGCCGTCGGCTTGCTGGTGTTCTGGTGGGCCTGGACCGCAAGCAGTGGAAGCGAAGAAACCAGGGGCGCCGCCACCGCCTGCGATTGAACGAATGACCTCATCGAGTCGTGAACTGGCAAAACCGAAACGCCTGCTGATTGACCCGCAAAAAAGAACCGCAAACAGCGCCATGTTCGGAGGGATATCGAGCCTCCCGCCACATGAGGTCAATCCTTCTACAACCGCGACGGGCCTCGGCGTCCCAGCAAAGGGAGAATTACTGCAGCGCGTATTCGAATGTGCTGACCACGCGTAGACGCTTGCCCGGCGTGCGGCCGGTGTCCATGTCGCTGCCGTCATCATCGAGCACGCGGATCACGCCCTGGTTGGCGGTCTTCAGTTCACCAAGTTGCGCGCCGGCATCTTCGGCGAACTTTGCAGCCTGCTCGCGGGCGTTGCGGGTGGCATCTTCTAACAGCCCCGGCTTGAGGTCGTTGAAGCCACGCAGCTGGTAGCGCGGGCCACTGAATCCGTTCTGTTCGGTATCCAGCTGGATGCCGGCCTGAATCAGCGGATCTACACCATTGGCAGCCTTGCCGACCGCTTCGACACGTGCCGATTTCACCAGCACCTGGCCACTGCCGTTGAAGCGCAGGGCGATTTCCTGCGGCGCCCATTCGCGCGCCAGCAGGTCCTGAACCTGCAACGGGCGGACCTCGATCTCGTCGTCACTGAAACCCTGTTCGTGCAAAAACGCCACGACCCGACTGCGGTCCTCGGACAGGCCCTGCTGAACGCTGGCGAAGTCGTTGCCGGCACGGCGGAAGCCGAGTGTCCAGACAGCGAAATCACTCGACACGTCCCGCTCAGCCAAGCCTTTGACCGTCACCGTGCGATCCGCCATCCGGAAGCGCTCCACGCCCTGCCCCACAGACCAACCGGCGAAGGCTACCGCGGCGGCGATCAATAGGGCGGGCAGCAAACCGATACGTGCTGTAGTCACGATAAAGCTCCAAGACGTTGAGAAACGCCGATGCTACTCCGCACTGGCGCTCGATGGCGTGTGGTCACCAGCGCAACGCTGCAATCTGTAGTAATGACTTGCCGTCGCTAGCCGCTTGCGTGCCTCGCCAACTGGCCGCTCAATGTCGATTCCCGAAGGAGAACTTCCCGCTGCATGTCGAAATTGCCATTTTTCCGCACCAGAGCCCGCACCTTTGTTTCGCTGATCGTCGCCGCAGTGTTCACCCTGCTGCCCGTCGGCTGCTCGATGCTCGAACAGAAAGAGCGCGAACTGGTGTTTCGCATCGAGCCCGGTACCGCCAGTTGGTACCGCGGCCTGCCAGACGGTGTGGAGGAGCTGGAGCTGAGCGCGCCTGCATTCGGCGACAGCCAGAACATCCACGCATGGTGGTGGCCGGCTGACGAGCGAGACGCGCCGGCGATCCTTTATCTACACGGTTCTCGCTGGAACCTCACCGGGCACCTGTTCCGACTCGAACAGATACGTTCACTGGGCTTCTCCGTATTGGCGATCGACTATCGTGGCTTTGGCCAAAGCCTCGGCGAGCTGCCGTCGGAGGCCAGCGTATATGAGGATGCGCGTATCGCCTGGGACCATCTGAAAACCCTGCAGCCCGATGCGGACAAACGTCTGATCTATGGCCACTCGCTGGGTGGTGCAGTGGCGGTGGACCTCGCCGCCGAGCTGGGACGCGAAGCCGAACGCCGTGGCGAAGCGCAGGAAGCGCGTGCGCTGATCGTCGAATCCACCTTTACCAGCCTGGCCGATATCGCAACGGAGGTGGCCGACACGCCCTGGCCAGTCCGCTGGCTGGTGTCGCAGAAATTCGACTCCATCGACAAGATCGATCAGGTCGGCATGCCGCTGTTACTGGTCCATGGCACGGCTGATCAATACGTGCCGGCGCGCTTCAGCGAAGAACTCTTCGCCGCCGCGCAAAACCCCAAACAGCTGCTGCTGATCGAGGGCGGCAACCACAACAACGCCATGCGCGTGGGCCGCCGCGCCTATGCCGACGCGATCCGCCAGCTGTTGAACGGGCCCGTCGTGCACAGTGCCGATAATCAGACGCACCCTGTTACCCAGACCAACCGCAGTTAGCGCCGTTTTCGCCGCCAAACAGGCCTAAAGCGTCGCGCTCAGCACGCCTCGCTGACCGAGGGTTGCGCCTCGCCCGACCAGGGATTGCGACCTTCCCCGATCCAGTCCAGGCTCGCCTGCCAGAAACCGTCTCGATGGCGCTCACGAAACAGGTCGAAGTGCCCGACCTGCTCCATGCCCAGCACCGCCGGACTCAGCTGGACCTGCTGCACAGCGGCATTGCGGTAGTAGGACAGCCCGCGGGCGATTGCCGGGGGCGTGCCGTACTCGTCGTCGCTCAGGCTCACCGCCAGGATCGGCGCGCTGATCGCGGCGAAGCGGCGTAGCACCTCGGCCCGTTCGTGCTCCGGATAGCTCTGTTCCAAGCGTGCCCGGCGGAATGCCCATTCGCGCGCGACGCCTGCGGGCAGGTCTTCCAGCCAGCCCAGCCGGCGACCAGGAAAATATCCGCACAGCGCCGTCACCGCCGGCATGAACAGGTGCCACTTGGCAAACATCTGCCAGCGTTGCGCGGCGGCATAGTCGCGCCAGTAGGCAAATTGCGCGCCCACACTGAGAAAGCGATCGACCTCGGTAGCGGACTCGGCAAAACCCGGCAGAAAACCACCGATGCTATGACCGACGGCCACCAATGGCCCGTCGGGATCACGCTGACGCATCCAGCGCACCGCCGCATCAAAGTCCAGATCGCCCCAGTCGCGCCAACGGATGGTCGCCTTTCGCAAGCTGGCCGGGCGTGACCCGCCGATACCGCGATAGTCATACGTCATCACCGCATAGCCACGTTCGCGCAGAAAGCCGGCGTAGCGCGCGTAATACCGCGCCAGCACACCGGTGGCGCTGCTGACGATCACCGAGCCACGTGCCTGTCCCGGTGGCAGCCAGAGTTGCGCAGCGAGCGGGTAGCCATCGCGGCAATACAGAGAAAGTTGCTTGGGCATGGGGCAGGTTTCGTTCCGGAGTCTTCTACATCCTTGCCTACCGGAGCGGGTCTTGCCAGTGACCGGGACGGGAAAACACCCTGCCTCTAGCGAATTTGCCCTCCGATCACAGCAGTGTCTGGCTCGATACCGGCGTATAGCGCCAAATGTCGAACGCAGCGCTGGCTCAGCACCCGCTCAAGCGGCTAGTGTATCGCCGCCTTGCCGCTTCGCTTTGGCGCAACCCGTCTAGATCCAGCCGTTCGGCCCTTAACCGTCATCCGTTCACTGCGGCAGAAGCCGTTATCGGAGTTATCCATGCAAAGCGATCAGCTGATCGTATTCGCCGTTCTCGCCGCCACATTGGGCCTGTTCGTGTGGAATCGCTGGCGTTACGACATCGTCGCCCTTGCCGCCTTGCTGGTGGTGACCCTGGCCGGCATCGTGCCGCCTGAAAAGGCGTTCATGGGCCTTGGCCATCCGGCCGTGATCACTGTTGCTGCGGTGCTGGTGCTCAGCCGCGGCTTGCTCAATGCCGGTGTGGTGGATTCGCTGGCACGGCACCTGACCAAGGTCGGCGATCGACCCTGGATCCAGGTGCTGACGCTGTCCGGTATCGTCGCCCTGTGCTCGGGCTTCATGAACAACGTCGGCGCACTCGCGCTGTTCATGCCGGTAGCCGTCTGGATGTCGCGCCAGAGCGGCCGATCGCCTTCCTATCTGCTGATGCCCCTGGCTTTCGGCTCTTTGCTCGGCGGCACCCTGACCCTGATCGGCACGCCGCCGAACATCATCATTGCCGGGTATCGCCGGGAGATCAGCGAAGCGCCGTTCGGTATGTTCGACTTCCTGCCGGTAGGCCTCGCGATCACCCTCGCCGGGGTGCTGTTGATCGCTCTGCTCTGGCGCTTGACGCCTCGTCGCGAGGATCCGAGCGGTGAGCAGGAGCTGTTCGAAATCAGTGCTTACTTGACCGAACTGCAGATTCCGGCCGACAGCAAATACGCTGGCCGCACCCTGCATGACCTGATCGCTGCGGGCGGTGACGAGGTCGATGTGATGGTCACCGGGCTGGTACGTGCCGGAAAGTACCACCGTATGCCGTCGACCTATGAAGTGCTACGCGACGACGACATCCTGCTGGTCGAAGCCGACTCTGACAGCCTGAAACGTTTTCTCGATGTGACCCACCTGCGCCTTGCTGCCGAAGCCGACAGCAAGGCGGAAGCCCGCGAAAAAGCCGAACAGGACAAACAGCTGAAACGGAACGGTGAGCCTGACAGAGAGCCTGAGGCCGCCGATTCCAAAGCCGACCGCAACGCCGAGCGCGCCCTGGCCGAGGCCATCGTGACTGCAAGCTCGTCTTTGATCGGTACCAGCGCCTCCGGTCTGGCACTGCGGGAGCGCCATGGCGTCAACATCCTGGCCGTGGCTCGCCAAGGGCAGCGATTGCAACAGCGGCTGGGCAAGATCCGCTTTGCCGCGGGCGACATCCTGCTGTTGCAGGCGCGTGAGGATCAGCTGCAATCGACGCTTAACAGTCTCGGTTGCCTGCCGCTGGCATCGCGCGGCCTGCGGATCACCGCGCCTCGCCAGGTGCTGCTCGCCAGCAGCATCTTTGCCGCCGCGCTGGTGCTCATTGCGCTGGGCATGGTGCAGTCCGCCGTCGCACTGGTGGGCGGCGCATTAGCGATGACTCTGGTCGGGCTGGTGCCCACGGGGGACATCTACAAAAGCATCGATATGTCGATCGTCGTTCTGATTGCCGCGATGCTGCCCATTGGTGAAGCGCTGGAAAGCACCGGAGGCTCGCGTCTGATCGCTGATGCCCTGCTGGACGTTGGCCAGGCCGCCCCGCCGGCAGCCACCGTGGCGATCCTGATGGTGGGTGTGATGCTGCTGTCGAACGTGGTCAACAACGCCGCCGCCGCGGTGCTCGCCGCGCCCGTGGCGATCGCCCTCGCGCGCGGTATGGACGCCTCTGCCGACCCGCTATTGATGGCGGTCGCCATCGGTGCTTCCTGCGCCTTTCTGACCCCCATCGGGCACCAGTCGAACACGCTGGTCATGGCGCCCGGCGGGTACCGTTTCGGTGACTACTGGCGGCTCGGGCTACCGCTGTCGATTCTGGTGGTACTGGTGGCCGTGCCTGTCATCCTCTGGGTCTGGCCGCTATAGCTGCATCCACGGCCGGCACGGAGATCGGCGTACCGGCCACCGCACCCGCGGCGTGGCTCAACGCGTCTTGAGCCCATTGAGCAACGCCTCATGGAACACATCCGGCGCCTCGACCTGCGGTGAATGGCCCAGTTTAGGAAAAGGCACCAGGGTCGCGTCGGGAATCATCGCTGCGGCCTGCCGGCCAAGTTCGGGGTAGTCGCCCAGGCGTTGCGCGACGTCCTCCGGCGCTCGATTGGCACCCGGTGCGGTGCGGTCCTTGCCACCAATCAGCAACAGGGTCGGCACGCTCAGCGTGTCGAATTCGTGGATCACCGGCTGGGTGAACACCATGTCGGAGGTCAGCGCCTGATTCCAGGCAACGATCTCTTTGCCGTCACCGGCGTACATCCCAGCCAGCATGTTTACCCAGCGGTCATAGCGCGGCTTCCAGCTGCCGTTGTAGTAGAACTTCTGCTGGTAGGCTTTGATCTTTTTGAAGTCGGTCTTCAACTCGCTCTGGTACAGCTCTTCGATTGGCGCATAGGGCACGCCCTTTTCTTGCCAATCCTCGAGCCCGATGGGATTGACCAACACCAGCTGCTCGACCATCTGCGGGTAATTCAGTGCGAACCGTGACGCCAGCATGCCACCCATGGAGTGGCCAATCACCGTGGCCTGTTCGATGTCCAGCGACTGCAAGAGCGCCCGGGTGTTGTGTGCCAGCTGCGCAAAGCTGAACTGGTAAGCCTCAGGCTTGCTGGAGCTGCAAAAGCCGATCTGATCGGGCGCAATCACTCGATAACCGTTTTGCGAGAGCACCGCGATGCTCTCCTCCCAGGTCGCCGCGCAGAAGTTCTTGCCATGCATCAGCACGACTGTTCGCCCATTGGCCTTGCCCGCTGGGGTCACGTCCATGTAACCCATGGTCAATGGCTGGCGCTGAGACGAAAACTCGAAGCGCTTGATCGGGTGGGGATACTCAAACCCTTCAAGGTGCGGGCCGTAGGTCGGTTGTTGTTCAGCGTGCAGCGCAGGGACCAGAGCAAGCCCGGCGACGAACATCAGGGAGGATATGGCTCGTTTCACGCATCGACTCCTGGCGGGCGGCCATTCGGCCGCGGCGGCGTATGGGTCGTTGTGCGGAGCTGGCTGTTACCGACGTTCAGACAGGCGCCGAAGGCTCAAGCACAACGGTTTGCCTATCTGGGAGCACGAAACCGGAGTGAGGGTTCGGCGAGGCCGGCGCAAGAATGTTTCTTCGTAATACCGCCTCGCGCCAGTGACCAAACTGCGACACCGGCCGCGAACGATGCAGCGCTGCTACTGGGCGTCGACCTGCTGGATATCGAAGCCGATGCGGTTATCACTGCTGATGCGGAACTGTAGCGTTTCACCCGACTCGACCCGCGCCGCCTTCTCGCGCAGCAGACTGCCCTTGCCGCACAGCGTGTCGTCCTCGGGGTCCGATTCGATGCTGACGATGCGCATCCCGGCCGGCACATGCAAGTGCACCTGCTCGCCGACATGGATCCGCGCCGCCAGCCTGCGATCGACCATCACCGCCACGTAGCAGCCGCCGCCGCGAATGCCGAAGTCGCGGGTCACCACCAACTCGCCACCATTGGACACAGGTGTCTGAAAGCCACGCAGACGCTCCTCGGGCACTGGCGTGATGTCCTCCGGGTCCGCCTGCCAGGACGAGCAACCGGCCAGGGCCAACACAGGGATGAGTGCGAGCATCATGCGCATAAGGATTCTCCTGTCAGATAAGCGAAGCGGTGATGGTATGACAGGTGTGTTCGCTCACCGTGCGGAAATATGCGCTCACTTGGATCTAACGGGTCGATACCGGATGACTGCTGCCCGGGTAAGGCCGCTCTTCTTCTAGCGTCCCGTGGCGATCGTAGACCTCGACCGATGCGGTCTTGCCTTCCATCAAGCTGTCCAGGCCGGTGAACATTTCGTCCTTGGTCAGGGTTCGCAATACCGTTTCCTGGGATTGCTGGTCGGTCAGCTCCCAGCCCATCGGGGTCGGGTTCACGTGATACTTGTCCATTTGGCTCTCCTGGGTGTTGCGCAGTTTCGGCAGCGCAGGTCATTCAACTTCAGCCGCGGCTGTCTTGGTCGTCATCGATCTCGCTGTCGTCGAAATCAGGATCCTCGCCTGCTTCCTTCTCGCCAGCATCGGTCATGGTGATGTCCGGCAGATCCTCGGTCGGCTTGTTCTGCTCACGCTGAGTCTGGTCGCTCTGGTTCATGGCTACCTCGTTGGCTTGGTTCAAAGGGTCTACCCGATTGGAGCAACAGGCGCCCTACAGCGTTCGCCTGTCCGGGCACCGGTGGTCCGATCAGTGCTCTGCAGCCAAAAGAATCCATCGCCCTTCCCAACTTGCGATTGCAGCGCCCCCCGGACTCCACCACACTGCCGACAATCCAATCTTTGACCGGAGCTGCTGCCATGCCTGCCACTCAAACCCCGTCGCGCGACAGTATTCTGGCCGACCCGGATGCACTCAACTGCACCATCTACCGCGCTCACGAAACGGACCCGGATGGTGAAGAACGCGACATGGGCGACGCCCGCGTCATCATCACCGGGCAGTTCGAGCCGCCGCAGGAGTGGGATGCCAAGGCGCGCGCCGACTATTTCGACGGGATGCCGGAAGACGCCTTCTTCACCGCTGTATTCGCCAGCGAACCTGGCTCCGACTCAACAGGGTTCTTTACCGTCGAAGCCGACGATTATGCTGCCGTCACCGAACAGGACGGCAGCATCTCCATGTTCTACGTCTGCGAGCGGCTGGACGACGACAGCTACGTGCTGCTGCGCGAGGAAGACGACGAGGAATAAACCGCACGCCGGCGGTTACCGAACCCTCACCTCGCTAGCCGGGTCTGTCTTGTATAGGCAGACCCGTCGGCCGTAGTCGATACGACTGAGTAACACCCCGCACACCATTCGCCGCAAAAGAGGAATCGCATGAGCCCTCTGCACCGCCGCTGGCAATCCCCCGTCACACGAATGAAGCTGGTCGCCGGCCTGCTCCTGCTGCTCGCCGCGCTGCTCTACGTCATCGCGACCGCCATGGAGCCGCGTCACCCGGCCTGGGGCTACCTCGCCTCTTTTGCAGAAGCGGCAATGGTCGGTGCGATTGCCGACTGGTTCGCCGTGACCGCCCTGTTCCGCCACCCGCTCGGCCTGCCGATCCCGCATACGGCGATCATTCCGCGCAGCAAAGCGCGCATCGGGCGGAATCTGTCGACATTCATCACCACTCACTTCTTGTCCACTCCGATGGTGCTGGCCAAGCTCGAAGCACTGGATATCGGCGGCCGGCTAGCCAACTGGCTGCGCCATCCCGCTAATGCCGAAGCGGTTGGCCGCCAGCTCACCGGTATGGCGCGGTTCGGCGTCGAGTCGCTGCACGATGAACGCGTGCAAGCGTTCGTACAGGCCAAGCTGATCAACCGAGCGCGCAAGGTCGATCTCGCACCGATCTGCGGTCAGGTGCTGGAAATGCTTACGCGACAGGGCAAGCATCAGGCGATGCTCGATGAAGCGCTGATCAAGGTCGATGCGCTGCTGCAGGACGATGACACCCGTGCGCTGGTCGCCGATGCCATCACGGCCGAGGTCCGCACGCTGCGCTATCTGGGACTCGGCAAGGCGGTCGGCGGTTGGTCGGCGAACAAGTTCGTCGACGGCGTATCGGCTGTCATCGCCGAGATCGCGGGTGACCCTGAACATCCGCTACGGGAGCGCTTCGACGAGCATGTTGCGGAGTACATCGACCGGCTCAAGCATGACCCGGCCTACCGGCTGGAGGTCGAACGCATCGTCGCTCAACTGCTGGAACATCCGGCGACCACCGATTACCTGCAGACGCTCTGGCGTGAGCTGACCGAGTGGCTGGAAGCGGATCTGGAGAGCGCGGATTCACGCATCGGCAAAAGGATCGTGCGCCTGACCCAGGGCTTGGGCGACTCGCTTTCCGCCGACACGTCCATGCGTACCTGGATCAACGAGCAACTGATGGCGGCCGCGCCCAGCCTGCTCGAGCGCTATCGCGGGCAGATCGGCAAATACATCACCCAGCGCGTGGAAAACTGGGAGAGCCGCGAGCTGGTCGAGCAGATGGAACAGAGCGTCGGCAAAGACCTGCAGTACATCCGCATCAACGGCACACTGGTGGGCGGGCTGGTCGGACTGCTGCTGCATGCCCTGACTCAGCTCGCGGTCGGCTAGGCATTGAGCGACCGCAGCGCCTCGCTCACCTGACTGGCGCTGGCGGCAGCGGCCAGCGGCCGGTCCCAGCGCAAGGTCGCAGGCCGGCCGCTCATGTACCACAGACGATTGGCCAACTCATCGGCGTCCCGCGCGTCGTGGGTCACGCAGATCATCGCCATCCCCGGCTGTGCATCGAGTAATCGGATGATGAGGCCGCGCAGCTCGGCAGCACGATCCGGATCAAGCGAGGCGAAGGGTTCGTCGAGCAACAGAAGATCCGGCCGGATCGCCAGGCTGCGTGCCAGCGCCGCTCGACGCGCCATGCCAAGCGAGAGCTGATCCGGCAGACGATCACCCACGCCGTCCAGCCCCACCTCGCACAGCAAGCGGTCGATATCGGCAGGGGAAGCACCGACCAACGCCAGGTTCTGCCGTACCGTGCGCCAGGGCAGCAGGCGATGTTCCTGAAACAGATAGCCAACACGCAATCCCGTGCGTGAATGGACCGACGCGCTCAAGCGGGGATCGAGCCCGGCGATGGCGTTGAGCAATGTCGTCTTACCGATGCCGGAGGGGCCAAGCAGGCATATCCGGTCCCCGGCCTGCACCCGTACGTCGATGGCGCCCAGCACGGCATGCCCCGCCGCGGCGCCGTCGATCTTCAATTCAAGCATGCTGCATGCCCGCGTCACGCCAGCCTGAAGCGCGTCGTTCCAGCGGCTGCAGCAACGCCAGTTCGATCACCTGCACCACAGCAATGAAGGCCAGGCTGTAGGCCAGGATGCTCGCCACATCGAAGACTTGAAACGCCATGTGCAGCTGAAAGCCGACGCCATCGGAGCGGCCCAGCAGCTCGACCACCAGGACGATCTTCCAGATCAGCGCCAGGCCACCGCGGGTCGCCGCCATCAGATACGGAAACAGCTGCGGCAGCCAGACGTTCGCCACCCGCTGCCAACGGTTGAAGCCGTAGACCTGGGCCATCTGCTCCAGCTTCGGATCGAGGCTGCGCGCGCCTTCACGCACCGTCACCGCCACGTTCGGCACTTTATTGATCACCACCGCCAGCACCGCTGCCGCTTCCACCAGACCGAACCAGACGTAGAGCAAGATGATGGTGACCAGCGCTGGCAGATTGAGAAAGAGCACCAGTAGCGGATCGAGCACCGCGTTGGCGAACCGCGAGCGCCCCATCCAGACGCCCAGCAGCGCACCCAGCGTCATCGCAAGCGCAAAACTGAGCAGCACCCGGCGCAGGGTGACCAACAGATGATGGGGCAGCTCACCACTCTGGACGGCGAGCCAGAACGCATGAGCCACCTCAGCCGGCGAAGGCAGCAGCGGTGTGTCGACTGTCAGCGCAATGACGGCCCACACCGCGACCAACAGCGGCAGTGCAACCCAGCAGGCATAGCGCGAGCCGGTCATGGTTCGCTCTGAAACAGCGCCGCGGGCATCAGCTTTTCCGGCTCGGCGCCGGTCAGCAGCAACAGCCGATGCAGCGCAGCGATGCGCGCAGCGTCCAGCGGTTGGGGGATGCCTTCGACAAAGCTGTCATGCAGCGCAGCGAACACCGCGTCGTTATCGGCCCGCATCAAGGGCCGGATTTCCTGCCAGAGATCGGGCTGACTCGCCAGCTGGTCCTTGGTCTCGCGCAACGCACGGGAGAAGCGCTGCAAGAGGTCGTCGTGCTCGATTGACCAGGCTTGCGGAAACAGGTAGCCGAGCACCGGGAGATCGGGATCGAGCCCTAGCGTTCCAATCAGATCCGCCAGACCGAAGGCAATACGCACACCGCCCTCGCCGCGCAGGCGTGCCGAGAAGTGCCAGAAGGTCAGCAGCGCATCCACCTGGCCGCGCCGCAGCGCCTGGCTAAGCAGGGGCGGCGCCGCGTACTGCACCGTCGCCTCGCGGGCCAGGTCAATCCCCTGCCCCGCCGCCACCTGCTGCAGCAGTTGCCAACCAAGCCCGTCCGGCCCACCAGCGACGCCAATGCGCTTGCCGCGCAGGTCGGCCAGGGTGCGAATATCGCTGCCGTCGTCGACCAACACTTCGCCGATCTGCGAGGAAAACGGCAGGTAGCGATACGCCGTCCCGGCCTCGTAGCGTGCCTGCGCCCAGAGCAGGTCGCTTACCGCGCCATCCACGCTGCCGCTGCTCAGCGCCAGACGCGACGCTGGCAAATCAGCCACCAAACGCACCTCGAGATCGAAGCCGTTGGCCTTGTCCAACCCGTGACGCTTGAGATGGTCGAGCTCCCAATGCGGCGTGCCGAACTGCAACACGCTAAGGGTCAGCACCGGCAGCGGTTGCGCCTCGCCCTGCGCCTGAACGAACAACGGGACTACCGCGAGCAGAACCACACGCCCGCATCGAAGCGCTGCGAGGCATGCACGAGCGAAAGACAAGGTGAGGAACCACGGAGCAGGCTTCATGCCCGCAGGGTACGAAGCCTCGCATTCGCTACGAATAGTACTTTGGTGTTTCTTCGCTGCTGCGATGGTCGCGGCTGCAACCGGTGCGGCAGCGGTGCGGGTTCAGGTGCCGATCAGTGCTCGCTCTCGGCAAGCTTGCTTACCAGCCGCGCCTGCAGCTTCTCCAGCTCTGCCGGATCAGCCTTACCTGCAGCGTGAATGCCGAGCCCCTCGCCCGAATAGCGCGGGACGATATGCACGTGAATATGAAACACCGTCTGCCCCGCCGGCGCGCCGTTGAACTGCGCCACTTGCACGCCATCGGGTTGCAATTCCTCGACGATCACGCGAGCGAGCTTCTGCACCACCGCCATCACCCTGCACAGCGCATCGGTATCCACATCGAGGATGTTGCACGCTGCGGACCGTTTCGGAATGACCAGCGCATGCCCGTAGGACTGCGGAAAAAGATCGAGAAAAGCCAGAACATCGTCATCCTCGTAGAGCTTGTAACAAGGCGCATCGCCGCGAATGATCTGGGCGAAGATGTTCTGTGGGTCGTAGGGGGTAGTCAGGGACACGTGCGGCGCTCCATAGCGGGGGTTGGAGTCCAAACCATAGCGGGCACCAATGCCCATGCAAAGCGGCGGATCCAACAACGTCACTCTAACAACCGACTTAATCAGGCGCCCAAGCGCGCGTGCCACACTTCAACCAGACAGCACGCGCAGAGACTGCGGCTGTCCGAATGGAAAGCGGCCAAAGACGCGCTGTCGCAATACGACGCTCTGTTTCCATCTCCGACGTCTCCCTCAGGAGGAACCGATGCACGATCTATCCACCTTTACCATTACCCAGAAATGGCCTGCCAGTTACCCGGATCGTCTGCAGCTTTACTCGTTGCCTACGCCCAACGGGGTAAAGGTGTCGATCATGCTGGAGGAAACCGGTCTGCCCTACGAGGCGCATCTGGTCAGCTTCGAGAGTGGTGACCAACGCTCAGAAGAGTTCCTTTCGCTGAACCCGAACAACAAGATTCCGGCGATCATCGATCCCAACGGCCCGGACGGAGAGCCGCTGGCGTTGTTCGAGTCTGGTGCGATTCTGCTGTACCTGGCTGAGAAAACCGGCCAGTTGATGCCGGAAAACGCCGCAGCCCGCTACGAAACGATTCAGTGGTTGATGTTCCAGATGGGCGGCGTTGGCCCGATGTTCGGCCAGCTCGGCTTCTTTCATAAGTTCGCGGGCAAGGATTACGAAGACAAACGTCCACGCGACCGTTACGTCGCCGAAGCCCAACGTTTGCTGGGCGTGTTGGACAAGCGCCTGGAAGGCCGCGACTGGCTCATGGGCGGGCGCTACAGCATCGCCGATATCGCTACATTCCCGTGGGTCCGCGGCCTGGTGGAGTTCTACGAAGCGCGAGAACTGGTGGAGTTCGAGCGCTTCGTCAACGTCCAGCGGGTACTGGATGCATTCGTTGCCCGGCCAGCGGTGGCCAAGGGGCTGAATATTCCACCGCACGGGTGATGCTGGACTAGGGTTGACGGAGTGGATCGCTTATTGGGGATGGCTGCTGGCTGACCTCGCCACGACAAAACCGAGAGGTGACGGTATGGCAGGCAACAGCTTCCGACTCAGACCGCGCTGCCCGGATGCCCACTGTCGAGAACCGATGCAGCGTTACAAACGCTGGGACAGGCGTCTAGTGGCCGCGATCTGTCTGGCCAGCCTGTGCACGGGCGCTCAAGCACAGCTGACGGCTGCGGAGTCCGACCCGGTCAAGTTGGGCTGGATGCAGGGCTTTCCGCCTCCTGCTGAAAAACTGATCGGCCAGCCGGACTCGAACTACTTCAGTTTTCCCAAGCTGCGTTGGACCGTGTGCCATATCCGCGAGCTGCTGCCCACAAAGGCCGTCAGCCGAGGGTTGGATGCACCGGCGCCTTTGCGCCAATCGCTCGACAGCAGCATTGATGCCGTCAGGTTTATCCCCCTTGGCAGCCGCGAGCCGATGACGTGGGAGCAGTCCCTGGCAGCGAACTACACCGACGGCATCATCGTGCTGCACCAGGGCCGTGTGGTGTACGAACGCTACGCCGGCTGCCTCAATGAGCAGCGCAAGCACGCCGCGATGTCGATGACCAAGTCGCTGACCGGCCTGCTGGCCGAGATACTGGTTGCCGAAGGTACGCTCGATGATCAGGCCAGGGTGGCAGAGCTGGTTCCCGAGTTGGCCTCCAGCGCTTTCGGTGATGCCACCGTACGGCAGGTCATGGACATGACCACAGCGCTCGACTTCAGCGAGGACTATGCCGATCCCAACGCGCAGATCTGGAGTTACAGCGCGGCAGCGAACCCCTTACCCAAGCCTGCCGACTACAAAGGGCCGGTCGGCTATTACCAGTACCTGCAGGCCGTCGCCAAGCGCGGCACCCACGGTGAGGCGTTCGGCTATCGGACCGTCAACAGTGATGCACTGGGTTGGATCATCGCCCGCGTGTCCGGCAAGGCCGTCAGCGAACTGGTCTCCGAACGGTTCTGGCAGCGCCTGGGCACCGAGCAGGACGCTTATTACACGGTCGATGCACTGGGTACGCCGTTTGCCGGCGGCGGTCTGAGCGCCGGCCTTCGGGACATGGCCAGGCTCGGGCAGTTGATGCTCGATGAGGGGCAACACGACGGAGCGCAATTGTTCCCTGCAGAAGTCGTTCGGACCATTCGCACCGGGGGCGATAAGCAGGTGTTTGCCAAAGCCGGATACAAGACGCTACCAGGCGGCAGCTATCGGGCGATGTGGTGGGTGCTGCACAACGCCAATGGCGCTTTCGCCGCTCGCGGTGTGCACGGGCAAACCCTCTACATAGACCCGACAGCCAAAATGGTGATTGCCCGGTTCGCCTCCCACCCCTCGGCCAAGAATGCGGAAAATGACCCCACTTCGCTGCCGGCCTACCAGGCGCTGGCGGACCATCTCATGGAGAAAGCAAAGCGCTGATCAGCTGGGGCGCGGTTTGTTGCGCCCCGTCTTCAAATGACCTTGGCCGCACGCCCGATGAACTGAATTGGCCCGGTCGGCAGCCCGGTCGGCGAGCCGGTCGGCTGTTCCAGCGTCAATTCGAATAGCTGGTTGGGCTGCAACGGCGGCAAATCGTCGAGGCGAATCCTGATCGGCTCACCCGGCTTGACCAAGCCGAGGGACACCGGCGCCTGCCAGCCTTCGGCCTTGGTCCAGAGTTGCAGGGCCTTGTCCGGCGGCAGTTCGGTGACACCCAGCGGTATCAGCTCGATTTCACGTGTTCGATTGCTGGCCTGCATGACCCAACCCGGTGAAAGGTCCTGTGGGGTGGCGAGCACAACGAGCCAGGTCGGCGAAGGTTCGGGTGAAAGACGCGTCAGCAACAAGGCGCCGAGCACCAGCGTGGCGGCCATGCCGGCAGCAGCAAAGCCACGCCACAGCGACAGGCTCTCCCACCAGCTGTTCGGGCGGGCGGGTACAACCGGAGCGGCCTGGCGACTCGTCTCGTCCAGGCTGCGCTCGATTCGATTCCACAGGCGCGGCGAGGGCATTTGCGGTTCGACCAGATCGGTCAGGTAGAGCAGACGCGCTTCCCAGTAGTCGACTGCTGCTTGCAACTCAGGCTCTACGGCGAGGCGCTTTTCGACGGCTTCCCTGTCTTCGGCCGAGAGGGTTCCAATCACATATTCGCCGGCGAGTTCGTGCAGGGCCTCGTTCGGATCCTTGGGTTCGTTGTTCATCCGATGCACTCACGAAGGGCGGTCAGGCTGCGGCGAATCCAGGCTTTTACCGTGCCCAGTGGCGCACCCAGGCGATGGGCGATTTCCTGATGCGAATAGCCGTCGACGTAGGCGTGAAACACGCAATTGCGACGCACCGGTTCGAGTTGTTCTAGACAGGCTTCGATCCTGCCGGGGTTTACCCGCCAATCGAAGGCGTCGGTTTGTTCCTGCCAGCCGTCGATGGCGGCGTGCTCCATGTCGCCCACCTCGTCCGGTTCCATCTGGACGTGGCGGGCGTTGTTACGTACGGCATTGAGCGCCAGATGGCGGGTCAGGCTGAAGATCCAGCCGCGAGCCGAGCCACGCGCCTGGTCGTAGGTACCGGCCTTGTTCCAGATGCGGATGAAGGCGTCGTGAACGATGTCTTCGGCCAGGGCCACATCCCGCACGATGCGCTGAACGACGCCGAGCAGTCGTGGGCTTTCCTGCTCGTAAAGCTGCTGCAATGCAGATCGTTCGCCACGTGCGCAAGCGCGCAGGGCCGCTTCGTAATCGAACAAGGGGGGTTGCGACACGGTATCTGCCATTGGCTGGTTATCGACACCCCCGACGCATACGGGCCGGGGAGTCAGAGCATAGAGGCGATCAGCGCTCATATCGAGCGGCTTTTCACCCACTGCGCGTCGCTCACTTGTTGGCCCAGAACAGGTAGTCGGCCTGGTAATCGACGACTTGGCGCTCGCCCTCGTTGGCCGCTGCGCATGTTTTGGCCGGCGCTACGCCCCCTTTGGTCGCGACGCGCTGGATGTAGGTGACACCTGTCATGCTGCCCTTACCGTCAGCCGGGTTGGCCTTGACCAGCTGATGCGGAATGTTGCCGTCGCCGGCCGGGGCAATGCCGACCTGAGTACCGGTCACCTTGGAGCCGTCCATCGCTTCCCAGGTTGCTGGTGGGCCGTAGTATTTACCGACCTGCTTACCGCTGCGGTCGTTGAGCGCCGCTTTCGGCCCCATGAAGACCCAGGCCATTTGGCCGGGCATGTCGGTCTTGGCTTGGCATTCATAGGTGATCTGGCCAACGCCGACCGTTTCCATGGCGACCTTGTGGCCGTCCGGTACGCGCACGGCTTCAGGTACGTCCATCTGGGCGAAGGCGCTGGAAGAACAGCCAATGGCCAATGTCAGGCCGGTCAGGCAGAGGATCTTTTTTGCGTCCATTTTCGTGTCTCCGGGTAGTGATCAGATTGAGCGGCCAAGCAGCCGCTACCTGTACTACCCGTCAGGCAGACGATTGGATGCAGTGAGTTTGAAAAATAATCTGCTTAGCTTTGCGCATGACCAGTCGCGCCGATGCCGGACTGACTTTCTACATTCGCAGAGAACACGCGATGCCCTATCTGACCACCTGGAATTCCCGACCGTCGATCAGCAACGCTATGACGCGCTCAGCGCAACGCTCGCATCAAGCGGCCCCCCGTCCGGCATCCTGTTTCACTCATGTGCTGCCGTGCCCCATGGCTGGCGCATCACCGATCTGTGGGAGAGCGCAACCGCTTTCGATCGGTTCGTCGACGTATCGCTCCTGCCTGCCACCCGCGCATTGGGCTGGCCAGAGCCGTCGCGCAGGGAATGTATCGCCACGTACCACGCAGGCATGGTTCATCGCTGAATGAAGAATCGCTCCCTGAAGAAAAAGACGTTTGGTTGTCGATTTGGCTGGGCTCTGAACGACTAGGGACCAGTGCCAGCGGATGCGTTGACGCCGACTTGGCCGTCCTTAACTCACAGAGGAACCGAAGCGATGCGATTCATGGTGATGATCAAGGCCAACGCGCAAACCGAAGCGGGCGAGATGCCCAGCGAGGATGTTCTTGCAGCCATGGCCCATTACAACGAAACCCTGGCCAATGCCGGCGTGCTGCTTGGCGGCGAAGGCTTACACCCCAGCAGCCGAGGCGCGCGGGTGCGTTTCGACAGCGGCCAGTGCTCGGTCGTGGATGGCCCCTTCCTCGAGACCCACGAACTAA
The DNA here is from genome assembly GCF_050269105.1 of Pseudomonas sp. NPDC077408. Classification (NCBI taxonomy): domain Bacteria; kingdom Pseudomonadati; phylum Pseudomonadota; class Gammaproteobacteria; order Pseudomonadales; family Pseudomonadaceae; genus Pseudomonas; species Pseudomonas sp. NPDC077408. The sequence continues at coordinate 318,674 of NZ_JBNNHS010000004.1, forward strand.
TTGCAGGTTTCTGGCTATTCCAGACGGCCTCGTTGCAGGACGCCATTGATTGGGTAAAGCGCTGCCCGGCATCGGCCGTCGGTGAATCGGAAATCGAAATCCGACAGGTGTTCGAAGCCGAGGACTTCGGGGCGGAATTCACCGCCGGATTACGCGAGCAAGAAGAACGCCTACGCGCGCAAATCAACCACTAACCGCACTAGGAGACTCGAATGAAAATTACCCCTTACCTAACCTTCGACGGTCAGGCACGTGACGCCTTTACGCTGTATCAGCAGGTACTCGGCGGCGAACTGGAAATGATGACTTTTGCACAAGCGCCTGACGCTGGACAATTCCCGGCGGAACATCGCGACCGAATCATGCATGTCTGTCTGAACCTCGGCGAATTCTCGCTCATGGCGTCGGATGCCATGCCCGGAGATCCCGCTTGTGGCGGAGGACAATACGAAGGCATTAAGGGTTGCTCGATCTCTTTGCACCCTGAAAGCATCGCCGAGAGTGAACGCCTATTCGCAGCGCTTTCGGAGGGCGGGCAGGTCGTGATGCCCCTGGAGAAAACTTTCTGGGCCGAGCGTTTCGGCATGTTTATCGACCGCTTCGGCGTGTCCTGGATGATCAACTGCGCTTAGTGGCAAGCAGCCACCCCTCGACCCATTCGAACGGATTTGTCCAGACTTATAGCAGCGAAATTATCTAAAAAACCCGTTGACAGATAATTTTATGCACATAAGACCTGGTCGGGTTGGCTCTACTCGCGGGGGCGTTGTAAGCGCCAGGCTAAACAAACCTAAGTCTTTGATTAAAAAGACTTTATAAATAACGAGTAAAAACCCGCCGATCTGTTCTGAGCCGCGCCAGATGGGCGTTTGAGCGAGTCATCCAATATCTGTTCACAGTGTTATCCACAGATTTTGTGGATAACACATCTCTTCCCAAGCACACCGGGGCTTAGCGCCCGCCGGTCACGCCTTTACCCTCTGATTGTTACAGTTTTGCCAACCATGCCGTGGAGCCTTTCGGGGATCCAACCAGGGAAGCTACGTCGGATTTTTCCGCCGTGTGGCCGATTTCGCTAGGACGCTCGTCCTAGCGGTGCTGCTATTTCCCCAGTGCGTTGGTTCGCTGTGCTGAAGACGCGACGACCGATATCACGTCTTCACGGTGGTCACCACGGACAAGGGGTTGCAAGCCGCACGGGATGGGCAGGTGCTTTCACCCGACCCTATCTACCTGTCCAATCAGCGAGCCGTGGGCTGAACGCGCAAGCAACGGCCTGATCAGGTCAGTGGCCTCGACGGCGGAGGCCTAGCAGCATCAATACCAGGCCTGCCCCCAAAAAGCCGGGCGCCATCCATAGAAAGGTTTTCGTCTCCGACGCAAGGCCAATCGCCAGGCAAGTAACTCCTGAGACGAGCAGAGGGATGGCCGGCGTAAGATAGGACATCGTGTGGCGCTGCATGGTCGGCCCCAGAGGGATTGGGGACAACATTAACCGATACGAAAAGAGCGCTAGTCAACGAGCGTCAGGGAATCGAGCAAGGCCCGCATGTCCTGCCAGTGCGTGCCTTCCCAGAAAATCCGATCACATTGATCGCAGCGCCAAAAACGCTCATGGCGCGCCTGCACCCGCGGCGGCACACGATCGAGTATGGCCTCCTTACCCACCGGATGCAGTGGTACGTTGCAGCTCAGACACAGGCTAAAGGGCCGGGCATGGCTGGCCAGATCGAAGCGTTGGTAGAGTTCGCGTAGCTGGTCCTGAGGTTTGATTGCATGTACATAGCAGCCGTGCAGCACCAGCCGATGCATCAGCAGCGCACGGTCGCGGGTCAGCAGCGCCCGGCGTTCACGGTTGGCCAGCTCTGCCATCGCCGCATCTTCAAAATTATTGTCGTAGAGGGTGTCGAAGCCAGCCATTCGCAGCAGCCGCGCCAGACCTCCGAGGTGGGCATCGGCCACGAAGCGGGGCGGACCCGGCGGCAAGGGTTCAATGGTGGTCAGGGAGCCGATATCCAACTGTTCGAACTTGGGATACACGGCGATTCGGGCACCCTCTTCGATAGGCCAGTCAAGGCCAGCCGGCGCGCCATTGGCCAGCACTAGCGCCACCTCGGTATGCGGTACGCCGAGGGCTTCGATCATGTGCTTGGTGGTGGCGGACTCGGCGCAGGAACAGCGAAACGCCTGCCCGCGACGCTCGACGGCAAGGAATGCGTTCAACCTGGCATAGAAGCGAAACGTTGCATTCGTCATGGTATCTGGGCGACGCCAACCGCGCATGCTCTGCCAAGAATTGCGCGGCGCGTGCCACTCCCGAAAAAGCGATAGGTCAGATTAGCTTATAGCCGATCATCGCCAACATGACTGCCAAGCAAGGTCGTAACACCGCTTCCGGCACCCGGCCGGACAGGTTGCTGCCCAAATAAATGCCCGGCAACGAGCCTATCAGCAGGTAGCTCAGGATCGTCCAGTCCATGTTGCCCATGCTGGCGTGGCCCAGCCCGGCTACCAGCGTCAAAGGCACCGCATGGGCGATCTCAGTCCCCACCAGGCGGCGCGTGGCGAGCAAGGGGTAAAGGAAGAACAGCGCCACCGTACCCAGCGCACCCGCGCCTATCGAAGTCAGCGTGACCATTGCGCCAAGCACAACGCCCACAGCTACGGTCAGGATGTTCAACCCGCGAGGCGACAGCCTGGGGGTCGGGCCTGACAAGCGAGCTGCCACAGCGAGCAGTTGCTTCTTGAACAGCACAGCCAGCGCCGTGAGTACCAGCACGATGCCAAGGGAGTGCTTGATGATCGCGTTGAGCGCATCCTGGTCCGTGTGCAGCCCTTTCAACAGCCACAGCGTCAGCGCTGCGGCCGGCACACTGCCCAGCGCCAGCCAGCCGGTAATGCTCCAGTCGATATTGCGATTCTTCTGGTGTACCCAGACGCCGCCGGCTTTGGTAATCGCTGCGTAGAGCAGGTCGGTACCCACGGCCGCAGCCGGGTTGACGCCGAACCACAACAGAATCGGCGTCATCAGCGAGCCACCGCCTACACCGGTCATGCCAACGATAAAGCCAACCAGCAGGCCGGCTATAACAAAGCCGATTACACCGAATTCCATGCGAACGTCCGATTCAAGGCACACAGGCCGCGTCAAAGACCAGCAGCATAACGGTCCGAACTAGCAATCCTTAATATAAGTTCGTGCTTTCTTAGTAGCTAAAAGATATATGACCACGGCAATGTACCCCGGTCGGGTGCCGGTTTATCCGCCGGCACTCGGCCGCCATACTGACGCGACGACTACGCACGAGCATCACCATGGACTTGATCTTCCTTGGCACTTCTTCCGGCACGCCGACCAAGGCCCGCAATGTCAGCGGCGTAGCGCTGCTGGAGGACAGTGGTAAAGGCTGGTATCTGATCGATTGTGGCGAAGCCACCCAGCATCAATTGCTGTATACGCCGCTGACGCTGCATGGCTTGCGTGCGATTTTCATCACCCATGTGCACGGCGATCACTGCTACGGCTTGCCGGGTTTGCTCGCCAGCGCTGGCATGGCGCGGCGCCAGGAGCCGCTGGATATCATCGCTCCGCGGGCGATCGAAGACTGGGTACGCGCCACGCTGGAAATGAGCCAGAGCTGGCTGCCCTACGAACTGAAGTTTCACGCCACCGAGTCGTTCGCCGGCTGGTGCAGCTCGCAGATGCGCGTCGAGGCCACCGCCCTTTCCCATCGGGTCCCGAGCTGGGGTTACAGTTTTACCGAAAGCCGCCCCGATCCTAGCCTCGATGTCGACAAGCTCGACCGCGACGGCGTGCCGCGCGGCCCACTCTGGGGCGATCTGATGCGCGGTCACGACATCGAACATGAGGGACGCACGCTGCGTAGCGAGCACTATCTACTGTTCAGTCGTGCACCGCGTCGTGTCGTTATAGCCGGCGATAACGACCAGCCCGAACTTCTACGCGAGGCGTGCCAAGGCGCGCAACTGCTGGTCCACGAAGCGACCTATACCCAGGCCATCGCCGAAGCCGGCAAAGCTGATTTCGGCCACAGCACCGCCGCGCAGATCGCCGCATTCGCAGCGTCGGTCCAGCTGCCGCATCTGGTGCTGACGCACTTCAGCGCGCGGTATCAAGGCGCACCGAACAGAGGCTTATCAATTGACGACATTCGGGTGGAGGCAGCAGAGCATTTCGCCTCGAATTTGATTTTGGCCGAAGATCTGTTGCGGATCAGGCTGGACCAGGGAGGTCAGCTGCAACGGGTGGAACGGCTTAGCAAAGATGCGCGAGCAGCAGCCGTGAGTCGGCCGGGCGGCTCGTAGCGTAGGGCGAGGCGGGAAACAATAACGGAAGAGCGTAAAGCTAACCACTAACGATAATCTCTATCATTTACATTGCGTTTACATATCGCTATCGTCGCCTCCTCTTCCACTGGAGATGACACCGTGCCATCAAATGTAACCCGTCTATTGCCGCTGCTCAGCGTGCTTGCAGCTCCGGCTGTTTACGCCCAATCCGCTTCCCCGCTTGAGCTTCCTGCCACCGCAGTAACCGGTGCCCGCGAAGAAGCGAGCTATAAGCCCGAAGAGAGTAGGACTGCCCTGAAAATTGACGCCCCGCTGCGCGATATTCCGCAGTCGGTCAATGTGGTTCCCCAGAGCGTGCTCAGGGACCAGGGCGCCGATTCCCTTGAGGATGCGCTGAAGAACGTACCCGGCATCGGCCTGAGCAACGGCGACGGGCAACGCGACCAGGTCACCATCCGTGGCTTCAGCGCCATTGGCGACCAGTACATCGATGGCATTCGTGATGACGCGCTTTACTACCGGGACATGTCGAACATCGAGCGCGTGGAGGTGCTCAAGGGGCCGGCGGCAGTGCTTTATGGTCGCGGCTCGTCTGGCGGTCTGATCAACAGCGTGACCAAAAAACCTACATTCACGCCAGAGCAGGAAGTGGGTGTCAGCTTCGACAGCGAAGGAAAACGGCGCACTCAATTCGATGCTGGCTGGGCCGATCAGGAGCAGAAAAACAAAGCGTTTCGTGTGACCGGCGCGCTGGAAGACAGCGACACCTTCCGCGAAAACGGTTTTCTGGAACGCAAGGCCCTGGCGCCGTCTGCCTACTTCCAGCTCTCCGAGGATCTGGAGATCAACCTCGGCGCGTCATATCTGTACGACAAGCGTCTGATCGACTTTGGCATTCCGGCACTCAACGGCCGCCCGGTCGATGTCGATCGCGATAAACGCTTCGGTTCGGCCGACGCGGATCAGGACTACACCCGTAGCGAAGTCTTCTCGCTGACTGCCGGTATCGATTACCGCATCAATGACGCCTTCACGCTGAGCAATACCAGCCGCTATTACCATTACGATCTGGACCGCAACAACACCCTGGCTCACACCGACGCCAACCGCTTCGTCACTGCCCCGGACGGTACCTTGCTGGTCAAGCTCAAGCGCGGCAATGTGCAGCGTAAAGAGGATGGTTGGTTCAACCAGACCGAGCTGAAACAGAACGCGGTTTTCGCTGGAATGAATCATCAATTGCTTTACGGCGTTGAGTTCGGACGCCAAGAAAAGGATCAGCAGTTTTTCAACCAGGATGATGTAGCGAGGGTGCCTGTTTACGGCGATGCGCTACAACCAGTGCCGTCTCAGGCCAACCGGAAGACCGGCGACGGTCTCAATACGCAGGAAACTACAGGCCTCTACATCCAGGATCTGATCGAGCTGTCGCCACATTGGAAAGCGCTGTTAGGCGTGCGTTACGACGAGTTCGACCAGACCTTCCGCGACGACCTCAACGGCAAGACTGAGCTGGAGCGTACCGATTACACGCTGAGCCCGCGGGCGGGTCTGGTCTGGCAGCCGGATGACAGGCAGTCCTACTACCTTTCGGTCAGCCAGTCCTATCAGCCCTCAGGCGAAATGTTCCAGGTCAGCGCAGCCAACGTGGAACTGGAGCCTGAGGAAACCACCAACTACGAGATCGGCGCTAAATGGAACCTGCTGCAGGATCAGCTCACGTTGACCGCAGCGGTATTCCGCCTGGAGCGTACTCAGATCAAGACCACCGACCCAGTCAACCCGGCCAAACTGGTACTGGCGGGTGAGCAACGCACTGACGGGTTCGAAACCACCTTCATGGGTCAGGTCTCGGACAACTGGCAGCTCTATGGTGGCTATGCCTTCCTGGATGCGGAGATCACCAAATCGAACAGCAAGACCAACGGTATTGCCAACGAGGGCCAGGTGCCAACGCTCACGCCGCGCCACAGCGCCAACCTGTGGGCGGTGCGCTCACTCACTACCGACTGGCGTGTTGGCATGGGCGCCAACTATGTCGGCAGCCGGTACACCTCGCTGGATAACGAAACCGAGTTACCCGGCTACACCACATTCGATGCAGCGCTGTTCTATCAGCAAGAGCAATGGGATGCGGCACTGCGCCTGTTCAACGTCTTCGATAAGGAGTACTACGCCTCGGCCCATGGTTCGGTCGACCTGATTACCTCTGGCGCGCCGCGCACCCTTGAGCTGAGCGCTAACTACAGATTCTAAACGCCCTTCGGCTACCCAAAACAAGCGAGGCGCTTGTTGATAAGCGCCTCGTTTTACTAGCGGCCTATGCCACCGTCAGCACTGTTCCGGCTAGCAATCATGCGGGCTGCTTAGGGTGCGCCTGAAAAACAATGACGACCTGAAGAACAGCCGCGACTGCAACGCTCTACGGTCAAGCCTCCACCTCGCTCCACTGCTTGTTCAAGCGCTTGTCCGATACCGCCATCTTTGTGCCCAGCTGCTGCGCCCAGAGCGACACGCGATACTCCTCCAGCATCCAGCGGTACAGCACCAGTTCCGGATCGCGCTTGCCTTCCTGCTGATGCTTTTTCAACCGCGCCTGGTACTGCTCCCAGTAGCCAGCCAATTCGCCGGACCACACCCGATCGCGCTGCAGCTGCGCGCCGATCTTCTCAAAGCGCTGTTCGACGGCTTTGAGATAGCGCGGGTATTCCTTGAGCCATTCGCCCGGTGTTTCGCGAACGAAGCCGGGATAGACCAGATTGCCCAGCTGCGCCTTGATGTCGTTGAGCGCGACCGCCTGGGCCAAGTCGATCTTGCCCTTGAAGCGCTTCTGCAGGCCATGCCAGAGCTTGAGGATGTCCAGCGTCAGGCGCGCCAGACGCTCAGCATGGGTCGCCCAGTCGCCACGCTTGCGTTCCGCCAATGACGCAAGCGCAGCACCATCGCGTGGCAGTTGCGCTTCGCCGTCGAGGATGCAGCTGTCGAGGCTGGCCAGGAGGATGTCCTCGACCAGCGCATCGATCTTGCCCATGTCGCGGTACAACAACGCCAGTTCGGTCAGTCCCGGCAGCTTGTTGCGCAAGTACTTGGCCGGTTCGGCCAGTTGCTGCAGCAGCAGTCGTTGCAGGGCGCGGCGGTGCTGATAGTCGGCTTCGGCCTGGGTCGGGAAGCGGCCTTCTTTGACCACTCCGCCCTCTTCCACCAGTGCCGGGTAGACCGTCATGGACAGCCCCGCCATTTTCGCCTGGGCTTTTTCCGCCACCTGGGCGAAGCCCTTGGCCTCCACCGGTTTCTGTTCGGCCTTTTGCTGCGAGGGCGCCAGTGCGGCCTGGCTCGCCTCGTTAAAGCGTGCGGTCAGCTCGGCAAGATCACGGCCTTCACCCAGAAACTTGCCGCGAGCGTCGACCACCTCGATGTTCATCTTCAGATGGTTTTCCAGACCCGCTGCGGCTTCGCTCCAGGCCTCGTCCGACACCCGTGCACCGGTCATGCGCAGCAGCTCGCGACCCAGCGCTTCGGGCAGTGCGCCCTCGCCAAAGGTGACCTTGGCGAGGGCTGCCTTGACGAAGTCGGGCACCGGCACGAAGTTCTTGCGGATCGCTTTCGGCAGGTTGCGCACCAGCGCCACCGCCTTGGCCTCGATCAACCCTGGCACCAGCCAGTCCAGCCGCTCGCTGCGCAACTGCGGCAGCAATGGCGCCGGCACACGCAGAGTCACGCCGTCGCGCGGATGGTTGGGTTCGAAATGGTACTCCAGCGGCAGTTGCAGCTCGCCGATGCGCAGATGATCCGGATACATCGCCACAGTGACTTCGCTGGCATCACGCGCCAGCACGTCTTCGTCGCGCATGACCAACAGTTGCGGGTCTTTGGCGCTCTCGCGCTTGTACCAGCTTTCGAAACTGGCGGTCTGGTAGATGTCCTGCGGCACGCGAGCGTCGTAATAGGCGAACAGGGTGTCTTCGTCGGCAATGATGTCCCGCCGCCGCGCCTTGGCTTCCAGTTCGTCGAACAGCTCCAGCAGCTCGCGATTGGCGGTAAGCGCCTTGGCCCGGCTGTGCATCTCCCCGCGCACCAGGCCTTCGCGAATGAACAGCTCCCGTGCGGCAGGCGGGTCGATAGGCCCGAAATGCACCGGGCGTCGCGCCACCACGATCATGCCGTACAGGGTGACCTGCTCGAAGGCCACCACTTGCCCGCGCTTCTTCTCCCAGTGCGGCTCGAAGTGGTTGGTCTTGATCAGGTGCTTGGCCAGCGGCTCGATCCAGTCCGGCTCGATCTTCGCCACCATGCGGGCGAACAGCTTGGTGGTTTCGACCAGTTCCGCCGCCATTATCCAGTTGGGCTTCTTGCGCCCGATAACGCTGGATGGGTGCACCCAGAAACGTCGCTGGCGGGCACCCAGAAAGTCGCCCTCCTCGGTCTTGTGGCCCACCTGGCTGAGCAGACCGGACAGGATCGCCTTATGCACCGCGGCATAGCTCTTGGCTTTCTGCGCAGCCTCGCTGGCTTCGGTCTGTTGGGTGAGCTTGGCGTTGAGCTTTTTGTCGGTGGTGAGCGCAGGCGGCTCCGGACGCTCGTTGTAGGAGCCAGCTTGCTGGCGATCCTCGCGCTCGGAGACATGATCGCCAGCAAGCTGGCTCCTACGAGAAGCAGGCTCTTTATGCTCCTGCAGCTTCAACTCCCGCACGATAAGCGTCAGTTGCCGATGCGCGTCACGCCACTCGCGAAGGCGGAGATAGTTGAGGAAATTCTTCCGGCACCAGGTGCGCAACGGATTGGAACCGAGCGCCTGACGCTGCTCCTCGAAGCCGCGCCAGATATTGATCAGCGCGGCGAAATCCGAATCCGGATCCTTCCACTGAGCATGGGCCTGATCGGCCTGTTGCTGGCGATCGGCCGGTCGCTCGCGTACGTCCTGTACCGACAGCGCACTGGCAACGATCAGCACCTCGGCCATGCTGCCCAACTGCACCGCCTCGAGCAGCATGCGGCCCAGGCGCGGGTCGATGGGCAAACGCGCCAGCTGTCGGCCCAGCGGTGTTAGCTGGTTTTCGCGATTGACCGCTGACAGCTCCTGCAACAGGTTGAAGCCATCGCTGATCGCCCTGCCATCCGGCGGCTCGATAAAGGGGAAATCCTCGATCTGGCCAAGGCGCAGATGCAGCATCTGTAGAATGACCGCCGCGAGGTTGGTGCGCAGGATTTCCGGATCGGTGAATTCCGGCCGACCGAGGAAATCCTCCTCGCTGTAGAGGCGAATACAGATGCCTGGCTCGACCCGCCCGCAACGGCCTTTGCGCTGGTTGGCGCTGGCCTGGGACACAGCCTCGATGGGCAGACGCTGCACTTTTGCGCGATAGCTGTAGCGGCTGATGCGCGCCGTGCCCGAATCGATTACGTAGCGGATACCGGGCACGGTCAATGACGTCTCAGCCACGTTGGTTGCCAGCACGATCTTGCGACCGGCCGCGGGGCGGAAGATTTTCTGCTGCTCGGCCGGGGTCAAACGCGCATACAGCGGCAGCACCTCAGTGAACTTCAGGTTGGCCTTGCGCAGCACTTCGGCGGCATCGCGGATCTCGCGTTCACCGGGCAGAAACACCAGCACATCGCCCGGACGCTTGCCGACGCTTTTTTCATGCGCCTCGATTTCGTCCAGCGACGCCAGAATGCCTTGGTCGACAGTGAGATCGTCCTCGACCCGGTTGCCGTCCTCGTCGCTTTCCGCCGCCAGCGGGCGATACCAGGTTTCGACCGGGAAGGTTCGGCCGGACACCTCGACGATGGGCGCGCCCGGAAGGCCGGCCCCAGCAAAGTGCTCGCTGAAGCGCTCCAGATCGATGGTCGCCGAGGTGATGATGACCTTGAGATCCGGCCGCCGTGGCAGCAAGGTCTTGAGGTAGCCGAGCAGGAAATCGATGTTGAGGCTGCGTTCGTGGGCCTCGTCGACAATAATGGTGTCGTAGCGCTCAAGGAAACGGTCGTGCTGGGTTTCGGCCAGCAGGATGCCGTCGGTCATCAGCTTGATCAGCGAACTGTCTTTGCTCTGGTCCTCGAAGCGGACCTGATAACCCACCAGCTCACCCAGTGGCGTACCGATTTCCTCGGCTACCCGCGTCGCGACGCTGCGTGCAGCCAGTCGACGCGGCTGGGTATGACCGATCAGCCCGTGAACACCACGGCCGATTTCCAGGCAGATCTTTGGCAATTGGGTGGTCTTGCCAGAACCCGTTTCCCCAGCGATCACCAACACCTGGTGCTTTTCCAACGCAGCCTTGATCTCCTCGCGCTTGGCGGCAATCGGCAGGCTGTCGTCGTAGCGCATGGTCGGCACGCTCTGCCGCCGCGCCTCGGCCTTGGCGGCAGAGGCGTGGAAACGTTCGAGCCACTGGGCGAGGCGCTCGTCTTCGAGCGGTGCATCGCCAACTTTCTTGCGCAGGTCATGCAGCTGACGCCGCAAGCGATGGCGATCGGCGTACATCGCCTGGTCGAGGTTTTTCAGGAGTTGATCAAAGGCGGGCGTTGCGTCGGTCATGGACAGCCGTAAGCGATAGCGTGAAGGCCGCGATTGTCGCAGATTTGGCATGGATGTGGTGGCTCCCCAGGAACCACGCGGACTCCAGCAATCATGGGCCTTCACGAAGCTACACTCAGTCACAACCCAGTCACAAGCCGGTCACAAGTTCGGGTCGTTTTGGCCTCCCCTTGGCACTTCAGGAAGCAAGGCGTTTATCAGCTGAGGGTCCGACCCAAGGGCTCCGTTGTGGCATCCTGCACAGTCTCTCTCCGCACCACTGACCGATCTACCGCAATGACAACCAGCAAGCAGCTCCAGGCGGCTCTCAGAACCTTCCATCTCGACAATCCTGACTCTACGTGGCCTGAAATACGCGATCACCTTCGGTCTATCGCAGAGGACCTGTTGGCGACTCCGACAGAGTGGGAACTGCTGGACGTAATGTGCATGAACTACTCGGACCTCAATGATGACTTGGGGTACATCGCATCGACTGCCGCTCTGACCGTTCCTCAGGCAAAAGGCGTGTCCATGGCAAGGCAGATTATGCTGGCAGCTGAGCGAAGGCTGGGAGGTGACCCAAGGCAGCTGGTAAGGCTTATAGATAAAATAGATAGGGATGCTGATCGTGATAGCCCCAAAGCATCATCTGCCTCCCTATCTGTAAGCCCACCTCAGGCCCTTCCTCCGGTTCGCTTTGAGTCTCTCGCTGAGTCCTACCGTAACGAGCACAAGGCGAACGTCAAAGAAAGCAGCATGAAGGAAATCGGCTATTGCCACGGGACCCTTTCGGAGGCTCTTGGCGATTTGGACATGAGGACGCACACACGGGCCGACCTTATCGCCCTTCGGGATACGCTTTCAGAGTCCCGGCGTCCACTCAGCGTCAACAACCTGCTAACCAAGCTCGCTACGGTCCTCAGCTGGGCTGTGAGCAACGATCTGATTCCCAAGGCATACACCCAAAACCTCAAGTACAAGAAGGGCGCAGAGAGCACCAGAAAGGCGTTCACTCAGGAGCAGATAGCTACGCTGATGACCCACGTTAACGGCCTCCCCGCTGACTCTTGGAAGCGCTGGGCGCTGTCACTGGGAGTCATCACTGGGGCAAGGCTGAATGAATACGCCCAGTTGACCAAAGAGGACATACGCAAAGAGGGAGATATCTGGGTTATCGACATCAACGACAACAATGGAAAGGAACTCAAGACGGCACAGTCCAAGCGACTCGTTCCGTTGACCGATGGGGCCTATGGGTTCGACCTGAGGGCCTTCCTGCGCTTCGTGGAGGATGCCGAGGCGGATACCGTGCTGGGCGTGAACTACCGCCTTGCTGGTCGAGGGCTTAACTTCGCTCTACGGGACATCCTGAGCAACGATGATCCAGACCTGACCCTCCACTCGCTGAGGCACTCAATCACGTCCCTGCTGCAAGCTGAAGGGGTCCCAGTGGCATACGTACAGGCGATCCTTGGGCAATCTTCGGGCACCCTGGCTTTCGATACGTATGGCTCTGGGGTGCCGGTGGAGAAGCTGGCAGTCGTTCTGAGGGAGAAGCTCCCCAGGTAAGCCGAGCGGCTGGTCTAAAGGACCCGAGCGGCGCAGTTCACAGCGTCAAGGGTCTCAAGGACTTCGGCGGTACTCTCCGACTGGGGACGTTCCCTGGCCTCAAATGCCAGAGAGCTTTCCGCTCATGCCGAACGGCAATCGGTACACCAAGACTGCCATGCGCCTGCCCCTCTGGAACGCCTGTGAGGTCTCGACAGAAATGCCAGACCTTCCGGTGGACCCCCAGCGGTCAACTCTCCCAGAAGCGGAACATGCAGTCCCCCGAAGCAGGCAATAGGTATCAGGTGCGCTACTGCGTGCCGCCGAGCTGGACGTTCTGATCGGCCATCCCGAGCATGACCTCCTGTTCATCGCTACTCAGGTGGCACAAGCGGCTGGCCTGAAGAACCCGAAGCAGTCGATTCAGGACCTACGGGCCTTGAAGTCGGCACCAAAGCCTGGGGTCCACCTCTCGACACTGGTACAGGAAAACTTTACCAGTCTCCCCTTAGATGGGAAGGGCAGGGCAATACGAAAGACCACCATCATGTTCACGGAGGCCGAGACCTACCGGATGCTCCTGCGAGGCCACGCCCCGGCCAGTGAGCCCTTCCGCAAGTGGGTCACCGAGGAAGTCCTCCCGTCGATCCGCAAGACCGGCCAGCAGTTCGCCGGGGAATAATGTGGAGTAGTGCTTAGCTTGGAGTAATGGCGTATTGATACCATACGAAACCATTGGAGGAACCGTATGAAGATCAAAGCGCTATGCCTCATTACGCTGGTCACCGCTGTGGCTGGCTGTGCCTCGCATTCCCCTAATCTACAGGTGGGAAACGAGCTGACCTACACGAGCCTCAAGGAACATCGCGATGCCTTAAAGACGGTCAAAGTTTACGACTCCCTACCAAAAGGAGCTGAAATCCTTGGGGAAATCTCCGCGTCCCGCTGTCACCGAAACTCCCTACACGAACCCCCACGAGAGGAGTCCGTAGTAGCCGACCTACAGGTATCCGCTTACGTCAATGGGGCAGACGGAATCACAGGCGTGTCAATCAAGAAGGCATCCGCCTTGTCGAGTAACTGCTGGCATGTTCTGAATGGAACCGCCATAGCATTCACCCAGCCGAGCAACTGACAGTCCACAAAAACCCTCACTATAAGGAGAGACGATTGATTCCCTCCTTCCGCCAGTCCGCTGGCACTCAGTAGCGAGCTTCGCTATGCCCATTCGACTTCCCTGCGGTTGCTCTTAAAGCAGCTCACCAGGGTGACCCTTTCTTATCCACTGGAATGACCCGCCGCTGACTACAGCACAGGGACCCAGCCGTGGACCCGGTAGTCGAGCCGGGGTGAGCTATGAATTAAGCCGAGTGTTCCTCGGTCGTCTCAGGGAGGTGGTGGCCCCTGATTCGTTCATAGACACAAGGGTGGCTGTTACTTAAAGATTCTAAAGGGTTATCTTTTAATTACTCTTTTAATAATCTTTTAAACTTTAGGTTATCTCTCAGTCCTTAGGTTCTCCTTGAGGAACAAGGGTTGTCTTCAAGTGTAAGACAGGTCTTGCCAGACCATGATCCTGATCCTTTGAGGGCAACCTAATGTCCTTGAGTCTGGCTCTCGGTCAACCAGTGCAAAACCTGCAAAGGTCCACCTCAGTTAAAAACCCTCACTAATAGGACTACCCCTCGGTTGTCCCTCATCGCCCGTCGCTGGGCACAAACGCCAGTTCCCTCTGGCAATCCCAATCCAGTCTTTCTGATAGCGCCTTTCATGCCACGCCGGTTCCCTTGTCTGGGGTCTGGATGACCGGCTGTGGGTGCGACCTGAAGGGCGCTACCAAAAGGAAAACAGACAATGAACATCAACGAACAGAAAACCGAGCTGCTGCCTATCGTTATCGAAGGGCAGACCTTCGAGCCGAACGCTGAGGGCCTGTGGTCGCTGACTGAGGTCAACAAAACGCTGCCCGATTTGACCAAACCTCCGGCCCAGTGGCGGGGACGTGAGCGGGACTACTTCGAGCGGTGTGCAGATTTGCATACCGTCAATGGTGACAATGGCGGCACATGGGCAACTGAGCGGGCGACCATCGCCTATGCCATGGCTTGCTCCCTCGACTTCTATGTCATGGTAGTCGATGCCTTCGTGACCATGCGGAACGACGCCATCCTGTCCGCCCGTATGTCCTCCTTGGCATTGGCCGAAACGGGCAAGCTCCTGGCTGACAACATGCCCAAGGCCACCGCTCTGATGCTTAAGGCCAAGGGTCATGGAATCTCGTGGTCCGACGCTTGTCGAGCCGCGCGGGTCGATAGGCCTTTACTGGCTAAGCGTTACCTGCTGGCCCAGGGTAAATTCCAGAGCGTCTTCGATCATGATAAAGGCGATCATGTCCTTCAGCCGGTAGCCAGAGCGTTCACCCTTGGCTTCTTCAAGCGCCACGTGGGGGTCTTCGGGAACGCCGATGGCTGGAGAGTTACTGACAAGGGCGTGGTCTGGCTGGAAGGTCGAGCCAATGCGATTAATGAGTGGGCCCTTGAGCGTGACCGCAAGAAGTCCCAGGCTCGCCGTGAGGCCCCCAAGGCCCCCAAGGTGACCATCTAATGCGCTATCGACTGATTCCTGGCCCAGGGTGCCCTCAGGCCCTTTGTGACCGACTCAACGACGCTCTGGCAACCCCAAGCGCCCGCCGTGTCTACCATGCCGCTCGGAGTGCCTACAGGGTCCACACGGACCAAACCCTGGCGTCCTTTCAGGCCGACCTCCAGGAAACGCTCAGGCTCCCCATGGGAGAGCTGGACGGCATCCTTGAGCGGGCCGCCATGACGTTTCAGGAAGCAATGCTGCTGCCTATCAGGTTCGACCTGACGGCACGCTGAGAGCGCCTGTAGGGCTCCCAGGGAGTCGCTGGGTTTCGTCTTTAAGGTTTCATCATCCGTTATCGACAACCGCCAGCCATTGGCGCCCACTCCAGCGACTCACCTGGGAGCCCTACAAGCTCACACCAGTAGCGAACTAACGCTACGCCCTTCAGTTCCCCACCTGAAGCCCCCCAAACGCCCATCCCACGGGCGACACACTGAAATCAAGAATCCATAGAGCAAACCCCCAGGGTCGGCGTGTTTACGTCTCCTTGCGTCTTGTCGCGCCTGCCGTGCGGACTGGGGGTTTGCTCTATGGGATAGGAGACCTACCCAAATGAAAATTACCGTTAGCAACGTAACTCCCGAGACCGTAAGCATCCACGGCCAAACCCTGGCCCGAGAGTATGCCGAGCTGGTCCTCCTGCCTCTGTTGGTCGCGGCTGAAGGCCAGAACCATCCGGCAATCGTAAAGGTAGCCGATGCGTTCGCTACCGCTGGGCTGAGCCTTGAGGGCTCCCCTGAGGCATCCCGACTCTATCGGAGCCACCAGCACCAGCAGCGAGTCGAGCAGGAGCGCCTGAAGGCTGAAGCCGAGGCACATGCCCGCCGCTGCCACGTCCCGACGCCCCAAGAGATTGCCCAGCAGATCGCTGAGCGTGAGCGTAAGGCCCGAGAGATTCGTGAGCATGGCGAACGCCTGCGTGCTGCCCGTGGACGTTAACGCTATGGACCTTTTGGTCCTCGTTCTGATTACCACTCGCCAATACTTTTTCTAAGGAGTTACCAACAATGAAACCTTTCCAGTACAAGAAACCCGATAGCGTCTACTCCCAGACCGTCACCACTGCCCACGGCTCAACGGCCACCCAGGCAACCTTCCACACCTCCGACATCCGAGCGGATCACATGGCTGCTACGGACCCTCTGGTCTATGCCCAGGCCATGTATGAGGCTGCTGATGACCACCTCAACGGTGACGAATGGCGCGACAACATGAACACGGCGTTTCCTTCTGAGGTTCGCCCCTACGGCTCTCAGCCGACCGCTCCTCAGGTCGCCCTAATGGAGGACCGCTCCGTTACCTTCGATCCCCGCCAGACCTATGATGGGCAAACGATGACCCAAGGCGATGCCAAAGCGGGCTCCTTGGTCTCGATGGAGGCCCCTGAGGTCGGCATTCTGGTATCGGGTCGTGTGTCGATCTTCGACCACACCGTTCAGTTCGGCTTCACTGAGCGCAGCATGGCGCAGACCGGGGAGAAACTGCTGGATGACCTTGAGCTGACCCTGGCCGGTAAGATTGCCCAAAGCCTTGAGGGTCAACCTTCGGTCACCAAGGCATATGCGGGAGCCCTCAGCGGTAGCCCTGCTGCCCAGGCTGAAGACCTGCTGGACATCCTGGCGGTCAACCTCGACACCTTCTGGGGCCGTGATGTCTCCGAGTTCGGCGTCCTGATCCCTGTGGCCCTCCGTCCGACCCTCAACCGTGCCGCTCAACGGGCTGGCCTTGAGGACATAGACGAGCTGGTGGGGACCCGTGTTCAGGTCTACAGCGGTCCAGACCGAGGCATCTTTCTGGTGCCCAAGGCGTTCGCCCTGTTGTCGTTCCGTGAAGACCAGAAAGGCGATGTCTGGCGGGTGGAACTGAGCCGTAATGCTTCGACCCAGAGCTGGGACCTTGAGGTCTCCGCTGTGGTGGACGTGATGGCAACCGCTATGGTCGAAGTGAAGCTGGGTGGTTCCGAGTGGGAAACCACGCCGGTAGCCCTGCCGATTATCAAGCAATTGGTCCTCTCAGCGCAGCCGTAAGGCCCTGGGAGATGCACCTGAGGACGGGAGGTAGTTGTGATAACCATCCCCCTTCCAATCCAAAGGAATGAGCCCTGGGTAAACCTGGGGCCATCCTCTGCCGACAACTGGCTGTCACTGGGTCTCCTTGAGATTCGGTTTAAAGCTCCTCGACCTGAATGGGTCTTGGGGCTTCTTTTTGCAATACCTGACTAAATCAGTAGGAGACTCACATGGGCAAGCTACAGGCTTCTTATTGGCTGCTGGTGGTTGCTCCTTGGGTCGTCTCGCTGGTCGCTCGGTCTGCCTTGAGAATCTGGGAGAAAAATCTGAGACCCCATCTCAATAAAGAAGACCAGCCAAATTCCCCCGTGCCGCCCTCGGTCCCCTTGGATCGCTGGGGCTCACAAGCAGCTGATGCAGGAGCAAAACAGAGGGAAAACAGGCGGGTTCTGGAGGTCACAAGCTGGTCACAACTGAGTCACAAGTTGCCTTGACGAAGCCCGGAAACCCAGCAATCATGGGCCTTCCACCACCCTTCCAACAAATGTCGCAGATTTGGCCGGCTGGCCGTAGGGAAAGGGACTGATGGAAAGACCGCGCCGGCTGACCGGCGCGGATTTCAGGTGGTTAACGAATCCAGTGGCCCCAGCGAGATTTCTCCTGCACTTGCTGAATGCGCATCGTGCCGATGCTCTGCTCAGCCGCTGCGGCTATTTCGTCATCGATCACCTTGGTCGACAGCGACAACCAGCTGGTGGTGAAGGCCAACGCGTCGCCGTGCAACTCCAACGCCTCGGTGGAGATATTGCTGAGGTCGTCGCACTCGGAGTGGTAGCACGGATCGTATGCCAGCCCGGCGGTACCGCCATAGCGCTGGGCCTGCTCCACGCTTTTGATGTCTTCGGCACCGGTGAACAGCCCACCGAACGCAATGCCGTCATCGAAGAACTGAGCATAGTCGGAGCGGAAGTCGATCTCAGTGCCTTCGGACGGCGCGTTGCGCAGCTGGAAGTAGGAGCGGAACAAACGCTCGATAGCCCCCGAACCGGGCGGGCCTTGCAGACCGAAGTCCGAGCCGTCGCCGTCATAGATGAAGTTCGCGTAATTCGGCGAACCGATCATGTCGACGTTCAGGTAAGCCTTGATCTGCTGCTTTTCTTCCTCCGGCAATTGGTTGACGTAGTAGGTCGAGCCGACCAGCCCCGATTCCTCGGCGCCCCACCAGGCGAAACGCACCTTGTTCAGCGGGTAGGCTCTGCTCATCAGCGTCGCCATTTCCAGTAGCGCAGCACTGCCGGAACCGTTGTCATTGATGCCGGCCCCTTCGAACACCGAATCCAGGTGCGCACCGACCATGATCACATTGTCAGGATCGCCCCGGCGGGTCTCGGCCAGCACGTTGTAGGTTTCGGTCCGCTCGCGCACCACGTCGACGTTCATGCTCAGCTGCAGCCCCTCGGTCCCAGCCCAGGTCACGCCGTTTTGATAAGTGGAAAACAGCACCGGGATGCCGCCTTCGTAGTCTTCACCCAAGGTGGCAACCAAGAGCCCTTTACGGTCCTCGGTATCGCCCTGATTGAAGATGATTGCTCCTGCTGCCCCGGCCGCTGCTGCATTGGTTGCCTTCTGGCCAAACGCACAGGCGCCACGCTGCATCAGGGCAATGGCGCCGGCAGGGAAGCCTGCGAAATCTTCCGGTTCACACCCGCTGGTGGAGGTGTTGCCCAGGCCGAGGGCAAGGTCGACCGGAACGACCGGGGCGGTCACGGTCCCGGGGTCGGTCTGATCGGCATAGGTGAAGTCTTCCTCCCAGGTGTACTGCACGGTTTGGGGCGCTACCGCAGCGAGTGAGCCTGGCCCCTCCGGGTAGAACGCGAGGAAGGGAAAGCTCTGCACCCGTACGCGGTAACCGGCGCGTTCGAGTGTGGTCCGCACGTAGTCGACCGACGCCTGATAACCAGGCTGACCGGACGCGCGATTTCCGTTGTTCAGGGAGGCGATGTCCTGCAGGTTCTGCAGGTGCGTCATGATGTTACTGGCCTGCATACAGCGCGGCAGACCGAGCGGCGTGCCGACCAGCAGCGGTGTGCGACAAACCCTTGAGTCGGGCTTGCCCGGACTCCAGTAATCGTCAAACGCAGGGATTTCTGCTGTGGGTGCAGCCAAGGCTGCGGTGGAAGCTAGTAAAGCGAAAGAAGCAACTACCCGACGTGCATTGTTTTTCTTTTGCATGGGTAACTCATCCTTGCAACGAGATTGATGGGCAGGCCGCAAAATGGCATGCGCCATCGTCCCCTACGGCTTTAAGCGGACGCGGCCATAGGGGACTAGACCGGAACGGTTACGTTCCGGTTCTCGCTCTCCAGCCGGACGGCAGCACCATCCGTCGCCTCGCTGGAACCTGTCTCGATGCACTTCGCGCGGACCTCTCCAGCGCTTGGAAGGGATGTGCACAAGTATCAATGGAACCGCAGCGGGACTTATCCGCGCTGCGTTCAGATGTGCAACAGGTCAAACGCGGAACTGCCCGACCAATCCTTGCAGGCGTCCGCCCAACCCATCGAGTTCACGTGCGGTCTTAGCACCCTCGGCGGCATCGTTGGCAACACCGTCGACCGCATCGGCGATGTGATGAACGCTGCGGTTGATTTCCTCGGCCACTGCGGTTTGTTCTTCTGCGGCGCTGGCGATCTGAGCGTTCATCGAGTTGATGGTGCCGATCAGCGCGGCGATTGCATCCAGCGATTCGCCTGCCTGATTGGCCTGCTCACGTGTTGCCTCGCCCTTCTCGCCAGCGCGCCGCATGGTGCCTACGGTATGCGAAGTGGCGCTCTGCAGCCGGTCGATCATGTTCTGGATCTCGCCGGTGCTCTGCTGGGTGCGACTGGCAAGGGCCCGCACCTCGTCTGCGACCACCGCGAAGCCTCGGCCAGCTTCCCCGGCGCGGGCCGCTTCGATCGCCGCGTTCAGGGCTAGCAAGTTGGTCTGCTCGGCGATCGCACGAATTACATCCAGCACACCGACGATGCCCTCCACGTCCCGCTGGAGCCCTTCGAGCGAAGAGCCACTGTCCCGCAGCTCACCCACCAACTCATGAATCTGCTCGATGCTGCGGTCAACCACCCGCTTGGCCGCCAGGCCTTGCTGATCGGTCTCCTGCGCCGCTTCCGCCGCCCGCTGCGCGCTCATCGCCACTTCGTGTGCAGCAGCCGACATCTCGTTGATCGCAGTAGCCACCTGATCGGTCTCATGCCGCTGATCAGCCATAGCTTGCTCCGAACGCTGCGCCTGGCTGGCAACCGCACCGACCAGACCGGTCAGTTCGGCAGTGGTACCGGCAACCTGTTGTACCAGGACGTGGATCTTCTCAACGAAACGATTGAAAGATCCGGCCAGCTCGCCAAGCTCATCACGGCTTGTGACCGGCAACCGATGGGTCAGATCGCCGTCTCCGGCGGCCATGTCATCCAGATTGCGCTTGACCAACAGCAGCGGTTTCAGGATGGCATTGCTCAGGAACAGCGCCAGCCCCGCGATCAACACCAACAGCACAGCAGCTGAGCCGAGCATGATGGTTGTCATACGATCGATGCGTTGTTGAAACGCCATGCGCGCCGCCTGCACGTCCCGCTCGACCCCGTCAAGGTTTAACGAGGTGCCGAACGCAAGCTTCCATTTAGGAAGGTATTCGGCATAGCCGATCTTTGGCACCACTGCCTTGCTATCCGGCATTTCAAAGCTGTAGTCGACGAAATGTGTGCCGTTCTGACCAGCCTTAATCAGCTCGCGAATCGCATAGACCCCGTTGGGGTCCTGGTATCCAGAAAAGCTCTGGCCGATCTTTTCGCGAGTATTGCCCTGAAAAACTCTCACAGCTTGGTCGTCGTAGCCCCAGAAATAACCATCGGTGCCATATGAGAGTGCTTCGAGAAGCATGACTGCCTCGGCTCGCGCGGCCATGTCCCCGTCGGCAGAACGCTCGTAGAGCGCACCAATTGCATTGCGCGCCACTTCCACATAATGCTTGAGCTCGGCGCGGCGATCCCGCGTAAGGCTTTCCCGAGCGTGGCTCTCCTGCTGCCTTGCCAGGTCGTGCAACTCATAGACGGCGATGCTACTCAGCACCACGGCTAACATCAGCGTCGGTACCAACCCCAGCAGCAGCAACTTCACTCGTAATCGAAGGTTGGAAATCATCTGATTGACCCCACTATTTACATGGATTAATACCGGCATTGTGACAAGTAACAGGCGCGCCAGACAGCAGCCAAAGGTCGCATGTAAAGGAGTTGGTAAGCCCGTCAGCAGGGACTAAAAGCAGCCGGACAGAAACGCAAAAGCCCCGCCAAGGCGGTAATGCTGTTCACTTAAGCGGAGCAGCCTTACGATCCACCGGATACCGGGTTTTGGAAATCTTCACCGTCCTTGGCCTCCCTGGCCTTGAGCGGTGGTCCAGAAACAGCCCTGCGACACCTCCCCGCAATTCAGCCAGCCTTCTTCCTGTTGCCGAAACCGGATTGGCCGCAGCCATGACGATCAATTGCACCGCGATGTACTGGCAGGCGGGTTTGAACCTTATATCTGAAGGCTCCCGACCGAAGGCTACTGCGGCCTGGCTCGCCTCCCTGCGAATGATGTTGTAAGCCAGTAGCAGGCCCCAAACCTCCTGATAAATCAGGTCGATCTTCTTACTACGCAGCGTCACTGCGTTTTGTTGCATCGAGCTTTTGATGTCTCGAAAGCCCAACTCGATCTCCCAGCGCTCCAGGTACAGCTCAGCGACCGCCTCTGCGCTGTAGTCATCCGCAGGCAATGAAGTGAGCAGCGATCTGACGTGTCCCCGGCTTTCATAACTGACCTCACGCACCTCCCAATGTGTGGGCAGGCTTGGATTTCGCTTGC
>NZ_JBNNHS010000005.1:0-306577 GCF_050269105.1 Pseudomonas sp. NPDC077408
AACTCAGTAGTGAAACGACGCATCGCCGATGGTAGTGTGGGGTTTCCCCATGTGAGAGTAGGTCATCGTCAAGCTTCTACACCAAACCCCCGATCATCGTAAGATGGTCGGGGGTTTGTCTTTGCGCGTAAAAAACTAACGTTCGATTGAGCGTGCGCGGTAGCAGCCAGCAGACCGGCGAAAGCTTATGGCTTCGCCTAACGCCAGATTGCGGGATGGGACGTAAGCGATCCATAAACCCCTCCTACCGCCAGCAGGGTTAGCCAGTCAGGATGCAGTCGTTGGTGGGCAGTTCCCGGCAGCAGCGCTTCGTAATCGTCAACGCTACTCGACGCTGGCAGGCGCTCGAGGATGTGGCGCAGCCAGGCATTAAGGCCGTGCCCGCTGGCCTTGGCGGTTTCGATCAGGCTGTAGATCTGCGCGCTGGCAGTGGCGCCCTTCGGCGTGTCGCTGAACAGCCAATTCTTGCGGCCGATGACGAAGGGACGGGTGGCCTTCTCGGCACGGTTGTTGTCGATCGGCAGGTGGCCGCCTTCGACATAGCGCACCAAACGGCTCCAGTTGCTGGCCAGGTAGTTCACCGCCTTGCCAAAGGCTGTCTGCCCGGCGACCTGCGGCTGGCTCTTGTTCAGCCAGGCCTTGAGTTGGCCGAGCAGTGGCTGGCCGCGTTGCTGGCGAACGTCGAAGCGTTCGCTGTTGTCAGCGTCCTTCAGGTCACGCTCGACGCCTTAGAGCTTGTTGATCAAGTTCAGCACCATGTCGGCGCGGCCGGTCTTGCCCTTGGGCTGTACCTTTTGGGCTCCGACGAACTTGCGTTGCGCATGCGCTCAGCAAGCCAGGCGTTCGATGCCCTCTCGTGCGACCACAGCATTGTAGCCGGCGTAGTCGTCGGTCATCAGGTAGCCGCGGTAGCCGTCGAGCAGGCGCAACGGCACCTCCTGCGCGCGGCTGGTGGTGTAGTCGAAAAGGATCACCGGCTTGTCCGGCGGCCCACCGCTTTGCACCCACATCCAGGATTGCGCGCCCCGGCTCGTGCAGCACCTGTAGACGCGTCTCATCGCTGTGCAACCGAGTACTCCAGCAGCTTGTCGCACATCAGGTTGAGCAGCGGTTGCAGTTGCTCGCCACTTTTGGATCACCCTGCGCGCCAGGGGCTGGCGGGGGATGTCGACGCCGTGACGGCTGAGCATCCTCTCGAAGCGGTACAACGGTATGCCGTCGGCGTACTTGGTGGTCAACAGCATCGCAAGCACGCTGGGGCTGGCCAGGCTCTTTTCGATCAGCTGGGCCGGCTTGTCGGCAGTCATTGGCGCGGTTTCATAGGTCTTGCAGACGTAAGTCTTGCGCACATGACGACTGCATCGGAATGATCTCCAGCTGCTCGCTGGTTGCCTCGCCGATGACCTGTTTGCAGACGCCGCAGGCACAGGTCAATTCGTGCTCGGGCAGTTCGTGGATGATTTCCACACGTGGCAGGTTGCTGGCAACGACTTGCGCTTGCCGCGACGCTTGACCGGCGCGACGACTTCTTCGGCTTCGCTTGGAACGGCGGCCGGCTCGTCGATCAGCTCTTCGGCCTCGTTGAACATGGCCAACTGCGGTGCGCCGCCTCCTCAGGGCTGCGCTCGGACTTGAGCGAGAAGAGTTTATGCCGCAGCAGGGCGACCTGTTCTTGGAGCTGAGTGATCTTGTCCAGATCAAATTGACGCGCCTGCAGCACGTCTAACAGCAACTGCTTGAGCGCGGCAGGGTCATCAGGGCGTGTTTCGGGCACGGCAATCATGACCGTGGATTTATACCGGCTCAGGCCACGAAACGCGGCGTCAGCACCTGGTGCGGTCGGTTACGCCACAGGTCGATACCGTCGAGCAGCCAGTTCAGCTCGTCCACCGTCAGTTCGATGGCCTCGTCACTGACATCGGGCTTGGTTTCGAAGCGCTCGGCCTCGAGGCGCTTTAGCCACAGGCAGAAGCCATTGCGCTCCCAGTAGAGGATCTTGACCTGGCTACGGGTGCGGTCGAGGAACACGGACAGCACCGGGTTGAACACTTCCACCTTGATGTCCAGTGCGACCAGAGCGGCCAGGCCATTGATAGATTTGCGGAAGTCGACGGGCTTGGATAGAGGTAGACCTTCTGCACCTTGGCGTCGGGACGCATCATGACGGGGCTCCACCGGGAATAACAGGGAGCCCAGCATCCGGGAATGGATAGCTCAGTTGAAGG
Source organism: Pseudomonas sp. NPDC077408 (assembly GCF_050269105.1). NCBI lineage: Bacteria > Pseudomonadati > Pseudomonadota > Gammaproteobacteria > Pseudomonadales > Pseudomonadaceae > Pseudomonas > Pseudomonas sp. NPDC077408. The sequence continues at coordinate 2,226 of NZ_JBNNHS010000005.1, forward strand.
TGGGGTTTATGGAGCGCTTACGATGGGACGGCGATGCAATTGACGCACGACGCGCAGAGGTTGTGTTGACCTGCGTTGGTTGAGTCAGGGACGATTATTTTACATCAGCAGCTTTACAAGCTATGTCGGCAAGGGCTCGTAAATTCGTATATGTACCGAGCTTCCGTACGTCCGTTTGTAAAGAGCCATTTATAAATACCGCTTCCATGCAAGCAGTGAAACAGGGTCAAGATTACCTGACCTGTGTGCCACCCAGCACGCCGATGATCTCGCCAAGCAGCCGGTGCAGCGCGTCGCGATGCCCCATGGCGCCGCTGGAGGGCTGCTGGGTGTTGGAGGTCATCACCACGGTCATCTCGAGGCCCGGAACTACGTAGACCATCTGCCCGCCATAGCCCCAGCCATAACGCACCGCTTCTCCGCCCAGCTCGGTGATGAACCAGCCATAGCCGTAGCCGTGACCGGTGTAGCGCGAGCGGGTGCGGGGTGTCCAGGACGCTTCTATCCAGTCCTGCGACAGCAGCCGTTCGCCCGAGGCCGTGAGCCCGCCGCGGCGGTAGAGCTCGCCAAAGGCCAACAGCGAGCGGGGCGTCATCGCCATCTCGTTGCCGCCCAGGTAGATGCCCTGCGGGTCGTGCGTCCAGGCGCTGATGGTGAAGCCGTCGAGTGGCGCCAGCCACTGTCGCGCCAGCTGCAATGTGGATTTGCCGGTGCGGCACGTAAGGATTGCCGAGAGCAGATGGCTGGAGCCCGTCGAATAGATCATCGCCGTGCCGGGGTCGGCCTCGAACGGTCGTGCCAGTGCCGCACGAACCCAGTTGCGACTCGCCACCCAGGCGCCGTAGTTGCGCCCGGAGGTCGATCCGAGCCCGGCCTGCATGCTCAGCAGGTTGCCAACCGTCACCTGATGCAGACGTGGATCGGGCTTGCCGGGTAGGTCGGCTGGCAGAAGCTCCGCAATGGGCTGCTCGACGCTCTCGATGACGCCCTTGTCGATGGCGATGCCGACCAGTGCGGAAATCACCGATTTGGACGCGGATTTGATGTTGCTCGGCCTGGTCGTGCGATGGTCGCGGTAACCGCGCTCGGCAAGGATCTCGCCACGCTGGGCGATGATCAGGGTTTGCAGCTGCTCCAGGCGCTCGGCCTGCGCGAGTACGGCAGTCAGCCGGGTATCGGCGACAGCCAGGGGGCAGAGAAGGAACAGTATCGCCAGGCAGAGTGCGCAGCGGGGGCGGGTTCTCGATGGGTGCAGGAGGCGAAGGGCAAGTGAGTGCATGCAGGGTTCGACCCTGGCCTGACTCGACCGTGCAATCCGAAAGCCCGGCAGCGGCCCGGCTCTCGGATACCGAGCGAGTTTACTGGCGAATCCAGGTCTGCGTTCGGCCTAGCGCCTCGATGCCGATGTAGCCGCGGACCTCCAGCTTGTCGCCGCCTTCGAGCAGCTTGGCCTTGGCGCGGTAGGTCTTGCCCTTGGCCGGGTCGAGGATGGTGCCGTCGCTCCAGGCCTGTTCGCCGTCCGGCTTGAGGTCCCAAAGAATGGTCATGCCGGTGATGGGCTGATCCTTGCGCTCGCCGTCGCATTCGCTGCAGACCGGGTTCGGTCCGTGATCCGATTTCAGGATTTCGGCGACCTTGCCGCTCAGCGTGCCGTCAGCGGCCTGCTGGATTTCGACGATTGACTTGGGCTTGCCGGTTTCGTCGTCGATGGTCTGCCAGCGGCCGGCAGGCGATTCGGCGGCAAGGGCCAGTGACGAGAGCGAGAGCGGCAGGGCCAGCAGCAGGGCATTGAAAAGAGGACGCATGGTGTCTCCAGTGATGGAAAAGGCAACGCCGACTCTAGCACCGGGCATTTGTCAGCACTTACCCTGGCCGGCTGACTGGTCGGTTCTCGTCGCTTTCGCCATCCTCAGTCGTCCCTATCGCGGGATGGCTGGCGGCCGATCGCGGCCGCCAACGCCAGTGCCACGACCGAGCTGTGTGCGGCGTTGGTGCCGTGGTTGGCTCCCGGGAACAGCTGAAATTCGCTGTGCAGGCCGTGGCTGGACAGCCGCTGCAGGCGGTCGACCAGATCCCGGGCATTGCCGACCATGCGCCGCTCGGCCATATGGCGCTGGCGCGGGTCGTCCATGGCGGCATCCGCCGCGGGCTCTTCGGCACCGCCAGCCGTGACCAGCAGGCGCGCGGCGACAGGCTGGTCCGCGAGCTGCCGTTCGAATGCTTCGAGCGTGCGTTCGACATAGCCCTGGTACCACCAGATCGACGGACTGGCGGCCACATAGCCCTGAAATGCCTGCGGCTTGGTGAACAGTGTGTAGAGGGTGAGCAGGCCGCCGTAGGAGTGGCCGAACAGGGTCTGCCGTCGGGCGTCTACCGGGTAGCGCTTGGCGATCAGGGGTTTGAGTTCGTGCTCGATAAAGGCCAGAAAGTCATCGGCACCGCCCGATGGCGGCGGTTCTCGGCCCGGCAGGCGCTGGCGATCGTCGGCTTTGGGCGTGTAATCCTCGGCACGCGCCTTGAAGTCGTACAGGGCCTCGCCGGGGTAGCCGATGCCAACCACCAGTACCGAATCGCGCAGGCTTGGGTCGGGTCGGTCCTCCAGCGCCTGGGCCTGGATCGCCAGCCCCGGAAACAGGGCGTTTCCATCCAGCACATAGAGCACCGGATAGCCACCCGGCGGTGGCGCGTGTCGCGGCTCAGAGACGAAGATGCGGTAGTCCTTGCCGGTGCGTTGCGAATGCAGGTCACGCTGGTTGCTGTGCGGCAGTCGAACCGGCTGCCAGCCGGCTTCTTCCCCGGCGTGCGCCTGTACGGCGGCAAGCCCCATACCAGCCAGCAGGACGAGCAGCGCGCCTTTCATGGCTCGACCTGCCTGTGGCCTGGCGGCAGCGGCCCGTCCAGCCAGTTCACCTTCAGTGCTTCCTCGCCCGAGAAGCGATGGAGGTGGTCGTCGATGACGAAGCGCAGGCGCTTTTCCGCCTCGCCGGCCTCGGCCTGGCAGTCGATCAGTAGTCGCTCGTCATCGGCAAGCATCCGGCACTGGCCGAAGGCGAATTCGACCTGCGCCTGACGTTCATCCAGCTGGACGTCGGCCTTGTGCGCGAAGTGTTTGCACAGCCGCGTCATGTTGCGTGACGCGCGGGGTGTCGCCACCTGGGCATGAAACTGGGGCATGGTGATCTCCGGAAGTCGGCCGCCCACGCGTACGGACGCAGGCGGCTAGGTGGATCAGAACTCGTAACGGGCGCCCACCGTGAAGCTGCGTGACGGGCCGTAGAAGTTGAAGGTGCCGACGCTGCCGACCCGCGAGTAGTACTTGCGGTCGAGCAGGTTGTTCACGTCGAAGGTGCCGGTCAGCTTGTCGGTGATCGGGTAGGACAGCTTGGCGTCGACCACTGCATATCCCGGTGCGCTGAGGCGCGGGCTGCCGGCGCGTTCGATGTAGTAGTCGCTCATCGCGGTCACGCCGCCGCCGATGCCCAGGCCGCGCAGGGCGCCGCCGGGCAGGGTGTACTTGGTCCACAGCGAGGCCTGGTGCTGGGGCATCAGCGCGAAGAGCGCGTTGTTGTCACCGGCCAGGTTCTCGGTCTTCATGTAGGTGTAGCCGGCCAGCACTTCCCAGTCGGGGGTCAGGTAGCCGCTGATTTCCAATTCGCCACCGCGGATGCGGGTCTTGCCGGTGGCTTCGTAGACGCCGCTGATCGGCGCGCCGCTGTCATCGATGGCGCCTGCCGAGCGGTTCTCGTCGGTGAGCTGGAAGGCGGTGACGCGCGCATTGAGGTCGCCGCCGAAATAGCTGCCCTTGATGCCCACCTCGTACTGCTCGCCTTCGCGCGGGTCGATGATGCGGCCGTCGGCACCGGCCTCGCTCTGCGGCTTGAATACCTGCGAGTAGCTGGCGTAGAGGGAGTGCTGGTCATCCAGATCGAACACCAGGCCGCCGTAGGGCGTGACATAGCCGGACTCGCGCACATCCTGCGTGGCGCTGCTGTTCTCGCCTTCGAAGCTGCTGACCCGCGCGCCACCGATCAGCGCCAGGCGCTGGATCGGGCGGAAGGTCAGCTTGGCGTAGAGGCCGGCTTCGCGCTCATCGGTTTCGGTCGGTGTGCCGAAGGTGACGTTCGGCTTGCTGGTGTCGCCCGGCTGGTAGCTGGCGACGTCGATGGCGCCGAGATTGCCGCGGGCGTCCGCGTACTCGGTCTCGTAGCGCTTGAAATCGCTGCCGATGACGAACTCGCTGACCTCCCCGAGCAGCTCGAATGGCTGGCTGTAGTTGGCATCGACGGCGAGGGTGTCCTGCTCCAGATCACGGGCGGTGTAGGCCAGGCTGGTCGCGCCGCTGTTGACGTTGCGTGCGGTGAAGGCATAGAGGTAATCGGTCGCGCGCCTGGAGCCGCGCACCGCCACGCGACCGTAGCCGCCATTGTCGAAGCGATGGGTCAGCTCGGCGACGACGTCGGTGCCGCGGCTGTCGAAATCACCCCAGTCGGCGCCCAGATAGGTCGAGCGGCTGAAATCTTCCAGGTTGCCGTCGATGGCGGCCGGATAGCCGTTGTGCGGAAGGATGTCCTTGGTCTGGTGTATCAGGCCGAAAGACATGGCGGTGGCGTCGGACAAGTCGATGTCCAGCGCGCCGTAGAAGCTCTCGCTGGTGTTGGCGTTGTAGTCGACCTCGCCGTTGGTGTCGGCGCGGGAGATCACCGTACGGCCGCGCACGCGCCCCTGTTCGTCGAGCGGGCCGGACAGGTCGGCTTCCAGGTAATGGGTGTCCCAGCTGCCGTAGCGCCCGGTCAGGCTGCCCTGGAATTCGCGGGTCGGACGCTTGCGCACCATGTTGACGATGCCGCCCATCTCGCTGGTGCTGTTGAACAGCCCGGACGGCCCGCGCATGACCTCGACCCGATCGAACGGCGACAGCGACGGCAGCGTGCCGTTGATGCTGGCCATCGGCGCGGGCAGGCCATCGATGTTGAATTCGTCGTACTCGTAGCCGCGCGCATAGATCGACGAGCGCCCGCTGTCGTTGGTCAGGGTGCGCAGGCCGGTGGAGTACTTGGCCAGGTCATCCAGGTTCACGAACTGGCGGTCGCGGATGTAATCGCTGGTGTACACGCTGATCGACTGCGGAATGTCGCGCAGTTCGGCCGGCGTCTTGGTGCCGACGGTGGCGGCCGGCACGGTGTAGCCGCCGCTTTGCTCCGAAGACGGCATGTCATACAGGCGGTTGCCTTCAACGGTGATGCTCTCCAGCTGCACCGGTTCGGCTCGGGCAGCGACGCTCTGCGCCAGGGCGCTCAACGGAAACGGGCCGAGCAGGCCGGCGAGCAGCAATGGCCTTAGGCTTGAGGTGCGGAGAATTCTGTCCATGGGCGGCTCCTGTCGCAGCGGCGGCGACGTGTTGGCAAACGTTCGCACTACTTAATGATAACGATTTGCATCAAGGAATGTCGGAGCGTAGTCTGCCACCCAGCCGCTTCGCGAACCTTTGCGGGGCCGAACATTTGCTTTGCAATCCCGTCAGATCGAGGCGCAGCGCCGCATGAATCAAGCTGATCACATCATTCGTGGCGATGAGTTGCCGGCCATGAGCAGGCCGGGGCTGCGCCTGCCCAACGAGGATGACGACCGCCTGCTCTACGGCCGAGTGAAGTGGGCGCAGCTGCGTGATGGCCTGTCGCTGCACTGGTCAGATTGCGAAGAGCTGCAGGATTTCGTCACCGAAAACGTGGTTGGCCCGCGGGTGTCGTTCGTGCTCTTTATGCAGGGCCAGAGCCGGGTCAGTTATGGCGACCTGTCGCTGACACTCGGTCAGCCGGCGTCGCAGCGTGCCCCCGAGGGCGTGGCGGTTTCGATGAACGAGCCAGTGCTGTTCCGCCGCCAAGCGCGCCGCGGCAGTCATATCCGCAAGCTGGTGGTGAGCCTGACGCCGGACTGGTTCGAAGGGCGCGGGGAGGGTGTCGTCTCGAGCGATGGCGCGATCCGCCGCTTCATGGACAGCCACCTGGCGCCGCGCATCTGGAAGCCCTCGGCGCGGCTGCTAACGCTGGCCGAGCAGATGCTCAACCCGCCCGGCTATGACCCGCTGCTTCAGGGCCTGTACCTGGAAAGTCGGGCGCTGGACATCGCCTGCGAAGCACTGATCAGCCTGGGTGATGGCTCGGCGCCGGCGGAACAGGGCCTGCGCCCGCAGGAGTATCGCCGTCTGCAACGCCTCCTCGCGCTCCTCGACAGCGGTGAGGCCGACGACTGGACGCTGGAGCGCATCGCCCGGGAGGTGGGCGTCAATGCCACCACGCTGCAGCGGCAGTTTCGCCTGTTCAAGGGCATGACCGTGTTCGAGTACCAGCGTGCCCGCCGGCTGCAACTGGCGCGGGAGGCTTTGGAGCGCGAAGGTGCCAGCGTCAACGAGGCGGCTTGGCGCGCCGGCTACAACAGTCCGGCCAACTTCGCCACGGCGTTCAAACGCCAGTTCGGCATCAGCCCGCGGCAGGTGCGGGCGAGAGTTTAAGCGCTTAGTAACCGACCTGCTCGACGATGAGGTACCGGCTCCATGAGCGACATGGAGAACGATAAGACCATCGCGCTTCGCGATGAGCCATGCGGACATTCCAGAAGCGCGTAAGTATCAGATTGCTACCGTAAAGGAGGACGTCGGCGAGCGGTATCTGAAGACAAACGCTTCGCCATCGGGCGCTACCTGCAGTCGAGCAATAAGTACGAACACAATTATGAAGAACTAAAGGCCGAGCATGATTCCGCTGTGCGAAGCCGCGGACCTTGGGATAAGGGGCCCGCGCGTCTTTAATCCCAACACCTCCACGCAGCCTTATATGGCTTACAGCCGACAGACCGACGACGTTGTGCTACGCAACCAGGCCGCGTTCGAGCAACTGCAGACCGATGGCACGGTGACCGAGTGGATGGCAGGACATCACTGATCCGTGCCACCGGGTTATCTCAAGGCCCGGTGCTCTGTTCGAATTCATTCAGCGCCTTACGGCAGCCGACCCCAGAGCCTTCTCCGAGTCCAGCCTCCAGCCAAGGCAGAATTGCCAATGGCGGCGCTATCAAGGCGCCGGCCACACTGGCAACGGCACGGGCTGCCAATTCGCCAGTTACCACGCTGACCTGCGGGTTGCTCAGAGTGCCCTGCAGTTCCACAGGTGAGTTACCTGAGAACAGACTGATGTCCTTGGCGTGAGCCTCGAATGCCAGGTTTAGGCGTTCGCTGTCGAGCTTGATGGTGCCCCCGCCAGTGATGTTGCTGTCGGTGGTGCTGATAAATAACTGCTCCAGCTTGGCTATGCCATCTGTCGAGTCGAAACGCAGGTAGGTGCAATTCATTGGCACCTGATCGTCGTCAGCGAGCGCGGCCAACGCAGCTTCCCCGCCATCCAGGCCGAGCAACTCTACAGCGAGCATATCCAGCTTACCGCCAGACATCGCAAGTTCCAGCTTGCCATCGAGTGCAGCCGCCATCTCGCCCAGGGAGTGACCTTTGAAGTTCAGGTCCAACTGGCCGCCAATGGTGCCGGCCGAGTCCTGCGCTACCTGCGGAAGGTCAGCTTCGCGCAGGACAGGGGACAAATTGACGCTGGTGATATCCAGGTGCAGTTCACCCGTCGGTTGCGGTGGCCGTATGTCCAGGCGCAGCCGGCCATTGGCCTTGCCCTTACCAATGGCGAGCTTCAAGGGTTCGGCTACCAATACGCCTTCGTCCAGCTCCACTTTGAAGTCGACCGCATTCAGAGGTATTTCCTTGGCTACCACGTAATCCGCCTCGTAGCGGACGATAGCGTCGCGGTCGCGCAGTGCATCGAGGCCAAGCGATTCGTCGGAGAATACCTGCCCATCGTTCGGGTCGGTCGGTGTGTCGGGGGCTTTCAGGTCTGACGTGTGGAGGGTGTCGGAATGCAGATTGGCCCAGAGCATGGGGCGACCGCTGAGGTCGAGGCGAACGTCGCCGCTCAGGTCGCTCTCGCCCCATTGCGCACGCAGATCCTGCAGCCGCAACTGCTGATTCTCCCAAAGGAGCTGACCGCGCAGCTGGTAGCCTGCCAGCGAAGGCAGGCTCAAGCCGGTCAGCGGGTTGAGGTTCGCCGGGTTCGGGCCTTCGAGCGAAATCGCGAGATCCGCCGCCTCCAACTGCAACGGATCGGTGATGGTGCCATTCACGCTCAGACTGCTTTCGCGCGACGTCACCGTGCCTTCGACGGGATAGGGTTGATCGTCGAACAAGGCTTCCAGCGCACCGACATCAAGTTCGAACTGCAGCGGCACCTCGTTGCGCCAGGCCTCGCCCGTCAATAGCAGACCGGAATCCGTGGAGGTGGCATCCACTTCGATCCGCAGGTCGCGAGCTGGGTTTGTATAAGTAAGGTGCGTGTCGCTCAGATGGGCTGAGTTCTGCGCCAGCTGCGCATGCAACTCACCATCCAGCGTGCCCAGCTTCGGATAACCCAGTGGCTCAAGTGCACGGCCCAGATCCAGCTCCTCGACAGAGAGATCGACCGTTCCGCTCAGCGACTTCTTCGTCAGGTCGAGGGCGCCTTTGGCGCTGATCGCCCCGTCGCCTTGCTCGGCGTGTAGCTGGTCGATCTTCAAACGCTGCTCGGCCAAGCTGCCCTTGAGCACGATGTCGCTCAGCGCGGCATCGCCATACAGGAGCTGCTCCAGGCTGAGGTCCACTTCGCCGCGATAACGGCGCAAAGGCTGCAGCAGATTCTGAGCGCGCTGTTGCAGCGATTTGTCACCCTTAGCGTGCGATTGAGTGCTGTCCTGCTCGGCGTTAAGCAAGCGCATTACGCCCCAGCGATTGAGGTCAAGCCTGTTGCCTTGCATCTTCACGCTCAGTTCGGGCGTTTCACCACGCTCCAGGACCAGCGAGCCGGTGAGGTGGCTTTCGCCTGTCTTCAGATCCATGTCCTGCAACGCCCAGCGCTGCCCATCTCGCTTGAGCTGAGTGTTGAAATCGAATGCCGGAACGTTGATAGCCGGAGTATCGAACGCCACCAGTTCGGCCGAATCCGGCGCGCTCACCGTCAGCTTTCCTTGCAGAGCATCGAGCTGCGGAAGTTGCTTGGCTTCACCGTTGAAGTGCGCCTGGATCTCGCCCAGTTGGGCGTCGAGCGTCACCGCATAGGGTGCACCGCTGGCCAAGGCCTGGGAGGGCGGCTCGCCAGTCAGGCTCAGTTGCAGTGGTTTGCCCTGCACGCTGCCCTGGCCTTCGATGGAGAGCTGTCGCTGGTCCGGGCCGTTATCGGTGGTGGCGATATCAAGGGTGACCTCGGCGTCCAGCGCGGCATCGCGATAGGTGAGTCGCCCGTTCTGGATGCGGATGGTATCGGGCTGGATTGGCGAGCCGCTGTCGCTGGAGCTGTCTTCGCTTGTCAAGGCGGCCCAGTTGGAGCGGCCATCTGCCTGCCGGGCCAGATGAATCTCAGGCTGCTCGAGCTCGAGCAATTGCAGGCTGAGGTTGCCAGTCAGGAGCGCACCCACATCGATCTCTGCCTGCATCGCATCAAGCTTGAGCATATAGGGGTGTTTGGCCCACTCGGGGTTGGCGATTTCGACATCGCTTACGCTGATCCCCAGCGGAAACCCCCAATCGATGTCGAGGGTTCCGATCTCTACCTCGCGACCATCCAAACGCTGGCTCAGTTGGGCTTCGATCTTTTCCCGTGCCCACTGCGTTTGCACCAGCACTGCCGCAATCACCGTGAGCAGCACCAGGCCCGCCAGCACGATTCCAAAGATTTTCGCTGCCTTCGCCACGTTGCCTCCTGATCCGGTTTCGCTCGTGCGCGATACATGAGGGTCAGCTGCAGTCGGATGCAGCCCTGTGAAAGTGTCGACCCCTTACCGGGCGGAAAAGGTCACTGCAAATTTCCCAGGCACGGCCACGGGCAACGGCTGCGAGTCCCGCAGAAGCGACGAAAGACAGGTTAGATAGGCGCGAGGGCAAGCCGCAGAGACGGACGAACGGCATCGCCGTCGTCCGTGCTTGAACGGAGGTTAACCCTGCAGATCGGCCAGCATCGCCGTGGCCACCGCTTCGGCCACCTTGATGCCGTCGACACCCGCCGAGAGGATGCCACCGGCGTATCCGGCGCCCTCGCCAGCGGGGTACAGGCCGCGGGTGTTGATGCTTTGCAGGTTCTCGTTGTCGCGCTTGATCCGCACCGGTGAAGAGGTGCGCGTTTCGATGCCGGTGAGGATCGCGTCGGGGCGGTCGAAGCCGCGGATCTGCTTGCCGAACGCCGGTAGGGCTTCGCGAATGGCCTCGATCACGTAGCCGGGCAGCGATGGTGCCAGATCGCCCAGCCGCACGCCCGGCTTGTAGGAGGGTTCGACTTCGCCGAATTCGCTGGACGCACGACCGCGAATGAAGTCACCGACCAATTGGCCAGGCGCGCAATAGTCGCTGCCGCCCAGTTCGAAGGCGTGCGACTCCAGCCTTTCCTGCAACTCAACGCCCGCCAGCGGGCCGCCGGGGAAGTCCTCTTCCGGGTTGATACCGACGACGATGCCGGCATTGGCGTTGCGCTCGTTGCGCGAATACTGGCTCATGCCATTGGTGACCACCCGGTTGGGCTCGGACGTGGCCGCCACCACGGTGCCGCCCGGGCACATGCAGAAGCTGTAGACCGCCCGGCCGTTCTTGGCGTGGTAGACCAGTTTGTAGTCGGCCGCGCCCAGCTCTGGATGCCCGGCGTACTTGCCCAGGCGGGCATTGTCGATGAGCGATTGCGGGTGCTCGATGCGAAAGCCTACGGCGAAGGGCTTGGCTTCGATATAGACGCCGCGCTCATGCAAGATGCGGAAGGTGTCGCGCGAGCTGTGACCCAGGGCGAGCACCACATAGCGGCTGCGGATTTCTTCGCCGTCGGCCATACGTACGCCCTGGATGCGGCCGTCTTCGATGACGAAGTCGACCACGCGGCTGTCGAAACGCACCTCACCGCCCAGCGCCTTGATTTCCTCGCGCATGGTCGAGACAACGCCGGTCAGGCGGAAGGTGCCGATGTGCGGCTTGCTGACGAACATGATCTCTTCCGGCGCGCCGGCGCGGACGAACTCGTGCATCACCTTGCGGCCGTAGAACTTCGGGTCCTTGATCTGACTGTAGAGCTTGCCATCGGAGAACAGCCCAGCGCCGCCCTCACCGAACTGCACGTTGGATTCCGGGCTCAGCACCTTTTTGCGCCACAGCGCCCAGGTGTCCTTGGTGCGGCTGCGCACGTCGCGACCCCGCTCCAGCACGATCGGCCGGAAGCCCATCTGCGCCAGTGTCAGCGCAGCGAACAGCCCACACGGGCCGAAGCCGATCACCAATGGCCGCTCGCTCAGCCCCTCGGGCGCCTGGCCGACCGGATAGTAACCGGTGTCCGGCGAGACGCGGATGTTGCGATCATCAGCCAGACGTTCGAGCACCTTCGCTTCGTCTGCCACGCTGACGTCGATGATGTAGACGAAGGTGATCTCGCTGTTCTTCTTACGCGCGTCATAGCTGCGCTTGAAGACGGTGAAGTCGAGCAGTTCGGTGTCGCTGATCTTCAGGCGCATGACGATGGCCTGGCGCAAGGCCTCAGCGGGGTGATCGAGCGGCAGTTGCAGTTCGTTGATGCGAATCATGACAGGTCCTGGCCGGTAGCCCCGGCAGAGGTAAGGTGGCGGCGCGGCGAACCTGGGCGGTTCGCGCGGCGCGCAGTGTAGCCGCGGCGGGGCAGGCTGTCATGAGCCTGGAACGACGGGAGCGAGCCGGCCATCGCGGGCGGCAGCCGGTCGGCTCGGTTGGTTTACTGCAGGATTACCCGCGCATTGACGGGCTGCAGCGGACGGTTGTTGGCCTCGCCCACAGCATCGGTCAGGGCCTGAATCTGTGCGCTCGAGGCCACGACCGGTTGCTTGAGCACCAGCCAGCGAACCCCTTCGGAGCAGGGCGGCGTGGTGAGCGAGCCGCTGAAGCGGTAGTAATCCAGATCCGCCGGCAACATGTTTCGGATATTCACCGCAGTGGGGATCGGCTGCGTGTCGCCCTCTGCGGGCAAGCTGTCCCAGAGTTTCGCCAGTACCGGATTCTGCTCGCCCTCCTTGAACATCAGGGCCACCACCGCCAGGTTGCCTGTTTCGTCGGCATGTACCAGATGGCCTTCCAGCGGGTAGGACTGCCCCTTTATCTGGTTTTCACTGGGCATGTGGAAGTGAAACTGGATCAGCTGAAAGGTCTTTCCATCCAATGTAAGGGTGCTTCCGGGTTTGTAGGCGACCTGGACGGTATGACCGCTGTTGACGACTTCGCTCGCGCCGGCGGCATAACTGACCATCAACGGCTCCAGTTCGGCTTCGACGAAACCGTCCAGGTTGACGGGCGACTGGTTCTTGCCGCTGCAAGCGTTGAACTCAGGCGTGAGCTTCGCCCAGTTCTCCGGGCCTGTTTCACCCGAGTATTCCCAATTCGTGCCTGGCGTGACTGCCAGCGCATGGGTGCAGAAGAACAGAGTGGCAAGCGAAGGGGCAAATTTCATGACAAGTTCCTCGACTTCAAAGAGCGACGGCGATGTCTGCCGTCTGGTTATGCGGCTCCTGCCTGGCGTGTGGTTGCACGTTGAAAAAGAAGCTTGCTGAGCAAGCGTTCCGAATGCTGGCCCAGCGACCCGGGCGTCATTGTTTTTTGTCGTCGCAATCCAGGCGGCGTTCTTTTCATCCGACGGGGTGCGGTTGGGCGCTGGCCGGGCGATGCGCTTTTCGCTTCCCTTTCCGGTTGGCGAACTTCACCATGCGCGCCTTGTATATGTATTGAAGCCGGAGCGACCCCATGATCAATAACGATGTAATGCGCAGCCTGCGCTACATCCTCAACGTCAATGACGCCAAGATCGCAGAGATCACTCGGCTGACGGGTTGCGAGATTCCCGATAGCGAGGCGGTGTCTTACCTGGCGAAGGAAGACGAGGAAGGCTTCAAACCCTGTCCGGATCGGATCATGGCGCACTTCCTCGATGGCCTCGTGATCTACAAGCGCGGCAAGGACGAAAGCCGGCCGATTCCACCCATCGAGTTGCCGGTGACCAACAACACGGTGCTGAAAAAACTGCGTGTGGCCTTCGAATTGAAGGAAGACGACATGCACGCGATTCTCCAGTCGGTCGACTTCCCCGTATCCAAGCCCGAACTCAACGCGTTGTTCCGCAAGGCCGGACACAGCAACTACCGGGTGTGCGGCGACCAGCTGCTGCGTAACTTTCTCAAGGGGCTGGCGCAGCGCAGTAACTGAGCAAGCTCGCCTGTAGAGCCGTCAGGCATGAAAAAGCCCCGTTATCGACGGGGCTTTTTCGTATCACTGAGCGTTAGCTCTGGATCATCGAGATGACCTTGTCACGCAGCTGAGGATTGTTCTGCACCGCCTGGTTGATGGCGTTGTATTCCTCAATGCTCAGGTTGTTGTTTTCAACGGTCTCCATCATCTTTTCGTTGGCCTGCTGCTGCAGCTGTTGGGCTTCGGCCGGGTCTCCGGTCTTCTCCAGCTTGGCGGTAAAGTCCTGGCGAATCTCCATAATTTCACCCAGCGAGTCGGCAAACTTTTCCAGCTTCTTGTCGCTGATGTCCGACGCTTGCATCGCCGGTGCCGCTTGAGGGGCTTGTGGCTGGCTCGCCTCTTGAGCGGAAGCCTGGGAGGCACCGGCTGCCATGAACAGGGCAAACAGGCTGGTGGACACGAGGCGAGTATTGAACTTGATCATGGTGGTAGTCCTGATAGTGGAAAAGACGAACAAGCCTTTGCATCAGCCATGCCACTCACCGCTACTGTCCCTAACTGCCTGATTTCATAGCGATTCGACCATCCGTCCCGTTCGCCTCGACGGTCAGATGGGCGCTGTGTATGGTGCCAGAATGGCACATGTAGCAGTTTGGCAGCGAACCTCGACGTTGCGCGGGGCGTTGCTCCTCAAGGTGGTGATCCCCCTCGTCGCGATCATGCTCGGCTTCAGTTACCTGTTGCTGTGGACCGTCGAGCGCAACAGCGAGCGGCGTTTGCAGGAGGAGGTCGAACTCGTAGCCCGCGCCGTGCGGCTGCCACTCAGCGACAGCCTGGAAAAGCAGCACGACCGGACCGCACAACAGGTGCTCGAGTCTGTACTCGGTGTCGGCCGTGTCTATGGCGCCTACCTGTACGACGATCAAGGGGCGCTGGTGGCCTTCGCTGGTGCCATCGAGCCGGACCAGGACCAGACCTCGATCCAGCGGCTGACCGCTGACGGCAAACGCCGTGGCGGCTATCAGCGCATCCGCGGACGTGAGGTCTATTCCTATTTCCTGCCGTTGGAGCAGAGCGGCGGGCGCATCAACGGGCTGTTGCAGGTCACCCGCCGCTGGAACGATTTCGAGCGTGACACCCGGCAGTTGCGGATGATTGCGGGCATTTGCGCGGCGGTGCTGGCGCTGGCGGCCGTCTGCATCGTTCTGCTCGGTCACTGGTCAGCCATCGGACGGCATCTGCACGAACTGACGCAGAGCATGGCACGGGTGGCCGCAGGCGAGCGCAAGCACCGTGCCCCGCGCAGCGGCCCGCAGGAAATTGCCGTCCTTGGCCGGGCGCTGAACCAGATGCTCGACAGCATTGCCGATGCCGAGCAGCGCATGGCCGAGCAGAAGGCCCGCGAGGCGGAACTCGAGGCGCGCCTGCGACGTTCTCAGCAGCTCGCCGCCGTGGGCCGGTTGGCGGCGGGCGTCGCTCATGAGCTGGGTAGTCCGTTGAGCGTGATCGATGGCAAGGCCCAGCGCGTGTTGCGCAGCGAGAGCTTGGAAGACGGCCCGCGTAAGGCGCTGTTGCAGATTCGCAGCCAGGTGCAGCGCCTGAGCGGCATCGTCCGTCAGCTGCTGGACTTCGGTCGCGCGGCGGGGCGGCCGCCACGCCGCATGCCAGCTGATGTGCTGGCCCATTCGGCCGCCGCGGCGGTCGCCGACGAGCTCGCGGCCCTTGATGTCCAGCTGCAGCTCCAGGCCCCGCTGGAGCCGCTGCACTGCGAGGTCGATCCGCCGCGGTTCGAGCAAGCATTGACTAATCTGCTGCGCAACGCGGCTCAGGCCAGCCCGGGCGGTCAGGTGGTTCTGCGCTGGTGGGCAGAAGCCGACAGGCTGTTGTTTCAGGTCGAAGATGACGGTCCGGGCGTCGCCGAAGAGCACCGCGCGGCTTTGTTCGAGCCCTTCTTCACCACCAAGGCGGTGGGCAAGGGCAGTGGCCTGGGGCTAGCGGTAGCGCACGGCGTCGTTGCCGAGTGTGGTGGGCGTATCGAACTGGTTTCGGGTTCGCTGGGCGGTGCGGCTTTTCGTATTTCACTGGCGCTGGCCGATGAGGAGCAGGGCAATGCAGACGGATGACAGTGCGCCCCAGCGGGTTCTGGTGGTGGAGGATGACGACAGCCTGCGCCAGCTGCTGGTAGAGGAGCTGGAAGACCGCGCGCTGCAGGTGCAGGCTGTGGCAACAGCGGAAGAGGCCCTGACGCGGCTGGAGGGCTGGGAGCCGGACCTGGTGGTGAGCGACCTGCGCCTGCCGGGCGCCGATGGCATGTCGCTACTGCGCAGGGTCAAGGCCATGCAGGCGGCACCAGCGTTTCTGGTGATCACCGCGTTCGGCAGCATTCAGCAGGCGGTCGCCGCTCTGAAAGAGGGGGCGGACGAATTCCTGACCAAGCCGCTGGACTTGGATCATCTGGGGCTCTCGGTCTCGCGCGCATTGGAAACTCGGCACCTGCGGGACGAGGTGCGGCGTTTCCAGCAATTGCTCAGCGACGACCGTTTCCACGGCATGCTCGGCCGCAGCCGGGTGATGCGCGAACTGTTTGACCAGATCCGTCAGCTGGCGCGGGCCGCCGGCCCCGTGCTCGTCATCGGCGAGAGCGGGACCGGCAAGGAGCTGGTGGCCCGCGCCGTTCACGCCGAGAGCGAGCGGGCACAGCGGCCGTTTCTGGCGATCAACTGTGCCGGGCTGCCCGCCGAGCTGCTGGAAAGCGAATTTTTCGGGCACGCTGCCGGGGCCTTTACCGGTGCCAGCCGCGCCCACAAGGGGCTGTTCCAGCAAGCCGATGGCGGCACCCTGTTTCTCGACGAGATCGGCGAAATGCCGCTGCCCCTGCAGGCCAAGCTGCTGCGCGTGCTGCAGGAAGGCACCATCCGTCCGGTGGGCGGCGAGCGCGAGCTGAGCGTTGACGTGCGCATCATCGCTGCCAGCAACCGGCCCCTGGAAACCGCTGCCGGCCGCGAGTCCTTCCGCGAAGACCTGTTCTTCCGTCTGGAGACCTTCATCCTGCAGGTGCCGCCGCTGCGCGATCGCGAAGAAGACCGCGAACTGCTCGCCGCCGGCTTCGTCGCGCATTTCGCTGCGCGGGACAGCCGGCCGGTGCGGGGCCTGTCGCAGGCGGCACTGGAGCAGCTCAGACGCTATCCGTTTCCCGGCAACGTGCGCGAATTGCAGAACGCCATGGAGCGTGCCGTGACCTTCTGCCATGGCCGCAGCATCGAGCTGGAGCACTTGCCGACGCGCATCGCCGGTTACCAGCAGAGCGCACCCGAGGCACGTTCCGATGACCTGCTCGGGGCCATGATTGACGGGCCCCTGTTGCCGACACTGGACGAGCTGGAGATGCGCTATATCCGCCACGTGCTGGAGCGGGTCGAGGGTAACAAGCGCCGCGCCGCCGCACTGCTGGGCATCGGCCGGCGTACGCTTTACCGACGCCTGGGCGAGCAGGAGCAGGACGACAACGGTTGATCCTGCCGGGCCGGGTGCCGGAAAGCGGCAGTGGCGGCAGCCTCTGCTCCGGCAGAAAGACACTGCGCCTGAGCGAGAACAGTTTGCGCGCCACCAGACGAGTTGATCGGTGGACGGCGCGAACTAGCTGAGCTGTACAGCGGTGCGCGGCGGCAATTGCTCCAGGCGCAGTTCGGCCTGGGCCAGATTGCGCACCGCTACCCACTCCGCCAGCGCCGTGACCGAACGCGGCGGCGAGATCAGGTAGCCCTGGAACAGATCGCAGCCGGCCTGCAACAGTGCGGATTGTTTCTCCAGGCTGTCGACACCCTCGGCATTCACCCGTTTGCCTTGGGCCTGACAGAACGCAACGATCGCCGTCAGGCTCTGCTGCATCTCCGGGCGGGTCAGCCGCTCGACGATCGCCATGTCCAGCTTGATGGTATCGGCCGGGTATTCGAGCAGCTGCTGGATCGAGGTGTAGCCGACCCCAAAATCGTCGATGGCAACACGGAACCCGGCCATCCGGATCGCATGCACCGCCGCCATGGTGTTGCTGCAAAGTTCGGTGGCGTAGGTCTCGGTGAGCTCGATCTCGATGCGGCTGGTGCAGATGTCGTAATGTGCGGCGCGCTCAGCCAGGTAGCTGCACAGGCGGTCATCGTCCAGTTGCGCCGATGACACGTTGATCGCCAGGATGACATCCTCACCGAACAGCCTGACCAGTTGCGGATAACCGGCCAATGCGTGATCGATGACCCAGCTATCGATTTTCGGAAACAGGCCTGCACGCTCGGCGATGGGAATGAATTCGCCGGGCGAGACCGTGCCCAGCAGCGGGGAATGCCAGCGCAGCAGTGCCTCGCAGCTCACCACTGCGCCTTCACGATCCACTGCGGGCATATACACCAGGCGGAATTGTTCGTCGCCGTCGAGCGTCCGTAACTGTTCCTCGATTACACGGATGCGCTGGTCGCGTTGCTCCAGCTCCGCCGAAAAAGCGACCGCGAAGTTCTTGCCCAGGGCCTTGGCCTGATACATCGCAGTGTCGGCGCGTGTCAGCAGCTGGGTGATCGAGGCGGCATCCTCGGGATAACGGGCGGTGCCGATGCTGACGCTGACCTGGTAAAGACGATCCTCTACGCTGAAGCCGCCGCGGCACAGGCCGAGCAACGCATGAGTGAGCTCGGGCAAGCTGTCGCTTCCGGCTGGCGACAACAGCAGGACGGCGAACTCGTCACCGGACAGCCGGGCAAAGGCTGTTTCGGTAGCCGGATGGGTCTCGCAATGGCGCTCCAGTGCGCCCTGTACACGCAGGGCAAAGATCCGCAACAGCGTATCGCCGGCGTCATGGCCGTGCTGATCGTTGACCTGCTTGAAGTTGTCCAGGTCGAGGAACAGCAGGGCCAGCTGTTGTCCGCCTTGCTCGCACTTGTCATGCATGGCTGCCGCCAAGATGCCGAAGTGGGCGCGGTTGCTGATGTGAGTCAGGCTGTCGGTCCAGGAGATTTCCTGAATGCGCTGCAGGGCCTCGGTATTGCGCTCGTGCAACGTCTTCATGTTCAGCGTCAGGCGGCCGATCTCGCCGCCGTCGGTGGGCTCGTCAAGCGCCGTACGCTTGCACCGCAGCAGGTCGGTGAGCTGCTTATCGAGATGGCTGATGGGGTCGGTGACGTAGCGGCGGATCAATAACAGCAACAGGCCGCTGGTGATCAGGCAGATCAGCGAGCCGCCGATAAGGAAGGCGAGGCTGAGTTTGCGCAAGCGCTCGGCAAGGTAGTGCGGAGGGGGCGTCAGCCGCGCCCTCAATGAACCCGACAGCTCGACCTCAGCGGCCAGGCGCGACCTTGCCGGGCTCGGCGTCGGGGCAATCTCCACCACAGCGCCGTAGTCTGCCTCGAGCTGGTTCTTCAGGGCGATGAACTGCTCGGGCCGCACGGCCAATTGCAGGGTAAAAGCTTCCTCGCGTTGGCTGGGCAACGGCCGGGTAGCCGAGGCCGGCAGGATGAAATCGGTGTCCAGCAGCAGCGGCCCGCCTTCGGCGTTTTCCACGTAGATCATTTCGTCGGTTTCGGCGGCCTGCTTGGCCTCTCTTACGATCCGCTGCTGGGTGGCATTCATCCTGGCGAACGGTGACAGGCTGCTTTCGAAATAATAGGCGACCTCGCCGTCCGGCTCGACGATCGCGAAGGAGACGAACGACAGACGTGCACTGGAGAGCGAGCGGATGCTCTGCTGGATGCGCAGGCCCAAGGTGTCGTTGCGGTAGGCGGTATCCGACTCGCGCAGGAACAACAGCAGCGCTTCGCTATCGGTAATCGAATACAGCGCGCTGCGATTGAATGCCTGGTAATCCAGAAACGCCGACTTCAAGGCCGACAGTCGCTGCGCCAGACGCGCCTGCTCCAGACCCAGCAGCGATGCGCGCTGGGTCATGTAGGCGGTCGTGGCGGCGAGCAGCTGGACGATCAGGATGACCGGAAAGATCACCAGCAGCGCGCGTTTACCGAGCCTCATGGGCGTTGATCAGGGCGCTGATGATGCGCCGCCGTGTCTGCGTCGCTTCCAATGGCCGCGTCTCGTACACCTGGCTGTTCTGCAACACCGCTTCGGGTGGGTAGATGGTCGGGTCCTGGCGTATCTCCTCAGGCAGCAGTGCCTTGGCGGCGGCGTTTGTGGTGGCGACGCCGAGCTCAGCGCTGTTCAGCGCGGCAATCTTCGGATTGTTGAGGAAATTCAGGAAGCGATAGGCCAATGCTTTCTGCGCACCCTTGGCCGGGATGGACAGGCAGTCCACCCAGAGCAGCGTGCCTTCCTCGGGCACCATGTAACGCCAAGGTTCGCCCTCGACACCTTCGACTTCATTGAGCACCTGTTGATCACCGCTGTAGGCCAGAGCCATGTCGGCCTTGTCGAGATAACGCTGGCTGCGTAATGACGTGATCACGTACTCGTAGGTCAGTACGGCAGGAGATTGTGCTTGCAGTAACTCGAAGGCCGCCTTCAGCTCGTCATTATTCGAGGTGTTGATCGAGTGCCCCTGGTGCAATAGCGGGCCGGCGAGGATGTCTTCATGGTCCTCCATCATGATGATGTGAGGCTCGTCGCGATTGGCCGGCTCGAGCAGATCCGCCCAGGATTGCGGCGCGTTGGGCAGGCGGTCGGTCCGATAGGCGATGCCGAGCGTGCCCCATAGATAAGGGATGCTGTGCGCACCGCAGCTGTCACGCCAACGCTGGGGAACATGCTTGAGATTGGGGACTGCTTGCTCGTCGATCGGATCGAGCAGCCCACGTTGGCCGAAGCGAGATGAGCTGATCAGCTCGGTCAGGGCAATGTCGATCAGATGGTCGGGTTTGGCCAGTACTTCGTCGCGCTTGTCACCGCTGTCGAAGTACACCTGCTCGATCTTGATCCCCGTTTCGGCTTCCCAACGTTCGATGACCGATTCGCTGAGGTACTCCTCCCAATTCAGCAGGTTCAGGCTTTGCCCCGCATACGGGGCGGTCGACGGAAACAACAGGCAAGTCACCGCCAGCAGTGCGCTGCGAGCCCGGAAAGGTGTTTTGTGGTTATTCATCAGGCTGTCCATCCGCTACGGCATGTCCTTTTCGGGACCGTCGCGGTGACCCCTGTTACTGCAGGTCGCCCCGACTGGGTCTCTGGCTGTAATGGAAGAATGCGATGTGCTGAGCGGGCACGCTGAAGCGCGACCACTCAGTCATCTTATCGACAGCCAGTAGTGGCACTTTAATGGCGCCAGGCGAATGACGGCAACAAATTTGTAATTTCGTCCATGCAGTTCCGATCAACGGGCGGTGATCGGTTGTTTCCCTGGTGCTACCCGAGGGCGTGACGAGCTTTGCAGCCAGGGTGCTAATAGCTTCGTGGACAGGGGGATGAACAAGTAAGTCATCAGCGGCGTCAGGGCCAGGGTGCTGAGCAGTATTCGCATCACCAGACTCAGCTCGCCGAGCATCCCGCCAAAAACCATGTTGAACAGCAGCGAGACCGGAAAGAATGCCAGCCAGATCGCCACGCTCTGCTTCCAGCGCGGTGGTGGAGGGCTGTCAGCGCCGCCAAACCAGGCGTCGATACCTCGGGCGCGTTGCTCGTGGGGTTGACCGAAGAGCTCGCCGCCGCGCTGCAGCCACGCTCGGCGCGATGCCGAATGCTCCCAAGAATCGAGTGTTTGCTCATCGGCGAAGCGGAAGACGATCTGAAATTCATCGTCGCCAGGCGGGGGCGCCAGCACGCCGGAGCCGAGATAGCCGGGAAAGTCCGCGGCCAGCTGTTCGCCTTCGTGCAGCCAGGCGAGGAGGTCGTGGTAGCGGCCATCGCGCACGCGGCGGGCCACCATCAGGGTGACGGGTTGCGTAGACATTGTGTATCTCCAGCATCAGGCCGGCCACCCGGATAGGGCATTCGGCAAACGCAGCGCCGGGGTGTTGGGCTGCGAACTTAGTCAGGCAAGGATCATGCCCTAGTCGTCAGACAGCGCCAGACCGCGTGAGGTCGGCATAGCCGGGACGACGGCGCACTATACGGAGATTTACTGCACTTGGAAGAGGCGTATGCGTCGCGGATGGTGCAAGCGGCTGCGGCCTGTTAGCCGCAGCCGGGTTGGTCAGCGATTAGCCAGTCGGGCTTGCTTGTAGAAAGGCGAGCGGGGGCCGTTGAGAATTCCGCCGTAGCGTTGCGTGCTGAGGAGGCGACCGCTGGCAATGCCAGCTACGTCATGGCTGCGATCGGTCAGGCTGTTTAGCACTTGGTTAACAGCGGCGCTGACCAGCATCCCCACCAGGCCGCCCCCGGAGTTGTTCTGGTTCTCGGCAGTGCTGGCAAGCGCACTGCCTTGCCAGAGCAGGTCACCGCTGCGCAGATCGATCAGCTTGCCGCTGGCCTCAACCGCTACTTCGCTGGTCAGCACCTTGTAACTGCTGCCGTAACGGCTGACTTCGATGTACAGGGCGGCATCCGCGCCGAAGATCTCGCGCAGCTTGGCTGGCGGTGCCGTGTGCATTTCGTCGGCGTTCATCAGCCCGTTCTGCTTGAAGGTTTCATCGACCACTGCGACCGGCAACACGTAGTAGCCGGCTTCCGCTAGCGGAGCGGTAACCTGCGACAGCACGCTGTAGCTGGCCTTGACGTCCGGTGAGCTGTTGATCGGAGGCAGCACCAGAATCGAAGACGGGTTGTTTCGCTCGAATGCGCTGTAATCGTATGGGGTCTGCTGCGTGGCGCAGCCGGTTGTCAGGGCGACGGCGGCAAGCACTAGCAAGGTCTTGAATGAATTAAAACGCATCATGACTGCTTACTCCGCTACGTTGCGCATGAGGAAGTCCATGTACGCAGCGGACTCCGGGAACAGGGCTTTTTCGGTTTCGAATTGCTGGCGGACCTGGTCGGCTTTGCCGATCTCGGCATAGAGCATGCCTAGATGTGCGTGGAAACCGGGCGGCGGGGAGCGGTCTGCAGACCGTGCTTTCTGGAGGCTGGCCTCAAGTTCCGCGATTTGCTCTTGCGGGCCGGTTTCATGTTTGAAGTGTTCGTAGACCTGCTGTTGATAGCCGTCCCAGTGATACAGCGGCGGGGTCTGGTTGCCTGCGCAACCAGTCAGCAAAAAGGTCGACAACAAGCCGGCGACGGCCGCGCCATGGCGTAGGTTCAGTTTCATGTGGCTCTTCCTTGAGGTTATTGCGCAGGGCGCCATGCACCGCTGTCGACGCCCGAAACGAGATTATTGACGGCTTCGCGGATGGCCAGATCCAGTACCTTGCCGTTAAGGGTGGAGTCGTAGCTGGCGGTGCCACCAAAGCCGATCACCTCGCGGTTCGATAGGCTGTACTCGCCTGCGCCCTGAGCCGAGAACACCACTTCGGACGTGTTCACGTTGACTATATTCAATGCCACCTTGGCGTAGGCGATTTGCGATTTGCCACGGCCGAGGATCCCGAACAGCTGTTGATCGCCAACTTCCTTGCGGCCGAACTCGGTCACGTCGCCGGTGACCACAAAGTCAGCGCCACGCAGTTGAGCGCGTTTGTTGGAGATCGCACTTTCCTGGGCCAGCTCGTTCATGTTGTCCCGGTCCAGCACGTTGAACCGATTGGACTGCTGCAGATGGGTGATAAGGATGGTCTTGGCCTGGCCGCCGAGGCGGTCGACCCCGTCGGAGAATAGCCCGCGCATATAGCTGGAGCGGTTATCGAATTTGCCGACGGCGATCGGGCTGCGCTGCCCTTGGTAGGCACTGCTGGCGGAGGTTACTTTCGCGACCTCAAGGGTACGCGACTGTTCGGTAGCGCAGCCGCCGAGCAGAAGACTGATGCCGACCAAGCCGGCCATGAGCTTCTTGTTCATCTGATCATTTCTCGTGATGTGTGTTGGGTGTCGGCCTTCGGCCTTGTTATGGATGCG
Source organism: Pseudomonas sp. NPDC077408 (assembly GCF_050269105.1). Lineage (NCBI taxonomy): Bacteria > Pseudomonadati > Pseudomonadota > Gammaproteobacteria > Pseudomonadales > Pseudomonadaceae > Pseudomonas > Pseudomonas sp. NPDC077408. The sequence continues at coordinate 25,396 of NZ_JBNNHS010000005.1, forward strand.
GCTGCACGATCGCGCTGGGTGAGCCAGAACGGTACGGGAAAGAAAAAGGCAGGCGGGGCGAGGGTTTGATACAGAGCGTCCATGACTACTTGTTTCCTTGGTCCGAATGCGCGCTGAGGACAGACGTCGGTCAGCCAGACTACGGCGCGGAGTCTACAAACAAGGGTGGCACCGTGCCAGTGTCGTGGTTCGCACTTGAATCAGCCGGGACCGCCATCCGTCGGTTCAGCAGTTCCGACACAGAGACAGGCCCAGCCACTCGCCGGGCGGCATCATAAAAGTTTCGTCGGGCGCTCAAGGACGGGGCGTTGCGCCTGGCGCAGAACACCGCGCGGTTCCGCCTTGGCTGAGTCTTGCGCTTAGCGAAACGCGAACCCTCGCCGGCGGTTCAGGTCCGTTGAAGGACGAGCCTGAGCCGCCGGAGCATGTCCATGCAACGTCTCACCTTGCTGTCGCTGGGCAGCATCAACGCTGACTTCCAGGTGCGGGTCGACGAGCCTGCAGGCAGTCGCGAAACCCAGCTGGCCCATGATCTGTGTCGCCTGTCCGGCGGCAAGGCAAGCAATACGGCGTATCTCGGTGCGCGTTTCGGTCACCGCAGCCTGTTACTCGGCCGCGTCGGCGACGACGAGCTGGCCGAACAGGCCCTCGACCCGCTGCGTCAGGCCGGCGTTGAGGTGGATAACGTCGGGCGCGCCGCGGGTCAGTCCACTGGCGTGTCGATGATCATGGTGCCGCCGGATGGGAAGAAGAACATCGTCCTGGCGACCAATGCCAACGACTGCTGGGACGACGCGGCTATCGAAGCCATGGCCGCCGCCATCGACGGTTGCGCAACCCCCGCCTGCCTGGTGCTCGATTACGAAGTGCCGGCGCGAGTAGTGAATCGGGCGCTGGAGGTGGCGGCCCGAAATAAGATTCCAGCGGTACTCGATCCATCCTTTCCCGAGCGGGTAAACCAGGCGCTGTTGCCCACGCTGCAGGCGATCACGCCAAACGTCTCCGAAGCCGAAGGACTGGTCGGCCACTCGCTCGATTCACTGGACAAGCTTGCTGATGCCGCGCGCCAGCTGCAACGCGACGGGCCCGCGCTGGTGTGCATCAAGCTCGGCGATGGCGGCTGCGTGCTGACGACGGCTGACCAGACCCTGCACATCCCGCCGGGCGACGTAGATCCGATCGATACCACCGGCGCTGGCGATGCCTTTACCGGCGTGTTTTCCGTGGCTTTGCTCGAAGGCCTTGAGCCACGGGAGGCCGCCGCCTGGGGCGTGGCCGCGGCGAACCTTGCCGTCACAGGTTATGGCTCGCAGCCTGCGTATGCTGATCGGCAACAGGTGATCGAGCTGGCGCAGAAGCTACTTGAGAAGGCGAGGAGGCTGGATGGCTGAACCAGACACGCGGTGCCAGATCGTCTTCGAGCATTACGACCGCGGCGATGAGCGACGGCGCGAAGCCTTGCTCGCGCTGGGCAACGGAGTCTTGTCGTGGCGGGCCAATGCGCCGGAAGCTTCGGTAATGCCCCGTGCGGATGACAGCCAGCACTACGCGGGTTTCTACCGCGCGGGGTGGTATGACGAGGCGCCGCGCGAGGTCAATGGTGACTCGGTGCAGATGGCGGCCCTGGTCAACTTGCCGGACCCCTTCGGTCTCAGCTTTGCGTTAGATGATGGCGATTGGTTCAGCCTCGATAGGGTCGAGCTGCAGCACTATCAGCAAACGCTGAGCCTGGACACTGGCGTGCTCGAACGGCACCTCGAATTCGATCTGGCTGAATATCGGGTGAGGTTGCTGGAACGTCGTCTGGTCAGCATGGCGACGCCCAATCTCGCCGTGCTGCGCTGGGAGCTGCAGTTGCCGCCCGGCCTCAAACTGCGCCTGCGGACAGTGCTGGATGGTGGCGTACGCAACGCCGGGGTTCGCCGCAACCGTGCCTATGAAGGACGGCGTTTGCAGCACCTTGCCTTCGACCATGACGAGAAGGGCGCGGCCGCACTCAGCGCCCGGCTGCACAACCAACGCCGCCGACTGGCGATGGCGACAGAGATCAGGACGCCCGAGCAACCCCTGCAATGGCGCGCCACCCTCGATGATCATCGGCTGATCCAGCAGACGGACTGCACCGTGGCGGACAGCGGTCGGCTGATCATCGAGAAGTGCGCGGTGGTGCTGGTCGACGAGGAACGACCCGCAACCGACGAGGATGCGCGTGTCGAGGCACAGCGACAGTTGCCATGTGACGGTTATGAGCAGTTGGAACAGGCGAGCACCGAAGCCTGGCAAAGGCTGTGGCAGGGGCTCGCGCTCACTGCGAACGATCCGCAGCTGCAGCATGCGCTGCACTTTCATGCCTTTCACCTGCTGCAGACTGTGTCGCCACTCAGCGTTGGGCGTGACCTTGGCTTTCCGCCTCGGGGTTGGATGGAAGGCTATTACGGGCAGGTGTTCTGGGACGAGCTGTTCGCCTATCCGATACTCGCGACCCATTGGCCCGAACTCGCCAGAAGCCTGCTCGACTACCGTTATGCGCGCCTCGACAAGGCGCGCGAACGGGCCCGTCGCGCCGGGCTGCGGGGGGCTATGTTCCCCTGGCGCAGCGCACGCACGGGCGAAGAAGAAACGCCGCCGTGGCAGTGCAACCCGATGTCCGGTCGCTGGATGGCCGACCACACCCGCCTGCAGCGGCATATCGGTTCTGCCGTGGCGTACGACGCCTGGCAGCTGTATCTGGCCACTGCTGACGAGGCGTTACTGGCCGGGCCGGTCGGTGAGTTGGTTATTGAAGTGGCGCGTTTCTGGGCCAGCCTGGCGCAGTTCGATGCGTCGCGGCAGCGCTACCTGATCTGCGGTGTGATCGGCCCTGACGAATATCACAACAGCTACCCGGACGCGGCAGAGCCGGGGTTGAACAACAACACTTACACCAATCTGATGGCGGCGTGGACGCTCGACCGTGCGCGGCAGGTGCTGGCGTTGCTCAGCGAGCCCGATGCAACCGCGTTACGGCAACGACTGAAGGTGGAGCCGAACGAGCCGGACCACTGGCAAGCTGTCGCTGAAGGGCTTTACCTGCCCTTCGTCGACGATCAATTGCTCAGCCAGTTCGAAGGTTTCGACAAGCTGGAAGCGCCATCGCAGGAGTGGCTGCACGGTGACCGGCCGCGGTTGGACTGGATGCTCGAAGCGCGGCATGACAGCTGTGATCGCTACCAGCTGACCAAACAGGCCGATGCGCTGATGGCCTATCACCTGCTACCCCGGCAGACACTGCAGCAGATCCTTGAGCGTATGGGTTACCGCCATGACAGTGCCTGCACACGCCACACCGTCGCCTATCACCTCGCCCGCATCACCCATGAGTCGAGTTTGTCCAAGGTTGTCTGCGCCGGTGCGTTGGCCGCTATCGACAGCGAGGCGTCCTGGTCCTACTACCAGCAGGCCCTGGCTACCGATCTGGGTTCGCCAGGCAACAGTGGCACCCAGGAAGGCATCCACCTCGGCGCTATGTGTGGCTCGCTCGACGTGATGCAGCGACATTACCTCGGGGTGCGTCTGGAGCTTGATGGCCTGTACATCTTTCCCTCGCCACCGCCGGAGCTGCAGCAGATAGCGCTGTCACTGGTGTTCCGGCAGGCACACCTGCATCTGCAGTTGGCTGACGGCTCGCTGTGGGTTCGCGCCGCCCATGAAAACTCGGGTTCGGTGCCGCTGCACTATGCTCAAGGCAGGTGCCAGCTGGGGCCAGGCGAGTCGCTCGAGATCGCCATCCCGACGCCGCAGGATCGCTCGGCAACGCATTGAAACAAGCCAGCCCGTCGATCCAGCGGAACGTCCGGTCCAGAGCCCGTTCCATAACAGAACGTGCCAGACAAGGAGACGCAGTGATGATGGAGGTCGGAAGCGCTCGCCGATGGCTGGATGGGTTGGGCTGGGTGGTGATCTACGCGTTGGTCTGGGCACTCTTCAGCGAAGGTGGCGGATGGTCGCTGGGCGTACCGACCATCCTGTTGGCCGCTGGGCTTTCAGTTTGGTTAGGGTTGCGGCCCTGGCACCCGTCGCTGCGGGCGCTGCCTGGGTTTGTCGGTTTCTTTCTCGGCAGGATGGCCGCTGGCGCCTGGGATGTGGCCGTGCGTGCGGTTCATCCACGCCGACCGCTGCAGCCCGCGTGGCTCGACTACCCGATTGCCAGCCCTTCGCCTCAGGTGCGGCTGGTGCTCTCTGCGCTTGTCGGCCTGCTGCCCGGCACTCTGGCTTCGCGAGTGGAGGGCGATCAGATGCGGGTGCATGTGCTTGATGAGCGCCAGCCGTGGAAACCCACCGTGAGCGAACTCGAACAGCGGCTCGAGCAGCTGCTGGTGCGGGGGCGCTCGCATTGATGGCGGTGTACGCGTCCCTGCTGCTGCTAACCATCATCATCGGGCTCGGCCGCGTGGTGTTGGGGCCGGGTCGGGTGGATCGGCTGCTGGCGATCCAGCTGTTCGGCACCACCGGCACTGCCCTGCTGTTGGTGCTTGCTCAATGGCAACACCAACCGGCGCTACGTGACGTGGCGCTGCTGCTGGGGTTACTCGCAGCAGTCGCAAGCGCCGCGCTGGTGCAATTGTTGCGCAGGGGCCGGCATGACTGAGCTGCTGCTGGATGGCCTCAGCTGGCTGCTGCTGATTGGCGGTTTGCTGTTCTTCGTCGCGGGCAGCATCGGCCTGCTGCGCTTTCCCGACACCGTCAGCCGTCTGCATGCCTTAACCAAGGCGGACACTCTGGGCCTCGGGCTGGTGATTGCCGGCCTCTCGCTGCGTGCCGACAGCCTATGGGAGGTCGGGCAGATGGTGCTGATCTGGCTGTTGCTGCTGGCCTCCAGCGCCACCGCCTGCCAGTTGCTGGCGCGACAGGCCGGTGAGGAGCCACGCGATGACTGAATGGCTGTTCGACGGGGTGCTTGGCCTGCTGCTGTTGGGGCTCGCCTTTGGCGCGCTGCATGGTCGCAACCTCTACACCAGCGTGCTGCTGTTCATCGCCTTCGGCCTCGCGCTGGCGTTGGTCTGGGCGCGCCTGGGCGCAGCGGACCTGGCGTTGGCCGAAGCGGCGATTGGCGCTGGGCTGACGGGCGTTCTGCTGTTCACCGCACTGGCGCGCCAGCCCGGGCCGGCGGATCTGCCTGATGCCACCGGTACGCGACTGCGCCTTGGCGCCGCGGCTGTGGTGCTGCCAATGCTGATCCTGCTGGTGCAAGGGCTGGCGCCACTGAGCGAAATAGAGCCGCGTATGCCGGCGCTGATCACACGGCATCTGGATGAGACCGGCGTCAGCCACCCGGTAACCGCCGTGCTGCTGAACTACCGCGCCTGGGACACGCTGCTGGAGCTGGCCGTCCTGCTGCTGGCGCTGCTTGGTGCTCGGCAACTGGGGCCGCGACCGCTGGATCTGGCGGAGCCCTGGCCGCTTCTACGAGCCTGGGCGCGGGTGCTGGCCCCGCTGCTGGTGCTGGCTGCCGGCTACATTCTTTGGCGCGGAGCCAGTGCGCCAGGTGGCGCCTTTCAGGCTGGGGCGCTACTGGCCTCGGGTGTGGTGCTACTGCGCTTGTCGGGCTTAGTGCCACGGTTGCGCTGGTCATTCACGCCGTTGCGCTTGCTGGTGCTGGGCGGCCTGCTGGTGTTTATCGGTGTTGCGTTGATGACCGCCTGGCTGGGCGAGGGCTGGCTGACTTACCCAAGCGGGGCGGCCAAGCTGCTCATCGTCCTGATCGAGAGCGTAGCGACCCTGTCGATCGCTGCGAGTCTCAGCCTGCTGGTGGTCGGCGAAGGGGAGGACGTCTCCTCATGACCAGCAGCCTGTTCTGGATGATCATCGGTGCCACGCTCTGGTTGCTGGGGCTGCACGGCCTGCTGACGTTGCGTCAGGCACTGCGCCGGATCATCGCCTTCAACCTGATGGGCAGTGGCGTGTTTCTGGTGATGATTGCCCTGGCGGCGCGCAGCCAGCCGAGCGATCCGCTGCTGGTCGCGCTGGTGGTGACCGGTCTGGTGGTGGCGGTCAGCGCCACCGCCCTGGCGTTGCGGTTGGCCGGCGTGGCGCAAGGTCCGGAGCATTCAAAGGGCCAGCAGGAGCCGCGACAATGAATGCGGCGTTGCTGAGCCTGTCTCTACCGCTGCTTGCAGCTCTGCTGCTGGTGTTACTGCGGCCGGCTCGCAGTGGCGTCTGCGTGATCCTGATGAGCGCTGCCAGCCTGGTCGCCGCGGCGTTTGCCTTGCAGCAGGCGATCAGCCTCGGGCCGCAGCTGTTGCAGATCGGCGGTTGGGAGACACCGTTGGCGATCCGGTTCCAGCTGACCCCGCTCACCGCGCTGCTGATGGTCTTTACCGCCGGCCTGCATCTGCTGGTCGCGCTCTATGCGGCGCGCAGCCCGCACGCTACGGGCAACGAGGATTATTGGCCGTTGTCCTGCCTGTTGCATGCCTCGCTCGTCGCACTATGGCTATCGGCGGACCTGTTCAACCTGTACGTCACGCTTGAATTGCTAAGCCTCTGTGCCGTGGCGCTGGTGGCACTGGCCGGGCGCAAGGCCTATCGACCGGCCTTCAACTACCTGATGCTGTCGTTGGCCGGGTCGCTCGCTTACCTGTTTGGCGTGGCGTTGTTCTATGGCCGCTACGGTGTGCTCGATGTGCTGGTGCTGGCCGAGCTGACCGAGGCCGACAACACCACCCGGCTGGCGCTATTGCTGATGAGTGTCGGACTGATGCTCAAGGCGGCATTGTGGCCGCTGCACCTGTGGTTGCCCCCGGCGCATTCCGGCGCACCGACCGCGGTCAGCGCCTTGCTCTCTGCGCTGGTGGTCAAGGGACCGATCTATATCCTGTGGCTGATCTGGAGCCAGATCGCGCCACCGGAGCTCGGGCGTCAGGCCGGGTTTCTATTCGCCGGGGCCGGCATCCTGGCGTTGATATCTGGCGGCTGGTCGGCGCTGCGCGCGCCGCGCCTGAAAATGCTGGTGGCCTATTCAACGGTTGCGCAGCTGGGCTATGCGCTGTTGGCGCTCGGCCTGCTGCTGCATTGGCAGGAACCGCGAATGGAGGCGGCGTTGTGGCTGTTCATCCTGGCGCATGGGCTGGCCAAGGTGTCGATGTTCCTGGCTGCTGGTGAGCTGCAGCGGGTGCTGGGTACGCGTCGAGTACGCGCGTTGAAAGGGGCCAGCCAGAACATGCCGGTGGCCATGGCGACCTTCGCTGTTGCCGGCGGCAGCCTGATTGGTCTGCCGCCCAGTGGCGGCTTTCTTGCCAAGTGGCTGTTGCTGCAGCCGCTGTTCGAGCAACCGCAGCACTGGCCATGGGCTTTTGGTGTGCTGCTCGGCACGCTGATGTCGGCGGCCTATGTGTTCCGTGTGGTGGCGCTGGGCTTCGATCGTGCGCGGCCCAACCCACCCAGCGTCAAGCCTGATCCCGTTGCGCAATGGCTGGCGATGCTGCCGGCGCTGTTGGTGCTCAGCCTGGCGCTGATCAGCGAGCCCTTGCTGCTCTGGCTCGGTGGGGTGGCACGATGAACTGGACCCATTGGCTACCGCTGGCCATCGTGCTCAGCTCGCTGGTGCCGGGCCTTCTGATCTTCACCCTGCACGAAGACCAGCATCGGTTGCGGGTCACGCTCAACCTCTGTGGCGTGGTGATCAAGCTGTTGCTGGTGGTGGCGATGATCTATGGCGTGAGCAAAGGCCTGGAGTTTCGTTTCAGTCTGCCATTCCTTCCCGGCGCGCCGCTGGTGCTGCAGGGCGATGCGCTGTCGCTGTTGTTCGTCGCACTGTCGTCGGTGCTGTGGCTGGCGACTACCATTTACGCCATTGGCTACCTTGAAAATTCTCCGTTGCAGTCGCGCTTTTTCGGCTACTTCAGCCTTTGCGTGAGCGCCACCGTAGGCCTCGCGCTGGCGGGCAATCTGGTCAGCTTTCTGTTGTTCTACGAGATGCTGACCTTGGCGACGTTCCCGCTGGTGGTGCATCGCGGTACGCCCGAAGCGCTGCGCGCCGGGCGCGTCTATCTGGCCTACACCGTGGGCGGTGGTGCGTTGGTATTGATGGGCGTGGCGCTGCTGCATGGCCTGGCCGGTGGGCAGGACTTCCAGCCGGGCGGCTATTTGCTGCCGGCGGTGGGCGAGCACGACCTGGCGTTGCGCGTCGCCTTCGTCCTGCTGGTCGCCGGGCTTGGGGTCAAGGCGGCGCTGATCCCGCTGCATGGCTGGCTGCCAAAGGCGATGGTGGCGCCGGCGCCCGTCAGTGCTCTGCTGCATGCGGTGGCGGTGGTCAAGGCCGGCGCGTTCGGGATTATTCGGGTGGTCTATGACGTCTATGGCGCCGAGGCGATGGGTCAACTGGACATGGCCGGGCCGCTGCTCTGGCTGGCCGCGGCAACGATCCTTTATGGCTCGATGCGCGCGCTGCAGCAGCAGGAGCTGAAGAAGCGCCTGGCCTACTCGACCATCAGTCAGGTGTCCTACGTGACCCTTGGCGTTGCGCTGCTCGGGCCGATTGCTGCGGTCGGTGGGCTGGTGCATTTGGTCCATCAGGGGCTGATGAAGGTCACGCTGTTCTATTGCGCGGGCAATTTCGCCGAAACCCTTGGCATCCATCGTGTTCGCGAAATGGACGGTGTCGGCCGGCGCATGCCGCTGACCATGACGGCGTTCAGTATCGGTGCGCTGGGCATGATCGGCATTCCGCCGATCGCTGGCTTCGTCAGCAAGTGGGCGCTGGGCATGGGCGCGCTGGAGGTCGGGCAGGATTGGGTGCTGCTGGTCTTGATGGGGTCTGCGTTGCTCAATGCCGGCTATTTCCTGCCGCTCCTGTGGCGTGGCTGGTTCGCCGAACCGGCTGACTGGCACGAGGACAACTGGCGCGAGGAGCGCTGGGAAACCCACTGGATGTTGTTGCTCCCCGCGATCTTCACTGCTTTTCTGTCAGTGCTGGTGGGCGTGCTGGCCGGCACGGCGCTGAGCCCGCTGGGCTGGGCGCAACTGATCGTCAATCGGGAGTTTGAGATATGAGCGGCGCCTGGCTCTGGATGCTGGTGCCGCTGGCGCCACTTCTCGCCGCGGGCTGCCTGGCCATCTGGCGCGAACGGGCCATCGGCTGGCTATGGCTGGCCTGTATTCCGGCGCTGGCGCTGGTTGCTCAGCCCGTTCCCTTGCTGGAGCTGCCGATGCTCTGGGATGGCGTGCGCTGGGGTGCCAGTGATGACCTTAGCCGTGCCTGGCTGGGCTTCACCGCGCTGCTGTGGGGCTGTGCAAGCGTCTTCGCCAGCAGCAGCCAGAAGGATGACGCTCATCGGCTTCGCTTCTGGACCTTTTGGCTGCTGGCGCTGGCCGGCAACCTGATGCTGATCATTTCGACCGACGCCTTGAGCTTCTACCTCGGTTTCAGCGCCATGAGCCTCGCCGCGTATGGGTTGATCGTGCATCGGCGTGGGCCCGGCCCCCGTCGCGCCGGACGGCTGTACCTGCAACTGGCGATCTGCGGCGAAATGGCTTTGCTCGCTGGGCTGATGCTGCGCAGCCACGCCGCGGGCGGCGATTTCTCCTTCGCCGCCTGGCAAACGCTGCCCATGGATGGCCTGACGCTGGTCCTGTTGCTGGCGGGACTGGGGCTCAAGGCCGGTTTCTGGCCACTGCACGTCTGGTTGCCCCTGGCCCATCCGGCAGCACCTGCCCCGGCTAGCGCGGTGCTGTCCGGCGCGATGCTCAAGGCCGGTCTGCTGGGCATTTGGCGATGCTTGCCGGAAAGCGATCCGTTGCTGTCGAGCTGGGCGGACGTGCTGCTCGCCATGGGCATCTTCGGTGCCGTTTACCCCGCACTGCTCGGGCTCGCGGCAAGAAAAGCCAAAGCGGTGCTGGCCTATTCATCGGTCAGTCAGATGGGCTATCTGGTGATGCTGCTGGCGCTGGCTTGGCGACATCCCGAGCAACTTCAGGCGATGACCGTCGTGCTGATGCTCTACGGCGTCCATCACGGTCTGGCCAAGGGGGCGCTGTTTCTCGCGGCGGGCTTGATCCATGCCGGTCGTCTTCCGCGCATCGGCTGGGCGATTTTGGCACTGCCGGCCCTGGCGATCGTGGGGTTGCCGCTGACCACCGGCGGGGCAGTCAAGACCGCGTTGAAAGACGTCTGGCATGCCGGTGAGTTCGAAGGTTGGCTGGTCTGGCTGAGCCTCAGCAGCCTGACTACCGCCCTGCTTTTGATTCGCGCGCTGTGGTTGCTACGCCAGGATGCGCGCGATGCGCCCGCGAACCGTCCACCGCTACCTCAGCTGTTGCCCTGGGCGTTGCTCAGCAGCAGCTCGTTACTCTTGCCCTGGCTATGGCCCGCCCTGCGCGAGCCGATGCTGCATGGCCTTTATCCTGGGGGCATCTGGGCCGCACTATGGCCGCTACTGCTAGCATCGGTTTTGGCTGGCGTGGCCTTGAAAAGGGGCTGGAAGGTTCCGGCACGCCTGGCGAATCTACCCAACCCGGCGCTGACGCTCTCGCTGCGACTCCGACGTCTGGTATTACGCCCACCAATGGCCGTTCCAACCCTCCATCCGAACACCTCGCGCTGGCGGCAACGGGAGCGCTGCTGGAACCGCTTCTGGAACACCGGCACACTCACCATGAGCGCCTGGTTGCTGGCCGCTTTGCTGTGGTTGGGTTGGTTGTGGTGACGCGTTGCGCTTGCAACCCTGGTTGCACCTCGCTTGCGGGTACGGCGCGGGGGAGGGATGGCCGAACACGCACGGCCTAAACACACAGCACCTATAGCGCAGGGCCGATTCCATTTGGCTTGCCGTTGCGTTCTTCGATCAGGCGGAGCCCCGCGTCAGATCTCGAACCGCCGAACCTGCTGAGTCAGAGCGCTACCGAGCCGTGCGAGCTCCACGCTGGAGGCGGCTGTCTGCTCACTGGACGTCGCGGACTGATCGGCAATATCGCGTACTCGGGTCACGCTGCGGCTGATTTCTTCAGCCACGGCGCTTTGCTCTTCGGCCGCAGTTGCGATCTGCTGCATCATCTGCTGAATAGCGGCGATCATGCAGGTGATGTCTGCCACCGCCGCACCAGTCTCATCGACGCCCGCCACGGTGGCCTCCGTCAGATCACTACAGCCCTGCATGGTTTTGGCGGACTCCTCGGCAATCCGCTGCAGCCCTTCGATCAGTGATTGGATTTCGACCGTCGCGTCCTGGGTGCGACGAGCAAGTGTTCGCACCTCATCAGCCACCACGGCGAAACCTCGGCCTGCATCGCCGGCGCGTGCGGCTTCGATCGCAGCGTTCAGCGCGAGTAGGTTGGTCTGGTCCGCCACCGACTTGATAACGTCCAATACACCGCCGATCCGCTCGCTTTCACTCTTCAGGCGCGCCATCGCAGCGGTCGATTTTGTCACCTCATCAGCAAGCCGCTTGATCTGTACCACCGCCTGACGTGCCGTCGCCTCGCCGGCTTGCGCTTGCTGATCGGCTGAAACCGCTGCGCTGGCCGCTTGCTCGGAGTTTCGTGCGACCTCGAGCACCGTCGCAGCCATTTCATGAATTGCCGTGGCTACCTGATCGACTTCCAGTTTTTGTGCGATGACGCCTTGGCTCGCCTGCTCGGTAGACTGCGATAGCTCTTCGGCGGAGGACGATATCGTTTCAGCTGAGCGCCGTACCTGCCCGATCAGCTCGCCGAGGCTGCGTTGCATCTCCCCAAGGGAGGCCATGACGCTGCCAGCCGGCGCGTGCTCAATTCCCGGCATGCTGCGCATGTCACCGGCAGCGACGCGGCGGGCTGCAGCAGACAGATCGAGCGGCTCGGCGCCCAGGGTGCGCAACAAGCTGCGAACGATGCCGATACCCAGACCGAGCGCGAGCAATACGGCAATCAAACAGACACCGATCATCAGGTTGCGTTGGGTTTCATATTCGTTGCGCTCGGCCACCACTTCCGCTTTCGCGACGCTACGGCTGTGCTGCATATAGCGTTCGCCAGCGGCCAGCAGCTGACGCAGCAGTGGAATGCAGTCTCGGTTGATCCGCACGATGGCGTCTTCGCGCTGCCCGGCTACCGCGCGTTCAACGATATCCAGTGCTACTGGACCGTAAAGGCTTTCTATGCGGGCTATCTCGGCAAGCAGCTGCTTTTCTTCTTTGGCCTCAGCACCAGACAAACGATCTACCGCCGTCTTGAGATTACTGAGATGAGTCTGAACGTCGCGGTGTGCTTCGAGGACTGCTGCATGTTCGAGCTTCAGGTCAGCTTCCGAGGACACCAGCACCAGGTTACGGGCCGCGACTGCGCGGCGTTGCGCCGCGATGAGTAATGCTGACGCCAGCTCTTCGCGGGCGTTAACACCTTCGACATAGTCAGAGAAGGCATCGTTGAACTTGGCAAGCTCGGCAATCGCCAACGAAGAAATGAGCAGAACGATCAGCGTAAGTGCTGCAAAGCTCAGGCCGAGTTTCAGTTTGACGGTTAGGTTCATGGGGTTTCCGCACAATTTATGAGGATCTTCCCTGAGCTGACTGCACCATCGTCCCTGAAATGACTATTCAGTCAGGGTAGTGGCACTGCGTCATCATAAACATTGTACTTTGGTATCAATTGGGTACAGGGGTCGTATGGTTTTCTCTGAGCGAGCCTCCCGATAGGCTAAGGGCCGTCAGAAAGTTATTTGTCGCGATGGATTTATCCGGCCGTAAATACTCGCGGAGCGAGTGTCATTAACTTTTCATTGCACATAAAAAAGGCGCCAACGGCGCCTTGAGTTGAAGCGTTAAGTTCAGGCTGTGCCGAGCTCGGTACGATCACTGCCATCTTCCGCCAGTAACTGCCCCAGCGGAGTACGGTCGAAACCGTCATCGGCGACTTGATCGGCTTGAGGTGTCAGGTCAAATCCATCTTCTGCGAATTGCTCCGCTTGCGGCGTAGAGTCAAAACCGTCTTCAGCGATCTGTTCACTGATGGGAGTGTGATCGAACCCGTCTTCAGCAATTTGCTCGCTCAATGGCGTGCGATCGAAACCGTTTTCAGACAGGGTGCGGTCAGTTGATAACTGCTTTTGGACGGTTGAGGCGCTTTGCGCTTCGCCCAGAATTGGTTGCGGATGGCTTGGCGGGATCGCAAAGGCCGTCGAAGCAATGCTGGCCAGGATGGCAGCTGCTAATAACTTTTTCATGAGTGTGTCCTCGGTATCAGTGGGTACGGGACACATGCTACGGGCGAGGGCCGGTTGAACAAACGCGAGCGTATCAATAGTACAAATCGACAACTGTGATACTAAGTGCCGCTGCCGCTAATTGATTAATCAAGCCAATTACTTGATTCAATTAAATCGATAGTTAACCAGCTGGCTGTAATTATCGGGCGGTTTCGCCTTGTACAGCCGTTAGGCTTTGCCGAGGTTTACCGATTGCGGCCATGCTGCGGTCGTGTAGATGCACCAGCAGTGTCATGGCGGTCAGGCTGCCAAGCAACGCGCAGAACATGTCGGCCTGCGTGTCCCACTGATCGCCCTGCATGCCCAGAAAGGCTTTGGCGCCCTGGCCAAGCGAAAGGGCCGCCGCCCACTCGACCAGCTCGTAAACAGCGCTGAGCATCATCGCCATGCTTACGCAGACAAACGGCAACAGGTGTTTGCCATGAACGCGCTCATTACGCACCAGCAGTTCCCGCGCGATCAGCGCAGGCACAACGCCCTGGAAAAAATGGCCAAGCCGGTCGTAAGGGTTACGGCTGAGGTCCAGCCAGTCCTGCAGCCAGAAACCGACCGGGACACGGGGGAAGGTGTAATGGCCGCCCGCAACCAGCCCCAGGGCCTGGACAGCCAGCAACACGTACAGCAGCGAAGAGAGCGGAAATCGTCTATGGGTGTAAGCCAATGCCGGCAGCAGGATGACCACCGGAAGGACTTCCATCAGCCAGGTGGTACGGTCGTGCGGGTTGATGGCGGAGGCCAGCAAGGCCAGTACAACGAGGCAAACCAGGGTCTTGAGCAACAGCGGTCGGTGCATTCAACCTGCCTTTTTCGGAATCGGGCGCATGTGCAATGGACCACGAAACCGGGGCGATGACTGCTGCGAAAGCGCGAAACGCTCCCGTTCTGGCCGCTAGCAGCCGTCAGGGCAAGGCTTTTTCGGCGTAGGTGCGGGTCGCCAGTCCGAGCTGGGAACGGAAGCTTTCGATGTCGAACATGGTGCAGATCTCGCGGATCTGCTGCCCCGGCGTCAGGGTCCAGAAGGCCATCGCTGAAATGCTCAAGACCTTGTCACTGGGTGGGTAGCCGAGCGCGGGTGTTTCGATGGTGCCAATCAAGGTGCTCCAGGTGACGACCTTGTCGCCCTCGGCAACGCATTCCTCGACCACCACTTCGAGATCGGGCATGGCAGTACGGATCTGGGTCACCATCGCGGCGAACTCGGGGCTGGCCATCGGATGGCCGACGAAGGAGCTCTTGTAGAGGAAGTCCTTGCTGTGCAGCTTCTCGGCAAGGGCCAGGTGTCCGCGGTTCCAGCTCAGATCGATGTGCTGGCGGACCAGCCGTTTGTTGTCGTCCAGTGACATTTGTCGCGTCCGGTAAGTGGCGGGGCTACGAACTGTAGCAGCCGCCACCCGGAACAGGCATCAATCAACAGATACCTTCGTCGGCTCAATCCACCGGCAGGCGCAACCGAAACGCAGCGCCGCCAAGCATGGAATCGTCGAGCCTGAGCTCGCCGCCGTAGCTGTCGATGATGTCCTTCACCACTGCCAGGCCGATGCCTTGGCCGGGGTGCTGGGCATCCAGCCGTTCACCACGACGCAGGATGCGGGCGCGCTGGTTGACCGGCACGCCGGGCCCGTCATCTTCGACGCTCAGGGTCAGGTATTCGTCGCCCTGCTGCAGGCTGATGCGCACCTGATGGAGGCAGAGTCGGTAGGCGTTCTCCAGCAGGTTGCCGAGCAGTTCCATCAGCGCGCCCTGCTCCAGCGGCAGGGTAGCCTTTGCTGGGATCTGCAGCTCGACCTGCACGCGCTTGTCTTGGTAGACCTTGTCCAGCGTACTGCACAGGCGCACCAGCAGCGGCTGCAGCGCTACCCGGTGGCGCACCAGGCCGCTCTGACCGAGGCAGGCCCGCTGCAGCTGGTAACTGATCTGCTGGCTCATGCGCTCGATCTGCGCGCGCATCACGCGGGACTGTTCGCGATTGTCCGGCTGCGTACTGATCACCTCGCCTACGCTCTGCAGCACCGTCAATGGCGTCTTCAGGCTGTGGGCCAGGTCGCCCAGCGAGTTGCGGTACTGCTCGCGCTGGCGACGCTCGCCGTCGAGCAAGCGGTTCAGCGAGCGGGTCAGGCGCAGCAGTTCGCGGGGGTGTCGATCGCTGAGGCGATCCAGCCGCCCCGCCTCGACCTGATCCAGCTCGAGGCTTAGCCGTTTGAGCGAGCGGAAGCCCCAGGTCAGGCCCAGCCAAAGCAACGTCAGCAGCACCAGCAATCCGCCACCAAGCCAGAGATACAGCTGTTGCCGGAATTCCTCGAACAGGCTGCGGTATTCACTGGTGGGTTGCATGGTGACGAAGCTGAACGCCTGACGCTGATCGGTGTTCAGCCGCAGCTCCACGTCGTAAACGAAGTACTCGGCGCCATCGGCATCGCGGATCCGCTGGAATTCGGTGACATCGCCCTGCAGGCGCGGCTGATAGTCGATGGATTCGTCTTCGGCCGACCGTGACTGCCAGAGCCGTTTGCCTTGCGGGTCGTAGATGTAGCCCAGCAGCTTCGCATCGGGCAGGTCGAATTCTTCATCGGGCAAGCGCTCCGGCATCACCAGTCGGCCCTGTTCGATGCGCGATGCGGTAATCAGTGTATTGGCATCGGCGGCCAGGCGTTCTTCGATGACCCGCTCGAAGGCGAGGCTGAACGCAGCCTGCAGCACCGGGAGCAGGGCAAGCATGAACAGAACGGCGAGGCAGGTAGCGCCCAGCATCAGGCGCAGGCGCAGTGACAGGGTGCCGTTGCGTGCGGCCCGAGCCAGCACGCGCCAGCGGCGCCAATTGAGGCTCATCGGCAGCGCTCGGTGAACAGATAACCCAGGCCGCGAACGGTATCGATGGGTTTAAGCCCGCCGTGGGCTTCCAGCTTGCGCCGCAGCCGGCCGACCAGCACCTCGATGACGTTGGCGTCGCGTTCGTTGTCGTCCGGGTAGAGCTGCTCCATCAGCCGTTCCTTGGCGACCACCTGCTGCTGGTGACGCATCAGGTATTCCAGAATGCGATATTCAAAGGCGGTCAGCGGCAGGGGCTCGTCGTCCACCAGTGCCTGTTTGCGGTTGAGGTCAAGCTTGAGCGGGCCGGCTTCGATGCTCGCCTGGGTGAAGCCGGACGAGCGTCGCAGCAACGCGTTGAGCCGTGCCTCCAGCTCCTCGAACTGGAAGGGTTTGACCACGTAGTCGTCGGCACCGGCGGCCAATCCTTCGACCTTGTCCTGCCAGTTACCGCGCGCCGTGAGGATGAGGATGGGAAAGCGCTCGCCATTGCTGCGCAGCTGGCGAATCAGATCCAGGCCGGAGATGCCCGGTAAGCCGAGATCGACCACGGCCAGGTCATGATTGAATTCGCGTGTCTGGTAAAGCGCCTCTTCGGCATTCGCCACCGCATCGACCACATGCCCGCTTTCGCTCAGGCGAGTCAGCAGGTGGTGGCGCAGCAGCGCCTCGTCTTCCACCACCAGCACTTTCATGTGCGGCTCCTGTCATGCAAACGGCCGGGACAATCCCGGCCGTGTTCCTGTCGATGCAAGCGTGCCTGCTTAGAACTTGTAGTTCACGCCCAGGTAGGCCTGCTTGCTGCTATGCAGGTCGATCGAACCGACCTTGCCAACGCCGCGCTCGGCCACTTCGGTACCGGCGTTGCTACGCAGATAACGGTAACCCGCTTCGATCGACGTGTTCTTGCCGACGTCTTGCAGCACACCAGCCTGCAGACCTACCAGATAACCGATGTCACTGTCGCGGCGGTAACCGCTGGACTCATTCTCGAGCTTGGTCAGACCGGCACTGGCGCCACCGAACAGGCGGGTAGTGTCGCCGACCGGGAGGAACATGTCGTAGCTGCCGAACAGGTTCTGCTGACGCAGCTTGAGCGAGCTACCGTAGTCGTCGGATACGTTTTCGTAGGTGGCATAGTAGCGTGCCTCATCGGTCATCTGACCGGCACGGATGCCCCAGGTGCCGCTGTTCTTGATGGTGTCATCGAAACGGTTCGCGCCCGGCATGTTCTGCTTCAGGGTGCTGGAACGGTCGATGTTGACGGTGCTCTTGCCCCAGGTGAGGCCAGCGAAGTTGTCGGCGGCTTGGGCGCCGAAGGTGAAGACGCTGAGAGTGGTGGCGATGGCCAGGGTATGCAGCTTGTTCATGTGTCGCTCCTTTGCAGGCGTGGAGAAATTTACGTCTCCATCCTGCCTACGCTCCGCTGAACGGCCCCTGAACACTGGCTGAACCTGAGCTGAACGATCATGCAGCCAGCGCAGCCTGGGCTGCGCTGGTGGTCAGCTAGCGCCCGCGACGCCCCAACAGGGCGACCAATGCGGCTGCCCCCACCGCCACGGCGGCAGTGGTCGCGACCGGATGCTGCGTGGCACGGGTATACAGGCTGCGTGTCAGCACCATGCCCGGATAATCGCCACGGGCGCTGCCGTCACCCGCGCTGCCGACATCGCTGTCGAAGAGCGCGCCGCGTGGGTGTCGGTCTGGGCGGCCGCTCGTGATGGTGTCGTAGACAAAGGTGCGGTTGATCCAGTCGGCCAGGTGCGGCGCGTTCTGCGCGAGTCGCGAAAGCAACTTGGCATTGCCGATGTAAACGTCGCGCTGCGGGTGCTCGGCGGCATGCAGAATCGCCCGCGCGACCACCTCGGGGGCATAGACCGGCGGCGGAAACACCGGCGCGCTGGGCAGGTAATTCTTCGAGTGATCCATGAACTGGGTGTCGGTCGAGGAGGGGCGTACCAGGGTTACCGATACCGGCGTGTGCGACTTTTGCAGCTCGACGCGCAGCACGTCGGTCATCGCCTTGATCGCATGCTTGCTGGCGCTGTAGCTGCTGTGGAAGGGCAGGGCATTGGCCGATTCCACACTGCCGATATTGATCAGGGCGCCGCCTTTGTCGCGCAGATGCTTAACGGCGATGGACGAGCCGTAGTGAGTGCCCCAGAAGTTGGTCTGCATTACCTGATAGTGGTCTTCGTCGCTGACCTCATCGAAGCGTCCCCATACCGAGCTGCCGGCATTGTTGATCCAGGTGTCAAAGCCACCGAAGCGGGCGACGGTCTCGCTGGCGACGCGTTCCAGCTGCGCGCGCTGGCCGACATCGGCCATGACGTGAAGGACCCGGTCACCCGCGTTCAGGTCACGCTCGATGTCGAGCAGGGCTTCTTCGTTGCGCGCCACCAGCACCACGCGTGCGCCTCTTTCGATGGCGAGGCGGGCGGTCGCCAGGCCGATCCCGCTCGAAGCACCGGTGATGACGATGACCTGCTCATGCAAGGGTTTGAGAGAAATGCGCATCGGGAACTCCTCGGATAGCGGCGATGTGGATTGGCTCGGTAGAAGCCATGGCCGCGCTTCCGGTTCCGGGCAGGCGATGGATGGCAACGGTTGATCGATCCTGGGCTGGATGGTGCTGCTGGCGCTGCCGAGATACAGCGGCAGGTTCTGACCGAATACATCACCATTCTTCAGCAGTCAGGAAGCGAGCAGATCACTCGCTGCAGCAGCAGCGGCAGCATCTTGGTCGGCGACCTGCTGAACCTGCTTGAGGTGGCCATGGTGTTGGCGATATCGAACCTGACGTATCACTACGTCGAGCTGAAGGGGATTGAGGTGGGACGCCGGCTTGCACGCTGCCAGCCAAGACCGCTATCGCCGGTTTGAATCGGCCCTGACGAATAGATGATCCGCTGCAGCAGGTGTGGAATCTGGCGCCGAGGGCGCCGAATCGGTGGGTTGGGTTGCTGGGTAGCTCTGGTGCAGAGGCGCTTGCTGCTGGCCGTCAACGGACCAAGTGACCGTCGCCTCGATCTGGCTGTCGGGTGCGATACCGAGTCTGTTGTTCAGCGGACACTGCGTATCAGGCCCGCTGGTCAACTCGCCCGATTGGCGGCTGCGGCTGGTACCGGCGTGGCCCTTGGAACGCACTTCCAACTGGTAGCTAAGCCGGTGGGGTTCGGCACTGCTGAAGCACAACCGCACATTCAACCGGTCGGCTTCGGGCAGCAGCTCCAGGCGAGCATCAACCGGACCGGCGGAGGCGAGCAGCATGGCGGCGAGGGTCGCGGTGAGCATAGGGGGTGGCCAAGGTCTGGATCACTGTTGGGTAACGGTGGCCATGTTGCCGGTCCCCGTCTGCGAAATCACCGCGTTCATGAGTTCGGCGTTCTGAGTGATAGAGGCCAGGTTTGCCATGCCGACCTGGTTGATGCGGGCCTCGTTGTAGCCGGCTAGCTGGTTGATGGCGGCGATGTTGTCATCGCCAGATTGCACGACGCTGGCTTGGTTGCCATCGAACCATTGCACCAACTCGACGCTGTTGCCATTTCCAGTTGACGAGCCTCGGAATGCATTGCTGCGCCCGCTCTGCTCGATTGTCAGCAGGTTGTCGTCGCCTGCCTGATTGAACTCGACTTCACCAAACAGGTTGTACTGCGAGATCGTCGCGGTGTTCAGGTTGCCGTTCTGGGCCAGTTGAATATCGCTGCCATCGCCCTGCTCGATGCTAGCCCTGTTCTCGTCGCCGACCTGATACACAGCTGTCCAATTGCCGTGGTAAATGCCGTCTTGGGTCATTACCAGCGAATTGCCATTGCCAATCTGACGTGCCTCGGCCCGAGCGAAACCATTTTGAGTGGCCGAAATAGAATTGCTGTCGCCGATGCTGCTGATTTGCAGCTCATTGGTATACCAGTGCTGCTCGACCTCGGCGCGGTTGCCAGTGCCCTGCTGATAGACGCTCGCGGTGGAGAAGTGACTGTCTGGCGCCTGATAGACCGCAGCATTATTGCTGCTGCCGATTTGCACGAGGTTCGCCTGGTTCGACTCGGCGAATTCATTCTGAAAGATCGAACCGTTGTTCGCCGTACCGTTCTGCCGAATTGTCGCCTCGTTAAGCAGCCCGGTCTGGTCAATCGTGGCGTCGTTGTCATTGCCTGTCTGCACGAGTTTGGCGCTGTTGTCGGCATGGGCGCCAACGGCGACAGACAGCAAAGCGGCTGACGCGAGGAGATGCAGACTGCGCATAGAGTTACCTTTTTATTAGCGATGCTGGTGATTAGCGATGCTGGACGATCTGGACGCGTTGGCCGCTGCCGTATTGGGTGACACTGCTGCTCAAGCCGCTGCCGAGCTGTTCGATGCTGGCAGCGTTGTTCGAACCAATCTGAGCGATCGCGGCCTGGTTGTCGCTGCCGATCTGGCTGATGTCGGCCAGGTTGCCCTGGCCAATCTGCAGAATGGTGGCGATCTGGTTCTCGCCTTGCTGGAGAATGAAGGCCTGCTGGTCGCTGCCCTGTTGCATGATGTTCGCCAGCTGAGCCGTGCCGGTCTGGCTTACGTCGGCCAGATTGTCGCTGCCTGTTTGCAGCACTCGCGCGACCTGCATGTCGGGCAATTGCAACGCTGCCGCCGACTGATTAGCGAGGCTCAATGAGCCTGCCGCAAGATCTCCGTTGTCCATCAGATCGGCCGCATGAACCGCGTGACCGGTGAGCAGAAGGGCGGCGAGCAAGCCGCGGCGGAATAGGGCTAGACAATCCATGCAGGCACCTCGGAATAGTGTTCGGATTCTTGACTGCAGGCGGGGCGCTGAACATCCATCGAACGGTGCAAAACAAGCGCTACGTGATGAACGGGGCGAATTAATCCTTGTGCAATTCACAGCTCATCTCGGTCCATGTCGAAGGTGTCCTGGAGTAGGTTCTGCAACTTGCTGCGGTTGACTTCCTCCAAGATCAGCTGCGCGGCTTGGGTGGCGATGTCTTCGATCTCCGCTACGTTGGGCTGCAGAAAGCGCCGGTAGACCGTGCGCTGCCCATATTCCACCCAGACCAGGCTGCCCCAGCGCGCGGAAGGACGTTCGCGTACCACCAGATCGCCCTCAAGCGCGCTGGCGTCCTGCAATTGAAAGCTCAGGTAGCGGTGGAAGTCATGACCGAAGCGAGTGATGGTGTTGTCGATGATCAGCCCGCTCAGTTCCGCCTCGCCTTCCGCCTGGCCCAGCGCTGCCTGAGCCTGCATCGGGCCGAGCAGGCTCAGCAGCAACAGGCACAGCGTCAGGCGTGACACGACTCGGACCAATCCAGCCGGCCACGCAGCAGAAAGGCCGCCTCGGCCCGGTTGGAGGCACCAATCTTGCGCAACAGGTTGTGGATATGGCTCTTGATGGTATGGGGGCTTAGGCACAGCTGTTCGGCAATTTCGGCGTTGGATAGGCCTTTGCCGGCCAGGCTGAGGATTTCCCGCTCACGCAGGGTCAGCGACGGTTTGCTGCCGGCGAGTTGGCGCATGCGCCGCCACTGGCTGAGCAAGCGTTCGGTCAAGACCCGCGGCAGCCAGTCGCCGCCTTCGAGCAATACCTGGATGCCGTCGAGTAGGTGCTCACGAGTGGCATGGCTGTAAAACACGCCGCGAATGGCAGGGTGCTTGTCGACCAACTGCTCAGCCTGTTCCGGGGCGATGTTGACCAGCGCAACGGGCGTCTGCTCGTCGAGCTGATCGAGCAGTGTCGACAATTGCTCAGTCTGGCTATTTCCCGAGTCGAGTAGGTAGAGATCGGTGCTGCCCGGAACGATCTTCTCGAGCCGCGCCAGGGCTACCTCTAGCTGAGCCTGTTCACCAAGAAAGTGTTTGAAGAACAGCCCGAGAAGCTCATTGCCGGTCAACAGGGTGACGGTAGGCCGGTTACGTTCCAGGTGGGTGAAGTCCGCTTCGTCCATGTTCAATCCTTGGTTTGGAGTGCCGTTATGCTGCATAGAAAAGTTACTAAACGACCGGCCAGAAATGACGAAGTTCAGCGTTCACGTTGGGATTAGGTCGGCATCTGCGCGCTGAGGATGACATCCCGACGGACGGTTGAAGAAACGCTGTGGTGGACTTAATGGACTAAGGTGAGTCAATCGCCCATTCGATGGAGCCTGCATGAGCGACCCCTCCCGCGAACTGACTTTGCGCGCACTGTTGACCGGCCTGCTGCTGGGGGCCGTGCTGACACCTTCGAATATCTACTCGGGGCTCAAGATCGGCTGGTCGTTCAACATGTCGATCATCGCGCTGCTGGTCGGTTTCGCCTTCTGGCAGAGCCTGGCGCGAGTGCTGAAAAGGCCCGCCTGGACGCTGCACGAAAGCAATATCAACCAGACCACTGCCTCATCCGCGGCTTCGATCATTTCCAGCGGTTTGGTCGCACCGATTCCTGCCTACACCCTGATCACCGGCCAGCAGTTCGACACCTTGCCGCTGGTGGCCTGGGTGTTCTCGGTCAGCTTTCTCGGCATCTGGGTCGCCTGGTACTTGCGGCCTTCACTGATTACCGAAACGCAGTTGCGCTTTCCTGAAGGCATGGCGACCTTGGCGACCATGCAGCAGATTTACAGCCATGGCGCAGAGGCGGCGCGGCGCTTATGGGTACTGGGCTCGGCTGCGCTGCTGGCTGCGTTGGCCAAGCTGCTGGACGGTCTCTGGTGGAGCGTGCCGCGCTGGGCTCCCAGCGCGCAGCTGGAGCGCTTGACGTTCAGCCTCGAGCCGTCGCTGTTGCTGCTGGGCTTCGGCGGAATCATCGGCTTACGGGTCGGGTTGTCGTTGCTGCTCGGCGCGTTGATTGCCTGGGGCGTGCTGGCACCCTGGTTGTTGACGGAAGGTCTGGTAACGCTGCCGGCGGGCGCCAGCGGGCCGCAATTCGGAGTGCTGATCGAGTGGCTGCTGTGGCCGGGAGTTAGCCTGATGGTCTGCGCTACGCTGATTTCACTCAGCCTGCGTTTTTTGCGCGCCCGACGAGGCGCTGCAGCACAGCGCCTGCGATTCGCACGGCCCGCGCCACTGCCGGCGCTCGGGCTGGGCCTGGCGGCCATCCTGGTGATCGCCCTGCAGATGAGTCTGTTTGATATCCATCCACTCATGGCCGCGCTGTCGATCCCGCTGGCGCTGCTGTTGGCCATGGTTGCGGCACGTGTCGTCGGCGCCACCGGGATACCGCCGATTGGTGCGATCGGGCAGCTGTCGCAGCTGAGTTTCGCTGCCATTGCGCCTGGTCAGGTGGCGATCAACCTGATGAGTGCCAACACTGCAGGCGGTGCTGCGGGTCAATGCACCGATCTGCTCAACGACTTCAAGGTCGGTCATGCAATCGGCGCAGCCCCCTCGCGCCAGGTGGTCGCTCAGTGCCTGGGTATTCTGGTCGGCAGCCTGGTAGGGGTGCTCGTCTATCAACTGCTGATTCCTGATCCTCAGGCCATGCTGATCACACCCGAGTGGCCAGCACCAGCCGTGGCGACCTGGAAAGCTGTGGCGCAGGCGCTCACCGCCGGGCTCGGCTCGATCAGCCTGGACATCCGCTGGGCGATGTTGATCGGTGCACTGGTCGGCGTTGTGCTCGGCCTGCTCGAAGGCTCGGCGCCGGTCTGGCGGTTGCGCTGGTTACCCAGCTCCGCGGCGCTGGGGCTGGCTTTCATCATTCCTGCGTCGATCTCGCTGATGATGGCTTTCGGCGCCCTGTTGGCCTGGCTGTTCGCGGCCCGCTGGGGCAGCCTGGCCGAACGTTTTGTGATCGTTGCCGCCGCCGGGTTAGTGGCCGGTGAAAGCATGGCTGGTATCGGGATCTCGTTGTGGCAGTTGTTGCGCTGAGTTTTGGTCAGGCGTCCTCGAGGCAGAATGGCGCGTGGGCATCCGATGAACGGTCTTCTGCCAACGCGGCGACCAATGGCGGCAGGGCTACAGCGCCCGCCTCGTCTAGGTTTCGGCGATTTGAAAGATCCTGTCACGCGCGCGGGTGAAATTTATTTTCGTGGGCAGTGCCGGAGTATGTGAACCCCTTGAAACTGGAGAGCGATCATGCAAACGACCAAGCTCGCCGCGCTGACTCTAGCCGGCCTTATGTCTACCGCTGTATTTGCCGCAGGCACAACGGACAACGAAGCCATTCATGACAAGGGCCGCTACGACGCGGATAGCAGCTCGATGAAGAGCGGCACTCACGACGGCAAAATGGGCGGCGCCCATGACGACACCATGATGGACGGCAAAACTACCGACGACACCGACCGCGAAGGCCTGACAACCGGTATGGGCACCACCGTTGACGGTGAGCCGGCAGGTCCGGGAACTGAAACCGGTACAAGTGTCGGCAACACGACCGCCACGGGAAGTAGTGCTACTGGCAACTGATATGCCTTTGCCGCTAGATGAGAGCCCCGGCTTCGGACGGGGCTTTTTCTTGCGCAACCGTTGGCGTCTTGCTGTCGCAGCTGATTGCGTCCGGAACCCCATGACCCCTAATCGGGAGACGCTCATGGCTATACGCGTTTCGTTAGCCGTTTCAACATTGATGGCCGCGTCGTTGGCAATCGCCGCCGGCACTGGTCCGGCGCACCCTGAGAAAGCCCGCGAACATCCACTGGACACGCGCGAGCCGCGGCAGGATGTAATCGAGAGCGGAGATGACAGCCAAGGCCAGCCGAGGCCCCCAACGCTGGAAGCACCGCCTGAGGTGCCGCCCGTTACGCCTGTCGAGCGCCCATCATCGCCGGATCGGCAGGACCCACGTTCGGGCGAAAGCGGCGATTCAGCTTCAGCCAGCTGAACAATCGTGCGAAACCGTGACAGTCATGCGGCAAAACGAAAACGGGAGGCCTAAGCCTCCCGTTCGATACTGCCAGTGCAGCGCTTAGAACAGCACGCGGCTGCGGATGGTGCCGTTGACCTGCAGCAGTTTTTCCAGCGCCAGGTCGGAATATTCCTTATCTACATCGATGACGACGTAGCCGACTTTCTCGTTGGTCTGTAGGAACTGGCCGCAGATGTTGATGCCGTTGTCGGCGAACACCTTGTTGATCTCGCTCATCACGCCCGGGATGTTCTGGTGGACGTGTAGCAGGCGGTGCTTACCGGGGTGCGATGGCAAGGCCACTTCCGGGAAGTTGACGGACGATACCGAGGTGCCGTTGTCGCTGTACTTGACCAGCTTTTCCGCCACTTCCAGGCCGATGTTGGCCTGTGCTTCGGCGGTCGAGCCGCCGATGTGTGGGGTCAGGATCACGCGGTCCAGACCACGCAGCGGGCTTTCGAATTCCTCGTCGTTGGACTTGGGCTCGACCGGGAATACGTCGATGGCGGCGCCAATCAGATGCTCGTCCTTGATCGCAGCGGCGAGGTGATCCAGCTCGACCACGGTGCCGCGGGCGGCGTTGATCAGGATTGCGCCTTTCTTCATGGCGCGTATTTCCTTCTCACCGATCATCCACTGAGTGGATGGCAGCTCGGGTACGTGCAGGGAGACGATGTCGCACATGCCCAGCAGTTCGTACAGCGAGCCGATCTGAGTGGCGTTGCCCAGCGGCAGCTTGGTCACCACGTCATAGAAGAACACCTGCATGCCGAGGCCTTCGGCGAGCACCGACAGCTGCGTGCCGATGGAGCCGTAGCCGATGATGCCCAGCTTCTTGCCGCGAATTTCGAAGGAGTTGGCTGCCGACTTGATCCAACCGCCGCGATGGCAGGACGCGTTTTTCTCCGGAATGCCCCGCAGCAGCAGGATGGCTTCGGCGAGCACCAGCTCGGCCACCGAGCGAGTGTTGGAGTAGGGTGCGTTGAACACCGCAATGCCGCGCTCACGGGCGGCATTGAGATCGACCTGGTTGGTGCCGATGCAGAAACAGCCGACGGCGATCAGTTTTTTTGCTGCTTCGAAGACGTCCTCGGTGAGCTGAGTGCGCGAACGAATCCCGATGAAATGGACGTCGGCGATCTTCTCTTTCAGCTCCGACTCGGTCAGCGCGGTCTTGAGGTACTCGATGTTGGAGTAGCCGGCGGCCTTGAGGGTGTCGACAGCGTTCTGGTGCACGCCTTCGAGAAGAAGGAACTTGATCTTGCTCTTGTCGAGAGAGGTCTGGCTCATCTGCATTTAAACCTTAAGGCCGAAGGGTAGGACGAAGTGTCCAGCGAAGGCTGGCCGACCCGGTATCAGCGGTGTCGGGAGTCTGCCGAGGCACGTTTCAAAAGGGTGCGTATGCTAGCATACGCACCCCTCGAAACACCCATGTCCTGAGCTGAAGCGTACTCAGGGTGACCATGAATCGAATGAGAGTTCCCATGATGACCGACCCCGCCCTGATCGACGAGCTGAAGACCCTGGTCGAGCCTGGCAAGGTGCTGACCGATGCCGATTCGCTGAACACCTATGGCAAGGACTGGACCAAGCAGTACGCCCCGGCACCCTCGGCCATCGTGTTCCCGAAGACCATCGAGCAGGTGCAGGCAATCGTGCGCTGGGCGAACGAGCGAAAGATCGCGCTGGTGCCCTCGGGCGGCCGCACCGGCCTTTCCGCTGCCGCGGTGGCGGCCAATGGCGAAGTGGTGGTGTCGTTCGATTACATGAACCAGATTCTCGAATTCAACGAGATGGACCGCACCGCGGTCTGCCAGCCGGGCGTGGTCACCGCACAGCTGCAGCAGTTCGCCGAAGACAAGGGCCTGTATTACCCGGTGGACTTCGCTTCCGCAGGCTCCAGCCAGATCGGCGGCAACATCGGGACCAACGCAGGCGGGATCAAGGTGATTCGCTATGGCATGACCCGTAACTGGGTGGCGGGTCTTAAGGTCGTCACTGGCAAGGGCGATCTGCTCGAGCTGAACAGGGACCTGATCAAGAACGCCACCGGCTATGACCTGCGCCAGCTCTTCATCGGTGCCGAGGGCACGCTGGGCTTCGTCGTCGAGGCGACCATGCGCCTGGAGCGCCAGCCAACCAATCTGACTGCGCTGGTGCTGGGCACGCCGGACTTCGACTCGATCATGCCGGTGCTGCACGCCTTCCAGGACAAGCTGGACCTGACCGCCTTCGAGTTCTTCTCCGACAAGGCACTGGCCAAGGTGCTCGGCCGCGGCGACGTGCCGGCACCGTTCGAAACCAGCTGCCCGTTCTACGCGCTGCTGGAATTCGAAGCCACCACCGATGAGCGCGCCGATCAGGCGCTGGCGACGTTCGAGCATTGCGTTGAGCAGGGCTGGGTGCTCGATGGCGTGATGAGCCAGAGCGAGCAGCAGCTGCAGAACCTGTGGAAGCTGCGCGAGTACATCTCCGAGACCATCAGCCACTGGACGCCGTACAAGAACGACATCTCCGTCACCATTGCCAAGGTGCCGGCCTTCCTCAAGGAAATCGACGCCATCGTCGGTGAGCACTATCCGGACTTCGAGATCGTCTGGTTCGGCCACATCGGCGACGGCAACCTGCACCTGAACATCCTCAAGCCCGATGCGATGGACAAGGACGAGTTCTTCGGCAAGTGCGCGACGGTGAACAAGTGGGTGTTCGAAACCGTGCAGAAGTACAACGGTTCGATCTCCGCCGAACATGGCGTCGGCATGACCAAGCGTGACTACCTCGAGTACAGCCGTTCGCCGGTGGAAATTGAGTACATGAAGGCAGTTAAGGCAGCCTTCGATCCGAACGGCATCATGAATCCGGGCAAGATTTTCGCTGTTTGAGCAGACAGGAACTCTCCATGACCTACAAGCACCAGTACACCGACGGCACCACGATCCATTACCCGTTGGGCAAAGTCGTCTGCATCGGCCGTAACTACGCCGAGCACGCCAAAGAGCTGAACAACCCGGTGCCGACCGAGCCCCTGCTGTTCATCAAGGCCGGCAGCTGCACCGTGCCGCTGGACAGCGGCTTCAGCATTCCCTCTGACCGTGGTGCCGTGCACTACGAGGCGGAAATCGCCGTGCTGATCGGCAAGCCGTTGTCGCGCAAGCCGAACGAAGAAGAGGTTCGCGACGCGATTTCCGGGTTCGCCCCAGCCCTCGACCTGACCCTGCGCGACGTGCAGGCCAAACTGAAGGAAAAGGGCCATCCATGGGAAATCGCTAAAAGCTTTGATGGTGCCTGTGTGCTGGCACCATTCGTGCCGGGCGATGCAGTGGAGGATCTGACCGATATCGGCGTGCGCCTGACCATTAACGGTGAGGTGCGTCAGGACGGCAACAGCAACCAGATGCTCAACGCCATCCTGCCGCTGCTGCAGCACATCGCCGGGCACTTCAGCCTGCAACCGGGCGACGTGGTCCTGACCGGCACGCCTGTGGGTGTAGGCCCCCTCCATCAGGGTGACGAGCTGGTACTGGAACTGGTCGGGTTGTCTCGCTTCGAGAGTCGCGTGCTTTAACCCAGCATGGCCCGGGTACGTCTGACGTATCCGGCCTGCAGCGCTATATCCTCCCTGTAAAGGTCATGCTGTAATCGCACACTCTACTTGGGTTTGCCTAGATGCCTGACGCCGCCATCCGACCGTCCCGCCTCCGCTTGTTTCTGTACGTTTCCCTAATCCTAACCATCGCAATGGCCGTGCTGGTCGGCTGGATGCTGCATTGGGACGACCAGCTGAAACTCTACTGGCACGAGCAATACGTCGAGTCTCAAGAGCGCGCGGCGAGCATCTGGTTGCCTGACTATGAGCTGGCGTTGGAGACCACATTGTTTGGCCTGGAAGACGATGAAACCTCTGGGCTGACCTGGAATGCAGCGACCGGGACGCTGTTTACTGTCACCGGCCGAAACCCGCAGCTCGTGGAGTTTTCCCCTGGCGGCGTCGTGCTGCGGCGCATCACCCTGACCGGATTCTCTGATCCTGAAGCGGTCGAAGCGCTGGATGACGGGCGACTCGGTATCGTCGACGAGCGGCGTCGGCTGGTTGCAGTGTTTCGGCTGGCGCCAGGGGTGGAAAGTCTCGATCTTGATGATCTCGCAACCTATGACCTGGGTTTCGACGGTGCAGGCAATAAAGGCTTCGAAGGGCTGGCCTGGAATCCGCGCACCAAACGCATGCTGTTGGCCAAGGAGCGCGATCCGCAGGGATTGTTCGAACTGCCTTTTCCCGGAGAGGACGGCGCCGCCGGCATCCTTGAGGCCTGGCCCGAGCAGCCGCTGCTGGTGCGTGATATCTCATCGGTGACCATCGACCCGCGTACCGGCCACACTGTGATGCTGTCCGATGAATCGCGCCTGCTGGTCGAGCTTGACCAGCGAGGCCGGCCGCTCAGCTTCATCAGGCTGCTCGGCGGCCTCAATGGTTTGGTTGAGGGAATAGACCAGGCCGAGGGCGTCGCCATGGACGAGCACGGCGATATCTACGTCGTAGCCGAACCCAATCTTCTCTACGTGTTCAGGCGCAAGCGGTAACAAGCAGGGGCCAGCGCAGTCCATGCATGCGCTGCGCCGCCAGCAGCCGTTAAGGTTCAGCTAAGCCTGGGCGGGCACACTTTCAGTCCCGTCCTTGCGAAGTGAGCATGATGCGCCCTGTTTTGAAATGGATATCAACCGCCCTGGCCGGTGCGGCATTGCTGCTGGCTGTGGCTGTCGGTCAGCATCTTCACCTGTTCGAGCAAACCTTGTTTCACTTCAGCCAGTGGCGGCAGGCCGATCGGCTGCAGGAGGTATCCCTCTGGCTGCCGGGCTATCGCGCGGACATCCAGGCGCAGGTGGTCGAAGGGATCGATGACGACCTCTCGGCGCTGACCTTCGATCCCGACCGCAACAGCCTAATCGCCATCACCAACGGCAAACCGCAGCTGCTTGAGCTCAGCCTCGATGGCAAGCTGTCACGGGCGATTCCGCTGGTGGGCTTCGGTGACCCGGAGGCGATCGAGTACATTTCCCGCGGCGTTTATGTGATCAGCGATGAGCGCCTGCAGCGTCTGTTGCGAGTTGAGGTGAGTGAACGCACCGAGTCGATCGATGCGACCGCCAGTCAACAATTGTCGTTGGGAATCGGGCAGAACGGGAACAAGGGTTTCGAGGGCCTGGCTTACGACGTGGCCGGCAAGCGCTTGTTCGTGGCGAAGGAGCGCGATCCGGTGCGCATTTATGAGGTCGAGGGCTTTCCCTACGCCGAGGATGACCAGCCGCTGGGCGTACACGTCAGCGAGGACCGCGAGCGCGACGCCGATCTGTTCGTGCGGGATCTGTCCAGCCTGCAATATGACCAGCAGACGGGCCACTTGCTGGCGCTTTCGGACGAGTCTCGCTTGGTGGTCGAACTGGACATCCATGGCAAAGCTATCAGCGCATTGTCGCTCAAGGCCGGCGACCATGGGCTGGAGGCGGATGTGCCTCAGGCCGAAGGCATCGCCATGGGCCCGGACGGCACAATCTACCTCGTCAGCGAGCCCAATTTGTTCTATGTATTTCGCAAGGCCGACTAGCCAGCATTGGCTCGGCTGGCTCGGCTCGGCTCAACGCTTCAGGGTCTGAACGCCATCTTTGGTGCCCAGCAGCAGAATGTCGGCCGGGCGTGCAGCGAAGAGCCCGTTGGTGACCACGCCGACAATGTTGTTGATCTGCGCTTCCACATCCGGGGCGAAACCGATCATAAGGTTATGCACGTCGAGAATGACATTGCCATTGTCGGTCACCACGCCTTCACGGTAGACCGGATCGCCACCCAGCCTGACCAGTTCACGCGCCACGTGGCTGCGGGCCATTGGAATCACTTCGACCGGCAGGGGAAACTCGCCGAGGCGCTCGACCAGCTTGCTGCCGTCGGCAATGCAGATGAAGGTGCGGGCCACTGCGGCGACGATCTTTTCCCGGGTCAGGGCTGCGCCGCCGCCCTTGATCAGTTCCAGATGGCTGTTGGTCTCGTCGGCACCGTCGACGTAGAACTCAAGGTCCGATACCGAATTCAGGTCGTAAACCGGGATGCCGTGGCCTTTCAGGCGCTCGGCGGTAGCGTCGGAACTGGCGACCGCGCCGTCGAAGAAGCCTTTGTGCTTGGCCAGCAGATCGATGAAGAAATTGGCGGTGGAACCGGTGCCAACGCCGACGATGCTGCGGTCGGTGAGCTGCGGCACGATGAGGTCGACAGCGGCCTGGGCGACAGCCTGCTTGAGTTGATCCTGAGTCATGGCGTAAAGGTCCGGGCGGTGAGTGAGTCGAAGGGCAAGAGTATAGCGGGGGCTCATCGGCGGGTCTTGCCTGCTAAGGCTGTACTGCTGTTTTGCGCGCCGATTGACGGTGGCCGCAGGGTTTTTCGCAGAGTAGACTCGTCTGCCCCGCAAGGCCCGCCAAGATAGCTCACGATGCTCGAACAGTACGTCAAGAAGATCCTCACCTCGCGCGTCTATGACGTTGCGGTGGAAACCCCGTTGCAGCCTGCCCGCCAGCTTTCCGAGCGGCTGGGTAACCAGATTCTGCTCAAGCGCGAGGATCTGCAGCCGGTGTTCTCCTTCAAGATTCGCGGTGCCTATAACAAGCTGGCGCAGCTGTCACCCGAGGAGCTGGCGCGCGGCGTGGTCACCGCATCGGCCGGCAACCATGCGCAGGGCCTGGCCTTGGCGGCCCGTGAGCTGGGTATCAAGGCGACCATCGTCATGCCGCGCACCACGCCAGAACTGAAGGTGCAGGGCGTGCGAGCTCGCGGCGGCAAGGTGGTGCTACACGGGGATGCTTTTCCCGAGGCGCTGGCCTATTCGCTGCGGCTGGTGGAGGAAAAGGGCTACGTCTATATCCACCCCTACGATGATCCGCACGTCATTGCCGGGCAGGGCACCGTGGCGATGGAAATTCTTCGCCAGCATCAGGGCCAGCTGGACGCGATCTTCGTGCCGGTAGGCGGTGGTGGACTGATCTCGGGGGTGGCCGCGTACATCAAGTACCTGCGCCCCGAGATCAAGGTCATCGGTGTGGAGCCGGACGATTCCAACTGCCTGCAGCAGGCGATGGCCGCTGGCGAGCGCGTGGTACTGCCGCAGGTGGGGTTGTTCGCCGATGGGGTGGCGGTGGCGCAGATCGGTCAATACACCTTCGATATCTGCCGGCACCATGTCGATGAAGTGATCACGGTCAGTACCGACGAAATCTGTGCGGCCATCAAGGACATCTACGACGACACCCGCTCGATCACCGAGCCGGCCGGTGCCCTGGCGGTGGCCGGGATCAAGCGCTACGTCGAGCGTGACGGGGTTGAGAACCAGGTGTTGGTCGGTATCGACTCGGGTGCTAACGTCAATTTCGACCGCCTTCGCCACGTCGCCGAACGGGCCGAGCTGGGCGAAAAGCGCGAGGCGATTATCGCCGTGACCATCCCCGAGGAGCCGGGCAGCTTCAAGGCGTTCTGCGAGGCCATCGGCAAGCGCCAGATCACCGAGTTCAACTACCGCTACCACCAGGACCGCGAAGCGCACATCTTCGTCGGCGTGCAGACCCATCCGGAAAACGATCCGCGTGCGGCGTTAGTGGAAGGGTTGCGCGCCAAGGGTTTCCCGGTACTCGATCTCACCGACAATGAGCTGGCCAAGTTGCACACACGTCATATGGTCGGCGGACATGCGTCCGGTGTCAGTGACGAGGTGGTTTACCGCTTCGAATTCCCGGAGCGTCCAGGGGCGCTGTTCAACTTTCTCAGTAACCTCGGCGGGCGCTGGAACATTTCGATGTTCCACTACCGCAACCATGGTGCTGCCGACGGTCGAGTAGTGGCCGGCTTGCAAGTACCCGCCGAGGACCGTCACCTGTTGCCCGCCGCGCTGGACAAGATCGGCTACCGCTACTGGGACGAAACGGACAATCCGGCCTACCAACTGTTTCTCGGCTGATCAGCCGTACCGTGAGGATCAATGGAACATTACCAACTGCTGAACATCACCCACGCCGTGCTGGCGATATTGCTCACGCTCGGGCTCATCGCCCATATCGCCATGCTGTGGAAGGCCTGGCGACGGGCAGATCCAGCCGTATTGCAGAATAAACTGCGGCGGACCCGGCTGATGTCGCTGCCCTTGCTCGCCGTGTTGGGATTGCTGCTGCCGGTGACAGGTTGGTGGTTGGCCCATCTGGCAGGCTTTCCGCTCGGCCAGCTGTGGCTGCTGGCCAGTTCGGTGCTGTTCCTGATCCTCGTACCGCTCACGCTGCTGCTCAGCGGCCGCCTGCGTGCCTGGCAGCAGGTGGGTGACGGTCCTGCTCCGGCGAAGCTGCCGCGTTTTGCGCTGGTCTATGCCGGTCTGATCCTGCTGATTCTTGTCGCAATCATGGGCCTGATGGGAGCCAAACCGGTCTAGCGGCTCCCGTGGGGCGGCTGGTGTTCAGCGCAGGCTTATGATCTCCCAGCCTCGCTGCTGCGCGATCTCCCTCAACGTCGGGTCAGGATCGACCGCGACTGGATGGCTGACCCGCTCGAGCAATGGCAGGTCGTTGCGCGAGTCGCTGTAGAAATAGCTGTCATCCAGGCTCTGGTCATTTTCCCTCAGCCAGCGTTCGATCCGTGTCACCTTGCCTTCCTGAAAGCACGGCACATCAGTCAACCGACCGGTGTAGCGTCCCTCCTGCATCTCGCATTCGGTGGCCAGCAGGGTATCGACGCCCAGCCGTTTGGCGATGGGCCCGGTAATGAAGCGGTTGGTTGCGGTGATGATCACCACCCGATCACCGGCGTCATGATGCTGGCGGACCAGTGCCTCGCCTTTCGCCAGCACGATGGGCTCGATGTGATCGCGCATGAACTCAGCATGCCATTGCTGAAGCTGCGGCATCTCGCTGCGCCCAAGCAGCTCCTGGCAGAAGTTTTGATACTCCAGCACATCCAGCGCGCCGGCCAGGTAGTCCTGATAAAAAGCATCGTTGCGGGCGCGATAGGCCTCGGCGTCGACCAGCCCGCGCTGGCAGAGAAATTCGCCCCAGGCGTGGTCGCTGTCGCCGGCCAGGAGGGTGTTGTCGAGATCGAATAGAGCTAGGCGCACGCTGCGTTCCTCGGGCGATGAAGGGGGGCGAAGCATAGCGGGATCGCTCGATATATGGCAGATGCCAAGCACTTCGATGGAGCGCCGCTTCCGGTTGATCAATGGCCCCCATGCGCGCTTTCTGCTTTTCACGTTTTTGTGGAACAATGCCGCGACATGCGTTTGCGAGGTTGTTGCCGTGATCGACTCCGATGGTTTTCGCCCCAATGTCGGCATCATCCTGACCAATGATGTCGGGCAGGTGTTGTGGGCTCGGCGGATTAATCAGGATGCCTGGCAATTTCCGCAAGGCGGAATCAATCCACGCGAGACGCCGGAAGAGGCCCTCTACCGCGAACTCAACGAAGAAGTCGGCTTGGAACAGCAGGATGTGAAAATCCTTGCTTGCACCCGCGGCTGGTTGCGCTATCGCTTGCCGCAGCGCCTGGTGCGTACTCACAGCCAGCCGCTGTGCATCGGTCAGAAACAGAAGTGGTTTCTGCTGCGCCTCACCGGCGCCGAAGACCGGGTGCGCATGGATCTGACTGGCAAGCCAGAGTTCGACGGTTGGCGCTGGGTCAGTTACTGGTACCCGCTAGGCCAGGTAGTCACCTTCAAGCGCGAGGTTTACCGTCGCGCCTTAAAAGAACTCGCCCCGCGCCTTCTGGCGCGGGATTGACGGGAGAAAGCCCCTGAGCATGCTCGGCACGCTGCGCAAGATCGTCCAGGAAGTCAATGCCGCCAAGGACCTCACGGCGGCGTTGGGCATCATCGTGCTGAGAGTTCGGGAGGCCATGGCAAGCCAGGTCTGCTCGGTCTACCTGCTAGATCCGGAATCCGGACGCTTCGTGCTCATGGCCACCGAAGGCCTGAACAAGAAAGCCATCGGCAAGGTCAGCATGGCGCCCAACGAGGGTCTGGTCGGTCTGGTTGGCACCCGCGAGGAGCCGCTAAACCTGGAGCATGCCTCCGAGCACCCGCGCTATCGCTACTTTGCCGAGACCGGTGAAGAGCGCTACGCCTCTTTTCTCGGCGCACCGATCATCCACCACCGGCGGGTGATGGGCGTACTGGTCATCCAGCAGAAAGAGCAGCGGCTATTCGACGAAGGCGAGGAAGCCTTCCTGGTTACGATGAGCGCGCAGCTCGCCGGGGTAATCGCCCACGCCGAGGCAACCGGCTCGATCCGCGGCCTCGGCCGGCAGGGCAAAGGCATTCAAGAAACCCGTTTCATCGGTATTCCGGGTGCGCCCGGGGCGGCGGTAGGCACGGCAGTCGTCGTGCTGCCTCCTGCTGATCTGGACGTTGTACCCGACAAAGCCATCGATAACATTCCAGCCGAGCTTGAGCTGTTCGAAGCAGCGCTCGCGGCTGTACGTGCCGACATGCGTGCCTTGTCCGACAAGCTAGCGACGCAGATGCGCAAGGAAGAGCGCGCACTGTTCGACGTCTACCTGATGATGCTCGACGACTCTGCCCTCGGTGGCGAGGTGTCCAAGGTCATTCGCACCGGCCAGTGGGCGCAAGGCGCTCTACGCCAGGTCGTTGCCGATCATGTGGGTCGCTTCGAGATGATGGACGATGCCTACCTGCGTGAGCGTGCCTCGGACGTCAAGGACATCGGCCGGCGTCTACTCAGCTACCTGCAGCAGGCCCGCCAGCAGACGCTGACCTACCCGGACAACACCATTCTGGTCAGCGAAGAACTGTCTCCGGCAATGCTCGGCGAAGTGCCTGAAGGCAAGCTGATGGGCATGGTGTCGGTGCTCGGATCGGGCAACTCGCATGTGGCAATCCTGGCCCGGGCAATGGGCATTCCGACGGTGATGGGGGCGGTCGACCTGCCGTACTCGAAGGTCGACGGCATCGAGCTGATCATCGACGGCACCCGTGGCGAGATCATCACCAATCCTGCCAAGGTGCTGCGCGAGCAGTATCTGGTCTTGGCCGAGCAGGAGCGGCAGCTATCCGAAGGCCTGGACATCCTGCGCGAGCTGCCTTGCGAAACCACCGACGGTGTGCGCATTCCGCTTTGGGTGAATACCGGCCTGCTCGCCGATGTGGTGCGGGCGCAGGAGCGTGGCGCCGAGGGCGTCGGCCTGTATCGCACCGAAGTGCCCTTTATGATCAAGGAGCGCTTCCCCAGCGAGAAGGAGCAGATGGCGATCTATCGCGAGCAGCTCCAGGCCTTCCACCCGCTGCCGGTGACCATGCGCAGTCTCGATATCGGCGGTGACAAGAGCCTGCCGTACTTCCCGATCAAGGAAGAGAATCCCTTCCTCGGCTGGCGCGGCATCCGCGTCACCTTGGATCACCCCGAGATTTTCCTGCTGCAGACCCGCGCCATGCTCAAGGCCAGCGCCGGGCTGAACAACCTGCGCATTCTGCTGCCGATGATTTCCGGCACGCGCGAGCTGGAAGAGGCGCTGCACCTGATCCACCGCGCCTGGGGCGAGGTGCGTGACGAAGGCACCGACGTCGAGATGCCGCCGGTGGGGGTGATGATCGAAGTGCCGGCTGCGGTCTATCTGACCCGCGAACTGGCGCGTCAGGTGGACTTCCTCTCGGTGGGGTCCAATGACCTGACGCAATACCTGCTAGCGGTCGACCGCAACAACCCGCGTGTGGCCGATCTCTATGACTACCTGCATCCGGCAGTGCTCGAGGCCTTGCAGCGCGTCGTCCGTGAAGCCCACGGCGAAGGCAAGCCGGTCAGCATCTGCGGTGAGATGGCAGGTGACCCCGGTGCGGCCATCTTGCTGTTGGCGATGGGGTTTGACAGCCTGTCGATGAATGCCACCAACCTGCCGAAGGTGAAGTGGATGCTGCGTCAGATCAGCTCGGTCACGGCGCGCGAGCTGCTGGCCAAGGTCATGGTCATGGACAGCCCTCAGGTGATCCATGCCACCGTGCAGTTGACCCTGCGCAACTTGGGGCTGGATCGCATGCTCAACCCGTCGGCGGCGCTCTAGATCGGATCCGGACGGCTTACCTGGCTGGATGAAGGTACGTCGATGCGGCGTTGATCCAAGACCCCACCCGGTCCGAAGCGGCGCTCGGTGATATGTGCGGAGCCGTCCGCGCGGCGGATCAGTACTGTGCTGGCACGGGTGCCGTAGTCAGCGCTTGATATGAATACGCTGGACAGCTTCTTCTCCCATTCGTAGGGCACGCCGGTGCTTGGCATATCGCCGTCTGCGGCGGGCTGGGGGTCGCTCAACACCTGCAACAGGGTGTCCACCTCCGGTGCGTCGATACTGGCCTGCAACGCGGCGCGGGCGCGAACGAGCTTCGGCCAGGGCGTATTCAGCGCTGCGTTCGACAAGCCGTAGACACCAGCCGACAACCGTTCCGGTGTGGCGGACTTTGAATTCAGATACCACAGCTCACGCGCATCCCCGACCAGCAGGTTGAAACCCGAGTAATGCTCGAGGTGGCCAGTCAATTCGCTGAGGTAAGCCTGGGGTGACAGAGCACTGCGCAGATAGCGCTCGGGCAGTTCGCCTCGTGAGCGCGCACCTGCTGGGGTACCCGGTGCGCGAATGTTGGTCAGTGCCGCGAAGCGTCCCGCTGCACTGATTCCCATCCAGGTCCCGCCCGCCAGGAGGTCGCGCCCAGCTACGATGTCTGGCGCGTCGTCCCAGTGACCCAGCGGCAGACTGGGACGCGCATGAAATTCGTCTCGGTTGGCCGCGACGATCAGCGGCAATGCGTGGCACGGGCGCCAGGCGAATACGATCAGGCACATGGTTAGGCTCAGCTGGGTGCGAGAGGCGAAAGCTTGAAGCCAAGCCGCCCGGCTCGGCAACCCGCTTTCAGCTTCCGGGCAGTTTTTCCGCTAACATGCCGCTTTGTTTTGGTCAGGATGGCCCGATGGAGTTCGCGCTTTATCTCGTGCTCGGCGGGTTTGCTGGCTTGCTGGCCGGGCTGTTCGGTGTAGGCGGTGGGATGATCATCGTCCCGGTGCTTGTTTTCAGCTTCACTCTCCAGGGTTTCGATCCGTTGGTGCTGACCCATCTGGCGGTTGGCACGTCGCTGGCGAGCATCGTTTTTACTTCGCTGAATTCGATCAGAGCTCATCATCTCAAAGGCGCAGTGCTCTGGCCCGTGGTGCTATGGATGACCTTCGGTATTCTGTTTGGCGCTGCCTTGGGCAGTCTTACGGCGGCTGCGATTCAAGGGCCGCTACTGCAGAAAATCATCGGTGTCTTCGCCATCGCTGTGTCCGTGCAGATGGCGTTTTCGCTTCAGCCTAAGGCCAGCCGGGGCGTGCCCGGTAAGCCGGGGCTCACGCTGGTTGGTGTCGTGGTTGGCTGGGCGTCGGCGATCTTCGGAATCGGCGGAGGTTCTTTAACGGTGCCCTTTCTCAGCTGGCGCAGCGTGCCCATCCAAAAGGCGGTGGCGACATCCGCCGCATGCGGCCTGCCGATCGCCATCGTCGGCGCGTTGAGTTTCGCAGTGGTCGGCTGGCAGGACCCGCACCTGCCGGCTTGGAGCTTTGGATTCGTCTATTTTCCAGCGGTGCTGGGCATCGCGATCACCAGTATGTTTTTTGCCCGCATCGGGGCGCAACTGGCCCATCGGCTGTCGGCACTGATGCTGCGGCGCCTGTTTGCGCTGTTGTTGCTGGGCGTTGGTATCAATTTCTTGATTTGAGGAAACCCGGATGCTGCCTTATCCGCAGATAGACCCTGTGGCCGTTTCGCTAGGCCCGCTGCAAATCCACTGGTACGGCCTGATGTACCTGATCGGCATAGGCGGGGCCTGGCTGCTGGCGTCCCGCCGCCTGCACCGCTTCGATCCCAGCTGGGACAAGGACAAGCTCTCTGACCTAGTGTTCTGGGTGGCGATGGGCGTGATCGTCGGCGGGCGGCTGGGTTATGTGCTGTTCTACGATCTGGCGTCCTATATCAACGATCCGACACTCATCTTCCAGGTCTGGAAGGGAGGTATGTCGTTTCACGGGGGCTTGCTTGGCGTGCTGCTGTGCACCTGGATTTTCGCCCGGCGCAATGGCAAGAAGTTCTTCGAGCTGATGGACTTCATCGCGCCTTTCGTGCCGATCGGGCTGGGGGCAGGGCGCATCGGTAACTTCATCAATGCTGAACTGTGGGGCAAGGCGACCGATGTGCCCTGGGCAATGGTCTTTCCCACCGACCCGCAGCAGCTGGCGCGGCATCCCTCGCAGCTCTATCAGTTCGCCCTGGAAGGCGTGGCATTGTTCGTCATTCTCTGGATCTACTCGAGCAAGCCGCGGCCGACCATGGCAGTCTCCGGCCTGTTTGCCGTCTGCTATGGCATCTTCCGTTTCATCGTTGAATTTGTGCGCGTACCCGATGCGCAGCTCGGCTACTTGGCGTTCGGTTGGCTGACCATGGGGCAGGTCCTGTGCGTGCCGATGATACTGATCGGCCTCGGCATGATCGCCTGGGGCTACCGCCACGAGCCGGCCAAGGCATCAGCCTGAGTTGCAAGGCCCGGCTTGTCGCATAAGCGCGACAAGCCGAGCGCCAAACTTTTACTATCTGCAGGATCTCTTCCACAGCGCCACGGCGCCCGCTTCGAGCCCATCGATGAAACAGTATCTCGACCTGATGCGCCATGTGCGCGAGCACGGCACCTTCAAGAGCGATCGCACCGGCACCGGCACCTACAGCGTGTTCGGCCACCAGATGCGCTTCGACCTGAGCGAAGGCTTTCCGCTGGTGACCACCAAGAAATGCCACCTCAAATCCATCATTCACGAGCTGCTGTGGTTCCTGCAGGGTGACACCAACATCAAGTACCTGCAGGAAAACGGGGTACGTATCTGGGACGAGTGGGCCGACGAGAACGGCGAGCTCGGCCCGGTCTACGGTTATCAATGGCGCAGCTGGCCGGCACCCAACGGCGGGTCGGTCGACCAGATCAGTAAGCTGGTGGAGATGATCAAGAAGAACCCGGATTCGCGACGCCTGATCGTTTCAGCCTGGAACCCTGCGCTGGTCGACGAGATGGCCCTGCCACCGTGCCACGCGTTGTTCCAGTTCTATGTTGCGAACGGCAAGCTCAGCTGCCAGCTGTACCAACGTTCAGCCGACATCTTCCTCGGTGTGCCCTTCAACATCGCCAGCTATGCGCTGCTGACGCTGATGGTGGCTCAGGTCTGCGACCTGCAGCCGGGGGAGTTCATCTGGAGCGGTGGCGATTGCCATCTCTATGCAAACCACCTGGAACAGGCCGACCTGCAGCTGACCCGCGAACCGCTACCGCTGCCGACGATGAAGCTCAATCCCGACGTGAAGGACCTGTTCGCCTTCCGCTTCGAGGATTTCGAGCTGGTGGGGTACGAGGCCCATCCGCACATCAAGGCGCCCGTCGCCGTCTGAGTGTGTCGCCGCTCGGCTTGCGAGCGGCGCTATCGATTACTGCTCGCCGAGATAGCGCGTCTGCACGTCGTGCCAGCGCGTACTGTTGGTGATGTCCAGAATCGCTTGGCTCAGCGGCTCCCGGTAGGGGCTGCCAGCGGGCACCGCAAAGGCGTAGGACTGTTGTTCGAAGGTGCCGGGCAGCAGCCGTAAGCCTTTGCCCAGCAACTCGGTGTTGCGGAACTGCAGGATGGGCTGGTCATACACCACCGCCTCTGCTTCTCCTTCGAGCACGGCTTTAATGGCTTGGCTCACATCAGGGAACGCGGTGGCGCGGATGCGGTGCTCTTGCAGGTAGCCTGCGCTTACGGTGCCGTCCACTGTCGCAACGTGTGCACTGCGCAGATCGTCCGGCCCTTGCAGGCCGCTCTGCAGGCTGCCGACCGTCAAGGTGCTGGTCACGGCTGCAGTGAAGGTCGACACCATGATCAATGCCGCGAACATCCAGACGATTGCAATCAGCCGACCGCCGAGAGTCACGGGTGCCTTGTCGCCGTAGCCGACCGTGGTCATGGTGACCGCCGCCCACCAGAAGCTGTTACCGAGTCCTTCCACCGAACTGCCGCCGAACTGTTCGCGGTTGCGCTGGCGCTCGAACAGCCAGAGCAGTGCGCCGACCAGTAGCAGCAACGCGCCCAGGCCCAGCACCAGGCTTGCGAATTGCCAGGAGAACAGCGCACGGACGGCGCCCCAGCCGGCACCCTGTTGCTCCTGGGGAACGCCAATTGCCAGTCCGGTGCGATAGAACGGGTGCGTGAAGTCCACCAGTGCCTCGCGCTCGGCAGTCATGGTCAGGGCGCCGACCACCACATCCAGCCGATCGTCCTGCAGGCCCGGTAGCAGCTGGTCGAATGGCAAAGGTCGCAGCTCATAGCGATAACCTTCCTGCTCTGCGATCGCCTCCCACAAGTCAATGCTGATACCGCTCCAGCTGCCATCGGCCTCCTGGATGACGAAGGGTGGGACCTCCGTGATGCCTACCCGCAGCACGTCGCCTTGTGATTGGGCGGCGGCCTGCTGGCTCAGTAAGGCGAACAGCAAAGCGATCAGAAACCTCGGCACAGGTCTTTCCTCATTGTCGTAATGCGCCAAGGGTAGCAAAGCTGAACGGTGGGACTGCGGCGCCTTTGGTCCATGAAAAGTCGCCAGAGTGCCATCTGCGTTGTATAGACTCCGGTGAAAACATGATCAGAGGACGGAGCATGCGACGGGTCGTATTCAACCAAAAGGGTGGTGTTGGCAAGTCCAGCATTGCCTGCAACCTGGCAGCAGTCAGCGCAGCGCAAGGTTATCGCACGCTGTTGATCGACCTGGATGCGCAGGCCAATTCCAGCCATTACCTCACCGGCCTGGCCGGAGACGAACTACCGACCGGCATCGCCGATTACTTCAAGCAGATCCTGGCGGGAGGGCCGGCAGGCAAGAAGGCTCGCCCACCGATCACCGAAACCCGTTTCGAAAATCTGCACCTGATTACCGCCACCGCAGAACTGGCCGATCTGCAACCCAAGCTCGAAGCCAAGCACAAGATCAACAAGCTGCGCAAACTGCTGGAAAGCCTTTCCGAAGAATACGAACGTATCTATCTGGATACGCCACCGGCCCTCAACTTCTTTACCCTATCGGCCTTGATAGCTGCGGACCGCTGCCTGATTCCGTTCGATTGCGACAGCTTCTCCCGTCAGGCGCTGTATAGCCTGCTCGGCGAAATCGAAGAGCTGCAGGAAGACCATAATGAGGCGCTGCGAGTCGAAGGTATCGTCGTCAACCAATTCCAGCCGCGCGCGGCCCTGCCGCAGCAGATGATCGACGAACTGCTGGCCGAGGGGCTACCCGTGCTTCCGGTGCACCTGATGAGTTCGGTACGGATGCGCGAGTCGCATCAGGTCTGCACGCCGCTGATCCACCTCGACCCGCGGCACAAGCTGACGCAGCAGTTCGTCGAGCTGCACACCTATTTGGAAAATGCGGGCTGATCGAGTGAGCGCGCTTCGTGTTCACTCGATGCGGCGGACGATACGCGTAGCGCAAAGTCCTAAAGCGCGCCACTCAGGCTAGCTGACATGACGGTGGCGCCCCAGCTTGTGGCGCCCCAGCTTTTGGCGTGTCACGCAGACGGTTGGACTGGGAGCGCGCATGTCGCCCGCCTTGGGCCGGTCAATGAGAGATCAACACATCGCAGGGCGGCAGGTCGAGGTATTGCCGAGTCAGGCTGCCGAGCAGCGCGTTGCTGATTTCGCCACGGCTGTGGCTCCCCAGTGCGAGTAGTTGCGGTTGCAGCGCGGCGATGGCCGAATCGAGGCAACTATTGCGCTCACCGTGGCGAAGGCTCGAATGAAGTCGCGCGCCGGAATTGTCCAGTCCCGCTTGAAGGTCACTGAGCAACTGATCGAACAACTCGCGCTGCAGTGCCAAGTCAGGCTCGCTCGGCTGATCGAGGTCCGGCATTTCGTAGATGTTCAGTGCGGTCAGATCGCTGGCAGCCGGCAATAGTTGCCACGCGGCCTGCAGCGCGCGGTTGGCGCAGCTGGAGTAATCCAGCGCGGCGAGCGCTTGTGAATAGGGCGCTGCCGGCGCGACAGCCAGAAGCAGTGGTGCGGGGCAGTTCTGCAGCACTTGCTCCAGTGTGGTGCCAGCGAACCCCTGCGGAGATTGGCGGTGGTGGCGGCCCATCACCAGCAGATCGGTTTCCAGCCCAGCGGCCTGGGTAAGAATTTCTTCAGCGGCGCGGCCCTTACGAATCCAGGGCTGTAGCTGCGCAAGGCCGTGGCGCTCAAGCGTTGTCTGCAGATAGCTCTGTGCGTTTCGCTGCTCCGCTGCCCCTGGGTTACCGGCCAGAACGTGTAAGACGCTCAGTCGTGCCCCGGTCTGCTGCGCCAACTGTGCGGCGCGGCCCAGGGCCAGGTCGGCATCGGGACTGAGATCGTGGGCGACAAGAATGTGCTGAACCATGACGGCCTCGCGTTTTGCTGGGCGAAATACCTGCAGTATGCCGGCCAGATCCAGGCGTTGTCCTGATCGGGAGCAGGCAGCAGCCGTGCGTCCAGTAGGAGGCTGGCCGCTGCTTTGATCTGGAACGCTTTTTTCGTCGGGCTGCTAACGCTATGCTGGCGACCATTCAAGCAGGAGCGAGTGATGAGCAAGGTCAGTGTGCTGGTGGTCGATGACGCGCCCTTCATTCGGGATTTGATCAAGAAGGGGTTGCGCAGCCACTTCCCGGGGATTCGTATCGAAGACGCTGTGAACGGGCGCAAGGCCCAGCAGATGCTCGATCGTGATTCGTTCGACCTCATTCTTTGTGATTGGGAAATGCCGGAAATGTCCGGCCTTGAACTGCTGACCTGGTGCCGTGCCCAGGAAAAGCTCAAGACCACCCCGTT
Organism: Pseudomonas sp. NPDC077408; assembly: GCF_050269105.1. Lineage (NCBI taxonomy): Bacteria > Pseudomonadati > Pseudomonadota > Gammaproteobacteria > Pseudomonadales > Pseudomonadaceae > Pseudomonas > Pseudomonas sp. NPDC077408. Next base: position 69,135 of record NZ_JBNNHS010000005.1, read on the forward strand.
CATCATGGTCACCAGCCGTGGCGACAAGGAGAACGTGGTCCAGGCGATCCAATCAGGTGTGTCCGATTTCATAGGCAAGCCATTCTCCAACGAACAGTTGACTACCAAGGTACGCAAGGCGCTCGGACGGGCCGGCAAGCTCGACGCGTTGGCCGCCAGCGCACCGGCACGGCCGACCAATACCGGAATGGCGAACGATTCCCTGGCTGCGCTGACGGGCGGTAAAGCTGAAGTTGTCAAACCGGCTTCTGCGCCGGCCGCCTCGCCGGCACCCGGGTTCGCCGCGCCGCTCGCTCAGCCGGGAGCAGCCAAACCGACTGCGGCCAGCGGCGGCCGCGGCCAGGGCCAGTTGCGTTTGCCGAGCGGAACGCTTGCCTGTGTAATCAAGGCCCTCAGCCTCAAAGAGGGGCTGCTGGTGGTCAAGCGCGGCGAGACGCTGCCGCAAGTGCTGGAAAGTGCCGTGCTTGATCTGGAGCAGGGCGAAGGCGGCGAGGTGGCCCGTCTCAACGGTTACCTTCACGCCGTCGCGGCGTTGGAGCCGAAGCCGGACAGTGAATGGTTGCAGCTGACCTTCCGCTTCGTCGATCGTGATCCGCAGAAGCTCGATTATCTGTCACGCCTCATCGCCCGCGGGACAGCACAACGGCACTTCGTCCCAGGCGCCTGAATAGAGAAGAGCACCGCTTAGGTCTGCAAATAGAAGCTCCGGTCATCTGAAATTTGCAATGCCGCCGGAACAATTTCACAGGCCGACGGCCGGTGGCTCGCGTGCGCACCGTTGCGCTGCTAGTCTGCAGCCCTCTTACTACATAACCCTATGAAGTCTGCCGTTATGTCGTGGCGCATCATTCTCGTTCTCGGGTCGTTCTGGCTGGCCTCGTCCGCGTCGGCCCTGACCATCTACAAATACACTGACGCCAACGGCGTGGTCACTTACAGCGACCAGGCTGCACCAGGCGCGAGGGTATTCACCTTCAGCGATCGCATGGTCGAGAAGCTCGACAACCAGGTAAAGTTGGAAACCCGCAAGCATGCCGCGGGCGAGACGTTGCTGGTTCGCAACGATCTGTTTGCACCGGTGGATATCGAACTCAAGCTGACCGGCGTACAGAATGCCGTCGGCGCACCGGATAAACCGATCCGTTGGGTACTGCCGCCGCGTAGCCAGATCCGATTGGCAACACTCGCGCCGCTCGACCCATCAAAGCCGCTCAAGTACACACCCAAGCTACGTCATGCGCTGGGCGATCCGCGTCTGCTGCCCAAACCCTACCGGTATCCGTTGCCGTGGCGTGGCGGTCCGTTCCGCCTGACTCAGGGCGCCAACGGCAAGTACAGTCACTTCACGCCTAAAGGTCGCTACGCCGCCGATATCGCCATGCCGGAAGGCACGCCCATCGTGGCGGCGCGCGGCGGCATGGTGGTAAAAGTCGAGAACGCGCAGAGTGGGCGGGGCAACAACCCGGCCGGCAATTTCGTTAGGGTCCTGCATGATGACGGCACCATGGGCGTCTACTTGCACCTGATGAAAGGTTCGGTGAGCGTACGCGAAGGCCAGCACATCGAAGCCGGCAGCTTGCTGGCCCGCTCCGGAAACACTGGCAACAGCACCGGCCCGCATTTGCATTTCGTGGTCCAGCGTAACGTTGGTTTAGCCGTCGAATCGATTCCCTTCGATTTCGCTCAGCCGGTCAACAGCTTGCCCAATTTTGCGGTGGGTGGAGACTAAGGGCAGCTGCAAGCCCTAGCCCATCAACTGAAAGCAAACGCTCGACGCCATCGCTCTCTGCCGCATGACGGCTCCATGCGGACTTATTCCTGCTTCAATACCTTGGCCAGAACGATCTTCGGTCCGCGCATCTTCTTGACCACGATCTGTAGATCATCCACCAGCAGCTCTTCGTTTTCTTCCGGGACGCGCTTCAGCGTCTCGTAGATCAGTCCCGCCAGCGTGTCGGCCTCGATGTGGTCCAGGTCGATGCCAAGCAGGCGCTCGAGTTTGAACAGTGGCGTGTCTCCCCGTACCAGCAGTTTGCCTGGCTGATAGGCAAGAATGCCGCGCTCGGTTTTGCGGTGCTCGTCCTGAATGTCACCCACCAGCACTTCCAGCACATCCTCCATGGTCAGGAAGCCCACCACCTTGTGGTCGCCTTCTTCAACCAGCACGAAATGCGCACCACCTTGGCGGAACTGGTCCAGCAGTACGTTCAGCGGCAGATAGCGTGGCACCCGCTCCAGCGGCCGCAGTATGTCGCTGAGCACGAAATGCTCAGCCAGCTGCTCGTCGCCTGCAATCGCCAGTAGCAGATCCTTGATATGCAACAGGCCAATGTAGTCACCCTGCTCGCTGTCATAGACCGGGTAGCGGCTGTACTTGTGGCGCCGAATCAGGTCGAGGATGTCGGCCAGCGAAGCGTTGTGTTCCAGTTGCAGCAAGTCTTCACGGGAGTTGGCCCAGTCGGCAACCTCCAGTTCGCTCATTTCGACCGCCGAAGCGAGCACCTTGATGTCCTGGTTGGCCGGATCCAGCGCCCGGTTCGAATGCAGGATCAGCTTGAGCTCGTCGCGGCTGTAGTGGTGTTCGTGGTGGCTCCCCGGCTCGCCCTGGCCAGCCACCCGCAGAATGGCGTTGGCACTGGCGTTGAGCAGGTAGATCGCGGGATACATCGCCCAGTAGAACAGGTAGAGCGGCGCGGCCGTCCAAAGCGACAGCAGCTCGGGTTTACGAATCGCCCAGGATTTGGGGGCCAGCTCGCCGATGACGATGTGCAGATAGGAAATGATGAAAAAAGCGGTGAAAAAGGCGATGCCATGTACGACCGCCTGGGATTGCACGCCTGCGGCGGCCAGTACCGGCTCCAGCAGGTGGGCAAAGGCCGGCTCACCGACCCAGCCGAGGCCTAGCGATGCCAGGGTGATACCCAACTGACAAGCCGATAGGTAGGCGTCCAGCTGGCTGTGTACCTTGCGCAGGATATGCCCGCGCCAGCCGTGCTGCTTGGCGATCGCCTCGACCTTGGTGGAGCGCAGCTTGACCATGGCGAACTCGGCCGCCACAAAGAAGCCGTTGAGCAAGACCAGGAAAAGTGCAAACAGAATCATGCCGAAATCGGCGAAGTAGGATGAAGCGGCGTAACTAGCGGGGGAAGGGTCCATTAGGGTGTCGGGAAGTCAAAGACGGCCCAAGGATGGGGCCGGCTCGGGGTTATTTCAAGGAGCCGTTGAGGCGTCAGCTGCCGGGCGGTTGCACAGCGGTCACGGCACCGTGGCCTGGGTCAGCGGGAAATGGCAGGTGAAGGTGCTGCCCTTGCCGGGCGTGCTGTTGATATCCAGACGGCCCTGATGCCGCAGTAATACGTGCTTGACGATGGCCAGGCCGAGGCCGGTGCCGCCGGTACTGCTCGCGCGGCTGGAATCGACCCGGTAGAAGCGTTCGGTCAGACGCGGCAGATGCTTGGGTTCGATGCCGATGCCCGAGTCCTGCACGGCCAGGTGTGCACCATGTTCGTTGCACCACCAGCGGATATGAACCTCGCCATTGTCCGGCGTGTATTTCACCGCATTGAATACCAGATTGGAGAATGCGCTGCGCAGCTCACTCTCGCTGCCCTTGAGCAGCAGGGTAGGGTCCGCTTCCAGGGTGATCTGGTGGTTGCGCTCGGCCGACAGCGCCAAGGCATCGCTCTTGATGGACTGCAGCAGTTTGGCGATGGCCACCGGCTGGGTATTGGTCGGTGGGTTGGTCGCTTCGAGCTTGGCCAGTAGCAGAAGATCGTTGAGCAGGAGCTGCATGCGGCTGGCCTGCTGGCTCATCTGGTTCAACGCCCGAGGCCAGCGCGGAGGCATTTCGTCGGTATGTTCGAGCATCGTTTCCAGATAGCCAGCGATCACCGTTAACGGCGTGCGCAGCTCGTGGGACACATTGGCAACGAAGTCCTTGCGCATCTGCTCCAGCAGATGCAGGCGGGTGATGTCGCGTACCACCATCAGATGCTCGCTGTTGCCGTAGCGGGTAATGGTGATCTGCAGCCAGAGGCGATCGTTGACTGGCGACGACAGCTCCAGCGGTTCCTCGTGACGACCTTTGTCGAAATATTCTTTGAAACTCGGATGACGCACCAGGTTGGTCACTGGATGGCCGGTATCCTGCGGTTTCTTCAGGCCCAGCAAGCGCTCCGCGGCCGGGTTCCACCATTCAAGATTGGCATCGCTGTCGAGCATAATCACCGCATCTCGAAGCGCGGTGGTCGAGCCTTGCACCCGGTCGATCACCGATTGCAGCTGGGCTCGTAGACGCAGATCGCGGCGCTGGAGCTGGTACAGGTTGTCGAAAATCTCTCCCCAGATGCCATGACTGTCCGGCGGAGGCTGATCGGTTTGATCGCTCTTCAGCCACAGCAACAGGCGCCGGATCTGGCGCAGCGTCCAGCCCAGGTAACCGGTAAGGCCAATCACCAGTGCCCAGGCATATTCGCCCGTGACCAGGCCCACCAGCAGGCATCCAGCCAGTATCAACAGCAGGCGGCGCGCCAGAGCGCCTTGCCAGTCTTGATTCACCGCTAACGCTCCTTGAGGCAGCTTGAGGCCGGCCGGAAATCATCTACAACGCCAGCTCATGCTCGGCGGTTGCGGCTTGTTCAGCTCTTGGTGGAAAAACGGTAACCAGTGCCACGCACGGTTTGCACCAGGTTTTCATAGGTTTCGCCCAGTGCTTTGCGCAGGCGGCGGATATGGACATCCACCGTGCGTTCCTCGACATACACATTGCCGCCCCAGACCTGATCGAGCAACTGTCCTCGGGTGTAGGCACGCTCCTGATGGGTCATGAAGAACTGCAGCAAGCGGTACTCGGTCGGGCCCATGTCTGCGGGTGTGCCGTCGATAGTCACCCGGTGGCTGATGGGGTCCAGTAGCAGACCGCCGATCTCGATAGGTGTTTCGTTGTCGCTGGTTCCGGCGCGGCGCAGCACAGCCTTGAGGCGTGCCACCAGTTCACGAGGCGAGAAGGGTTTGGTGATGTAGTCATCGGCGCCCACTTCCAGGCCCTGGATCTTGTTGTCCTCGGCATCCTTGGCGGTGAGCATGATGATCGGTGTGTTGGCTGTCATCTCGTCGCGCTTGAGGCGCCGAGCCAGCTCGATGCCGGATGTGCCGGGCAGCATCCAGTCGAGTAGGATCAGATCCGGTTGGCGATCGATGATCAGCGCATGGGCCTGCTGGACGTTTTCCGCTTCAAGGCATTCGTAGCCGGCCATCTCCAGCGCCACCACGATCATTTCCCGAATCGGCGCTTCGTCATCGACGATCAGTATGCATTTACCGTTCATGTCCGCTCTCGGTCCGTTTTATTGTCGCTCGGCATTAGATAACGGAAATGTTGCAGCCATGTGACAGGAATTGGCGCCTCTGCGCCACAATGACTGCCGCCCAACCCCGTCTAGCGAGCGTCTCGAAGCTGCCGGGTTCGGTCATGCTGCGTGCTGGGGCGCACTAGCCCGCTCTTGTAGCGTAGTCGAGCATGATCCCCGCAAGAATCGCCAGCCCTGCCCAGTGGTTATGCAAAAAGGCCTGGAAGCACACCTGTGGCTTGCGCGAGCGAGTTTTCCAGAACTCCCAGGCAAAGCAGGCCGCGGCGATGGTCAGCCCAAGATGAAACCACTGCCCGAGCTCGAAGCGCACGCCAGCGAGAATCAGGCAGAACAGGGCGAGGCCCTGTAGCGTGCCGATGATGACCCGATCAGCCTCGCCAAACAGGATTGCCGTAGATTTGATGCCTATTTTTAGGTCGTCTTCGCGGTCGGCCATGGCGTAGTAGGTGTCGTAGCCGACCGTCCACAGCACATTGGCGATGAACAGCAGCCAGGCTTCGGGGGGCAGCTCGCCTCGCTCGGCGGTAAAGGCCATCAGCATGCCCCAGGAGAACGCCGCGCCGAGCACAACCTGTGGGTAGTAGGTGTAACGCTTCATGAATGGGTAGAGCGATGCGACACCGAGCGCGCCAAACGATAGCCAGACGGTGGTCGCGTTGGTCAGCAGGACGAGGCCGAAGCTCAGTGCGACAAGGACGGCAAAGAGGATCCAGGCCTCCTTCGAGGTGACCCTGCCCGTCGCGAGCGGACGGCCCTTGGTACGGCTGACGTGCCCGTCCAGGTTGCGGTCGGCGAAATCATTGATTACGCAGCCGGCGGCACGCATGAGGATCACGCCAAGCACAAAGATTGCGACGTTTTTCACGCTGGGCGACCCCTCGCCAGCGATCCACAGCGCCCAGAGCGTTGGCCACAGCAGTAGATAGGTGCCAATCGGGCGATCCAGGCGCATCAGCTGGATAAAGTCCCAGGCGCGCGGATGAAGGCGATTGCTCGATTGCAGAAGCTTTTGATACATCGGCGGGGCTCCGGTCGGTGAGCGGCGGTTACGGGCAGTCTGTGCCGCGTTCAGGTGGTGATCCGTGCGGCCTGCCACAGTGCTGGCAGAAACACTTCGGTCACCAGCACGCGCAGCTTGTCCTGGCTGAAACAGGAACGGCGCGCCCACAGCTGCGATTGGCGAACATCCTGCGGCAACCAGGCGGCCGGGTAGCGTCGAGCTTGCAGTGGGCCGCGGCTGAACGCCGGGTCGCTGAACAGCAGTTCGCCGAGCGAGCGGCTACCCAGGTGTGGCAGATCCAGTCCGGACTGTTCCAGGGCGTAGCGGGCGGCGACACTGCGTGCGAATACCCAGGGCTCATGGTGGCCACGTAGATAGACCTCGCGAACCCAGCCTTCACTCCCTTCGGCTACGTCCAGCGCGGCGCATTCGTCAGCGCGCATGACCTGCCAGCCTTCATTCAGGGGCTCGACGCTGAACGCGCCGTCGGCCAGCTCGGTCAGGCGACGGGTGAGCGACCCCTTGTCGAGGTAAAGCCAGTCGTGCAGATCAGGTGCGGGTGGGGCGCAAAGGCGGTCGGCAGGTAGCCAGGCTTGAGAATCGGGCACGGGCAGTACAGGTAGCGAAAAGAGGCGGCCAGTCTAGCATGGGGCTATTAGCAGGCTTAAAGGCGTAGGGTTTGCCTTGGGCACCAAACCGTTTAGCACTGCGAGGTGAGTGCTCGAGGTAGAACGCCTTCTCGACCGAAGCGCCGGCGTCTGAGGGCATGCCGTGGTTGCATGAGTGGGGCGAGCCCCGCCATACGACTCTTTGGCGCCGGCGGGGCTTGGTACGAACCGAGTCCTAGGACGGGGTTAGCTTTGCTGGAACAGGCTCCGCAAGATCTGCGCGAGCTCGGATATGTTTTTATGAACGCCGGGATTGAACTGCTCGCCAAGGGCGTAGGTGCGCCATTCCGCCTCTGCCATATCATTTAGGCGGTCCAGCTCCTTCTCTAGGGTGTCCAGGCGCTGCTGAGCCTGCTGCAGGTTCTGCTTGTTGACGTTCATGCCGTCCATGTCTTGCAGTGCCTGAACCAGGTCCTCGACGGTTTCCTGCAGGTCATCCACCTGGTTCACGACGTCGGCGCTGTCGATTTCCTGCATCTTCTGACTTGATGCGCCGCTGAGCATTTTCGCCACTTCGTCCAGGTTGCTGGCCAGCTCGTTGACCTGTTTGCTTACGCTGACCTTGTAGTCCTCGCCTCGGATCCAGGCGGTCCACTTATCGTCAGTACGCTCGGCTTTTTCGTCCAGCCTGTGCTCCATCTGTTGATTGAGCTGTTGTTCCATTTCTGCCAGCTTGCCGTCGCTCTGCTGCCAATTGGACACACCCATGGAGGCACCAGACTGGCGCAGCGAGCCGATCAGATCGGCGACATTTTCGCGTACATCGTCAACGGCATCCACGACGTTGTGACCTACTCGGATGGAGGTGCCTGCCTGCTGAGTCTGCATGCCCTTTTGCGTCTCTTGGGCGGCGGCGGGCAGCGCTAGGCTGGCGGCCATCAGGGCGGTGGCGAGTGCTAGTGGCTTCTTGTTCAATGCGTTCATTGTTCATTCCTCACAGGTAATGGTTGGGGTTTTGCTGAGCAATCACGGTTTAGTCGTCAGGCGCCTGATCGCTCCGGCTGGCGAGACGGGGGTGATTGTTTCGCACGGGTCCTCCTCGGTAAGGGCGCTATCAAGCCCGGTGCTTCCAGGGGCTATCACTCGGTGTCGACGTCCACGTTAGGAAGTGGCACGGATCGTTCTTTGATACCCACATCGACGTCAGCGTCTTTAACGTCGTACTCAGGCATGTTGCCGCCCTGCACATCTACGTCGGGCAACTGACCGGATTCTTCCTTCTCGATGGTGCAACCACCTACTCCGAGCATGAGCGCAAGCAGGCTGCTGCCGAGTGCAAATTTGGCTGATCTGTTCATGCAACATTCCTCCGAATGACTGGCTAAAGACGCGGAATTGCCGAAGCGGCAGCGCATATGCGCAACCTGTGACGGTTCGTCCGCGCTTAATAAAGTCGACAGGGAGCGTCTTTCACAGTTCAGCAATTAGTCGGAGCCAGCCACGACCGGTGCGCGCGCTGGACTACAGGGCTGACAGCCCTTGGGAGCAGCGCAGGGATTCATGCATCGGAGGGATGGGCAGGGTCGGCGGATATTTCCTGGCGTCTGGTAGCGTGCTTTGAGGACTCAATTGTTTCTGCCGGGGTGGTCGTCAGCCCCAGCCTTCCAGGCGCATGGTCGCCCGCACCAGCCGCTGCTCCTCTTGTTCGATCTCCTTGAGGTTGTCGCGAATGCCGTGGATATGGTCTCTCGCGGCGCGCTGGGCCTGATCCGGCAAGCGCTCGGTAATGGCGTGAAACAGCCGCGAGTGCTGCCGGTCGATCTGCCGCTTCTGCATCGGGCGGTGATAGAGATTGTTCACCGAGGCGAACACGGTGGAGAGCATCAGATCGGTCAGCGACTGCAGCGTATGCACCAGCACCGGGTTGTGCGACGCCTCGCTGACGGCCAGGTGAAAGGCGTGGTCGAGGCGTGCATGCTCGCGCGGGTCGGCCTCTTCAGTGGTGTGCGCGGCGAGCATTTCCTCGTAGCGACGGCGCAGCAGGATGAAGTCGGCATCGGTGCCGCGCAGCGCGGCCAGGCGGGCCGATTCGCCTTCGAGCAAGGCGCGGACCTCAAGTAGGTCGTAGAGGGTGCGCGGCTGCGAGTTGAACAGGTGCATCAGTGGGCTCGCGTCCTGCTCACCGGACAGCTTTGCCACATGGGAGCCTCGCCCTTGGGCGGTCTCGATGATCCCGCGGCTGCGCAGCACCCGCAGCCCTTCGCGAAGTGCCGAGCGCGAAATGCCCAGCTTTTCGCACAGGCGCCGTTCCGATGGTAGCGCCTGCCCAACCTTGAGCACGCCGTCGACGATCAGGCGCTCTATACGCTCGGCTACTACGTCCGACAGCTGGCGGCGATCCTGGGTGTTTTCAATCAGCATGGTGGGCTCCGTTACTGGTAGGACCAGTTTGGCCGGATCTTACAACAACTTTGAAACGCTCCGCTAAAGGCCCGTATATCCGGTGCTTGTGGCCATTCCCGCTGAAAGGCTAATGAAAGAAACTGGTAGGACCAGTGGTTTTTAGTGTGGACGGCAGGAAGGTGTCGGGCTAATGATGCGTCAAACCACCGCAGCTGGCCGTGCGCGCGGTGAACAATGAGAGCACCGACTGCCATGAATATCCTCTACGACGAACGCGTCGATGGTGAGCTGCCCAAGGTCGACAAAGCGGCATTGCTTGCCGAGCTCAAGGCGCAATTGCCCGACATGGACATTCTCCATCGCGGCGAAGACCTCAAGCCTTACGAGTGCGATGGCCTTTCCGCTTACCGCACCACGCCGATGCTGGTGGTGCTGCCCGAGCGCATCGAGCAGGTCGAAACCCTACTGAAAATCGCTCATAAGCGCGGCGTGCCGGTTGTGGCGCGAGGCGCGGGAACCGGGTTGTCGGGCGGTGCGTTGCCGCTGGAGCAGGGCATCCTTCTGGTCATGGCGCGCTTCAACAAGATTCTCGAAGTCGACCCGGCCGGTCGCTTCGCTCGCGTCCAGCCCGGCGTGCGTAATCTGGCGATTTCCCAAGCGGCGGCGCCCTATGACCTTTATTACGCCCCGGATCCCTCGTCACAGATCGCCTGCTCCATTGGCGGCAACGTCGCCGAGAACGCCGGTGGTGTGCACTGCCTGAAATACGGGCTGACGGTGCATAACCTGCTCAAGGTCGAGATCCTCACCGTCGAGGGCGAGCGCATGGTGCTGGGCTCCGACGCGCTGGATTCGCCGGGTTTCGACCTGCTGGCGCTGTTCACCGGCTCCGAAGGCATGCTCGGCATCGTCACCGAGGTCACGGTCAAGCTGCTGCCCAAGCCGCAGGTGGCCAAGGTGCTGCTGGCGGCATTCGATTCGGTGGAAAAGGCCGGCCGAGCGGTCGGCGACATCATCGCCGCCGGCATCATCCCCGGTGGCCTGGAAATGATGGACAACCTGTCGATCCGCGCCGCCGAAGACTTTATCCACGCCGGCTATCCGGTGGACGCCGAGGCGATCCTGCTCTGCGAGCTGGATGGTGTCGAAGCCGATGTTCACGACGACTGCGCCCGCGTGGGCGAGGTGCTCAAGCTGGCCGGCGCCACCGAAGTGCGGCTGGCCAGGGACGAGGCCGAGCGGGTCAAGTTCTGGGCCGGGCGCAAGAACGCCTTCCCGGCGGTCGGGCGGATTTCGCCAGACTACTACTGCATGGACGGCACCATCCCGCGCCGTGAGCTGCCGGGCGTGCTCAGGGGCATCAGTGATCTGTCCGACGAATACGGCCTGCGTGTGGCCAACGTGTTCCACGCCGGTGACGGCAACATGCACCCGCTGATCCTGTTCGATGCCAACACCGAAGGCGAGCTGGAGCGCGCCGAGGCGCTGGGCGGCAAGATTCTGGAACTCTGCGTCAAGGTGGGTGGTTCGATTACCGGCGAACACGGTGTCGGTCGCGAGAAGATCAACCAGATGTGCGCCCAGTTCAACGCTGACGAGCTGACCCTGTTCCACGCCGTGAAAGCGGCGTTCGACCCCAGCGGTCTGCTCAACCCCGGTAAGAACATCCCGACACTGCATCGCTGCGCCGAATTCGGCGGCATGCACGTGCATGGCGGGCAATTGCCCTTCCCTGAACTGGAGCGCTTCTGATGACGGTTTCCTTCGACGACAGCCAGCAGCTGCTCGACCAGGTCAACCAGGCGTTGGCCAGCAATACCCCGCTGCGCATTCAGGGCGGCGGTAGCAAGGCGTTTCTCGGCCGCGAGGTGCAGGGCACGCTGCTCGACACCCGCGCCCATCGCGGCATCGTCACCTATGACCCTACCGAACTGGTGGTTAGCGTTCGCGCCGGCACCCCCTTGGCGGAGCTGGAAGCCGCGCTCGACGAGGCCAACCAGATGCTGCCGTGCGAACCGCCGCATCTGGGCGAAGGCGCCACAGTTGGCGGGATGATCGCCGCTGGCTTGTCCGGTCCGCGCCGGCCCTGGAGCGGCTCGGTGCGAGACTTTGTGCTCGGCACGCGCGTAATCACTGGCCTCGGTAAACACTTGCGTTTCGGCGGCGAAGTGATGAAGAACGTCGCCGGCTATGACCTGTCGCGCTTGATGGCTGGCAGCTTCGGCTGTCTTGGCGTGATCACTGAAGTCTCGCTGAAGGTGCTGCCCAAGCCGCGTCTGTGCCGCAGCTTGCGCGTGGAGATGCCGGTCGAGCGTGCACTGCTCAAGCTCGCCGAGTGGGGACAGCAACCGGTGCCGATCACGGCGGCGAGCCATGACGGACAGGCGCTGCATCTGCGTCTCGAAGGCGGCGAAGGCTCGGTTAACGCCGCTTGCGACCGTATCGGTGGCGAGACGCTGGACGTTGGCTACTGGAATGAACTGCGCGAACAGCGCCTGGGCTTCTTCGGTGACGCCCGTCCGCTGTGGCGTCTGTCGCTGCCTACCGATACCCCGGTGCTGGCGCTACCCGGCGAGCAGCTGATTGACTGGGCCGGCGCCCAGCGCTGGCTGAAATCCGATGCCGATGCGCAAACCATTCGCGCCATCGTCAGTGAAGTCGGGGGGCATGCGATCTGCTTTACCGGTGGCGCGACCACCAGCCCGTTTCAGCCATTGGGTGAGCCGCTGCTGCGTTACCACCGCCAGCTCAAAACGGCGCTCGACCCGCAGGGGGTTTTCAATCCCGGCCGCATGTATTCCGAGGTCTAGACCTAACTATGCAAACGAATCTGAGTGAGGCCGCGAAGAAGCTGCCACGGGCGGAGGAGGCCGAAAGCATCCTCCGTTCCTGTGTGCATTGTGGCTTCTGCAACGCCACTTGCCCGACCTACCAGTTGCTTGGCGATGAGCTGGATGGCCCGCGTGGGCGCATCTATTTGATGAAGCAGATGTTCGAAGGCGGCGAAGTTACCGAGGCCACCCAGACCCATCTGGACCGTTGCCTGACCTGCCGCAACTGCGAAACCACCTGCCCCTCCGGCGTGCAGTACCACAACCTGCTGGACATCGGTCGTGACTTCATGGAACAGCAGGTGCCGCGCTCGGCGGGCGAACGCCTGCTGCGCACCGGCCTGCGCACCGTGATTCCGCGCCCAGGTCTGTTCAAGGCGCTGCTGGGTGCCGGTAACACGCTGCGTCCGTTGATGCCGGCGACGCTCAAGGCGCACATGCCACGCCAGGTCACCCCGGCCAAGCCGCGGCCCCAGGTGTTGCACGCACGCCGCGTGCTGATCCTTGAAGGCTGCGTGCAGCCGAGCCTGTCGCCGAACACCAATGCCGCCACGGCGCGCGTGCTTGATCGCCTCGGCATCAGCGTGACGACAGCGCGTGAAGCCGGCTGCTGCGGTGCCGTGGACTATCACCTGAACGCCCAGGAAGCCGGCCTCGACCGCGCGCGTCGCAACATCGACGCCTGGTGGCCCGCCATCGAAGGCGGCGCCGAAGCCATCGTTCAGACCGCCAGTGGTTGCGGTGCCTTCATTAAGGACTATGGTCATCTGCTGCGAGGCGATCCGGCGTACGCGACCAAGGCCGCGCGGGTCAGCGAGCTGGCCAAAGATCTGGTGGAAGTGATGCGCAGCGCCGAGCTGGAACGGCTCAAGGTCGAGACCGACAAGCGCATGGCCTTTCATTGCCCTTGCACCCTGCAGCACGCACAGAAACTCGGCGGCGCGGTCGAAGACGTGCTCACCCGGCTCGGCTTCCATCTCACCGCGGTACCGGATGCGCATCTGTGCTGCGGTTCTGCAGGCAGCTATTCGATCACCCAGCCGGAGATCTCTCACCAGCTGCGCGACAACAAGCTCAACGCGTTGGAAAGCGGCAAGCCGGAAGTCATCGTCACCGCCAACATCGGCTGCCAGACGCACCTCGATGGCGCCGGGCGGACACCGGTGCGGCACTGGATCGAAATCGTCGAGGAGGCGATGGGGTGACAACGTCGAAGGCTAGATTGAAATCGCCGAAGTCGAAGTAGGGTGGGCTTCAGCCCACCAATAGCTGATCACACGCCGCCCGGCCCACCCTACGAATCAACTTGGCAGCTCTTGCCGCGGCCCAAACGAACAACCGAATCTGAAGACAGGAGAAACCATGAAAACCAAAGCCATGCTGACCCAGACCGAAGTGACCGCCATCCTGGCCGCCGCGCGCAGCGAAGCGCAGAACAACGGCTGGGCCGTGACCATTGTGGTTGCTGACGACGGCGGCCATCCGTTGGCGCTGGAACGTCTGGACGGCTGTGCACCGATCGCCTCCTACATCGCCACTGAGAAAGCGCGCAGCGCCGCGGTGGGCCGTCGCGAAACCAAGGGCTACGAGGACATGGTCAACGGCGGCCGCAATGCCTTCCTGTCCGCGCCGGTGGTCTGCTCGCTGGAAGGTGGCGTGCCGGTGATTGTCGATGGGCAGGTAATCGGTTCGGTCGGCGTTTCCGGCGTGACCGCTGCCCAGGATGCACAGGTCGCCAAGGCCGGCGTTGCCGCTGTCGCCAACTGATTCGGATAGGAGAACAACATGACCGAGCGTGTAACCCTGGGCCGTCTGCAAGTCGCGGCCAACCTGCAACGCTTTATCGAAGACGAAGTATTGCCGGGCACCGGCGTCGAGGCGGCCGCTTTCTGGAGTGGTTTCGACCAGCTGGTGCATGACCTGGCGCCGAAGAACCGTGCCCTGCTTGCCGAGCGTGATCGCCTGCAAGTCGAGCTGGACAACTGGCACCGCAGCAATCCCGGCCCGATCAGCGACATGCCGGCCTACCGCAGTTTTCTCGAGTCCATCGGCTACCTGCAGCCCGAGCCGGGCGAGGTGAAGATTAGCACCAGCAACGTCGACAGCGAGATCGCCACCCAGGCCGGCCCGCAGTTGGTGGTGCCGATCGGCAATGCGCGCTATGCACTGAACGCCGCCAACGCCCGCTGGGGCTCGCTGTATGACGCGCTCTACGGCACCGACGCCATCAGTGAAGAGAACGGCGCGCAGAAAGGCCCCGGCTACAACGAAGTACGTGGTGCCAAGGTCATCGCCTTCGCGCGCAACTTCCTCGATCAGGCCGCGCCGCTGGCCGAAGGCAGTCATGCGGATTCGGTCAGCTACCGTGTGCAGGACGGCGAGCTCAAGGTCACCCTGGAAAACGGCAGTGTCACCGGGCTTAAGCAACCCGAGAAGTTTGTTGGCTTCCAGGGCGAAGCAGTCGAGCCGACTGCGATTCTGCTGAAGAACAACGGGCTGCACGTCGAAATCCAGATCGATCCGAACAGCCCCATCGGCCAGACCGATGCCGCTGGGGTTAAGGATCTGCTGCTAGAAGCAGCCGTCACCACCATCATGGATTGCGAAGACTCAACCGCCGCGGTCGATGCCGACGACAAGGTTTTGGTCTACCGCAACTGGCTGGGCCTGATGAAGGGCGATCTGGTCGAAGATATGGAGAAGGGCGGCAAGCGCATCACCCGCCGCCTGAACGAAGATCGCGAGTACACCGCCGCTGATGGCTCCGACCTGAAGCTGCATGGCCGCTCGCTGCTGTTCATCCGTAACGTCGGTCACCTAATGACCAACCCGGCGATCATCGATGGCGAAGGCCACGAGATCCCCGAAGGCATCATGGATGGCGTGGTCACTAGCCTGATTGCCAAACATGACCAGCAGCGCAAGGGCAATTCGCGCACCGGCTCGATGTACATCGTCAAGCCGAAGATGCACGGGCCTGCCGAGGTCGCCTTCACCGATGAGCTGTTCGGTCGCGTCGAAGACCTGATCGGCCTGCCGCGTCACACGCTGAAGGTCGGCATCATGGACGAGGAGCGCCGTACCAGCGTCAACCTCAAGGCCTGTATCGGCGCGGCGAAAAACCGCGTGGCCTTCATCAACACTGGCTTCCTCGACCGCACGGGCGATGAGATGCACACCATCATGGAAGCCGGCGCTGTGCTGCGTAAGGGCGACATGAAGAGCACCGCCTGGATCCAGGCCTACGAGCGAAACAACGTGTTGGTCGGTCTGAACTGCGGGCTGCGTGGCAAGGCGCAGATCGGCAAGGGTATGTGGGCCATGCCGGACCTGATGGCCGCCATGCTCGAGCAGAAGATTGGTCATCCCAAGGCTGGTGCCAACACCGCCTGGGTGCCGTCGCCGACGGGTGCGACGCTGCATGCGCTGCACTACCACCAGGTCGATGTGCAGGCCGTTCAGGCTGAGCTGGAAAAGGTCGATCTCGCCGCCGAGCGCGACAAGCTGACCAACGATCTGCTGACCATTCCGGTCGCGCCGCAGCGCAACTGGTCCGCCGACGAGATTCAGCAGGAGCTGGACAACAACTGCCAGGGCATCCTCGGCTACGTGGTGCGTTGGGTCGAGCAGGGCGTTGGTTGCTCCAAGGTGCCGGACATCCACGATGTGGGCCTGATGGAAGACCGCGCCACGCTGCGTATCTCCAGTCAGCACCTGGCCAACTGGCTGCATCACGGTGTGGTCGATGAAGCGCAGGTGCGCGAGACCCTGGAACGCATGGCCAAGGTGGTCGATCAGCAGAACGCCGGCGATCCGGCCTATCGCCCGATGGCTGCCGACTATGCGGGTTCTGCTGCTTTCCAGGCGGCCTGTGACCTGGTGTTCAAGGGTCGCGAGCAGCCCAGCGGTTATACCGAGCCGCTGCTGCATGCCTGGCGTCAGCGCTTCAAGCAGCAGGTCGGTTGAGCGGCATCAGCAAGACAGTCGGCGGTCAGCATGAGCTGATCGCCGACGCGATTTGATGAGCCCCGGGCGCTTCCAGCGTCCGGGGCTTTCGAGCAAGAGGGGCGGGCTAATGTGACTTGCTAGTCAGCTTCTCGGGCTGAGGTGATTCTTCATTTCAGCCATGCGTGGGACCGGGCTTTCCCGGATGTAAGCGGTTCACAACAAAAAACAAGGAACCCAACAATGAGTCAGACACTGCTGTCCATACTGGCCTTCGTGCCGCTGGTGCTGGCGGGGGTACTGCTGATCGGCTTTCGCTGGCCGGCCAAGTACGCAATGCCGCTGGTTTTCGTGCTCACTGCGTTGATCGGCCTGCTGGCCTGGGACATGACCTTCAACCGGGTCCTGGCTTCCACGCTGCAAGGCTTGATTCTCACCGCCGCGATCCTCTGGATCATCTTTGGCGCCATCCTTCTTCTGAACACGCTTAAACACTCCGGGGGTATCGCGTCGATTCGTCGGGGCTTCGCCAATGTGAGCCCGGACAAGCGCGTCCAGGTGTTGATCGTGGCCTGGCTGTTCGGCTGCTTCATCGAGGGCGCCTCGGGCTTTGGTACCCCAGCAGCGGTCGCTGCGCCGCTGCTCGTCGCACTGGGCTTTCCGGCGCTGACGGCGGTGGTGCTTGGGATGATGGTGCAATCCACACCGGTGTCCTTCGGTGCGGTGGGTACGCCAATTCTGGTGGGTGTCGCGGGTGGTCTGGACCAGGCCACGCTCGGCGGTCAGCTGGCAACCGTGGGCAGCAACTGGGAAGTGTTCTTCCAGCTGATCTACTCCCGTGTGGCGATCATCCATGCGCTGTGCGGCATCCTCATGCCGCTGATCATGATCTGCATCATGACGCGCTTCTTCGGTCGCAACCGCTCCTGGGGCGAAGGGCTGGCGATGGCGCCGTTTGCCATTTTCACCGGTCTTGCGTTCGTGATTCCGTACGCTGCGGCGGGTGTGTTCCTCGGTCCGGAATTCCCTTCGATGATCGGCGCCCTGGTCGGTCTGGCTATTGTGGTTCCGGCGGCGAAGGCGGGCTTCCTGCTGCCCAAGACCAGCTGGGATTTCGCCCCGGCCAGCGAGTGGCCGGTTGAGTGGATGGGCAAGATCGAGATGAAGATCGATGACGTCGCTGGGCGTACACCGATCTCCGTGCCGATGGCCTGGGCGCCTTACCTGCTGTTGGCGGTCTTCCTGGTGATGTCGCGGATCTTCCCGGACCTCAAGGCGGCGCTGATGTCGGTGAGCTTCGGTTGGAGGGACATCCTCGGTGAAACCGGTGTGTCCGGCACCCTGGAGCCACTGTATCTGCCAGGCGGAATTCTCTGCATGGTGGTGCTGGTGACCTTCTTCCTGCATCGGATGAAAGCCGCTCAGCTGGGCGCTGCCATCGCCGAATCGAGCAAAACGCTGCTGGGCGCTGGCTTCGTGCTGATCTTCACCATTCCGATGGTGCGGATCTTGATCAACTCCGGCGTCAACGGTTCGGATCTGGTCTCCATGCCAGTGGCCATGGCACAGCTGGTGGCCAACAGTGTAGGTGGGGTCTACCCGTTCTTCTCGCCTGCGGTTGGCGCACTGGGTGCTTTCATTGCCGGCTCCAACACTGTGTCGAACCTGATGCTGTCGCAGTTCCAGTACAACACCGCTGGGCTGCTGGGTATCTCCGGCGCGCTGATGGTAGCGCTGCAATCAGTGGGCGCCGCGGCTGGCAACATGATCGCCATCCACAACGTCGTCGCGGCTTCGGCCACGGTCGGCCTGCTGGGCCGTGAGGGCATTACGCTGCGCAAGACCATGCTGCCGACGCTGTACTACCTCGTACTGGCTGGCACCATCGGCCTGATCGGCTTCTATGTGATGGGTATCAGCGATCCGCTGGTGGGCATCGCGACCGCTAGTTAACAGCTGCGTACGTGAACCCGGACGGGCGGCCTAGGCCGCCCGTTTTGTTTTGCCCTGAAATCTTTCGCAGGTACGGGGTCTATCACCGAGGCGCCAGGGTTTGGCGCTCATCGCGTTCTGGTATAGCGTGCAGCGCAACCGAGACTGATCGAGGTGAATAATGAAAAAGTGGCAATGCGTGGTGTGTGGGCTCATCTATGACGAAGCCGAGGGCTGGCCGGACGACGGCATCGCGCCAGGCACCGCCTGGGAAGACGTGCCCGAGGACTGGCTGTGCCCTGACTGTGGCGTCGGCAAGATGGACTTTGAAATGATCGCGATCGGCTGATATGAACGACTCGAACCCAAACGCACCGCTGGTCATCATTGGCACCGGACTGGCGGGCTACAACCTCGCCCGGGAATTCCGCAAGCTGGACAGTGAAACGCCGCTGTTGCTGATTACCGCTGACGACGGCCGCTCCTACTCCAAGCCTATGCTCTCGACCGGCTTCGCCATGAACAAGGATGCCGATGCGCTCGGCATGACGGTGGCCGGCCCGATGGCCATCCAGCTCAACGCCGAGATTCGCACCCATACTCGAGTGACGCGTCTCGATCCGGCCAACCGTCGTGTTTGGATTGGCAACGAGCCCGTGCCCTACCGCGATCTGGTGATCGCCTGGGGGGCGCAGACCATTCAAGTGCCGGTCGACGGCGATGCACAGGACGCCATCTTCCCGATCAACGATCTGCTCGATTACGGGCGCTTCCGCGAGGCCGCACACGGTAAGCGGCGCGTGTTGATCCTCGGGGCCGGGTTGATCGGCTGCGAATTTGCAAATGACTTGCTGCAAGGCGGCTATGAGGTCGATCTGGTCGCGCCGTGCGAGCAGCTAATGCCGTCACTGCTACCGCCCGAACCCGCAGCTGCGGTCCGCCGAGGGCTTGAGTCTCTGGGGGCGCGGTTTCACCTGGGGCCGGTGCTCGAGCGGCTGGAACGTAACGGTGACGTCCTCCAGGCGCAGCTATCAGACGGCCAGCGCCTGGAGTGCGATCTGGTGGTCAGCGCGGTGGGATTGCGTCCGCGTATCGAGCTGGCCGAGGCGGCAGGCTTGAAGGTCAATCGCGGCATTGAAGTGGACCGCCTGCTGCAGACATCGACCGAGCATGTGTATGCATTGGGCGATTGTGCTGAGGTCGACGGGCTCAACCTGCTCTATGTGATGCCGTTGATGAGCGGCGTCCGTGCGCTGGCCAGAACGCTCGTTGGCCAACCGACGCCGGTCACCTACGGGCCGATGCCTATCACTGTGAAAACACCGGTATGCCCCCTGGTGGTGTCCCCTCCAGCTGCCGGTAGTCACGGCAGCTGGAACGTCGAAGGCGAGGGCAACAACCTCAAGGCAACCTTCCGTGGCCCGGACGGCAAGCTGCTTGGCTACGCACTCACCGGAACGGCTGTGCAAGAGCGTCTGGCGCTGAACAAGCAGTTGCCACCTGTGTTGGCGGAACTGCCTCAGGTTCTGTCGTTAAAGTCTTCGTAATGATTCGGCAAAGCGCTGGCGAGGACTGGCGCGAGTGCTAGCAGCGTGCCATGCTCCTAGAGGCCGCTGCCGCAGCCTAGAGCTGTTGCAGCGCTTCGGACGCTGTTCGGAGAACAGCGGATCACAACAACAAGAAAGTCTTAGAGGCTACCTATGCGCAAACCGGAACTCGCAGCCGCTATCGCCGATAAGGCCGATCTAACCAAGGATCAGGCCAATCGTGTACTCAACGCCGTGCTGGATGAAATTACCAGCGCACTCAACCGAAAGGACAGCGTGACCCTGGTGGGTTTCGGCACCTTCGTACAACGTCACCGCGGGGCCCGTACGGGCAAGAACCCGCAAACGGGCGAACCCGTCACCATCAAGGCCAGCAACACCGTGGCTTTCAAGCCGGGAAAGATGCTGAAAGACGCGATCAATTAAAATCGCGCCGCCCGGGGCCGCCCAGGCTCCGGGTCAGCCTGACTGAACAGTCCACTCCAGACCCTTCTGTTCTCCTGCTTTCCCCGCTCAGACCAGCCGCTACAATGCCGCTTTTCTTGCCAATGGTCGGCCAATCATGAAATTTCGCTTTCTTCTCTGGATGCTGGGTCGCCTGATGACCAAGGCCAGCCGCAACAACCCCGATTTCCAGAAGCAACTCGGTGACAAAGACCTGACCTTCCAGCTGCACACGCTGGACGGCAGTGTGGCTCGGCATTACAGGGTCAAGGATCAGCGCGTCACCAGTCACGGCGGTCCAGCAAACGAGCCAGCATTAGCCATCGGCTTCAAGGACAGCGCCTACGGCTTCGCCACCATGAACGCGAAGAACAAGCAGCTTGCGTTCATGCAAGGTATTCAGAACAAAGACATCCAGATCCAGGGCAATCCAGCGCTGGTGATGTGGTTTCAGGGCCTGACGAAGTACCTCAAGCCTCGGAAGAAAAAGCCGGAAGCGGCTTGATTCGTTAGCTTGTCGCTGCGACATGCTCAGGAATGTTTGGGCGCTTTACCAACTTCCGTATGGGATGCCGTATTTGATGATGTAGCGACGGGTTTTATCGTTGATTGTGTAAGCGTAACGCCCGTTGGTCTTGCCCTGCGACGGACCCATTGGCTCCACTTCAGCTTCCGTACGAGCAACCTTCACTGGGTAACCACAGCTGTCTACAACCCAGACTTGGACGATCCCTCCTGGGGCCAAGCCAAAGTACATCGAAGCCATATAGCGTGCTGTTCGGGCAGGCGTATCAGGGCAGCGGCGTTGCACGGAGGCAAGCATGAGTTCCCGAGCCTGCTCTGGGATATCCACCCATGCGCGATAGGTTTGCGGCTCGACTATCGACTGCCAGCGAACATATATACGTTTCGGCAGATCCGCCCCCACGACGCCCCGGGTATTGCTGCCCACTCCACCCACCCAGCCTTTAGCTGTTTCGGTTGCGTAGCCTGGGTTTCCGTTACCAATAACCCCGCCGCCGCCATGATCAATCAGCCGTCCATCGATGTCCTGAACGACGCTGGACTCTACCCAACCGGTCATATAATTCGGTCCGATAAACTCAAGGCTCCACCAGCGCGCTTTGGGGTCCTTCATGGCTGAAAGGGGGTCGTGAGCCTGACAACCGCATAGAACAAGTACGGCCAACAGCGAGAAGAATGGCTTGGTCACAGTAGAGTCCAGTCAGGTACATGTGGATGTCGACGCCGGATTCCGTCAGGGCTTGGCGCGTTGATGTAGACAAGCTTCATGCCACCGGCCGAGCGAGTCTTAACTGGGTGGTTCCAGTGGGCCGAGACGTGTATATAACGCTGCTTTAACAATTCCTCCTCGGCGGAGGTGGTGCTGTAGTCGCCCGTAGCGAAACGGTTGACGAGCGGTTCGAGTTCCGCAGGGAGTAAGTACTGCGGTTCCGCAGGAATGTCATCCATAGGCGCTCCCGCTTTCTTCGCTAGCATATACATGACGCGTAAATAGACGCCTGAAAGCTCCCCTCTGACTCGCCGTGTCAGCTGCAGTCCGGCGTACACGCGTGTTTGCCTTGGTGCCAGTCGATCGGCTGGGTCGACAGGTACCAGCTGAGGGTCAGGCGTGACAACTTCAAGCATGGACGGAGGCCAGTCTTCAGTGACCAACCGCCGTTTGGCTTGCTCAGCGTCCCGGTAAATGGAGGTCGTCTTCACGTCGACGCCCTTGGCTACCACCAGTGCCTGCATCGGTGTGACCAAGACACATTCTTCTACTTCGCTCAGATACCCTCCGCCGATATCAGAGTGAGCGCCAGGCAGAGTGATTTCGGTATGGTCTGGCTTCACTGTACTCAGGGGGAAGTTCGCGCGCACCTCGTCACGGGCCACCAGTTGGACGACGTTACTGAAATACTTTCGCGGCAGATGAAGATTGAGTCCCGGGGTGATCGAACTTCTGATATTTCCCAGGTTTGCTAGCCCTCCGACAGAAGCAACGGTGTCAAATAGCCCGATGAATCGAACATCGACGCCGTGTTGGTAGCGTGGCACGAACGATGAGCAGAACGCTTTTGGGTTGTCATGCAAGGCTGCCCTCAGGGGGCCTTGGTCACCTCGTACTACTTCGTTAGCAAAATGTCGCGCGGCGGCGGCGCCACGGCTAAAGCCGAAACAGTCAAAGATCACCGACTGGATTTGACAGTCTGGGTTCTGTTTAAACACGTCGTCGATCAAGTCTTTGATTCGACTAAACGCTTCTTGCACCTTGCTTGAGACTCCGCTGGCCCCTCGGCCAGCTCCGGCACCTGCAAAACGGTCTTCTTGTCCGGCTTCGGTGCCGACACCATCCACATACAACTTACTTGAGAGACGTTTATACGGGCCGGGTCCTTCCGGTATCGGTGGAGCGGAGTAAAGCTCGCTGAGCTTTTTGATATTCGTTATGTCATTCCCATAACTGCTATCCGGTTTGGCCATATAGGGCTTACAGCTGGCGTCCAGGTCTTCTTTCTGGATGGGGTGCTGCGCGCCGCAGGCCAGGCCGAGTGCGGTGTTGGTGGCGTTGTTGCCTGTGCCGTCGAAGAACACGCCGATGCGTAGAGCCAGCTTGATCTTCTCGGCAGGCTTGACGGGTTCCCTGGCGTGGCGTTCGTATTCGGACCAGCGCTCGGCGTGTATATCGACCGGTTCGACGTTGCGCAGCTCGGCTTCGCGCTTGGCTTGAGGAATGTTGGGGACGTAACCGCTCATGCTTCTACCTTCCCTGGCAAGTGAGGCTGGATGATCTGGGTTGACACGCCGTTGAGCTACATCCTGTTGGTCACGGCGCGGGCGTCAGTAGGAACCACCGTTAGGGATGATTCAAGCAGCCGGTTCACAAAGCGCACGGTCGGCCTGGTGGTTTCGGGGTGGCAATGGCATTTCAGTGCGATGCAATCGCACCCTGCTGCGCCAGCCATGCGCGGGCTTCCTCGAGCAGCCAGTCACGAAAGGCGTTCAAGGCCGCCGACTCTACGCGACGTTCCGGGATCATCAGGTGATAGGCCTGGTTCTCGCGCCGGAACGAGTGTGGGTGCGCAATCACCAGGCGTCCCTCGGCCAGTTCGCGCTGGATCAGGAACGGCGGAATCAGCGCCACGCCCATCTGGTGCTCGGCGGCCTGGGCGAGCATAGAGAACAGCTCCAGGCGGGGGCCAGTCATATCCCGGGCGACCTTCATGCCCAGCGAATCGAACCACTGGCGCCAGGCATAGGGGCGTGTGGTCTGTTGCAGCAATGGCATCTCGCCAATGGTCTGTGGCGCCAGTGCATTCGCACCGTCCAGCAGGGCCGGGCTGCACACTGGCACCGACTGCTCCGGCATCAGTGAATAGGCGACCGTGCCGGACCAGTCGCCGTCGCCGAAGTAGATTGCCGCATCGAACTCGGTATCGGCGAATAGAAAGGGACGGGTGCGGTTGGTCAGGTTGACGGTGATTTCCGGGTGCAACGCCTGGAACTGCCGCAGCCGTGGCAGCAGCCATTGCGTGCCAAAGGTCGGCACCAGCGCCAGCTCGATGGTCTGCGCGCCTTGCTGGCCCATTACCGAAAGCGTATCGCGCTCCACCGCATCGAGCTGCGTGGCGACCCGCCGTGCATAGGACTGCCCGGCCTCAGTCAGTTTCACGCCGCGGCGGGAGCGGCGGAACAGCTCCAGCCCGAGGAATTCTTCCAGCCCGCCGATCTGTCGGCAGATCGCGCTCTGGGTCAGGGCCAGCTCTTCGGCAGCACGGGTAAAGCTCTGGTGACGCGCGGCCGCTTCGAAAGCGACAAGCGCGGCTGTGCTGGGGATCTTGCGGCGCATTATGCGGCTGCCTCACTAATGATCGGGTATTTAGTACATTTAGCATAGTCTGGAGTGAGTAAATCGCACAGATCATTGCGAATTACTCGTTTGCCGGCTGGCGTCACAGCTTCTAGGATCAATGCATCCGAATGCTGCACCGGGCGATGAGTCCGGTTCACCGTCTACGACAAGAGGACCACCCATGGCTGGCAAAGCAAGCTTCAACTGGATCGACCCAC
This sequence comes from Pseudomonas sp. NPDC077408, assembly GCF_050269105.1. Lineage (NCBI taxonomy): Bacteria > Pseudomonadati > Pseudomonadota > Gammaproteobacteria > Pseudomonadales > Pseudomonadaceae > Pseudomonas > Pseudomonas sp. NPDC077408. The sequence continues at coordinate 93,288 of NZ_JBNNHS010000005.1, forward strand.
TGCTGCTCGATCAGCAGCTCACCGATGAAGAGCGCATGGTGCGTGACAGCGCTCAGCAGTTCGCTGATGACAAGCTGGCGCCGCGGGTGCTTGAAGCCTTCCGTCACGAGCGCACCGATGCGGCAATCTTCCGTGAGATGGGCGACACCGGCTTGCTCGGCGCGACCATTCCTGAAGCGTACGGCGGCAGTGGTTTGAATTACGTGTGCTACGGCCTGATCGCTCGTGAGGTCGAGCGCATCGATTCCGGTTACCGCTCGATGATGAGCGTGCAGTCGTCGCTGGTGATGGTGCCGATCAACGAGTTCGGTAACGAAGAAACCAAGCAGAAGTACCTGCCCAAACTGGCCAGCGGCGAGTACATCGGCTGCTTCGGTCTGACCGAACCGAATCACGGCTCCGATCCGGGTTCGATGGTCACTCGCGCAAAGAAGGTCGACGGTGGCTACCGCCTGTCCGGGGCGAAGATGTGGATCACCAACAGCCCGATCGCCGACGTGTTCGTGGTCTGGGCGAAGGACGACGAGGGCGCGATCCGCGGGTTCGTGCTGGAGAAGGGCTGGGAAGGGCTGAGCGCTCCGGCGATTCACGGCAAGGTCGGCCTGCGCGCATCGATCACCGGCGAGATCGTCATGGACAATGTGTTCTGCCCGGAAGAGAACGCTTTCCCCGATGTGCGCGGCCTGCGCGGTCCGTTCACCTGCCTGGATTCGGCCCGTTACGGCATCAGCTGGGGCGCGCTGGGCGCCGCCGAGTTCTGCTGGCACACCGCCCGCCAATACACGCTGGACCGCCAGCAATTCGGCCGCCCGCTTGCGGCCAACCAGCTGATCCAGAAGAAGCTGGCCGACATGCAGACGGAGATCACCCTGGCCCTGCAAGGCTGCCTGCGCCTTGGCCGGATGAAGGACGAAGGCACCGCTGCGGTGGAAATTACCTCGATCATGAAGCGCAACAGCTGCGGCAAGGCGCTGGACGTAGCCCGCCTGGCTCGGGACATGCTCGGCGGCAACGGCATCAGCGACGAGTTCGGCGTGGCGCGGCATCTGGTCAACCTCGAAGTGGTCAACACCTACGAAGGCACCCACGACGTGCATGCGCTGATCCTTGGCCGCGCGCAGACCGGCATTCAGGCGTTCTTCTAAGCGGTGCCGTAGGGTGGATGGCGCTACTTCATCCACCTTCGGCTACGCCGACAACTTCAGCTCCGCTTGGTGGATGGGTAACGCGTCAGCTACGCGCCCCGATCCACCCTACGTTTTCCTCGCACAGCTGCAGGCTCATTTCCCGCGGTGGCGATAATCTCTTGAGGCTTCATTCATGCCCGGCGCCCTTTCCCATATCCGCGTCCTGGACCTGTCGCGTGTGCTCGCTGGCCCGTGGAGCGGGCAGATTCTTGGTGATCTTGGCGCCGAGGTGATCAAGGTCGAGCGGCCCGGCACCGGAGACGACACCCGTCATTGGGGCCCGCCGTACCTGAAAGATCAGGAGGGCGAGAGTACTTCGGAAGCGGCGTATTACCTGTCTGCCAACCGCAACAAGCAGTCTCTGACCCTGGATTTCACCCAGCCTGAGGGTCAGCGGATTATCCGTGAGTTGGTATCGCGGTGTGATGTGCTGCTGGAGAACTTCAAGGTGGGAGGGTTGGCGGCCTACGGACTCGATTACGAAAGCCTCAAAGCAATCAACCCCAAGCTCATCTATTGCTCGATCACCGGTTTCGGCAGCGATGGTCCCTATGCCCAGCGTGCCGGTTACGACTTCATGATCCAGGGGCTTGGCGGCCTGATGAGCCTGACCGGTCGTGCCGAAGACGAAGAGGGCGCCGGTCCGGTCAAGGTCGGCGTGGCGCTGACGGATATCCTTACCGGTCTTTACGCCACGGTTGGCGTGCTTGCTGCGCTCAATCATCGCGAGCAGAGCGGAATTGGCCAGCATGTCGAACTGGCGCTGCTGGACGTGCAGGTGGCCTGTCTGGCTAACCAGGCGATGAACTACTTGACCACAGGCGTCGCGCCCAAGCGCATGGGCAACGCACACCCCAATATCGTGCCCTATCAGGATTTCCCCACCGCCGACGGCGACATCATCCTCACCATCGGCAACGACGGGCAATTCCGCAAATTCGCCGAGGTGGCTGGCCACCCCGAGTGGGCGACTGAGCCCCGTTTCGCCAGCAACAAGGCGCGCGTGGCGCATCGCAAGGAGCTGGTGCCGATGATCCGCCAGGTCACGGTCTTCCGCACTACGGCTGAGTGGGTCGCCGTGCTGGAGCAGGCCGGAGTACCTTGCGGCCCCATCAATGATCTTGCCCAGGTCTTTGCAGATCCGCATGTTCAGGCGCGAGGGCTACGCGTGGACATGTCGCATCCCTTGGCCGGCAGCGTGCCGCAGGTCGCAAGCCCGATCCGGCTTTCCGAAACGCCAGTCGAATACCGCAAGGCGCCTCCCCTGCTTGGCGAACACAGTGAAGCCGTGCTGCAGCAACTGGTGGGGCTGAGTTTCGAAAAGATCCTTTCCCTGCGGCAGTCCGGGGTGGTCTGAGCTGGGAGTGGCCTGAACTCTCGAGCCGCTTGGCTATCCTTATTCCTGTACCCTGGTTTTTTGGATGGACGAGCAAATCATGCAGACGCAGCGTTTACGTATCACCTGGCAGCTTTCGGTTGTCTTGTTCATGTCCTGGCTGCTGGCCGGTTGCGGTATCAACAACATTCCCCAATACGACGAGCAGGTAAAGTCCGCCTGGTCTCAGGTGGAAAACCAGTACCAGCGCCGTGCCGATCTCATTCCTAACCTGGTCGAGACGGTCAAAGGCTTCGCCCGCCAGGAGCAGGAAACCCTGACCGCTGTCACTGAGGCTCGCTCAAAGGCCACCTCCATTCAGATCAGCGCAGAGGATTTGGACGACCCCGAAAAAATGCAGCGCTTCCAGCAGGCACAGAATCAGCTGACGGGCGCTTTGAGCCGATTGATGGCCGTCTCCGAGCGTTATCCGGACCTGAAATCCAACCAGAACTTCCTCGCGTTGCAATCCCAGCTTGAGGGCACCGAGAACCGCATCGCCGTTGCGCGCCGCGACTTCATCACGTCGGTCGAGCGTTACAACACCGAGATCCGCACCTTTCCTGGCCGCATCTGGCACACCCTGATGTACAGCGACATGCCGATCCGCGAGAGCTTCGAGGCGACCACCGAGAACGCCGATCAGGCGCCACAAGTGCAGTTTCAATGACTCGTCCGCTCTCACTGATCCTGGCGCTGCTTTTCTGGGCGAGCGGCGTTGTCGCCCAGGAAGTCGAGTTGCCGGCGTTGACCGGCAGGGTGGTTGATCAGGCCGAGTTGCTCGACACCCAGGCCGAAGCACGCCTGACCAGCATGCTCGCCGCCCATGAGCAAGCGAGCGGGGAGCAGGTTGTCGTCGTCACCGTGCCGGACCTTCAGGGGCGAAGCATTGAGGAATATGGCGTCGACCTTGGCCGCGAGTGGGGCATCGGGCAGAAAGACGAAGACACCGGCGCGCTGCTGATCGTCGCTCGCGACGATCGCCTGGTGCGTATTGAGGTTGGCTACGGCTTGGAAGGCCGGCTAACCGATGCGCAATCGTCGGTCATCATCAATCGAATCATCACGCCTGCCTTCCGTGAAGGTGACTTCACTCGCGGGATCACCGAAGGCACCGCCGCGATAATCCAGGTGCTTGGCGGAGACCCCTTGCGTACCGCCGGCATGCAGCCGGCGATGCCCATGGGTGCGCAGGAACCCGGCGGCCTCGGCATTCTCGGCTTCTTCCTGATGCTGGTCGCCATCTTCGTGATCGGCGGGGGGCGAGGCGGTCGTGGCGGCGGTCGTGGCGCCGGGCGAGCGCTGCTGCTGGGCGCATTGCTCGGTGGCATGGGTCGCGGCGGCGGTGGCGGCGGATTTGGTGGCGGTGGTTTCGGCGGTGGCGGTGGCGGCTTCGGCGGCGGTGGTGCTTCCGGTGGCTGGTAACCGATTGATCACATCGCCATTTGGGTGGAGCAGTCCGAGCCTCCAGCCGATCCAATCAGCACAACGAGAGCCTTCAGCGAAGATGAGTACGCAATGACCCTACTGTCCGAAAACGAGCTGAAACAGGTATCCGATGCGATCGACCTAATCGAGCGGGATACCGATGCTGAGCTGGTGACCGTCCTTGCCGCCCAGGCAGACGACTACCGCTACATTCCGCTGCTCTGGGCGAGCCTGCTGGCGCTGATATTGCCTGGCGCGTTGCTGTTCTTCACCGGATGGCTGGCTGCTTGGCAATTGCTGCTGGTGCAGTGGCTGACCTTTGTCGTGCTGGCGGTGGTGTTTCGCATTCCGAGCGTGACCAGTCGGCTGATTCCACGCTCGGTTCGGCACTGGCGCGCCTGCAATCTGGCGCGGCGTCAGTTCATCGAGCTGAATTTGCACCACACCGTCGGTGGGACGGGCATGCTGATCTTCGTCTCCGAAGCCGAGCGCTATGTGGAGATCCTGGTGGATCAGGGGATTTCCAGCCGCATCGATGACAGTGTCTGGCAGTCGATCGTCGATACCTTTACCGAAGACGTGCGCAGCGGTCAGGTGCTGGAAGGCTTTCTAAGCTGTATCGAAACCTGCGGTTCGCTGCTCAAGCAGCATGTGCCGGCAACCCATGAGCGCAACGAGTTGCCGAACCATCTCGTAGTTCTTGAGTGACCATGGGAAGAGCGCATAAGGCTGGGCGGCTGAACCCAGAAAGGGATGGAGCCTGGCGTGGGTGTAAACCGACACAGCGTTAGCCACGGACGGCAAGGGTTGTGCCCACCCTATGTGGCTGCAGTAGCAAAGCCAGCTGAAACCGCGACCACCCTAGTATGCGTTTTTCAGCTCGATCACGATCTCAGTGCCGCGGCCTTGGGCTGCAGAAAACAGAACGGCGGGGCAACGCGATTCACCATCGCAATGCCTCCGCCGTTTTGCGTCATGGCCTGGGTCAGGCCATTCCGGGGCCTTCGTCCTCGGGTTGCTCCACCGGAGCCAGTTCGAGGAACGGCGCGTTTTCCATGGCGCTGGCGGCCACCCGGTCGATGGTGCTCATGGCATGGCCGATGATCGAGCTGACGCTGGCCTGGTGATGATGCTCAGGCAAGCGCTCGATGGCTGCGAGGACGTCCTCTCCGGGCACGGTTTCCTCGGCCAGCAGCTGGTCAGCGATCTCATCCAGTGCCGGTTTAAGCCGCTGCAGCAGGGCCATGCATTCACGGTCGAGCTGTTTGAGCAGAGTGTCGGCCGCACGGATGGATTCGCCGGAATCGAACTCGATGTGCGCGTCGCGTACCGCCTGCAAACTCAGCAGCGAACCGTTCGGGCCCATCCCCAGTGCGCCAACCATCGACAGCGCGATCTTCGAGGCTTCCTGCAGGTCCTGACCGGCACCGGAGGAGACTTCATGGAAGTACAGCTGCTCGGCACCACGGCCGGCCAGCAGCATCTGGATGCGGTTGCGCAGCTCGGACTCCATGTGTAGACGCTTGTCTTCGACCGGTGTTACCAGCGTCACGCCCAGGGCCTGGCCGCGCGGCAGGATGGTGACTTTCTCTACCCGACCGGTTTTCAGCGCGGCGGCGACCAGCGCGTGGCCGGCCTCGTGCACGGCGATGCGTTTGCGGTCAGTGGGCGACATGGGCGTCGCACCCGACGGCTGCTCGCCGATGCGGCAGGTTTCCACCGCGTCGACGAAATGCGCCATGGTCACCGTCTTCGCTGCGCCACGTGCAGCAAGCAGGGCGGCATGGTTGGCGATATAGGCAATAGCGGCGGGCGTCAGGCCCACGGTGTTACGCGCCAGCTGGGCGAAATCCAGATCCTGCTCGGACCGGACTTTGTCGGCGTACAGGCGGAACAGCGCCTCGCGGTCGTTCAGCCCCGGCAGGCCGACGGCGATCGAGCGATCGAAGCGGCCCTCACGGACCAGAGCGGGGTCCAGCGAGTTTGGGAAGTTGGTGGCACCCAGTACCAGCACGCCGCTTGCACCGTCGAAGCCATCCATTTCAGCGAGGAACTGGTTGATGATGCGGTTGCTTTCGGCATCGCTGGAGCGCTGCTGTTCGGCGCGCTTGCCGATGCCATCGATCTCGTCGATGAAGATGATGCACGGCGCCTGTTTGCGCGCGGTACGGAACAGCGCCTTGACCTTCTGGATGCCGACGCCGAAGTACATCGATGAGAAGTCGCTACCGGTGACCTGAATGAAGCTGGCGTTGGACTCGGTAGCCAGGGCCTTCGCCAGCTGGGTCTTACCGGTGCCGGGCTCGCCGGTGAGCAGCACGCCCTTGGGAGGACGGGCACCCAAGGCGGCATAGGCGGAGGGGTCACGCAGATAGGCAGTGACGTCGCTCAAGGCCTGCTTGGCTTCGCTGGCACCGATGACGTCGGCAAAGCTGATGCCGCTGCCCTTGCGATGCACCTGAAACGCCTGGCTCTTGATTGCCAGATAGGACAAGGCACCCACCAGCAGCAGTATGAACGGCGCGTAGGGCAACGCACTCTTGTACCAGGGCGCCTCGGCGTCTGTCTCGAACAATGTCAGCGGGAAAAGCTGACCTTCGCTGCTGGCGTACTGATCGAGCAGGAGCTGGGCAACGCGCCCGGACTGATCGGGCACCCAATATCGCAGCCCGTCGTGCAGGCTGATGTAGACCGCATCTTTGCCCAGCGCGGCGCTGACGATGGCGTCGCCCCGCAAGTCGCCCATCAGCACAGAAAGATCACGGCGATTGGCTTGCCAGGGGGCGGTCGACTCCTGCAGGGCTTCGAGCATGCTGGCCGCCGGCCCCGTCGCGGGCGTTGACGGTGCGGCTGGCCACAACTGCCAGAACGCAACGCAAGCGGCAACCAGTAGCAGCAGGAAAACGGAGAGCACAGGGCCGCGGCGACCTTGTAGCAGACGTGGTGTTTTCATTTCACATCCAATCGGGAAGCCCGATGTTCGACAAACAACCGCCGAAGGGCGGACCACAGTTGTTCGCGGGGAAGCCCCGCGGCGCCAATCACATGGCGCGACACAGTACGGGCTCGTTGGATGCGATTTATATGCCGGACTGCGAATCGGGTTGCTGAACTCCGATAGCCGGCGAGAATACGGCAAGTGCCACCATACGAGTGGCAACGCGACGAATGGCGGGGCGGTTTGCGACGAATGACCGTTTGGTCGTGGAACCGAAACGGCGTACGGCGTTCGTGATTTCGAGCCTTGACGCAGCATCGCTTCGACGCAGGATACGAATGGGCTGGCGCCGCGACGGTTCAACGCTGCCCATCAACGCCCTTCGCCTATGCGAAGGGCGTCGCGGCTCAGCCCGCCCTTAGGTCAGTGCCCGCCGTTACGTCGCTCGGCGATGGTCTCCGGCGTCAGTTCGCCACGCTGCGAGCCGAAATGGCTGAGCATGAAGTTACCCAGAGCCGACACCTCACGGTCATTGAAGTGGCGGTTGAAGGCTGGCATCAGGTGATGTCCGTTTGGTCCGTGCAAGGCATCACCGTTGAGGATCACCTGGACCAGATTCAGCCCTTGCGGATCGTTCAACGTGCGCAGGCCGCGCAGCGAGGCATAGTCACTCTGACGACCGCTGCCGTCCCACTGATGGCAGCTGGCACAGGTTTCCGCAAACAGCTTTTGCCCCAGCGGATAGGTGCTGTCGGTCGGTGGCCCGCTCGCCAGTTGCTGCGCCGATGGCCGAATCACGTCGGCCGGGCGCGCCGGAACCGATTTGAGGTAGGTCACCATGGCCTGGATATCCTCGGGCGTCAGGTGCCGCAGGCTGTAATTGACGACGTCGGCCATTGGCCCGCCGGCGACGCCGTAGCCGGGCGCTACGCCTTGGGCGAGGTAGCGCGCCAAGGCGTCATCCGGCCAGCCACCGATCCCAGCCTGCTCGTCGGACGTGATATTCCAGGCACTCCAGCCCTGGATCGTCGCGCCCGCCAAGTGCTCGGAGCCGTTCTTCGCCTGCATCAGATTTCGCGGTGTGTGGCACTCACCGCAGTGCCCTGGCCCCTGAACGAGATAGGCGCCACGATTCCACTGCTCGGACTGCTCCGGGTCGGGCTCGAATCGTTCGTCATCAAGGAACAGCAGGTTCCACAGAGCAATGCCCCAGCGTTGGTTGAACGGGAAACCGATGTCGTTCTCCTTGTTCGGCTGGTTCACCGGCTCCAGGCTGAACAGATAGGCCTTGATCGCCAGGATGTCCTCACGTGGCATCAGCGTGTAGGAGGTGTAGGGGAACGCCGGATAGTAATGCTTGCCATCTGGCCCTACGCCCTGCTGCATGGCCTCGACGAAGTCATCGTCGCTCCAGGTGCCGATGCCGGTCTCGTTGTCCGGTGTGATGTTGGTGGAATACAGCGTGCCGAACGGCATTTTCACCGGAAGGCCGCCTGCGTAAGGCTTGCCGCCTTCGGCTACGTGGCACGCCAGGCAGTCGGCCGCGTGGGTCAGGTATTCGCCGCGTTCGAGCAGTGCGCTATCGGCAGGTTGCGCGGGGGTTGCGCCAGCGTGAAGCGCAAGCGCAGCGCCCAGCAGGCTGCCGAGAGAAAGTCGAGTCATCATACTGGGCTCCTCAAATCACGTAATAACCGGCACGTGCCAGCGGCAGACGGCGGATTCGCGTGCCATTGGCTGAAGCCAGGGCGTTGACCAACGCGGGGGCGATCATCGCCGTCCCGGCCTCACCTACCCCGCCAGGCGCCTCGCGACTTTCGACGATGAAGGTCTCCACCGGCGGCGCTTCGCTGATCCGTAGCTGGCGGTAATCGTGGAAGTTGCTCTGCTCGACACGGCCTTTGCTGACGGTGATCTCGTTGAACAATGCAGCCGAAAGGCCGAATAGCGTGCCGCCTTCGATCTGCGATTTGACGGACACCGGGTTCATCACCTGACCGCAATCGATGGCCACCACCAGGCGCTTGAGCTTGATGCCTTTGTCTTCGGTGACCTGTAGCTCGACCACGGTTGCTAGGAAACTGCCGAAGACTTCCTGCACCGCGACGCCGCGGCCATGCCCGGCCTCGAGAGGCTCGCCCCAGCCAGCCTGCTCAGCGGCGAGGCGCAGTACGGCCTGGGCACGCGGGTGGCTGCCGAGCAACTCCATGCGGTACTCCACCGGGTCGCGGTCGACGCTACGTGCCACTTCGTCAATGAAACTTTCGAGCATGTAGGTACTGCGCAGTGGTCCCACTCCGCGCCACCAGGATTGACGCAGGGCTTTGGGTGGCACCGGTACATAATTCACCCGCAGATTCCGCATCGCATAGATCGGATGAATCGCGACCTCTACCGCGTCACCATCCAGCCCGCTATCGGGAACCGCGGCTGGAGCAAAGCGGGCCAGCACCGACGCACCGGCAATGGTGTGACGCCATCCTAGAAGACGGCCCTCGGCATCCATCGCCGCGGCGAAGCGGTCGATGTAATGCGGGCGGTACATGTCATGAGTGGTGTCTTCTTCGCGCAGCCAGGTCAGCTTGATCGGGTAATCGACCTTCGCTGCGATGGCCACGGCTTGATGGATGAAATCCACCTCCAGCCGACGTCCAAAGGCGCCGCCAATGAGCTGATTGTTGACGATGATCTGCTCTGCCGGGCGGCCCGAGGCTTCGGCAGCAGCCGTCTGCGCGCGTACCGGCACCTGCGTCCCGACCCAGAGCTCCACGGCGTCAGGGCGAACCTGGGCCACACAGGTCATGGGCTCAAGCGCTGCGTGGGCCAGAAAGGGCATCTGATACTCGGCTTCGAAGGTTTTCGCAGCGTCCTTCAGTGCCTTGTCAATGTCGCCCTGTTCGTTGGCGAGGGCGCCGGGTTTGTCCAGTGCTTCCTTGATCTCACGCTCCATCTGCGCGGAGTCGATATTGGCGTTGTCGCCGTAGTCCCATTCGATTTCCAGCGCGCGCACACCGGCAAACGTAGCCCAGGTGTGCTCGCCTATGACTGCAACGGCATCGCCAAGGCGAATCACGTCGATGACGCCGGGCACTTTCCGGGCAGCGCGGTCATCGACACTGCGAACGGTGCCGCCAAGCACCGGACAGGCGCGTGCTGATGCGTACTTCATGCCGGGCACCACGAGGTCGATGGTGAATCGCGCCGTGCCGTTGACCTTCGCCGGTGTGTCCAACCGCCGGGTGGGTTTGCCGATCAGCTTGAACTGCTCGGCAGGCTTGAGCGGAATATTTTCCGGCACCGGCAGCTTGGAGGCGTCATCGACCAGCTCGCCATAGCCGAAACTCTGACCATTGGGGCCCAGCACGCGGCCGTTCTCGGCACGCAACTGATCGGCGCCGACCTGCCAGCGTTGGGCGGCCGCCTGTATCAGCAGCAATCGTGCGGCCGCGCCGGCCTGGCGCAACGGCTCCCAATTACTGCGGATAGAGGTCGAGCCGCCGGTCGCCTGGAAATTCAGCAGTTTATCGTTGTAGATCGCCTCGTTCGGCGGCGCCTCCTTGAGGGTGATCTGATCGAGGCCAATTTCCAGCTCCTCGGCAATCATCACCGCCAGGCCGCTCTGCGCGCCCTGGCCCATTTCGATCTTCGGCACGGTGAAGATCACCTTTCCATCGCGATCGATGCCGATAAAAGCGTCCAGTGCCGTGGCGTTGGACATCGGCTGGTCTTCCGGTCCTTCGCTGAGCACCTGTTCGGCGAAGCTGCGACCCGGGAAGGGCAGCGAAAAGCCGATCACCAGCCCACCAAGGGCCAAGCTGCCGACCTTCAGCAGATTGCGCCGTGAGCGGGATTCCAGAGTCGTGTCTGGGTGCGCCATTTCGCGACTCCTCATGCTTGGGCGACGCGCTTGATGGCGCTCCGAATGCGGGTGTACGTGCAGCAGCGGCAGAGGTTGCCGGCCATGCCCTGATCAATGCTCTGGTCATCGGGCTGCGGGGTTTTCTCCAACAGCGCGACGGCTGACATGATCTGTCCGCACTGGCAGTAACCACACTGCACCACTTCGTCTTCCAGCCAGGCCTGTTGTACCTGCTGGCCGAGGTCGGTGTTGCCGATGCTCTCGATGGTCACGACCTTGCGACCCTTCACTTCGCCGACCGGCAACACGCACGAGCGCGCCGCCTCGCCGTCGAGATGGACGGTGCAGGCGCCGCACTGGGCGATGCCGCAACCGTATTTGCTGCCCGTCAGCGCCAGCACGTCGCGTAGAACCCAGAGCAGGGGCATGTCCTCGGGAACGTCGACCTCAAGGTCGGCGCCGTTGATTGAGAGTGTCAGCATGGAACAAGAACCTCACGTCAGGCGTTAAAGCGGCGCGCTTATGGTTGGTTTGATGCGCGCTCTAGAACGAGACAACAGGCGGAACGAAAGTTGCCAAACAAGCCTGAAATTCACCGATCCGATGAGCGGCCTGCTAAGCGTCGGCCGCTTCGCGCAATGAGCGCCTATTCGTAGTAAATAGCCTGGCTTTTCGCACCCAGAGCATTACCCGCACCATGTCCACCTTGACCGAGTTGGCGCAGCAGATTGCCGCGCTCTATCCATTGCAAGACAAGACCGCAGGCAAGCGTTACCGCATCGTCAGCCAGCTCGCAGGCATGACGGAGCTGGAGGAGATCGGCGGCATGCCGCGTTACGTGGAATCCTGCCAGCTCGACGACAAGGATCTATGGGATGGTCGCGTCGCCAGTTGATAAAACGCTGGCGGCTGTCAGGTCCCGGTTGCAATCGGGTGCTGCAGAAATTCGGTGATATCTACCTGGTCGAGTTGCTCGGGCCTGAGATGTCGGTCGCCATAGCTGAGGTGCAGTCCTGATGAGAGGAACAGCGCGAAAAGGTCGGCATCGATATGGCCACGGTCGCGCAGCCTCGCCAGGATGCGGATCGACTCGCTCAGCGGTTTGGCCTTCTTGTAGGGGCGATCACACGCGGTCAGTGCCTCGAAGATGTCGGCGATAGCCATTATTCGCGCGGGTATCGACAGCTGATCGGGCCCCAGTTGTCGCGGATAGCCGGTGCCAAGCAAGGTTTCATGATGGGTTCCGGCGTATTCCGGAACTCGCTGAAGGTTCTTGGGAAACGGCAAATTCTCCAGCATGACGATGGTCTGCACGATGTGTTCGTTGACCTTGAACCGCTCCTCGGCAGTTAGCGTGCCGCGGCTGACGCTGAGGTTGTAAAGCTCGCCAAAGTTGAACTGATGCTCGGGCACGCTCATCTTGAAGCCGTACTTGGGATCCAGTGCCTTGGTCTCGACGCGCGGCATCAGGTGTTCGGGCTTGTCGTCCAAAAGTTTCTCGGACACCGGCAAGTGTCTGGCCGGGAAGCCTTCCAAGCGTGTCACTTCCTCGTGAGACAAGCCCAATCGGTCATCGAAGTGGCGCATCCAGCGTTGCTCGGAGACGCGCTGCAAACGTTCGATCCGCTCTGGTGCCATCAGTTCGCCGCCAATGTTGCACTCAGCGACAAAGGCAAATTCTTCGTGCAAACGCGCCACTGTAGCGGCATGGCGAGCCTCGACGGCTGCCGATGGCGCACCGGCAGCCAGGGCTTCGAGACGCTCGATCATGGCGTCGCGGAGCAGTACCTCGAAACGCATGCGGATCTCATGGATGCGGTTGTAGACCGTTTCCAGCTTGGTCGCCTTGTCGACGATGTGCTCGGGTGTGGTGATCTTGCCGCAATCGTGCAGCCAGGCGCCGATGCGAAACTCCCGCCACTGCTCCTCCGTTTCGAAACTGAACTCCGCCAGCGGTCCTTCTACAGCTGCACTGGCTTGTTCGGCCAGCATCAGTGCAAGTTCAGGAACGCGGGCGCAATGCCCGCCTGTATAAGCGCTCTTGGCATCGATGGCGCCGGCCAGAATTTCGATCATCGAGTCGATCAAGGCGGTCTGCGAGTCGATCAGGTTGTGGTTCTCCAGCGCAACGGCCGACTGGGATGCCAGCGCTTCGACGAAGCGGAGGTTCTGCCTGCTGAAACTGGTGACGTCGCCGCTAGCGGGGTCGATCGCGTTCATGAATTGCAGGACGCCGAGCACTTCGCCGCTGTGTGCTACTAGCGGCACGCAGAGCATCGAGACCGTGCGGTAGCCGGACTCCATATCGAAGCGCCGTGTTCCCGAGAGGTCGAAGCGCGTCTCGCGGTAGACGTCATCGATGATCACGGTTTCCCGGCGCAGGGCCACATAGGTCGACACGTGCCGCTCGTTGGGCGTGCCGGTTTCCGGGTCATGCAACGGCAGTTCGAATGCAGGTAATTGGTCAGCCTTCGAGCGCAGGGTGAAGCGCAGGCTGTCGTGATCGGTCATCAGGTAGAGCGTGGCGGCATCTGCGTTACAGATCCGCTTGCCTTGCATCAGGATGTGCTGGAGCAGGCGGTGCTTATCGCGCTCGGAAGACAACAGCATGCCGTTTTCGACCAGACCTGCCAGTTTCTCTTGGGCCGTTTCCAGTGCCTGGTTCTGTGCGCGTATTGACCGTCGCATGATGTCATGCTGACGGTGCAGGTCGTCGAGCTCGCGGATGGGCGAGCGGGGGCTGTTGCGTGGGCTGAAATCGAGCTCCCGGATGCGACGGGTGTCTTCTGCCAGAGCGCCTAATGAGCGACGAATGCTCGTTAGGCATACGAAGAGCAGGGGTAGGCAGACAAACATGAACAGCAGCTCAGCGAGCAAGATTTCGCGCAGGCCGAGCCACTCGAATCCGGCCAGGAGAAGTACCGGTACGGTGGGTACGAGAATAAACATCGTCACCAGTGCTGCGGCCCAGGTCTCGTAGCTGAGCTTGTATTTGCTAGAGGTCATACTGCATCCTGCGGCGATTACTTGACGGGAATGCCAGGAAAACATCGGTGGCCGAAGCCAGAGGCGCTGTGCACCGATTCGCAGGCCATTGGCCAGCCACGGAGGTTACATTGATCATGGTGACTAGAATCGCCCCAGTAGCAAAAATTGCCCGAACTGTGCTGGTCCTTGGCTTTTTGACGGCCTCAGGATTGGTAGCCGCAGCCGAAATCAGCGAGCCCATTGGTTACATCATGAAAGTGCAGGGCGAGGCGACTATGACCAGCCGTGGACAGACCATCGATGCGCGGGTGGGCCAGGCTGTGATCATTGGTGCGACGCTGCGCACTGGTGCCCAGGGGGCGATGGGGGTCACTCTGAGCGACAACACGGTGTTGTCTTTCGGTCCCAACAGCGAGTTCACCTTGGACGAGTATCAGTTCGAGCCGGCCCACGAGGAGCTGAAACTGAGCGCCCGCATCAGTCGAGGCACGCTGAACTTTATCTCGGGCGTGATTGCCAAGCTCAAGCCCGAGGCAGTCGAACTGAAAACCCCAACCGGTACGATCGGCGTGCGCGGTACGCATTTTCTGGTGAAGGTTAGCGAGTGAGGCGAATGCTACAAAAAACCTTTGCGCTGTTGTGTTTCGCCCTGCTGACCGGGTGTGCGACGGGTAATTACGTCGTGTTATTGGAAAGCCCCGATGGCACCACGGGTGCGGTGGTCATCGAAGATGCACAGGGCCAGACGCGTCTTGATCGCAAACATCAGGGCGCCGTGATCGGTTCAAGGGGCTTCGGCTCGGGGCCGTTCGAGGTTGGCAACCTGCGCATCGCACGTGACTTCTCGGCCGCCCTGGCCGCGCAGCCAGCGTTGCCGCAACGTTTCCAGCTGTATTTCAAGATTGGCAGCGCCGAACTCACCGAAGAGTCGGAGCAGGCTATCGAGGATGCATTCGAAACGATCCGCCAACGTGGACCTTCGGCGGTATCGGTCATAGGTCACACCGACACCCTCAGTGGCCAGCGCTGGAACGAGCAGCTAGGGCTAATCCGAGCCAAGGCTGTGGCCGAGATGTTGCGAAAGCGCCATATCGAGGTGATCGATCTTAGGGTCTCGTCCCATGGCGAACGCAACCTGCTGATCAAGACGCCTGACGGCGTTTCGGAGCCGCGCAATCGACGAGTCGAGATCAGCGTGCGCTGAGACGCCTTATTTATCAGTCATCACGATATGCTCACCGCGCTCTCCGCTGCGCAGCCGCGTTAACTGAAAGCGCACCAGCGCATCGTCGGGCCGTTGCGCGTGCAACTGTTCGAAACTCGCAAGGGCGCCTTCGTCCCCATCGGACATCAACGTATAAGCCGCCTCATACGGATCGTCCGCCTCCGTTTCGCAGGGCTCGTAGAGCCGGATAGGCTGCTCCTTGCCTTTGAGTAGTACGTTACCGACAGGGCGCATAGGGCTCTGCGGGTTGGCTTTGCGTATCGTCTCCGACACGCAGAGCTCGGTACCCAGATAGCGGTTCAGGCCTTCGAGCCGCGCGGCGACATTGACCGCGTCTCCCAGGGCGCGGTAGTCAAACAGTGTGGAGCCGCCAAAGTTACCCACCACCACTTCGCCGCTATGCACACCGATGCGGGTCCGCCCAAAGTCGACGCCTGCCGCTCGCTGGGTGTTCGCGTGCTGGCGTGTAAACTGGCGAATTTCCAGGGCGCAGGCGAGGGCGCGGTTCTGGTGGTCGCTTTGAATCAGCGGTGCGGAGAATAGAATTGCCAGGCCATCGCCCATGATCCGCTCGAGCGTCCCTTCATGGCGAAAAGCGATCTGGATGATGCCCTCGAGGTACTGGTTGAACATACTGACTAGCTGTTCGGGTGATTGTGCCTCCATTAGCGCAGTAGAGTCGGTCAGGTCGGTGAACACAAAACTGCAGGGCCGACGTTCGCCACCCAGCCGCAACTGCGTAGGGTTGCGGACCAGGTGTTCGACCAAATTCGGTGAGATGTAGCGAGAAAAAGCCGCGCGCACCCAGCGCTGCTGCCGTTCACTGGCGCGATGGCGCGCAACGCTGGCGCCCAGGTAGGTAATGGCCAGGCCAATACTGGGGCTGATCGCATCGAACAGTAATCCGTGGCGCGAAAAGGCCCACCAGGCAATCAGATTCAGGGCGAGCAACAATCCGCCGGAAACCAGAGCGCCCATAAGTGCACCGGTGCTAAGCGTTACGCCGCACAGCAGCAGCGCAGCGAGCAGAAGCGTCAGTGCCTCGAGCGGGCTGGCCCAGTATGGGCGTTGCAGCGGTGTGCCGAACAACGCTTGCTCGACTGCCTGCGCATGCACCTCGACCCCGGGCATCATGCCGCCAAGCGGGCTGAAGCGCAGGTCCTGCAGCCCTTGCGCCGAGCTTCCGACCAGCACGATCGCGTCTTGCAACCTGGCGTCTGGCCGTTCCTCGAACAGCTGCCAGGCGGGCAGGCTTTGTGCGCTCATGTCTGATCGGTAATGCACCCAGAATTCGCCGTGGCGGTTTGTTGGAAGGCCTATACGGCCAATATGGAGCTGCTCAACGGCGCTGCGCGCATTGGTATCGATGCGGTAGAGCGCTTGTTTCAGGTAAACACGTATGGCTTCGGCTGACAGCGATGGCAGCAGGTGGTCGCCCACCCTGATCATCAGCGGCACGCGCCGTACCACGCCGTCCCCATCTGGCTGGAAGGTCATCGCGCCGCTCCCGGCCGCAGCGCTGTCGAGCAGCGGCAGCGCAGTGGCGGTCCCGGCATAGGCGGGAAACTCCGGCGTTTCTGTATCGGCCCGCAACCGCACGGCAAAGCGGCTCACGGGAGTGTTTTGACTGGGTTCGCGGGTTGCTGCAAAACCAAGGACGCTGGGCTGGCGCTCTAGCGCGTTGGCGAACAGCTGGTCGTGGTCAGGTAACGGCTGCAGTTGCGCTGCCAGCTCGGGGGCAAGCTGGCCGAGCAGTTGCGTTGGAGAGTTGCGGTCCGGTTCGGCGAACAACACATCGAACACCACAACAGCGGCACCGGCCTCACGCAGTCGATCCGTCAGCTGCGCCAACAGATCGCGAGGCCAGGGCCACTGTCCGATACGTGTGAGGCTGTCCTCGTCGATATCAACCACCAGCACCTTGGTCTGTGCCGGTTCGGGCCGCGGCTGCCAGCGCTGGTACTGGTCGAACAGGCTGTTGCGCAGCGTCTGCAGCAGCATTGGCTCGGTGAGGTAGAGCGCACATGCTGCCAGCAGGCCGCTGCAGGCAAGGAGGAGGCGTAGTGCCACGCGCCCGGGCGGATTCATCAGTAGCGTTCCCTGCGACCGCTGATTGGCTAGCTGGGTATCACTCGAGCACCATGATGGCGTCCATTTCAACTTGTGCAGCCTTGGGTAGCGCGGCGATGCCAATGGCTGCACGGGCGGGGTAGGGCTGCTGGAAATAGCGGCTCATGACCTCGTTGACGGTGGCAAAGTTGCCGAGGTCGGTGAGAAAGATGTTCAGCTTGACGATGTCCTTGAGCGAACCGCCAGCAGCTTCGGCGACGGCCTTGAGGTTTTCGAAGACCTGTACGGTCTGTGCTTCGAAGCCTTCCACCAGTTCCATGGTCTTCGGGTCCAACGGAATCTGACCGGACATGTAGACGGTATTGCCAGCCTTGATCGCTTGGGAATAGGTGCCAATGGCGGCGGGTGCGTTGTCGCTGTGGATCACGGTCTTGCTCATGGGGTGCTCCGATAGAAGAGTGCGGCCCCAGAGGATACGGGCAGAAGCGAGCGGGCAAAAGCCCCGGTGCGTTGCCGTGTGGACCTAGGCTTTCATGCGCGTGATGCGCATGACGCCCTTGATCGCACGAAGCTTCTTGATCACGCGCGCCAGATGTACGCGGTCATGCACACTGACCACCAGCTGAACGACGCTAATGCGGCCGTCGCGCTCGTCCATGCCGATCTTTTCTATGTTGCCGTCCGCCGCATTGACGCTGCCAGCCAACAGAGCGATCAGGCCGCGCTGGTGCTCCAACTCAACGCGTAGCTCGACGTTGAACTCTCCAGTGACGTCCTTGGACCAGGACAGCTGGATACATTTATCCGGGTTGTGCCGCACGTCCGCGATGTTGCGACAGGTGTCGAGGTGCACCACCATACCCTTGCCCGCGGACAGGTGGCCGACGATAGGATCGCCAGGAATCGGCGTGCAACACTTGGCGTAGTTGAGCACCAGACCTTCGGTGCCACGGATAGCCAGTGGCCCTTCAGCGCTTGGTGCTTGTTCGCCTTCACTGGCCAGCAGACGTCGGGCAATGACATAGGCCATGCGATTGCCAAGGCCGATATCCTCGAGCAAATCCTCGATGACTTCCATGTGGTACTCATTGAGCACCGTGCGGATGCGCTCCGGGGCAACGCCTTCCAGGCTGGTTTCGAAACCCGCCAATGCCTTGTTTAGCAGGCGCTCGCCGAGGTTGATCGACTCCGAGCGACGCTGCAGTTTCAGTGCATGGCGGATGTGCGTTCGCGCCTTTCCTGTGACCACGAAGTTCAGCCAGGCCGGGTTGGGGCGCGCGCCCGGAGCGGTAACGATCTCAACGGTACAACCGCTTTCCAGCGCCTGCGAGAGCGGCGCCAGGCGCCTATTGACGCGGCAGGCAATGCAAGTGTTGCCGACGTCGGTGTGCACGGCGTAGGCGAAGTCCACCGCGGTGGAGCCCTTCGGCAGTTCCATGATGCTGCCCTTGGGCGTGAAGACATAGACCTCGTCCGGGAACAGATCGATCTTCACGCTTTCGATGAACTCAAGGGAATTGCCAGCGCGTTCCTGCAGTTCCAGCACGCCTTTGAGCCACTGCCGTGCGCGGGCGTGGGTGCCTTTCGCGGTTTCTTCCCCGTTGGACTTGTACAACCAGTGCGCCGCGATACCGTTGTTAGCCATCTCTTCCATCTCGCGGGTGCGGATCTGGATCTCGATGGGCACCCCGTGCATGCCGAACAGCGTGGTATGCAGGGACTGGTAACCGTTGGCCTTGGGGATCGCGATGTAATCCTTGAAGCGACCGGGCAGGGGCTTGTAGAGACTGTGTACCGCGCCGAGTACGCGATAGCAGGTATCGACTTTGTCGACGACGATCCGGAACGCATAGACGTCCATGATCTCGTTGAACGCCTTTCGCTTGCCGCGCATCTTTTTGTAGATGCTATAGAGGTGCTTCTCGCGGCCTACTACTTCGCCTTCCAGGCCGTCGCGTTCGAGGCAGTGAATCAGCGACTGCTCGATCTTTTCGACGATTTCGTTGCGATTGCCGCGCGCGCGACGTACCGCAGCGCGTATCCGCTCCGAGCGCATCGGGTGCATGGCCTTGAAACCCAGATCTTCGAATTCCACGCGCATCGCGTGCATGCCCAGCCGGTTGGCAATGGGTGCGTAGATTTCCAGGGTTTCCTTGGCGATGCGCCGGCGCTTTTCACCGGCCAAGACCTCGAGGGTGCGCATGTTGTGCAAGCGGTCAGCGAGCTTGACCAGAATCACGCGAATGTCGCGCGCCATGGCCATGGCCATCTTCTGAAAGTTTTCCGCCTGGGCTTCGGCCTTGGTTTCGAACTTCATCTGGGTCAGTTTGCTGACCCCATCCACCAACTCAGCGACAGTTTCGCCAAATTGCGCGGTGAGTGCCTCCTTGGCGATACCGGTGTCCTCGATGACGTCATGCAACATGGCGGCCATCAGGCTCTGATGGTCCATGTGCATGTCAGCGAGAATGTTGGCTACCGCGAGGGGGTGGGTGACGTAAGCTTCACCGCTGCGCCGACGCTGGCCGTCATGGGCCTGCTCGGCGTAGAAATAGGCACGACGGACCAGATTGACCTGGTCAGCGCCGAGATAGGTCGACAGGCGATCAGCAAGAGCGTCTATGGCTGGCAAGGGATTGCTCCTTGCCGGCGGGGCGCTATGGCTGCGGTTCGACTTCGACCTGGCATTTAATCAGAGGGCCTCGTTGGGCTCTTCCTCGTACTGAACGAACAGTGGCTCGTCATCGACAATTTCGTCCTGAGCGATTACATCGTAATCCACCAGGCCGGAGGCGATTTCACGCAGGGCCACGACGGTCGGCTTGTCATTTTCCCAGGCTACCTTGGGCTCTTTGCCACCGGTGGCAAGTTGGCGCGAACGCTTGGTAGCGAGCATGACCAGCTCGAAGCGGTTATCTACGTTGTCCAGGCAGTCTTCAACGGTAACGCGGGCCATGGTGTTCCTCATCAATAACGGTAAAGCGTGCCCGAATGGGCGAGCGGACGGGATAGTCTAAAAAATCACCAGCCAATAGGGAAGCGGTAAAACAGGAAAGCAGCTTCAGGCTACCAACCCGGAAGTAGACGCAGCAAAGCTTTCCTGCGTTTCGGTGCCAGCCGTCCCGTCCATCGAGGGCGGCTTCGCAGCTGTTTCAGGCCAGCAATTGCCCGAGCAACCCTTCGAAGCGTTGTTGCTGAGCGGCCTGCAGAAGCTGGTTAGCACGGAAGATTGCCTGCAGGTCAATCAACGCGTGGGCGAAGTCGTCGTTGATCACCAGATAATCGTATTCGACATAATGGGTCATTTCGCTGACCGCTTCACGCATGCGTGTTTCGATCACATCGTCGCTGTCCTGGCCGCGGTTGGTCAGGCGCTGGCGCAGGGCTTCCTGAGTTGGCGGCAGAATGAAGATCGACTTGGCCTGCGGCATCAAGCGGCGAACCTGCTGTGCGCCTTGCCAGTCGATCTCGAGGATTAGATCGAAGCCTTCGTTCAGGGTCTGCTCAAGCCAGCGCTGCGAGGTGCCGTACAGGTTGCCGAAGACCTCGGCGTGCTCGAGGAATTCGTCATGCTCCAGGCGTTGCAGAAACTCCTCACGGCTGACGAAGTGGTAGTTCACGCCATCCACCTCGCCTGGACGCATCGGCCGGGTTGTGTGTGAAACCGAAACCCGAACCTGCGGTTGCGCATCGAGCAGGGCCTTGACCAGGCTGGTCTTGCCGGCCCCGGAAGGCGCGGAAACGATGTAGAGCGTACCGGTGGAGGCTGCCATGTAATTCTCTTAGCGGATTGCTGACTTAGGATCTGGCGGATTGGCCCGTCAAGTCAGGCCAAGCTTAGTTGCTATTCGATGTTCTGGACCTGCTCGCGCATCTGTTCGATCAGCACCTTGAGATTGACCGCCGCCTGGGTGCTGCGCGTGTCGAACGCCTTGGAGCCGAGCGTGTTGGCCTCGCGGTTTAGTTCCTGCATGAGAAAATCCAGGCGCCGCCCGGCCGCTCCGCCGGACTTCAACACCCGGCGCACCTCGGTGACGTGGGTTCCAAGACGATCGAGCTCTTCGGCGACATCGCTCTTCTGCGCCAGCATTACCAGCTCCTGCTCGAGGCGCTGAGGGTCCAGTTCGACACGCATCTCAGCGCAGCGGTCGATGAGTTTCTGGCGCTGTGCCGCGAGCATCTGCGGCACCTGACTGCGAAGCGTGGCAGTTTCCGTACCGATGGCATCAAGGCGTTCGTTGATCAGGTGGGCAAGCTCTTCGCCTTCGCGTAGACGGCCAGCCTTCATCTGTTCCAAGGCCTGATGAAACAACTGCAGTGCGGCGTTGTTGAGTGCTTGTGGGTCCGTCGAGTCGCCGACCAGCACGCCTGGCCAGGCGAGGATCTCCAGCGGGTTGAGCGGTGCTGGCTGCTTAATCAATGCCGCAACCTTTTCAGCCGCGCTGATCAGCTGGCGAGCCCGCTCCGGGTCGACTTGCATCGATCGTCCAGCAGCCTCTTCAGCGAAGCGCAGGGTGCACTCGACCTTGCCGCGCGACAGCCCCTTGCGCAGCGCCTCCCTGACCGCGCCTTCGAGATCGCGGAAAGCCTCGGGTAAGCGCAGGTGCGGTTCAAGGTAGCGATGGTTGACCGAGCGGATCTCCCAGATGAGGGTGCCGTGCTCGCCGGCCTGCTCGGCGCGGGCGAAAGCGGTCATGCTGTGAATCATGGGGAAACCTCTCGGTGCGATGACGAAAGGCGGAGGATTGTAAAGGAAAATGCCGCCAGTGACGCCGGTGCGTCGTCTTCTGTAGTGGCGTCGTTTGGCGAATCAGGTGCTCGATTGGCATGGCTGACTACTGATCCGAGTGGCTCGACGGTGGCCCTTAGCGTAGGTCAGGCCTCTATAATGGCCGTCAATTCACTCAGACCAGGATAAGCCTCATGAAGCGTCCCAGTGGCCGCGCCGCCGATCAGCTGCGATCGATCCGCATTACTCGCAATTACACCAAGCACGCCGAGGGCTCAGTTTTGGTGGAGTTCGGCGATACCAAGGTGATCTGCACCGCCAGTATCGAAAATGGCGTGCCGCGCTTCCTCAAAGGGCAAGGGCAGGGCTGGTTGACCGCCGAGTACGGCATGCTGCCGCGAGCGACCGGCGATCGTAACCAGCGCGAAGCCAGCCGGGGCAAGCAGGGTGGACGTACGCTGGAAATCCAGCGGTTGATAGGTCGTTCGTTGCGTGCCTCGCTGGACATGAGCAAGTTGGGCGAAAACACCATTTACATCGATTGTGATGTGATCCAGGCCGATGGCGGTACTCGCACTGCGTCGATCACCGGGGCGATGGTGGCGCTGGTCGATGCGCTGAAATTGCTGAAGAAACGCGGCGGGTTGAAGAGCGGCGATCCACTCAAGCAAATGGTCGCGGCTGTGTCGGTAGGTATTTACCAGGGCGAATCGGTCCTCGATCTTGATTATCTTGAAGACTCGGCGGCCGAGACTGACCTGAATGTAGTGATGACCAGCGCTGGCGGCTTCATTGAGGTGCAAGGCACCGCAGAAGGTGCGCCGTTCCAACCAGATGAGTTGAATGCCATGCTTGCGTTAGCGCAGGCCGGTATGCAGGAGCTATTCGCTCTGCAGGTTGCCGCGCTGGCTGATTAATCCGGAGGAGAGCGTCATGTCTGATCAGGAATTGGTTCCGCAGCCCTCTCCGCAAGCGCGGCAGTGGGCCATGTTCTGTCATTACTCGGCGTTCTTCTGGTTTCTGGTGCCAATGATCGGGAATGTACTGGGCCCGTTGATCGTCTGGCAGTTGAAAAAGGACATGGATCCCTTCGTCGACGAGCAGGGCAAGGAAGCGCTGAACTTCCAGCTCACCTTTAGCATCCTGCTGATGATTTGCGGGGTGCTTGCCTGGGTTCTGATCGGATTTCCCTTAATGGCGCTTATCAGCGTGGTGGCATTGGTGCTGGTGGTGATCGCGGGCATCCGTGCCAACGAGGGAAAACCCTATCGCTATCCGTTTTGCTGGCGCATTGTTAAGTAGCATCTAGCTCAGGTCGGCACGGCAAGAACATGCCCGCTTAGGGCTGTTCTAGCGGATAGCTCAGAGGCTAAGTGTCCAGTCGTAATCCACGACCAGCGGCGCATGTTGAGAGAAACGTGGCTGGCGCGGCAGGCGCGCGTTGCGGACAAAGCGACGCATGCCGGACGTGAGGATCTGATAGTCGAATCGCCAGCCCAGGTTCAGCATCTGGGCCTGTTCGGTGTCGGGCCACCAGCTGTACAGATCGCCCTCACGAGTAACTTCGCGTAGGGCATCGATGTAGCCCATGTTGCCGAAGATCTCATCGAGCCAGGCGCGCTCCGGGGCCAGAAAGCCGGTCGTCTGCTGGCAATCGCGCCAGTTTTTGACGTCCAGTTTTTGGTGAGCGACATATAGCGAGCCGCAGTAGATGTATTCGCGACGCTTGCGGCGCTGCTTATCAAGATAATGAGCGAAATCGTCCATGAACTTGAATTTCTGGTTCAGGTCTTCGTCCCCGCCGCGCCCGGTTGGCAGCAGCAGCGTGGCAATGCTGACCTTGTCGAAATCCGCTTGCAAATAACGGCCGTAGCGGTCGGCGGTTTCGAACCCAAGACCCATGATGACAGCCTTTGGCTGCAGCCTGGAGTACAAGGCAACACCGCCTTGTTCGGGAAGTTCGGCATCAACGGTATAGAGGAAATAGCCGTCGAGCTGGTAGGCCGGATCGTCGAGTTCTACTACGGAGGCGCGGGTATCCTGCAGGCAGATGACATCGGCATTCTGCGCTTGCAGCCAGCTGAGCAAACCCCGCTGCGCCGCCGCTTGAATGCCATTCACGTTGACGCTGATGATCCGCATAAATGGCCCCTAAAAACACGTGCGTGTATGATAACCCAAGCTCTTCGCAATTAGCTAAGTCAGTGTCTTCCGGGAATATCCTTCATGCAGGCGTACCAGCGCGAGTTCATTCGCTTCGCCATCGAGCGCGGGGTTTTGCGCTTCGGTGAGTTCACTCTGAAGTCTGGGCGCACCAGCCCCTACTTTTTCAATGCCGGGTTGTTCAACAGCGGATCGGCGCTGGCTCAGTTGGGGCGCTTCTACGCGGCCGCAGTCGCCGATAGTGGTATCGATTTCGACGTGATTTTCGGCCCCGCCTACAAGGGCATTCCTCTCGCTGCTGCGACGGCGATCTCTCTGGCCGAACACCATCAGCGTGACCTGCCCTGGTGCTTCAACCGCAAGGAAGCGAAGGACCATGGCGAAGGCGGTACGTTGGTCGGTGCGCCGCTCAGAGGTCGCGTGCTGATTGTCGATGACGTGATCACTGCCGGAACCGCGATCCGCGAAGTCATGCAGATCATCCGGGCACAGGGCGCGCAAGCTGCCGGTGTGCTGATTGCGCTGAATAGGCAGGAGCGGGGTCAGGGTCAGCTGTCCGCCATTCAAGAAGTGGAACAGGACTACGGCATGCCCGTGGTGAGCATCGTTTCACTGGCTCAGGTATTGGAGTTCCTTGGCCAGGATGAGCAGCTCAAGTGCCACTTGCCCGCTGTCGAGGCCTACCGGGATCAATACGGCATCTAAGACCGGCTCGTCTGGCGACTCATCGGCCGGTGCAGGTCTCGCGATAATTCACCGCTGACCATGGCTGCGTCAGCTGTTGTGCGTTTTGTCAGCAACTGACGAATTGTGACGGTTCAGCGTCAGGAGGTGCGTCGGTGGCATGCTGCTACCGGCAGCCGTCCGGTTCTTCTGAACTCCGCTATCCGGGTTGTTTCGCTCGGGCGCTGCCAATCTAAACCCTTGCGAGTCGCGGCGTGTCGCTTGAATCAGTCATGATCAAGCGGTTCATTCTCGCAGTTGGTGTACTTATTGCTGCACAACTGTGATGGGGTTTGTATAAGCTGAGACCCTTCGGGCAAGAACAATCAGGCATTTCGACGGGCAGTGCCGCAAGCACCGAATACGGAAGAGGCTGAAGTATGCGAATAGGGAGCAGCGCGCTGTTGCTGTTGGGTTTACTGGGCGCGACGGTAGCGCAAGCTGAGCTGTATCGGTATGTCGATGACAAGGGTGTAGTGGTCCTCGACCGGCACGGTGTGCCACCGCAGTTCATTGGACGCGGTTATGAAGTCCTCAACGACCAAGGCCGTGTGACGCACGTAGTGCCGCCTGCGCCAACTGCGCAAGAGCGCCAACTTCTGCTGGAAGCCAAGGCCCGAGCTGAGACCGATGCTCAACTGCTGCGGCTGTATGCCAGTGTTGCTGATGTCGAGCGCGCCAAGGCGCGCAGGCTATCAGAGCTCGACAGCATTATCGGTATCACTCGCGGCAACCTGCAATCGTTGCGGACACAGCAGGCGAATCTTCAGAGCCAGGCGGCAAACCATGAGCGCGCCGGACGGACGGTGCCTGAGCAGCTGCTGGTACAGATCGACAATCTGGCCAAAGAGCAGGCCAGCCTGAAACGGGACGTCGAGCGTTACAGGCAGACCCGCAAACAGGCCGAAGTCAGCTATGGCCGAGAGCGTGAGCGAGTGGCCGAGTTGCTTGGTCAGTCCGAATAGCGCTTGAACAAGGCGAAAAAAAGCCCGGCTCTCATTATAGAGGCCGGGCTTTTTCATGACCGTATCAGTGAGAAACGGACGTTTTGCGATTGGTGATCAGCGTGCCGACGCCGATGTCGG
The DNA here is from genome assembly GCF_050269105.1 of Pseudomonas sp. NPDC077408. Lineage (NCBI taxonomy): Bacteria > Pseudomonadati > Pseudomonadota > Gammaproteobacteria > Pseudomonadales > Pseudomonadaceae > Pseudomonas > Pseudomonas sp. NPDC077408. The sequence goes on from NZ_JBNNHS010000005.1 coordinate 119,055, forward strand.
TAAAGATTTCCAGCAACACGGCATTCGGTACACGGCCGTCAATGATATGCGCGCTGTGCACGCCGCCCTGGACGGCTTCGAGGGCGCAGCGAATCTTCGGCAGCATGCCGCCATAGATGGTGCCATCGGCGATCAGTTCGTCGACCTGTGAGGTGGTCAGCCCGGTCAGTACCTGGCCCTGCTTGTCCATGAGGCCGGCGATGTTGGTCAGCAGCATCAGCTTTTCTGACTTCAGCGCCTCGGCGACCTTGCCTGCGACCAGATCAGCGTTGATGTTGTAGGATTCGCCGTCCGGGCCTACGCCGATTGGCGCAATGACCGGGATGAAGTTGCCGCGCACCAGCATTTCCAGCAGCTCGGTATTGACGCCGGTGACCTCGCCAACCTGGCCGATGTCGATGATTTCGGGAGATGTCATCTCTGGCGTTTGGCGTGTGGCTTTGAGCTTTTTCGCCCGGATCAGATTGGCATCTTTGCCGGTCAGGCCAATGGCCGCGCCGCCGTGCTGGTTGATCAGGCTCACGATGCTTTTGTTGACCTGGCCGCCAAGGACCATTTCCACCACGTCCATTGTCTGGCTGTCGGTGACCCGCATGCCATCGATGAAGTGGCTTTCGATGTTCAGGCGCTTGAGCAGGTCGCCAATCTGCGGGCCGCCACCGTGGACCACCACCGGATTGATACCCACTGCCTTCATCAGCACGATGTCGCGAGCGAAGCCGGTTTTCAGCTCCTCGCTTTCCATCGCATTACCGCCGTATTTGATGACCAGCGTCTTACCGACGAACCGGCGGATATAGGGCAGTGCCTCGGACAGAACCTGGGCGAATTGTGTGGCGGCTTCACGGCTGAGGGTCATGCAAGGCTCCGCAAGTCAGAACGGCAGGGTGAGGTCAGGCGCGACAGTATAAAGCTGCGCGCGGAAGACTTCCTGTATGCGCTTGAGCTCTTCCTCGGTTTCGGCTTCGAAACGCAGCACCAGCACCGGTGTGGTATTCGAGGCGCGTACCAGGCCCCAGCCTTTCGGGTAATCGACCCGCACACCATCGAGGGTGGTGATGTTGGCGTCGCCCCAATGGGCGTCGCGATGCAGCGACTCGATGATAGTGAACTTGCTCTCCTCGGTGACCTGAATATTGATTTCGGGCGTCGAGATGTCGTTAGGGAAAGCCGAGAAGACCTGTTCCACGTTGCGCTTGTCCTGGCTGAGGATCTCCAGCAGGCGCACGGCGCTGTAGATGCCGTCATCGAAGCCGTACCAGCGCTCCTTGAAAAAGATGTGGCCACTCATCTCGCCTGCGAGCAGCGCACCGGTCTCTTTCATTTTTTTCTTGATCAGCGAATGACCCGTCTTCCACATCACCGGACGGCCACCGTAGCCACTGATCAACGGTGTCAGGCGTCGGGTACATTTGACGTCGAAGATGATGTCGGCGCCTGGGTTGCGCGAGACTACGTCCTTCGCGAACAGCATGAGCAGACGGTCTGGATAGACCACAGTTCCCGCATTGGTCACCACACCGACGCGGTCGCCGTCGCCGTCGAAGGCCAAGCCCAGGTCGGCATTTTCGGATTTGACCTTGGCGATCAGGTCCTCGAGATTTTCCAGCTTGCCCGGGTCGGGGTGATGGTTGGGAAAGTTGCCATCAACGTCGCAGAACAATGGTATGACCTTGCAGCCCAGTGCTTCGATCAGTTGCGGCGCGATCACGCCAGCGACGCCGTTGCCGCAGTCCACCACCACCTTCATCGGCTTGGCCACGGCGATGTCGTCACGGATGCGCTTGAAGTAACTTTCCAGCACGTCGACCTGCTCCGCTTGGCCAACGCCTTCGCTGAGATTGCCGGTTTCGATGCGCTGGCGTAGCGCTTGGATCTGCTCGTTGGCGAGGGTGTCGCCCGCGATCACGATTTTGAAGCCATTGTAGTCCGGCGGGTTGTGGCTACCGGTGAGCATCACGCCGGATTTGCCTGCCAGGACGTTGGCGGCGTAGTAGAGCACCGGGGTCGGCACCATGCCGACGTCGCTGACGCTGCAACCGCTGTCCACCAATCCTTGGATCAGATGCTGGACCAATTCAGGTCCGGACAGTCGGCCATCGCGGCCGACCGACACGTTCGGCTCACCTTGGGCCAGGCTTTCGGAGCCTACTGCTCGGCCTATCCAATAAGCGGTTTCGGTGGTCAGGCTGTCGCCGACAACGCCGCGGATGTCATAGGCGCGAAAGATGCTCGCGGGCAGTTGCGGGGCTTTAGGGGCGCTCATTGCGTTTTCTCGCTCCTTGGTATCGAGGCCAAGCCAATCCTGGTCCTCGTCGAGAATGTCGATGTCGAGAATGTCGGTGTCCTGGAAAAGAGGGTCGACATATTCGGTAGATGGGGCTTGCCGAACCGCGGGCTGCTCTGCAGTCGGGGCTTTGGTCGATGACATCCCGGCGGTGCGGAGCGGCAGTCGGACCAGACTCTTGGCCAGTGCGTCGAGCGCCGGCAGGCTCAAGGTCGGTGTTTTGATGGTCTTGCCGTTGGAGAGTTCCTGAACCATCTGGCCCAGATGCAAGACATCTTCACGGAGCCTTCTTTGCTGTGCGCTAAGCACTGCCTGCAGGCCGAGCAGCAGTCCGCAGAGGGCCGCCAGGGCCGCCCCCAGTATCGGTAATGGCGAGTGGCCCGCAGTGCCAAGCTCCGATGCAGGCAAGAAACTGATCTTCCAGTTCGGGTTGTTGCTTGGCAGCTCTATTGACGCCTGATCCAGGCCGGCCCCGCCACGCTGAACCAACAGCTGTGTCGGAGCTCCGTTGAATTGTTGCACCAGCCGCAATTGCCCGGCTTCGGTCGGCAACTGCGGCAGGGTGGCCAGGAAGCGCTCCAGGCTGGTTACCAACAGGAGGGTGCCCTGAATCGGCTGCTCGGGAGCCATGCGCAACGGCGCCGCGCTGTAGAGCAACCAGCGGTTGCCGACCTTGAACGCTTCGGTTGCAGGCGTTTGCCCGTTCTCGGCGCGCTGCAGCATATCCAGTGCGGAAAAATTCAGCGGTCCGGGCCGGCTGGCATCCGTTCGCGCCTGGCCGCGCAGACTGAGATGCGCATCGATGACGCCGTCCCGGTAGCCGAGCTCACGTTCGACGGCACGTATCTGTTGCGGCTGCTCGCTACGCAGTGCTTCGAGCAGTTGCGGATCGCTGGCGGCAGCGCGCGTGTCTTCGGCCAGTTGGCGGAGCGCCTGATTGATCGCCGAAGCTTGGCTCTGACCCCACGCGTGGGCGAGTTCGCCGGCTTGCTGCTGTTGACTGCTCTGCTGGGCGGTCCAGAGCAACGCGCCAGCGACCACGAGCCCCAGCAGCCCAGGGATCAGTCCGGGTGTGAGCGTCTTCAGGCCGACGCTACGGCGCGGGCGGGAGGGGGCGGTATCGGCGGGGTTGAGAACGCCGTCGTCCTTGGCGGTGCGCTTGAAGAGTTTCATGGAGCTCCTCGGTTCGTCCTGAAAAAGGCGAGAAATATCTCAGTGACTGCCAGAGTGGCCGAAGCCGCCGGCGCCACGCTCACTGCTGTCGAACTCGTTCACCAGTTCGAACTGCGCTTGGATCACCGGGACAAGCATTAGCTGGGCGATGCGCTCCCCTATGGCGATGTTGAAGCTGGTCTGGCCGCGGTTCCAGCAGGACACCATCAACTCGCCCTGATAATCCGAGTCGATCAGCCCGACCAAGTTGCCCAGCACGATGCCGTGCTTGTGCCCCAAGCCAGAGCGCGGCAGGACTAGCGCCGCCAGGTTCGGGTCGGCGATATGGATGGACAGGCCGGTAGGTATCAACAGTGTCTGCCCCGGTTCCAGCGTCGTATCGGCTTGCAGCATGGCGCGCAGGTCGAGCCCGGCGGAGCCGCTGGTGGCGTACGCGGGCAGCGGGAAATCCGTGCCAAGACGGGGGTCGAGAATTTTTGCTTGAAGTTTGTGCATGGTCAGGCCTGATGGTAACGGTCGGCGATGAAGGCAATCAGCTGACGAGCAATGTGCCCTTTGCTGGCCTGGCTGAAACGGGTTTCGTACTGCTGGCGGTCGATCACCGTGACGGCGTTTTCTTCGCTGTTGAAGCCAATGCTCGGGTTGGCGACGTCATTGGCCACGATCAGGTCGAGATTCTTGTCCCGCAGCTTGCGCGTGGCGTACTCCAGCAGGTTTTCGGTTTCGGCGGCGAAGCCGACGCTGAACGGCCGATCCGGCCGTCCGGCTAGCGTGGCGAGGATGTCGGGGTTGCGAACCATCTGCAGCAGCAGGCCGTCGCCCTTGGCGGGGTCTTTCTTCAATTTATGCGGCGCAACGACTTCAGGGCGGTAGTCGGCAACCGCTGCAGCGGCAATGAACAGGTCGCAAGGCATCGCCGCTTCACACGCAGCGAGCATGTCCCGGGCGCTGACCACATCGATGCGCTGAACGCGGTCGGGCGTAGGCAGGAACACCGGCCCGGCGACCAGGGTCACGCGCGCACCGGCCTCGGCGGCGGCTTCGGCAAGGGCAAATCCCATCTTCCCGGAACTGTGATTGGTGATGTACCGCACCGGATCGATGTTTTCCTGGGTCGGCCCCGCGGTGATCAACAGGTGCTTTCCGGTTAACAGGCTGCGTTCGAAACAGTCAGCAGCGGCCTGAGCCAGGTCATCCGCTTCGAGCATACGGCCAAGCCCCACATCGCCACAGGCCTGGCTACCGGAAGCCGGGCCGAACAGGCGGATCCCTCGCTGCTCCAGTAGCGCGCGGTTGGCTTGGGTGGCGGGATCTGCCCACATGGCCTGATTCATGGCTGGAGCCAGTGCAACCGGTGCGTTGGTCGCCAGGACGAGCGTGGTCAACAGGTCGTTGGCGACGCCCTGGGCCAGGCGTGCCATCAGATCGGCCGTAGCTGGCGCGACCAGTACCAAGTCGGCCCACCGTGCCAGCTCGATATGGCCCATCGCGGCTTCTGCCGCAGGGTCCAGCAGATCGAGGTGAACCGGATGGCCGGACAGGGCCTGGAGGGTTAGCGGCGTGATGAATTCACGGCCGCCGCTGGTCATCACGACGCGCACTTCGGCGCCCTGGTCGCGTAGCCGGCGCACCAGCTCCGCGCTCTTGTAAGCGGCGATGCCGCCGCCGACGCCCAGGACGATGCGTTTACGATAAAGCCGCTGCATAGGCCTGCCTTGTTACGGGGTGAGAACTGGTTCCGATGAGGACCGGTTGCCATGGATAAAAGGCCGCTAAGATAGCACAGCGCCCTCAGAGGACGAGGGGCACGCTCGACATGGAGGTGGCATGAGCATTCGTGACTGGCCGGCGGCGGAACGGCCGCGGGAAAAGCTATTGGAGCAGGGCGCATCGGCGCTGTCCGATGCGGAGCTGTTGGCGATTTTTTTGCGCACCGGCGTGGCCGGGAAAAGCGCGGTGGATCTGGCGCGCTACCTGCTCAATGAATTCGGCAGTCTGCGTGCGCTGCTGGAAAGCGACCGCGAACAATTCAGCGCACACTTGGGGCTAGGGCCGGCCAAGTTCGCTCAACTGCAAGCCGTGTTGGAAATGGCAAGACGGCATCTGGCTGAGCGCATCCGCCGTGACTCAGCGCTGGAAAGCCCGCAGGCAGTGCGTGACTATCTCAAGGCGTGTCTGCGGCACGAGCCGCACGAGCTCTTTGCCTGTCTCTTCCTTGATTCCAAACACCGGGTGTTGGCCTTCGAGGTGCTGTTCCACGGCACCATCGACGGAGCCAGCGTCTACCCCCGCCAAGTGGTCAAGCGCGCGCTGGCGCAGAATGCCGCTGCCGTCATCCTGACCCACAATCATCCATCCGGTGTCGCCGAGCCGAGTCAGGCTGACCGTCAGCTGACCCGCAAGCTCAGCGATGCCCTGGCACTGATCGATGTACGGGTGCTCGATCATTTCATTGTTGGGGATGGCGAACCATTGTCGATGGCCGAATACGGCTGGATGTGAGCCGAGGATCCTCATGCCAGCAGGGGTATCAGCAGCAGAGGAATCAGTACGCTGAGGACGAAACGCCCATTCCAGCCGACAGCGATGCGCCAGGGTGACAGCTGGGCGTGGCGGGCCAAGAGTACGGCTGAGGGGCCGTAGGGCGAGAGCAGCATGGCTAGTGAAAACCCGAACAACAGCGCCACAGCCGGTTGCGTCACCGTCAGGCCCTGGCTCGCCAGTTGCGCCAGTAGCGCGGCGCAGAGATTCAACGAGATCAGCGGCGCGACGCCAAGCAACGCCAATGCCATGACCGCCAACGCGCCGACCGCACCCAGCCCGAACAGTGCCATCGGCGTGCTTCCGAGCTGATCCGCAAGATGATGCACCGGCAAGACGGCTGCAACCAACCCGGCCAGTAATGCCGAGCTGGCAAAAATGAATGTCTCGTTGCGCATGCCGATCAATGTTTCGCTGACCTCACTGAGCACCTGGCGCGGCGCAGTCCGCTGCCAGAGCAGGACAGCGATCACGGCGGTCGGCACCGTCAGCATCGCGGCCTGGGTGGCGGAGAGCCAGGTAAAGGCGGCCAGCAGGGCGATCAGCGCGATGCCGATCAGGCTGCCCAACAACAGGCCATTCAGGCGGCCACCGGCTTGCTGGGTGTCCAAGCCGGCATCGACGACCGGGTAGTCCGCCAGCTGCTGCAAGCGACGGTTCTCTACCGGCCAGCCGAACAACAGCAGGATCAAGCCGCCTAGCAGGCCGAAGGGTAATAACGTGCTCCAGCTAATGCCGAGCTCGCGGGTGAGGATCGCCACCGCAACGCTCGTCGGCGCCAGCAAAGGCACCAGGGCGAACCCTCGCAGAGCGGTAACCATCACGCCGCGGCGGCCTTCGCGGCGCTGATGATCGCTGTATGGACGGCGTGCAAGATGATTTTCCAGCGAGCCACATATCAGGTTGAGCATGCCGAAACTGAGCACCGAGCTGATCGCGAATGTGCTCAGCAGATAGCCCGGGTAGAGCCATGTGCGAGGGCCGGCCAGCAGGAGGCGATGCAGCTCGCTGAGTTGCTGCAGACGCTTGACCAGGCAGTGCATCAGACCCAGCGCGCCAATAAAGGCTGCGTAATAGGCGGCTGACGACAACATTCGCGCGCCTTGCTGCCAGGTTGCTTCGCCAGACAGCAGCCAGTAGCCGAGGAGTGCAGCGGTGACGATTCCGAGTCGCCGTGGATAGGGCATCAGCGAGCGCCAATGCCAGATGAAGAACAGGCTCAGCAGGGCGCCGCTGATGACGCTCATCGGCTGAATTCGGGTGATTAGAGCCAGAAGCTCAAAGAACAGAGCCAGTGGCAGCAGCGCGGTCATCTAGGCCGGGAGCTCCCGTCGAAGCGAGCCGCGCTTGAACACGCCCTCGCCGAACGCGATTAATCGATCCTGCTCATCTAGCAAGTCGCAGCTGGCCATAAACACTTTGTGTCCGGATGAGCGGCAACGAGCCTGCGCTCTGATGCGACTTCCCGCTGCAGCAACTGCGCTGAAGTTGATATTCATCGACAGCGTCATCGCGACACGACGGTCTGTCGGGTCGGCTTCCCAAGTGCCGCATAAGCCCATCGCAACATCCATCAAGGTCGCCATGACGCCGCCGTGCATGTTGCTAGCATTGTTCAGATGGCGCGGCAGCAGCGTCAGGGCGAGCGTGGCGTGCTCCGGACCGTAAGCGAGCAGCTCGCAGCCGATGTCTTGAAAGAAACCGGTAACGGAGGCGTGGACTTGCTGGAGTTGGGCGGACGAATAGTCGGAAGCGGACATGGCGCTCGATCACGGATGGCTTGCTATGGAGTCTGGCAGTCTTTAGGCTCAGGTTCAAATAGATGGAACATGGTTTCGCACTGCGGAATATTGGTTGATCATATTTCAGAATTGCAACGCCATCCACTGAGGAGGTTCCCATGTTTTCCCGTATCGGCATTATCGGCGCCGGCGCCATGGGGCGCGGCATCGCACAGCTATTTGCCAGCGCCGGTCAGCAGGTCTGGTTGTATGACGCTCGGCCCGAAACCATCGATCAAGCCCTGCAGTTCAACCGTGAACTGCTTGAGCGCAGTGTGGCCAAGGGACGTTTGGGCGCCGATGAGCTGCCGGCGATTCTGGAGCGCATGCAGCCAGCCCATCAGCTGGCCGAGTTGTCCGGCTGCGATCTGCTGATCGAAGCCATCGTCGAAAACCTGGAAGCCAAGCAGAGCCTGTTTGTTGAGCTTGAAGGTCTGGTTGCGGCCGACGCCGTCCTTGCGACCAATACTTCCTCGTTGTCCGTGACCCGCATTGCCAGTGCCTGCGCGCGGCCTGAGCGGGTGGCTGGGTATCACTTCTTCAATCCTGTGACGCTGATGAAACTTGTCGAAGTGGTGCGCGGCGAGCGCACCGACCCGATGGTCATTGAGCGCTTGGTGCAACTGGCCGAGCACGCGGGGCACTTCCCTGCGATTACGCCGGATACTCCCGGGTTTCTGGTCAATCACGCCGGTCGTGCCTATGGCACCGAGGCGCAGCGCATCCTTAGCGAGGGCATCGCCACGCCGGAACAGATCGATCGTATTTTGCGGGACGGGCCCGGGTTTCGAATGGGCCCGTTCGAATTGTTCGACCTGACCGGGTTGGATATTTCCCACGCGGTGATGGAGTCGGTGCATGACCAGTTCTACTACGATCCGCGCTACACACCGTCTTACCTCGCCGCGCAGCGGGTGGCGGCCGGATTGCTCGGTCGCAAAACCGGCCAGGGCTTCTATCGCTACGAAGACGGCCAGCAGATCCGCACGCCTGAGCCCCGCTTCGAGCCGGTAAGCATCGATCGGCCATTTTGGCTCGACAGTATCGAGCCCGACCTGCGCAGCTCCATCAGATCGGTATTGCAGCAGGCCGGTGCGATTCTCGAGGAGGGTGCCGAGCCTTCGGACCAAGCAATCTGTCTGATCACGCCGCTAGGAGAAGATGCGAGTAGCTGTATCGAGCGCCTGGGGCTGCCCGGCGTGCGTACTGTGGCGCTGGACCTCTTCAGTGACCTTGAAAAACGCCGCGTGCTGATGCGTCAACCAGCGCTCGACCCAGCATTGGAGGCTCAGGCACGCCAGGCGTTGGGAGCTGACGGCGTGCCGGTCGAGGTGATCAACGACTCTCCGGGATTCGTCAGCCAACGCATCGTGGCCAGCATCGTCAACCTTGGCTGTGAGATCGCCCAGAAGGGCATCGCTTCTCCAGAGACGCTCGACCGTGCGGTCACGGTGGCCCTTGGCTATCCAAAGGGACCGCTGGGGTTCGCCGCGCATTACAACCCGGCTCGAATCCTGACTATCCTGGAGGGCATGCAGCGCTGCTATGGTCACGAACCGCGCTATCGTCCGAGCCCTTGGCTACGCCGCCGTGTTCAGCTCGGTCTGCCACTTACGGCTCCGGATCAGGCTCGCTAAAAAGCGGTGGCCTGACGTACGGTCAGGCTTGAGGGCCGCTTAAGGTTGGCCGCGTCCAGCCGCTAACCCGGTAACTCGGGCATGCCGGGCGGCGACGGGTGTGTAATCGTTTCCAGTCCGGCAAGGCCATGTGCCACCAAGGGACAATGTTCTTTGTTGGCAGAGGTGGTACAACGCCTTTTTACCGGACGAAAACAAGAGGCCACCGATGCGCCCTACCTTCCGCCTTCACCCCAAGGCCTGTCTGTTGCACGCAGCGGCCCTGCTGGGCCTGCTGTTGTTTCATGGCTGGATGGAGTTGCCGTTCTATCTGACCGCGATCTCGATCCTGTTGCTTGCCCTATGGCCCTGGTTCGGCCCTTGGCGCAGCGAGGCGGGCATCCCGGTTGCAGAGGACGCCGGCGAGCTGAGTTCCGCTGCGCTGAGCAAGAGCCTCTCCCGGCACACCTGTCATAACGCCCTGTCGGCAGCTCAAGTGTCGTTCAGCGCTGAGCAACTGGCGGCACGGTTGCAGTCACAGCTGGTTGCGGTCAGCGAGATCGCCAATGGCGCCGAGGCGATGACGGCGACCGAACAGGACAGCGCTGCCCGAGCACGGCAGGCGTTAGAAGCGGCCGAAGCCGTGCGGCGTAGCAGCGATAGTGGGCGTGTCGAACTCCAACACGCTATCGAACGCATGCAGCAGCTCAGCGCACAGACCAAGGCCAGCCGCGAACTGCTCGACGGACTCTCGGCGCGCACCGAAGAAATCCGTCAGATCACCGATGTGATTCAGTCCATTGCCAGCCAGACCAACCTGCTCGCACTCAACGCGGCGATCGAGGCGGCACGCGCCGGTGAGGCCGGGCGGGGCTTTGCCGTGGTGGCTGATGAGGTGCGAAACCTGGCCGGTCGCACCAGCAGTGCTACCGAAGAGGTAGGTCGGATGGTTAGCGATATTCGTGAGCAAAGTGGCGCAGTGGTCAGCCATATCCAGAAGCAAGCCAGCGAACTGGACGAAGCCGCCGCACAGATCGCAGGAACAGGAGTTCAGCTCAGTGGAATTGCCGAGTTGGCTGGCAATGTCGAAACCCAGGTGGCGGAAATCGCTGCCGGCACGGCAAGCAATCATGAGCGACTCGCGCAGTTGTTCGTCGCGGTAGAGCAGTTGCGTGGAGACGCTCTGGAGAGCGAGACCCAGACCCGCCAATTGGAGCAGGCCGCAGAGAAGCTGGTAGGGCAGGCGGAAACCGTCAGCGAACAGCTCGCCGAGGTACAGCTCGATGCCTACCACCAGGATGTATACGACCTCGCGCGCGAAGCGGCGGCTGCCATCGGGGCGCGTTTCGAGGCGGATCTGAAGGCCGGGCGCCTGGGTGTCGACGATCTGTTTGATCGCAATTACCGGGCGCAGCCGGGCACCAATCCGATCCGCTACAACACCCGTTTCGATCGTTACGCCGACGAGGTGCTGCCGGCGATCCAGGAACCCCTGCTCGCGCGCAACGATGCGTTAATTTATGCCATCGCGACTACGCCGGATGGCTACGTGCCGACCCACAACCGTGCCTTCAGCCAGCCCCCGGTCGGCGACCCGGAGATCGACAAGGTCAAGAGCCGCAGCAAGCGCTTGTTCAATGACCGTACCGGCGCGCGCTGTGGCAGCCACGAACGCAAGGTGCTGTTGCAGACCTACAGCCGCGATACCGGAGAGCTGATGCATGACCTGTCGGTGCCGATCATGGTGAACAGCCGTCACTGGGGTGGCCTGCGATTGGGCTATCGTCCGGAGCCCTAGCTGAGCCGCTGATTGGCGCAAGCGCCATGACCTTTGGCGCTCAACCACCACTCGACACCGCGCGGCACCTTGCCGAGCTGGCTAAGCTTGCCAGTCAGGCTATTCGGAGCTCGTCCCATGAAAACACTCACCGATCACCTCGCCCAATACGCGGCCTATCACCGGGACCCGCGCAATCTGCTCAGCCATTTCATCGGCATTCCCATGATCGTGCTGGCTGTCGCCGTGCTGCTGTCGCGTCCAGGTGTGGAGGCGTTCGGGCTATGGCTGAGCCCGGTTGCACTGGTCGCGTTGATCTCGACGCTGTTCTATCTTCGGCTGGATGTGCGCTTCGGCGTGCTCATGGGCGCGGTGCTGTTGCTCTGCGTCTGGGTCGGTGCAGCCCTTGCGCAGCAATCAACAGCGCTATGGCTGAGCGCCGGTGGCGGTTTGTTCGTAGTTGGCTGGATTATCCAGTTCATCGGTCACTACTTTGAAGGACGCAAGCCTGCGTTTGTCGACGATCTGACTGGGCTGATCATCGGGCCACTGTTCATTGCTGCTGAGCTGGGCTTCATCTTCGGGCTGCGCGAACCCCTGCGCCACGCGATCGAAGCGCGTGTCGGCCCGGTTCAACTGCGCCAGCAGCCGGCCGATGCCTGACAGGAGGGCGCTCAGTCAGGGGCGAGCGCCATCCATTGATCGCTGAGGCTGCGCGCGTGGCGATCAACCATGATCGGGGCGAACGCGCGGCCTGACGCAGTGTTGAAGCTGTTGTTGCCGCTGTTCATGTCTTCGAGCGCCACCTTGAGGAACTCCCAACGTGTTTTGAGCTTGGCAATGGCCACGTTCGATTTGCCATCCAGCGCAGCCAGTTGCTCGTCGATCGACGGTACGAGGCGGCGCTCGTCCTGGCCGAGGTAGGTATCCGGTTGTTCGCGGGCGGTTTCGAATGAGCCTACATAGGCGCGGCTGAGGTACTGCACAGTGAGGTATTCCACCTTGGCGGGCAGCTCGGCGCGAACGTTGGCGCCTTGCTGGCTGCGCACAGCCGTTAGGAAATCGCGCAGCGCTTTGCTCATCTGCAGCGGCCAGCCCCAAGGCATGTCGTCTTCCTCGCGGCCGAAGCTTGCGCCTTCGCGAAGCGTTGTCTGTAAGGCTTGATGCAATGGGTGCAGATCGTTGCGGGCGCCGGGAAAGCTGTCGACCCTGTCGGCTAGCGCTTTGAGGTCGCTTTCCATTCGGGCCAGGTGCGCCTTCTGGAAACCTTCGCCTCGATAGAGCAATAGGCTGCTGGTCGCTCGGTTGGCGTGGATTTGCATGCTTTCCAGCGCAGTATAGGTTTGAGCATGGGCAGGATTGAGCAGAGCTGGAAACCAGCACGCCAGCAAAACCACCATCCATAGCCATTTGCGATGATTCATGTCGCGCTCCTTTTTATTTTTATAGAAGCAAAGTGCCAGGCGGTTGGACCAGCACGGCATCAGCTCGGCAGCCTAGCCAAGAGGTGGCGCTCTGGTATCACACAAAAGAGCTATTTTTAGATCGGCGGCCGTTTGCGCGGCAAGATTGGCCGAAGTGACACGAAACACCTTGCGCTAGTTGAAGTCGCTCAGAGCATCCGTTCGAGGCCAATCACCCGGCTGAACCAGGCATTGAACCGTCGCCAAGCACCGCCCGGTTCGTGCAGCAAGACCTTTCGCTGCCCGTCATCCTCGGCGATCCAGATCAACCGCCGCACGCCGTTGCGCTCGATCAGTCGCACTTCATAGCTGACGGCGGGCGAAGTGCCCTCCTGCGAGAGTTTGTGCACCTCGCGAGCCAATTCCGGACTGTCGATAAGGATGCCGACTTCGGTGTTCCACAGGACTGAGCGAGGGTCGAAGTTCAGCGAGCCGAGAAAGACCCGCTCCTGGTCGAACACCGCTGCCTTGCTGTGCAGGCTGGATTCGGAATCGCCACTGATACTGAAGCGGGTCTCCTGGTCCGGTTGTCGGCGCAACTCGAACAATCTCACCCCCGCTTTCAGCAGATCGGCCCGATAGGGCGCATAGCCGCCATGCACGGCCGGCACGTCGGTGGCCTCCAGAGAATTGGTCAAGACCTGTACCGCAACGCCGTTCCTGGCGTGTCCGGCGAGGTATTCAGCACCTTGTTCAGTTGGCACGAAATAAGCGGAGATCAGCGTCAGGGATCGTCGCACGCGGTCCATGTTCGGCTGCAGTTGAGTGGTCAGCAGCAGGCTTTCATCTGGAATGCCGGCTGCTTCGATCTTGTCGGGGTGATCCCAAAGCGCTTCGCCAGGCGCCCAAATCAGGTCGGCCAGCCAGTCGCGCGGTGAAGGCTTCTGCGGCCCGCCCATCAAATGCTGATAGCGGCGCTCGTCCTTTTGTCGTTCGGCTTGGAGGTAGCGGGTGATATCGCGGCGCGCCAGTTCAAGCTCGTCCTTGTTGGGCGGGTGACGCAAGAACTGTTGGATTGGCACGCTCAGCGTGTGGTTCCAGTACTGGTCGAAGCTGACCGCCAATTGCTCGGCGACCGGGCCGGCGGCGAGTAGGTCGATGTCAGTGAAGTTGAAACTCTGATCGGCATCGAAGTATTCATCGCCCAGGTTGCGTCCGCCGACGATGGCCAGGCTGCTGTCAGCCAGCATCAGCTTGTTGTGCATGCGGCGGTGTTGTTGGGATAGGTTGAGCAGCCGCCCGAGCGAACGGGTAATCACAGTGCTGCGGCCGATATGCAGGGGGTTGAAGACGTGGATCAGGATGTTCGGGTGTGCCGCCAGAGTGGCGATCTGGTAGTCGCTACCGTCGCTCGTGGTGTCATCGAGCAGCAGCCGTACCCTGACGCCGCGGTCCGCCGCACGCACCACCTCTTCTATGAGCGCGCGGGTGCTCAAGCCATCGTGGACGATGTAGTACTGCACGTCGAGGCTCGTCCTGGCCTGGCGAATCATCTGTATACGCGCCGAAAAGGCTTCGGCACTGTCGGACAGCAGGCGAAATCCGGAGGTGCCCGCAGGCTGCTTTGCCGCCAGCGCCTCGACTTGCTGGGTCAGTGCCGAGTTCTGGTTGGGCAGCGCGTAAGATGTTGGGGCGGGTGTAATCTGGCCGGCACAGCCAACCAGGAATAGCACTGCCACAAGGAGCAGGTGCAGGTGCAAGGTCACTCCTGTCGATTGTTATGTTCCTCGACAGTTTGGACGCCAGCGCAACGGCGAAATTCAGAACTGGTCTTTAAGCCGGTGCCAGAGCATGCCGAGGGCCAGCAGCGGCGAGCGCAGACGCTGACCGCCAGGGAAGGTCGGGTGTGGTACACGGGAGAACAGGTCGAAGCGTCCCTCAAGCTGCCCGCTAATGGCCTCGCCGAGCAGGCGTCCTGCCAGGTGCGTGGCGTTCAGGCCGTGTCCGGCATAGGCCTGGGCGTAGTAGACGTTGGGCTGGTCTGGCAGTCGTCCAATTTGTGGCAGCCGGTTGGCGCCGATGCCAATCATGCCGCCCCATTGGTAATCGATTCGGGTGTTTCGTAGGCGGGGGAACACCTCGAGCATCTTCGGTTGCATGTAGGCGGCGATGTCCTTCGGGTCGCGTCCGGAGTAGTGGCACGCACCGCCGAACAGCAGCCGGCCATCGGCCGACAGGCGGAAGTAGTCCAGCGCCACTCGCTGATCGCAGACCGCCATGTTCTGCGGCAGCAATTCCTGTCTGACGTCCTCGGGAAGCGGCTCGGTGGCAATGATGTAACTGCCGGCCGGTAGCACCTTGCCCGCCAGTGATTTGTTCAGAGAACCCAGGTAAGCATTGCCGGCCAGCACGAGCTGACGGGCACGCACGCAGCCCTGCGCGGTGTGCACCCGAACCTGCTGACCGTAATCGATCCGTTCGACAGCGGATCGCTCGTACAGCTGCACGCCTAGCGATAGGGCTGCTGCTGCTTCGCCCAATGCCAGGTTGAGTGGATGAAGATGGCCCGAGCCCATATCGATCAGGCCGCCCACGTAGCGATCAGAACCGATGACTTCGCCCATCGCGTCTCTTGGCAGGAGCCTCAATGAATGTGGATAGCCCAGACGCTGGAGATCGGCGTAGTCCGCTTCGAAGCCTTCGACGTGCCGTTGTTTCGTTGCCAGATCGCAGTAACCCCAGGTCAGGTCGCAATCGATGGCGTAGCGCTCGATGCGCTCGCGCACGATGTCCACCGCTTCGAAACCCATACGTTTGAGGCTGTCCACGCCCTCGTTACCCAGCACCGGCTGAAACTGCTCGACGTCATGTCCCACTCCACGAATCAGCTGTCCGCCGTTGCGCCCGCTAGCACCCCAACCGATCAGGTGGGCTTCCAGCAGCACCACGGACAGGCCGCGCTCGGCCAGTTCGATAGCCGTGTTGAGGCCGCTGAAGCCGCCCCCGACGATGCAGACGTCCGCCTCCAGCTCGCCTTGCAAGTGCTTGAGATCAAGGGTGCGATTGGTGGTGGCCGCGTAGTAGGACGACGCGTGGTGCTGCGCGTGAGCAGCTGATTGCGGGGTGGTCATGGTCGAGCCTTGGACGGTTTGCATGGACCGAAGGGTAGACCGGATGTTTATTGCAGAGCAAAAGCCGCGCGAGGCTGAAGCAAAACCTTACGGTTCTCGGTTGGCTAACGGCTGACTCCAAAGACTCGTTCGGCTCGGCTTTTTGATGCACCGGGATTGGGGCTGATCTGGCAGCGAACTCTGCTTGGCTTCCGGCTCCTACTCCGGCACCGGCAGTTCCAGCGATTCCTTCACTTCCTCCATCACGATGTAGCTTTTCGACTCACGTACATGCGGCAACTTGAGCAGAATGTCGCCGAGCAACTTGCGGTAGGAGGCCATTTCAGAGATCCGCGCCTTGATCAGGTAGTCAAAGTCCCCCGAAACCAGATGGCACTCCAGCACATGAGGCAGCTTGAGCACGGCACGGCGAAACTCTTCAAAGATATCGCCTGACTTGTAGGCCAGGCTGATCTCGACGAATACCAGCAACCCGCCTTTCAGATGCTGCGGGTTCAGCCTCGCCGTGTAACCCATGATGATGCCTTCGCGCTCCAGACGTCGAACGCGCTCCGTACACGGCGTGGTCGACAGGCCGATGCGCTCGCCCAGCTCGGTAAATGGCATGCGTCCTTCGGCCTGCAACAGGCGAAGGATCTGGCGGTCGATCTTGTCCAGCTCGCGGCGGGTTTGATGCTTAGTGCGCATAGGCGTATCGCCTCTATATATGCAGTTTCAGGCGTGAATAAATCGCAAATATAGCCTGTTATATAGCGAAAACCACTACAAGACGCTTTCTATACTCCGCATTAACAGTGACTCGGAAAAGCCCGGTAGCACGGGTGGGAGACGGCGATGCGTGTTCTGGTAATGGGAAGCGGCGTAATCGGTACCACCGGTGCCTACTATCTGGCGCGGGCTGGCTTCGAGGTCGTGGTGGTTGACCGTCAGCCAGCCGTGGCGATGGAGACGAGCTTCGCCAATGCCGGCCAGGTTTCCCCCGGTTACGCGTCGCCCTGGGCCGCGCCTGGCGTACCCTTGAAGGCCATGAAATGGCTGATGCAACGCCATGCGCCGCTTGCCATCAAGCTCACCGGCGACATTCAGCAATACCTGTGGATGGCTCAGATGCTGCGCAACTGCACGGCAGCGCGCTACGCGGTGAACAAGGAACGCATGGTGCGGCTGTCCGAATACAGTCGCGATTGCCTTGATGAGCTGCGCTTTGAAACTGGTATCGATTATGAAGGCCGGCAATGCGGCACGACCCAACTGTTCCGCACCCAGGCACAGCTCGATAACGCCGCCAAGGACATCGCCGTACTGGATGCTTCCGGCGTGCCCTATGAATTGCTCGATCGCGCCGGTATCGCACACGCCGAGCCGGCGCTGGCGAAGGTCTCGGACAAGCTTAGTGGCGCGCTTCGTTTGCCCAATGACCAGACCGGCGATTGCCAGATGTTCACCACCAAGCTCGCTGACATGGCCCGCGAGCTGGGCGTCGAGTTCCGTTTCAACCAGGACATCCAGCGGCTGCAGTTAGCGGGTGACCAGCTCGAAGGCGTCTGGGTCAACGGCAAGCTGGAAAAGGCCGATCGCTACGTGCTGGCGCTGGGCAGCTACAGCCCGCAGATGCTCAAGCCGCTCGGCATCCGCGCGCCGGTGTACCCGCTCAAGGGCTATTCATTGACCGTGCCGATCAGCGACCCCGCGATGGCGCCGGTTTCCACCGTGCTCGACGAGACCTACAAGGTCGCCATTACCCGTTTCGATCAGCGCATCCGGGTGGGCGGCATGGCCGAAATTGCAGGCCATGACCTCTCGCTCAATACGCGCCGGCGAGAAACGCTGGAAATGGTCGTCGGCGATCTGTTTCCGCAGGGTGGCGATCCGAGTACGGCCGAACTCTGGACCGGCCTGCGGCCGGCCACGCCGGATGGAACGCCGATCATTGGCGGCACACGCTATCGCAACCTGTATCTGAACACCGGGCACGGTACCCTGGGCTGGACCATGGCCTGTGGTTCTGGTCGCTTGCTGGCCGACATGCTGGCGAAAAAGCGCACGCAGATCAGTACCGACGGCCTCGATATTTCCCGCTATGGCACCCAAAAGGAATCGCACAAGCATGCCCATACAGCGCCTGCACACTAACGCTCGCATGAGCCAGATCGTCATCCACGGCAACACGGTTTATCTGGCCGGCCAGGTAGGCGAGGACATGAATGCGGGGATCGAACAACAGACCCGTGAGACGCTCGACAATATCGAACGCCTCCTGCGGCAGGCCGGTACCGATAAGCAGCACATCCTTTCGGTGACCATTTATCTGAAGGACATCGATGCCGATTTCGCCGGCATGAATGCGGTCTGGGATCAGTGGCTGCCGGAAGGCGTCGCGCCGGCGCGTGCCACGGTGGAGGCCAAGCTTTGCGAGCCTGAGATCCTGGTTGAACTGTCGGTTGTGGCCGCATTACCGGCGTAGCCCGATCGCCATCCGGGGCGATCTGTCATTTCGTCCCGTTGTGTTGAAAATACTGAACGCCCTCGCCATCATAGCGACCTCAGCAATCGCTCTTATTGGGGGCTCCCGTATTGGACGTTGGCGTTCGACTGCAAACCATCCGCAAACTCAAGGGCCTGTCCCAACGCGAACTCGCCAAACGTGCGGGCGTCACCAACAGCACGATCTCCATGATCGAGAAGAACAGCGTCAGCCCGTCGATCAGTTCGTTGAAGAAGGTCCTGAGCGGGATTCCAATGTCATTGGTCGAGTTTTTCTCGCCTGATTTCGAGCAGGACAGCGATACCCAGGTGGTCTACAAGGCCGGCGAGCTGATCGATATTTCCGACGGCGCAGTGAGCATGAAGCTTGTCGGCAAAGCGCATCCGGGGCGCGCCATCGCATTTCTCGCCGAAACCTATCCGCCTGGCTCCGATACCGGCACCGACATGCTGGCGCACCAGGGCGAAGAGGCTGGCATGCTGGTCGAGGGACGCCTGGAGCTGACGGTGAGCGGCCAGACCTATTTGCTGGAAACAGGCGACAGTTACTACTTCGAGAGCAGCAAGCCGCATCGCTTTCGTAATCCGTTTGATGCGCCGGCCAAGCTGATCAGCGCGACCACGCCGGCCAACTTCTGACCTGTGCGGCTGGCCCAAGCGACGGACGGGTGCCGCTGCGACAAAGCGTCGCTGAGGATGACAGGGCCTTTCGTATTGTTTCGGCGGGCATGGCTTGCCGTTATACTGACCGCCGCTCGCGATACCGTGGCCGCGGGCGTGTCTAGCCACATGAGGGTATAAGGTGAACCTGATTAAGAAGATCCTGGTAGCACAGACTGCCGTATTGGCCCTGTGGGCAGTGAGCGCTCAGGCTGCGACCAACGACGACATCGCCGAGCGCCTCAAGCCGGTAGGCGAAGTGTGTATTCAAGGTGAAGAATGCGCCGCAGCCGGTCCGGCAGCTGCTGCCGCTGGTGGCGGCGCGCTTAGCGGTGAAGAAGTCGTCGGCAAGTTCTGCAACGCCTGCCACGGCACCGGTCTGCTGAACTCGCCGAAGGTCGGCGATACAGCTGCCTGGCAAGCGCGTGTTGATGAGAAGGGTGGTCTCGATGTGCTGTTGGCCAACGCCATCACCGGCATCAACGCCATGCCGCCCAAAGGCACTTGCGCCAGCTGCTCGGATGACGAGCTGATGGCTGCAATCAAGCAGATGTCCGGGCTCTAAGCTTCAACCGGTCAGACAAAGCCGCCTTCGGGCGGCTTTGTCGTGTCTGGCGGGGAGAAAAGCGGCGCTGCATCGGGTCGAAACTTCAAACCCATTCCCGGGGCCTGCACCGACATCAGGCCTCCGCACGAAGATGAGGTGCCCATGCCCAGTTCTGCCCCGCAGCCCGAGCAATTGCATTTTTCCAGCGACGGTCGTACGCCGAACAGCTCGCATCCGGTGCTGGTGTACCGGCAGTTGCCGCTGGCTGATAGCGACTATGCCGGTGCGTTCGAGAATCTGTTCAATAGCCACCTGTGGCCGGCCCAATGGCGTGCGGGTGTGTACGACTATCACCACTTTCATTCGACCGCTCATGAGGTGCTCGGCGTTTCGCGGGGGGCGGCGCGGCTGATGCTCGGTGGCGAGCAGGGGCAGGAAGTTGAGGTGCGCGCTGGCGACGCGCTGGTGCTGCCGGCCGGCACCGGTCATTGCCAGCTCAGCGCCAGCAATGATTTCGAAGTGGTGGGCGGTTACCCGGTCGAGCAGCAGTACGATCTGCTGCGCCCGGATGAAGCCAGCCATGATGAGGCAAAGGCGCGTGCTCAGCGGGTCAGCGTACCGGTGAGCGATCCGGTTGCCGGCACACAGGGCGCGTTGGTTGATCTGTGGCGTAAGGAATAAGCCGCAGGGAGTGGCGCGGGGCGCTTACTCGACGAACACGACCTGGCCGTCGCTGAGGGCGGCCACGCGAGCCAGGGATTCAACCCGGAAGCCCGCTTCTTCCAGTTCCTGCCGGCCGGCCTGGAAGGACTTCTCGATGACGATGCCAAGCCCGGCGATGCTCGCGCCGGCCTGCTGAATGATCGAAATCAGTCCCTTGGCCGCTTTACCGTTAGCCAGGAAATCGTCGATGACCAACACCCGGTCGTTTGGCGAAAGGTGGTTGGTGGAAATCGCGATGGTGCTCTCGACCTGCTTGGTGAAGGAGTACACCGAGGCCGTCAACAGGTGATCGGTCAGGGTCAGCGACTGATGCTTGCGGGCAAAAATGACCGGCACGCCCAATTCCAGGCCAGCCATGATCGCTGGCGCGATGCCCGAGGCTTCGATGGTGACGATCTTGGTGATCTTCTCGTCGCGGAACCGGCGCGCGAATTCCTGGCCGATCTGCTGCATCAGCACAGGGTCGATCTGATGATTCAGGAAAGCATCGACCTTCAGTACGCGGTCGGAGAGTACGATGCCTTCATTGCGGATCTTCTGTTTCAGCTGTTCCACGAACGCGCTACCTCAAGCGTGAGCGGCCGGGTTTGCCTGACGAATCGGGGCGCTGAAAACCAGTTGGGCGCTGCGCCATGGAGGCGAGCGCCCAGCTCGTTTCGATTCTGCATCCGTCCGTCACTGCGTACCGCAGCCTGGAAAGCCGCGCATTCTCGCTCAATTCTGCTCGCAGGTCCAAGTGGACCGTTCAGTCCGGTGTCTCGATCGACAGGCGGCGGAAACGCGCCGCTTCGCCGTGGTGTTGAAGCACCACGTGGCCTTCGAAGGATTGGGCAAAGCGAGGATAGCCAACGAATTTACTCTGGGTGATGCGTTCCCGCAGCGCCGGCTCATCGAGCCGGTAGCGCAGCACCCGTTGCCCGCCCAGCCAGTGCTCGACTTCGCCGTTGCGAAGGCTCAACGCCGCTTCGATGAACTGTTCGGGCTCAATCTGCGTTTCGAGTTCAGGTCGCAGCAAGCCGTAGAGCGCGCCGTTGCGGGTCGTGGGTTCGCGGCCATCGGGATGGCCGCGGTCATCGAGCAGCTGCATTTCCGGGCCGCTGTGCCAACTGAGATCAGCCCCTTCATCGACGCAACAGAACACACCGGAATTGCCGGCAAAGGGCAGGGCGAATTCGAAGCGCAGGATGAAATTCCGGTAGCGTTGCCGGGATATCAGATCGACGCGCCGCGAACCGGCCACGGCGCAGAGCTCGTCGCCTGCCACACGCCAGCAATCGTGAGGAAAGTCGTCTCCATGCCAGGCGCGCCATTGGGAAGCATCGAGCTGGTGGGGCATCTGGATTACCCGAACAGTTGCTGTTTGCGCCGCAGCCAACGGTAGCCGTACGGCCCGAGGCGGATTTTCAGCGGCGAGCCTTCGGGCTGATCGTAGTTGCTGTCGGCGAGCACATCGACCATGTCCTGCAGATCGTCGGCGGTGATTTCCACTGTGGTTTCCTTGTCGGCCAGGTTGACCAGCATAAGCACGCTGGAGCCGTTGTCGTGGCGGATGGCGAACACCGCCGGATCCTCGACTTCCACCGTCTGCCGCTTGCCGATACCGATTTCACGCAGCCCGACCCGCGTGCGGATCATGTTGCCGGTGCGGGCCATCAGTGAATCGCTGCGCAGGGTCTGGGCGAATACATTGATCTTGTCGTAGGCGAAGGGGCCTTCATCGATCAGCGGCGCCGCCAGCTCGCCGGCGGTGCAGGAAAACCCGGCGTTGGGCTCGTTGGACCACTGCATCGGCGTGCGCACAGCCTGGCGCTCAGGGCGCTCCATGTCGTCGCCCATGCCGATTTCCTCGCCATAGCGGATGATCGGTGTGCCCGGCAGCGAAAACAGTAACGCATGCGTGGCGGCGATTCGGCGCTCATCGCCATCGAGCATCGGCGCGAGCCGCCGCCGAATGCCGCGGTTATACGCGCGCATCTTCGGATCAGGGGCGAAGGTGTCCATCACCTCGTTGCGCTCATCTTCTTTCAGCCGATCCAGGCTCAGCTCGTCATGGTTGCGAATCCACAGTGCGTACTGCGAATGGCTGGGTGGCAGCGGTTGGCTGTTCAAGGCGCGGACCAGCGGTTCGGCCTGTTGCCGGGCCAGCGCCAGGAAGAGGTGGTTGTTGGTCCAAAAATCCAGCAGCAGAGTGACGCGGTCCGCCTCGTCCCCGAAGTACTCGACATACTTTTCCGGGTCGGTGTCGATCTCGCCGAGCAGTACGGTTTCCGGGCGGCGCATGGTGACGAAGTCGCGCATGTGTTCCAGCAGCCAGTAGCCCTTCTTCAGATCGCCGCCGCCGGCCTGGCGCACCATGTGTACCGCCGCATCGATGCGAAAGCCGGACACACCCAGGCGCAGCCAGAACGACATGATCCGCTCGATTTCGTGAATGACCCGCGGGTTGGCGAGGTCCAGGTCCGGCTCGTGCTTGTAGAACAGGTGGCGGTAGTACTGGCCCGCTTCCTCATCCCAGGTCCAGATACTGTCTTCGACCGTCGGAAAGATCGGCGCCATCGAACTGTCCGGCTCATCTGCCCAGATGTAGTAGTCGCGGTACGGCGAATTTCGGTCGCGGCGCGCCTCTTGGAACCATTTGTGCTCGCTGGAGGTGTGTTGCACCAGCAGTTCGACGATCACGTGCAGGCCGAGCTCCTCGGCCTTTTCCAGCAGCGCCACCATGTCAGCCAGATCACCGAATTGCGGGGCGATCTGCAGGTGGTCGGTGACGTCGTAGCCGGCGTCGAGGAACGGCGAAGCGTAGCAGGGCATGATCCAGACGGCGGTGGCACCCAGGCCGCGGATGTAGTCCAGCCGTTCGGTGATGCCGCGCAGGTCGCCGCAGCCGTCGCCGTTGCTGTCACGGAAGAGGGCGGGATCGACCTGATAGATCACCGCGTTGCGATACCAGAGTGGACGCATGCTCAGCTCTCCGCCGGGCGCAGGACCAGCGCCTGCCCGGCTGACAAATTGCCATTGAAGGGTTCGCCTTCACCGACGCCATCGCTGGCGATTTCCACCAGCCAATTAGCGCTTTGGGGAAACGCGTGTGGGTGATCGGCAAAATTGATGCAGACCAGGCGGCAGTCGTCGCCCTGCTGTCGGTGGTAGGCCAGTACATCAGGGTGCGATGGCAGCTCTGCGAAATCGCCGTGGTGCAGCGCCGGGCTGGCCTTGCGCGCGGCGAGCAGGCGCTGGTAGAGCGCAAACATCGAATTCACCGCGCCGGTCTGGCGCTCGGCCGCCAGTTCGTCGGCCTCGGGTGGGAAGGGCAGCCAGGCTGCAGCGCCATCCCAGCCATGCGGCGGCTCAGCCTGCCAGGGAATCGGCGCCCGGCAACCATCACGGCCGCCCGGATCGACACGGGTCTCGGCAGTGATCACCGCGTCTTCCAGCCCCAGCTCCTCGCCCTGATAGATGAAGGGTGTGCCACGCAAGGTCAGCAGCAGCACTGCGGCGGCACGGGAGGCCCGTTCGGAGCCTTGATAGCGGCTGCGCTGGCGCACATTGTCGTGGTTGGACAGGACCCAGGTGGGCCAGGCGCCGGCCGGTTGCAGCCAGAGCTGCACATCGCGGATGCAGGTGCGAAACAGCACAGGGTCCCAGGGCGCGTCGAGCGGGTTGAAGTTGAAGGCCAGGTGCAGCTCGTCGCCGGCGCCGTAGTACTGCAGCACGCGTTCGGTGGAACGGATATTCACCTCGCCCACCAGCATGCGGTCGCCGGGGTAGCTGTCGACCAGCTTGCGCAAGCCGCGCAGCACTTCGTGGCTGTAGGGCTGGTCATTGAAATCTGACAGCGGTTGGCCAGCCTGGCAGCGCGGGTCGTCGGCGAAGCTCGGGTCCTTACCGGTGCAATGGATGACGTCGATGCGAAAACCGTCGATGCCGCGATCAAGCCAGAAGCGCAGCACGTCGTGCATCGCCTCCACCACTTCGGGGTTGCGCCAGTTCAGATCCGGCTGCTTGGCGAGGAACAGGTGCAGGTAGTACTGCTGGGTCTGCTCATCCCAGGTCCAGGCGCTGCCGGCGCCCAGCGCGGCACGCCAGTTGTTGGGCTCGTCACGCCAGATGTACCAGTCACGCTTCGGGTTGTCCCGCGAACTGCGCGACTCGACGAACCAGGGATGCTCGTCGGAAGTGTGATTGGGCACGAAGTCCAGCAACACCCGGATGTCGCGCGCATGGGCCTCGGCGATCAGCCGGTCGATATCGCTCAGCGAACCGAACAGGGGGTCGATGTCGCAGTAATCGCTGATGTCGTAGCCGGCGTCGGCCATTGGCGAGCGGAAGATCGGCGACAGCCACAGTGCGTCGACGCCGAGCTGCTGCAGATGGTCGAGATGCCGCAGTACGCCGTTGAGGTCGCCAATGCCGTCGCCGTTGCTGTCAGCGAAGGACCTTGGATAGATCTGATAAATGGTGGCGCCTTTCCACCAGGGTGCTGGGGATGACTCGCTCATTGCTCGTGAACCCTTTTCCGGAATGCGGCAAGCCCGGCGCAACGGGCCTGTGAGAGTTACGACTGACGAGCGGTGCCTGGGTTTCCCCGGTTCATTGATCTCCGTCGGACGGTACTGAACGCCACCGCGGATACTCCGACTAACCTTCACCAGCCTCAACGACCCAGGAGAGCACCATGTTGCGAGTTGCTATCAATGGTTATGGCCGTATCGGCCGAGCTGTACTGCGAGCCCTGTTCGAGCGAAACCTGGAAAACCAGATTCACATCGAAGCGATCAACGACCTCAGCGAGCGCTCGGCGATGGCGCATCTGACGCGCTTCGATACCACCTTCGGCCGTTTCCACGGCCAGGTCGATTTGCGCGATGACGTGATGCAGATCCGTGGCCAGTCGATCCGCCTGCTCCAGGAACGCGATCCGACGCAGCTGCCATGGAAACAGTTGGGTGTCGACGTGGTGCTGGAGTGCTCGGGGAAATTCAAGAAGCGCGACCTGATCGATCAGCACCTGCAAGCCGGTGCCCAGCGGGTGTTCGCCTCGCACCCACTGGACGGCGCTGATCTGACGGTCGTCTACGGCGTCAACCATGAGCTGCTCGACAGCAGCCATCGTGTGATCTCCAACGCCTCCTGCACCACCAATTGCCTGGCGCCGCTGGCCAAGGTGCTACATGAGTCAGTGGGGATCCGCCAGGGCCTGCTGAACACGGTGCACTCCTACACGAATGACCAGAGCCTGCTCGACAAGGCGCACAAGGATCTCTACCGCGCCCGTGCCGCAGCCGAATCGATTATTCCGTCGACCACCGGTGCGGCCAAGGCTATCGGTCTGGTGTTGCCCGAGCTGGCCGGGCGTCTGGACGGGCTGGCGGTTCGGGTGCCGACACCGAACGTGTCGCTGGTCGACCTCACCTTCACCGCCGAGCGTGCACCGGGAAGCGTCGAGGCGATCAACCAGATTCTCCGTGACGGCGCCCAGAAAATGCCGCTCGGCGTCATGGAGTGCAACGACCTGCCGCTGGTCTCGCGCGATTTCTTCGGTCACCCGACCTCGTGCGTAGCCGACCTCAGCCACACGCGCGTACAGGGCGACCTGGTCAAAGTGCTGGCCTGGTACGACAACGAATGGGCCTTCTCCAACCGCATGCTCGACGTGCTGCTCCATTGGGGCGACGGTAATGCGCAGGCTAGCTGACGGATCGACCGGATGAGCGATGAGGCGAGCATCTGGACGCAACGGCTGGCCGATTTCCGGGCGGCTACGGCGGCCAACCAGCCAACGCCCGGTTGCGGTGCGGCCGCTGCTGTTACGGCCGATATCGGGCTTGCGTTGGTGCTCAAGGGTCTGCGTATCAGCGAGGCCCACGGGTCCGATCCGACTCGCCGCGCGCTGTTGCAAGCGGCGGAAGCACTGTCGGGCAGGCCCGGCACGTTCGCGGATGATGACGTCCAGGCTTTCGGGGACTACCTCAATGCTGCTCGGAACGGTGAACCCGAACAGAAGCAGGCCGCGTCTCGTCAGGCTTGTGCCGTGCCGCTGGCTTTGGCGCACTGCTGCCTGGAGGCGCTCGAGCTGGCGGTTGATGCTTGGCCATGTACCGACCCGAACGTGCAAAGCGATGCCCAGGCCGGCGCCGTGCTCATTCATGCCGGGCTCAGCGCAGCCTTGATTAATGTCGATGCGGATATGGCAAGTATCGAAGACGCCGCCACCCGTGATCAGGCCGCGCAGACTCGCACGCGCTTGCAGGCTGAGGGCGACGACCTGTTGCAGCGTCTGCTCGGTCAGGCGCTGTCCCGTTCGCAGTGCAGATGATCGCCAGCAAGCTGGCTCCTACGAAAAGCCTGTGTCAGCTGTCATGCACGGTCTTGTAGGCGTCCCCTTGCTGTCGATCTAACTACGCTCGGAAAAGGCAGGGGGTTATGCGGCAGTGGCATAACAAACCCCACATTCCTGTAGGAGCCAGCTTGCTGGCGATCCGGGCCCGCTCCCTCGTCACGTTCATCAAGTATCCATACGGCCCTGGCATACCACCACCTCCGATAACGAGAATAAACGTCTCGTTTTAGCTTGACGCTTGTCGTCATTGTTTCTAGTCTCGAGGGCAACTGAGACGAACTTTCTCAATCGAGACCTGAAGTTTTCTTATGCAATCCGTTCATATAGCGCCTCATCTGGCTGGCCTTTAGACCTGTCCGAGCGCAGCGCGAAACCTAATCGGAGAAGCCAATGAGCCATCGCATCGTCCTGCCGCGCCTGATGGAAGTCGGCGCCGGCGCCAGTCAGCAGATCGTCTCTGTGCTGCATAACCTTGGCTGCAAACGACCACTGATCGTGACCGACCGGATGATGGTCGAGCTGGGCTATGTCGCCCGAATCAGCGAGATCCTGGCCAACGCGGATATTCCCAGCGACTGCTTTGCCGACACGCTGCCGGAGCCGACTGCGGCATCGATTCGTGCCGGCGTCGAGATGGTGCGTCAGGGTGATTACGATTCGATCATCGCCCTCGGTGGCGGGAGCCCCATCGATTCGGCCAAGGCCATCGGCATTCTTGGCAAATTCGGTGGCGAGATGCGCGACTACCGTTTCCCGCGTGACGTCAGCGAGGCAGGTCTGCCGCTGATCGCTATTCCGACTACAGCGGGCACCGGCTCGGAAGCGACCCGTTTCACCATCATCACCGACGAGACCAGCGACGAGAAAATGCTCTGCGCCGGCCTCGGTTTCATGCCGGTCGCCGCGCTGATCGATTACGAGCTGACCCTGTCGCTGCCGCCGCGGGTTACTGCCGATACTGGCATCGACGCGCTGACCCACGCCATCGAGGCTTACGTCAGCCGCAAGGCAAGCCTCTACAGCGATGCCCAGGCCCTGCAGGCCATGCGCTTGCTGGCGCCGAATCTGCGTGCGGCCTATCACGAGCCGAGCAACCGCCAGGCCCGCGAGGCAATGATGTTGGGTGCGACCCTGGCTGGCATTGCCTTCTCCAATGCATCGGTGGCGCTGGTGCATGGCATGAGCCGGCCCATCGGTGCGTTTTTCCATGTGCCGCACGGGCTGTCCAACGCCATGCTGCTGCCGGCGATCACCGCGTTCTCGATTCCCTCCGCGCCGGAGCGTTATGCCGACTGCGCGCGTGCCATGGGCGTGGCGGACGAGGGCGACAGCGTCGAGGCAGCCAACGAAAAGCTGCTGACCGAGTTGCGCGCAATCAACAAGGAACTGCAGGTGCCCAGCCCCGAGCAGTTCGGCATCACCCGTGAGCGCTTCTTCGAACTGCGCGAAACCATGGCAAAGCAGGCGCTGGCCTCGGGTTCGCCCGGCAACAACCCGCGGGTGCCCACGGAAGCTGAAATCATCGACCTCTACGAAATCGTCTGGAACCAGGAGTGACCCATGCAGACCCTCGGTAATCTGATCAACAACGAGGCGGTCGCTGGCCGTTCCGAACGCCATTCGACCGTTTACAACCCCGCTACCGGTGAGCCACGTCTTTACGTCTCGCTGTCCTCGGCCGACGAAACCCGTGAAGCCATCGCTGCCGCCCAAGCTGCGTTCGAAGGCTGGTCCAAGACGCCCCCGCTGGTCCGGGCTCGCGTGATGTTTCGCTTCAAGGCGCTGCTCGAAGAACGGCGCGACGACGTCGCCCGGCTGATCTCGCTGGAGCACGGCAAGGTGTTCTCCGATGCCCAGGGCGAAGTGACCCGCGGCCTCGAAGTGGTGGAGTTCGCCTGCGGCATTCCGCACCTGCTCAAGGGCGAGTTCTCGCCCAACGTTGGGCGCGATATCGATTCCAACTCGCTGATGCAGCCGCTGGGCGTCTGTGTCGGCATCACGCCTTTCAACTTCCCGGCCATGGTGCCGCTGTGGATGCTGCCGGTGGCCATCGCCTGCGGTAACACCTTCGTCCTCAAGCCGTCGGAGAAGGACCCGAGCGCAACCATGCTGCTCGGTGAATTGCTGGCCGAAGCCGGGCTGCCCGCAGGCGTGCTGAATATTGTCAATGGCGACAAGGAGGCCGTGGACGTGCTGCTGACGGATGAGCGCGTGCAATCGGTGAGCTTCGTCGGCTCGACGCCCATCGCCGAATACATCTACAGCACTGCGTCGGCCCACGGCAAACGCTGCCAGGCGCTGGGCGGCGCGAAGAACCACATGGTGATCATGCCTGACGCCGATCCGCAGCAAGTGGTCGGCTCGTTGATGGGTGCCGCCTATGGCTCGGCAGGCGAGCGCTGCATGGCGATCTCGGTCGCGGTCTGTGTCGGTGATGAGGTGGCGGACAACCTGGTCGAGATGCTCAAAGGCGAAATTAGCCAGATGCGCACCGGCCCGGGCACGGGCGTCGAACCCGAGCCGCACATGGGGCCACTGGTCACACGCGAACATCAGCAGAAGGTGTCCGGCTACATCGATCTGGGGGTGGAAGAAGGCGCGACCCTGGTCTGTGACGGGCGTGGGCTGACGGTCGAGGGTTACGAGAACGGCTTTTATGTCGGCCCGACACTGTTCGACCGGGTGACACCGCAGATGCGTATCTACAAGGAGGAAATCTTCGGTCCGGTCTTGGCGGTCGTACGCGTCAACACCTTCGACGAAGCGTTGAAGCTGGTCAATGACCACGAGTTCGGCAACGGCACCTCGATCTTCACCCGTGACGGCGACACCGCGCGTCAGTACGAGGAGGAGGTCAAGGTCGGAATGGTGGGCGTCAACGTGCCAATCCCGGTGCCAATGGCCTTCCATTGCTTCGGTGGTTGGAAGCGCTCGATCTTCGGCCCGCTGAACATGCATGGCCCTGACGGTGTGCGTTTCTTCACTCGGATGAAGACCGTGACTCGGCGCTGGCCGACCGGTATCCGTGCGGGTGCGGATTTTTCGATGCCGACTATGAAGTAGACATCGCGGCGTCGTAGGGTGGGCTTCAGCCCACCGATCGGCAGCGGCAAGGCGTAACTGCTGACGAAGCGTGCTCGTTCTGATTCGCGTGCCGACGCGCATGGTTTTTGCGGCTGGTGGGCTGAAGCCCACCCTACCGATTACGCTGCGGGCCCCGCGCTCCGTGCTGGTCCGCGATCTATCCTTTAGACTTTGCCGCCCTTCGGGCGGCTGTTTTCTTCTACTGCAACGGGATTGACCATGCGCAGTACCCCCCGTGAAAAAGGTTCATCCATTACCCGCGTGCTCGAGATCATCGAAGCCGTAGCCAGCGCCGCGGAGCCGCTGACCCCAAGTGCATTGGCGGACAAGCTGGACATCCCCAAGCCGAGCGCCCACCGCTTGGTGCAGACTCTGGAGAAGGAGGGCTTCCTGCAGTTCGGCCTCAAAGGCGGCCTGCTGCCGGGCGATCGGTTGCATGCGACGGCGGTGAATATCCTCGGCAGTGGTCGTCACAAGGCGTTGCGCCAGGCGATCCTGCGGCAGTTGTCCGATGAGATCGGGG
This sequence comes from Pseudomonas sp. NPDC077408, assembly GCF_050269105.1. Lineage (NCBI taxonomy): Bacteria > Pseudomonadati > Pseudomonadota > Gammaproteobacteria > Pseudomonadales > Pseudomonadaceae > Pseudomonas > Pseudomonas sp. NPDC077408. The sequence continues at coordinate 149,125 of NZ_JBNNHS010000005.1, forward strand.
AAACCTGCGGCTTGTCGGTGCCGGATGGCCTGGACATGCTCTATTTTGATCGCGTGCAGACCAATTGGCCGCTGCAGATCAACCTGCCCATCGGTAGCCACACGCCGCTCTGGTGCACGGCCAGCGGCAAGCTTTACCTGGCCTCGCTGCCGGACGATCAACTGGAGCGCATCCTGCCCAGGCTGCCGATCCGGCAGATGGCGCGCAACACAGTCACCGATTTGAGTGCCTTGCGTGACGACCTGGTGCGGATACGTGAAGAGGGTCTGGCCACCGATTCGGAGGAGTTCATCGACGGCATGGTCGCCTGCGCCGTCCCAGTGAGCGATGCCCGCGGCGAATTGAGCGCCTGTTTGTTTACCCATGCACCGGTGATTCGTTGTTCGATGGAATCACTGCTCAGCTTCGTACCGCGCCTGCGTGCGGCGGCGAAGGAGCTCGAGGCGATCGTCTCCGGCTGATAGCCCGCGCGGTATGCCAAACGACAAGACGGCCCCAAACTGACTGTAGGAGCCAGCTTGCTGGCGATCCGCGGCCCCGCGAATGCCATGATCGCGAGCAAGCTCGCTCCTACATAAAGCGCAGCAGCGCCGTTCGATGTTGCGGGTGTCGCCAGCAGGTAGGTTGGATGACGCTCTTTTCATCCACCGTGATCCCGCTCGGTGGAGCGCCACTCCACGAATGGGTAAAGCGCCACCCGGTGGATCGCCACCCGGTGGATCGCCATCCGGTATATCGTTCCCAGTGGATCGGTGAAGCGTGATCCACCCAACGTTTGCTTGAGTCGTGCAGGTGGTGCCGTTACTTCTTCAACATCGCCCGCATCGCCGCCAGCGCGTCGTTGCCGCGGGCGGCTTTCACCTCTACCGGCGCGTCTTCCTGGCCTTCCCATTCCAGGTCTTCCTGGGGCAGCTCGTCGAGGAAGCGGCTGGGCATGCACTCGATGATCTCGCCGTACTGTTTGCGCTTGGCGGCAAAGGTCATGGCCAGGTTCTGCCGTGCGCGAGTGATGCCCACATAGGCCAGGCGGCGCTCTTCCTCGATGGTGTCGGCTTCGATGCTGGAGCGGTGCGGGAGGATTTCTTCCTCCATGCCAAGGATGAAGACATAGGGGAATTCAAGTCCTTTGGACGCGTGCAGGGTCATCATCTGCACGCCGTCAGCGCCTTCCTCCTCTTCCTGCTGACGTTCGAGCATGTCGCGCAGCACCAGTTTGGCGATGGCTTCCTCGATGGTCATCTCGCCTTCTTCGTCTTTCTCCAGCGTGTTTTTCAGCGCATCGATGAGGAACCAGACATTGCCCATGCGGAAGTCCGCGGCCTTGTCGCTGGAGGTCTGCTGGCGCACCCAGGTCTCGTAATCGATGTCCATGACCATGCTGCGCAGCGCGGCGATTGGGTCGTTCTGCGCGCACTGCATGCGCAGGTTGTCCATGTAGCGCTTGAAGCGGGACAGCCGGTCGGTGAAGCGGCTGTCGAGGTGTTCACCAAGACCCAGCTCGTCGCAGGCGGTGTACATGGAAATCTTGCGCGTGGTGGCGTAGTTGCCGAGTTTTTCCAGAGTGGTCGAACCGATTTCCCGGCGCGGCACGTTAATCACCCGCAGGAAGGCGTTGTCATCGTCCGGATTGACCAGCAAGCGGAAGTAGCTCATCAGGTCCTTTACTTCCTGGCGGGCAAAGAAGCTGGTGCCGCCCGACAATCGATAGGGGATCTGGTGGTGCTGCAACTTCAGCTCGATCAGCTTGGCCTGGTAGTTGCCGCGGTAGAGAATCGCGAAATCACTGTAGGGCCGCTGGGTCTTCAGGTGCAGGGTGAGAATTTCCATCGCCACGCGCTCGGCCTCGGCTTCCTCGTTGCGGCAGCGAATCACCCGGATCGCGTCGCCATGCCCCATCTCCGACCAAAGCTGTTTCTCGAAGGCGTGCGGGTTGTTGGCGATCAGCACGTTCGCGCATTTAAGGATTCGGCTGGTGGAGCGGTAGTTCTGCTCGAGCATCACCACCTTCAGCGAGGGGAAGTCGTCCTTCAGCTGCATCAGGTTTTCCGGCCGCGCGCCGCGCCAGGCGTAGATCGACTGGTCGTCGTCGCCCACCACCGTAAAGTGGGCGCGCTCCTGCACCAGCAGCTTCACCAGCAAATACTGGCTGGCGTTGGTGTCCTGGTATTCATCGACCAGCATGTAGCGGACCTTGTTGCGCCACTTCTCCAGCACCTCGGGGTGGTTCTGGAACAGCTTCACCGGCTGCATGATGAGGTCGTCGAAGTCCACCGCGTTGTAGGCTTTGAGCGTGCGCTGGTAGTGGGTGTAGACGATGGCGGCGGTTTGTTCCTTCGGGTTGCGCGCGTTGGCCAACGCTTCTTCGGGAATGATCAGGTCATTCTTCCAGCTGCCGATGTAGCCCTTGATCTCGTCCACGCCGTCATCGCCGGCGTATTCCTTCTGCATGATGTCGGTCAGCAGCGCCTTGATGTCACCTTCGTCGAAGATTGAAAAGCCGGGCTTGTAACCCAACTTGGCGTATTCCTTGCGAATGATGTTCAGGCCGAGGTTGTGGAAGGTCGAAACCGTCAGGCCGCGGCCTTCTCCGCCGCGTAGCAGGCTGCTGACGCGCTCCTTCATCTCGCGGGCGGCCTTGTTGGTGAAGGTCACGGCGACGATGTACTGAGCGCGAATGCCGCATTGCTGGATCAGGTAGGCGATCTTGCGAGTGATCACGCTGGTCTTGCCGGAGCCGGCGCCGGCGAGCACCAGCATGGGGCCGCCGACGTAGTTCACGGCTTCCTGCTGCCGGGGATTGAGTCGGGACATCGTCGTTTGGTCTATCGAAACGGGGGCGAGAGTTTAGCAGGGCTATAGCGGTGAAATGGTGCTGTCGACCGGCTGCGGCTACCGGTCGTCGCCAGCGAGGCTGGGTTATCCATTGCAATGCTCTAGTCTATGCGCCGCGGCGCCCGCTTTAGGCTGCTCAGCTTGCCGCCCCGCTTCACACAGGGAGGTGTATCCGTCGAGGTGGCATTGCCACCTTCTGCTCCGTACGAACCGGGGAAACACCGTGACATCTTCTATACAACCCATGCGTCTGGTTCTGCTGGCCGATGTGCCCACGTGGACCGAAGAGCTTCAGGTTGCCCTGTCGTCCGTGCGCGGCCGCCATCGGCTGAGCGTGGCTGAAGACTGGTCGGCCGCCATTGATCTGCTTGCCGAGTCCGGTCACGCCTTGTTGATTGCCACGCCGGGCTGTCGGCCCGCGTCGGCGCACTTCCCCTGGCCTACCGTTCTGTTGCTCGAAGACGAACCCGCAGAGCTGCCGGAAGGTGTCATCGACTGGCTTCCCGGCCCCCGTTTGAGTACCGACATGCTGCGGCGTTGTGTGCGCTATGCCCGCGAACGGTGCAACTTGGAGGGGGCCCTGCAAAGGCTGGCCGTGCAGGACCCGCTGACAGGCATTGCCAATCGCCAAGGCTTTCAGGCCTTGCTTGCATCGCGCCTGGCCGAGCACGAAGGAGAAGGACTGACGCTTGGGTGCCTGGATCTGGATAACTTTCGCCGGGTCAACGATGCCTTGGGGCATCAGGCTGGCGACCGTCTGATTTTGCAAGTCGTGGCGCGCCTGAAGGCACAGCTGGAGGTGGGTGACACCCTGGCCCGCCTGGGTGGCGACGAGTTTGCATTGTTGCTCGATACCGAGCGGCAGCCTGATCGCGCTGATCGGATCGCTGACCGTATTGTCGAGGCACTGGCCGAGCCCTACTGGATTGACGGCGACACCCTGATGCTCGGCTGCAGTCTTGGGCTGGCGAATGCGAAGGCCGATACGGGCCCCGACCAACTGCTCTGGCTGGCGCAGGTGGCCATGCGTCAAGCCAAGGCGAGTCAAGGCTGTTCCTGGTATCTGTACGACGAGCGGGTCAACCGCAGCGCCAGTCACCTTGCTGATCTGGAAGGCGAGTTGCGCCGTGCGCTGCGGCGCGATGACCTTGAGCTGCACTATCAGCCGCGACTTTGCATCGACACCGGCCGCATCGTTGGTATGGAGGCGCTGGTTCGCTGGCCGCATGCCGAGCGTGGTCTTCTCGGGCCAGACGAGTTCATCCCCATGGCCGAAGAAAGCGGCTTGATTGTGCCGCTCGGCTACTGGGTGATCGCAAGGGCGCTGCGCGACATGCAAAGCCTACGCGAAAGCGGTGCAGGCGAGCTGCACATGGCTGTCAATCTATCGTTCCGCCAGTTTCAGGACAGCCAGTTGCTGGCAACCCTGAAGCGGCTGATCGAGGAACGCGGCGTGGATCCGCATTGGCTGGAGTTCGAACTCACCGAAACCGCAGTGATGCGCCGCAGCGATCAGGTTCGCGGCACCATGAACGCCCTGGCAGCGCTAGGTGTGCGCTTCTCGCTGGATGATTTTGGTACCGGTTTCTCCTCGTTCGTGCACCTGAGTCGACTGCCGATCAGTCTGCTCAAGATCGACAAAAGTTTTGTCGGTCAGATGGCGGCGCGCCCTCAGAATGGGCGACTGGTGCGCGCGATGATCAGCCTCGCGCATGACCTGGGTCTGGAGGTGGTAGCCGAAGGGGTGGAGGGCGCCGCTCAGCTCGGTCAGCTGCGTCGCTTCGGAGCCGATCAGGTTCAAGGCTATCTGATCAGCAAGCCGCTGCCGCTTGCGGAGCTCAGGCCCTTTCTCAATCGTGGCCGGACGGCCGAAGCCAGTTGCTGAAACGAAGCGCCGGGCTTAGAGTCCGGCGCGTTGTTGCTTAGCGAACCATGTGCAGGAAGTGCATGTGCTTCTCGTACTGGTCCAGGATGTCGCCGATCACGCCATCACGGCTCCAGCCCATCACGTCATAGTTCTGCCCGCCTTCCCTGAGGTGAACCTCGGCGCGGAAGTAGGTCGCCTCGTCAGAATCGCCCTCTTCGGTGGCGACAAAACTCGGCATCGGATAGCCGCGCGGGCGGATCTGATAGATGAAATCAGGTGCGCCCTCATGGGTGATCTGCAGCCCGGTGCGGTTGTCTTCACCGCCTGTAAGCTCCACGGCGTACCCCTGCTTGCGCAGTTCTTCCGCCACTTCAGCGCACGCGGGCGCTGCGATTGCGACGATGAAGCGCTCGACGTCGCGACGGCGTGGGTACTTGGTCAGGTTCTGCACCCGACGGCGCCAGCCACCTTCAGACTGCGGCGCTGTGGGCGTGGTGCTGACCGTCTGATATCGCAAGCCTTGTTTGGTGGCATCCACGCGCAACGCCTTGAGCAAACCCCACATGGCGCAGAGCAGCACGATGGTGAAGGGCAAGGCACTGGCAATGGTTGCGGTCTGCAGCGCGGTCAGGCCGTCCGCGAGCAGCAGGGCGATGGCGACCGCTCCCATGGAGCCGGCCCAGAACACGCGCTGCCACACAGGTGTCTGGCCCTGACCGCCGGAGGCGAGCATGTCCACGACCAGCGCACCGGAGTCCGCCGAGGTGACGAAGAACACCACCACCATGATGATTGCGATCAGCGAGAGCAGCGAGGCGAAGGGGAAGTACTCGAGGAAGGCGAACAGTGCCAGTGAGCTGTCTCGCTCGATGGCTTCGCCCAGGCTGGTGACGTGTTCCCAGAGGATCATGTGGATCGCTGTATCGCCGAACACCGTCATCCACAGCAGGGTGAAGGCTGTCGGGACCAGCAGCACGCCGGTGACGAATTCACGGATGGTGCGGCCTCGCGAAATGCGCGCGATGAACAGCCCAACGAAGGGCGACCAGGCCAGCCACCAGCCCCAGTAGAACAGCGTCCAGCCGCCGATCCAGTCGTTCGGCTCGTAGGCGTAGAGGTTGAAGGTCGCGGTGACGATCTGTGAGAAGTAGTTACCGGTGTTCTGCACGAATGTCTGCAGGATGAACACGGTCGGCCCGGCGATCAGCACCAGCAACAGCAACAGAACGGCCAGCGTCAGGTTCAGTTCCGAGAGTCTCCGTACGCCCTTGTCCAGGCCAGTCACCACCGAGATCGTCGCCAGTACGGTGGTGCCCGCAATCAGTGCGATCTGCACCGGGACGGAAATGGGCACGCCATACAGGTGATTCAATCCAGTGTTGATCTGCGTGACACCCAGCCCCAGCGAAGTGGCGACGCCGAGGACGGTGCCGATAATGGCGAAGATGTCTACCGCATGGCCTATCGGCCCGTAGATGCGTTCGCCAATCAGCGGGTACAGGGCGGAGCGCAGCGTCAGTGGCAAGCCCTGGCGATAGCTGAAGTAGGCCAGAATCATCGCGACGATCGCGTAGATGGCCCAGGCATGCAGGCCCCAGTGGAAGAAGGTGATCTTCATGGCCTCGCGCGCAGCCGCGACGGTGCCGCCTTCGCCAACCGGCGGCGAGAGGAAGTGCATGACCGGCTCGGCGACGCCAAAGAACATCAGGCCGATGCCCATGCCTGCCGAGAACAGCATCGAAAACCAGGTCAGATAGCTGTAGTCCGGCTCGCTGTGGTCAGGGCCCAGCTTGATCTCGCCATAACGGCTGAGCGCCAGCAATACAACCATCAGCAGGATGACGGCGACTGCAAGAATGTAGAGCCAGCTGACATTGGCGATGATCCAGGCCTGGACGTCGCTGAACATGCCTTGAGCATGTTCCGGAGTGGCGACGCTGTAGATCACTAGCAACAGGATGAGCACGGCAGAACCGTAGAACACCGGGGGATTGAGGGTGGGAGAGGAAGACTTGTTGGCCTCCATGCTGCGCTCCTTGATAACCGATTGGGGAGTGGCCGCCTGTGGCGAAGAGGCCGCAATCTAACATACTGGTCAGCTTTCGACCGGGCCAGCTCCGCGGCGATGGGGTTGGACCCTTGGTTGTGACCGCACCAAGCAGCAAGTTTCGGCGTATTTTTCTCACCTTGTCGGGAGGCTGTTCGAGCCCTGCCGACGCCCGTTGCGCCGGGCAGGAAGCTGTTCGGGTTTCAGCCCGTCTGGTTGCCGGGTCGGTATTGCAATGCCTCGGCCAGGTGCGCGCGACCAATGGCGTCGGCCGGCTGAAGATCCGCCAGTGTGCGTGCGACCTTCAGGATCCGATGCGCAGCGCGTAGCGACAGTCCCAGGCGTTCGCAGGCGCGTTCGAGCCATTGCTGATCCCCCGGCTGCAATGAGCAATGGCTGCGCAAACCGGCAAGATCGAGGAAGGCATTGGCGCAGCCCTGTCGCTTGAGTTGAATACGCCGCGCTTCGGCCACCTGCGCTGCGACCCGCTGCGTGGTTTCGTTGCCAGCCAGTGGTGCGTTCAGCGCAGTGGCTTCGCGAGCGACCGTCAGATGCAGGTCGATGCGGTCGAGCAGCGGCCCGGAGAGCTTGCCGCGGTAGCGTTGAATCTGGTCTGGCGAACAGCGGCAGCGACCGCTGGAGTCGCCCAGGTAGCCACAGGGGCAGGGGTTCATCGCCGCGACCAACTGGAAACGTGCTGGGAAGCGCACCTTGTCGCGCGCGCGGGCGATGACAATACAGCCTGACTCCAGGGGCTCGCGGAGCACTTCCAGGACCTTGCGGTCGAATTCCGGCAGCTCATCGAGAAACAGTACACCTTGATGCGCCAAAGTGATTTCCCCCGGCCTTGGCCGACTGCCGCCGCCAACCAGGGCTGGCCCCGATGCACTGTGATGGGGCTGTCGAAAAGGGCGCTGTGGCCAGTGCGCCAAGGGAGACTGGCTGGCGACAGACTGAATTGCTGCGACTTCCAGCGCTTCCTGTTCTTCCAGAGGTGGAAGCAGGCCGGGTAGCCGGCTGGCAAGCAATGTCTTGCCGGTACCAGGCGGGCCGGATAACAACAGGTTGTGGCCACCCGCGGCGGCCACCAGCAGCCCACGCTTGGCGGCAGCCTGGCCCTGCACATCTGCGAGATCAGGGTAGGGCAGCACCTGGCGCAACAGGCCTTGGGCTTGAAAAGGTTCGATGGGAGTCACGCCGTTGAAGTGCGCAGCGACTTCCAGCAGGTGGTCGGCGGCATAGACCACCAATCCCGACGCCAGGCTGGCCTCCTCGGCATTGGCTCGTGGCACCAGTAGGGCGCGCCCGGCCTGGCGCGCCGCGAGCGCGGCGGGCAACACGCCCTGTACCGGCCGCAGTGTGCCGGAAAGTGCCAGCTCGCCCAGACATTCGAGCGTGTCCAGCCGGTCCGCAGGGATCTGGCCACTCGCCGCCAATATGCCCAGCGCGATGGCCAGATCAAAGCGGCCACCATCTTTAGGCAAATCGGCTGGCGCAAGATTGAGCGTGATTCGTCGGGCCGGGAAGTCGAAGCCGGACGTCAGGATCGCGCTGCGCACGCGGTCCTTGCTTTCCTTGACTGCCGTTTCCGGCAGGCCGACCAAGGCCAGCGAAGGCAGGCCATTGGCAAGGTGCGCCTCCACCGTGACGGTAGGCGCTTCCACGCCGACCTGGGCGCGGCTGTGGACGATTGCGAGGGACATCCGATCACTCCTTTGATCGTGACGCCAGCCGGCCTATTCGGACGCGGGTGGCGCGATTTTCTCTTCCAGCTCGGCGACCTTGGCTTCGAGGGCTTCAAGCCTCGCCCGGGTTCGTGCAAGCACGATCATCTGGCTGTCGAATTCTTCACGGCTGACCACATCGAGCTTGCTCAGCGCACCTTGCACGATGCCTTTGAGCTGGGCTTCGACTTCCGCGCGGGGCAGGGGGGTTTCACCGCTGAATAGCCGCGAGGCCTGGGCGCCGACGGCGTCGAGAAAAGCTTTGGGTGGGAACATGAGCATTACCTGTTTCTGAGCGACGCGCAGTGTAACACGGGCTATTCGACCGTCCTGCCGACGCGCGTGCACGTTTGCGGGCATGCCGTTGCGGTGTCGTGCACTGGCATGGTGCGCTATTAGCACGAGCGAGCTGTGATGTGGCCGCGTACGCCCTTTGCGGAGCGCCTCACGCCGGGCATTGCAAAAAGCTGGCATCGATTCTGCTTAGCTCCTCATGACGCATGCACCAGCAGGTAGCGGTGCAAAGGCGATTCGGGACGTTTCGTCGGATCGGTTGATGGTGTCGGATGGTCGCTCGGCAACGCCGGCGCGTTACAAGAGCCAGACACTGCGCTTAGACTTGAGCCGGGTTCGTACTTCTGGGGCAAGTCCACCTAAACGGGAGAAGTTTCATGAAACTAGTCACTGCCATCATCAAGCCGTTCAAGCTGGACGACGTACGCGAGTCGCTGTCCGAGATTGGCGTCCAGGGCATCACGGTCACCGAGGTCAAGGGCTTCGGTCGCCAGAAAGGCCATACCGAGCTCTATCGCGGGGCTGAATACGTGGTCGATTTTCTGCCGAAGGTGAAGATCGACGTAGCAATCGCCGATGACCAACTCGACCGCGTGATCGAGGCGATCACCAAGGCGGCCAACACCGGAAAAATCGGCGACGGCAAGATCTTCGTCGTGAATCTGGAACAGGCCATTCGCATCCGCACAGGCGAAACCGATACCGACGCAATCTGACGGCCCGACGCGTAGCGCGCGTTTGAGCGGGCGGCAACGCCCGACACGTCGCCACGCACCGCCCGAGCATTTTGCGATTGCCTGCCTAGCAGGCCTACGAACCCCCACGCCCCAGGAGTAAAACCATGACTCTGCGAAAATTCGCAGGGCTAGGAGCCCTTTTGTCTCTGATAAGCCCAGGCATCGCCATGGCGCAGGAGGCAACGCTTGATTCCGGCGATACGGCATGGATGCTTACGGCCACCGCGCTGGTGCTGTTCATGACGATTCCGGGCCTGGCGCTGTTCTACGGCGGCATGGTCCGCTCCAAGAACATCTTGTCGGTGATGATGCAGTGCTTCGCCATCACCGGGCTGATGAGCATCCTCTGGATGGTCTACGGCTACAGCCTGGCGTTCGATACCACCGGCATGGAAGCAGGCGTCACCAACCTCAATTCCTTCGTTGGAGGCCTGGGTCGCGCCTTCCTCAGCGGCCTGACGCCTGACAGCCTCACCGGTACCGTACCGGAGAGTGTATTCATTACCTTTCAGATGACCTTCGCCATCATCACCCCGGCGCTGATCGTCGGTGCGTTCGCCGAGCGCATGAAGTTCTCCGCGATGCTGGTGTTCATGGGCGTCTGGTTCACGCTGGTCTACGCACCGATCGCGCACATGGTCTGGGGCGGCGATGGCGGCCTGATGTGGGACTGGGGCGTGCTTGATTTTGCGGGTGGCACTGTGGTGCACATCAATGCCGGTATCGCTGGCCTGGTGGCGTGCATCGTGCTCGGTAAGCGCAAAGGCTTCCCCACCACGCCGATGGCGCCGCACAACCTTGGCCTCACCCTGGTCGGCGCGGCGATGCTCTGGATCGGCTGGTTCGGTTTTAACGCCGGCTCCTCGCTGGCTGCTAACGGCACAGCCGGAATGGCCATGTTAGTGACCCAGATCGCAACCGCTGCGGCTGCGCTGAGCTGGATGTTCGCGGAGTGGCTCACTCACGGCAAACCCAGCGCCCTGGGCATTGCTTCGGGCGTCGTGGCCGGTCTGGTCGCCATCACACCCGCCGCCGGTACGGTCGGCCCGATGGGCGCGCTGATTATCGGTCTGGCCTCCGGCGTCATCTGCTTCTTCTGTGCCACCAGCCTGAAACGCAAGCTCGGTTACGACGACTCTCTGGACGCTTTTGGCGTGCACGGAGTCGGCGGCATCGTGGGTGCGTTGCTGACTGGCGTGTTCGCGGCCCCGGCACTGGGCGGCTTTGGTGAGGTGGAAAACATCGCACTGCAGCTGTGGATCCAGTTCAAGGGCGTGCTCTTCACCGTCGTCTACACCGCGATCGTCACCTTCGTGATCCTCAAGGTGATCGATGTGGTGATGGGGCTGCGGGTCACCGAAGAAGAAGAAGCCATAGGCCTGGATCTCAGCCTGCACAACGAGCGCGGCTACAACCTGTAAGCACACGGAGTGCGCCCGGAGCCAACCCGGGCGCCTTAACCGAACAGCGCTGCGAGGCGCTCGGCAAAAGGTGATAAAAAAATGGATAGCACAGCTTTGATACCCGTCCAGTACGGACTCGATACCTTCTACTTCCTCATCTGCGGTGCGCTGGTGATGTGGATGGCGGCCGGTTTCTCCATGCTCGAAGCCGGTCTGGTTCGGGCGAAGAACACCGCCGAGATCCTGACCAAAAATATCGTGCTCTACGCCGTGGCGTCGATCATGTACCTGCTGATCGGTTACTACATCATGTACTCCAGTCCGGACGGCGGCATCCTGCCGAGCCTGGGCTTTCTGATCGGTGATGAGAACGCGGTGGACGTGGTTGCTGCTGGTGGTGAAGACGCACCGTACTACTCGACCCGTGCCGACTTCTTCTTCCAAGTGGTATTCGCCGCCACCTGCATGTCGGTGGTCTCCGGCGCGGTGGCTGAGCGGATGAAGCTCTGGGCGTTCATCGCCTTCGCGGTGGTAATGACGGGTGTGATCTACCCAGTGCAGGGTTTTTGGAAATGGGGTGGCGGCTTCCTCGATGCTGCCGGTTTCCTGGACTTCGCCGGCTCTGGCCTGGTGCACATGGCTGGTGCTTCGGCGGCCCTGGCAGGCGTCCTGCTGCTGGGCCCGCGTAAGGGCAAGTACGGTCCGAACGGTCAGATCAATGCGATCCCTGGCGCCAACCTGCCGCTGGCGACTTTGGGTGCGTTCATCCTGTGGATGGGCTGGTTCGGCTTCAACGGCGGTTCGCAGCTGAAGATGAGCACTATCGAAGACGCCAACGCCGTCGCTCAGGTGTTCACCAATACCAACATGGCGGCCGCTGGTGGCCTGGTCGCGGCATTGATCACTGCCCGTCTGCTGTTCGGCAAGTCCGACCTGACCATGGTCCTCAACGGCGCACTTGCCGGTCTGGTTGCCATTACCGCTGAACCCTTAACCCCGAGCGCGCTGCAGTCCGTATTGATCGGCGGTGTGGGCGGCGTACTGGTCGTGTTCAGCATCCTTGGCCTGGACAAACTCAAGCTTGATGATCCGGTCGGCGCCATTTCGGTGCATGGCGTTGTGGGTATGTGGGGGCTGCTGGCGGTGCCGCTGACCAATGCGGACGCGACATTCGGCGCGCAATTGCTAGGCCTGGTATCGATCTTTGCCTGGGTGTTCATTGCCAGCCTGATCGTGTGGGGCATCCTCAAAGCGGTCATGGGGCTGCGTGTGAGCGAAGAGGAAGAGTACGAGGGCGTCGACGTTGTCGAGTGCGGCCTCGAGGCCTACCCCGAGTTCACCAACAAGCGTTGATTTCTCCGCTGTCGACAAGGGCGCCTCAGGGCGCCCTTTGTTTTTTCTGGCGCCGCGCTAGAATGCGCGCGTTCAGGAGCCGAAGGGGTTTTTGAGAATGTGGCGACAGACACTCATCACGCTGCGCCCGAGGCCGCGAGGCTTCCATCTGATAACCGACGAGCTGCTTGCACAACTGCCGGAACTGCAACAATGCGAGACCGGTCTGTTACACCTGTGGCTGCGTCATACCTCGGCTTCATTGACGGTTAACGAGAATGCCGACGGCGCAGTCCGGCGCGATTTCGAACGGTTTTTCAACCGTCTGGTACCGCAGGGCCAAGCTGGCTACGAACACGATTACGAAGGACCGGACGATCTACCGGCGCATTTCAAGGCGAGCCTGCTGGGTTGCCAGGTAAGTTTGCCCGTCAGCGAGGGGCGGCTGGCATTGGGGACCTGGCAGGGTATCTACCTGGGTGAGCACCGGGATCAAGGTGGCGCCAGGCAGGTTCTGGCCACGTTGCACGGGATGGCAAGTTGAATTTTTTTGGCGATGGCGAACAAAGCACATCGCTGGGCTATAACTTCCGCTTTGGCAAGGTACGAGGTTGAACATGAGCGACGAAGAATTAGAACAAGACGATCTGGACACGAACGACGAGGACGAAGGGGAGGAGCTGCCTGCTGCCGATGACGGCGAAGCAGATAACAGCGCCGACGACGAAAGCACCGACAGCGACCGTGCAGCGCCGACCAGTAAAAAGAAGGCCAAGGCGGTTGTGGTAGAAGAGCTGCCGAGCCTGGAAGCCAAGCAGAAGGAACGTGACGAGTTGGCTCGGGCAATGGAAGAGTTTCTGGCACGCGGGGGACGCGTACAGGAAGTCGAGCCCAATGTGGTCGCGGATCCGCCCAAGAAGCCCGACAGCAAATACGGCAGTCGTCCTATCTAAGGTCGCAGTGACCGGGATCGGACAACCCCCGCGAATCGCGAAGGCGTGACCGCAACAAAGCCCAACACAGTGGTGTTGGGCTTTGTCGCATCTGCGCTGTCGTTAAGCGGCTATCGCCACCGTGCGAGCAGAGCGGGGAGCTCCGCCAGGCTGCGAGCCTCGGCGTCGGGCTGGCCTTCGTGCTGCCAGGCTTTTCCGCCCGGATTGAACCAGATGGCACGAACGCCGGCGCGCTGCGCCCCGCCAATATCGTCGTCGGGATGGTCACCGATGTGGACCGCGTGTTCAGCGGCTACGCCCGCTCGCTCGAGCGCTTCCTGAAACGGCCTTGGGTCCGGCTTGCCAATGCCCAGGTCTTCTGCACACAGCGTGAACTGAAAATAGTCGGCCAACCCCAGTCGTCGGACGTCCGCGTTGCCGTTGGTCAGCACGCCGAGGGTGTAGTGATTGGCCAGATGCTCCAGCGTTGGGTGAACGTCAGGAAACAGGTCGATGGCGTGCCGCGCTTCGAGAAAGACATCGAACGCCCGGCCGGCAAGGTCTCTTGCCTCGCCCTCCGGGTAGCCGGCGTCATGCAAGGCGTGGAAAAGGATGCGTCGACGCAGCTCGCTGATGCGGTGCTTCAGCGCTGGTTCGGATTCGATCAGCATGCGGCGGATCGCGGCGAGCGATTCCACTGGAAAGCCCCCCAGCCGAGGTGCGTGCTCGCCGAGCCAGTCGCGCAGAGTGTTTTCTGCACTGTGGATGACTGGGCCGACATCCCACAGCGTGTCGTCGAGGTCAAAGGTGATCAGGCGAATGCTCATTGGTCGCTGCCTTGCTTGCGTTTGGCGCGTGGGTGCGCCTGGTCATAGACCTTGGCCAGGTGCTGGAAGTCCAGGTGGGTGTAGATCTGGGTGGTACCGATGTCGGCATGGCCGAGCAGCTCCTGCACCGAGCGCAGATCCTGGGAGGACTCCAGCATGTGACTGGCAAAGCTGTGCCTGAGCATGTGCGGGTGTAAGTGCTGACCCAGTTCACGCACGCCTGCCTGGCGCACCCGTAGCTGCACCGCTCGCGGACCCAGCCGGCGGCCCTGCTGGCTGACGAACACGGCGCCATCCGGCGGATTGCTCAGCGCACGCATTGGCAGCCACGCTTCGAGGGCTTCGCGCGCTTTACGGCCCACGGGCAGCACCCGTGCCTTGTTGCCCTTGCCTTGGACCTGAACCAGTCCCGCGGGCAGGTCCAGCTGGTCGAGGTTCAGCCCGACCAGCTCGGCCAGGCGCAACCCTGAGGAATAGAACAGCTCCAGCATCGCCTGATCACGATGGCCGATGAAATCGTCTTCAACGCCGCCATCGAGTAGCTGCATGGCTCGGTCGGTATCTAGTAAGCGCGGCAGGCGCCGCTCGCCCTTGGGTGCGGAAATGCCGGCAGCCGGATCATGGGCGCAGCGGCCCTCCTGGTTGAGGTACCGATACAGCCCGCGTAGCGACGACAACAGCCGAGCGAGGCTGCGTCCGGACTGGCCGTGGCGATGCTGCTCGGCAATAAGCTGACGCACGTGCGGGCTTTTGAGTTGCCCCCATTCGGCCAGCCGCTGCTTTTCGCAGAAGAAGAGCACTTTGACCAGGTCGCGACGATAGCCGTCGAGGGTATGCGGCGATACCTGTCGCTCGGTGCGCAGGTGTTCGAAGTAGGCGTCTAGTTCGGTTTGCATGAGCGGCTTCCTAGGAGTGCCGGCTCGCCTAAGGCTGGGCCTGGCACTCAGGTTTTGGCCCGTAGCGGGTGGTCTGTGTTCTCAACGCACCGAGCGCAGCGGCGTGGAATAGGAGGGCAGTACGCGCGTTAGCACTTCGGCGATGTAGCCGAGGAACAAGGTGCCCAGTGAGCTCTTATAGTGCTGTGGGTCCTCGCTCCCAATCGCGAGGATGCCCTGCTGCTGGTTCAGGGCGACCACCGCTGCTGAGCCGATGCTGCGACTTTCTTCTTCTCCAAAGAGGAAGGCGAGTTCGTGCGGTCGAAGGACACCACAGACTGTCTTGCCGCTGCCAAGCAACCCACTGATGGCTTGTTGGGCTTCGGCGCTGGTGACGCTGCGGCCGACTGGCAGCGGCGTTTCACTGAACAGGATCAGGCTCACGAAGGGCACCTGGAACGCGTGCCGCAGGCTTTCATCCACCGCGCCGATGACTTCTTCCAGGCTGTTGGCATCCAGCAGATCGAGCACCAGCCGGCGCGTCTTGTCGAACAGCCGATCGTTGTCACGGGCCACGTCCATCAGATGCGACAAGCGATGGCGCATTTCGATGTTGCGCTCGCGCAGCAGCTTAACTTGCCGCTCGACCAGCGACACGGCGCCGCCGGGCAGGTGAGGGATGCGCAGTTCGGGAATCAACTCGTCGTGATCGACAAAGAATTCCGGATGGGCTCGCAGATAGGCCGCGACGGCTTCTGCGTCGGGCAGCTGTGGCTTGTCCTGGTTTTGCTCGGTCATAGGCGAACCTGTCCTTCGAATACGCGAACAGCGGGGCCGGTCATCATAACGGGGTGTCCAGCGCCTGCCCATTCAATGGACAGACGGCCACCTGGCAGATCGAGCTGCACCGGAGAATCCATCCAGCCTTGTTGGATGGCAGCGACCGCCGCGGCGCAGGCGCCGGTCCCGCAGGCCTGGGTTTCGCCTGCGCCACGTTCCCAAACACGCAGCTTGGCGTGCTGACGATCGACCACCTGAATGAAACCGGCATTGACCCGCTGAGGAAAGCGCGAATGGTGCTCGATCTTCGGCCCGAGCTGGTGCACCGGAGCGTTATCGACATCCTCTACGCGCAGCACTGCATGGGGGTTGCCCATGGATACGGCCGCGATGTCCAGCTGCTGATCATCGACCTGAAGCGGATAACTCAAGGCTTGTTGGTCGGCCTGGAAGGGGATCTCAGTCGGGATCAGGCGAGGCGGGCCCATGTCGACGCTGATCTGCCCGTCGGGCCGCACGATCAGCTCGATAATGCCGCCCTTGGTCTCGACGCGGATTTGCCTTTTCATGGTCAGGCGCTTGTCCAGCACGAAGCGGGCAAAGCAGCGCGCACCGTTACCGCATTGCTCCACTTCCGATCCGTCGGAGTTGAAGATGCGATAGCGGAAATCCACATCGGGGTTGTGCGGCGGCTCGACCAGCAGCAGCTGATCGAAGCCAACGCCGGTATGCCGGTCGCCCCATTGCTTGGCGTGCTTGGGTTGGATGTGCGCGTGCTGGCTGATCAGGTCGATGACCATGAAATCATTGCCCAGGCCGTGCATCTTGGTAAAACGCAAAAGCATCGTCTTGGCCTCAGGCAGGCAGCAGGCTTTCGCCGGCATAGAGCTCCTGCACGCTTTCGCGGCGGCGCACTTCGTAGGCTTCGTCGCCGTCGACCAGCACCTCGGCTGCGCGGCCGCGGGTGTTGTAGTTCGAGCTCATGACGAAACCATAGGCACCGGCGGAACGGACCGCCAACAGGTCACCTTCAGCCAGCACCAGCGGGCGCTCCTTAGCGAGAAAGTCTCCGGTTTCGCAGATCGGGCCGACGATGTCGTAGTGACGCGCCTCGCCCTCGCGCGGCTGCACCGGTACGACATCCATCCAGGCTTGGTACAACGCCGGGCGGATCAGGTCGTTCATCGCCGCATCGACGATGGCGAAATCCTTGTGCTCGGTGTGCTTGAGGTATTCAACACGGGTCAGCAGCAGGCCGGCGTTGGCGACGATCGAGCGGCCGGGCTCGAACACCAGCGCCAAGTCGCGTCCGTCGATGCGCTTGCGCACGGCCTGGATGTAGTCGCCGGCCAGAGGGGGCTGCTCCTCGCGATAGCGCACCCCCAGCCCGCCGCCCAGATCCAGATGTTTGATTCGGATGCCGCGAACGGCGAGGCGGTCGATCAAGGCCAGTAGCCGGTCGAGCGCATCGAGGAACGGCGGCAGCGTGGTGAGCTGCGAGCCGATGTGACAATCGACGCCAACAACCTCCAAGTTGCTCAACTCGTGAGCGCGGGCATAGACCTCCTCGGCGTCGGCAATGGCGATGCCGAACTTGTTTTCCTTGAGGCCCGTGGAGATGTACGGGTGGGTTCCGGCATCGACGTCCGGATTGACCCGTAGCGAAACCGGTGCCACTGCGCCCAGCTCGGCGGCAACCTGCTGCAGCCGTTCGAGCTCCTCGGTGGACTCGACGTTGAAGCAGTGCACACCGACTTCCAGCGCGCGGCGCATGTCGTCGCGGGTCTTGCCTACGCCCGAGAACACGATGCGGTCAGGCTGACCACCGGCCGCCAGTACGCGCTCCAGTTCGCCACGCGAAACGATGTCGAAGCCGGCACCCAGGCGGGCCAGTACGTTAAGCACGCCAAGGTTGGAGTTTGCTTTGACCGCAAAACAGACCAGATGCGGCATGCCTTGCAGCGCGTCGGCATAGGCGCGGTACTGCGCCTCGATGTGAGCCCGAGAATAGACGTAGGTGGGGGTGCCGAAGCGTTGCGCGAGAGCGGGCAACGCCACGCCCTCCGCGAAGAGCTGACCGTCGCGGTACGAGAAGGCCTCCATGAATGCCTCCTTACAGTTCGAATCGGTCTTTGGAACGTTCTTTGGCAGTTGCCTCGTCGTCCGGAAGGTAGAGCGGGCCTTTCTGGCCGCAGCCGGTTAGCGCGGAAGCGAGAACCGCCAGTGCGATGAGTGGAAGCAGCAGACGCTTCATTGGGGTGCAATCCTAGAAAAATCGATGGGCCGGAGTATACCCAGCACCCGTCGGATTGCCTATGTGGCCGCGCTCGCCGGTCCCACCTTGGAAGTCTGCCCGGACAGCCGCTCGCTAGACGCGGCGGTGGCCTGCTAAGCTCGCCAGCATCGTCGGCGGCCCCGTTGCCGCCATGCAACCCGTACCGAGGAAATCGATTCATGAGCCTGAGCGAAGCCCGCTTTCACGATCTTGTTGACGCTGCGCAGGAGGAAATCGAGGACGTGTTCGATCACAGCGGAATGGACGTCGACCTGGAGAATTCCGGTGGCGTGCTGACCGTGCGTTTCGAGAATGGCACCCAGTTGATTTTCAGCCGTCAGCCCCCGCTGCGCCAATTGTGGGTGGCGGCGCGTTCCGGTGGCTTTCATTTCGACTATGACGAGTCCAGCTCGTTGTGGATCTGCGATGCCAACGATGAGCGTCTCGGTGAGCTTTTGTCCCGGGTTACTCAGGAGCAGGGCGGCGAGGCGCTGGAATTCGAAGACCTGTAAAGGGTGGCGGGCGGCAGGCCCAAGCCATGATTCCGGCACCCTTGCTTATTTAATGAGCTGTGATAGGGTCGGTTGCAGGTTAAATAACCCCGCCTTCGGGCGGGGTTTTGTTTTTTTGTCTGTTTAATTTTCCAGGAGCTTACCCGCACCCATGACCAGCGCACCGCCCATCATCATCACTCAACCCGATCTCCAGCGGCTCGAGCGTTTGCTTGACGGCCTGGCTGACTACGGTCCGGCCGCCGAGGCACTCGAGGAAGAGTTGTCCCGCGCCCAGGTGGTCGAGCGCAGCGAGCTGCCCGCTGGCGTGGTGTCTATGAATTCCCGCGTCCATTGTCGCGAGGAGGGTGTCGGCAAGGACTACCATCTGACATTGGTGTTTCCTCAGGATGCCGGCAAGGAGGGTACTGTCTCGGTCCTGGCACCGGTAGGCACAGCGCTGTTAGGCATGACGGTGGGGCAGCACATTGATTGGCCGACGCCCAGCGGCAAGGTGCTCAAGCTGACCCTGCTGGCTGTGGAATATCAGCCGGAAGCGGCGGGCGACGTCAATCTCTGAGAAGTTTAGAAGGAAGCGCGTTCGCACTACTGTTCAGAGTGACTTCAGCGCCTGGTTGAGTGCCGCCTCCAGGTGCGCTTTGTAGCGCAGATGCTGAACAGTTTGGGCGCGGCCAGTGCCGTGCAGGCCGGACATGTCGAGGTCGGTTATATAACAGGGGTAGCGCTCGGCGCCGCGTCGCTGCGCAAGAATGAAATGCGCGACTGCGGCGAACAGCTCGGCGCCATATTCCAGGCTCGAAAACTCCTGATGGTTGCAGTACAGGGTCACCCGTGAGCGGCCTCGTTCGCTGTGTTCGACGATTGCCTGCACGTCATAGTAAGGATCGCCGATGTTTTCCCGTGGCGGCGGTCTCCGCTCGATGTTCACTGTCTCGCCCGCTGCCGGTGTCATGAGCCGGTAGAACAGGATATCCATCGCTGCCAGCCGGCTCTCTTCGAATGGAAGCTGGGTGTTGCGCCGGTAACTCACCGACTGCAAAAACCGCAGCAAGGGTGTCAGCAGACTCTGCTCGTCTCGATAGGGCTGTTGCTGGCGCCAGAGCGCGTTGAATTCATCCAGAACGGTGATTTCCGCCAGGCTTCTCTGAACGCGATAGAAAACTTGCAGGCAGTGTGCCCTGGCTTGTCCAAGAATCAACGGCAGGTCGGTCCCTTCGAGCGCGTGTCGCTCCACGCGGATGGGCCGCACGCTGTGATGAGCCTCACCGAGATGTTCCAGCAGTGCGGGCATGTCGCTCAATGTGATGTGCCGGACATTTCCGCTCACCAGATCGAGCAGGTGGTAGTGCTGGCGCACCTGCAGCAGGTAGCGGCTCTCACCCGGCTCGTCGAGCAACGTTTGGGCGTCGGTAAAAACGGTGTTGATACGTCGCGCGAGTGCCATGCCGGCATTTCGGCTGAAGCAGCGTATTTGCAGATCGGGCCGCTCGCCACGAATCGGCAGCTCTTGAAGGAAATCACGCAGGCAGTCCGGCAACGGGGATGTGCCTTCATAGCGCGTCGCGATCAGTTCGCTCCAGCTGTTGAGTGTCAGTTGGTCGACGCTCAGCACCAGATTGTCTCGGGTAACGGCATGCCGCAGCGATTCGGTTAGCTCGTCGAACGATAGGGGTTGCTGTGGGTTTAGCGGGTCAAGACCGACGTTGACTAGCAGCAGGACCTTGACGGGGCTCGCCGCGACCAACAGCGCTTCGTCAGCCAGAGCCTGAGGCGGCATTGGGAATGCCTGGCGGATATCGGTCAACAGCGCGAACAGCTCGGCTTCCGTCAGGCCGCTGTCGCCGGGATGCAGGGCGACATGCGTGGCCGTATCGATAATGCCGTTGCGATGGCACCAGGCTAAAAGTGGAACAAGCTCGCGGGAGCGCTTGAGCGGCGAAAAATTGCTGAGCTGTTGGGCATTCAGGTTGCCTTCGTAAAGCGCCCAGTAGACATCGTCCGCGGCGTCATAGCCCTGCATGAGGGTCAGGCTGTGCTCTGCCAGGTCGGGCGCGATGCCCAGGTTGATGGCTTCAACCTTGCCCGCCTTGCGTTCGATCGCGGCATGCAGGCGTCTGCCAAGCACGCCGAAATCCCGTCCGTTGATGCTGCTGGTGATCTGCAGGCGCCGGGCGAATTCACTGAGGAATCGGTAGCCGTAGGTCAGTTCGTTGACCAGTGCTCGGCGTTCCTCGACGACTCGCCGAACCTTCCACTGGCTACGTGCGTCGAGTTGGGCAAACTGTCGATCATCCCATTTCCATTCCGCCACCAGGCGCTCAAGCAACCGCCTTTTCCAGCTTTTGTTTCGGCCGTTGAAGGGCTGGCTGAGGGGCTTGTTGACCTTCAGGTATAGACAGCGCCGCAGCAATGCGAGGCGTTCCTGATCGCCGCGGCTGTCGAGGTAGTGCTCGATCCTGCGGTAGGCGACGATGTAGGGATCGAGCTCGTCCAGATCGAATCGATTGGCATAGACAGCTTGCTTGAAGTCAAGGCTGAGGCAGCGCACCTGAGGATGCTCGCTGGCGTAGACCTCGATCAGCAGCAGCTTGAACAGCGACTTGTAGGGCGCCTCAATGGCCTTGTACAGCTGCCACAAGCCGGCCCCGAGGTATTCGCCGGGCGGGATGCTGGCGAGACTGCCTAGATCCAGCACCTCGTCGCTGCGCACGAAGCGTTTGTCCAGCAGCGTGCGCACGTAGTCGCGGTAGCGGTGCTCTTCGTAATCGGGCACCAGCCACCAGAGCGGGGTGCGTCCGCCCAACCAGATCGCGGTGCGGTAAAACTCATCAAGCAGCAGATAGTGTTGAGTGGTCCCGCAATCATCGGAGGTCAGCTTGGCTTCGCGGGCGCCCTGAGTGAAGCGGACCGGATCGACCAGGAAAAAATGCGCCTCGCTGCCTTGAGTCGCGGCCCATCCCTGTAGCAGCTCGCATTTGCGTTGCAGTTCGCTGAGTTGCTGTGCAGACAGGTCCGGATCATGGCAAACCCAGACATCCAGGTCGCTTTGGTCGTCCTGCGCAACGGTGCCAAGACTGCCCATGAGAAACAGGCCGAGAATCGGCTGCGGCGGCTTACCGCGCAGTGGCTTATAGGTGAACGAGCGGCTCAGGCGCTGAGCTTCAGCCAATGTTTCGGCGTCGGGCTCGAACCCTGCCAGTCCGGCTGGTGTAGTGCTGGAAACGTAACCCGGCAGAATCGGATGGTTTACGTGGAAAAGCAGCGGTAACAGTGTGAGCACCGCCTGTTGGCGGGACGACATGACGAGCCGGGTGCGTTCCAGGCGTGCGGCATTCAATGAAATAAAGCGAGCACGAAGCGCCGCGAGCACCTTGCGATCGATTCCTTCTTCAAGGATTGGGCGGATTTCCTGGTGGCGCGTCATGTGGCGATTGGTTCAGGCAAACGATGTTGTCCGACATGTTGATCGAGGCGAAAGGCGAAAACTAGCACGGGTCAGTGAAAGCCGCAGCTGCAAGAAACGGGTGATAGCCGAGCGCCTGTGCGGTGGTCAAACCGGTAAATGGCGTGCTCGGCTAGGCTTTGGTCGCCTCAAGCTTAAGCCGGAACGGGCTCAGTGAGAATTGTTAGCAGCACTTGGGCATGCTCAGCGGCATCGCGTCCAAGGCTCGTCAGGTAGCCGCCGTCGGGTAGGGTTGTCAGACCTTTGCTATGCAGACGCTTTGCGGCAGCGATCGCCGTGTCGCCGGCGTCGTGGTGGACTTTCAGGCCTTCGAGTGAGTTGTCGAGGTTGAACAGGCGAAGAATTTCCAGCTCGGCTACCACTTCTGGGGTGTAGGACATGTCTGCTCCTCGGATGGTGGGCGTTGGCCCTGTTTGCGGAAGTGTAGATGCTACATGCGCGCCTGCCGCCGTCTAAGACTATTCGGCTAGGTCGGGTAGGTTGCGCAGCTGCGTTTCGTACCCTTCGATATCGAACGGGCGGTCTTGCTCGAGCATCTGCCGGATCTCCCTGGCGAGCACGAGCGCCATCAGCTTGAGGATCTCGTCGCGCTCGTAGCCGACCAGTGTCAGTTTGTTCAGCGTAGCCTGGGTAGCGGCGGGTTCACCGGCTTCAAGCTGGTTTTCGATTGCCTGGATCAGCGTTTCCTCGGCAAAGGTTTCATCATCATCGGACGTGGCATCGTTCATGTCGCAACTCTCGTCAGGGAAGTTCTCGATAGCGTGTTGAGGTGACTACCGGCAAGCTGGCTTCAGGCGGAAAGGCCGGCTGAACGCTTCGCTTGGGTCGGTTTCTACTCTTACTATGACTTATCGAGAACACGACTACAGCAATGATCATCTTTCACTGTCTTGAAAACGGCGCGCTGGTGCGGCGCGTTGCCGAAAATCTGCAGACGCTCCCTGACAATATGCTGTGGGCCGATCTGCTGTCGCCTGATTCGCAGGAAGAGCGTTTTATCGAATCGTCGTTGGGGCTGGACATTCCGACCCGCGAAGAACTCGCCGAAATCGAAGACTCGTCGCGCTTCTACGATGAGGATGGCGCCATCTTCATGACCACAACGGTGGTGATGGGGATCGCCGATCGGCGACCGGAAAATGCCGAAGTCACCTTTGTCCTGACCAAGCGTTGCCTGGTGACCGTTCGCTATACCGAGCTCAGTGCGTTCCGGCAGTTCGAGACGAAGAGTTCTCGGCAGCCGTCGACCTATTCCTCCAGTCATCAGATCTTTCTCGCCCTGGCGGACGCTGTGGTTGATCGCATTGCCGACGTGCTGGAAAGCGTTCAGGTCGAGCTCCAGGCTTTATCCAGGTGCATCTTCGACGTGCGAAAGGAGCAGCGCACGGACCTGCAGCAGATCATCCAGCAGCTTGGGCAGCACCGTTCGCTCCTGTCGCAGCTGGGCGAAAGCTTGTTCAGCTCAACCCGTTTGTTGGCGTTTTATCGCCTGCATGCTAACGAGCCCAGGCAGGGTGCCGCCAAGGGCCTGCTGAAGGCGCTGGAGCGTGACGTGCGTTCGCTCGGGGAGCATCAGGCGCGGCTGTTGGGCGATATCGCTTTTCTGCTCGACGCCACGCTGGGCCTGATCAATATCGAACAGAACGCCATCATCAAGGTGTTTTCCATTGCGGCGGTACTGTTCCTGCCGCCAACGCTGGTGGGCACGGTATATGGCATGAACTTCGAGAGCATGCCCGAGCTCAGTTGGTCGTTTGGCTATCCGATGGCCCTTGGGATGATGGTGATTTCAGCCATCATCCCCTACGCCTGGTTCAAGTTCCGCGACTGGCTTTGATCAGCCGAAGAAATACAGAACGATGCAGAACGCGCCCAATAGCGCCCATACGGCGCCAAAAATGATGGGCGTGCGCAGCGAGAACAGCAGTGTACGTTTGTAGCGCTTCCCGCCCGGCGGGCTATTGCCTTCACCGAACAGAGCGGAATCGTGGTTGGGCAGCAGGCCGACATTGCCTTCGGTCTGCAGCAGCTCGGCTTGCTTGCGATGCCAGCGCTCGATCACGTCGAAGCTCGCGCGAATGCCGGGGATTGCATGCAGCGAAGTGAGCAGCCCAAGCAGCGCCAGGACGCTCGGCACCACCAGCCTGAACAGGCTTCCCCAGTCTGGATTAGTGTTGGCCATGGACGAGGCGAAGGCGATCATCAGAAACGACTGCGAAGACAGGTAGCCGCTGGTGCGGCTGGCCAGCAGCGTCGACTCGAAGTGGATTTCCGAGCGATAGAAGTTCAGGCGCTCCTTAGGTGAGTCGAATACTTCGGCACCTTGGGTGTCCTGATTGAGCAGCAACGTTTTGAGGTCGGGCATAAGAGGGAGCAATCTCGGGCGTCAAGGCGTTTGGCGCCATCCGACCGGTCGAGTTCCCGCTCGTGTCAATCTCAGGCCTGCTCCGCCAACGCCTGTAGCGCTTCACCGGTCAGGCGATAGGTGGTCCATTCATCCTGGGGACGCGCACCCAGTGATTCGTAAAACTGAATGGCCGGTTCGTTCCAGTCCAACACCGACCACTCGAAGCGCCCGCAACCACGCGACACTGCCAAGCGCGCCAGATATTGGAGCAACGCCTTGCCTGCACCGGTGCCCCGGGCCTCGGGTGTGACGTAAAGATCTTCGAGATAAAGGCCATTGCGGCCAAGCCATGTCGAGTAATTGAAGAAATACACCGCATAGCCGATCGGCTGGCCGTCGCGCTCGCAGATCAGCGCACTGGCGCTGGCATCTTCGGCGAACAGGCTGGACTCGATGCCCGCGACATCGGTTTTCACTTCATGCTCGGCGCGCTCATAGATTGCCAGCTCGGTGACGAAGCGCAGGATCAGCGCGGCATCATCGCGGCTGGCGGGACGAATGTTCAACGACATGAAAACTCTCCGGTCTGACAGGCACGAGCCGCCTCGCGCCTGCCCAGTGACTTGGCTCAGCGAGTGACCAGTAATTCACGGCCGCGCTGAACGGCTGCGCGAACCTGCCTGGGTGCCGTACCGCCGATGTGATCGCGGGCATTCACCGACCCTTCCAGGGTCAGCACGGCGAACACGTCCTCACCGATCTGGTCGCTGAATTGGCGCAGCTCGGCGAGGCTCATTTCAGCCAGGTCCTTGCCGCTCTCCAGTCCGTACTTCACCGCATGGCCAACGATCTCGTGGCAATCACGGAAGGGCAGGCCCTTGCGCACCAAGTAGTCGGCCAGATCGGTTGCTGTGGAGAAACCACGCAGCGCGGCTTCACGCATGATTTCGCGTTTGGGTTTGATCGCCGGAACCATATCGGCAAAGGCGCGCAGCGAGTCGCGCAGGGTGTCGGCGGCGTCGAACAACGGTTCCTTGTCTTCCTGATTGTCCTTGTTGTAGGCCAGTGGCTGGCCCTTCATCAGCACCAGCAAACCGGCGAGCGCGCCGAATACCCGGCCGGTCTTGCCGCGCACCAGCTCGGGCACGTCCGGATTCTTCTTCTGCGGCATGATCGAGGAACCGGTGCAGAAGCGGTCCGGCAGGTCGATGAACTGGAACTGTGCGCTGGTCCAGAGCACCAGCTCTTCAGAGAAGCGCGACAGGTGCATCATCGCCACCGAGGCGGCGGCGCAAAATTCGATAGCGAAGTCGCGATCCGAGACGCCGTCCAGCGAGTTACCGGAGATGGCCTCGAAACCCAGCAGTTCGCAGGTGATCTCGCGCTGAATGGGATACGTCGTGCCGGCCAGCGCGGCCGAGCCCAGCGGCATGCGATTGGTGCGCTTGCGGCAATCAACCAGCCGCTCGTAGTCGCGCGACAGCATCTCGAACCAGGCCAACAGGTGATGGCCGAAGGTCACCGGCTGCGCGGTCTGCAGGTGCGTGAAGCCGGGCATGATGGTGTCCGCTTCGGCTTCGGCCAGGCCCAGCAGGCCCTCTTGCAGTCGTGTGATTTCGCCGAGGATCAGGTCGATTTCATCGCGCAGCCACAGGCGGATGTCGGTGGCGACCTGGTCGTTGCGCGAGCGGCCGGTGTGCAGCTTCTTGCCGGTGACGCCGATACGGTCGGTCAGGCGCGCTTCGATGTTCATGTGCACGTCTTCGAGATCGACGCGCCAGTCAAAGGTGCCGGCTTCGATTTCGCTCTGGATTTCTTTCAGATTGGCGATGATCTGGTCGCGTTCGGCATCGGTCAGCACGCCGGCCTTGGCCAGCATCGTCGCGTGGGCGATCGAGCCCATGATGTCGTGGCGGTAGAGGCGCTTGTCGAACTCGACGGAGGCGGTGAATCGGGCGACGAAGGCGTCGACGGGCTCGCTGAATCGGCCGCCCCAGGACTGGTTGGTCTTGTCGGTGCTCATGAATGCGCTCGCTGAATCGGATGGGCAAATTGGAGGGCCCGAATAATAACAGGGTTACGCGCGGCTTCCGTGCTGGCGCTCCGCAGCGAGCGGCTTTATCAGGCCTTGAACTGGCCGAGACTGGCTTCGAGCCTCTGCGCAAGCACGCCCAGTTCCTTACCGCTGGCCGCGGTTGCAGTCACCGCGTCGGCGGATCGTTCGGCTTCGGTCAAGATGACTTCGACCCGCTCGCGCACGGCCGTTGCGGTGCTGGCTTGGTGTTCTGCGCCTTTGGTTGCCTCCCTTACAACCTGGTGCACTTGCTCGACGGCAGTCTGCAAGGCGCGCTGTAGCTCGCGGCTACTGCCTAGTGAGGCCGCGCCGCTTTCGGCTTGCTTGCCAGCCGTATTGATCGCCAAGACGGCGTCACGTGCACCCTGTTGTAGGCTTTCGATATGCGTCTGGATATCGCCGGTGGACTGCTGAGTCTTGCTGGCGAGCGCTCGCACTTCATCGGCCACCACAGCGAATCCACGACCACTCTCCCCGGCGCGAGCGGCTTCGATGGCAGCGTTCAGCGCAAGCAGATTCGTTTGCTCGGCGATGCCCTTAATCACGGTCAGTACCACCTCGATCTGTTCGCTCTGCTTGGCCAGTTTTTCGATCACCGAGGCGCTTGTCTGTACGCCACTGCCAAGCGCTTCGATCGTACGGCCCACCTGCTCGGAAATCGCCTCGTTATCTACCGCGGACTTGCGAATCGAGGCAACCTGATCAAGTGCAGTCTGCATGGCGCGGCTTTCATTCTGCGCGTGCTGGGTCATGTCGGCCAACGCTTGCAGGCTGCGGGCGACCTCGTCACGTTGGCGCTCGGCAGCGGCTGCAGCGGAGCGGCTGCGGTTGCCCAGTGTGTCGATTTCCGCCCCGGTCTGTACGGCGATAGCGCGTGCTTCCTGGACGATCGGCTGGAGCTTGGCCAGGAACAGATTGACCGCGTCAGCCATCTCGCCCACCTCGTCTGCGCTGTGAATCTTCACGCGCTGGGTGAGGTCGCCGTGGCCGGCCGAAAGGTCGCGCAGCGCGCTGCTGAGCAGGCCCAGCCGGCGCAGTACCTGGCGGCCGAGCACTAGCGTGACAGCGAGCAGGAGCAGTGTTCCGATGACGGCAAGGCCAACGCTGATTTTCCAAAGCAGCGCCGACGCAGAGCGCGCCACTGCCTTCTGGCTATTGGACTCGATGCTTTGTGCCACATCCGTCGCCGCGGCCAGGCCTGACGCCATGATTTTTGCGCTGTCGCTGGCGGTGGTTGCGAGACCGGCTTCCACCAGCTTCGCTCCGCTGGCGACCAGTGTCTGGAATCGGCTGTCGAACGCCGCCAGCTCCGTGCTCACCGCTGAGGTGGAGAAGCCGAGGATCACCTGGCCGATGTCCGCCCCCTTGGGGTTGATCGATGTCTTGGCGAGATAAAGCGTCGGGTCGTTGTCGGCGGCGGACAGTACCTTGTCGAACGCGGTGCGTCCGGTGCCCTTGTCCAGCAGTGCTTTGACTCGGGGGTCCTGGCGGTTCAAGTGACGGGTGAGCTGGTTGCCATTGGCATCGAAATAAACGACGAAGACGACCGCCGGGTTGCGGTGAGCCATTCTGACGAACTCGGTCAGCGCCGGTACGTCGTTGTCCCAGATCGCAGCTGGCGCAACGCCGGCAAGCAGTGTGGCGAGGTCGTCTCCAGACTGCTTGAGGTGACGCTCAAGCACGTCTTTCAGCTGATTCTGCTCTTCGGTCAATTGCTGCGTCAGTCCCTGGGACAGATCGCTGGTCATGCGTTCGGCCAGGTTGGTAAGCCCGCCCCTGACTTCGGCATCTGCCGAGCGCAGCGCTTGCAGCAGGCGCGCCGAATCTTCGCCCAGGCTTTGCTCGATGTCTTGTTCGAGCCCGTCGATGGTGCCCCGGGTCAATGCGAGAGCAACCAGTACTTGCACCAGAACGGCGCCGCACAGCGTCAGGAATACCGGGCGTAGCAAGCGGCTACGCAGAGAGGAAAGCAGCAGCACGGTTCAATACTCCTGGGGCAGCGGAAACAATTGGCGGGTCGATAATGGGATGCAAGCATTGCGCCATCATGCGCCAAAACGAATCGCTCGTAGAACACCTTGTATCGGCCGATACAGCCGCATTCATGACTGCCGAGGCGTGGAACTGGCGACCGTTCGTCATCATTGCAACGTTCCAAGTCGATAGACTCGGCTCCCACTGCGCAACGGCAGTGGCCGCCTTGCCGGGCTCGCCTTGCTTTGCGCTCCTGCGGCGCGGAAACTCAATTGATGCGAACACATAAACTCGATCGAACGCGGCCGGCGGCCCCTGTCGATGACTTCTTCGTGCCTGAGCTCTGCCAGCCCGACGCGTTGCTCGGCCTGGTGCTACTCGCCGAGTTGATGGTGCTCGTGCTGGTGCTCGCCGAGCCGATGCAACCAGGTTTCAACTGGATGCGCCTGGCGCTGGCGTCGTTGTTCGTGCAGTGGGTAATGTTGCTGTCGGCCGGTTTGACTTGTCAGCTGCGACCGCTGCTGGCGCGATTGCCGGCTTGGCTGGCAGGGCTTGCTTGCTGTGCGATGGTGGTCGGGCTGACGCTGGCGTGCACGGCGGTTGCCGATATCTATCAGCTTGGCGGTCCGCTGACGCGCGTCGGCGAGGTGAATCTGTATCTGCGCCATGCATTGATCAGCCTGATCATGTCCGGCCTGCTGCTGCGCTATTTCTATCTGCAGAGCCAATGGCGGCGGCAGGAGCAGGCCGAGCTTCGCGCTCGCATCGAGTCATTGCAGGCGCGCATCCGACCGCATTTCCTGTTCAACAGCCTGAACAGCATCGCGAGCCTGGTGGTTACCGATCCAGCCAAGGCCGAGCAAGCGGTGCTCGACCTGTCCGATCTGTTCCGTGCCAGCCTGGCGCGCCCCGGCACCCTGGTGCCTTGGCGCGAAGAGCTGGAATTGTCACGCCGATACCTTTCAATCGAGCAGTACCGGCTCGGCGAGCGGCTGAAAGTTGAATGGCAGGTCGATACCGTGCCGGATGATTTGCCGATTCCCCAGCTGACCCTGCAGCCGCTTCTGGAAAACGCGCTTATTCACGGAATTCAGCCAAGAATCGAGGGCGGGGTGGTCAGCGTGGCGGCGTACTATGCTGATGGCGTGTTCCATTTGCAGGTTAGTAACCCCTTTGATGAGACGGCGCCAAAACTGCCATCTAGAGGGACTCAGCAAGCGCTGCTCAATATAGACGCACGACTAACGGCACTTTTCGGTCCCGCGGCGAGTCTCAGCGTGGAGCGGCGTAATGCCCGTTACTACACCTGTCTACGCTATCCGTGTGCGACACAAAAGCAGGAAGCCAGAACTGTATGAATGTGCTGATTGTCGATGACGAACCTCTAGCCCGCGAGCGCCTCAGCCGACTGGTAGGTGACCTTGACGGCTATCGTGTCCTGGAACCTTCCGCCTCCAATGGCGAAGAGGCGCTGTCCCTGATCGAGGAACTGCGTCCCGATGTTGTGTTGCTGGATATCCGTATGCCGGGGCTTGATGGCCTCCAGGTTGCAGCCAAGCTGTGCGAGCGCGACGCTCCCCCTGCGGTAATTTTCTGCACCGCCCACGACGAGTTTGCGCTGGACGCCTTCCAGGTGAGCGCGGTCGGTTATCTGGTCAAGCCGGTACGGCCCGAACACCTCGCCGAAGCGTTGAAGAAAGCCGAGCGGCCCAATCGTGTTCAACTCGCGGCGCTGACGCGTCCTGCGGCGGTGAGCGGCACCGGCCCGCGCAGCCATATCAGCGCAAGGACCCGCAAGGGCATCGAACTTATCCCCTTACCTCAGGTGATCTATTTCATCGCTGACCACAAATACGTCACCCTGCGCCATGAGGGCGGCGAGGTTCTGCTAGATGAGCCGTTGAAGGCGCTCGAAGATGAGTTCGGCGAGCGTTTCGTCCGCATTCACCGCAATGCGCTGGTCTATCGCGACCGTATCGAGCGATTGCAGCGCACCCCACTTGGACATTTCCAGCTGTTTCTCAAGGGGCTTGAGGGCGAGCCGCTTACCGTAAGCCGCCGCCATGTCGCCGGCGTTCGCAAGCTGATGCAAAACCTCTGATTCGAGCCTGGCGCTAAGGACCGGCGCCCGTTCCAGCTCAACCGTCCCCGGACGGCTTTCCTTGATCCCCGCCAACCCGATCGCTGTTCCTGGCCTGTTATCATCGCCGGCAGTTCATCTGTCTGGAATTGTTCATGTCCCGCGAAATTCGCATCGCCACCCGCAAGAGTGCCCTGGCCCTGTGGCAGGCCGAATACGTCAAGGCGCGCCTGGAAGCCGCTCATCCGCATGTGACGGTGAGCCTGGTGCCGATGGTCAGTCGGGGCGACAAGCTGCTCGATGCACCGCTGGCAAAGATCGGCGGCAAGGGTCTTTTCGTCAAAGAGCTGGAAACAGCCCTGATGGAGAACGAAGCGGATATCGCCGTGCACTCCATGAAGGACGTGCCCATGGAATTCCCCGAGGGGCTCGGCCTGTATTGCATCTGTGAGCGGGAAGACCCGCGCGATGCGTTCGTCTCCAATCACTATGAGAATTTTGATGCGTTGCCTGCCGGCGCGATCGTAGGCACCTCCAGTCTCCGGCGCCAGGCGCAGCTGCTGGCGCGCCGCCCCGATCTGAAGATCCAGTTCCTGCGCGGTAACGTCAACACTCGCCTGGCCAAGCTTGACGCAGGTGAGTACGACGCAATCATCCTGGCGGCGGCCGGCCTGATCCGTCTTGGTTTCGGTGACCGCATCCGCGCCAGCATCAGTGTCGAGGACAGCCTGCCCGCGGGCGGTCAGGGCGCGGTCGGGATCGAGTGCCGGACCGGCGATACCGAGCTGCATCAGCTGCTTCAATGCATGAACGATCCCCATACCGCCATTCGCGTGAGCGCCGAGCGTGCCCTGAACCGCCACCTCAATGGGGGCTGTCAGGTGCCGATCGCCTGTTATGCCGTACTCGAAGGCGATCAGCTTTGGTTGCGTGGGCTCGTCGGTCAGCCCGATGGTGCCTTGCTCCTACGCGCTGAAGGCCGTGCGCCCAATGCCGAAGCCGAAGCGCTTGGTGTGCGCATCGCAGAAGAATTGTTGCAGCAAGGCGCTGGCAAGATCCTTCAGGATATTTATGGTGAGGCCGGCAAGGCGTGAACGGCTGGCGTCTCTTGCTGACGCGGCCCGCAGAAGAATGCGCCGCCCTGGCGGCCATCTTGGCGGGTCAGGGCATCCACAGTGCCAGCCTGCCCCTGCTCGCTATCGAGGCACTCGACGAAACGCCCGAACAGCGCGAGGTCATGCTGGAGCTGGATCGTTATGCTGCCGTGGTGGTGGTGAGCAAACCGGCTGCCCGTTTGGGCCTGGAGCGGCTCAGTCGTTATTGGAGAGTGCCCCCTGCTGGGCCAGTTTGGTTCAGCGTGGGCGCAGCGACTGGCGCCATTCTTGAAGAATACGGCCTGGATGTGTCCTGGCCCGCCAGTGGCGACGATAGCGAAGCGCTGCTGGCGCTGCCGCGACTGGCCGAGACGCTCGAGGTGGCAGCTCCGAAAGCGCTCATTCTGCGCGGAGAGGGGGGGCGTGAATATCTTGCCGATACGCTTCGCTGCCGTGGCGTTCAGGTCGACAGCCTCGAGCTGTACCGGAGATACCTGCCTGATTACCCATGCAACATGTTGATCGAACTGGTTCGTTCGGAACGGCTGAATGCCATGGTGGTCAGCAGTGGGCAGGGTTTGCAGTCGTTACGCGAGTTGGCAGGATTCGATTGGTCAACGCTGCGTGAACTACCCTTGTTCGTACCCAGCCCTCGTGTGGCCGAGATGGCCGAGGCGTTGGGCGCCAAAAGAATCGTGGACTGCCGTGGTGCTGGAACCGCGGCTTTGCTGGCGGCGCTACGGGACAATCCCGGGCCCGCTTCCTGATGCAAAGGATGGAAACGTGAGCGAAGTAGACTCCGACAAGGCACCGCAGCAACCGAAGGGCAACGACTCTGTCGCCGCTCAAAATCCTGTGAAGAAAGAGCCGCAGAAGGATTCGAAAGAGGCGCCCAAGGCGCCACCACCGAAAACGCCGGCCGGTTCCTCCGCCGATGCGCGTGGCAGCGGCAAAGGATTGGCCGGTCTGGCCCTGCTGTTCGGCTTGGCGGGTCTGGCAGCAGGGGGCTACAGCGTCTGGCAGACTCAGCAGCTGGCCGATCAGGAGCAGCAACAGCAACAGTCGGCACAGACTACGAGCGAACAAACCCGACAGTTGAGCGAGCGCAGCGAGCAACTGGCCAGCCGCCTCGGCAAGCTCGAGCAACTGCCCTCGGCCGACCAGCTTGAGGAACGTCGCCGCTTGCTTACAGAGCTGCAAAGCGATCAGCAGCGCCTGGCGGGGCGTGTCGAGCAGGTCCTTGGGGCCAGTCGTGAGCAGTGGCGCCTCGCTGAAGCCGAGCATCTGTTGCGCATGGCGATGTTGCGTCTGTCGGCGATGCAAGACGTGAACAGCGCCGAATCGCTGCTCGCCGAGGCGGATCTTATCTTGCGTAAACAGGATGATCCGGGGGCGTACGCCGCTCGACAGCAATTGCTCGAAGGGCTTGAAGCGTTGCGCAGTCTGCCGGAGCTGGACCGGACCGGATTGTTTCTCCAGCTTGGTGCGTTGCGCGGTCAGGCCAATCAGCTCAACGGCCTGGCTCCTGAATTCGAGGAGGGTCAAGGCGCCACAGGTGGCCAGGCCGATAGCGGCTGGCAGCGTTGGCTAAATGAGCTGACACGTTATGTCCGTATTGATTTCGACGCTGGCAATAGCGCCAAGCCGCTGCTTGCCGGTCAGAGCCTGGCGCAGGTGCGGTTGGCGTTGTCGCTGGCCATCGAGCAGGCGCAGTGGGCCGTGCTCAATGGCAACGAAAAGGTCTACCAGCAATCGTTGGATCAGGCGGGGCAGCTGATCAAGGATCACTTCAGCGAGGAAAACGGTCAGAGCCGAGGGCTGCGCGACCGTATCGAAGAACTGAAAAAGCGCCAAGTGTCGGTCAGCCTGCCGGACCTCTCACCGGCGCTCCGCGCATTGCAGACCTATGTGCAGAAACGTGAGTCGTCCGAAAGCGCTGGGTCGCCTGCTGACAGCGGCCCAGCACAGCCCACAGACAAAGCGACCCCGGAACCTGACCAGCCGACAGCCGATGAGCCAGCTTCCGATGAGCCGCCAGCGGAAGAGGGGCAGCGCGCATGAAGCGATTCGCCTTTGTCCTGATCCTGTTTATCGCGGTTGTCGGGTTCCTCGGCTGGGCTATCGCACAGGACCCGGGCTATGTCCTGATCAGCTATGACCGCTTCCGTTACGAGTCGAGCTTCTGGATCTTTCTTGGTTTGATCGCATGCCTCTGGTTGTTGGCGATGGTGGTGCACTGGTTGCTCGGTCTGTTGCACACGTCTGGCGCACTGGTCAATCCGTGGTCGCGTCGTCACCGTGAGCGTCGTGTCAGCAAGGCATCACGCAGCGGTTTACGCGAGTTGGCCGAGGGACAATGGAATCAAGCCTTGGGTCATTTGCGCTCCGCTGCCGAGCACGACCACCAGCCGTTGGTGCATTACCTTGGCGCCGCACGTGCCGCCAATGAACTGGGCGAGCACGAGCAAAGCGACGAGCTGCTCCGCAAAGCAAGGGAGCGCGACCCCGAGTCAGGCCTTGCGGTTGGCCTGACCCACGCTCAGCTGCAAATTGCGAGGGGCCAATATGGCGAGGCGCGGGAAACACTCAACGCGCTGCACAGCGACCATCCCCGTCATCCCTACGTGTTGACCTTGTTGCAGCAGCTGTACGTTCAGCTCGAAGACTGGTCGGCTTTGTGCAGTTTGCTACCCGAGCTGCGCAAGCACCGCGTGTTGCCACCGGCTCGCCTGAGTGAGCTTGAATTGCTGGCTTGGACAGCGGCGATTGAGCAAAGTGGTCAAGCCCCGGCAGCCAGTAATGAGGACGCGTTGCAGGCCCTCAATCAGAAGTGGCAAACCGTACCGTCGGGGTTGCGCAGTGAGTCGCTGCTGGTGCGGGCCTACGCTGACGGTCTGTCCCGCTTGGGGGCGGATGCTAAAGCCGAAGAGGTGCTCTACGCAGCGCTCAAGCGACAGTACGATGATCGCTTGGTCGAGCGCTACGGCCGGGTGCGCGGTCAAGACCCGGCGCGTCAGCTGGCGAATGCTGAAGGCTGGCTCAAGGCTAATCCGGAGAACGCAGAGCTGCTGCTTGCGCTTGGCCGGCTGAGCATGCGCAACGCGCTTTGGGGCAAGGCACGCGATTATCTTGAGGCCAGCCTGCGCTTCGAACACCGTCCGGAAACCTGCGCCGAGCTGGCCCGGTTGCTGGCCCAGCTAGGGGACAACGAGCGCAGCAACCGGCTGTTCCAAGAAGGGTTGGGGCTCCTCGATCAATCCAGCGCCAACCGGATACAAACCACCAGCAGCAGTTAGCGGTTGGCAGTCGGCGCGGCAGCCCGGGTAGTGACGCCCGTCCCGCGCCGCCGCGGCGATTTGCGTATGGCTTGCAGCTCGCCGCCTGCCGCACTACCGTAGCGAACTTTTCCTGTCTGCGGAGTTGCCATGAACCTGGCCAGCCCACGTTCGCTGTTTCTTCTGGCCTTCATCGGCTGCGCGTTGATGATGGTCGCTGCCCTGTATCTCGAGCACGTTGTCGGGCTGGTTCCCTGCCCGCTTTGCATCGTTCAGCGAATCTGCGTTATCGGCTTCGGCCTGGTCTGTCTGGTCGCTGCGCTGCATGGCCCACGCAAGACCGGTCGCCGTGTTTATTCGGTCATGGCATTGCTGTTCGCCGTTGCTGGTGGGGGCACGGCGATACGCCAGATATGGCTGCAGAACATGCCTGCCGACCAGCTGCCGAGCTGCCTGCCCAGTCTCGAATACATGATGGATGCGTTGCCGTTCCAGGAAATTGCCCGCTTGGTGCTTCACGGTACCGCCGAGTGTGCCGAAGTTACCTGGACACTGCTCGGAATGAGTATTCCGGAGTGGACGCTGCTCGCATTCATTGCAATGGCCCTGTTCTGTTTCTGGCAGTTGCTGCGCCGCGACTAGGCTTTTTGTCGAGGCAGGGCGAATGATCGCCCCGCCTGATGGTCAATGAGCAGGGCGAAGCGGTCATGCTCAGTGATGCCGGTTGAATTTCATCCTTGCTGCTTGATGCTTCGTTCCGCGCAGCTTAGTCTGCCCTGGCGGCGTCGGTTTTCTGCCAATTTCGCTGTCACTCACCCAAGGCCGATATCCCAAGACAAAAAACCGTCTCGGAAGGCGCAACAGGCATCATCGATTAGGGAAAGTGAGGTCATCATGCTCGAGAGCTGTCGGAACGCCCAGGAACGCTGGGGAGGTGTGCACCTGCTGATCGACCGCTGGCTGCAGGAACGCCATGCATTGATCAACGCATTCGAAGGGTTGCATGAGGGTGCCGAAGCGGCTACTCGCCCGGCCTTGCAAAAATTCTGCGAAATCTTGCTCGACTATGTGTCGGCTGGTCATTTCGAGATCTACGAGCAACTGCTTAACGAAGCAGAAGCCTTTGGTGACAAGCGAGGGCTGGATCTGGCGCGTCAGATTTATCCTCGTATCGAGGCGATTACCCAGGTGGCGGTTGCTTTCAATGACCGGTGCGACAAAGGCGACTGTCTCGAAAGCCCCGGTCTTCCAGAAGAGCTGAAGCGTCTGGGCCAGTTGCTGCACGAGCGCTTCGAACTTGAAGACTGCCTGATCGAAGTGCTGCACACCGCGCATAAAGAGCCTGCTGCTACCGCCTGACCGATGCCGGTCAGCTGCGAGCGAAGGATCGCTTGTAGCACGCTTCGCTGATCGGTTGGCGGATCGCTGCGGCCCGTCTAGTATGGCTGCACCATTTCCGCCAGGAGGCGCTTCCATGCCAGCAAAGAAAAACGCGGTCACTACCCCGCTGCACTTGCTTCAGCAGCTATCGAAAAGTCTGGTCGTGCATCTGGAAAAAGCCTGCACTGATGCACAGAAGGAAGCAGAGATCCTCCTGGCCAAGCTTGAAAAGCAGCGTGGCAAGACGCAGGAAAAATTGATCAAAGCGCGCGCCAAGCTCGACGAGGCCGGCAATGCTGGAAAGTCGAAGGCGCAAAGCAAGGCTCGGTCCAAACTGGCCGAACTGGATGACATGCTTGCCTTGCTGCAGTCACGGCAGAACGAGACCTTGAGTTACCTGGCTGACCTCAAACGCGACGCCGAGCAGAGCTTGAACCTGGCGCAAGGTGTCGCTCAGGTTGAAAAGGCTGCGGCGCAAGCACTGGCATCGCGCAGCAAGGCCACGCCGTCACGTTCGGCTTCAGCGCAACGCAAGGCTGCGCCATCGTCAACCAAGCCAGCTCCTGCCAAGCAATCTTCCACCAGCTCGAGCCCGGCAGCGAGCAAGCCAGCCACAACCCGCGCCCGAACAGCAGCCTCAAAAGTTGCGGATAGCAAGTCCTCCACGGCTAATGCGCCCAGCGGCTTGGGCGCAGCCGAAAGTGGCGCTCCGAAACGGCCCGCTAGGCCTGCCAATAGCCGTGCGAAGCCAAAACCTGCTCCCACCAAGTCATCCAGCTCTGCCAAGCCCGCTGCACCGCGCAAGCCTGCTGCCACACGCAAGCCCGCATCAACCAAGGCCGGCAGTGCGGATCAGTCCGCCCCGCCTGCATCCAGCTGAGAAGCTGCACGGCGCAGCACGATCAGCAATGCATCGGGGTCGCCGTCGATCCCCGTGCATAGCTGGTTCAGCCAGTTGTTAGATCCGTCCTCCCGCAACCAATGCTGCGTTGCCTGCTGCAGGCGATCGAGCTGAGTTCGTTCGGCGTCTAGCTCCAGCGTTTTGACGCGCTGGCGCAAGCTGGCGAGTTCGGTGTCGATGGCTGCCTGCTCACGCCAAGCCTGACGCAGATTTCGCAGGGGCAATACCACTGTGCTCTGCCAGTCCTTGCTGAGCTGTTTCAGTTCTTCCAATCGCTGCGCATTTTGGTGGACGCCCCGAATTTCCAACCAGACGCAGGTGAGCAGCAAGCAAACGTCCACCCCGAGCGCCTGCAACTCAAGACACGCCTTTTCCACGCCGGGCTCTGCGTAACAGGCGAGGGCAAAATTCCAGAGTTCGTCGTTGTTCATCTGTAATTGGTTTTTTTCATGAGCAGCCGGATGGATTTCCGGGCGACCTGATAAACTCCGCCGCCATTATGATCCGACTTCAGAACCTGACTCTACAGCGCGGCCCGCAGCGTTTGCTGGAAGGCGCCGAGCTGACCCTTCATCCTGGCCATAAGGTCGGGCTGGTTGGCGCCAATGGCGCCGGTAAGTCCAGCCTGTTCGCCTTGCTACGCGGCGAATTCACCCCCGACGAGGGCGACTGCCAGCTGCCGCCCGACTGGCGCATTGCACACATGCGCCAGGAGGTCGATACGCTCGATCGGTTGGCGGTCGATTACGTGCTGGACGGCGATACCGAGCTGCGCCGTATTCAGGGTGCGTTGATCGAAGCTGAAGCAGCCTCTGACGGCGGGGCACTGGCTCGCTTGCATACCGAGCTCGATAACGCCGACGGCTATACCGCTGACGCACGGGCACGCAAGTTGTTGGCCGGCCTGGGTTTTGCCAATGAGCAAATGGATCTGCCAGTAAGCAGCTTCTCGGGAGGTTGGCGGATGCGTCTGAATCTGGCGCAGGCGCTGATGTGTCCGTCTGATCTGTTGCTGCTCGACGAACCCACCAACCACCTCGATCTGGATGCCATTCTCTGGCTGGAAGCCTGGCTTAAGAGCTATCCGGGCACACTGATGCTGATTTCCCATGATCGCGACTTCCTCGACGAGGTGGTCGGTCATGTGGTGCATGTCGAGCAGCGCAAGCTGACGCTCTATCGCGGGGGCTATTCGGCCTTTGAACGGGCCCGGGCCGAGCGCCTGGCGCAGCAGCAGCAGGCGTTCGAAAAGCAACAGGCACAGCGCGAGCACATGGAGGACTTTATTCGGCGCTTCAAGGCCAAGGCGAGCAAAGCGCGACAGGCGCAGAGCCGGATCAAGGCCCTGGAAAAGCTTGAGGAGTTGGCCCCGGCGCATATCGATTCGCCGTTCGACTTCGTTTTTCGCGAGGCGGATAAGGTCTCCAGCCCGCTGCTGGATCTGGAACAAGGAAGCCTTGGTTACGGTGACAAGATTGTGCTGGACAAGGTCAAGCTGCAGCTGGTGCCTGGCGCCCGTATCGGTTTGCTTGGCCCCAACGGAGCGGGGAAATCTACGCTGATCAAGACGCTGGCCAACGAGCTGCAGCCCTTGGGTGGACGCCTGCAGCGCGGCGAGAATCTTGTCATCGGCTATTTTGCCCAGCATCAGCTAGACGCTCTGGACGCCAAGGCCAGCCCGCTATTACATCTGCAGCGTATCGCCCCTGGCGAGCGGGAGCAGGTACTGCGTGACTTTCTCGGGGGTTTCGATTTCCGCGGCAATCGCTGCGATGAACCGGTCCTTAATTTCTCCGGCGGTGAAAAGGCGAGGCTCGCGCTAGCGCTGATCGCCTGGGGCAAACCCAATCTGTTGCTGCTCGACGAGCCGACCAACCACCTCGATCTCGAGATGCGGCTGGCGTTGACGCTGGCCTTGCAGGACTTCGAGGGGGCCGTGCTCGTCGTGTCCCACGACCGGCACTTGCTGAAAAGCACGACCGATGAATTCCTGCTGGTTGCAGAAGGCCGGGTAGTGGAGTTCGAAGGTGACCTTGAGGACTACGCTCGCTGGCTGGTCGACTACCGTTCCCGCCAGCAGCCGCTGAGCCCAGTGGAGGCCACGGGTGAAAAGACTGATAAACGCGCCGCCCGCCAGGCTGCGGCTACCTTGCGTCAGCAATTGGCTCCGTTGAAACGGCAAGCCGAAAAGCTCGAAAAGTCTTTGGCTGATATTCACGAAAAGCTCGCGCCGCTGGAGGCGCGTCTCGCTGATTCAGACGTATACGAGTCGGCTCGCAAGGATGAGCTGCGCGAGCTGCTGGCCAAGCAGGCTGAACTGAAGGTGCGCGAAGGCGAACTGGAAGAGGCTTGGCTGGAGGCGCTCGAATCGCTTGAAGTTCTACAAAGCCAACTTGAGGCGAGCCTGTGAGCGAGCGGTGGTTGATTTTTTCGCAAAGATGGAGCGATCAGTTACTGCTCGGATTGCAGATACTGTTGATTCTGCTGGTCGCCTATATTCTTCAGCGGCTCGTCGTACGTGGGCTTTCACGGCTCGGCAGTCGCTATCCGCTTCCGCCTGAACTGCTTTTGCCGCTGCGTGGCGGGATTCGCTGGTTCATTATTGGCGGTGCGCTGATCATGGTGCTCGAGCGCGTCGGAGTTTCGGCCACCGTCATTTGGACCGCCTTCTCTGGGTTCGTGGCAGTCGCAGCCGTGGCCTTCTTTGCGATCTGGAGCGTGCTCTCCAACCTGCTCTGCGCTGTGCTCATCATGACCGTTGGGCCGTTTCGGTTGGGCGACATGGTGGAACTAGTGGAGAGTTTCGACAAGCCCATCGTCAAGGGCCGAGTCATCGACATAAACCTGCTTTACACCACGCTGGAGGAGTCAGCCGATAGCGGAACCGGTGCAATCGTTCAGGTTCCTAACAGTCTGTTCTTCCAGAAGGTGTTGCGCCGCTGGCGTGGCACCGAGATCCAGCCCCCTCATCACAACGCACACGAGTAGCACGCATGGAATGGCTTAGCAGCCCCGAAATATGGGTCGCCTTTTTGACCCTGACCGCCCTGGAAATCGTCCTGGGTATCGACAACATTATCTTCATTTCCATCCTCGTCGGGCGTTTGCCGAAGGAACAGCAACCCAAGGCGCGTTTCTTCGGCCTGGCCTTGGCAATGGGCACGCGGATTCTCTTGTTGCTATCGATCGCCTGGGTCATGCGCCTGACCAATGATTTGTTCACCGTATTCGAGCACGGTGTGTCCGGGCGTGACCTGATCCTGTTTTTCGGCGGCTTGTTCCTGCTGTTCAAGAGCACCATGGAAATCTGGCATAGCGTTGAAGGGGAAGAAGAGTCGGGCGGCACCACGGGAGGTGCGGTCAAGGCAGGCTTCGTTGGCATCATCCTGCAGATCGCAGTGATCGATATCGTCTTCTCGCTGGACTCGGTGATCACCGCAGTGGGCCTGGTGGACAACGTGCAGGTGATGGTGGCCGCAATCGTGATTGCCGTCGGGGTAATGATGCTCGCCGCTGGCACCATCAGCGACTTCATCGAGAAGCATCCGACGCTGAAAATCCTCGCGCTGTCGTTCCTGATTGTGGTCGGCACCCTGCTGGTGGCGGAAGCCTTCGGCGCGCATGTGCCCAAGGGCTACGTGTACTTCGCCATGGCGTTCTCGCTAGGGGTTGAGGCGATCAACATTCGTATGCGCAAAGCGATGAATCGCAAGCTGAAGGAGCCGGTCAAGCTCGGCAAAGACATACCGGACTAAGGGCTGTGCTGAAAGCTGCGCCTGTCAGGCGCAGCTTCTTGGGGGATCAATCATGACGCTCGAAACCTGGCTTGCCTTTCTTGTTGCCTGTTGGGTCATCAGCCTGTCTCCAGGGGCGGG
This sequence comes from Pseudomonas sp. NPDC077408, assembly GCF_050269105.1. NCBI lineage: Bacteria > Pseudomonadati > Pseudomonadota > Gammaproteobacteria > Pseudomonadales > Pseudomonadaceae > Pseudomonas > Pseudomonas sp. NPDC077408. The sequence goes on from NZ_JBNNHS010000005.1 coordinate 190,025, forward strand.
TGCGATCGCCTCGATGTCGTGTGGATTGCAGTACGGCTTCTGGCGCGGTTATTGGAACGCGATCGGTTTGCAGATTGCGCTGGCGATGCAGATAGCCGTAGTGGCCGCCGGTGTCGGCGCGGTGCTGGCGACCTCGTCGCTCGCCTTCAGCCTGATCAAATGGTTCGGGGTCATCTATCTGTTGTGGCTGGCGCTTAAGCAGTGGCAGGCGGTGCCATCGATGCTTGACGACAGCGCTGCGCCGCGACCGATCGGCCGCCCGTTAGCCTTGGTGTTCCGCGGTTTTCTGGTCAATGCCAGCAATCCTAAAGCCATTGTGTTCATTCTCGCTGTGCTGCCGCAGTTTCTCGATCCACAGCGCGATCTGGTACTGCAGTACCTGCATATGGGAACGACGATGGTGGTGGTCGACCTGATCGTCATGGCGGGCTATACAGGATTGGCTTCCCGGGTTTTGCGCTTGCTGCGCACGCCGCGTCAGCAGCGCCTGGTCAACCGTAGTTTCGCCGCTATGTTCGCCGGTGCTGCCGCTTTGCTGGCTACGGTGCGGCGGGCTGTGGCATGACGGGGGCTGCACCGCTTCGGGTATGGGTTGACGCTGATGCCTGTCCCAAGGCAGCCAAAGAACAGCTGATCAAGTTCGCCCTGAAGCGCAAGTTCGAGGTGCTGCTAGTGGCGGGCCAGAGCCAGATCAAGCCGGCCTTCACCTGTATTCGTCTCATCGTCGTGCCGAGCGGCCCGGACGCGGCAGATGACTATCTGGTCGAGCATGCGCAGCCTGGCGAACTGGTGATTTGCAGCGATGTGCCGCTGGCCGATCGACTGGTGAAAAAAGGCGTGGCGGCCCTCGATCCGCGCGGTCGTGAATTCGACGAGCGCAACATGGGCGATCGTCTAGCGGTGCGCAACCTGTTCACTGACTTGCGTGAGCAGGGTCAGGTAGGCGGTGGGCAGGGTGCCTACGGCGACCGTGATCGGCAAGCGTTTGCCAACGCGCTGGACCGCCTGCTGACGCAGCTGGCTCGAGCCGGCGTCCGCTAAGCAAACACGACTGGCGCGAGGTGCTGTTCCGTTTAAGGTCGCTTCGGATCAGCCGCAAAGATAGGTGCCTGTCCCTACTGCGATCAGCACCCCTTCTTCGTTGTGCAGTTCGGAGCGAACCACCGCTACCTTGTTGCCGGAGCGCAATAAGGTAGCGCCGGCACTGAAGCGTTTGCCGCGTCCTGGGCGTAGGTAGTCGATTCGCAGATCGATGGTGCCGAGGCGCGAGAGGCGCAGGGCGCGCTCTTCGGTGGTCAGGTGCTGATGTTTCTCGAAGGCTCCGATCATAGCCATGGCGCCGCCGACAACGTCGAGAAGCGACGCGATCACGCCGCCATGCAGAATGCCGTGAAAGAAATTCCCGACCAGCTCTCGTTTCATTGGCAGGTGCATCACCACGCGCTGGCGGGACACCTCATCCAGTTCGATACCCAGGTATTCATTGAACGGAATGCGCTCGAACAGCTGGCGCACCGCGTGTTGTTGTTCTTCGATGGTATTGATCGGGTCGTTCATGCGTGCGGCTCTCCAGCAGAGCGAACTAAGCTGCCGGAGGGAGGGGGGATTGACCAGTGGCGCGGCGGGAGCGCCGGTAAGATTGGCGGTATCGCCACGCCGATGCCTCAGCTCTCACGCTTTGGCTTGAAAGCTGGGGCAAGGCTGGCCGAGGCGCTATTTGCCGGTCAGGGCCAGCACCCTATCGACCAGCTTGTAGATGCCCGTAGCCGCGTCGCTGATGGATTGGGCCAACATATAGGCAGGAGTGGTCACCAGGTTATGCCGCGAGTCCTCGACAATCTCAGTGACTTCGCATGGTTGATGTTCGGCGCCCATCTCCCGTGCCGCCGCTGCAGCCGGGTCGTCGTCATTGCCCAGGGTGCAGACCACGCCGCGGCCAAAGATCTGGGCCGCCATGGTAGGCGCGATGCACATCATGCCGACCGGCTTGCCGGCCGCGGCAAAGGCTTGGGCCAGCGCTAACACTTCGGGAAGCACCTTGCAGCTGGCGCCCTGGGTGGCGAAGTCGGACAAGTTTTTCGCAGCGCCAAAGCCGCCTGGCACGATCAGCGCGTCGAACTCCTCGGCATTGGCTTCGCGAAGATCCTTAATCTCTCCCCGCGCCAAGCGCGCGGATTCGATCAGCACGTTGCGGTTTTCCGGCATTTCTTCACCGGTTAGGTGATTGATTACATGCATCTGGTCAATATTCGGCGCAAAGCACTGGACCTTGGCGCCACGCTGATCCAGGCGCAACAGCGTGATCACGCTCTCGTAGATTTCCGAGCCGTCGTATACGCCACAGCCGGAAAGAATCACGGCGACTTTTCTGTTCATTGAGATACTCCTGGTCAGTTCAGCAGCCTGGCAACTGCGCCAGGCGACAGCCTTCGATGCTAGCCCTTGGTGGAGCCCAAGGTAAGTCCATCGCGATAAGGGTTGGATGCCTTATCGCGACGGGTGTTCAACTGTGCGCGCGTCTGGCCTAGGCACTTCAGCTCGGCGATACACTGCTCAAAGCACTGGCAGTGCCCGCGCTTGGTGGCGACAATGAGCGCAATCTCGGGCCGGCGCTGATTGCATGTCATCAAGCTGTCACGATGTCGGCTTATAAACGTCATATTCGCCCGTTCTGCGGGCCAGGAGTTCGTTGTGAGTTTCGTTCCTGCCAATCGCTTGTTCCCCGCTACACGGCTGCGCCGCAATCGTCGTGATGATTTTTCCCGTCGACTGGTACGTGAGCATCGATTGAGCGTGGATGACCTGATCCTGCCCGTGTTTGTTCTCGATGGCGAAAATCGCCGCGAGCAGGTGCCGTCGATGCCCGGCGTGGAGCGTCTTTCCATCGATTTGTTGTTGGAAGAAGCCGCGGAACTGGTCGCGCTGGGTATTCCTGCGTTGGCGCTGTTCCCGGTCACGCCGCTGGAGAAGAAATCCCTCGATGCGGCGGAAGCCTGGAATCCTGAGGGCATCGCCCAGCGCGCCACCCGGGCCCTGCGCGAGCGCTTCCCGGAGCTCGGCATCATCACTGACGTTGCGCTGGACCCCTTCACCACTCATGGCCAGGACGGGATTCTTGACGAGCATGGCTATGTGCAAAACGATGTCACGGTCGACGCGCTGGTCCGTCAGGCCCTGTCCCACGCTGAGGCGGGCGCGCAGGTGGTTGCGCCATCGGACATGATGGATGGGCGCATCCAGGCGATACGCGAGGCGCTGGAGGTGGCTGAACATCACAATGTGCGGATCATGGCTTATTCGGCCAAGTACGCCAGTGCCTACTACGGGCCGTTCCGCGATGCGGTAGGTTCGGCGGCGAATCTGGGTAAGGGCAGCAAGAACACTTATCAGATGGACCCGGCCAATGGTGACGAGGCCTTGCACGAAGTCGGCGCCGACCTTTCAGAGGGCGCTGACATGGTCATGGTCAAACCGGGCATGCCCTATCTGGACATTCTCTGGCGGGTTAACGATGCCTTTCGGGTGCCGACCTTCGTCTACCAGGTCAGCGGCGAGTATGCGATGCACATGGCAGCAATTCAGAACGGCTGGCTGACCGATGCCGTGATTCTCGAATCGCTGACCGCCTTCAAGCGCGCAGGTGCCGATGGCATCCTCACCTATTTCGCCAAGCAGGCGGCACAACAATTAAAACAGGGGCAATGAGCCCTCCCGAGGCAGATCGATGACTAATCAGGGACTTAGCGAAAGCGAAATGCAGGCTGCTGCCATTGAAGTACATCCCCTAGAGGAAATGGCCCCGTCAGCGCCTGAGGTAGAGAAGACAGAGGAAGCGCCAGCGCCACCGGCTCCCCCGCCGAATCTGGACGACAACAGCCTCTACATCCACCGCGAGCTGTCACAGCTGCAATTCAACATTCGCGTGTTGGAACAGGCGCTGGACGAGTCCTATCCGCTACTGGAACGGCTCAAATTCCTGCTGATCTTTTCCAGCAACCTCGATGAGTTTTTCGAAATTCGCGTTGCGGGGCTGAAGAAGCAAGTCACGTTCGCGCGTGAGCAGGCAGGTGCAGACGGTCTGCAGCCGCACCAGGCGCTGGCGCGTATTTCCGAACTGGTCCACGAGCAGGTCAGCCGGCAGTATTCGATCCTCAACGAGATCGTGCTGCCGGAACTGGCCAAGCATCAGGTGCGCTTCATTCGTCGGCGAAACTGGACAACCAAGATCAAGGCCTGGGTGCGCCGTTACTTCCGTGACGAAATCCTTCCGATCATTACGCCGATCGGTCTGGACCCCACCCATCCGTTCCCGTTGCTGGTCAATAAAAGCCTCAACTTCATCGTTGAGCTGGAAGGTATCGACGCCTTCGGCCGTGATTCCGGGTTGGCAATCATCCCGGCGCCTCGGTTGTTGCCGCGGGTCATACGGGTGCCAGAAGAAGTCGGTGGGGCAGGGGCGAACCATGTGTTCCTGTCCTCGATGATTCATGCCCACGCCGATGATCTTTTCCATGGCATGAAGGTAAAGGGTTGTTACCAGTTCCGTCTGACGCGTAATGCCGATCTATCGGTCGATACCGAGGACGTCGAAGACTTGGCGCGTGCGCTTCGTGGCGAGCTGATTTCGCGCCGCTATGGCGACGCGGTACGGCTAGAGGTGGTGGATACCTGTCCGAAGCACCTGGCCGACTTCTTACTCAAGCAGTTCACTTTAAGCGAGAGCGAGTTATACCGTGTCAATGGGCCGGTCAACTTGACTCGGCTGTTCAGTATCACGGGGCTGGAAAGCCACCCGGAACTGCAATACACCCCTTTTACGCCTGCAATTCCCAAGTTGTTGCAGAACAGCGAAAACATTTTCAATGTCGTTGGCCGGCAAGACATCTTGCTGCTGCATCCCTACGAGTCGTTCACACCGGTGGTCGATCTGTTGCGCGAAGCGGCGAAGGATCCCTGCGTTCTCGCCGTCAAACAGACGCTGTACCGCTCAGGCGCCAACTCCGAGATAGTCGATGCCCTCGTGGAAGCGGCGCGTAACGGCAAAGAGGTTACGGCGGTGATCGAGCTACGAGCGCGCTTCGATGAGGAATCCAATCTGCAGCTGGCCAGCCGCCTGCAGCAGGCCGGCGCCGTGGTGATCTATGGCGTGGTGGGCTATAAGACGCACGCCAAAATGATGCTGATCCTGCGACGCGAGAATGGTGAACTTCGGCGTTACGCTCATCTGGGTACCGGCAACTACCATGCCGGCAATGCGAAGCTCTACACTGATTACAGCCTGCTTACTTCCGATGATGCGCTTTGTGAGGACGTGTCGAAGTTGTTCAGCCAGCTGATAGGCATGGGCAAGACCATGCGTATGAAAAAGCTGCTGCACGCGCCCTTCACCCTAAAGAAGGCGTTGCTGGACATGATCACGCAGGAGACGCAACACGCCAGCGAAGGCAAGCCGGCGCATATCATTCTCAAGGTCAATTCGCTGACCGACGCGAAAATGATCCGGGCGTTGTACAAGGCCAGCCAGACCGGCGTGCGCATCGATCTCATCGTCCGCGGCATGTGCTGCCTGCGTCCAGGCATTCTCGGGGTTTCACACAACATTCAGGTGCGCTCGATCATTGGCCGCTTCCTCGAGCACAGTCGAGTGTTCTATTTCCTCAACGGCGGTGATGAGAAGCTCTACCTGTCCAGTGCCGACTGGATGGAGCGCAACCTGGATCGGCGGGTCGAGACCTGCTTCCCGGTCGAGGGCAAGAAGCTGGTGACACGGGTGAAGAAGGAGCTGGAGGGCTTCCTGACCGACAACACTCAGAGCTGGGTGCTGCAGTCTGACGGCAGTTATCTGCGTAACAGCCCAAGCGGCAATCAGAATCCACGCAACGTGCAGAACACGTTGCTGGAGCGTCTAGGAAGCCCGACTGCGCGATAAACGTCCGGTTATCGGGATGGCGGCGGTTCGTCCACCGCTGCCAAACTCAGCGCACGCTGAAGGTGAAGTCGATCCGCTTGAGCCAATCCGCCTCCAGGGCAAAATCGGCTTGTGTCAGCGGGTTTTGAGCCAGCCAGCCTTCAGGAAAAGCCACGTCCAGACTGTTATCGCCGGCCTTGAGCTGAAACGCTGGCGCTTGCTGCGGCCCACGGATGTGGTGGAAAAGAATCGCGAAGCGCAGCAATACACAGAGTCTGGTCAGCTTCACGCCGTCCTCGCTCATTTCCTCGAATTTCTGCTTGGGTATATTGCGGCGGTGGCCGCGAACCAGCAACGCCAGCATCTGTTGATCCTGACGTGAGAAGCCGGGGAGGTCGGAGTGCTCGATCAAGTAGGCGCCGTGCTTATGGTAGTGGTAGTGCGCGATGTCCAGTCCGACTTCATGTATCCGCGCCGCCCAGCTGAGCAGTTCTCGCAGCCATTCTTCATCTAATGTCCAATCGGAAGCGACCTGATCGAAGGCTTCCAGCGCCTTGCTTTCGACCCGAGCGGCCTGGTCAGTGTCGACGTGGTAGCGCTCCATCAGAAAGCTCAGTGTGCGATCGCGGATGTCTTCCTGGTGGTGTCGGCCGATCAGATCGTAGAGCACGCCTTCGCGCAGTGCGCCTTCGGAGTGCGCCATGCTGGTCAGCTCCAGGGCGTCGAAGATCGCTTCGAGAATGGCCAAGCCCGCAGGGAAGATGCCCTTACGGTCCGGCTTGATACCGTCCAAGTCGAGCTTTTCGACATCGCCCAGCTTGAACAGCTTGCGCTTGAGCCAGCCGATGCCATCGGCCGTGACTTCGCCGTTGCTAAGCCCGGCGCTCTTGATCGCGAGACCGACGGCGCGAATGGTGCCGGACGCACCCACCGCATCCTGCCAGCCGAGCCGGTGCAGGCCGTGCTCGACACTCATCAGCTCCAGCCTCGCGGCGGTATAGGCCTGCGCGTAGCGGGCCGGCGTAATTTTGCCGTCCTGAAAAAACCGCTGAGTAAAGCTCACGCAACCCATTTGCAAGCTTTCACGCAACAGCGAATCGAAGCCTTCCCCGATGATGAATTCGGTGCTGCCACCGCCAATGTCAACGACTAGCCGCTTGCCGCTAGATGCGGGAAAGGTATGCGATACGCCAAGGTAGATGAGTCGCGCTTCCTCTCGGCCGGAAATCACCTCGACCTGATGCTGGATGATCGTCTCAGCTTGGCGAATGAACTGGGCGCGGTTGCGCGCCTCTCGCAGGGCATTGGTGCCGACCACGCGCACCGCGCCCTGGGGGAGATGATTGACCAGCTGAGCGAAGCGGCGAATGCAGTCCAGGCCGCGCTGCATGGCAGCTTCGTCGAGCTGTCTGCTCTCATCAATGCCGGCGGCCAGCTGGACCTTTTCGCCGAGTCGCTCGAGGATGCGCATCTCGCCGTTGCTGGTGCGGGCCAGCACCATGTGGAAGCTGTTCGAGCCGAGATCAAGGGCGGCGATCATCGGAAAGGGTTCGGCGGCTGTTGGGCGCATGGGGCAGTCTCTGTGCAAAACCCCGACATCCTGACATGATCGCCTTCATCCGCCAACGCGCAGCGCTGCGCCATAGCGCGCCGTCATCGATCCATTGTGCCTTCCATGGTCTATTGCCCAAGCGACAGGCTGCGACTTTCGATCCGAACCAAGCCGGGCTATGATGGCGTCACTTCTGATTTTGACCCTGGAGAAACTCCATGAGCGAATACATCAACAATGTCAGCGACAGCAGCTTCGAGCAGGACGTGCTCCAGGCCGATGGTCCTGTTCTGGTCGATTACTGGGCCGAGTGGTGTGGCCCGTGCAAGATGATTGCTCCAGTGCTCGATGAGATCGCCAAGGAATACGAAGGCAAGCTCAAAGTCTGCAAACTGAACATCGACGAGAACCAGGAAACTCCGCCGAAGTACGGCGTACGCGGCATTCCGACGCTGATGCTGTTCAAGAACGGCAATGTCGAGGCCACCAAGGTGGGCGCTCTGTCGAAATCGCAGCTGGCAGCGTTCCTCGATAGCAATATCTGATTCACGGTTGCTGCTTTCAAAAAGCCCCCGCAAATGCGGGGGTTTTTTATAACTGCAGGGTGGACGCTTCGCCTGCACGGTGCTAAATTCGGCCCTGCGACGCTTCTCCGTCGCCCTCTGCATGCCGTCGCCGACGCACTTCAGCCTGATAAAGCACAACGAACCTGTTCGTCTCCTGCTGCGCGGCTTCTCAAGCTAATCGCTTTCTTCATCCCTTCTGACTCTTTCTATGAATCTGACCGAACTTAAGCAAAAGCCCATCACCGAACTGCTGGAAATGGCCGAACAGATGGGCATCGACAACATGGCCCGTTCGCGCAAGCAGGACGTGATTTTCTCCCTGCTGAAAAAGCACGCGAAAAGCGGTGAGGAAATCTCCGGTGATGGCGTGCTGGAGATTCTGCAAGACGGCTTCGGCTTCTTGCGCTCCGCGGATTCGTCCTATCTCGCCGGCCCGGATGACATCTATGTCTCGCCGAGCCAGATCCGCCGCTTCAATTTGCGCACCGGCGATACGATCGTCGGCAAGATTCGCCCGCCTAAAGAAGGCGAGCGTTATTTCGCGCTGCTCAAGGTTGATACGATCAACTTCGATCGCCCGGAAAACGCGAAGAACAAAATACTGTTCGAGAACCTGACTCCGCTGTTCGCCAACAAGCGACTCACGATGGAAGCCGGTAACGGCTCCACGGAAGATCTCACCGGCCGGGTGATCGACCTTTGCGCCCCGATCGGTAAAGGTCAGCGCGGTCTGATCGTCGCACCGCCGAAAGCGGGCAAGACGATCATGCTGCAGAACATTGCGAGCAACATCACCCGTAACAACCCCGAATGCCACCTGATCGTTCTGCTGATCGATGAGCGCCCGGAAGAAGTGACCGAAATGCAGCGCACCGTGCGCGGCGAAGTGGTCGCGTCTACCTTCGACGAGCCACCGACCCGCCACGTGCAGGTCGCTGAGATGGTCATCGAGAAGGCCAAGCGCCTGGTCGAGCACAAGAAGGATGTGGTCATCCTGCTGGATTCCATTACCCGTCTGGCCCGTGCCTATAACACGGTGATTCCTAGCTCCGGCAAGGTACTGACTGGCGGTGTCGACGCCCATGCCCTGGAAAAGCCCAAGCGTTTCTTCGGCGCCGCGCGGAACATCGAGGAAGGCGGTTCGCTGACTATTATCGCCACCGCACTGGTGGAAACCGGCTCCAAGATGGATGAAGTGATCTACGAGGAGTTCAAGGGCACTGGTAACCTCGAGTTGCAGCTTGATCGCCGTATCGCCGAGAAGCGGGTATTCCCCGCGATCAACATCAACCGCTCGGGGACTCGTCGCGAAGAATTGCTGACCAGCGAGGAAGAGCTGCAGCGCATCTGGATTCTGCGCAAGCTGCTGCATCCGATGGACGAAAGCGCTGCGATCGAGTTTCTGCTCGACAAGCTGAAGGACACCAAGACCAACGAAGAGTTCTTCATGTCAATGAAGCGCAAATAAGGTTTGGTCGTTGCTGCCGAGGCCGGGGAAACCCGGCCTTTGTCTGTCTGCAGGTTTTGTATCGACCTGCGCCAAGGCTACACTTTCCGCCCGGACACCCGCCGGCCCCTGCGAGGCTCAAGCAATGCAGTATCGCGATCTGCGCGACTTTATCCGAGGCCTGGAACAGCGCGGTGAACTCAAGCGCGTTTCAGCCGCCGTTTCTCCAGTTCTGGAAATGACCGAGATATGCGATCGAACCCTGCGCAAGCAGGGGCCGGCGCTGCTCTTCGAGAATCCGACCGGCTTCGATATGCCGGTTCTCGGAAATCTCTTCGGCACACCCAAGCGCGTTGCCCTGGGTATGGGGGCAGAGGAAGTGTCCGAGCTACGTGAGATCGGCAAGCTCTTGGCCTTTCTCAAGGAGCCGGAGCCGCCCAAAGGGCTGAAGGATGCCTGGAGCAAGCTACCGATCTACAAGAAGGTCATCAGCATGGCGCCCAAGGTGCTCAAGGATGCGCCCTGTCAGGAGCTGGTCGTCGAAGGTGACGATGTTGATCTGTCTCTGCTTCCGGTTCAGACCTGCTGGCCAGGCGATGCTGGGCCACTGATCACCTGGGGGCTGACAATCACCAAGGGCCCTAACAAGGAGCGGCAGAACCTCGGTATCTATCGTCAGCAGGTGATTGGTCGCAACAAGGTGATCATGCGCTGGCTCAGCCATCGAGGCGGTGCGCTGGACTTTCGTGAGTGGTGCGAGAAGTACCCCGACCGACCCTACCCAGTGGCGGTGGCACTCGGCGCTGATCCGGCCACGATCCTCGGCGCTGTTACACCGGTTCCGGACTCGCTCTCCGAATATGCCTTTGCTGGCTTGTTGCGCGGCAGCCGTACCGAGCTGGTCAAATGCAGGGGCAGCGATTTGCAGGTGCCGGCCGGTGCCGAAATTGTTCTGGAGGGTTACATACAGCCTGGCGAGATGGCCGATGAAGGGCCGTACGGTGATCACACCGGCTACTACAACGAAGTCGATCGGTTCCCGGTGTTCACCGTGGAGCGCATCACACGACGTCGCGACGCTATTTATCACAGCACCTACACTGGGCGACCGCCAGATGAGCCGGCGATACTTGGTGTCGCGCTCAACGAGGTTTTCGTACCGATCCTGCAGAAGCAGTTTCCCGAGATCACTGATTTCTATTTGCCGCCGGAAGGCTGTTCCTATCGCATGGCGGTGGTAACCATGAAAAAACAATACCCCGGCCACGCCAAGCGCGTGATGCTGGGCGTATGGAGCTTTCTACGGCAGTTCATGTACACAAAGTTCGTCATCGTTACCGACGACGATATCAACGCTCGGGATTGGAATGACGTTATCTGGGCCATTACCACGCGCATGGATCCCAAACGCGATACGGTGCTGATCGAGAACACACCAATCGACTATCTCGACTTTGCCTCGCCGGTGTCCGGTCTCGGCAGCAAGATGGGCCTCGATGCCACTCATAAGTGGCCCGGCGAGACTACTCGTGAATGGGGGCGCGCCATCGTGCAGGATGAGGCGGTGAAGCGTAGGGTCGACGAACTCTGGACCGAGCTTGGCATCGACTGATGACAGCCGCGCATTTACTCAGGTTTTGAATTGATGAAAGTAACCCTGCAACCCTCCGGGGCAGTGCTCGACGTCGAGCGTGGTGAGTTGATCCTCGATGCCGCGCGCCGGTTGGGCTACGACTGTCCGCAAGCATGCCGCAACGGTAATTGCCTGATATGCGCTGCACTGCTGGTTGACGGCCGGGTGCGTCAGCGTGGTGAAAGCCATGATCATGGCGAAGTTTTCGCCTGCCTGGCTGAGCCAGAGGAAGATTGCGTCCTGCTGTGGGATGGTGTGCTCGCGCCGGGGGAGCTACCGGTGCGTACGCTGAGTTGCCAGCTCGTCAGCTGTGAAGAGGTGGGGGGCGACGTGTTTCGCCTGCTACTCCGTACGCCGGCCGGAAAACTGCCGCGCTACCACGCTGGGCAGTACTTGTTGCTGGAGCGGGAGGATGGCGAATACAGCGCCTTTTCGCTAGCGTCCGCGCCAGGACGCGGACGTGAGCTGGAGCTCCATGTGCTGGCGCGTGAATCCTCAGCGATCGACCTGCTGCAGCAAATCAGGCGCACCGGGACGGCTCGCGTGCAGATGCCGTTCGGCGATACCCACCTCGCCGAGCTGCCAGAGGGACCGTTGGTGTTGATTGCTGCAGGCACCGGGATGGCGCAGATGCACAGTTTGATCGAGCATTGCCGAGCCGAGGGCTTCGCCTATCCGGTGCATCTGTATTGGGGGGTGCGGCGCCCGGAAGACTTCTATCAGTTGACGCATTGGCAGGAATGGCAACAGATGCCCAATCTGTTTCTGCATCAGATTGTCAGTGATGCTTGTGAATGGGCGGGGCGGCGCGGCATGTTGCATGAAGCAGTCTGCGAGGACTTCACCGATCTGCAGCCGGTTCACGTCTACGCCAGCGGGTCTCCCGCAATGGTCTACGGTACGTTGGATGCGTTGGTGGAGGCCGGGATGGATGCGAAGCAGATGCGTGCAGATGTTTTCGCCTATGCGCCACGGGAGCGTTAGGGCAGAGGTTCGCGCTGTCCTAACGGTTAGTAGCAGAGCGGCGCGGTTTACAACACCGCCCCTGCGCTTGAGTAAAGGCTCGGTTCAGCGCGCTTGGCGCTGTTGAAGTAGCAGGTTGTTGTAGCCACTCGCTGATAACGCCTTCTGGGCCTGACCAAGTTTTTCCCGGTCGGCAAATGGCCCGACCAACACTCGATACCAGTCCTCGTCACGCACGGTCACGTTCTCCACCCGGACATCCTGTCCGAGCAGAATGATCTGCGCTCTGACCTTTTCCGCCTCCGGCTTCTTGCGGAATGAGCCGGCCTGCAAGAAAAACTGAGTCACCGGTGCCTTGGCTACTGTAGGCGGAGGCGGTGGTACCTGGCCATTCAGAGCGGCTTCGGCACGCGCTGCATCGATCTTGGCAGCCTCTTCCGGTGTAACCGGCTTGGGCGGTTCGGGCTTTGATGCTTCTGGCGGTAGGATCACTTCCGACTCAGGCAGCAGCGTATAGAAGTCGTACTTCGGTTTCGCTGGCTGGCCCGTAGCGGGAGGCGAACGCTTCGGCAGCTCCTTGGACTTGGCTGTGTCCTTGCTGCGCTTGATCTCTTCGCCGCCGGGTTCGAGGTTCATCAGGAACACGATAAAACCCCCAATAACCAGGCCACACAGGAGCCAGACCCAGCCAGGTACTGGCTTCTTGGCGGGGGCCTGGTAGCGGCTCGCGCCACGTTTCGGGGCGGGTTTTTTCCTGGCTGCCACTTACATCCGCTCCAGCGTTTCCAGGCCAAGCAGGGCAAGGCCCTGTTTCAGCGTTTTGCCGGTCAGGGCGGCGAGGCGCAGGCGGCTCTGTTTAACCGTCTCGCTCTCAGCGGTGAGTATCGGGCAATGCTCGTAGAAGCTGGAGAACAGCCCCGCCAGATCATAGAGATAGCTGCACAGTAGGTGGGGAACACCCTTCTCACCGACACCGTTAAGCACCTCTGCGAACTGAGCCAGCTTCGCGCCTAGCGCTTGCTCTTGTTCGGCTTCCAGGTTGATCTCGCCGCCGAGTCCGTCCATGCCGGTACCCAGCTTGCGAAACACGCTGGCCACTCGGGTGTAGGCGTAGAGCAGGTAAGGGGCGGTGTTGCCCTCGAAGCTGAGCATTTGCTCAAAGTTGAAGCTGTAATCGCTGGTGCGATGCTTGGACAGGTCTGCGTATTTCACCGCGCCGATGCCGACAGCGTGGGCGATTTGCCGCAGCTCCCCTTCGTCAAGATCGGGGTTCTTACCTTTAACCAAGCTATAGGCGCGCTGTTCGGCTTCGTCGAGCAGGTCGACCAGCTTCACCGTGCCCCCATCACGGGTCTTGAAGGGGCGGCCATCAGCGCCGTTCATGGTGCCGAAACCCATGTGCTCGAGCTGCATGTCGCTGCGGACGAAGCCGGCGCGCCGAGCCACCTCGAAGGTCATTTGGAAATGCAGCGCTTGGCGCTGATCGACAAAATACAGCGCGCGATCAGCCTTTAGCTGCTGACTGCGGTAGCGCATGGAGGCCAGGTCAGTGGTGGCGTAGAGGTAGCCGCCACCGGCTTTCTGCACAATCACCGGGAGCGGGTTGCCTTCGGCGTTCTTGAATTCATCGAGAAAGACGCATTGGGCTCCATTGCTCTCACTCAGCAGTCCTTTGACCTTGAGCGATGCGACTATGTCAGCAAGTTCGGCGTTGTAGGCGCTTTCGCCTTTTACGTCGTCCGGGGTGAGCATGACATTGAGGCGGTCGTAGACTTCTTGCGCATGGCTGAGTGAGAGTTCATTGAATTGCTTCCACAGCCGCAGGCATTCGGCATCGCCTGCTTGCAGCTCCACGACTAGCTTGCGCGCGCGTTCGGCAAACTCTGCCGATTCGTCGAACCGTTGCTTCGCTGCGCGGTAGAAGCCTTCCAGGTCTGCCAGCTCCGGTGAGTCGAAACCTTTCGGTTGTTCCTTCACGTAAGCCAGCAGCATGCCGAACTGGGTGCCCCAATCGCCGACGTGGTTCTGCCGGATAACCTCGTCACCGAGGAACTCGAGCACGCGCGCCACGGCGTCGCCGATGATGGTCGAGCGCAGGTGGCCGACGTGCATTTCCTTCGCCAGGTTCGGTGAGGAAAGGTCGACCACAACGCGTTGCTTGGAGCCCGTTTTGCTGACGCTGAGATGAGGGTCGGCAAGGGCGGCGTCCAGCCGCTGCGCCAACGCAGCGCTGTTCTGGAAGAAATTGAGAAAGCCCGGGCCGGCGATCTCAACCTTGCTGACGCTGGGGTCTGCTGGCAATGCTTCGATGAGCTTTTGCGCCAGATCGCGCGGCTTCATCCCTGCGGGCTTTGCCAGCATCATCGCGACGTTGCTGGCAAAGTCGCCGTGGGTCTTGTCGCGGGTGTTCTCCACCTGAATGGTCGGGTTCGACCCCTCCGGCAGCACGCCTTCAGCGGTGAGACGGGCCAGGGCTTGCTGGATCAGATGGCGAATGCTGTCTTTCATGATGTGCTCGGTCGGCCGAAGGCTTTGGTCGAAAACTGGGCATTATCGGTGTCCAGAGGCCGAACCTTCAAGGCTTAAGGCGCTAGTTGCGCTGGAGTCGTGCGATTGACCAACATCAGAACAGGTCGATTGGGTCAACATCCAACGACCAGCGCACGGTGCGGCTACCCGGCAGTGCCTCTACCTGCGGCATCCAGGCGTTCATCAGGTTATGCAGTGGTGCGCGGGCGTTAGCTTGTAGCAGTAGCTGCGCACGAAAGCGCCCGGCTCGTCGCTCCATCGGAGCGGGCACTGGTCCCAGCAGCTCGACACCCGTCAGGCCGAGTTGCGCTATCAGCTGTTCGGCCTGGATACAGGCTTGATCGAGGAAGTCTTCGGCCTGGCCGGGTTTCACCGCCTCGGCCCGCAACAGCGCAAGATGGCTGAACGGTGGCAAGCCAGCCGCGCGACGCTCGCTCAGCGCCTGTTCAGCGAAGGCGAAGTAGCCCTGCTCGGTCAGCTGAACCAACAGCGGGTGGTCAGCCAGGTGGGTCTGGATGATCACTTTGCCGGGCTCCTCGGCCCGCCCAGCGCGGCCGGCAACCTGCACGATCAGCTGAGCCATTCGTTCGCTGGCGCGGAAATCGGCCGAGAACAAGCCACCATCCGCATCAAGAATGGCGACCAAGGTCACGCGCGGGAAGTGGTGGCCCTTAGCGAGCATTTGAGTGCCCACCAGCACGCATGGCTCGCCACGGTTGATGGTAGCCAACAGCTGCTCCATCGAGCCTTTGCGAGAGGTGCTGTCACGATCAATGCGCAGCACCGGGTAGTCGGGAAAGAGCGTTGCGAGTCGCTCCTCCGCTCGCTCGGTGCCCGCGCCTACGGGCCTCAGGTCGAGCTTGTTGCAGTCTGGACAGCTATGCGGCGGGCGTTCGGCATGCCCGCAGTGGTGGCAGCGCAGCTCGTTATGGCGCTGATGCAGCGTCATCCTGGCGTCACAGCGAGGACACTGGCCGATCCAACCGCAATCGTGGCACAGCAGCGAGGGGGCGAAGCCGCGCCGGTTGAGGAACACCAGCACCTGCTGTCCGGCGGCAAGTGTCTGCGCCATTGCCTGCTGCAACGGGCCGGAAATACCGGAGTCGAGCGGGCGGCTCTTTATGTCCAAGCGCAGGAAGCGTGGCGCTTGGGCCCCTCCGGCACGCTCGGTCAGCTTCAATAGCCCGTAGCGCCCGCTATGCGCGTTGTGCAGGCTTTCCAGCGACGGCGTCGCCGACCCCAGCAAAATCGGGACGTTCTCTTGGCGCGCTCTGACCACGGCGAGGTCGCGTGCGTGATAGCGCAGGCCTTCCTGCTGTTTATAAGAGGCATCATGCTCTTCATCGAGAATGATCAATCCCGGGTTTTTCATCGGGGTAAACAATGCTGAGCGGGTGCCGATGATGATGTCGGCCTCGCCGTCCCGCGCCGCAAGCCAGGCATCTAAACGTTCGCGGTCGTTGACATTGGAGTGGAGCAGGGCGATGCGGGCATTGAAGCGTTTTTCGAAGCGCGCCAGGGTCTGTGGCCCGAGGTTGATCTCGGGAATCAGCACCAGAGCCTGCTTGCCAGCCTCCAACACCTGATGGATCAGCTGCAGGTAGACCTCGGTCTTGCCGCTCCCGGTGACGCCGGCGAGCAGGTATGCCTGAAAACCGTCCAGGCCGGAGCGAATGGCTTCGAAGGCGGCGCGCTGCTGCTGGTTAAGTGGGAGTTCCGCCTGCAGCAGCCAGCTGCCCTGGTGCCGCGGAGTCTGGTGGCAGCGCCGGGTCTCGACGCGCAGCAGGCCTTTTTGCAAAAGCAAATCGAGGCTGTCTTTGCTCAGCTGCAGCTGCGAAAGCAGGGCATGCGCTACGCCGTGAGGATGCTGAGCGATGGTCTTCAGTGCTTCACGTTGGCGTGGCGCCCGGCTCAGTCTCGGGTCTTCGGGCCGCGCGCCGTTGACCACATGCCAGAAGCGCTCCTGTCTCGCCTCGGCGGGTTCGCCCTGGCGCAGCAGGACTGGCAGCGCCCAGCTGAGCGTGTCGCCGAGGCTGTGCTGGTAGTACTGGGCAGTCCACAGGCATAGTTTGAACAGCGGTGACGGTAGGGGCGGTCGCGCATCGAGCAACTCCAGAGCCGGTTTGAGCTTGGCGTCGGGGACTTCGCTGTGACTGACGACCTCTACCAGTATCCCGATGATTTCGCGTCGGCCAAACGGCACGCGCAAGCGCATACCCGGCTGCAGTCCGGCGCTTGAGACGCCAGCAGGTGCGAGGTAATCGAAGAGTCTGCGCAATGGCGAGGGCAGCGCGAGGCGGAGTATGGATCGGGGCACACGAAAGTCCTTGGCGGCGAATGCCGATCTTAAACGATCCGGCGGGGTAGCAGGCTGGCCTGTAGTCTCGGGCTGTGGGGTTAGGCGAATATCTGTCCGATCAGCAGCCCTTGCATCGCCTTCTTGCTCTGTTATTATTCGCGCCCTTCCGTGCGGTACTCGACATAGGGTCGGGTGGCGGCACAAGTCCTCGAGGATTTTTCCATGAAAGCCGATATCCATCCTAATTACGTAGAAATCGACGCCACTTGCAGCTGCGGCAACGTCATCAAAACTCGCTCTACGCTGGCGAAGAACCTGAGCATTGACGTTTGCTCCGAGTGCCATCCGTTCTACACCGGTAAGCAGAAAGTGCTGGATACCGGCGGCCGTATCGACCGCTTCAAGCAGCGCTTTGGTGTGTTTGGCGCCAAGTAACAAGCTGTTGCCGCTACGGGAATCCGATGAGATTCTCCGAGCAACTGAAAAAGGCGTCCCTGGGGGGCGCCTTTTTCGTTTCTATCTTCTTCAGCTTGCAGGCCGCGGCGCTTTGCCCGGCCAGCGAGCCGCTCTCGCACGTGAAGGTCGCGACAGTTATTGATGGCGATACGCTGCGGCTGGTCGATGGTCGCAGTGTGCGACTCATTGGGTTGAATGCCACCGAAATGGGCCGTAAAGGGCGCAGTGCCGAGCCGTTTGCAGAGGCTGCACGAAATCGGCTGCAATCGTTGGTGAGCACCGATGATGGTTATGTCGGCATGAGGATTGGTCGGCAATCCAGGGATCACTACGGACGCGTTCTTGCTCACGCCTTCGACAAACATGGCGAAAATCTGGAAGCGCAAATACTTGCCGAAGGATTGGGCTTCTTTGTCGCCATCGCGCCGAACGTGTTGTTGGCCGAATGCCAGCGAGCGGCGGAGCTGCAGGCGCGTTCTGCTGGCAAAGGGGTTTGGCGGCAATCTCCTGTGATCGCGGCGGACCGCGTGCGTGGCGGTGGATTTGCGATTGTCAGGGCCCGTGTCGAGCGCATGGAGACCAACCGGGGAGGTGTTTGGTTGGAACTGGGTGGTTCGCTTGTGGTGCAGATCCCTCCTCAGGTCGTTGCCGCTTTCGATGATGCGTTGAAGGGGGTGTCTGGCAAGGATGTCGAGGTCAGGGGCTGGGTTATCGACCGAAAGAGTCGTGGTGATCGGTCGCGGCGGGCGCGTTGGTTGTTGAAGCTAAGCCACCCGTCGATGCTCATGCCTTTGTCCTGAAGCCGTCGCCAAAAGTCGTACGGCCAGACCTTGACAGTCAGGTTTTCCGTTCCCTTGTGACGGCGCTCGGTCTTGGCGTATCCTCGACCACCTGTCTGTCCCAGTAAAATAAGCGGAATTGCCCCCATGACTGACCTGAAAACTGCCGCTCTCGACTACCATTCCCAGCCCCGTCCGGGAAAGTTGAGCGTCGAGCTGACCAAGCCCACGTCCACCGCTCGCGATCTTTCGCTGGCCTACAGTCCTGGTGTGGCGGAACCGGTCCGGGAGATCGCCCGAGATCCTGAGTTGGCTTATCGTTACACCGGCAAAGGCAATCTGGTTGCGGTGATTTCCGATGGCACTGCGATTCTTGGTCTTGGCAACCTTGGGCCATTGGCATCCAAGCCGGTTATGGAAGGCAAGGGTGTACTGTTCAAGCGATTCGCTGGGGTTGATGTGTTTGATATCGAAGTCGATGCGGAGAGTCCGCAGGCCTTCATCGATACGGTCAAGCGTATCTCCATCACCTTTGGCGGGATAAATCTGGAGGACATCAAGGCGCCTGAGTGCTTCGAAATCGAACGGACCTTGATCGAACAATGCGACATTCCCGTGTTTCATGACGATCAGCACGGCACGGCTATCGTCACTGCAGCAGGCATGCTCAATGCGCTGGAAATTGCCGGCAAGTCTTTGGAACAGGCAAAGATCGTCTGCCTCGGCGCCGGCGCCGCTGCAACTTCCTGCATGAAGTTGCTAATTAGCATGGGCGCGAAAATCGAGAACATCTTCATGATCGATCGCAAGGGTGTTATCCATGCGGGTCGTGACGATCTAAACCAGTACAAGGCAGTGTTTGCACATGAGACAGACAAGCGCACCCTGGATGACGCGCTAGACGGTGCCGATGTCTTCGTGGGCCTGTCAGGCGCCAATCTGCTGAGTGCCGAAGGTCTCAAACGTATGGCGGCTAATCCTGTCGTATTTGCCTGCTCCAACCCGGACCCTGAGATCAGTCCGGAGCTGGCACACGCGACGCGCTCCGATGTAATCATGGCAACCGGCCGTTCGGATTATCCGAATCAGGTCAACAACGTGCTGGGCTTCCCGTTCATTTTCCGCGGTGCGCTGGATGTCCGGGCCAAGCGCATCAACGAGGAAATGAAGATAGCAGCCGCGCTGGCGCTGCGTGACCTTGCCAAGCTGCCGGTGCCGGCCGAGGTGGCGGCCGCCTATGGCGTTGACAGTCTGGAGTTCGGTCGGGAGTACATCATTCCGAAGCCTATGGATCGGCGTCTGATCACGCTGGTTTCCGATGCGGTCGCCAAGGCTGCCATAGAAAGTGGCGTGGCGACCCTGCCCTACCCCTCGAACTACCCACTTAAGTCTGTCGACGACGTCTTCGGTGGTTGAATGGTTGTCTGTGGCTCCGCTTTGACGGGGCTGTAGTTAGAAAAAACCGGCCAATGGCCGGTTTTTTTTGTCATCTAAATCCCGCAGAACACTCAGCGGAGCTCGGCTACGCTCTCACGTAATACTCGACTTTTAGAAAAGATCCATAGGTGCCGTTTCGCTGGCTGGTAGCGGACTACCGGGGATGGTTGCGCCTTGCATCAGCTCATCGTTCATGCCAGGCGGCGAATCTTCGCTTCGGAATATTTCGAAATAGGCATCTGGTGTCCCTGGTGCCGCTGCGCGGCCGCTGTCAGGGTCGATGCGCAGGGTCAGGATGCCTTCAGGCTCAGCGGGGGCATGTTCAGGTTTGCCCTCAAGCACAGCGCTCATGTATTTCATCCATATGGGCAGGGCCACAGTGCCGCCGTACTCACGGCGACCTAAACTCTGAGGCTGATCGAACCCGGTCCAGACGGTGGTGACGATGTCGGCGTTATAGCCCGAGAACCAGCTGTCTTTTGATTCGTTCGTGGTCCCGGTCTTTCCCGCAATATCGCCGCGGCCCATCGCCAAGGCTTTTCTGCCTGTGCCTCGTTTGATGACGTCTTGCAGCATGCTGGTCATGATGTAAGCGGTCCGATCATCAATGATCTGTTCGGCGTGCCTGGGGGGCTGGGGGGGCAGCTCTGAGCGGTCGTCTGCAATGAACGAGTCGTTCTGTGCGTAGGCAATGACTGTCGCCTCGGGCGCGGCTACAGAGGTTGGATCAGCAGTGTTGCGTTCTGGCACGCGAACAGGATCTGCGCTGAATATCACCTTCCCGTCCCTCTCCTCGATCCGCTCTATCAAATAGGGCTCTATCTTGTAGCCGCCATTGGCAAATGCTGTCCAGCCGGTAGCGATTTCCATTGGTGTCAAGGTTGCTGTGCCAAGCGCAAGCGACAAGTTCGCTGGCAGGTCTTCGGGCTTGAATCCAAAGCGTGTGATGTAGTCGATGGTCTGCGGGATGCCGAGTGTTTGCAGCAGGCGAATCGACACTAGGTTGCGTGATTTGTACAGCGCCTCTCGCAAGCGGATCGGGCCGAGGAAGGTGTTGTTGTCGTTCTTGGGTCGCCAAACGCGGTCTAGGCCTTCTTCGACGAATACTATGGGGGCGTCGTTAACAAGCGTGGCAGGGGTGAACCCTGCATCCAGTGCGGCGCTATAAACGAAGGGTTTGAAGCTCGAGCCGGGCTGGCGCTTGGCCTGAATGGCGCGGTTGTAATTGCTTTGCCCAAAGGAAAACCCTCCGGTCAGCGCTTCGATGGATCCATCAAGCGGATCAAGAGATACCAGTGCGCCCTGTGCCTGGGGTATCTGGCTGAATAGCGCTTCGCCTTCGACAATACGGATCCGAATGACATCTCCCGGTTTAACCACGTCGGACGGTGCCTTCGGTTGTGGCCCCAGGCTGTTGGTATTAATGAATGGGCGGGCCCACTTCATACTTTCCCAGGCGATGCTGTGTTCGCTGCCGTCTCGAAGTAGCGCCTGGACGGATTCTTTTGAGGTACTACTGACGACTGCCGGGTGCATCCCGGACTGGCTGCGATAGTCACCGAGCTGTCTCAGCCAGTCTGCTTCATCGGTTCCGGGCAGGTGAGCTTCCGGTCCACGATAGCCGTGGCGCTGGTCGTATTCGATCAGACCCTGGGTAAGGGCTTGGTTGGCGGCGATCTGACGTTCGCTGCTGACGGTGGTATAGACGCGAAATCCGTCAGTGTATGCAGCGCTGCCGAAGCGGCCGACCATTTCGGCGCGTGCCATTTCGGCAATATAAGGTGCGTCAAGTTCGGGCGAGGAGCCATGATAGGACGCATCGACGAGTTCAGCCAATGCTTGGTGATAGCGGGTCTCGTCTAGTTTTCCGAGGCGATACATTCGTCCGAGAATCCAGTCCCGTCGCTCCTTGGCGCGTTCCTTGTTAGCGAGCGGATTGAAGGCTGAAGGTGCCTTGGGCAGGCCGGCTATCATCGCCATCTGCGCCAAGCTCAGCTCGCTGATTGATTTGCCGTAGTACACCTGCGCTGCAGCTTCTATTCCGTACGCGCGGTTGCCTAGGTAGATCTTGTTAACGTACAGCTCAAGAATCTCATCCTTGCTCAGTTCTCGTTCAATCTGAAGAGCGAGGAGTATTTCATTGATCTTGCGCGAGAAGCTGCGCTCGCTGGTAAGGAAGTAATTCTTCGCCACCTGCATGGTGATGGTGCTGCCGCCGGTCTGAATATGGCCGGTTTTCAATAATTGCGTGGCAGCGCGCATCAGGCTGGAAACATCGACGCCATAATGATTCGCGAAGTTATCGTCTTCTGCCGACAGCAAAGCGGCGATGAAATCCTTGGGTATTTCATCGAAGCTGATAGGGGAACGACGCATTTCGCCATATTCGGCGATCAGCTTGTCATCGTGGCTGTAGACACGCAGCGGAATCTGGAGCTGTATGCTGCGTAGTGAGTCGACAGATGGCAGGTTGGGGCTGAGATAGAGAAACGCGCCACTGAGACTGAGCAAAAGTCCGCAGAAAATAGCCAAGCACGACCATAGGAAAAACTTCAGAAAACGCATCGGGTTTCGTTGAATCCAGGATGGGGAATGAGGTGTATGCCGCAGACGGTGCCGAAAGGAAAAACCGTTCACATTATAAGCGGTTTTTCTGTAGGGGAGCCATTTGCGCTTCTGTCAAGGCTGTTATCTAATGCTGACATACATAATTAATCCGTAAGTAGCGGATAGAGATAGGAAATCAGCCGTGCTAGGGCTATTCACTAAGAAAGCGAACACGCTGCTTGGGATCGACATCAGTTCGACGTCCGTCAAGCTACTGGAATTAAGCCGCTCAGGTTCCCGGTATCGGGTTGAGTCCTATGCGGTTGAGCCACTCCCGCCAAATGCTGTGGTTGAAAAAAACATCGCTGAGCTGGAGGGCGTGGGGCAGGCGCTTTCCCGACTGTTAGGCAAGGCAAAAACTGGCGTCAAGTCGGCTGCTGTAGCGGTATCTGGTTCGGCGGTCATCACTAAAAGCATCGAGATGGAAGCCGGGCTCAGCGACGAAGAGCTGGAAAACCAGTTGAAGATCGAAGCTGACCAGTACATTCCCTACCCTCTCGAAGAGGTCGCCATCGACTTCGAGGTGCAGGGTCCTGCCCCTCGTTCGCCTGGTCGGGTTGAAGTGTTACTGGCAGCGTGCCGCAAGGAAAACGTGGAAATACGTGAAGCGGCGCTCGCCTTGGCGGGGCTGACGGCAAAGGTCGTTGATGTCGAAGCCTATGCGTTGGAGCGCTCCTATGGCTTGCTGGCGCCCCAGTTGGGTGCTGGACATGACGAGCTGACCGTCGCGCTCGTCGACATCGGTGCGACCATGACCACACTTAGCGTATTGCACAACGGCCGTACTATTTATACGCGAGAACAACTGTTCGGTGGTCGTCAGCTCACCGAGGAAATACAACGGCGTTATGGGTTGTCAATGGAAGAGGCGGGCCTGGCCAAGAAACAGGGAGGCCTCCCAGACGACTTCGACAGCGAAGTGTTGCAGCCGTTCAAGGAGGCGGTCGTTCAACAGGTTTCGCGCTCTCTGCAGTTCTTCTTCGCGGCCGGGCAGTTCCACGATGTGGATTACATTCTCCTGGCAGGCGGCACGGCATCGATCCCAGGGTTGGATCGGCTGATTCAGCAGAAAATCGGAACCCAGACTTTAGTCGCCAACCCGTTCGCCGATATGGCATTGAGCAGCAAGGTCAACGCTGGCGCTCTCGCCAGTGATGCGCCGTCCCTGATGATCGCTTGTGGGTTGGCCTTGAGGAGTTTCGACTGATGGCCCGGATTAACCTTTTACCTTGGCGCGAGCAGCTACGCGAAGAGCGTAAACAGCGTTTCCTGGTGTCGCTGGCCGGGGTGGCCGTTGTGGCAGTGGGTTTATTGTTTCTTGCAGACCAGTACTTCACCCATGCAATCGAGCAACAGAACGCGCGTAATGATTTCGTTCGCAAGGAAATTGCTGTTCTGGATACCCGAATCGCAGAAATCAAGGAGTTGAGAGAGCGTCGGCAACAACTGCTCGAGCGGATGAAGATCATCCAGGACCTGCAGGGTAATCGGCCGATCATCGGTCGAGTATTCGACCAACTGGTTCGCACGCTTCCCGATGGCGTTTACTTCACCGGGTTGAAGATGACCGGGAAGAACATCGCCATCGTTGGTGCCGCTGAGTCAAACAACCGAGTCTCTAACCTGATGCGTAATTTGGATGGCTCTGATTGGCTGGATGCACCGAACCTGAACGAAGTGAAGGCCGTCACCGCAGGGGCGGTCGACCAGGAGAACGTGTTCCAGTTAACGGTACAACAGACACAACCGGCTGCTGCTGCCGAAGGAGAAAAACCATGAGTTTGGCTAGCTCGATGGAGAGTCTCCGTAGCGTCGATCTGTCTGATCTGGACATGAACAACCTGGGGTCCTGGCCCGCAGCGGTAAAAGTCATCGCTGCGATATTGCTGATGGCCCTGATTCTCGGCGGTGGTTACTACTTCTATCTCAGTGATTTGCAGGCCAGCCTAGACCAGCAAGTGGCAGAGGAAGATAGGCTCAAGCAACAGTTCTCCACGAAAGCATTTCAGGCGGCGAACCTGGAGGCGTACAAGGCGCAGATGCTTGAGATGGAAGCGTCTTTTGGTGCTCTGCTGCGCCAGTTGCCGAGTGATACCGAGGTGCCGGGTTTGCTTGAGGATATCACCCGCACTGGCCTGGGCAGCGGGCTCGAATTCGAAGAAATCAAGCTGCAGCCAGAAGTGACACAGCAGTTCTATATTGAGTTGCCGATACAGATCAAAGTCGTTGGCGCTTATCACGACCTCGCCACTTTCGTCAGCGGCGTATCGAGCTTGCCACGCATCGTTACTCTGCATGATTTCGAGATTAAGCCGAACAGTAAGGATTCGTCTTCCAAGCTGCACATGAGCATCCTGGCAAAGACCTATCGCTATAACGACAAGGGGCTGCAGAAATGAAAGGAGCCCGACTTGTGGCGATGGGCCTGGGCATGGTGGTGCTGGCTGGGTGCGGTGTTAGCGGCGATTTCGAAGATCTGCGCAGTTACATGAATGAAGTGCGTGCCAAGCCGAAAGGTTCGATCGAGCCCCTTCCAGCGTTTCTGCCGTACGAGGCGTTTACCTACAGCGCGGCGTCGTTGCGCCATCCCTTCCAGCCGCCTATGAAGATTGATCTGACTCAGCGGCAGAAAGGGACAAAGGACATAAAGCCCGATGAAAGCCGCATCAAGCAGTTTCTTGAGGAATTCAACATTGAAAACTTCGTCATGGTTGGCACGCTGGCCAATGGCGCAGGTAACTACGCCTTGATCAAAGGTGGTGACGGGGTTCACCGAGTCAAGGTCGGTGACTATCTGGGGCGCAACCATGGCCGTATCGTTGAGATCAGCGAAGCCGAGGTGGGTGTGCTTGAAATCGTTCCGGACGGAGAGGGTGGGTGGCTTGAGCGCCCGCGTAGCCTGACCTTGAAAGAGCGCTCTTGAGTCATGGCAAAAATGGAAAACCTTTACCGGTCTGCACAACGGAAGCCTTTTATGAATACCACTCTCACTCGTCTCGGTTTGTCGTTGCTGGCAGCGCTCATTTCGCCTGCATTGCTGGCAGCAAATTTGAATTCTCTTGATGTCGCATCGTTGCCCGGTGACCGCGTTGAGCTGAAGCTGGCTTTCGACGAACCGGTTCCCACTCCTCGTGGCTATACGCTCGACCAGCCAGCCCGCATCGCTCTGGATCTGCCAGGCGTATCCAGCAAGCTGGGGTCGAAAAATCATGAGCTGGGTGTCGGTAATGCGCGAAGCGTGACCGTGGTGGAGGCGCAGGGGCGGACCCGACTCATCGTGAATCTCACTTCTCTGGTTCCGTACTCGACCCGTGTTGACGGCAACAATCTGTTCGTTGTGCTCGGCGAATCCGCTAGTGCCCCAGCTGCTGCTTCAGCTGCTGCTTCAGCTGCTCCTGCGGTCTCGACGAAACCGGTCGCACCAAACGCTTCCTTGCCTATTGGAAAATCCATCAGCAATATCGATTTTCGCCGTGGGGACGACGGGGCCGGCAATGTAGTCATCACCTTGTCTGACCCTTCGATCAGTCCAAGTATTGAAGAGCAAGGCGGTAAAATTCGAGTTTCCTTCGCCAAGACGCAGTTGCCGGAATCGCTGCGTGTTCGGCTGGATGTCCAAGACTTTGCCACGCCAGTTAAGTTTGTCGATTCGAGCAGCAAGGCCGATGGCGCCAGTATTGCTATCGAGCCCAGCGGTCGATACGACTACCTGGCGTACCAGACCGACGACAAGCTGACCATTAGCGTCAAGCCGCTTAGCGAGGCAGATGCCGAGCAACGCAAGGCCGAACATTTCACCTATTCCGGTGAGAAGCTGTCTCTGAATTTCCAGGACATTGACGTTCGTTCTGTTCTGCAGTTGATTGCAGATTTTACTGACCTAAACCTAGTGGCTAGCGATACCGTACAGGGCAATATCACTCTACGTTTGCAGAACGTACCCTGGGATCAGGCGCTGGACCTGGTGCTGAAAACCAAAGGTCTCGACAAGCGCCAGGTGGGGAATGTTCTGCTGGTGGCGCCGGCAGACGAGATTGCCGCGCGGGAGCGTCAAGAGTTGGAGTCGCAGCGCCAGATCGCCGAACTCGCACCGCTGCGTCGCGAGGTCGTACAGGTGAACTATGCCAAGGCTTCAGACATCGCGCGCTTATTCCAGTCGGTCACCGATAAAGGTGGCGACAGCGAGGATCGTGGTTCGATTGCGGTTGACGACCGCACCAACAACATCATCGCCTACCAGACCCAGGAGCGTCTTGACGAGCTGCGCCGTATCGTTGCTCAGCTCGACATTCCGGTGCGCCAAGTGATGATCGAGGCTCGGATCGTCGAAGCTAATGTCGATTATGACAAGAGCCTCGGTGTTCGTTGGGGTGGAAATCTTTGGGCCGGCGACAAGTGGAACGCTTGGGGCAAAGGCGGCAAACTGGGCGTAGAGGATGGGGACGAGGGGCAGGTCGGCCGCTACCCGGGTATACGCGAGACGCCGCTTAACTTGCCATTCGTTGATATGGGAGCCATCGGTGCTACATCTGGCATCGGTCTAGGCTTTGTCACGAACAACGCCATCCTCGACCTCCAGCTCTCAGCTATGGAAAAGACGGGCAATGGTGAGGTGGTTTCCCAGCCGAAAGTCGTTACCGCTGATAAGGAAACTGCCAAAATTCTTAAAGGTTCTGAGGTTCCTTACCAGGAAGCAAGCTCCAGCGGCGCCACCAGCACCTCTTTCAAGGAGGCCGCGTTGTCCTTGGAGGTCACGCCGCAGATTACTCCTGACAACCGCATCATCATGGAGGTCAAGGTCACCAAGGACGAGCCGGACTTCTCTCAAGCCGCTAGCACTGGCGGTATCCCGTCAATTCGCAAGAATGAGGTCAATGCCAAGGTGTTGGTGACCGATGGGGAGACGATTGTCATTGGTGGTGTGTTCTCCAATACGCAGAGCAAGTCGGTCGATAAGGTTCCGTTTCTAGGTGATTTGCCCTTCGTGGGTCGTGTATTTCGCCGTGATCTAGTACAGGACAGAAAGTCCGAGCTACTGGTATTCATAACTCCACGGATCATGAATAATCAGGCGATTCAAGCCAGTCGTTAAAATAGTTGATGCCGAATATCATTCTCGTGGGTCCGATGGGGGCTGGAAAAAGCACCATCGGACGCCTGCTTGCCAAGGAGCTTCGTCTCCCCTTTCGGGACTCCGACAAGGAGATCGAGCAGCGCACCGGTGCCAGCATTCCGCTGATATTCGATGTTGAAGGTGAGGAGGGTTTTCGGGAGAGGGAACACGTCGCCATTCAGGAGCTATGCCAAATGCACGGGGTCGTGCTGGCAACGGGTGGCGGTGCGGTGCTTAGAAAGGACAATCGCGAGGTGTTGCGCACAGGGGGGCACGTTATCTACCTGTGCACTTCGGTCGATCAGCAGCTTGACCGTACCTCCCGGGATCGCAATCGACCGTTGCTGCGAGCTTCGAACCCCCGCGAGGTGCTGACCGGTTTGATGGCTGTGCGGGACCCGTTGTATCGCGAAATTGCCGACATCATTATTCAGACGGACGAGCGCCCTCCGCGCATAGTGGTGCAGGAGATCCTCAGTCAGCTCCAGTCTCCTGGGCCTCGTGAAAGCTTGGGCCGATCTGCGCTATCCTAGTCCCCTTTAATCATGGGGGCCCCATGCAAACTCTACAGGTCGATCTCGGCGAGCGAAGCTACCCGATCATGATTGGTGCGCAGCTCATCGATCAGGGTGAGCTGTTGGCCCGCCATATCCGTGGCAAGCAGGTAGCAATCGTTACCAATGACACCGTTGCGCCGCTCTATCTCGAGCGCCTTTCGCGCAGCCTCGGCGAGTTCAGGCTGACTCCGATCGTGCTCCCCGACGGAGAGGCGCAAAAGAACTGGCAGACCCTGCAGTTGATCTTTGATGCGTTGCTCTCGGCTAGGCATGATCGCAACACCACGATCGTCGCGCTGGGTGGCGGCGTGATCGGCGATATGGCCGGTTTCGCAGCGGCCAGCTACCAGCGAGGCGTCGACTTCATTCAGGTTCCGACAACTCTGCTATCTCAAGTCGATTCCTCGGTGGGCGGCAAGACGGGTATCAACCATCCGCTCGGCAAGAACATGATCGGTGCGTTCTACCAACCGCAGGCAGTGCTGATCGACACTTCCACTTTGGTCACTCTGCCGGCGCGCGAGTTGTCCGCCGGACTAGCCGAGGTCATCAAATACGGATTGATCT
The DNA here is from genome assembly GCF_050269105.1 of Pseudomonas sp. NPDC077408. NCBI lineage: Bacteria > Pseudomonadati > Pseudomonadota > Gammaproteobacteria > Pseudomonadales > Pseudomonadaceae > Pseudomonas > Pseudomonas sp. NPDC077408. Next base: position 218,438 of record NZ_JBNNHS010000005.1, read on the forward strand.
GTGATGAGCCGTTTCTCGGCTGGCTTGAGGAGAATGTCGACAGGCTTCGAGCGTTGGATCAAGCCGCCCTTACCGAGGCAATAAAACGTTCCTGTGAGGCGAAGGCCAAGGTGGTTGGGGCGGACGAGCGAGAGGCAGGCATTCGTGCCACGCTCAATCTTGGTCATACGTTCGGCCATGCCATCGAGACCCATCAGGGCTATGGAGTATGGCTGCACGGCGAGGCGGTCTCGGCGGGCACGGTCATGGCCCTCGAAATGTCGAGCCGGCTGGGGTGGATTAGTGCCGCTGAGCGAGACCGCGCAGTACGCTTGCTGTCGCGTGCCGGTTTGCCAGTCGTGCCTCCAGCCGACATGAATGCTGAGGATTTCCTAAAGCACATGGCAGTCGACAAGAAAGTGCTTAACGGCCAGTTGCGATTGGTGCTGCTCAAGCGCCTGGGCGAAGCCGTGGTGACTGGCGACTTCCCCCGTGAGGTGCTAGAGGCCACATTGAGCGTCAACTACGACGCGCTTACGCAATAGTCAGAACCTAAGAGATATCCATGTCCAGTTTGTCTGCCGACGATTCGTATCTGAATCATTACGGGTTCAGTCATGATCCCTTTGCTGCACGCGTACCCGGCTTCAAGTTCTTCCCAGCTCAGCGCAAGCCAGTGCTTGGGCAGTTGCATCACCTTGCTCGCTACAGCCAGTTGCTGCTGGTAGTGACGGGCCCCGAGGGTAGCGGCAAAACACTGGTGCGTCAGGCCCTTGTGGCCAGCAGCAACAAGCAGGCGGTTCAGAGCGTGGTCATCTCGCCCCAGGAAACGCTCGATTCGAACATTCTTTTGCAGCAGATCGCTCAAGCGCTTGGCAGTCAGCGCGCCGACTTCGACTCGATCATGGCGCAGATTATTCAATTGGCGTTGACCGGTCAGGAAGTGTATCTGCTGGTCGATGATGCCGAACGGCTTACGGGGGCGGCCGTCGAAACCTTGCTGCGACTCGCTCAGGGTAGCCCTGAAGGGCGGCCGCACGTTTTTCTCTTCGGTGAGCATGCGCTGGTGGCGCGTCTGGAGGCGTTGGTAGAAGGTGAAGAGCGCTTCCATGTGATTGCGCTTCAACCGTACGAGCAAGATGAAACTCGGGAGTATCTCGCGCTGCGCCTCGAAGGGGCTGGGTCTGGGCTGGATTGTTTCACTGAAGAGCAGGTCGAGCGAATTCATGTCGATTCCGGCGGTTGGCCGGGGGCTATAAACCAGACCGCTAGAGAGGAGCTTCTTGAGGCGATGCAGCAGTCGAAAGGGCGTCGGAAGTCGGCTGGATGGAGTTTGCCGCTACCCATGAAGCACGTGCTGGCGCTGGTCGTCGTCGTTTTTTTTATCGTCTTGATCACCTTGCTGATGCGTGACTCGAATGACTCGTCAGCAACGCCTGTTACCACCACATTGCCGCTGGGGACGGCCCCGGTAACCGAGGCGCTTGACGAGGAGGCCGATACGGCGTCGGAGATCGTCCCGGTGCCGCCTGCTCAACCGGTTATCCGAGAGCCACTTGCTGCTGCTGGTAGTGCCGAGGCGGATGATTCATCGACACAGGCTATCGAGGAGCCGGCGCCTGTTAAGGAACTGGCTGACGACACTATCCAAGCGCCTGCAGAAATCGCCGCCCCGGTGGCAGTGGAGCCTCCAGCCGCTCAGCCCAATCGTGTAGCCGAGGTGCCGCAGGAGCCTGTGCGTCAAGTTGTTGCGGATGCGCCTCCCGCCCCTGCGAACTGGTACGCCAGCCAGCCCAAAACCAACTATTTGGTTCAGGTGCTGGGTACGCGGACCCAAGCGAACGCTGAGGCATTGGTTAAACAGCAAGGTGACGATTTCCGTTATTTCGTCAAGCAGCATGAGGGTAGGCCTCTGTATGTTGTGACCTACGGCAGTTTCCCCAGTCGCAATGCTGCGTTGGAGGCCATCAAGAAATTGCCGCCCTCGCTGCAGGCTGGTAAGCCCTGGGTGCGGAGTTTCACGAGCGTCCAACAGGAAATATCGCCGACTCGCCAGTGAGCGCTCCAAAATAGTGCGCAATGCCCCATTTTGGGGCTTGCAAAAATAAAATTGTGTCGCTCTACCGGGCTTTGTAAACTGCTCCCCCTTTTGCCCACGTGTATGACGGGGCGATTCTGTGCGCCGTCAATAAGGGGTTGATTTACAACGCATTTAGCTGGTGGAGTGCCTATGAGAGCAGGTCTGTTTCGTCCTGAAGAGTTCAAGGATAACTGCGGCTTCGGTCTGATCGCCCACATGCAAGGCGAGGCAAGCCATCACCTGCTTCAGACCGCAATTCAATCACTCACCTGCATGACTCACCGGGGCGGCATCAACGCTGACGGTAAGACCGGCGATGGTTGCGGCCTGCTGATGCAGAAGCCTGACGCGTTTCTTCGCGCCATGGCCAAGCAGCATTTCGATGCCGATCTGCCGGCGCATTACGCCGTCGGGATGATCTTCCTCAGCCAGGATGCGGCCAAGGCGGAAACGGCCCGGACCAGCCTCAACGAACAGATTGCTGCCCAGGGACTGACCCTGGTTGGCTGGCGTGAGGTTCCAGTCGATACCACCGTTTTGGGCCGTCTCGCCTTGGAGCGCCTGCCGCGCATCGAACAGGTATTCGTCGCTGCGGAAGGCCTGTCTGAGCGAGATTTCGGCATCAAGCTGTTCTTCGCTCGTCGCCGTGCCGAAGTTGCCCTCGCAGATGACAAGGAATTCTACGTCTGCAGCCTCTCCGATAAAGACATCATCTACAAAGGTTTGATGATGCCGGCGGACCTGGCGCAGTTCTATCCCGATCTCGGCGATGAGCGTCTGGCCACGGCCATCTGCGTGTTCCATCAGCGCTTCTCCACCAACACGATGCCGCAATGGCCGTTGGCTCAACCGTTCCGTTTCCTCGCTCATAACGGCGAGATCAACACCATCACCGGTAACCGCAACTGGGCGCAGGCGCGCCGACTGAAGTTTGCCAATGAGCTGCTTCCGGACCTGGAAGCCCTCGATCCGCTGGTCAACCGTACGGGCTCCGACTCCTCAAGCATGGACAATATGCTGGAGCTGTTGGTCACCGGCGGTATGGATTTGTTCCGTGGCCTGCGCATGATCATTCCTCCGGCCTGGCAGAACGTCGAGACGATGGATCCCGATCTGCGCGCCTTCTATGAATTCAACTCCATGCACATGGAGCCTTGGGACGGTCCTGCGGGCGTAGTGCTCACCGATGGCCGCCATGCGATCTGCCTGCTCGACCGCAATGGTCTGCGCCCTGCGCGCTGGGTTACGACAACGAACGGCTACATCACTCTGGCTTCCGAAGTGGGTGTCTGGGATTACAAGCCGGAAGACGTGATCGCCAAGGGTCGTGTCGGGCCGGGGCAGATCCTGGCGGTGGATACCGAAACCGGACAGGTATTGCATACCGATGACATCGATAACCGTCTGAAGTCTCAGCATCCGTACAAGACTTGGTTACGCCAGAACGCGTTGCGTATCCAGTCGACCCTGGACGATAACGACCATGGCTCGGCGTTTTACGATGCCGACCAGCTTAAGCAATACATGAAGATGTTCCAGGTCACCTTCGAAGAGCGTGATCAGGTTCTGCGTCCTCTTGCGGAGCAGGGTCAGGAAGCTGTCGGCTCCATGGGCGACGACACCCCCATGGCCGTGCTGTCGCGCCGAGTTCGCTCACCGTTCGACTACTTCCGTCAGCAATTCGCGCAGGTCACCAACCCGCCGATTGACCCGCTGCGCGAGTCGATCGTGATGTCACTGGAAACCTGCCTCGGCGCAGAGCGTAACGTCTTCGAAGAAACCGCCGATCATGCCAATCGCGCGATCCTGACCACGCCAGTAATCTCTCCGGCCAAGTGGCGGACAATCATGGAACTCGATCGTCCAGGTTTCGAGCGCCATCTGATCGACCTCAACTACGAAGAGTCCTTCGGCCTGGAAGCTGCGGTTCGCAATATCGCTGACCAAGCTGAAGAGGCCGTGCGCAGCGGCAAGGTCATGCTGATCCTCAGCGACCGCAATATCCAGCCGGGCAAGCTGCCGGTGCATGCATCGCTGGCCGTAGGTGCGGTGCACCACCGCCTGATCGAAACAGGCCTGCGCTGCGACTGCAATATTCTGGTGGAAACCGCCACTGCACGCGACCCACATCATTTTGCCGTTCTGATCGGTTTCGGTGCGACTGCAGTCTATCCGTTCCTGGCGTTCGAAGTGCTTGGCGACCTGATCCGTACTGGCGAAGTGCTCGGTGATCTCTACGAGGTGTTCAAGCACTATCGCAAGGGGATCTCCAAGGGCCTGCTGAAAATCATCTCGAAGATGGGCATCTCGACCATCACCTCGTACCGTGGCGCCCAGCTGTTCGAGGCCGTGGGTCTGGCGGACGAGATTGTCGATGTCAGTTTCCGTGGGGTCGCCAGCCGTATCAAGGGCGCTCGGTATGCTGATCTGGAAGCCGAGCAGAAGGCTCTAGCGACCGAGGCCTGGAGTGCACGCAAGCCGATCCAGCAGGGCGGCTTGCTGAAGTTCGTCTACGGTGGTGAATACCACGCCTACAACCCCGACGTCGTAGCGGCGTTGCAGGTCGCCGTGCAGGAAGGTGACTACAGCCGCTTCAAGGAATACACCGCACTGGTCGACCAGCGTCCGGCCGCGATGCTGCGCGACCTGCTCAAACTGAAGGTGTCTGGTCAGCCACTGGCGCTTGAAGAAGTCGAGCCGCTCGAGAAGATCCTCAAGCGTTTCGACTCCGCCGGCATTTCGCTCGGCGCGCTGTCCCCGGAAGCGCACGAGGCGATTGCCGCGGCGATGAATCGCATTGGCGCACGCTCAAATTCCGGTGAGGGCGGCGAAGATCCCGCGCGTTATCGCACCGAGCGCAGCTCGAAGATCAAACAGGTGGCCACTGGCCGCTTCGGTGTCACGCCTGAATACCTGGTCAACGCCGAAGTGCTGCAGATCAAAGTCGCGCAGGGTGCCAAGCCCGGCGAAGGTGGCCAGCTGCCGGGTGGTAAGGTCAACGGCCTGATCGCCAAGCTGCGTTACGCGGTGCCGGGCGTCACGCTTATTTCGCCACCGCCGCACCACGACATTTATTCGATCGAGGATCTGGCCCAGCTGATCTTCGACCTCAAGCAGGTCAATCCCAAGGCGCTGGTTTCGGTCAAGCTGGTGGCCGAACCTGGGGTCGGCACCATTGCCGCTGGCGTTGCCAAGGCCTACGCCGACCTGATCACCATCTCCGGCTACGACGGTGGCACAGGCGCCTCGCCGTTGACCTCCATTCGTTATGCCGGCTCCCCCTGGGAACTCGGTCTGGCCGAAACGCACCAGACCCTGCGTGGCAACGACCTGCGGGGTAAGGTTCGCGTACAGACCGACGGCGGGCTGAAGACCGGCCTGGACGTGGTCAAAGCCGCTATTCTCGGCGCCGAGAGCTTCGGTTTCGGCACCGCCCCGATGATTGCGCTGGGTTGCAAGTACCTGCGTATTTGCCATCTGAACAACTGCGCCACCGGTATCGCCACGCAGAACGATCAGCTACGCAAAGACCATTTCATCGGCACGGTCGACATGGTGGTCAACTTCTTCACCTTCGTCGCCGAGGAAACCCGCGAGTGGCTGGCTCGGCTTGGTGTGCGCACCCTGCAGGAACTGATCGGGCGTACCGATCTGCTCGAGCTGCTGCCAGGTGAAACTGCCAAGCAGAACCATCTGGATCTGTCGCCGTTGCTCGGCAGCGATCACATTCCGGCCGACAAGCCGCAGTTCTGTGAGGTAGAGAAGAACCCACCGTTCGATCAGGGGTTGCTGGCCGAGGAAATGGTCAAACTCGCTCGTGCTGCCATTGATGCCAAGAGCGGCGGTGAGTTCGAACTGGACATCTGCAATTGCGATCGCTCCATCGGCGCCCGTGTCTCCGGCGAGATCGCCCAGGTGCATGGCAACCAGGGCATGAAGGACGCGCCGATCACCTTCCGCTTCAAGGGCACCGCCGGTCAGAGCTTCGGCGTCTGGAACGCGGGCGGCTTGCATCTGTATCTGGAAGGGGATGCCAACGATTACGTCGGTAAAGGCATGACCGGTGGCAAACTAGTGGTTACCCAGCCCAAGAGCAGCGTTTTCGAATCGCAGCATTCGGCCATCGTTGGCAATACCTGTCTGTATGGCGCCACGGGCGGCAAGTTGTTCGCTGCGGGTACCGCGGGTGAGCGTTTTGCCGTGCGTAACTCTGGCGCCCATGCGGTTGTGGAAGGCACCGGCGATCATTGCTGTGAGTACATGACCGGCGGTTTTGTCTGTGTCCTCGGCAAGACCGGCTATAACTTCGGCTCCGGTATGACCGGCGGTTTCGCCTATGTTCTGGACATGGACAACAGCTTCGTCGACCGGGTGAACAACGAGCTGGTCAACCTGCAGCGGATCACAGGTGAGGCCATGGAAGCCCACCGTAGCCATCTACAGGAAGTGCTGCGCGAATATGTCGCCGAAACCGGCAGCGCATGGGGCGCGAAACTCCTGGAAAACCTCGACGACTATCTGCGTCGTTTCTGGCTGGTGAAGCCAAAGGCGGCCAACCTGGCGTCACTGCTGTCGAGCACTCGGGCCAACCCCCAATAAAAAGCAGGTTCAAGCGGCAAGCCTCGGCAAGATGCCCGAGGCTTGCCCCGCTCCGTGATTGTCACGCAGTCTGCAGCCTTGGGCTTGCGGCTGCCGCTAAGAGGTTTTGAAATGACTGAACGTCTGAATAACGACTTCCAGTTCATCGAAGTCGGGCGCAAGGATCCGAAGAAAAAGCTGCTGCGACAGCGCAAGAAAGAGTTCGTCGAGATCTATGAACCGTTCAAGCCGCAGCAGGCCTGCGAGCAGGCCCACCGCTGCCTGGGTTGCGGCAACCCCTACTGCGAGTGGAAGTGCCCGGTTCACAACTACATTCCCAACTGGCTAAAGCTGGTTTCGGAAGGCAACATCCTCGCCGCGGCCGAACTGGCGCACCAGACCAATACCCTGCCGGAAGTCTGCGGGCGCGTCTGCCCGCAGGATCGCCTGTGCGAGGGTGCCTGTACGCTGAATGACGGTTTCGGCGCGGTCACCATTGGCTCGGTGGAAAAGTACATCGCCGACACCGCCTTCGCCATGGGCTGGCGTCCAGACATGTCCAAGGTCAAGCCGACCGGCAAAAAAGTCGCCATCATCGGGGCTGGCCCTGCCGGTCTGGGCTGTGCTGACGTACTGGTGCGCAGCGGCGTGGCCCCGGTGGTGTTCGACAAGAATCCGGAAATCGGCGGATTGCTGACCTTTGGTATTCCGGAGTTCAAGCTGGAGAAGACGGTCCTCAGCCGTCGCCGTGAAATCTTCACCGGGATGGGGATCGAGTTCCGCCTGAACACCGAAGTGGGCAAGGACGTGACCATCGACCAGTTGCTCGCCGACTACGACGCCGTGTTCATGGGCATGGGCACCTACACCTACATGAAGGGAGGCTTCCCCGGTGAAGACCTTCCTGGCGTCCACGATGCGCTGGACTTCCTGATCGCGAACGTCAACCGCAACCTCGGGTTCGAGAAGTCGCCGGAAGACTTCGTCGACATGAAAGGCAAGAGAGTCGTGGTTCTGGGCGGTGGCGACACGGCCATGGACTGCAACCGCACCTCCATTCGCCAAGGCGCCAAGAGCGTGACCTGCGCTTACCGTCGTGACGCGGCGAACATGCCAGGCTCGCGCAAGGAAGTGAAGAACGCCAAGGAGGAGGGCGTTAAGTTCCTCTTCAACCGGCAACCCATCGCCATTGTCGGCGAAGGCAAAGTTGAAGGTGTCAAGGTCGTCGAGACGCGTCTTGGCGCGCCGGATGCCCGTGGCCGTCGCAGCCCCGAGCCGATTCCCGGTTCCGAGGAAGTGCTGCCTGCCGATGCCGTAGTGATTGCGTTCGGCTTCCGTCCGAGCCCGGCCGACTGGTTCGAAGGGCAGGCCATCCAGACCGACAACCAGGGCCGCGTCGTAGCACCGGAGATGGGGCAGTTCAAACACCAGACCAGCAATCCAAAAATCTTTGCAGGTGGCGATATGGTGCGCGGCTCCGATCTGGTGGTGACGGCGATCTTCGAAGGCCGTCAGGCTGCAGAAGGCATCCTCGACTATCTCGAAGTTTGATTTGGAAGGCGGGTCATGCTTCTCTGACCCGCCGAACGGGCGCGCCGCTACGCCGGAAAAGCCTGACCAGAATCAAGCCCATAGATAAAAGGCACGGCGCTCGCCGTGCCTTTTGTTTTCTGCTTTGCGACAATGCCGCCACTTTTTCGCTGGAACCCAGACATGACTGCCTTGAAGAATGATCGCTTTCTCCGCGCCTTGCTCAAGCAACCTGTCGACGTCACCCCGGTGTGGATGATGCGACAGGCCGGGCGCTACCTCCCGGAATACCGGGCTAGCCGCAGCAAGGCGGGCGACTTCATGAGCCTGTGCATGAATCCCGAACTGGCCTGTGAAGTCACCCTTCAGCCGCTCGAGCGCTACCCGCTGGATGCGGCGATCCTGTTCTCCGACATCCTCACCGTGCCGGACGCGATGGGTCTGGGGCTGTACTTCGAGACAGGCGAAGGGCCACGGTTCAAGAAAGTCGTCAGCAACATGGCCGATATCGAAGCGTTGCCGGTTCCGGATCCCGAGAAAGACCTGGGTTACGTGATGGACGCGGTACGCACCATTCGCCGCGAGCTTAACGGCCGCGTACCGCTGATCGGCTTTTCCGGAAGCCCTTGGACCTTGGCAACCTATATGGTCGAGGGCGGTTCGTCGAAGGACTTCCGCAAGTCCAAAGCCATGCTCTACGAAAATCCCCAAGCGATGCATGCGCTACTGGATAAGCTCGCGCAGTCGGTGACCAGCTACCTCAACGGGCAGATTCTCGCCGGTGCCCAGGCAGTGCAGATTTTCGATTCGTGGGGTGGCAGCCTTTCTGCCGCCGCATATCAGGAGTTCTCCCTGGCCTATATGCAGAAGATCGTCGATGGGCTGATCCGTGAACAGGATGGTCGCCGTGTGCCGGTGATTCTGTTCACCAAAGGCGGTGGGTTGTGGCTGGAAACCATGGCAGATACCGGAGCTGAAGCGCTGGGCCTCGACTGGACATGCGATATCGGCAATGCGCGGGCGCGAGTGGGCGACAAGGTCGCGCTACAGGGCAATATGGATCCCAGCGTGCTGTTCGCCAAGCCGGATGCCATTCGTGCCGAGGTCGGGCGCATCCTGGCCAGCTTCGGTCATGGCAACGGGCATGTATTCAACCTGGGTCACGGCATTACCCCGGAAGTCGATCCGGCTCACGCTGGCGCCTTCATCGAGTCGGTTCACGAGCTCTCGGCGCAATACCACCGCTGATTCGTTGCCAAAAAAAGAGCCGCTTAAAGCGGCTCTTTTTTTTTGTTCATGCTTTCGCTCAGGGCTGTTGATAGTGACCTGGCGTAGTCCCTGGTTCATGTTCGTGAACCAGTTTGGTTACGCGGATATCGGTAATACCGATGACTTCGGCCTGTTCAAGTATCTTGCCCTCGTCAGCTCCCGCCTCCGGCATCACCAGGCTGTTTTCGGCGTCGCCGTTGTGAAGCTCGATGAGATGCCGAGCGGCACTGGCCTGCGACATGCGTTCTTCTTCCGAATCAATGACGTGGTTACGCGGATCGTTCTGGAAGAGGTAGTTGATTTCGAACTTGTGCGTTGACTTGCCAAACATGGGCAGCTCCTTGAAGTGGAAGGTTCTGCTTCTGTTGACTCGCCGGTCCAGTTATTCGTTCGGCAAGGAAGACAACTCGATCGTCGTCTCGCGCGCCGGGTGCAGCGCTCGGTTTCGTTGTACGGCCCCGAGCGCTGCGGGCTTTACTTGACCTTCGCCAGGTTGCCCTTGATCGCAACCCCGGCCATGATCGCGCCGGCATGGCACTCGTACTTCTGGCTGTCTTTGTATTCGACGTGCTTGTAATTGCTGGCGATGTCCACCACGGCATTGGCGCCAGCCGCCTTGGCGGCCTGCTGCATGCCGATCAGCGCCGATTGCATTGCCCAGCTGCAGGCACCCTCGTCAGTTTTGTTGAACGCGTTGGTTTTCTTGCTGGTGGTAACGTCCCGGCGGATGACTTGGACCCCATTGGGTGTCTTGCCAGCCAGGTAGAACTTCACGCTGCCGTCGAGTTTGCCTGAGGCCGTTGCCTCGGCCACTACCTGATCGAATGGCAGGTAGTGAGTGGTGTCGCGCGCCTGGCTGATTCCGGGTAATGCGCAGAGCACCAGTGCTGCGCCGATCCATGTGTTCTTGTTCATTGCTTTTTCCTTGCGGTGTTTTAATTGAAAGGGTCAAGTCCAGCGGCGGAAGATTAACGAAGTGTTGATGCCGCCAAAGGCGAAATTGTTGTTCATCACGTATTCGTGCTGCATCGCACGGGGTGCGTCGATGAGGTAGTCCAGCTCGCCACAGCGCGGATCGATGCTGTTCAGATTCAGGGTATGAATATAACGGTCGCTATTCATCATCTCGATGCTGAACCAGGATTCCAGAGCGCCGCAGGCGCCTAGCGTGTGGCCGAGGAAGCTCTTCTGCGAGCTGATCGGCATGCCGCCGCCGAATAGCGATTGGGTGGCCAGGGTTTCGGCGATATCGCCCTGCTCGGTGGCGGTGCCATGACCGTTCACGTAGCCAATGGCGTCGGGTTGCAGACCGGCGTCTTCCAGCGCCAGCTCCATGGCGCGACGCATGGTCAGCTGTTCGGGCTTTGTCGCGTGCTGGCCGTCGGCATTGCTGCCAAAGCCAATCAGTTCGGCGTGGATCGTGGCGCCACGGGCAAGGGCATGCTCGAGCTCTTCCAGCACCAGCATTCCAGCACCTTCGCCGATCACCAGGCCATCGCGGCCGGCGTCGTAGGGGCGCGGAGACGTATGCGGCGCGTCGTTCTTCAGGCTGGTGGCATACAGGGCATCGAAGACCATGGCTTCGGTGGCGCAGAGTTCCTCGGCGCCGCCGGCAAGCATCATGGGCAGACGTCCAAACTTGATCGTCTCGTAGGCGTAGCCGATTCCCTGGCTGCCGCTGGTGCAGGCGCTCGACGTAGGAATCACTCGGCCAGTCAAGCCAAAGAAGATGCTGATGTTGGCCGCCGTGGTGTGCGGCATCATACGGATATAGGAGTTGGCGTTCAGCCCGTCGGCCACCGAGTTGAGCAGCATATTGCCGAAGGCCTTGATTTCCTCGGTGCTGCCGGTGGATGAGCCACAGGCGACGCCCATCCGGCCGTCGCGGATCGACGGGTCATTGAGCAGGCCAGCATGGGTGAGAGCCTGTTCAGCGGCCTTCACCGACAGCCGCGAGACCCGGCCCATGCTGCGCAGTTGTTTGCGCGTCCAGTGCCTGGGGACGGCGAAGTCATCCACCGGTCCCGCCAGTCGGGTGTTGAGCTCAGTGAACCGGTCCCACTCGTGCATGTAGCGAATGCCGCTGCGGTTGCTGCTGAAGTGGGCTTCGATACTGGCCCAGTCGCTGCCCAGTGAGGTGATGCCGGCCATGCCGGTGACAACGACGCGTTTCATCAGCACAACCCGCCGTTGACCGCGAGAACCTGACGGGTGATGTAGCTGGCCTCTGCCGACATCAGAAAGTTGACCGCGCCGGCGACTTCTTCAGGCGTGCCCATGCGCTGTGCTGGAATCATCTTGAGCATTTCCTCGATGGGCAGGTGGTCGTCGAGCATGTCGGTATCGATCAGCCCGGGCGCGACGCAGTTGACGGTGATGCGTCGTTTACCAAGTTCCACAGCCAGAGCCTTCGCCGCGCCGATCACGCCGGCCTTGGACGCGCTGTAGTTGACCTGGCCGCGGTTGCCGATCAGCCCCGACACCGAGGTAATGCAGACGATTCGTCCAGGCTGGCGACGACGTATCATCGGCATCGTCAGTGGCTGCAAGACATTGTAGAAGCCGTCCAGGTTGGTGCGCATGACCAGATCCCAGTCGTCCTCGGTCAGGGCTGGAAAGGCGCCGTCGCGGGTCAGCCCGGCGTTGCACACCACGCCGTAATAGGCGCCGTGGGTTTCGACATCGGCTTCCAGCTGTTCACGACATTGTGCGCGATCTGCCACGTCGAACTGCAGGATCCGCGCCGCGCGGCCCATTTCCTGAATCTGCGTCTGGACGGTTTCCGCCTCGTCCCGCCGCGCGCGGCAATGCAGGACGATGTCGTGACCACTTTGTGCCAGGCGCAACGCAATGGCGCGGCCGATGCCGCGACTGGAACCGGTGACGAGGATGCTGTTACTCATGGGGAAGGCTCTTGCAGATAGCTCGCCACTTCGGGCGGGCGGTACACGTTGAGGCGCGCCTCGGCATGGATGCCAGGCCCGTCGAGATGGCATTCGAACACGCCCATGCCGTTGTCATCCTGCAGCGAACGCAGCGCATGGATGCGTAACCGGCTACCGGCTGGGAACTGCTCTACATTGCATTGGAAGCGGCGGGTGCCCAGTAAAAAGCCCAATTCCACTGGTTGTCCGGCCTGGCGCGCCTGGCAGCCAGCAAAGGCGGCGACCGTCTGCGCCATGATCTCGATGCCGACCCAGGCCGGCAGGCTGCCGTCGGCCAGGTTGAGCAGGCCGGCGCTTTTGACCCGCAGGTGGGTCGTGATGCTGTCCGCATCGAAAGACTCGACCGCATCGAGCAGGATCATGTCTCCCGCATGAGGCAGTAGTTCAGCTACTGGCCAATCAATCATGGCGCATCTCCCAGGATCAGGCTGATGTTATTGCCACCAAAAGCAAAGGAGTTGCTCATCGTTCGCCGCTGCCCGGCCGCTGTCGCTTGGGTGCCGGGTGCGACCAGATTCAAGCATGGCAGGTCGGCGTCTTGCTCGCCGTCCCAGCGATGCGGCGGCAGCTGCTGTGCAGGGTTATGGTCGGACAGGGTCAGCCAGCAGAACGCCGCTTCCAGCGCTCCGGCGGCACCCAGGGTATGGCCGGTGAGCGGCTTGGTGGATGAGCAGGGCACGCCGGCCGGAAAAACCGCAGCCACAGCCAAGCTTTCCATCGCATCGTTGTGTCGCGTAGCGGTGCCGTGCAGGTTCAGGTAGCTGATCTGCTCGGCAAGAACTGCGGCGCTGCGCAATGCTTTGCCCATCGACGCTATCGCGCCTAGCCCCTGCGGGTCGGGGGCCGAGATGTGGTGCGCATCGGAACTGGCGCCGCCGCCTAGCAGGGCTATCGGGGCGCGTTCACGGGTCATCAGGAACACAGCCGCCGCTTCGCCAATATTGATGCCGTCCCGGTTGACCGAGAACGGATTGCAGACATGGGCGCTGGTCGCCTCCAGCGAGCTGAAACCACGAAGGGTCAGGTCACACAGCGAATCCACCCCGCCACAGATAACCGCATCGCAGACGCCCGCATCCAGCAGTCGTTTGGCACTGAGCAGTGCGCGTGCACTCGACGTACACGCCGTGGATATCGCGTAGCTCGGGCCGCTGAGCTGCAGTCGCTCACTGATGAAGCTGGCTGGTGCACAAAGCTCTTGATGGGTGTAGTGATAGCTGGACGGCAATTGGCCGTCACGCACCAGACGGGCTATTCCCTGGGTCGCCTCCTGAATACCGGAGGTGCTCGTCCCCATGACCACGCCGACACGGCTTGGGCCGAAGCGGGAAATTGCTTCATCCACTTCGCATGCGATTTCGTCCAGGGCAGCCAACAGCAGCTGGTTGTTGCGGGTGGCGTGCTGCAGCGGCGCATCGGCAAGCGAGGGTAGCTCGGCAGTGACTGCGCCGACCGGCAGGCGGCGCCCGGCTATCGCCTGGGGATGCGGCTGCATACCTGAGCTGTCGCCTGCCAGCAGGCGGCGTGCGACTTCAGCCTTGCCGCGCCCCAGGGCGCAAATCAGCCCAAGTGCATTGAGGTAGGCGGTCATCGTTGGCGGGCTCCGGCTGGCGCAATAGGCGCGACACGATAGGTCAGCGTCGGTTCGACGTCGAGTTCGAAGCCGCCATTTTTCTCATACCGCACGTGCCAAGCCGAGGTATCGTCTGCCAGCGACCGGCCGTTTTGCTGAAGCGTCCAAGGCTTACCAGCATAGAGCTCGTCAAGCTGCTCAGCGGGACTGAGTGCGAATAGCAAGGCGGCAAACAGCGCACGCGCTTCGGCATTCGGAGGCAGCAGCCCATCGGCTTGCCAGCGTCCATCAAGGAGTCGCTGGCGCGCCAGCGGGACGCCCAGTGGGTTGAACAGCGACCAACGCAATGCAGCCCCTTCTAGCTGAATCACCAATAGCCAATCGTCGGTTTCGCCCTGCTCGTGACGCTGGACATGCAATTGCATGGGCAGCGACAGCCGTGGCGTCTGGCTCGGCAAGGGCTGTTGCTGCGCGCAGGCGCCGAGCAACAGCAGCAGCGGTAGCCAGATCAGGCGTGACAGGTTGTGTTTCATCGAAATCATGCAGGCGACGGAGTGGCGCAGAGCTCGGCCAATACGCGCAAGCGGCGTCTGGGCTCGGCGACGTAGGGGTTGCTATTGTCCCAGGCGTAACCGGCGAGGATCGAGCAGATCATGCGGCGAATCTCCGGCTGGGCGCGTTCGTAGTAGATCACGTCCTGAAAGCTGCCGTCGTACCAGCCCTCGACATAGGCGCGGAAGGTATCCACGCCCCGCTTCAGAGGGGTCGAGAATTCGCCTTCCCAGTCGACGGTCTCGCCGTTCAGCTGCCGGTGCAGTACCGCAGCCGCCATGCTTGCCGAGCGCATCGCAATGGTGACCCCGGACGAAAACACAGGGTCGAGAAACTCGGCCGCATTGCCCAGAAGCGCAAAGCCGGGGCCGTGCAGCGCTTTGACGTTCGCCGAGTATCCGTTGATCAGGCGTGCCGGCGTGTCCCATTCAGCGTGCTTGAGGATGCGCTGCAGGTTGGGGGCCTCCAAGACGAACGCCTTGAGACAGGCGTCCAGATCCAGCGGGCGTCCAGCGTAACGCTCCGCACTGGCGACAACGCCCAGAGAGCAGCGACCATCGCTGAAGGGGATGGTCCAGAACCATACATCGCGCCATTCAGGGTGGGTGGTGATGAGGATTTTGTTGCGGTCGAAATGCGGGTCGTCAATGTTGTCCGTGATGTGGGTGAATACCGCACGGCGCAGCGGAAAGCTCGACGGCGCTTCCAGGTCGAGCAAGCGCGGCAGCACCCGGCCGTAGCCGCTGGCGTCGAGGACAAAGTCGGCGTGCAGCGCATATTCGCTACCGTCGAGGCGGCGGACCTGCAAATACGGGTGCGGGCCGTCGAAGTCCGCAGCGGTAATTTCCTCTTCGTAACGAATCTCTACGCCTTGCAGAGCGGCCTGGTCGGCCAACAGCTGGTCGAAATCCGCGCGCTGCACCTGATAGGTGCTGCCGTGGCCTTCGGTGAATTTGTCGCGGAAATCGAACTCGGTGTAGCGGTCACCGCAACCGAACGCCGCGCCATGTTTGATCTGGAAACCGGCGGCCTGTACCGCTTCGAGCATGCCAGCTTCCTCGATGAAATCCAGGCAATGCGAGAGCAGGCTCTCTCCTATCGAAAAGCGTGGAAACCGCTGTCGTTCGATAATCAGCACGTCATGCCCCTGACGCTTGAGCAGGGCAGCGGCGATGGCCCCAGAAGGCCCCGCCCCAATAACGACAACGCTACGTTCTTCTGAATGCGAGGAAGCCTTCATGTATTCGACTCGACAAGGGTGGCGGATGCCGGTTGTTGCCGGCGGGTTGGATAAGACAGGCGGTTATTCGGGCGATTGCCTTGGTCTGGTCGCGTTGGAAACTCAGCCAAGGGCCGCCGACGCCATAACCAGACATCAGGCTGGGCGGTCAAGATGCTGGCTCTTCGGTGGTTTTTGCCGCCCAAGGCGCGAGCAGAAACGCAAATACCAGACCGATGCCCACCGCCAGGCCAAAGTTGCTCACAGCCGGTGTGCTCGACAAGGCCAGGAGGCCGAACGATAGCCAGGTCGTGACGGCCGCGAGTAGCGTGCCGACCAGGCTCACCGCAGCGCCACCGATCCGCTCACGCATGAGAATCGCGTAGTCCACCCCGATCGCCGTGACCAATAACAGGCCGAACAGGCCAAACAGGGTCAACGGCTGGCCCAGCCAGCCGAGGCAGGCAAGGCTGCCAAGCGCTGCAAGTAGCGGAACAGCCAGGCAGCGCAGGGCGCCGCTCCAGCCGAACGGCAGGCACAGCAGAGCCAGGATAACGACAGCGGCAAACATCTTGAGCAGCGCCGCCTGGCGCTGGGTCTCGGCAAATAAGCGATTCAGCTCTGCGGGCCGGTCGATGAGGCTGACCCCGTCAATACCGTCTACCAGGCCGTGCAGCGCCGAACTGTCGCGCAGTCCTTGCAGGCTGATCAGGCCGGCAACCGTGCCGTCGCTTCGCGTGCCCAGCCAAAGCGGGCGCCACGGTTCGGCAATCGGTCCTGCCAACACCTGATCCAGGCCTGTCACTGGCTGTGCCTGCAGGGCGGCAAGTTCCTTTTCGAGCGCCCCAGCAGTCATGCCAAGCGCCAGCAGTGGCTGGCTGTGTTCCAGCAGGCGCGGCAGGGCGAGATGCAGGTTTTCCTGGGCGACGGTCGAGGCCGCCAACTGGCTCAGGGCTAAATAACCGTGCAGCTTCTGCTCCGCCACCAGCTCGTCAAGGCGAGTGCCGAGCGCTCCCTGGCGCTCCAGTAACTCGTCAGCCGTCTGCGCGCGAACCAGGAAATACTGGCTGGTCGGCTCGAAGCCAGTGATTTGCCCGATGCGCTCGGCTTGTTGTTGCAGCGCCGGCGCGCGGCTGACCCATTGGCGCAGGTCATCCTTGAACGACACCTGGCTGATGCCGGCCAGGCAGAACACCACGAAGCCGGCCAGCAGCCAGCTCGACGGTAGCCGACCGAGCAGCCGTTGACGCAGAGCCAAGGCGCGTTCAGCCCAGCTCAGTGGGGCCGCCCACGGCTGCAGTGGCACGTTCACCAGCGAGGGGAGCAGGCAGGTCGCACAAGCGAAGGCACCCAGCAGTCCTGCGGCAGAAAAGACGGCGACCTGGCTCAGTGCCGGAAACGGGGTAAATGCCATGGCTAGATAGCCGATGACGTTGGTCGCCAGCGCCAGGGCCAGGCCGGGCAGCGTCAAGCGTAAGGCCCGAAATGCCTGCCAGGGCTGCAGCGTCCAGCTTTTGGACAAATAATGCAGCGGGAAATCGATGCTGACACCGACCAAGCTGGCCCCGAGCACGAGGGTCAGCACATGGATCTGACCGAACAGTGCAACGCAGGCCGCGGCGCCGCTGAGCGCCCCGACCAGCACCGGCAACGCGACCAGCAGGACGCGCGGTGTACGAAACAGCAGATGGAGCAAGGCGAGCGTGGCGACGAGCGAGACGCTGCCAATAAGGCTCGCTTCCTCACGCGCCTGGCGCTGCCCGTATGCCGCATGTAGCACGCCGCCAGCCGCGAGCAGTTTGCCCTGCTGGGACTCGACCCGGTGGCGAGCGGCGCGGACCTGATCGTCGACCAGGAGTGGCAGCTTGTCATCAAAGGCGTCGCCGTGGATTTGCGCATGGATCACGGCCCAACGCTGGCCGTCATGTTCGGCCAGCAATGCGCCATCGAGGCGCGGATGGATATTGCCTGGATGCGGGAGCCGACGCTGCGCCAGGTCGGCCAAGCCGAACCAGTCTTCTTCGACCGGCACCAGGCTGGTGCTTTCGAACGGGCTGAACAGGCGCTGCAGGCGTTGTTGAATGAAGTCTTCGGGTGAGGCGATCAGGGCTTCGCGGCTGGCCCGGTCGAGCAATACCAGTCGTTGATCCAGCAACTGCTGTCGCATCGCTGGCAAATCGGCCTGCACAGAGCGACGAACCTGTGCGAACAGGCCGCTGGCCTTGAGGTTGCCATCGACCTCCTTGGCCAGTGCGACGGCCGTGTCTTCGTCTTCATGCTGAACCAGCAGCATCAGGTCGCGATTGAGTGGGGCCTGCACGCGCTGCTCGGCGAGTTGCTCCAGTTCCCCTGGCGCGCCGCTGGGCAGCAACTGCAGCAGGTTGGCGCTGATCGGCGGGCCATTGCGCCATTGCCATGCGGTCAACGCGACCAGTCCGAGTAGCGCCACAAAGAATAGCGAGGAGAGCCAGGCCGGCAGCCTGAGCGCGTGATCAGTCGGCGAGGTCATGGTGTTCGCTGGGGCTCAACTGATTGTCGATCTGAATGTCAGTCAGCAGTAGCAGGGTGCTGTCGCCCTGGGCTTCGACCAGCTCGACACGCTCGGCGGTGGCACCCCCCTGAATCAGAATGGTGGAGAAGATCTGTGCAAGCAGTCGGGAGCGCGGCGTCAGGGTCAGCGCCCAGGCCTGCGCAGTTCCCGTCAGTTGCAGTTCAAAATCGCGCTGCAGGGCTTCGGTATCGCCCTGCAGTACGGCTAGAAAAAGCTCGTTCTGTCGCGCCGCAGGCCCTTGCTGACTGGTCTGCTTCCAGCCGCTGGGCGTGCGTCGGGCAATGCCGGAGGCGCTGATGCGGTAATCCTGTTGCACCGGAGCTTGCAGGAACCACAGCAGACCGCTGTCGCGCGCCAGGACGAAGCTGCCCACGCTGACCAGCGGTTGGGGCAGTGCGCGCAGGTATTTCTCCTGGGTGAAGGTGCCACGAACCACCGTGGGTTCGCGCAACTGCAGGCTGAGTTGGACCAGATCGAAGGCGTTGGCGCGGGTGGTCAGCGCCAACAGCAGGCTCAGTGCGACCAGCAAGGCCCAGCAAGGGCTGTTGAATAAACGCTTCACAGCAGCGCGCGCTCCACGGCTTCGACCAGCACCTTTGGCGAAGCCAGCAGCATTTCGCGGCTGGCTATCTCCACGGCAACTTGCACGGTGCTGCCGCGCGTCATGCGCTCACCGGTTTCGGCGTCGCTGATCAGGTAGTTGATCTTCAGGCGGTTCTCCCACTCGACCAGATCGGCGCGAACAACGATGCGCTGATTGAAACGGGCGCCGCGCATGTAGCGCAGCTGTACGTCGATGATCGGCCAGGCGTAGCCGGCTTCTCTCATCTGCACATAGTTGTGGCCAATGCGGTCGAGCAGAGCGCAGCGCGCCATCTCGAAATACTTGACGTAATGGCCGTGCCAGACGACGTCCATGGAATCGACGTCGAAGAAGGGCACCAGCACTTCGACCTCAGCCTGCAGTACGCCGCTCTTACGCATATAGCCCCCAATGCTGCGCACGAATTCGCTCGAGGCAAAGGCGCAGTTCGCCTTCCAGCGCACGGTCTTCGATCAGCGGTAGGAAGTCTTCGCCAAGCGCTTCGTGCATCCGCGATAGCGGTGCCGGTAGCGGCCGCGAGCCCTGCTGACGTTGACGCAGCCAGACGCCCTGGTTCGCGGCGATCAGCGTGGCGGCGGCGACCTGCTCGGTCAGTTCCAGGCTGCGCAATGCGTCGCGCGCGGCAATGGTGCCCATGCTCACCTTGTCCTGGTTGTGACACTCGGTCGAACGCGAAAAAACGCTGGCAGGCATGCTGTTCTTCAGGGCTTCCGCGGTCCAGGCGCTGGCGCCGATCTGCACGGCTTTGAAGCCATGGTTGATCATCGCTGTGGCTTCGGGGGCGCCGGACAGGTTGCTCGGCAAGCCGTGGTTGTAACGAGTATCGACCAGCAAGGCGAGCTGCCGGTCGAGCAGGTCCGCGATGTTGGCGACGAGATTCTTCAAACTGTCCATGGCGAAGGCGATATGTCCGCCATAGAAATGTCCGCCATGCAGCACCCGCTCGTTTTCCGCGTCGATGATCGGGTTGTCGTTGGCGCTATTCAGTTCGGTTTCGATGAACTGCCGCAGCAGGCCCAGGCTGTCGGCGAGCACACCGAGCACGTGCGGGGCGCAGCGCAGCGAGTAACGGTCCTGCAGGCGATGCAGCGGCGCAGCCGGCGCCTCGATGGCCAAGTCCTGACGAATCCAGGCGGCCACTTGCATTTGCCCAGGGTGCGGCTTGGCAGCGAACAGGCGCTCGTCGAAATGTTCCGGGTTGCCTTCCAGTGCGATGACGTTGAGCGCGGTGATCCGGGTCGCCAGTTTCAGCAGGTAATCGGCGCGGGCATAGGCCAGACAGGCCAGGCCGGTCATCACTGCGGTGCCGTTCATCAGCGCCAGGGCCTCCTTGGGACGGAGCGTCAGCGGCGTCCAGCCAAGTTGGCGGTGTACCTCGGCGGCGCTGCGGCGTTCGCCCCGATACATCACCTCCCGCTCGCCAGCCAGGGTCGCCGCGACATAGGACAGCGGCGTGAGGTCACCGCTGGCGCCGACCGAGCCTTCTTCTGGGATCAATGGCAGCACGTCATGTTCAAGGAACGCCTGCATGCGCTCGAGCAACTCGATGCGTACCCCAGACATGCCGTGCGTCAGCGAACGCAGGCGGGCGGCCAGGACCGCGCGCGTGGCTTCCGCGTCGAGCAGCTTGCCCAGGCCGCAGCCGTGAAAGGTGAACAGATGCTGCGGCAGGGCCTCGACCTGGTGCAGCGGCACTGCCACCACGCAGGAATCGCCATAGCCGGTGGTTACGCCGTAGATCACACCTTCGCGGTCGAGCAGGGTGTCGAGAAACCGTGCACCGCGGGCGATCCGTTCGCGGAACGCCGCGTCGCTCTGCAGCCGGGCGGGCGCACGGCCCTGGGCCACGGCCAGCAGGTCCTCGATGCGCAGGTGGTTTTCGCCAAAGATGACGGGTTCAGCGTTGTTCATGGGTGTCCCAGAAAGGGTAGAAGTTGAACCATTGCAAGGGTGCCTCCAGGCAGCGTGCCGCCAGTCGATCCGCGTAGCGCTGCACCCAGCGCTGCACAACGGCATCGCGTTCGCCTCGGCGCCATTCGATGCAGTCGGCGAAAGGCTCCAGATGGACATGAAATTGCTCGCCCTGTTTCAGGCAAAACAACAGATTTGCCGGACATTGCAGCAACCCGGCCAATAGCCAGGGGCCCTGTGGAAAAGCGGCCGGCTGTCCGAGGAAGTCGGCGGTGGCAATGCGCGCGCCCTGTAGCGGTACCCGGTCACCGGCGATCGCCAGCCATTCGCCTTGGTCCAGCCGGTGGGACAACTCCATCATGATCGCCGGGTCGAGCTCACTGACCTGGATCAGCCGCAAGTTATTCGCGCCGGACTCGTTCAGTAGCCGGTTGAATTGTTCGGCGTGGCGGGTATGTACCAGAACGTTCATTCTGACCTTGCGGCCCATTTCTGCCAGGGCTCGGCAGATCTCCAGATTGCCCAGGTGCGAGCCGACCAGCAGCTGGCCACGCGGCGCCTTGAGGTCAGCGTGCAGGTTGGCGCTGTCATGCAGCACCAGTCGATCCAGCCTCAGGCGTCCACCCCAGACATCGAGCTTGTCCAGCAAGGCATCGGCGAAGGCCATGAACTGGTGATAGACCGAGCGCCAGTTGGGCGCCAGATCGGCGCGGCCGCTGTACGCGGCGAGGTTCTGTTGGTACCGCCAGGCGCTCTGCCGAGCGCTGCGGTTGAACAGGTAGAAGTACAGCACGATTAGGTACAGCAGGGGTGCCATGGCACGTCGGCCAAGCAGGCGCACGGCCCAGGCCGTTAGCTTCATCAAGGCAAAGCTGCCCCGCTCGCGATGCGCGGCCCAATGCGAACCGGCTGCGGCCTTGTCGCTCATCCCCACCACCGGCGCCAGAGCAGCGCGGGCGCCCGCATGAGCATGCCGCCGAACAGTCGTGCGTGCATCGACGAGATCAACAGGTTGTCGCGCCACAGACGGAAATGCGAAACCCCATCGGCCGGGTAGTGCACCCGCGTCGGCAGCCAGACCATCGGCTGCTGTCGCCAGTGCAGGCGAACCAGGATTTCGGTGTCGAAGTCCATGCGCTGACCCAACGTCATCGCGTCGAGCAGGGCCAGGGTGGGGGGCAGCGGATAGACGCGAAAGCCGCACATGGAGTCGCGGATCGACAAGGACAGGGTGTTGATCCAGACCCAGACGTGGGTCAGGTAACGGCCATAAAGACGCCCCTTCGGCACGCTCGAGTCGTACTGGGGATAACCGCAGATCAGTGCATCCGGCGCCTGACTGGCGCGGTCGAGAAACAGCGCCACGCAGCCCAGGTCATGCTGGCCGTCGGCATCCACCTGCAATGCATGGCTGAAACCCAGGCGCGCCGCCTCGCGCAGGCCGGATGCGACCGCTGCGCCTTTGCCTTGATTGCGGCTGTGACGGAGCAGGTGCACCGAGGGATGTTCTGCCAACGCATCGATAACCGCCCCCGCTGCCGGGCTGGAGCCATCATCAACGAGCACGCACTGCAAGTCTTCGGCGAGCAACGCGCGAACGACGCCAGGCAGGCTGGCCTCGTGGTTGTACACCGGCACCACCGCACAGGGCTTGAACCAGTCTTCGTCCATCGCTAGCGACAACTGTTGAGGGCTGTCCTTAACGGGCACGGTCGCCATCGCAGGCTCAAGCGGGGTAAGCATGGTCACAGCGGATCTCCCAGCAGAATGCGGCCGGACGAGCAGGGCGCGTCGCCGTTGCGGTATGCGAAATGCAGCTTGCTGCGCTCGCGGTCGAAGCGCAGCGTCAGACTCAACTGGTCTCCCGGACGGGCGAGCTGTTGGAACTTGAGCACTTCCATGCCTTGAAAGCTCGGTGGCAGGTCGGCAATCAGCTCGCGGGCGAGGCCGATGGCCCAGTCGATCTGCACCACGCCGGGCAGAACCGGGGTTTGCGGGAAATGCCCGGTGAAGTGCGCGAGGTCCAGCGGGATGGCCAACTGCAGCTGCCACTGGTCTTCTTCTTGGGAAGCACTGAGTCGCTCCGGCTGCAGCGGGCGCGGCGCCTGCAACAGCGCGTCGAGTTGTGCCTGCGCGAGCTTGCCCTGGCTGTTGCAGGGCAGCTGGGCGACCAGTCTCCAGCGGCGCGGTAAGGCTAGCGCTTCGCAGTGGTTTGCCAAGTGCTTGCGCAACGTATCGGTCAATGCGCGTCGACCACCGTTGCGCAGCGCATGCAGGCCGGCTTCGCTCAGTGCGACCAGCGACGCGAGGTAGGCGCGATTGTCATTGATCACTCCCAGCCGTGCGTCACTGACGAAAGGGTGTGCGGCCAACGCTGTTTCGAGCATCGGCAGAGCAATGCGTTTCTCTTCCAGCTTGACGATGCGATCCAGCCGGCCGAGCAGCTCGAAGCGTCCGTCTGCTTCGATTCGCGCTGCATCGGCCGTTTGCTCGACGTGGCCTGGAGGCAGGCAAGGCGAGGCGATGCGCAGTGCTCCGTGATCATCCTGGCTCAACTGCACGCCGGCGAAGGGCTGCCACAGGGCGCCGCCTTGGCGCCAGGCGATGCCACCGGTCTCGGAGCTGCCGTAGATCTCGATCGGTAGCTGACCCAGGCGCTGCTGCAGTCGCTGCCCAGCCTCGGCATCCAGGGCTCCCCCTGAGGAAAAGACCCGGCACACGCTGCGCAAAGCCGGCCAGTCGAGGTTGCCCCCCATCCGCTTGAGCAACGCCGGGCTGGCCACCCAGCAGAAGCGCGGATGCTGACGGCTGGCCAGCTGCAGGTCTTCGGAAAAGGGTTGCGCGCGGCGCAGAAAGGGACGGCCGGCGCACAACGGCCAGAGCACGCGGAACAGCAGTCCATAGATGTGCTGCGCGGCGACGCTGGCAATCACGCAGGCGTCGCTGAGTTCGGCGCCCCAGCAGGCTTCGAGTGTTTTAACTTCGTTCGCCAACTGGCGCAGGCGTTTGTCGATCAGTTTCGGCTCGCCACTGGAGCCGGAGGTGCAGAGCAGCAATCGGCACTGGTCCAGATCCAGCTTCGCCCCTTCGAGCGGCTCGGCAAACAGCTCCGAGAGATGAGCATCGCCGTCCTGATCGGTCAGCCAGAGATCGGCCTGGTGGGCCAGTCGCGCTCGGCTGGCGGGCTGCAGGTCGGCGGGTAGCAATACTGTCACGCCGGCTCGCCAGGCGCCGAGCAGGGCAATCGCCAGCTCGCCGGCGTCCTCCAGATGCACTGCGAGCCTGGCGGCGCCACGGTTACGCAGC
Source organism: Pseudomonas sp. NPDC077408 (assembly GCF_050269105.1). Taxonomy (NCBI): domain Bacteria; kingdom Pseudomonadati; phylum Pseudomonadota; class Gammaproteobacteria; order Pseudomonadales; family Pseudomonadaceae; genus Pseudomonas; species Pseudomonas sp. NPDC077408. The sequence goes on from NZ_JBNNHS010000005.1 coordinate 242,535, forward strand.
CCAGCAGCCACACGCAGCGCTCGTTGGCGCAGCTCGGCATGCTCAAGGACGGGATCGAGCGTGACCGGCCGCGACGTGGGCGTCTGGTCGAGCAGATGTTCGAGGGGAATCCAGTTCATGTAACGTTCCTGACGCGCTGGCGTATCAACCATTCACCGGCAAACAACAGTCCCATCAGTAGATAGGCGATAAAGCCGGTGTAAAGCGTCCACCAGCTCAGCGGCGCCCAGAGCGCGAGTGCGCTGGCGATACCGGCATTGACGATGAAATAGCCCACCCAGACCCAGGTCACCTGCCGCGTATAGCGCACCGCCGCGGGTGGGAGCTCGGGTTCGCTTAGCCGCGCGAGGCGTTCGATGATCGGCATGCCGGAGTAGAGGCTGCCGGCAAACAGGCCAAGCAGCGCCAGGCTGATCAGTACGGGATACCAGCGTAACAACGCCGGCTCGTCAGCCAGCCCCAGTAACAGGCAGAACAGCAGCGCGGTCGCTGCCACCGTATTGCTCAGCGGTGTCTGCTTGCCACTGCATAGGCGAGCCAGCCAGAGCGCGCCGAGCAGCAGCGCAAAGAGCCGAGGCGACAGCTGCTCCAGGCCCACATACACAACGAACGGGTAGGCGAGGCCGACCAGCAACAGGGCGAGGCCTGTTAGCCGACTGGCGTTCGCCGTGCCTGTTCGAGCGGGTGTCTGCATCGTGCCGTCCGTTTGCGCATGGGAGCTTGATCCGGGGAGCTCTGGGCTCACCGGACAATGCTTGGTTGGTTGATCGGGTGGGTCAGGCCGGTTGCGGGTTCACCAGCCGATACACCGCCTCGACGACATCGCCCACGGTTCGTACCGACTTGAATTCCTCTGCAGCAATCTTCTTGCCTGTCTGGCGCTTGATGTGATCGATCAGGTCGACGGCGTCGATGCTGTCAATTTCCAGATCCTGGTACAGGTTGGCTTCCAGGCTGATTCGCTCGGGCTCGAGTTCGAATAGCTCGACCAGCGCATCGCGCAGGGTCTGGAAGATTTCGTTGCGGCTTTCCATTTCAAGCCTCCTCGGTGACGGCGCGGTTGGCGCTGACGTAGGCGGTCAGGCTATCGACACTGGCGAAATGCTTGCGGGTGTCCTTCGCATCGGCGTCGATCTTGATGCCGAAGCGCTTCTGGATCGCCAGACCCAGCTCCAGCGCATCGACCGAATCCAGCCCGAGCCCTTCGCCAAACAGCGGCTGGTCGGCCGCGATGTCGTCCGGGCCGAGGTCTTCCAGACCCAGGGCGTCGATGATCAGTTGCTTGATTTCAAGCTGCAGTTGGCTCATCGAGTGCGAGCTCCTTTATGAAGTGTCGATGCAGATGATCGTTGAGTTGCCGAGAGGCAATGGGTGCTGCGCCACGCGAAGCGAACATCTGCGGGTCGATATCCTCACCGACGCGCAGATGAAAATGAAAACGTCTTGCCGGAATCCGATACCAGGGCTCGGCTTTGGTCAGGGTGGTGGGCGTTACGGTGATCACGACGGGCGTAACCAGGCGTGCGCCACGCAGCGCAATAGCCGCCGCGCCCCTATGAAACTGCGGCGCCTGGCCCGGCGTGGTGCGCGTGCCTTCGGGAAAGATGATCAGTGTCTGGCCTTGCCTCAGCGCATCGGCAGCTTCGTCGAGCATCTCCGCGCTGCCGTTATTACTGATGTACTGAGCCGCACGTATCGGTCCGCGAGTGAAGGGGTTGTCCCACAGGCTCTGCTTGACCACACAGTTGGCGTCACGGATCAGTGCGATCAGCACCACCACGTCGATCAGCGAAGGATGGTTGGCGATCACCAACTGCCCTGGTCGGCCGAGCCGTTCGGCACCTTCGACTTCATAGGTCAGTACGCCGCTGCGGTACATGAACTGGACGAACAGCCAGAACAGCCGGCTCACGGTCTGCCGCGCCCGACCGCGGCGTTCGGTCGTGTCGCCTGGCAGCAGACCCAGCACAGGGAAAACGATCATTCGCAGGCAGAGCCCGCCGAGACCGAACAGGGCAAACGACAGCCCGGTCGCGACCAGGCGCCACAGCCAGGGCGCGCTGTATCGGCGGTTCAATAGGTTTGCTGCCAGTTCCATTGGCGGCTCTCCCAGGTGTTTTGAAAGGTCGGTTGGTCCTTGAGCAGTGCGTGGACCAGTTTGATCGCATGCGGGTGCGATGCCGGCCTAGCGGCTGGCTCGGCTGTTTCGAGGCTCAATTGCCAGGTCTTACCCGGCTTCAGCAACAGCGCCACGGCATAAGGAAAGCTGACGTCGTTGATCCAGGGCGCATAGACCGCAGGGGGCTGATCTTCCGCAACCACCACCAGGACTTCGGGAGCGCCTTCGCCGAGCAACATGGCTGCTTCGAGCACGGCATGCTCCAGTCCGTCACCTTCAGCTGCTAGCGCCGTCATCTCGCTGGTGTTCTGCTGCTGAATGGACCACAGACCGATGATCGCGTTGTGCACCGACAGGCTGAACTGGGTAGGGGATAGTGGCTCGTCGCTCGCCAGGTCATTGAGGATGGCGAAAGTGCGCGTGGTCTCACCGTGGCGGGAGGCGTAGACCAGCGGCATTGGCGCCCGGTTGGCCGCCAGCGGAGTGGCCACGGCGAACACCATGCGCGCCAGGCGACTCAGGCGGCGGCGCTGCATGGCCGGCAGGAAGCTGACGTCCGGTTGTGCGTCACTGCTTTCGAGCTCGCACGGATCCCCGGCCCAATTGGCCCAGTCATCAGTGCTCGCCAGGCCTGGAGCCCAAGCCTGCCATTGATCGATTTCGAATTGAATCACGCTGAACTCACCGGCTCATCCTCGAGCCTTTGTTATTGGCGTGTCGACGTCCTTGTACAGCGACTATCGGTAAATGTCTGCCGTGAAAGCGGCGGCATTATCCAATCGCGGTGGAGCCTAGGCAAACGTTGCTTGAAATATCCGGATAAAAGGCAGGCCTAATGCACGGAACTGCGGGGTCGGTCGGTGGTCTGTTCTAGGTTTGCCAAAAAGCCCGATCGCCAAGGCTGCGCGTGCCCGTGACGATGCCGGCGTCGAGCTGCTTGGCTACCAGACCTTCTTCCGCCTCCTCAGAAGCCGAACAGACTACTGCGTGGCGCCTGTCATACCCCGTGCTGTTGGAGCCAGGCCAGTAGCTGCGGCAATGGCATCGCACCGCTCTGGCGCGCCACTTCCTTGCCTTTCTTGAAGAGGATCAAGCTGGGGATCGAACGAATGCCGAGCTGGCTAGACAGTTGCGGACTGGCCTCGCTGTCCAGTTTGGCCAATCGGCAACGGCCCTGCAGCTGAGCGGCCGCCTGGGCGAAGGTTGGGGCGAAACTGCGGCACGGGCCGCACCAGCTGGCCCAGACATCCACCAGCAGCGGCAAATCACCCTTCATCTGATTGGCGAACTGATTCTGCTGCAGCTCGAACGGCGTGTTCGGTAAGGCTTCTTCTTTGCAACGTCCACAGCGCGGCGCGTCGTGCAGCCGGTCGGCGGGGATGCGGTTGAGGCTGGCGCAATGTGCGCAGGGGATGATCAGCGAGTCGGTCATGGCGAGGCTCCACAGCGGTCTGTCGCAGTAATGTGGAGCCTCGCTGGTCGATATCAAGCGATATCAAGCGTCGCGGGCATAGCGGCTTGCGAAATCAGCCTTTGGCCGCGTCCAGGGCCTGGGTCAGGTCGGCCAGGATGTCATCGATGTGCTCGATGCCAATCGACAGCCGGATCAGATCCTGAGAAACGCCTGCCCGGGCGAGTTCTTCGGCATTCAGCTGGCGATGCGTGGTGCTGGCGGGATGGCAGGCCAGAGACTTGGCGTCGCCAATGTTGACCAGTCGCACGATCAGCTTGAGCGCATCGATGAAGCGCGCGCCGGCCTCCATGCCACCTTCGATGCCGAAGCAGAGGATCGACGCCGGCGTGCCGCTCATATAGCGGCGCGCCAATTCATGCTCCGGATGATCGGCCAAGCCGGCGTATTTCACCCACGCCACCTGCGGGTGTGCCTGCAGGTATTCGGCAACCTTCAAGGCGTTTTCGCAATGCCGTTCCATGCGCAGCGCCAGCGTCTCCAGTCCTTGCAGAATAAGGAACGAATTGAACGGCGAAATCGCCGCGCCCATGTTGCGCAGCGGCACCACGCGGCAGCGGCCGATGAAAGCCGCGGGGCCGAATGCCTCGGTGTAGGTGACGCCGTGATAGGACACGTCAGGCGTGTTGAGCAGCGCGAAGCGCTCCTGGTGCTGTGCCCAGGGAAACTTCCCTGAGTCGACGACGATGCCGCCAATGCTGGTGCCATGGCCGCCCATGTACTTGGTCAGCGAATGCACGACGATGTCCGCGCCATGCTCAAAGGGGCGGCACAGCATCGGTGTAGCTACGGTGTTATCGACGATCAACGGTACGCCGTGGCGGTGTGCGGCGTCCGCCAGCGCGGCGAGGTCAATGACATTGCCGGCTGGGTTGCCGATCGATTCGCAGAACACCGCCTTGGTGCGTTCATCGATCAGCGACTCCAGCGCAGCGATATCGTCATGGGCAGCGAAGCGCACCTCGATGCCTTGGCGCGGCAGGGTATGGGCAAATAGATTGAAGGTGCCGCCATAGAGTTTGGCGACCGAAACGATGTTGTCGCCAACTTCGGCAATGGTTTGAATGGCATAGGTGATCGCCGCCATTCCCGAGGCCACCGCCAAGGCCGCCACCCCGCCTTCCAGTGCCGCGACGCGCTGCTCGAGCACGTCGGTAGTGGGATTCATGATGCGTGTATAGATGTTGCCCGGCACCTTCAGGTCGAACAGGTCCGCGCCGTGCTGGGTATCGTCAAACGCGTAGGAGGTGGTCTGGTAGATCGGCACAGCCACCGCGCGGGTGGTTGGGTCTGGGCTGTAGCCGGCATGGACGGCGAGGGTTTCCAGCTTCATGGCGCGCTCCTTGTTCTTGTTCATCGGGGCAAAGGCCCGAGAGCATGAAACTGAACGCCGATGCGGTCAATGATCCAGGGCAAGCACCGTTATCAGAGCGGTGTGAGCGGCCAGAACAACGGGATGACCAAGGTTGCGACGACCCACAGCAACAGGTTCAGCGGGATACCCACCTTGAGGAAATCAGCGAAGCGATAGCCACCGGCGTTGTAGACGAAAGTGTTGGTCTGGTAACCGATCGGCGTGGCGAAGCTGGCGCTGGCAGCGAACATCACCGCGACGACGAAGGCACGCGGATCGATACCGAGCTGTTGGGCAAGGCCAATAGCAATTGGTGTGACCAGCACGGCGACGGCGTTGTTAGAGAGGATCTCGGTAAGCACCGAAGTGAACAGATAGATGAACCCGAGCATGAATAGCGGGCCAGCCCAAGGCGTCAGGTCGACCACGCTGGAAACAATCAGCTCGACCAGCCCGACCTTGTTCATCGCTACGCTGATGGCGAGCATGCCGAAGATCAGGCTGAGGATCTTCCAGTCGACCGCCTTGTAGGCGTCTTCCACATCCAGGCAGCGGGTCGCCAGCACCGCCGCGGCACCCATGATCGCCAGGCCTTCGATTGGCATCACACCGAACGCTGCCAGCAGCATCACCATCAGCGTCGTGCCAATGGCGATGGGCGCCTTGTCTCGCCGGAAAGCGCGCTCCTGTACGGCGTTGAGGCTGATCAGCTCGCCGTTGTCAGCGAAACGCTTGATCTGGGCCGGTGTGCCCTCGACCAGCATCACGTCGCCGAACTGCAGCTGGAAATCGTCGAGGTTGCCCTGGATGTTTTCGTCCTGCCGGTGCACGGCCAGCACATTGATCCCGTAGCGGGCGCTGAGATCGAGATCGCGCATCGGTCGGTGGCTGTAACGCGAGTTGCGTCCGACAATGGCTTCAGCGAGCACTTCATCCTCGCTGCTGAGGGTCTCGAAGGCGTCGCTGCGGTTGAAGCTCAGATGACCGCTGCCGCGTAGCTCAACTACATCCTTGACCTGGCCGTGGATCACCAACACATCGCCGGCCAGCAGACTGAAATCCTGTTCCGGTCGGCTGTGCAAATGAACCCCGCGGTTCACCTGCAGCACCTGCAGTCCGCTGCCACCGTTGAGGTTGGCCTCGGCAATGCTCTTGCCGACCACGGGAGAGCCTTGAGGAACCCGCAATTCACTCATGAAGGTGCGATCGAGCCTCGGCCCGAGAAGCTTGGAGAGAGTGTCGCGCTCCGGCAGCAGCCGCTTGCCGATGGTCAGCATATACAGCATGCCGGCCGCGGCGAGCACCAGCGCAGCGCCGGTGATTTCGAACATGCCGAATGGGGCGAGGCCCGCCTTGCGCGCCACACCGTCGACCAGGATGTTAGTCGAGGTGCCGATCATCGTCAGCGTGCCGCCAAGGATCGTGGCGTAGGACAGCGGAATCAGCAGTTTCGAAGGCGTGGTGCCGGCCCGCGTTGCCAGGGAAATGGCGACCGGTGTCAGGATCGCTACCACGGGCGTGTTGTTGAGAAAGGCCGAAATGACCAGCGCAGTAATCGTCAGTCCGCCGAGCACGCGGGTCGGGCTGGTGCCGACCAGTCCACCCAGCCAGTTACCCAACGCATCGATGCAGCCGGTGCGCTCCAGTGCCGCGGATATCACGAACATGCAGGCGATGGTGACGGGGGCGGAGTTGGACAGCACCCCAAGCACTTCCGCGGGGGTCAGTAACTGGCTGGCGATCAACACCGCCACCGCAATCGCCACGACGATGTCCGGGCTCCATGTCTCCCGCACGAAAGACACCAGCACCCAGACCAGCAAGGCGCAGACGAAAAGCAGCGGTAGCGAATCGGAGAGCATGAACGTCCTTAACGTGGCGTAACGACCGGCCGCAGAACGGCCCCGCGCGAACGATAGGGTCGAGCACTTAGAGAGTCTAGGAACGTTTGTTTCAGTTTATATGCGTTTTGGGTATTAGTAGGATTGATAGAGGCTCTAGTCGCCTGGCGCGAGGGGTTGCAACAAGAAAGGTCGGAGGCAAACGAAAAAGCCGCGCATTGCGCGGCTTTAAAGGTGGTGGGCCCACACGGACTCGAACCGTGGACCAAAGGATTATGAGTCCTCTGCTCTAACCAACTGAGCTATAGGCCCTCAGAGGCGGGCGAATTATACCGGTGGTGTTGCGCGTGCGCCAAGCGAAGCTGCGCGTACAGGCATGTTTTGACTGGCCTGAATGCAAAACCCCCGGCGCTGGCCGGGGGTTCTGGTTTTACTCGTCGAGGAAGGAGCGCAGGTGCTCGCTTCTCGTCGGGTGGCGCAGCTTGCGCAGCGCCTTGGCTTCGATCTGACGGATCCGCTCGCGGGTGACATCGAACTGTTTGCCGACCTCCTCTAGGGTGTGGTCGGTATTCATGTCGATGCCGAAACGCATGCGCAGTACTTTGGCTTCCCGTGCGGTGAGGCCGGAGAGGACTTCGCGAGTGGCTTCCTTGAGGCTCTCCACCGTCGCCACGTCGATTGGCGATTGCATGGAGGAGTCTTCAATGAAGTCGCCCAGGTGCGAATCTTCGTCGTCACCGATCGGGGTTTCCATGGAGATCGGCTCTTTGGCGATCTTCAGTACCTTGCGGATCTTGTCCTCGGGCATTTCCATACGCTCGCCAAGCTCTTCAGGCGTGGGTTCGCGGCCCATTTCCTGCAGCATCTGACGGGAGATGCGGTTGAGCTTGTTGATCGTCTCGATCATGTGGACCGGGATACGGATGGTCCGCGCCTGGTCGGCAATGGAGCGAGTGATTGCCTGGCGAATCCACCAGGTAGCGTAGGTCGAGAACTTGTAGCCGCGGCGGTATTCGAACTTGTCCACCGCTTTCATCAGGCCGATGTTGCCTTCCTGAATCAGGTCGAGGAATTGCAAGCCGCGGTTGGTGTACTTTTTGGCGATGGAGATAACCAGACGCAGGTTGGCCTCGACCATCTCCTTCTTGGCCCGGCGAGCCTTGGCTTCACCGATCGACATGCGACGGTTGATGTCCTTGATGTCAGCGATAGCCAATATGCATTCTTCTTCCAGCGCGAGCAGCTTCTGCTGGCAGCGTTGGATGTCTTCCTTGCGTGCGGCGATGGCTTCGGCGTATTTGCTTTTGCCATTGGCCAGCTTTTCTGCCCAATCAAGGTCTGTTTCGTTGTTAGGAAACTGACGCAGGAAGTCGGCGCGGGGCATACGTGCGTCACGCACGCAGATTTGCATGATGGCGCGTTCTTGGGCGCGGACCTGGCTCAAAGCATCACGTACGCGATCGACCAGCGCATCGTACTGCTTAGGGATGAGCTTGATCGGCATGAACAGCGTGGCGAGTTCCTGCAGGGCATCGGTCGCCTGCTGGCTACCGCGGCCATGCTTCTTCAAGGCCTTCTTGGCAACGTCCAGTTGCTCGGCAACGGCGCCGAAGCGAACGCGAGCGACTTCCGGATCCGGACCGCCATCGCCTTCTTCTTCATCGCTGTCGGAATCGTCCTCTTCCTCGTCGTCCTTGTCGTCACCGGCCGGCTTTGCTGCTGCCTGCGGTGCGACGGGCTCGACTTCTGCCTGAGGACCGGCCGCGCCGTCATCGTCAGGGTCGATATACCCGCTGAGAATGTCGGAGAGACGCCCACCCTCGGTGGTGACGCGCTCGTAGTCGGCAAGAATGCCGTCGACGGTACCCGGGAAATGGGCAATTGCGCTCATCACCTCGCGAATGCCTTCCTCAATGCGTTTAGCGATTTCAATCTCGCCTTCGCGGGTCAGCAGTTCGACGGTGCCCATTTCACGCATATACATGCGCACTGGGTCGGTGGTGCGGCCGATGTCGGTTTCCACAGCGGCGAGTGCCGCAGCGGCCTCTTCTGCTGCAGCTTCATCGGTATCGGCTTCGGCCAGCAACAGGGCATCGGCATCCGGGGCAACCTCGAATACATTGATACCCATGTCGTTGATCATGCGAATGATGTCTTCCACCTGTTCCGGATCGGAAATATCCTCCGGTAGGTGGTCATTGACCTCGGCGTAAGTCAGGTAACCCTGCTCACGGCCACGCTGGATCAATTCTTTGAGACGGGACTGCTGTTGCGCTTTTCCGGACATATAACCCTATCCACTGACGGTTCTGGCGGGCTGAAAACAAGCTGAGCATTATAGCCGAGCAAGGACCTCACGCGCCAGTTGAGGTCGATATAGCGGGTGTTGAGTTGCGATTTAGCAGGCTGCGCAGCTGCTCTTTCTCCTCTGCGCTGAGTTCACCTTGGCGAGCTTTGCGCAGCAGCGTTTCAAGGCTGCGGTCGCGTTGTCTAGCAGCAAGGCTTGTTATGGTGTCGAAAAACTGTTGTTCAAGGTTATCGGCCGAGATTAGCCATTCTTTCTCGGCAAGTGCGCGCAAAAGTCGCCCTTGATCGGTTCCATGCCAGCGTGCAATCAATTGCAGGCTGCGCAGTTTGGGGTTCTTTTGCAGCGTTCCGAGCAGGGCGACCAGTAGTTGTGCGTAGGTGTCGTCTTCCGCCGCGAAGTGGCTGGCATCTTCGACCTTCTGCGCGAGCTCAGGGTGGTGCAGGAGCGTACGCAATGTGGTCAGTGCTGGTGGTTCTACTGTGGCGGGCGTTCTCGGTGCGCGTGGCTTTTTGAAGTCTGGACGCTGGCCGTTCTTTTTCCAGTCTTTTTTCCACTCTTTCTTGCCGCCGATCTTTGGTTGGGTAGTGGCCGGCGGTGCGTAGTAGTCACCTTCGTCGTGCCCAGGCGTGGTGTCGTAATACACGCTGTCGTCGTATTCCGACGCGGCGCTCGGCGATGCTGAGCCCATCTGCTGAAGTGCTTCGCTATGCAGACCGGTAATTTCCCCGAGGCGCTGCCGCATCAATGCGCGCAGGTTGTTGCCGGGGATTTTTTCGATGAGCGGTGCTGCAAGCGTCGCCAGGTGGGCCTTGCCTTCCAGGGAGCGCGGGTCTGCTTCTTCACTGAGCTGCTGGAAGAAGTAATCGGCCAACGGTTGCGCTTGTTGCTGGATTCGGGCCTTGAAGGCATCGGTACCTTCGCTGCGCACCAGGCTGTCCGGGTCCTCGCCTTCCGGCAGGAACAGAAAACGTGCGCGGCGGCCATCCTGCAGGTTGGGCAGAGCCGATTCCAGGGCGCGCCATGCAGCCTTGCGGCCGGCTGCGTCACCATCGAAACAGAACAGCACGCTGGGCACGATGCGGAAAAGGCGCTTGAGGTGTTCGTCGCTGGTCGCGGTGCCCAGTGTCGCGACGGCATTGCGCAGCCCTTGCTGCGCCAGTGCAATGACGTCCATGTAGCCTTCAACGACCATGATTTCATCCAGGTCGCGATTGGCCTTGCGTGCCTCGTAGAGCCCGTAGAGTTCCTGGCCTTTATGAAAGACAGGTGTTTCCGGGGAGTTAAGGTATTTCGGCTTGTCATCGCCCAGTACCCGTCCGCCAAAGGCAATGACGCGTCCACGACTGTCGCGGATCGGAAACATCACCCGGTCGCGGAAGCGGTCGTAGCTCCGGCCGCTTTCGGCGTTTTCGATCAGCAGGCCGGCATCGATCATGGCCTTTTGCTGAAGGGCGTCGCCGCCCAGGTGCTTCATCAGGTTGTCCCAGCCAGGCGGGGCGAAGCCGAGGCCGAAATCCCTCGCGATAACGCCAGACAGACCGCGGCCTTTTAGATACTCCACCGCGGCCTTGCGTGCCGGGTGCCCCTTGAGTGACTGTCGATAGTAATCGGCGGCGGAATCGAGCAAGGGATAAAGCGGCGAGTCCACGGGCTGACGGGGTTTGCGCCCCGGTCCGCTTTCTTCTCGCGGCACTTCCATGCCGGCGCGCTTGGCTAGCTCCTCGACTGCCTGGGGAAATTCCAGGCTGTCATGATCCATGATGAAGCCGAGCGCGTTGCCGCCAGCGCCGCAACCGAAGCAGTAGTAGAACTGCTTGTCCGGGCTGACGCTGAATGAGGGGGTCTTTTCTTTGTGAAACGGGCAGCAGGCCGTGTAGTTCTTGCCCGCTTTTTTCAGTTGGATGCGCGAACTCACCACCTCGACGATGTCGGAGCGGTTGAGCAAGTCATCAATGAAGGATTGCGGGATCAAGCCGGCCATAGGGGTATGAGAATACGCTCGCAGTGTTCAGGCCGGAATGAAAAAAACTCCGGCAATTCGCCGATTGGCGAAGCGGAGTCTCCTTCAAATGCAAAGCCCGGCATTGGCCGGGCTTGATGCAGCGTCAGCAGTACTGGATCAGTACAGGCGAACGCTACGGCGCTGTTCGCGCTGCACTTTCTTAGCGTGACGCTTGACTGCGGCAGCAGCTTTACGCTTGCGCTCAGCAGTAGGCTTTTCGTAGAACTCACGGCTGCGGACTTCGGCCAGAACACCGGCCTTTTCGCAAGAACGCTTGAAGCGACGCAGAGCTACGTCGAATGGTTCGTTCTCTTTAACTTTAACGTTGGGCATCCAGGACGTACCTTCACTTGTTTACCGGTTACAACGCGCTTCGGCAAATATCGCGAGCACGCTGGTTTTAAGGGTTGCGGATGTTAACGCCTTGCCGCGTGGAATGCAAAGCCCCCTTATCGAAAAGCGCTGGTCGGTCGCTGGCCCCGGCGATTAATATGCGCGGCTTCATTCGCTTCTTTGGAAAGGTCGTGCCCATGCTGGTTCTGGGGCTGGAAACTTCATGTGACGAGACCGGTGTTGCACTGTATGACAGCGAGCACGGCCTGTTGGCCGACGCGCTGTTCAGTCAGATCGATCTGCACCGCGTCTATGGAGGCGTGGTGCCAGAGTTGGCGTCGCGTGATCACGTCAAGCGGATGCTGCCGCTGATCCGTCAGGTGCTCGAAGAGGCCGGACGCGAATCCAGCCAGATCGACGCGGTGGCGTATACGGCCGGCCCCGGCCTGGTGGGCGCGCTACTGGTTGGCGCTTCTTGCGCGCAGGCGATGGCGCTTGCCTGGAGTGTGCCGGCAATCGGCGTGCACCATATGGAAGGACATCTGCTGGCGCCGATGCTCGAAGAGCAACCGCCGGCGTTTCCCTTCGTCGCGCTGCTGGTTTCCGGTGGGCATACCCAGTTGGTCCGGGTAGACGGCATTGGTCGCTATGAACTGCTGGGCGAGTCGGTGGACGACGCCGCTGGCGAGGCTTTCGACAAGACGGCCAAGCTGATGGGGCTGCGCTATCCGGGCGGTCCGGAGATCGCAGCGCTTGCCGAGCGCGGCACGCCGGGTCGGTTCACTTTTCCCCGACCAATGACAGATCGGCCCGGGCTGGATTTCAGTTTCAGCGGCCTCAAGACGTCCACCCTGACGACCTGGCAGCAACGTCAGAGTACCGGCGATGATGGTGAGCAAACCCGCTGCGATATCGCTTTGGCGTTTCAGCAGGCCGTGGTCGATACGCTGACCATCAAATGCCGGCGCGCGCTGAAGCAGACGGGGTTGCACAGCCTGGTCATTGCCGGTGGTGTGAGCGCCAACATTTCGCTGCGCCAGAGTCTTGAAGCGATGCTCGCTGAGCTGAAGGGGCGCGTGTTCTATGCTCGGCCACGTTTCTGCACCGACAATGGGGCGATGATCGCCTATGCTGGCTGCCAGCGTTTGCTTGCTGGTCAGCAAGACGGCCCTGAGATTTCGGTACAGGCGCGCTGGCCAATGGAAGCGCTTCCGGCGATTTGACGCCGGTTAGCTTAAAAATGTCGCTCTCTGCCTTTAGACAGGTCGCGCAGGTTGTTACGGTGACGCCAGGCGACGAGCGCGGCCAGCAATGCCATAGGCCAGAGCGCCGTCGGTTGCATCCAGGCAAGAAAGGGCAGGCAGAGCGGTAGTGCGACCAGTGCGGCCAGTGAACTGGTGCGTGACAACGTGAAAACAGCCAGCCAGATGAGCAGCGCCAGTAATGCCGTTGCTGGATGCAGGCCAAGCAAGACGCCAGCGGCTGTGGCCACGCCTTTGCCGCCACGAAAGCGGAAATACAACGGATATGAGTGGCCCAGTACTGCGGCGAGACCGATCCAGGCTTGTTGCTCGATGGCCAGGCCTAGCGCTGCGGCGAGCAGCACTGGCAGCAAACCCTTGAGTAGGTCACCGAACAGGGTGCTGATGGCCAGGCCTCTACCGGCCAGTCGCAGCATGTTGGTGGCGCCGGGATTGCCGGAACCGCCGGCGCGTGGATCGGGTGCGCCGGTCAGGCGACTGAGTAGAATGGCGAATGAAAGCGAGCCGGTCAGATAGGCGAGCAGTGCTAATTGCCAGAACATGGCATTCATCCGGGGCAAGGAGCTCCTGAGTCTAACGGCCTGTCATGAAGTTGTCGTGCCGAGGGAGAACGTTGCGTGGATACAGTTTTCATCGAAGGGCTGGAAGTGGATACGCTGATCGGCGCCTATGATTGGGAACGCGGCATTCGACAATGCTTGCGGCTGGACCTGACCCTCGGCTGGGACATCCGTCCCGCCGCCCGGAACGACGAACTGGATAAGGCGCTGGACTATGCCAAAGTGACTGCCGCCATCGATTGTTTCGCTCAAGCGTCACGCTTCGAGCTGGTAGAAACCTTTGCCGAACGCCTGGCTGCTGCCCTGATGAGTGAGTTCGGCATTCCCTGGTTGCGGCTACGGGTGACCAAACCGGGCGTCAACCCGCGCGCAAAGGCGTTGGGTGTGGAGATCGAACGCGGATGCCACTGACTCGCGTACTGCTGGGGCTCGGCAGCAATAGCCGCCGTGAACGGAATCTGACGGCCGGTCTCGATGCGCTGGAAAAGCTGCTCGGAGACATGCGCTGTTCACCCGTTTTTGAAAGCCTTGCAGTGGGCTACAAGGGTGACCATTTCTACAACCTTGTGGTCTCCGGTAGCACCGAGTTGCCCCTGATGGAGCTGGACAGACGGCTCAAGTTCATCGAAGCGGACAACGGTCGCTACGCGCCGGACCGCAAAGGTCTACCACTGGATATCGATGTGTTGATGTATGGCGATCTGCAGGGCAATTTTCATGGCTTGCAACTGCCGCGGCCGGAGACACTTAAAAACGCTTTCGTGCTCTGGCCGCTGGCCTTGCTGTCGCCGGACGTGATGCATCCCGAGACCGGGCGGTGCTTCGCTGAATTGTGGCGGGAATCGGTCATCGAGCAGCAGCTGTGGCCCGTGCGCTTCCAGTGGAAGGGCGAGGAGTTGACGCCAGCGTCGTTGTTGTCCGCCGCGGACCCGCGCTGACTTCGTCTTGCGAAGAGCGCGGGTTCCTCGCGTTGCAGCAGGGCAAGCGCTGATCAGTTGGCGTTGTCTTGATAGAGGCGTTGATATTGGCGGACAGCTTCCAGTCGTTCGCGTTTAAGTGCTTCTCCTAGTTCTGCGCCCTTGTAACCCTGTTCAATAAGCGGTTTCACCTGTACCGCGCGGACATGCTCGGCGGCTCCGCGCAGGTATTCGGCCTGCGGATAGGCGTGCCCCTCGTGACCGCTCTGCGCGTCCATAGCGCAGCAGGCGACGAACTGCTCGAAGCGTTCCGGGCGGCGGTAGATGTCGAAATGCTGCAGCAAGTCGAACAGCGTCTGCGCCGGCAGTGACATGGCCTGATGGCCGAGCGAGTAGAATTCGCCGACCAGTCTGGCCAACTCCTGGCAGTCTCGCGGCACTTTGTAACGCGTGCTGACGATGTCAATTGGCGATGTTCTGGCTGCTTCCGAACTCGGCGCATCGAGGTCAGCTGTCTGTCCCAGCGGCATCAGCAGACAGGCCCAGCGCACTGTTAGGGGCTGAGCATGAGCGGCGCATCTGTGTAGCACCTCAAGCGTGTGTTTGCCGGCCTGGGTACCATCCTCGAGCGGTAACGTCTCGTCGAATAGCCGGTCGATTTCCGGAAACAGCTCCTTCAAGGCGTCGCAGTCGCGTAGAACCTGCAGGAACACGTCAGGGCGAGGCTCCATCAACGCGCGGGCGATTTCCTTCCAGCTGCGTTCCGGTGTCAACGCCAGTAGTTCCCCCGATTCGGCGAGCTGACACATCAGCGCCCGGGTTTCGGGCGCCACGCTAAAGCCGAGTTCGGCATAACGCGCGGCAAAGCGCGCCACACGCAACACCCTTAAAGGATCTTCGGCGAAGGCGGGGGATACGTGCCTGAGCTGGCGGGCTGCGAGGTCGGCCTGGCCGCCGTAGGGATCGATCAGCTGGCCCCGCTCATCCTCGGCCATGGCGTTGATGGTCAGGTCGCGGCGGATCAGGTCTTCTTCGAGTGTCACTTCGGGGCTGGCATAGAAGGTGAACCCGCCGTAACCGCGACCGCTCTTGCGCTCGGTGCGGGCCAGTGCGTATTCCTCACCTGTGACCGGATGGAGGAACACGGGGAAATCTGCGCCCACCGGGCGAAAACCCTTGGCCTGCATCTCTTCGGCACTGGAGCCGACGACCACCCAGTCCACCTCGGTCACAGGACGCCCCAGCAACCGGTCACGTACCGCTCCGCCGACTTTATAGATTCGCATGCAGTCCTCCATTGCGGCGGAGGATAAACGAATGCCCCGAAGCAGCAAGCTGCGACTGCTCTCGGGTATTCGATCTGAAGTGATGTGTAACCGTCAGATGGGTGGCAGCGCCAGGTTCATACCGGGGTACTTGGCCTCGACATCCGCCTCGACTCTCGGCGGCATGTGGTGCGTGGCGATCAGCTTGTCATCCTGCATCGATTGCAGGTGCACATCGAACCCCCAGAGCCGATGGAGGTGCTTGAGGACCTCATCGGTGGAGCCGCCCAAGGGTTTGCGGTCGTGCTGCTGGTGGCGCAGGGTCAGCGAGCGATCGCCGCGGCGATCGACGCTCCATACCTGCACATTGGGTTCACGATTGCCGAGGTTGTATTGAGCTGCAAGCAATTCGCGGATGGCGTGATAGCCATTTTCGTCATGGATGGCGGGGACCAGCAGCTCGTCCTTGTGGTCATCATCGAGGATGCTGAACAGCTTGAGGTCGCGGATGACCTTGGGCGACAGGAACTGCAGGATGAAACTCTCGTCCTTGAAGTTGTTCATCGCGAACTTGACCGTGGTGAGCCAGTCGCTGCCGGCGATATCCGGGAACCAGTGTTTGTCTTCATCGGTGGGGTGCTCGCAAATTCTCCTGATGTCCTGGTACATGGCGAACCCCAGCGTGTAGGGGTTGATGCCACTGTAGTAAGGGCTGTCGAAACCGGGCTGATAGATCACGCTGGTGTGGGACTGAAGAAATTCGATCATGAAGCCATCGGTCACCAGTCCTTCGTCGTACAGGTCGTTGATCAGCGTGTAGTGCCAGAAGGTCGCCCAGCCTTCGTTCATGACCTGCGTCTGGCGTTGTGGATAGAAATACTGTGCGATCTTGCGCACGATCCTCACTACTTCTCGTTGCCAGGGCTCCAGCAGCGGTGCATGTTTTTCGATGAAGTAAAGGATGTTCTCCTGGGGCTCGGCGGGAAAGCGCTGGTCGCGCTGGCGTTCGTCATCTTTCTCGCCGAATTTGGGAATGGTTCGCCACAGATCGTTGATCTGCTTCTGCAGATGCTCTTCGCGATCCTTCTGCCGGCGTCGCTCTTCCTCGGCGGATATCGGGTAGGGCCGCTTGTAGCGGTCGACGCCGTAGTTCATCAGCGCATGGCAGGAGTCGAGCAGATCCTCCACGGCATCGATGCCGTGGCGTTCTTCGCACTGCATGATGTACTGCTTGGCAAACACCAGGTAATCGATGATCGAACTGGCGTCGGTCCAGGTGCGGAACAGGTAGTTGCCCTTGAAAAAGCTGTTGTGGCCATAACTGGCATGGGCGATCACCAGTGCCTGCATGGTGATGGTGTTTTCTTCCATCAAATAGGCGATGCAGGGGTCGGAGTTGATGACGATCTCGTAAGCCAGGCCCATCTGCCCGCGGGTATAGGATTTTTCCGTGCTGAGGAAATGCTTGCCGTAGGACCAGTGGTGATAGCCAAGCGGCATGCCCACCGAGGCGTAGGCGTCCATCATCTGCTCGGCCGTGATGACTTCTATCTGGTTGGGGTAGGTGTCCAGCGCATAGCGCTCGGCGATACGGCCGATCTCACGATCGTAGGTACGGATCAGGTCGAAGGTCCATTCCGAGCCGGTGGAAATGGGCTGTCGTTTCATGCTGCTTACCTCAGCTAGCCATGCGCCGCTGGAATAGCTCGCGGAACACCGGATAAATGTCCCCCGCTGTCACCAGCTGCTGCTGGGCGAACGAGTCGCCGAAGGCCTCGGCCACTTGGTTGTATTCGTACCACAGAGCCTGATGTTCGCGAGGGGTGATTTCGACGTAGGAGAAGTACTGGACGAACGGCATGATCTGGTTGATCAGAATGTCCCGGCAAACCGGAGAGTCGTCGTTCCAGTTATCGCCGTCCGAGGCCTGTGCCGCATAGATGTTCCACTCGTTAGCCGGATACCGCTCGGCCATGATCTCTTGCATCATTTTCAGGGCGCTGGAGACGATGGTGCCGCCGGTTTCCCGGGAGTAGAAGAACTCTTCTTCGTCGACTTCCTTGGCGCTGGTGTGATGGCGGATGAACACCACCTCGATCTTGTCGTAGTTCCGCTTGAGGAACAGGTACAGCAGGATGAAGAAGCGCTTGGCGATGTCCTTGGTGGCCTGGGTCATGGAGCCGGACACATCCATCAGGCAAAACATCACCGCTTTCGAGCTTGGGTTGGGATGTTTGACCAGTAGGTTGTACTTGAGGTCGAAGGTGTCCAGAAAAGGCACGCGATGGATGCGCGCGCTGAGTCGTTCGATTTCTTCCTCGGCTGCCTGGATGTCGGTGAAGTTGGCGGGCTCCTCCAGCTTGAGCCGTGCCAGCTCAGCTTTTACCTCGCGCAGTTTGCCGCGGCTGCTTCCGGACAGGGCAATCCTGCGCGCGTGAGCCGAGCGTAGGGTACGAACGATGTTGATGCGTGACGGGTTGCCTTCGTTGCTGATCCCGGCGCGGACCGTCTTGAAAGTGTCGGTGCCCGTCAGGTGGCGTTTGACCAGGTTGGGCAATTCGAGATCCTCGAACATGAAATCGAGGAATTCTTCCTGGGTGATCTGGAAAACGAAATCGTCCATGCCTTCGCCACTGTTGCTGGCCTGGCCAGCCCCTTGGCCGCCGCCACCGCCGTTTGGGCGAGGGATGCGCTCACCGGCGATGAACTCCTTGTTTCCGGGATGCACGATGGTTTGCCGACCGCCACGACCGTGGTGAAGGATCGGCTCATCGGTATCTCGGCCGGGAATACTGATCTGTTCGCCGTGTTCCATGTCGGTAATGGAGCGGCGTCCAACGGCCTCCTCCACGGCTTTCTTGATGTGTCCACGGTATCGCTGCAAGAAGCGCTGGCGATTGACCGTGCTCTTGTTTTTGCCGTTCAGACGGCGGTCGATCACGTAACTCATACGAGCCCTCCGGGCTGAGCTGGAAGTCGCGAGCCGCGAGCCGGAAGCGTGCTGCTTTGGCTTCCAGCTCCGGCTCCAAGCCCTCAGCTGCTCTTACTGCGATTTACGTACGCGCAGATACCATTCCGAGAGCAGGCGAACCTGCTTCTCGGTGTAGCCGCGCTCGACCATGCGCACGACGAAGTCGTTGTGCTTCTTCTGATCTTCCTTGCTGGCCTTAGCGTTGAAGCTTATGACCGGCAGCAGATCCTCAGTGTTGGAGAACATTTTCTTCTCGATCACCACGCGCAGCTTCTCGTAGCTGAGCCAAGACGGATTCTTGCCGTTGTTGTTGGCGCGGGCACGCAGCACGAAGTTGACGATTTCGTTGCGGAAGTCCTTCGGATTGCTGATGCCGGCTGGCTTCTCGATCTTTTCCAGCTCTTCGTTGAGCGCCATGCGGTTGAGAATTTCACCGGTTTCCGGGTCCCGGTATTCCTGATCCTGAATCCAGAAGTCCGCATAGAGCACGTAGCGGTCGAAGATGTTTTGGCCGTATTCGCTGTAGGACTCGAGGTAAGCGGTCTGGATTTCCTTGCCGATGAAGTCGACGTAGCGCGGCGCCAGGTACTCCTTGATAAAGCGCAGGTACCGCTCGCGCACCTCGGCTGGGAATTGCTCCTGCTCGATCTGCTGCTCCAACACGTAAAGGAGATGCACCGGGTTCGCGGCGATTTCATGGGGATCGAAGTTGAACACCTTGGACAGGATCTTGAAGGCGAAGCGGGTGGAAAGCCCATTCATGCCCTCGTCGACCCCGGCCGTATCGCGATATTCCTGCATCGACTTGGCCTTGGGGTCAGTGTCCTTGAGGTTCTCACCGTCGTAGACCCGCATCTTGGAGTAGATGTTGGAGTTTTCCGGCTCCTTCAGGCGGCTCAGGACAGAGAACTGCGCGAGCATTTTCAGCGTATCGGGCGCGCAGTGGGCTTTCGACAGCGAGCTGTTGAACAGCAGCTTGTCATAGATCTTGATCTCGTCGCTCACCCGCAGGCAGTACGGCACCTTGACGATGTAGATGCGGTCGATGAAGGCTTCGTTGTTCTTGTTGTTGCGGAAGGTGTGCCATTCCGACTCGTTGGAGTGAGCCAACAAGATGCCGTTATACGGGATAGCGCCGAGGCCCTCTGTGCTGTTGTAGTTACCTTCCTGAGTGGCGGTCAGCAGCGGGTGCAGCACCTTGATCGGTGCCTTGAACATCTCGACGAACTCCATCATGCCCTGGTTGGCGCGGCACAGCGCGCCTGAGTAGCTGTAGGCGTCGGCGTCGTTCTGCGGAAACTCTTCAAGCTTGCGGATATCGACCTTGCCCACCAGCGCCGAGATGTCCTGGTTGTTCTCATCGCCCGGCTCGGTCTTGGCCACCGCGATCTGGTTGAGGATCGAAGGATAGAGCTTGACCACGCGGAACTGGCTGATGTCGCCGCCGAACTCCTGCAGCCGCTTGGTGGCCCAGGGCGACATGATCGAGCTGAGGTAGCGACGGGGAATGCCGTAATCCTCTTCGAGGATCTGTGCATCTTCAGCCGGGTTGAACAACCCCAGGGGCGATTCGAACACCGGCGAGCCCTTGATTGCATAAAAGGGTACTCGCTCCATCAGTTGCTTGAGCTTCTCGGCGAGCGAAGACTTACCGCCGCCCACCGGGCCCAGCAAATAGAGAATCTGCTTCTTCTCTTCCAGGCCCTGCGCGGCGTGGCGGAAATAGGAAACGATCTGGTCGATGCAATCTTCCATGCCGTGGAAGTCTTCAAAGGCGGGATACCGGCGTATGACTTTGTTGGAGAAAATCCGCGAAAGTCTCGAGTCGGCAGAAGTGTCGATCAGTTCGGGCTCGCCAATCGCCATCAACAGGCGTTCGGCTGCAGTTGCGTAGGTTCCCCGGTCTTCCTTGCACAGGTCGAGGTATTCCTGAAGCGAATACTCTTCCTGACGGGTTGCTTCGAATCGTTGCTGGAAATGGCTGAAAATGCTCATTGACTTCACCTCGGACGATGCTCGGAGCCGGTGTTGTCATCATGCATTCAGGTACGGCCGCCTTACCGGCCTGTGGAGTTCCCCCGAACACCTGATGGTCGAAACTGAGGCCCGGTAGCCGCTGCACGGCTTCCACCTGTTTGGATGGCCTGCACTGAAGGATAGTTCGGATTCGGCAAGTTCAAGGGAGGAGAGGTGTTATTGCCGCTGCGTTTCGTCGGAAGGGAGGCTCAAGGCCGCATTATCTGCGGCCTAGGCGGGCGTGATTTTTTAGGCGGGATCGCCTTGTTCAGTCTCTTGCGGAAACGCTTGTCGCCAAAGCTCGAAGCCGCCGTCAAGGCTGTAGACGTCTGAAAAACCCTGGCCTACCAGATAGGCGGCTGCGCTCTGGCTGGAGTTGCCGTGGTAGCAGACGACTATCAGCGGTTGGTCGAGATCAGCGGTTGCGATGAAGTCTGGCAAGGATTGGTTGTCCAGATGTGTCGAGCCGGTGACGTGACCATTGGCGAAGCTGTTCGGGTCGCGGATGTCGACGATCACGCCGCCTTCGCTGCGCAGCGACTGCGCCTGCTCGGGTGAAATACGTTTGAACTCGGTCATGGCTTGGCCTCACAGTCGCAGCTGTACAGTTCGTTGCTGTCCACATTCATCAGTGTCATGGAGTTGCCCCATACGCAGCCGGTATCCAGCGCGTAGACGTTCGGCTCGTCGCAATTGCCTTCCAGCGCGGCCCAGTGGCCGAAAATGATCTTTTCGCCTCGGGTTTTGCGAGTGGGGTGGCTGAACCAGGGCGCGAATCCGGCGGGTGCAGAGTCGAGGCCTTCTTTGGCTTCGAGATCGAGGGTGCCGTCAGCTTTGCAGAAGCGCATCCGGGTGAAATAGTTAGTGATTAGACGCAACCTAGGGATGCCGTGCAGCTCCTTGCTCCACTTGGCCGGCTGGTTACCGTACATGCCGTCGAGGAAGGGTTGCAGCATGGCGTCGTCGCGAAGCGCCTGTTCGACCTCGGCCGCACGGCGCAGGGATTTACTCAGTGTCCATTGCGGTGGGATGCCGGCATGAACCATGGTGACCTGGCGTTCGGCATCGTGGTGGACCAGTTTCTGCTGACGCAGCCAGAAGATCAGGTCGGCTCGGTCGGGCGCATCGAGGATCGGCTGAAGCGTGTCGGACTTCTTCAGCCGCTCGACCTTGTGCGTGACGGCCAGCAGATGCAGGTCATGATTACCCAGAACGGTGACACCCGAACTGCCCAGGTCGCGCGCGAAGCGCAATGCTTCCAGCGATTGTGGGCCGCGGTTGACCAAGTCGCCAGCCAGCCACAGGCAGTCGCGTGATGGGCTGAAGTCAACTTGTTTCAGAAGGCAGAGCAAGGGTTCGAGGCAACCTTGCAGGTCGCCGACAGCATAGGTAGTCAATGCAGGGCTCCCGGTACGGCCAGCCGAAACGGTGCGATCGTGGCATCGAAGCGGTGCCCGTCCTCGGCAAGCATTTGATAACTGCCCTGCATCGTGCCAACGCGTGAGGCCATCAGCGTGGCGCTGGTGTAGACATGGCGATGGCCGGGGGCTAGTACCGGCTGCTCACCCACCACGCCTTCGCCGCGCACTTCCTGCACCTGACCGTCTCCATCAGTGATGATCCAGTGGCGTGACAGCAACTGCGCTGTGAGCTCGCCCTTGTTTTCGATGGTTACGGTGTAGGCAAAGGCAAAACGGTTTTGGTCTGGCTGTGACTGGTCTGCGAGGTAGGCCGGGCGGACATTGACGTCGATCCGGTAGCGGAGGTCTTCAGGCATGGTGTGCTCCTTCGCGTAGGTCGCTTTCAGCCGCGGGCAAATAATTGATCCGATAGTCTTACGAACGCGGCGAGGTCCAGCTGTTCCGGGCGCAGGCTGCCATCGACGTCGGCGGCGGCGATCGCATCTGCGTCCAGTAGCCCCTTGAGGGTGTTGCGCAGCGTTTTGCGGCGCTGATTGAAGGCCTGACGAACCACGGTCTCCAGCTGCCGGTGATCGCGCGCCGGGTGCGGCAACACTTCATGCGGGACCAGGCGCACGATGGCCGAGTCGACTTTCGGCGCCGGGTTGAATGCGCCAGGACCCACGTTGAACAGATGTTCGACGCGGCAGTGGTACTGCACCATGATCGACAGCCGGCCCCAATCGCCGCCGCCCGGCGCTGCTGCGAGGCGCTCGACCACTTCCTTCTGCAACATAAAGTGCATGTCGCGGATCAGGCTGGCGTGATCGAGTAGGTGAAAGATCAGCGGCGTGGAGATGTTGTACGGCAGGTTGCCAACGATGCGCAGGCTGTTTGGCTCCGAGCTTAATTGGGCGAAGTCGAATTTCAGCGCATCGCCCTGGTTCAGGGCGAAGTTCTCGCGGTCGGCGAATTTCTGTTGCAGGATCGGAATCAGGTCCAGGTCCAGCTCGACCACGTCTAGGTGTGCGCCGCTGTCTAGCAGGCCTTCGGTCAGTGCGCCCTGGCCCGGACCGATCTCGACGATCCGCTCGCCCGGCTTGGCATGGATGGCGCGCAGGATGCGATGGATCACGCCCGCATCGTGAAGGAAATTCTGGCCGAAACGCTTGCGCGCGCGGTGTTGGTAGTTCTCGGACATATACAGCAGTCTCAGGAGCAGCTGGAAGCGTGAGGCTTGCAGCTGGGAGCGAAAAGGCCCGCAGTTTAGCAGCTGCGCTAGCTGAGGCGAGTGCCCCCGCCGCGGGCCATTGCGGTTCGGAGGCGCGCTGGAAAGTCCGGAAGCGGTTTTTTGTCGACTCGAGACCGCTGTTCCGGCCGCTGCTCGGCAGGCTGCGGCCGCCACGCCGATGTGTTTCAGGTGTATGCCTTACGCCCGAACAGGGTTTGCTGCGTGCTGCTTTTAGCTGCCGCTCATCTCATACGCCGTTTCCAGCGCGACTTGCAGGCTGCCGGTGTCGATTCGGCCAGTGCCTGCAAGGTCCAGCGCGGTGCCGTGATCGACCGAGGTGCGTACGATCGGCAGCCCCAGCGTGACGTTGACGGCTGCGCCAAAGCCCTTGTACTTGAGCACTGGCAGCCCCTGATCGTGGTACATCGCCAGCACCGCGTCGCAGTGTTCGAGGTGTTTGGGCGTGAACACTGTATCAGCCGGTAGCGGGCCGATCAGGTCGAGCCCGTCGCGTCGCAGGATTTCCAACGTTGGCTCGATGACCTCGATTTCCTCGCGGCCTAAATGTCCGCCCTCACCAGCATGTGGGTTGAGACCGCAGACCAGAATCCGGGGATGGGCAATGCCGAATTTTGCTACCAGGTCGTTGTGCAATATGCGCGTCACACGCTGCAGCCGCTCGGCAGTGATGGCCGCCGGCACCTCCTTGATCGGCAGATGGGTGGTGACCAGTGCAACCCGTAACCCACGTGTGGCTAGCATCATGACGACCTGCTCTGTGCCGGTCAGCTCCGCGAGAAACTCGGTGTGTCCTGAAAACGAGATGCCTGCCTCGTTGATGACGCCCTTGTGCACCGGCGCAGTGATCATGCCGGCAAAGCTGCCATCAAGGCATCCGTTACCGGCACGTGTCAGCGTCGCTAGCACATAGTCTGCGTTCGCCGGGTTGAGCTGGCCGCTTATGGCCGGCGCAGCGAGCGGTGTGTCCCAGACATACAGGCTATTGGCGGTTGCCGGCTGGTTCGGCCAGCTGCCCGGGGCAACGTCGATCAGGGTGATGTCCAGTCCAAGCTCGGCTGCTCGGGCGCGTAGCAGCTCGGCATTGGCGATGGCGACCAAGGCGTGAGGGTGGCTGTCGCGTGCTAGCAGCAAACAGAGGTCCGGACCAATACCGGCGGGCTCGCCGGGCGTCAGGGCGAAACGTTTGGTGGTCATCTCTAGGCCTTTGGGCTGATGAAATGAAGCGGGCCGGCCGATTGGCCGGCCCGCTGAGGCGTCGCTGACGAACATGTCACCGCGCAATCAGAGCTTGATCTCGACGTAGGCTTCGTCGCGAATCTGGCGCAGCCAGTTCTGCAGCTCTTCTTCGTACTTACGGTTGCGCAGCAAAGACAGGGCCTGTTGCTCGCGGAACTCTTCGCTGGCATCTGTGGCGCGGCGTCCGAGCACTTCTAGGATGTGCCAGCCATACGGCGTCTTGAAGGGTTCGGACAGCTGCCCACTGGCGGTGTTGGCCATGACTTCCCGGAACTCCGGAACCAGCGAGCTGGGGTCGATCCAGTTGAGGTCTCCGCCGTTCAGCGCCGAGCCTGGGTCTTCGGAGAAGTTCTTCGCCAGCTCGGCAAAGCTCTCGCCAGCCTGGATGCGGTCACGCAGTCGCTGGATCAGACGTCGACTTTCTTCTTCGCTGCGGATTTGACTCGGCTTGATCAGAATGTGGCGAACATGGACCTCGTCGCGTACCTGAGTATCACCGCCCCGCTTGTCCAGCACTTTTAGCAGGATGAAGCCCGGCGGGGTACGCACCGGCCGGGTGACGTCGCCGACCGACATGCTGCTGACCTCGGTATCGAATGGCGGTGGCAGCTGAGCGGCCTTGCGCCAGCCCATATCGCCGCCTTCCAGTGCGTTTTCACTGGCCGAACGCGAGACAGCCAGTTTGGCG
Source organism: Pseudomonas sp. NPDC077408 (assembly GCF_050269105.1). Lineage (NCBI taxonomy): Bacteria > Pseudomonadati > Pseudomonadota > Gammaproteobacteria > Pseudomonadales > Pseudomonadaceae > Pseudomonas > Pseudomonas sp. NPDC077408. The sequence goes on from NZ_JBNNHS010000005.1 coordinate 267,530, forward strand.
AAGTCGGCGCCTTGCTGAAGTTGCTGATAGGTATCCATCGCGGTTTTTTCAGCCGCCTGGATCGTGGCCGAATCAGCGGACTCCGGCACAGGGATCAGGATATTGGCCAGTCGGTATTCTTCTGATAGCTGCAACTTTCCGAGATCTGAAGCCAGGAAGTTTTCCACCTCTTGGTTCGATACCTGAATACGCTCTGCAATCCGGCGCTGGCGCACCCGGCTGATGACCATTTCGCGGCGAATCTGCTCACGAGCGGTGTCGAGGCTCAGGCCGTCACGCTCAAGGGCCGCGCGAAACTGGTCCAGGGTCATGTTGTTGCGCTGGGCGATGGTGCTCATCGCCTGGTTCAGCTCTTCATCGGAGATACGGATGCCCGAACGTTCACCGATCTGCAGTTGCAGATTTTCGGTGATCAGCCGTTCCAGCACCTGTTGTTGCATAACGTCCGCGGGCGGCATTTCCGCGCCGCGTTTCTCGATGGTCTGCTGCACTTCGCGGGTCCGTTGGTCCAGCTGGCTTTGCATGATCACGTCGTTGTCCACGATCGCGACGATACGGTCGAGCTGTCGAACTTCGGCCGACGCGTACAGCGCAGCAGTCGCGCTGCCCAGCAATAGTGCGCCTGCCAGCAGGGGGCGCAGACAATCAGAAAGCTTGATCTTCACGTTCACGGTAACCTTGTATGCCTTCGTCGAGGAATGTCTCGGTCGAGCTGCCGAACACGCCGCCGAGTCCCTTGAGGACGATTTGCAGGAAGATGCCGTTGTCCGGCTCATCGTTCTGCGATGGGTTGAGACTGGTTTCGTCGTAATCGATCCAGTAGCGATTGATCAGGCGCAGTTTCCAGCAGCAATTGTCGTACTCGAAGCCACCGAAGGCTTCCAATGTGCGGTTGCGGCTGTAGTCATGCTGCCAGCGTGCGATCACACTCCACTGCGGCAGAATCGGCCAGATGGTGGAGATGTCGTGCTGGTTGATCTTGTAGTAATCCTCGATGTACTCAGGCGTGCCTGGCACGCCGTAGTCGCCACCATAGGCCCACTCTCCGGTGGCTCTGTCGAATCGCACGGTGTCGTTGCGATAGCGGTAGCCGAAGTTGACGATCTTTCGCGGATTGTCAGCCGGCTGGTAATGGAACATGGCGCTGCCTGATTGGGTGCGGCCTTCGTCTGGATCCCAATTGAACGTCGAGGTGAAGCGCCAGTCGCGGTTGTAGCGATACAGGTACTCGAGGGCGTATGGCGATACGTCCGAGGTTGAGCCTGGGCGACCCTCGAGATTCGGTAGCTGCACTTCTCGGTCGCGGAAGTAGATGATCTGGCCAACGCTCAAGCGCTGACGCTCCAGCCCGTTCGGCTCGATCCAGCGATTGGTCACGCCAAGCGAGAGCTGATTGGCATCGCCTATTCGGTCCTTGCCGGAGAAGCGGTTTTCACGCCACAGCGAAGAGTAACTGAAGGTGTTTTCACCGGTATCGAACACAGGAATGTCATCCTGGTCTTCTTCCGGTACGTACAGATAGAACATCCGCGGCTCGAGGGTCTGGCGGTAGTTCTTGCCGAACCACTGGGTGTCGCGGTCGAAGTACAAGCCACTATCGACGCTGAAGATCGGTACGCTGCGGTCAGGCGAGTCGTTGAAGTCATTCACCTGGCGACGGCCGGTATTGTCCAGCGTCAAATCGTACTTGGTATACGCGTATTTCAGCGATGGCCGGACGAAGCCCCAGCTCCAGTCGAGCGGCAGACTAACGCCGGGCTCAAGGTGCAGACGCTCGCCTTCCGCGCGCTTCAGGCCACTCAAGCGATCGTCATACCAACGTTCAGGATTACCATCTTCGTTAATAAAGTTGCCGCTGCGCAGGCTGCGCTGGAAGCTGACGAACTCGGTGCCATAAGCGAACCGCAATCCACCCGGCTGGAACGGCAATGCGCCGTTCAACGTCAGCTGCGGCAGGCGCTCGTAGGGTGTGATGTCGGCAATGGTTGCGCGCTCGTAAGCGTGTACGTTCAGCTGAGCCGTATAGGACGGTGCGCGATAAGTCAGGGTGCCACGCTGATCTAGGTGATCTGGCTGATCGATGCCCAGCTGGGTGTCCAGGTCCTGGAAGTAGTAGGGATCGCTGATGTCGGTGTAATCGACTTCCGCCAGCCAGCGCGTGTCCAGGCCGGTACGGTGCTGCCAGCTGTACATCCAGCGCTGGTCCTCGTACTCGGACTGCAGCTTGCGCTCGTCGTTGCTGTCATCCAGGTAGGCAGCCCCGAACTGGCCTTCGCTGCGACGGGTCAGGTAACGGAACTCACCTTCCATTAGCAAACCGCGATCGGTCATGTAATTCGGGTAAAGCGTCGCGTCGAAATTCGGCGCCAGATTGAAATAGTACGGTGTGATCAGCGACAAACCCGTATCGCTGGATGAGCTGATGCTTGGCGCCAGGAAGCCGGACTGGCGGCGGTCATCGATCGGGAAATAGATGTAAGGCGTATAGAACACCGGCACACCCTTGACCCGCAGCGTGACGTTGGTCGCCGAGCCGAAGCCGGTGGCCGGGTTGAGGGTGACGTTGTTGCCTTGCAGATACCAGTCGTTATCGCCGGGTTCGCAGCGGGTATAAGTCCCGTCCTTGAGGCGGATGATCGCGTCCTCGGTACGCTTGGCATAGAGTGCACTGCCGCGGACCTTACCTTCGTGAACCACGTATTCGGCGTTTTCGACCTGCGCTTCACCTGTGTCGAGGAACAGTTCAGCGCGGTCACCGACCATCAGTGCGCCGCCGTCACGCAGACGGACATTGCCTTTCAGCTCGCCGCGGTTCTCCAGTTGGTACAGGCTCGCCTCGTCGGCTTCGGCCTGGATGCTGCCCTGGCGAAGTACCACGTCGCCGGCCAGCGTGGCGATTTCCTGCTGCTGCTCGTAACGGGTTGCTTTGGCCGATACGTAGGTCGGTGCCTCGCTCATCGGCGTGTCGTCGAACTGACCGGGGCGGTTTGGTTCAACATAGGTACCGGCACAGTACGGACCTGTCTCGGCCAGCTGTGCATTGGTCAGCTGATCGCGCGGCACCCAGTCCAGATGACTGTAATCGGCACTGCGCGAGGTCAGTGCCCGGCCCTTGCTTTCGGTGACCAGTTTTGTGGTGGCCGCCTGGCGCTCGGCTTTGCTGGCGCTGGGCTTAGCGCTAGTGGTCTCGCCAGTAGACGTGCCACGATGAGTCGGACGTGGTGGCAGGGTCGGGCTGGCGGCATCCGCTGCGCAATTCCAACCCCCGCCAGCGCCTGGTTGGCAGGCGAACTGTTCGGCTGCGATGACCATGGGCGCCGTTACAGGTTGCAGTGCGAGCAAGCCGCCAGTTACCAATAGAGGGAATTTTTTACGAAAAGCGGGATATTTGACTGCCATCTTGTTTTTTGGTCCGTGCTTGCGGCGAGCCATCGGCCGGGCTGGGCCGCACGCCTCTCGATGGGCTGAAAAAGATGCTGGATAATAAAGCATGACCCGCTTATCGGCTAGCGCCGTGGAGAGCCCCTGATATGCCGCAACATGATCAACGTCTGCTGGACCTCAACGCCTGGCTGGAGCCCCATCTACAGGCGCTTTTCGCTCGTCGCGGCTGGGGCGACGTGCCCGAGGTGTCGCTGGTTGCTGCCAGTAGTGACGCCAGCTTTCGTCGTTACTTCCGTTGGGAGGCAGGGCAGCACAGCTTTATCCTGATGGACGCACCACCGCCTCAGGAGAACTGCCAGCCGTTCGTGAGCATCGCGGCAATACTGGCCGAGGCTGGCGTGCATGTGCCCGAAATCCTCGCGGCCGACCTCGAGCGGGGCTTCTTGCTGCTCAGCGATCTGGGTCGGCAGACCTACCTGGACGTAATCGACGGCGAGAATGCTGACGCGCTCTTTGCTGACGCCATTTCGGCACTGCTGGCGTTCCAGGCCAACGCCGACCAAGCAGTACTGCCTTCCTATGACGAAGCCCTGCTGCGCCGAGAGCTGCAGCTATTCCCTGAGTGGTATGTGCAAAGGCATCTGGGCCACAGCTTCACTGCGGATGAGCAACGGCTGTGGGATCAAACCTGCCGTGTGCTGATCGACTCGGCGCTGGCCCAGCCAACAGTGCTGGTGCACCGCGACTATATGCCACGCAACTTGATGCTCAGCGAGCCGAACCCCGGCGTACTGGATTTTCAGGACGCTGTGATTGGCCCGGTCACCTACGACATCACCTCGCTGTTCAAGGATGCCTTTCTCAGTTGGCCGGAAGGGCGAGTGCTTGGCTGGCTGCAGGGTTACTGGGATTCCGCGCGTGCACGGGGGATACCGGTGCAGGAGAGCTTCGCCGAGTTTCATCGCGCCAGCGATCTGATGGGCCTGCAGCGCCACCTTAAGGTCATCGGTATCTTTGCGCGAATCTGTCATCGTGACGGCAAGCCACGCTACCTGGCCGACGTGCCGCGCTTTTTCGCTTATCTCGACACCGTGCTGGAGCGCCGCCCTGAACTGGCCGATCTCAAGCGGCTGCTGCAAGGGTTGCCGCAGGAGCCCGTTGAATCATGAAGGCGATGATCTTGGCGGCGGGAAAGGGCGAGCGCCTCCGGCCCCTGACCTTGCACACACCCAAACCGCTAGTCCGCGCGGGCGGCGTGCCGCTGATCGAATACCACATCCGGGCGCTGGCCGAGGCTGGTATCGACGAGCTGGTGATCAATCACGCCTGGTTGGGTGAACAGATCGAGGCGTACCTCGGTGACGGTCGGCGTTTGGGCGTCTGCATCCAGTACTCAGCCGAGGGCGAGCCACTGGAGACCGGCGGGGGGATTCATCGCGCTTTACCGCTGTTGGGGGCGGAGCCTTTTATCGTGGTCAATGGCGATATCTGGACCGACTATGACTTTGGTGCGCTGAAGCGGCCACTCGAAGGCTTGGCGCATTTGGTGCTGGTGGACAATCCAGCGCATAACCTCAAAGGTGATTTCAGCTTGATCGACGGCTGCATTGGCGACGGGGACACTGCGATGCTGACCTACAGCGGCATCGCCGTACTCAGCCCACAATTGTTTACCGGGTGCAGTGCCGGTGCGTTCAAGCTTGCGCCTCTGCTGCGCCAGGCGATGGCTGTCGGCAAGCTGAGCGGTGAGCATTATCGCGGACGCTGGATTGACGTTGGGACGCATGAGCGTCTGGCTGAAGTCGAACGTACGCTCGAGGCACAGCGCTGAATGTTCTGGCCAATCACGTTGCTAGGCGCACTTGCAGGGTGGCTGCTGGCGAGCATTCCGGGCGCCCTGTTGGGTGCACTGATCGGGCAGGTGCTGGATCGTCGCTTCGGGCTCGACTCCTGGGCGAGTGTGCGCCAACTGCTATCAAGGGTCAAACCGATGATGCAGGGCAACGACTTGCTGTTTTTCCTGCTCGGACGCTTGGCGAAAAGCAGCGGGCGTATCAGCGAGGCTCACATCCAGGCCGCCCGCAGTGAGATGCGCCGGCTACAGTTGACCGCTCCTCAACAACGCATGGCAATTGATGCCTTTTACCGTGGCAAATCCAGTGGAGACGGGCTACGAGAGCCCTTGCAGCGATTACGAGGGCGGCAGGATGAAGCGAAGGTGCTCCTGCAAGCCTGCTGGCGCATGGCCAGGGCCCAGGGGCAGATCGATGCGCGTGAGCATGAGTTGATCATGCTCTGGGGAAAGTGGATGGGCTGGGATTCGGTGGCCGTGGCGGCGCTGGACCAGCAAGGGGGGCGCCGCCAGGGCGCGCCGAGCAATCCCGGTGGGGCCTACGAGCAGGCATTGCGGTTGCTGGGAGTCCGTGCCGACAGCGAGCCGCAGGCAATCAAAAGGGCCTATCGGCGCCTGCTCAGCAAGCACCACCCGGACAAGCAGGCCGGTGCCGGCGCAACCGCCATCGAGGTGCGCGAGGCAACCGAGCGGACCCGCGAACTGCACCATGCCTACGGTTTGATTCGCGAGCGGCGGGGCTTTCGTTAGTGCGAGCCGGTCGGCGCTTATATTTCTCGCTTGAGCCAGCCGCGGACTCGTCGAACGAGCACTTCCTGATCGGAGGGGCGATCGCCGGTCTGTTGGGGTAAGCCGACTTGGCGATAGGCCGGGTGCTGGATTCGGCGGCTGGCGTTCAGTCGCTCGCGAGCTGTCTGTTGCTCGCTCCCTGCGTCCTTGTAATAGAAGTCGCCGGTGGCCAGCTTGAGGGTCGGCACCAGCTGCGCAAGCGGCTCGTCCTGTCCTTCCGGTTGGCGCGGCTGGATCACCAGCAGATGCCTGACATCCGCTGGCGCCCGTTGCTGAAGATAGCGGGCCGCCCAATAGCCGCCTGTACCCTGGCCTAGCAGCACAATCGCTGCGGGTTGTTTGCTGCGGGCGAAGGCCAGGGCTGCCTCGATGCGTGCAGTGATCTGCTCGGCCTGCTCAGGCTTGGGCGCGGCCGTTTCGGCCGTTTCGGCCGGGTCTTGCGCGTCGCCGTCGTCGGCTGCCGGTTCGTCTGGCACTGCTGCGGCTTCTTCAGGCAGATATCCGGCTTCGCTTGGCGGCGGCTCTTCGGTGGGCTGTTCAGGCTCGGGTTCGTCGGTCGGTTGCTCGGGCGTTTGCTCAGTGGCTGGCGGTAACAGCAAGCCCGGCGAGTCCGGAAGGCTCAGGCTCAGGGTGTGCCAACCGTGGTCCGGCAGGCCACGACGCAACGGGCCAATGCCGCGCGGCCAGTTGGTGCTTTCGCCCTCGCCAGGCAACAGGACGATGACACCCTTGGGTTCAGCGACATTGGCGGGGCGCCAGAGCGCAACGAAGTCGTCCTTGTCCGCGTTCAGGCTGATGAACTCGCTGGGCGGCAGTTGGCGCAACAGGTCAGCGGCCATGGTCGCGCTGCGAGAGGGCAGCGGCGGGCGATCGATAGCCACCGGAGCCGGAGTGGCTTCCGGTTCGGCAGGCTCCTCAACGGCGTTGACAAAAGGACTGGTGACGATGGCGAACAAGGCGACCGCCAAACCAGTTGAAACGCGAGCTCGAACCATGGACTTTCCTGATAGACGCCGGCCTGGCGCTGCCGTGGTGCTGGCGCAGGCGGTGCAGATGCACTACAAAAGCGTTTTCGGCACGAATGCCGATCTCGTGAGGCTTATGGTGTCATTTCTGCTGCGTTGTTGCTGCCTGTTGCTTGCGCTGAACGCCATGACCGTACAGGCCTCGAGCGTGCCGCTGAGCGATGCGCAACAGGAGTGGCTGGCGGCCCACCAGCAGTGGCGAGTGGGTGTCGTGATGGCGCCGCCTTACGCCGAATACGACCAGCGCCAGCGTCGCCTGTCCGGCTTCCACGTGCAGTTCATTGAGCGGCTGGCCGCCAGCCTCGGCGTCACCCTGCAATGGCATCGATTCGTCGACGAGGCGGCATTGGATGATGCCATGCGCGCCAACGAGATCGACCTTGCGCCAGGGCTGCGACAGACTCGCGAAGGGCTGCGCATCTGGCGCTATAGCGATCCGTTTCTGAGAGTGCCAAGGCTGATTATCGGTGACATAAACGGCCCCCGTGCGATCGATCTAGAGCGTCTGGACAGCAATGATGTGATCGCCCTGGAGGGGCCCGGCGCGGTGGCCGACTACATGCGCAGCAACTACCCGAGCCAGCCGGTGCTGGAAGTCGGTAGCCAGTTCGAGGCACTTCGTCAGTTGCTCGAGGCACGCGTGCGCTTCGCAGTGGTTGATGAGCCGCTCTACGGCCGGCTCTCGCAGCGGGCCGAATACGCATCGCTGGATGTCGTAGGTGATCTGGGCAATCCATTGTTGCTGCGCATTGGTTCCCGCCGCGACAGCCCGGTGATGAGCGCGGTCATCGATCAGGCGTTGCGCAACTTTCCCGCCCGTGAGTTCAGTCAGTTGCAGGAGCACTGGCTGAAATCGCGCAGCATCGACCAATCCCGCCGCATCAGTTACTGGCGCAGCCTCAGCCTACTGTTGACGTTGCTGCTGGTGGCTACCGTGACCATGCTGGTCTGGCAGCGCCGCCAGCAGGGGCTTCTGGAGAGCCGGTTGAAATCGGCGCGGCGAGACATCGAGGCGCGCGCCGCGGCCGAAGAGGCGCAGCGGTTGACTCAATTCTGCCTCGATCACAGTACGGTCGGTATTCTCTGGTTGAACTGGGATAGCCATGTTCGATATGCCAACCAGGCTGCCGTCGAACTGCTCGGGTATGCCTCGGACAGTCTTCTCGACCAGCCCTTGCAAGCGTTGGAACCGGGAATGAGCATGGACGACTGGCTGCAGCTCTGGCGTGACGCCCGCAGCGGTGTGGAGGACCATCGGGTTCACGAATGTGAATGGCAGCGTGCCGACGGCAGCCGGTTCCCCGCCGCAGTCACCCTGAGCTTCCTGCGATTCGGCAGTAAGGAATACCTGGTCGTGTTCCTCGCTGACATCACCGAGCGCCGCCGCGCCAGTGCCGCGCTGCAGGAAAGCGAGGTGCGCCTTAAGGCCATGGCCGGCAACGTCCCCGGACTGGTGTTCCGCCTCGAACGGCAGGACGCCGGTGCGCCGGTCAGCATCGCCTACATCAGCGAGGCCAGCGAGCGCCTGGTTGGCTACTCGGCTGAGCTGTTGTTGCAGCCCGGACGCGGTATCCGCAGCCTGGTCCATCCCGATGACGAGCCGGGTTACTGGAGCAGCCAGCAGCAAGCCCTGGACAGCATGAGCGACTGGTACTGGCAGGGGCGGATCCTGACTCGTTCCGGCGAGATTCGCTGGGCCGATATCCGTGCGTCGGTACGGGGCCAGCTGGAGGGTCGGCAGGTCTGGGACGGTATCGTCTGGGATATCACTGACAACAAGCGGATTGAGCTGGAGCTGGACGCCTCGCGTGCGCAGTTGCGCAAGCTGGCGGCGCACGTCGAGACCGTGCGCGAGGAGGAAAAAGCCCACATCGCCCGCGAGGTCCATGACGAGCTGGGGCAGATGCTGACGGTACTGAAGTTGGAAATCTCCATGTGCGAGATCAGCTTCGCCGAGCTCGATGCCGGCCTGGCGGCCCGTTTGCAGGGCATGAAGCGGCTGATTGCGCAGCTTTTCCAGCAGGTGCGCGACGTGGCGACCGCCCTGCGCCCGCCGATTCTGGACGCCGGCATCGCATCGGCCATCGACTGGCAGGCGCGGCGCTTCGAGGAGCGCACTGGCATCGCCTGCCTGGTGGAAGTGCCGGAATGCCCGCCGCAACTCGGTAATGCCAAGGCCATCGGCTTGTTTCGCATCCTTCAGGAAGCCCTGACCAATGTCATGCGTCACGCCAATGCACAAACCGTGAGCCTCACCCTGCAGCAGCAAGGGGATATGCTGTGCTTGAGCATCAGCGATGACGGCCAGGGGTTCGTGGTTCAGCAGAGCCGCCAGGGACCCTCATTCGGTCTGGTTGGTATGCACGAGCGAGCGCAGATGCTCGGCGGCACGTTGCTGCTGGAAAGCCAGCCGGGCGAGGGGACCTCGATTCACGTCTCGGTGCCCCTGGATGTCCCAGCCGCGCCTGCGGTTCTGATCAGTACATTGGAGAGCTAGCGCCATGATTAGGGTAATCGTCGCCGAGGATCACACCATCGTTCGCGAGGGCATCAAGCAGCTGATCGGATTGGCCAAGGACATGCAGGTGATCGGTGAGGCGGGTAACGGTCAGCAGCTGCTCGACCAGTTGCGGCTGACGCCTTGCGATGTGGTGCTGCTGGACATCTCCATGCCGGGCATCAACGGACTGGAAGCCATTCCACGGATCCGTGCATTGAGCCAGCCGCCGGCGATCTTGGTCCTGTCGATGCATGACGAGGCACAGATGGCGGCGCGTGCGCTGAAAATCGGCGCTGCCGGTTATGCCACCAAGGACAGCGACCCGGCGCTGTTGCTGACCGCGGTGCGCAAGGTCGCTGCCGGCGGCCGTTATATCGATCCGGAGCTGGCTGATCGAATGGTCTTCGAGGTCGGGCTCACTGATTCCCGGCCACCCCATGCGCTGCTGTCCGAGCGTGAGTACTCGGTTTTCGAGCGCCTGGTACATGGCGACTCGGTCAACGACATCGCCGCCAAGCTTGCGCTCAGCAGCAAGACCATCAGCACGCACAAGGCGCGCCTGATGCAGAAGCTGGTCGCCCACTCAGTGGCCGATCTAGTGCGCTATGCCATGGAGCACAAGTTGGTCTGAGCTCGCCCGACCGCCGCCGTGCACGCCTCAACCCAGTGGACTTTGCGCTATGACAGCTGCTCAGTCAGGCCGCTGGCGCAGCAGCCCTTGTAGGGCGATCCCTACATCGGTCTCTCCGTTTGACTGAGTTCAATCACTCCGCTGCGCTGATGTTCGCGGACTGCGCAGGCTCCTAACCTGTGGTCACGGAACAACGGAACACAGGTGCGGCATGCTCGATTCCCAAGCGAACGAAGTACTGGTCAGCTTTCGTGGCATCCAGAAGAGTTACGACGGCGAAGCGCTGATCGTCAAAGACCTCAACCTGGACATCCGCAAGGGTGAATTCCTCACGCTGCTGGGCCCGTCCGGCTCCGGCAAGACCACCAGCCTGATGATGCTGGCCGGCTTCGAGACGCCGACTGCCGGTGAAATTCTGCTCGGCGGCCGTTCGATCAACAAGCTGCCGCCGCACAAGCGCGACATGGGCATGGTGTTCCAGAACTATGCGCTGTTTCCGCACATGACGGTTTCCGAGAACCTGGCGTTCCCGCTAAGCGTGCGGGGCATGGCCAAGCTCGACATCAAGGAGCGAGTCAAGCGCGCCCTGTCGATGGTGCAGCTCGAAGGCTTCCGTAATCGCTACCCGGCCCAGTTGTCCGGTGGTCAACAGCAGCGCGTGGCCCTGGCCAGGGCCCTGGTGTTCGAACCGCAGCTGGTGTTGATGGATGAACCCCTGGGGGCGCTGGATAAGCAGTTGCGCGAGCAGATGCAGATGGAGATCAAGCACCTGCATCAAAGCCTTGGGGTCACTGTGGTCTACGTCACCCACGATCAGGGCGAGGCGCTGACCATGTCAGATCGGGTCGCGGTATTCCATCAGGGCGAAATTCAGCAGATCGATGAGCCGCGGGCGCTCTACGAGCGGCCAGCGAACACCTTCGTCGCCAACTTTCTCGGCGAGAACAACCGGCTGCCGGCACGCCTGGTCAGCCGTGACGGCGACAACTGCACCGTTGAATTGGGCCGCGGCGAACGGGTCGAGGCCCTTGCGGTGAAGGTCGGTGCGCCGGGTACACCGGTCAACCTGTCGATCCGCCCGGAACGGGTCCGCCTCAACGGCGCCAGCGCCAACTGCCCGAATCGCTTCACCGGGCGGGTGGCCGAATTCGTCTACCTGGGCGATCACATCCGCATCCGCCTCGAGGTCTGTGGCATCAGCGATTTCTTCGTCAAGCAACCAATCGCCGAGTTCGATCCCGCCCTGGCAGTTGGTGATGTCGTGCCGATCGGCTGGCAAGTGGAACACGTCCGTGCGCTGGATCCGCTGCAAGCGGCATAAGCAGGGACGAGCAAGCAAGAAAGCTGTCTTCAACCGCATCATGGAGCGAATAACAATGCTGAACTCTCTGAAACTGACCGCCCTTAGCATCGGACTGGTATGCGCTGCCCAGGCCTCGGCGGAAAACCTCACGGCCGTCACCTTCGGCGGGGCCAACAAGCAGGCCCAGATCAAAGCCTTCAACGAGCCGTTCGAGGCCAAGACCGGCCACAAGATCATCGCCGGCGAGTACAACGGCGAGATGGCCAAGGTGAAGGCCATGGTCGATACCAACAGCGTGTCCTGGCACCTCGTGGAAGTCGAATCACCGGAGCTGTCGCGCGGCTGCGACGAAGGGCTGTTCGAGGAAATCGATCCGTCGGTGGCGGGTAATCCGGATGACTTCATCGAGGGTGCCATACAGCCTTGCGGTGTCGGCTTCTTCGTCTGGTCCACGGTGCTGGCCTACAACGCCGACAAGCTTGCCAGCGCGCCGACCGGCTGGGCGGATTTCTGGGATACCGAGAAATTTCCCGGCAAGCGCGGCCTGCGCAAGGGGGCCAAGTACACCCTCGAATTCGCCTTGATGGCTGATGGGGTTGCGCCGAAAGACGTGTACACAGTCCTGGCGACCAAAGAAGGCCAGGACCGGGCCTTCAAGAAGCTCGACCAGATCAAGCCCAGCATTCAATGGTGGGAAGCCGGCGCTCAGCCACCGCAGTTTCTGGCCTCCGGTGACGTGGTCATGAGCAGCGCCTACAACGGTCGCATCGCCGCGGTGCAAGACGAGAGCAATCTGCAAGTGGTTTGGGACGGTGGCATCTATGACTTCGATTCCTGGGCGATGCCGAAAGGTGCGAAGGATCAGAAGGCGGCGCTCGAATTCGTCAGCTTTACCTTGCAACCGCAGCAGCAGAAAGCCTTCTCAGAAAACATCGCTTACGGGCCGGCGAACAAGAAAGCCGTCGAACTGCTCGATCCCAAGCTGCTGAAGAACATGCCCACGACACCCGAGAACATCGCCAACCAAGTGGCTATGAACGTCACCTTCTGGGCCGACTATGGCGAGCAACTGGAACAGCGCTTCAACGCCTGGGCTGCGCGCTAAGCAAGCCTGGCACCCCTCGCATGGCCGGCTCTGAGGCGGGCCATGCGCCGCCGGAAACTGAAACTTTGCGGAGTTCGCCATGGCGACTGCCATCTCCTTGCCTGTTCCCGATATCGCCGAGCCCAACCTGAAGCGTCGGCTGGCGCGTGCCGAGCGCATGAACCGGTTGAAATCCAAGGCGCTGATCCTGCCGTTGCTGGTGTTCTTGCTGTTGACCTTCGTGCTGCCGATTGCCTCGTTGCTATGGCGCAGCGTCGACAACCCGGAGGTGGTGGGAAGTCTGCCGCGCACGGTCGAGGCGATTGCGGCCTGGGATGGCCGCGGTCTACCAGAGGAACCGGTATACCGGGCCCTCAGCGAAGACCTGCTCGAGGCGAGGCAGAATCAGTCGCTGGGCGATCTATCCAAACGCTTGAATATGGAGCAGGCCGGTTTCCGCAGCTTGATGACCAAGACGGCCCGCGCGCTCCCATTCAAGGAATTGCCAGTGTCCTACAAGGAAGCGCTCGAGACTTTCGATGAGCGCTGGGGCGACCCTGCCTACTGGCAGGTCATCCGTCGTAACGACAGTGCGCTCACACCCTACTATCTGCTGGCTGCCCTCGATCACCGCATCGACGACATGGGAGAGCTGGCGCCGGTCTCGCCTGATCAGGCGGTGTACCTGGACATCTTCGCCCGCACCTTCTGGATGGGCCTGGTGATTACGGCGATCTGCCTGGTGCTTGCCTATCCGCTCGCGTATCTGCTGGCCAATCTGCCCGCGCGCAAGAGCAACCTGCTGCTGATCATGGTGCTGCTGCCGTTCTGGACCTCGATCCTGGTGCGCGTCGCCGCCTGGATCGTGCTGCTGCAGTCCAGCGGCCTGATCAACGGTGCGCTGTTGAAGATGGGCCTGATCGACGAGCCGCTGCAATTGGTATTCAACCGCGCCGGCGTGTACATCGCCATGGTGCATATCCTGCTGCCGTTCATGATCCTGCCGATCTACAGCGTGATGAAGAACATCTCGCCGAGTTACATGCGTGCGGCGATCTCGCTGGGCTGTCATCCCTTCGCCAGCTTCTGGCGGGTGTATTTTCCGCAGACGCTGGCGGGCGTGGGTGCCGGTTGCCTGCTGGTGTTCATCATTTCCATTGGCTACTACATCACGCCGGCGCTGCTCGGCAGCCCCAACGACCAGATGGTCAGCTACTTCGTCGCCTTCTACACCAACACCACCATCAACTGGGGCATGGCGACGGCGCTGGGCGGCCTGCTCTTGCTGGCGACCATGTTGTTGTATGTCGTCTACAGCTGGCTGGTCGGCGCCAGCCGGCTGAGGCTGGGTTGAGCATGACGGCGCTTACCCGGCAATCAAAGCAAACCATTCGTTCATCTGGGCAGGAGACCGTTCCATGCTGAGCCCCTACATGTCGCCCATCGAGCGGGTCTGGTTCTACACGCTGCGCATCCTTTGTGCGCTGGTGCTGCTGTTCCTGATCGTGCCGGTGCTGGTCATCGTGCCGCTGTCTTTCAACTCAGGCTCGTTTCTGGTCTATCCGCTGCAGGGATTCTCCATGCGCTGGTACGAGGCCTTGTTCAGCTCGGCGGACTGGATGCGTTCGTTGAAGAACTCGATGCTCATCGCGCCGGCCGCCACGGCGCTCGCGATGGTTTTCGGCACATTGGCGGCGATCGGCCTGACCCGCGGCGAATTCCGCGGCAAGGCGTTGGTGATGACCTTGCTGATATCGCCGATGGTGGTGCCGGTTGTGATCGTCGGTGTGGCCAGCTACCTGTTCTTCGCCCCGCTGGGCATGGGCAACAGCTACTTGTCGCTGATTCTGGTGCATGCAGTGCTGGGCGTGCCGTTCGTGATCATCACGGTGTCGGCCACGCTGCAGGGGTTCAACCAGAATCTGGTGCGCGCCGCGGCCAGCCTGGGCGCCTCGCCACTGACCGCCTTCTTTCGCGTGACGCTGCCGCTGATCGCGCCGGGAGTGATCAGTGGTGCGCTGTTCGCCTTCGCCACTTCCTTCGACGAAGTGGTGGTGACCTTATTCCTTGCTGGCCCCGAACAGATCACCTTGCCGAGGCAGATGTTCAGCGGCATTCGTGAAAACCTCAGCCCGACCATCGCCGCCGCGGCCACCTTGCTGATTGGCTTCTCTATCGCGCTGCTGCTGACCCTGGAGTGGCTACGCGGCCGCTCCGAGAAGATGCGTACCCAACAACCCGCCTGATCCGGACGCTTCCATGACCCTGCAACTTGATCATCCCGGCCTGCTTCGCCAGCAGGCCTACCTAGACGGCGTCTGGTGCGATGCCGACGAGGGCGGCCGGACCGCTATCTTCAACCCGGCCACCGGCGAACTCATCGGCGAGGTGCCCAACATGGGGCGCGCCGAAACCCGTCGCGCCATCAATGCCGCACAGGCGGCACAACCGGCCTGGCGGGCGCTGACTGCCAAGGAGCGAGCCGCGCGCCTGCGTCGTTGGTACGAGCTGATGCTGGAAAACCAGGAAGACCTGGCGCGCATCATGACGGCCGAACAGGGCAAACCGCTGGCCGAGGCCCGTGGGGAAGTGGCCTACGCCGCGTCCTTTCTCGAATGGTTCGCCGAGGAGGGCAAGCGCCTGTACGGCGAGGTGATTCCCGCACACGCCGGCGACAAGCGCATCTTCGTGCAAAAGGAGCCGGTCGGCGTAACCGCGGCGATTACGCCCTGGAACTTCCCCAGCGCGATGATTACTCGCAAGGTCGGCCCGGCGCTGGCGGCCGGCTGCGCCATGGTGCTCAAACCGGCGCCGCAAACGCCGTTTTCCGCGCTGGCGCTGGCCGTGCTTGCCGAACGCGCAGGTATCCCGGCTGGATTGTTCAGCGTGGTCACCGCCAACACCGGCATGTCTCGCGAAGTGGGGGCTGAACTCTGCGAAAGCCCTATCGTGCGCAAGCTGTCGTTCACCGGCTCGACAGCAGTGGGCATCAGGCTGATGCAGCAATGCGCGCCGACGCTAAAGAAGCTCTCGCTGGAGCTGGGAGGCAACGCACCCTTCATCGTGTTCGACGATGCCGATCTGGATGCGGCGGTCGAGGGCGCGATGATCGCCAAATACCGCAACGCCGGGCAGACCTGCGTCTGCGCTAACCGGATATATGTGCACGACAGCATTTACGATGCATTCGCCAACAAGCTTTGCGCTGCAGTTGCACGGCTGAATGTGGGTAACGGCACGGAGGAGGGCGTCACCACCGGCCCGCTGATCGACGCCGCCGCAGTGGCCAAGGTCCAGCGCCATTTGCAGGACGCGCTGGACAAAGGCGCCACACTGCTGACCGGCGGCAAGCCGCACGCACTGGGTGGCACCTTCTTCGAGCCGACCCTGCTCGGCGACGTCACCGCCGAGATGGCCGTGGCGCGCGAGGAGACCTTCGGCCCGCTGGCGCCACTGTTCCGCTTCAGCGATGAGGCGGAGGTGATCCGGCAGGCCAACGACACCGAGTTCGGTCTCGCGGCCTACTTCTATGCGCGCGACCTGAGCCGCGTGTTCCGCGTGGCCGAGGCGCTGGAGTACGGCATGGTCGGCATCAATACCGGGGTGATCTCCACCGAGTTGGCTCCGTTCGGCGGCATGAAGGCCTCTGGCCTCGGTCGCGAAGGCTCGAAATACGGGCTGGATGAATACGTGGAAATCAAATACCTGTGTTTGGGCGGCATTTGACCAGACGGCACAAAACAGGCGTGCAAAATAATGCACGGAGTTTTACTGTAATCCGAACGCCCGGGAAGGCCCGGCAGTCGATCATCGTATGCTGCCGGACCCGCTTCCAGGCGTTCATTCCGACCCGAGCCGACGATGAGCGGCTACTGAGGAGCTTATGAGCAAGACCAACGAATCCCTGATGCAACGCCGTGTCGCCGCCGTTCCCCGCGGTGTCGGCCAGATCCATCCGATCTTTGCCGATCACGCGAAGAACAGCTGCGTGGTCGACGTCGAAGGTCGCGAGTTCATCGATTTCGCCGGCGGCATTGCTGTGCTGAATACTGGCCACCTACACCCGAAAATCATCAAAGCGGTGGAAGCGCAGCTGCACAAGCTGACCCACACCTGCTTTCAGGTGCTGGCTTACGAGCCCTACGTCGAACTGTGCGAGAAGATCAACGCGCGGGTGCCAGGCGATTTCGCCAAGAAGACGTTGCTGGTCACTACCGGCTCCGAGGCGGTGGAAAACGCCGTGAAAATAGCCCGCGCTGCCACCGGTCGCGCCGGAGTGATCGCCTTCACTGGCGCTTATCACGGCCGCACCATGATGACCCTGGGGCTGACCGGCAAGGTTGCGCCGTACTCCGCTGGAATGGGCCTGATGCCGGGCGGCATCTTCCGCGCGCAGTATCCCTGCGCGATCCATGGCGTCAGTGTCGATGAGTCGATCGCCAGTATCGAACGCATCTTCAAAAACGACGCCGAGCCGCGCGATATCGCCGCGATTATCATTGAACCGGTGCAGGGCGAGGGCGGCTTCAACGTCGCACCCAAGGAGTTCATGGTCCGCCTGCGCGCGCTATGCGACGAGCACGGCATCCTGCTGATCGCCGACGAAGTGCAGACCGGCGCCGGACGAACCGGGACGTTCTTCGCCATGGAGCAGATGGGCGTGGTCGCTGATCTGACCACCTTCGCTAAGTCGGTCGGCGGCGGCTTTCCCATTGCCGGCGTCTGCGGCAAGGCCGAGATCATGGATGCCATCGCGCCCGGCGGGCTGGGCGGCACCTACGCCGGCAACCCGCTGTCCTGCGCGGCGGCGTTGGCGGTACTGGAAATCTTCGAGGAGGAGAAGCTGCTCGACCGCTGCAAGGCGGTAGCCGAGAAGCTCACCACCGGCCTCAAGGCGATCCAGGCCAAGCACAAGGAGATTGGCGAGGTGCGCGGCCTCGGCGCGATGATCGCCATCGAGCTGTTCGAGGACGGCGACCATGCGCGTCCGGCAGCGGCGCTGACCTCGCAGATTGTTGCCAAGGCACGGGACAAGGGCCTGATCCTGCTGTCCTGCGGCACCTACTACAACGTGCTACGTGTGCTGGTGCCGCTGACTGCCGAGGACGAGCTGCTCGACCGCGGATTGGAGATC
Source organism: Pseudomonas sp. NPDC077408 (assembly GCF_050269105.1). Taxonomy (NCBI): domain Bacteria; kingdom Pseudomonadati; phylum Pseudomonadota; class Gammaproteobacteria; order Pseudomonadales; family Pseudomonadaceae; genus Pseudomonas; species Pseudomonas sp. NPDC077408. Next base: position 285,232 of record NZ_JBNNHS010000005.1, read on the forward strand.
ATCGCCGAGTGCTTCGACGAGCTGACCTGATCCGACTGGCGCGCCGGCATTCGTGGCGGATGTCAGGCGCGCCGCAACCCTGACCCCTCGGGTACAATGCGCGGCATTCCGCCGAGCTACCCGAGGTCGTCATGCAGCCGTTCGCCATCGCCCCTTCGATTCTTTCCGCCAATTTCGCCCGCCTGGGCGAGGAAGTGGACAACGTACTGGCCGCTGGCGCCGACATCGTCCATTTCGATGTGATGGACAACCACTACGTGCCCAACCTGACCATCGGCCCCATGGTCTGCTCGGCCCTGCGTAAGCATGGCGTCACCGCGCCTATTGACGTGCATCTGATGGTCCGTCCGGTGGACCGCATGATCGGCGACTTCCTCGAAGCCGGCGCCAGCTACATCACCTTTCACCCGGAAGCTTCGGATCACATCGATCGATCGCTCCAGCTGATAAAGGATGGCGGTGCCAAGGCCGGTCTGGTGTTCAATCCGGCTACCCCGCTTGATGTGCTCAAGTATGTGATGGACAAGGTCGACATGGTCCTGTTGATGAGCGTCAACCCCGGCTTTGGCGGCCAGAAGTTCATCCCCAACACCCTGGACAAGCTGCGCGAGGCGCGCGCGTTGATCGATGCCAGCGGGCGTGAAATTCGCCTGGAGATCGACGGCGGAGTGAATCCAAAGAACATCCGTGAGATCGCTGCAGCCGGGGCCGATACCTTCGTCGCTGGCTCGGCCATTTTCAACCAGCCGGACTACAAGGCCGTGATCGACCAGATGCGCGCCGAACTGGCGCTGGCCCGCTCATGACTCGCCTGGAGCAGCTCTTCGACGGCCAGCTGCCGCGGCTGGTGATGTTCGACCTGGACGGCACCCTGATGGATTCGGTTCCAGACCTGGCCGCTGCGGTGGACAAGATGCTGATGCTGCTGGGCCGTGAACCTGCCGGCATTGCGCGAGTACGCGACTGGGTCGGCAACGGTTCGAAGGTACTGGTACGTCGGGCTCTGGCCGGTAAGTTGCAGCATGACGGCGTTGCCGATGAATTAGCCGACGAGGCGCTGGCGCTGTTCATGCAGGCTTATTCTGGCGGCCACGAACTGACCACGGTGTATCCCGGCGTTCGGGAATGCCTGGACTGGTTGCGCGAGCGCGACGTAAAACTCTCGATCATCACCAACAAACCGGCGCAGTTCATCGAGCCGCTGCTGGAGGAGAAGGGGCTCGCGGGTTACTTCCAGTGGCTGGTCGGGGGCGATACCTTGCCGCAGCAGAAGCCCGACCCCGCGGCATTGTTGTGGGTCATGAGCCAGGCCGGCGTCGAGCCCGATGCGTCACTGTTCGTCGGCGACTCACGCAACGATGTGCGCGCGGCGAAAGCCGCGGCCGTTCCCTGTGTCGCGCTGACTTATGGCTACAACCATGGCGAACCCATCGCCAACGAGGCGCCGACACTGGTGCTCGACGACCTGCGCGAGCTGGTTGCTTCGATTTCGGGGCTGCGCTAGTGTGGCCTCTATCCCGCAACACCCCAAGACGAGATCAGATCGTGGTGGTCACCCGCAAACAATGGATGAATGTCATCAAGGCCCTGGCCCGTTGGCGCTGGCGCGCCTGACATTTCCTGCCGGCTTCGCCCGGTACGTTTGCACAACTCGACCTTATGTAGTTTCCCTCCGACCACGAGGCTGACATGACCCGCGAAGAATTTCTGCGTTTGGCCGCCGAAGGCCACAACCGCATCCCTCTGTCGTTTGAAACCCTTGCTGACTTCGACACGCCGCTGACGCTCTATCTCAAGCTTGCTGACGCGCCCAATTCCTATCTGCTCGAATCGGTACAGGGCGGCGAGAAGTGGGGGCGTTATTCGATTATCGGCCTGCCGTGCCGCACCGTGCTCAGGGTGCATGATCACAACGTTAGCGTGACCACCGATGGTATCGAGACCGAACAGTCCGAGGTTGAGGATCCGTTGGCCTTCGTCGAAGCCTTTCAGCAGCGCTATCGTGTGGCGCCAGTCGAAGGCTTGCCGCGTTTCAATGGCGGGCTGGTTGGATACTTCGGTTACGACAGCGTGCGCTATGTCGAACGCAAGCTGGCAACCTGTCCCAATCCCGACCCGTTGGGCACGCCGGATATCCTGTTGATGGTTTCCGACGCCGTGGTGGTCTTCGACAACCTCGCCGGCAAGCTGCACTGCATCGTGCTAGCCGATCCATCGCAGCCGGACGCCTATGAGGCGGGGCAGGCGAAACTTCAGGCGCTGCGCGAAAAACTGCGCCAGTCGATCACGCCGCGGCTGGGCTTGGACTTCGAGAATGGCAGCGGCACCGAGCCGACATTCCGCTCCAGTTTCAGCCGCGAGGACTACGAACAGGCGGTTAACCGCATCAAGGACTACATCCTCGCCGGCGACTGCATGCAGGTGGTGATCTCCCAGCGCATGTCGATTCCCTTCAAGGCCGCGCCGATCGATCTGTACCGCGCGCTGCGCTGCTTCAACCCGACGCCTTATATGTACTTCTTCAATTTCGGCGATTTCCATGTGGTGGGCTCCTCGCCGGAAGTGCTGGTGCGGGTGGAGGAAGGGCTGGTGACGGTCCGTCCTATCGCTGGCACCCGCCCGCGCGGCGTCAACGAGGAAGCCGATCTCGCACTGGAGCAGGATCTGCTCAGTGATGCGAAGGAGCTGGCTGAGCATCTGATGCTGATCGACCTGGGCCGCAACGACGTCGGCCGCGTGGCCGAGAATGGTTCGGTTCGGCTTACCGAAAAGATGGTCATCGAGCGCTATTCCAACGTGATGCATATCGTCTCCAACGTCACCGGTCAGCTCAAGGCGCCACTGACGGCCATGGATGCGCTGCGTGCGATCCTGCCGGCCGGGACCTTGTCTGGTGCTCCGAAGGTCCGCGCCATGGAGATCATCGACGAACTCGAACCGGTGAAACGCGGCGTGTATGGCGGTGCGGTGGGCTATCTTGCCTGGAACGGCAACATGGATACCGCTATTGCCATCCGTACCGCAGTGATCAAGGACGGCGAACTGCACGTGCAGGCCGGTGCCGGCATCGTCGCCGACTCGCAACCGGCGCTGGAATGGGAAGAAACACTGAACAAACGCCGCGCGATGTTCCGCGCGGTGGCCTTGGCAGAGCACGGGAGCGACTAACTTCGGCGCGGCTCAGGGGCTCTTCGGCGACTGCGACTAAAGTCCTTATTAGTCGTATGGTAATGGCTATTGGCTGGCCATATAGTCGTGGCAGCTGAGCAGGATCGCTTGGCGATCCAACCCCAGCCAATTCGAGCCAGCCATGTCGCTACTGTCGAGTCCCCGCTCATCCTCCGTTCGTCAGCCCTGGCCGTTGGCGTCATCGTTGGTGATTGCCCTCGCTGCGCTGCTGGTGCTGGTCTGGCTGTTATCGAGTCTGGCGGATCTCAACGGCAGCCCGGTGTGGTTTCCGTTACCGCTGCACATCGCTGTCGAAACCTTCTCGATCGTCGTTGCAGCGTTGGTGTTCGCGGTGGCCTGGCACAGCCAGCAGCCAGTGCATCGATCGAATCCGCTGCTCGCCTGCGCGTTTTTGGCCATCGCGCTGCTGGATCTGGCTCATATGCTGTCCTACCGGGGTATGCCCGTCTGGGTGACGCCTGCCTCGGCGGAAAAGGCGATCGCCTTCTGGCTGGTTTCCCGCGTGTTGCTTGCTTTCACGCTGCTCGCGGTGGCGTGCCGTCTGTGCCACCGAAGCATCGCACTGCCGCGGGTCCTGCTGCTTTCATCATCCCTCGGACTGGTTGTTCTGGTGGTTTATCTGCAGCTGTTCCAGCCGCAGGCGTGGCCGCGGACCTTTATCGACGGGGAGGGGCTGACCCGCTTCAAAGTGCAGATGGAGTGGCTGATCATCAGCCTCTTCGCACTGGCGGCTTGGGTGTTCTGGCGGGCTCGAGAGGGTGCAGACCGTGACTATTTCGAGGGCATGCTGGCTGCGACACTGGTCTCGATTCTCGCCGAGCTGTGCTTTACCGCCTACTCCAGCGTGAACAGCTTCTACAGCTTGCTGGGGCATCTGTACAAGATCGTCTCCTACGGCTTCATCTATCAGGTGGTATTCGTGTCGAGTGTGCGTGCGCCGTACGCGCGGTTGGCGATCGAAATGGGCGAGCGGATTGCTGCGCAACAGCGCGCCGACTACATGGCGCACTTCGACAGCCTGACGGGACTGCCCAATCTGACCCAACTGGAAGAGCGGACACGTCAGGCAATGGCCAGCGCTTTCAAACTCAAGGGTGCAGTTGCGGTGCTGTACGTCGATCTCGATCATTTCAAGATGGTCAATGATTCGTTCGGGCGCACTTTCGGTGACCAGCTGCTCTGCACAACCTCGGTAAGACTGCAGCAGGCATTGCCCGATAGCGCCATGCTGGCACGTTCTGGCGGTGACGAGTTCGTCGTGTTGTTGGCGGATCTCGAGAATGCCGAGGGTGCGTCGGCTGTGATCCAGCTTGTCCTCGACGAATTGGCCGAACCCTTCATGATCGAGCGCCAGCAGATAGTGGTGTCGATTTCCATTGGCGTCGCGGTCGGCCCGAACGATGGCATGGACTTTCCCTGCCTCCTGCGCAACGCTGAGATGGCTATGTACAAAGCCAAGGAAGCCGGGCGTCGGACCTGGTGCTATTACAACGCTGCCTTGGATACCGAGATGCGTGGGCGGCTGTACCTGATCAACGGCCTGCGGCTTGCTATCGAGCGAGAGGAGTTTTTTCTGGAGTATCAGCTGCAGCTGGACCTCGCCAGTGGCAGGGTGGTGGGCGCTGAAGCCTTGTTGCGCTGGCAGCATCCGCAGTGGGGGTTGGTCGCGCCCGGGCAGTTCATTCCAGCCGCGGAACAGAGCGGTCTGATCGTCGATATCGGCGAGTGGATCATTCTCGAGGCGTGCCGACAGGCCGCACGGTGGCAGGCTGAAAAGCTGGACATCCCGCGTGTCGCTGTGAACGTCGCGGCGATACAACTGCACCAGGGCTCGCTGGAACAGACTGTAGCCGCTGCCTTGGCGCAGACCGGTCTGCCGGCTTCGGCGCTGGAGCTTGAGCTGACCGAGTCCAGCCTCGTCGACAACACTGAGCAGGTGATGATTGCGCTGGCAGGTTTGAAGGCTCTGGGGGTTACGCTGTCCATCGATGATTTTGGCACCGGGTATTCATGTCTGGCGTATCTTCGGCGGTTGTCGGTGGACACCTTGAAGATTGATCGCTCCTTTGTCAGCGATCTACCCAACGAAGACGGCCATGCCATCGTCGCCGCTATCATCCACATGGCCGAATCGCTCGGGCTGAACACGCTGGCAGAGGGGGTCGAGGACGAGGCCACTGCTGTGGAGCTGCGTCGACTTGGCTGCCGGCAGGCGCAGGGTTTTTATTACGCTCGGCCAGTTCCGGCATCCGCATTACCCGCCGCTATCGCTTCGCTGCCGGTATAGGGCGCCCGGCTTGGCTGTAGCGGGCAAACGATGCTCTGGTATAGTCCGGTTGAAATCGTGGCCTGGCATGGGCTACTTTGCGCTGTCAGCTCTGCGAGACCTTTTCCGTGAAATTCAGCAGCACCCTCCTGATGCGTCTGTTCAAGGCCCATGCCCGCTGGCGTTGGCGCGCCTGATCCTCGTTGCTGGCTCCGTGCCGGAATACCCCGTTCACACCTGTATTACCGATCATTGTGCCGAGTCGCTATCGCGCCGGTTCGGACCGTCATGGCAGGTGGTGGATCAGCCTCAAGCCCTAGGGTGACGCAAATGCTGCTAATGCTGGATAACTACGATTCCTTTACCTACAACGTCGTGCAATACCTCGGCGAACTCGGTGCGGACGTCAAAGTGGTGCGCAACGATGAGTTGAGCGTCGCCGAAATCGAAGCACTGAACCCGGAGCGTATCGTCGTATCGCCCGGCCCATGCACGCCGAACGAGGCGGGGGTTTCACTCGACCTGATCCGCCATTTCGCCGGTAAGCTGCCGATTCTGGGCGTTTGTCTCGGCCATCAGAGTATCGGGCAAGCGTTTGGCGGCGAGGTCGTGCGGGCGCGTCAGGTCATGCATGGCAAGACGAGTCCGGTCGCTCACCAGAACGCGGGCGTGTTCGCCGGCCTGAACAATCCATTAACGGTGACGCGCTACCACTCCTTGGTGGTCAAGCGCGAAACGCTTCCCGACTGTCTGGAAATCACTGCCTGGACGCAACTGGAAGATGGCACTGTCGACGAGATCATGGGCCTGCGGCATCAGACGCTGAACATTGAAGGCGTGCAGTTTCACCCTGAGTCAATCCTCACCGAGCAGGGGCACGAATTGTTCGCCAATTTTCTGAAACAGACCGGAGGCGTGCGCTGATGGATATCAAGGAAGCCCTCAACCGTATCGTCGGTCAGCTGGATTTGAGTACCGATGAGATGAAGGCGGTGATGCGCCAGATCATGACCGGTCAGTGCACCGATGCGCAGATTGGCGCGTTCCTCATGGGCATGCGCATGAAGAGCGAAACGATCGACGAGATCGTCGGCGCCGTACAGGTGATGCGTGAGCTGGCCGAACCGGTGCATTTCGATACCCATCGATTGGTGGACACCTGCGGTACCGGTGGCGATGGGATGAACATTTTCAATGTTTCAACTGCCGCAGCCTTCGTGGTCGCCGCCGCCGGAGGCAAAGTTGCCAAGCACGGAAACCGTGCAGTGTCGGGCAAGAGTGGCAGCGCCGACCTGCTCGAAGCGGCCGGTGTTTACCTGGATCTCACGCCCGAGCAGGTTGCGCGCAGCGTCGATGCAGTGGGCGTCGGTTTCATGTTCGCGCCTGCGCATCACGGTGCGATGAAATTTGCCGCCGGCCCGCGCCGTGAGCTGGGCCTGCGCACGCTGTTCAACATCCTCGGCCCGATGTCCAACCCCGCTGGCGTCAAGCATCAGGTGCTTGGCGTGTTCAGCAAGGAACTCTGCCGGCCCATGGCCGAGGTGCTGTCGCGCCTGGGAAGCCAGCATGTGTTGGTGGTGCATGCGCAGGATGGGCTTGACGAGATCAGTCTGGCGGCCCCGACCTATGTCGCCGAATTGAATAAGGGTGAGATCACCGAATACCGTATCCAGCCTGAAGATTTCGGGATCAAGAGCCAGAGCCTGATAGGTCTCAATGTCGAGGATGCGCAGGGTTCGCTGGTGCTGATTCGCGACGCACTGGGACGGCGCAAAACGGATAACGGTCAAAAGGCTGCCGACATGATCGTCCTCAATGCCGGTGCTGCGCTTTATGCAGCCGATATCGCCAGCAGCCTGAAGCAGGGCATAGAGATCGCCCACGATGCGCTGCATACAGGTTTGGCGCGAGACAAGTTCGAGGAGCTGGTGTCCTTCACCGTGGTGTTCAAGCAGGAGAGTTCGCAATGAGCAGTGTGCCGACGGTTCTGGAAAAGATCATCAGGCGCAAGCGCGAGGAAGTGACCGAGCGCCGCGGCCGGGTCGGGCTGGCCGAACTTGAACGAATGGCGGCCGCAGCCGACCCGGTCCGGGGCTTTGCCCGACGTCTGCAGGAGCAGGCGCGTAACAAGCAGCCGGCCGTGATCGCAGAGATCAAGAAAGCCTCGCCAAGCAAAGGGGTGCTGCGGGAAGATTTCGTGCCGGCGGACATCGCCCGAAGCTACGAGGCGGGTGGCGCCACCTGCCTTTCGGTACTGACCGATATCGATTTCTTCCAGGGGGCAGACGACTACCTGAAGCAAGCGCGCGCGGCATGCAAACTGCCTGTCATCCGTAAGGACTTCATGGTCGACCCCTACCAGATCATCGAAGCCAGAGCCTTGGGCGCGGACTGTATTCTGCTGATCGTCGCTGCGCTGGAGGATGGTCAGATGGCGGAGCTGGCTGATGTGGCAAAGGCTCAGAATCTGGACGTATTGGTGGAGGTTCATGACGGAGCAGAGCTGGAGCGCGCGCTGCGCCTCGATACGCCTCTGGTCGGGATCAACAACCGTAACCTTCACACCTTCGAGCTCAGTCTGGAAACGACTCTCGATCTGCTGCCGCGCATCCCTCGAGACCGTCTGGCGGTTACCGAGAGCGGCATTCTTCATCGTGCCGACGTTGAGTTGATGGAAATCAACCAGGTATATGCGTTTCTGGTGGGAGAGGCTTTCATGCGAGCCGAGCAGCCTGGGGTCGAGCTGCAGCGTTTGTTCTTCCCCGGACGCGCGAGCCTACGGTCGTCGGTCGATCCCGAATGAGCCGCGTGAATAATAAAGCCGGTTAATAGCCGGCTTTATTATTGGCGTGACGGGTGGCTCAGCGAGTGCCGAATACCACCATGGTCTTGCCTTTCACGTGTACCAACCCTTGGGATTCCAGGCTTTTCAGTACACGTCCGACCATCTCCCTCGAGCAACCAACGATGCGGCCGATCTCCTGGCGAGTGATCTTGATCTGCATGCCATCGGGGTGCGTCATCGCATCGGGCTGCTTGCACAGGTCGAGCAGAGTGCGGGCTACGCGACCGGTTACGTCGAGGAACGCCAGATCACCCACCTTGCGCGTCGTATTGCGCAAGCGTTCAGCCATCTGGCTGCCGAGCGCATAAAGAATATCGGGGTCTTGCTGGGTCAGTTCACGGAACTTGGCATAGCTCAGTTCTGCTACTTCACATTCAGTCTTGGCGCGAACCCAAGCGCTGCGTTCTTTTTCCGAGCCTTCTTTCTCGAACAGTCCCATCTCGCCGAAGAAGTCGCCGGAGTTGAGATAGGCGATGATCATTTCACGACCATCGTCGTCTTCGATCAGGATCGTGACCGAACCTTTAACAATGAAGAAAAGCGTTTCGCTACGGTCACCGGCATAGATGATAGTGCTCTTGGCGGTGTAGCGTCGGCGATGGCAATGTGCGAGTAGTTTGTCGATGTTCTTGATCTTGGGCGTAAGTGTAATAGCGACCATGCTGTAGTCCCGGAAGATGTGTCCAATAGGAGGCAGTTCTTATTATGTATGACTGAGTTCTGTTATCAGGCTTAGCGAGCTTAACAGACCCGTTCGGGTCGACAATAAAACTGCGACACGAATATCAACTTTTGGGCATTCATTTCGTCGGTTTACCGCCTCCAGTGACCGCCTGTGGTCATGCTAAGCTTCGCTCCTTTTCAAGCGGGGTCTATCGATGAAAGCGCGCATTCAGTGGGCTGGCGAGGCAATGTTCCTTGGCGAGTCCGGCAGCGGCCATGTGGTGGTCATGGATGGTCCACCAGAAAATGGTGGACGCAATCTAGGTGTCCGTCCGATGGAAATGCTCTTGCTGGGCCTCGGCGGCTGCAGCAACTTTGATGTCGTGAGCATCCTGAAAAAGTCGCGCCAGGCAGTGGAAAGCTGTGAAGCCTTTCTTGAGGCGGAGCGCGCTGATGAGGATCCGAAGGTGTTCACAAAGATCCACCTGCGCTTCGTCGTTAAGGGACGTGGATTGAAGGACGCGCAGGTCAAGCGTGCCGTGGAACTGTCTGCCGAGAAGTACTGCTCCGCCTCGATCATGCTCGGCCGCGCAGGTGTGGAAATCAGCCATGATTATGAGATCGTCGAGCTCGGCTGACGTCAGTCCGGCGAACTTCGGCGACTCGACTCGACAGCGCCGGGCGCTACCGAAGCCGGCAGCTGATTAGGGCTGCCCGAATTGGCCGGGCGGCATCGACCGGAATAATACGCCCCCGTTTTAGCGGGGCGTTTTGCTCGGAAAAATCAGCCTCGACCGCAAATGCGAAGAGGTGTATGCCGTCCTACACAGTTATAGGGGTATCCGACGGTCACGCTCGATCACGCGGTGCGCCGCATCGGAGAGAGTCTCCAATCGTTAAAAGCAAGCTCAGCTCCACGGGTTCAACAACCTGACCAAGTCCTTGAGCTTCAATATTTACGACATCTGCTATGCCGAAACACAGGAAGACGAGCAAGCATATGTGAAGTACATCGACGAGCAGTATGACGCGCAGCGGCTAACGCAGATTCTGACTCGACGTGTCGACATGCGGCGTTGTATCACCGCTCAAAGCCCTCAACTATCTGATCCATCGGTTCGATTCGGATAGTGTCACCGTTGATTATCGGGTTCGCGGCTTTACTCGTGACGTCGAAGGCAAGAAGCACTTCATCGACCATGAAATAAACTCGATTCAGAACTATCTCTCCGAAGACACCCGGTCGGCCTACCAGATGACCGATGTGAACCTGTATCAAGAGAACCTCTTCCACACCAAGATGCTGTTGAAAGACTCCGAGCTGGAGAATTACCTATTCGGGGACGCCACTTGCAATCTTTCGCCATAACAACGTGGACAGATGGAGGAGGGTCTGCGCCATGAAATGCTGGAGATTTTCTATGCGCGCAATAGGCCGAGCTAAGATAGCGGTCTTCTGAAAGCAGAAGGGCGCCATGTAGGCGCCCTTCTTCGTTAGGATCGGGTTAGATCCGGTAGGTGGTTTTAGTCATCACCTTGGCCATCAGGCTCATGCCGAACTTCACTGGCCCTGGGAAGCGCAAGCCCCCGGCATCCAGAGCGGCAGTCGAGTGCTGCGCTTCGTCCGTGCGCATCTGCTCGAGTATTGCCCGGGACTTCTCGTCGTCGTGTGGAATCTGCTCAAGATGTTCATCCAGATGTTTGCAGACTTGATCCTCGGTGGCGGCGACGAAGCCCAGGCTGATCCGGTCGCTGATCAGGCCAGCGGATGCACCGATGCCGAACGACAATCCGTAAAAAAGCGGATTCAGAACGCTGGTGTGACTGCCCAGCTGGTGAATGCGCTGTTCACACCAGGCCAGGTGGTCGATTTCTTCAGCTGCAGCTCGCTCCATCGCCTCCCGTACTCTCGGCAACCGTGCCGTCAGTGCCTGCCCCTGATATAGGGCCTGCGCGCAGACCTCACCGGTGTGATTGATGCGCATCAGGCCGGCAACGTGACGCGCTTGGCTGTCGCTCAGCTCGGCCTCGTTCTTTAATACGGCGGGAGTCGGTCGCTGAGGTTGGCCGCTGAACGGCAGCAGCGTCCGTAACGCGGCATCGGCCTGCAGCAGCAGACGGTCGGCAGGTGAGTATTGGCGTTGGTTGGGCATGTCGCCTCCAGATGATTCGGAGCAGGCGTGGACAGTGGGTGGTGCGTTTGGGTAGCGAGTGTTCAGCCGGGGGGCCAATGCATCTGACGCTGGCCGAGCACATGCATATGTATGTGATGGACCGTCTGACCGCCAAGGTCGTTGCAGTTCATGACAACCCGAAAGCCTTCCTGGCAGCCCTGCTCTTCAGCGAGACGCTGCGCGGTAAAAAGAATATGCCCAGCAAGGATCTTGTCGTCGTCTTCGCTCAGATCATGCAGGGTCGCGATATGTTTTTTCGGGATTACCAGGAAATGTACCGGCGCCTGGGGCGCGATGTCATTGAAGGCGATAACCTGTTCGTCTTCATAGATCTTCTGCGCAGGGATAGTCCCGGCCACGATCTTGCAAAATAGACAATCCACGGCGTTTCTCCAGAATTGATCAGAAAGCAGTGTAACAGGCGATTTTCGGACTGGTCAGCTGGCACGGAGCATAGCGAATGAAGAATGATATCCACGACTTGGCTCTGGTGCTCGAATCAAGGCTGCGATTGGTGCTGATCGAGTCCTGGGACGAGCGTCGGGTGCTTGAAACCCTGAGCGGATTGGCCGTGAACCGGGGTATGACGCTGCATGTTTGGTCCGTCACGGAAGGCTTGCGGCATCTCGCGTTCGGTGGCGAGGCGCTGGATTCCGGCGAAAGCTGTTCAGCTGAGGTGGCATTGAGACGGGTCAAGCACGATCCCCTTGGCAATCTCTATGTGTTCTGCGATTTACATCCGTTTCTCGATGAGCCAAGTGCGGTGCGTTTGTTGAAGGAAATCGCAATGGCGCAAGGGCCTTCTGCGCCCACGCTTGTGCTGGTTTCCCATGCCCTCAAGTTACCTCCGGAGGTTCAGCGCTACGCGGCTCGATTCAGTCTAACCCTGCCGTCCGAGGAGGAGCTGCTGAGCATCGTTCGGGAGGAAGCGACCGTCTGGAGCGAGCTTAATCGAGGCGCCCGCGTACGTACCGACAATCGCACTCTGCAGCAGGTCGTGAAGAATTTGCGTGGGCTCAGTCATGCCGAAGCTCGCAGCTTGGCGCACAGCCTGATCTGCGACGACGGGGCGATCACACAGGAAGATCTGCCGGAGCTCAATCGCAAGAAATTTGAGTTGTTGGATATGGAAGGCGTGCTCGGCTTCGAATACGAAACAGAGCGTTTCGCTGATGTTGGAGGACTGCACAACCTCAAGCGATGGCTGGTGCAACGTCAGGCTGCCTTTGTGGCAGGCAGCGGATCGGATAGGCCGCGCGGGGTGATGCTTGTCGGCGTGCAGGGTGGTGGTAAAAGCATGGCAGCCAAGGCGGTCGCTGGGCTTTGGGGATTGCCACTGCTGCGCCTGGATTTTGCTTGCCTGTACAACAAGTTCTTCGGTGAAACCGAGCGCAATCTGCGTGAGGCGCTAAAACTGGCTGAACAGATGGCGCCTTGCGTGTTATGGATGGACGAGTTGGAGAAGGGGCTCGCGACGGGCGAGATGGATGGTGGCGTCAGTCAGCGAGTATTGGGCACCCTGCTGACCTGGATGGCTGAGCGTGAAGCGCCGGTGTTTATGGTTGCGACTGCCAATGCGGTGGATCGGCTTCCGCCAGAACTGCTGCGCAAAGGCCGCTTTGACGAGCTGTTCTTCGTCGACCTGCCCGATGCATCAACGCGGGCTGAGATCTTTCGAATTCATCTGGCACGGCGTGAGTTGAAAGCCGATCAGTTCGATCTGGAAGCACTTGCGGCGGCCTGTGATGGTTTCTCCGGTGCGGAGATCGAGCAGGTGGTGGTGTCGGCCGTCTATGCTGGTCAGGCCCAATCTCGCGAACCGGATCAGGATATGCTTTTGCACTGCGTCCGGGCGACTGCACCGCTTTCGGTGGTAATGGCCGAAAAGCTGGACGAGCTTCGTGGTTGGGCTTCGGGGCGAGCTGTGGTGGCCTGACTGACGTGCTGGTCCCCAATGAGCGCTACAGCTTACTGATAGGTTGGCAATACGATGGCGGTCAGAATGCCGATCACAGGCACAAGCAGCCAGAGCGCCGCGAGAAGTTTGACCGCCCGGCTATTCGGTGGTTGTGGCGGGCCGAAGCGATTCACGCCAGGGTTGCCGGGCATCAGCAATACCACCAGTGGCAAAACAGTGCCAATGATCGGCACCAGATAGAGCAACATGAGCCAGCCGGACCAACCCAGGTCATGTAAACGCTGCACGCCAATCTGAATACTCACGAGCAGGAAGCCGATGCCGAATACGCCGGTAAGAATCACACCGAGCACGACTGAGGCAGCGGACATCATGCCTGCTACTAACAATAGGCCCAGCGCCGCAACCGTCAGCGCCATCGTCCAGGCCAGATAGCGCAACCGGCCAATCCGGCCTTGTGTTGTGAATACTTTTAGCTCGCCGTACTCCGCAGTCGGGGTGCCAACTTCAGCGCGGGGCGGAGCGTACGGATGCGCAGCGCTGTTACGTTGCGCTGGCGTTTCGCCCAGCTGTGCCTGGCGTGCCAGGTACTTCTGGATAACGATGCCGCAGCTGTGGCATTCGATAGCGGCTGGCTGAGTGTGGCCGCATTTAGGGCAGTCCATCTTCTCACTGGCGATAGGGACCTCGCTCGAAGGTGCCGGCGCATAATCAGCGATTGTGAGCGTCAGACCTTTTGCTGCTTCGGGTTCCTTGCGTGCCTGGATGCCGGCACGCTGCAGCGCTTGCACGTATCGGTCAGCTTCCGGAGCGCTCAGGTCACGCTTGATATGTACTGAGCCACGACCAAACAGGCGCTCGACTTTGTCGGCGTCGCTTTTAAAGAGTCGGGTCAGGTTGCTCTTGGCCGTATCGGGCGAGAAGCCCGGTACAAGTTCACCGTCGAAAACGATTCGGAATTGATCAGTGCTCATCCAGCGTCCCTGTTGCCGGTTTTTCGCGCAAGCCTAAATTGCGGGTGAACGGCCAACAAGCGCCTCCAATCAGAGTTGCGCGAGGCTTGTGGCAATTGAGAGATGCGTCACGGTTGGCGCAGCCAGCGATGCGACAGCTGCGCTGCGTGATCGTGGGCGGCACGGTATTCCCGATCCAGCCGGGCAATCAGTTCTTCACTGGTCGGCAAGTCTCGTATTTCCCCAACGCCCTGGCCAGCCGACCACACGGTTTTCCATGCCTTGGCCTCATCGCTGACGGGCTTAAGCTTTTCTGCATAATTCATTTCGCCTTTGTTTTTCAGGCGCTCCTCGTCGTAGCCGGCTTGCTGCAAGCTTTGACGCAGGAAGCTAGCAGGTACGCCTGATACCGCTGCGGTGTGAATGATGTCCGCAGCATGTGCCTGCAGAAGCATCTGCTTGTATTCATCCGAAGCCTGGCTTTCTCGGGTGGCAATGAAACGCGTCCCCATATAGGCCAAGTCCGCTCCGAGGAGCTGCGCCGCGAGTATCTCGTGACCATGGTTGAGGCAGCCGGAGAGCAGCAGCGTTTTGTCGAAGAACTGGCGAATTTCTGCCACCAAGGCAAAGGGACTCCAAGTGCCGGCGTGCCCGCCTGCGCCTGCTGCCACCGCTATCAGACCATCAACCCCAGCATCAGCAGCTTTCTCAGCATGGCGCCGTGTGGTGACATCATGGAAAACCAGCCCGCCGTAGCTGTGAACGGCGTCCACCACTTCTTTCACGGCGCCGAGACTTGTAATGACAATCGGCACCCGCTGCTCCACGCATATCGAAAGATCAGCCTGGAGCCGAGGATTGCTGTGATGCACGATTAGGTTGACCGCATACGGCGCGGGTTTATGGGCGCCCGACAGGTGCTGGTCTATCTCCTGTAGCCAATCCCGGAAACCGCTGCTTTCTCGCTGATTCAGTGCAGGAAAGCTGCCGACCACACCGGTGGAGCAACATGCTGCCACCAGTGCAGGGTTTGATACCAAGAACATGGGAGCGGCGACCAAAGGCAGACGAAGGCGCTCTTCGAGCAGTACGGGCAATGACATGGCAGATTCCTTGAGTCGGTTTCAGAATGGTTTGATTACGACCAGAATGACGATAGCCAGTAGCAGCAATACCGGAAACTCGTTGAACCAGCGATAGAACACGTGACTGCGAGTGTTTTCGTCGCGTGCGAATCGTTTTAGCTGAGCGCCACACATATGGTGATAGCCGATCAGCAGGACAACCAGTGCGAGCTTGGCGTGTAGCCACCCTCCGCTGAACAGCGCAGGGTTAAGCGCAATCATGCCAATGCCGAAAGCCAGCGTGGCGACCATCGAGGGAATCATAATGCCGCGATAGAGTTTGCGTTCCATGACCTGGAACCGCTCTCGACTGATCGCGTCCTCGCTCATGGCGTGATAAACGAACAATCTCGGCAGATAGAACAGCCCCGCGAACCAGCAGACGATTGCAACGATGTGCAGGGCTTTCAGCCAGAGATAGAGCATTCGGAAGTTCCTTCGGTTCAGAGTCAGCCCGATAGTAGTGGCTAGAGGGCCCGCGCGTCATCTCGGTGGTTGGCCCTGAGCGCAGGCGCCTTTATCATCAACGTTCTTTATCGTTCCACTGCGAGAGGCAGCTCATGGTCAAGGTCGGAATCGTTGGCGGCACAGGCTACACCGGGGTCGAGTTGCTGCGCCTGCTAGCCCAGCACCCTCAGGCGGAAGTGGCTGTGATCACCTCTCGCTCCGAAAACGGGGTCAAGGTGACGGATATGTATCCGAATCTCCGAGGCCATTACGACGAGCTGGCCTTCAGTGTGCCCGACACCGCAACGCTAGGCGCATGCGATGTGGTCTTCTTCGCCACTCCTCATGGCGTGGCCCATGCCCTGGCGGGAGAGCTGTTGGATGCCGGTACTCGGGTTATCGACCTCTCCGCGGACTTCCGCCTGCAAGATGCGGATGAGTGGGCCAAGTGGTATGGCCAGCCACATGGGGCGCCTGACCTGCTGCCCGAAGCGGTTTACGGGCTGCCGGAAGTGAACCGTGATCAGATCAAGGGGGCGCGCCTGATTGCTGTGCCCGGTTGCTATCCCACGGCAACCCAGCTCGGCTACCTGCCGTTGTTGGAGCGTGGCCTGGCCGACACATCTCGGCTAATAGCCGACTGCAAGTCGGGCGTTAGCGGCGCCGGACGGGCAGCGAAGATCGGCTCGTTGTTCACCGAGGCGGGCGAAAGCATGATGGCCTATGCCGTCAAAGGTCACCGTCATCTACCAGAGATCACCCAAGGGCTGCGACGTGCCGCCGGGGGTAATGTGGGGTTGACCTTCGTTCCCCATTTGACGCCGATGATCCGCGGCATTCATGCCACTTTGTACGCGACGGTTGCCGACACCTCGGTGGATCTGCAAGCGCTTTACGAGCAACGTTACGCTAGCGAGCCTTTTGTCGATGTGATGCCTGCAGGCAGTCATCCGGAGACGCGCAGTGTTCGTGGTGCCAACGTATGCCGTATCGCAATCCATCGTCCTCAGGATGGAGATCTGGTGGTCGTGCTGTCGGTCATCGATAACCTTGTTAAAGGCGCCTCCGGTCAGGCGCTGCAGAACATGAACATCATCTTCGGGCTGGATGAGCGGCTCGGCCTAGGCAATGCGGCTTTGTTGCCCTGAACTGGCTGTCAGTGAAATCGCTTGAGATCAGTATCGTATCGGCCCGTGATCGATGAATACGTGATCGATGAATACGTGATCGATGAATAGTTGACCAATTTTGTAGGACAAGCCGATAATGCGGCGTCAAGCAGTAACGTGCGTTCACGCGCCAGGAGAACCAAATGAGTGTCGAATCCTTCACGCCCACCGCGATCCAGTTCAGTCAGGGCGCCGCGAGCAAGGTGAAGAGTCTGGTCGATGAAGAGGGCAATCCGCGGCTGAAGCTGCGTGTCTTCGTCACCGGCGGCGGTTGCTCTGGTTTTCAGTATGGTTTTACGTTCGACGAGGAGCTCGCGGAAGACGACACCATCATTGAACGTGAGGGTGTGAGCTTGGTCGTGGACCCGATGAGCTACCAATATTTGGCTGGTGCTGAAGTCGACTATCAGGAAGGCCTGGAGGGGTCACGCTTCATCATCAAAAACCCGAACGCTACGACAACCTGCGGTTGCGGCCAGTCGTTCTCGATCTAAGATCTCTTGCAGCAAAGAGACACCGTGCCTTGGCACGGTGTTTTTGTTTCTGAGCCAGGATGGTGACGGGCCGGTATGACCGTGCGACGCGAACAGCTCACGCGGGATAGATGGCGCCAAGGATTCGCAGCCCGCGAGCGCCTGTCACGCTTGGACGGTTGGCGGCGATACCCTCTATGCAGCAGTGCGCTAACCAGGCGAATGCCATGGCTTCTAGCCAGTCCGGTTCTACTCCGTAGCTCGTGGTGCTCGCCAGCTCGCATGTTGGCAGCAATGCTCGCAGCCTTTGCATCAGCGCCGTGTTGTGTGCACCGCCGCCGCAGACCAGCACATCCTCTGCGTCAGGTTGGGCCGCCATGAGCGATTCGCTGATGCTGCGGGCCGTCAGTTCGAGCAGAGTAGCCTGGACATCTTGAGGAGCGAGGTCGGGGAACGATGCGAGGTGGGTGTCCAGCCAGGGCAGGTTGAATAGTTCCCGTCCGGTGCTCTTTGGGCCATGAGTAGAGAAGAACTTGTCACTTAACAGTAGCGTCAGCAAGTGGTGATTGACATGGCCGCTGGATGCCCAGTTTCCGTCGCGATCATAGGGTTGCCCCTGGTGGCGATTTATCCAAGCGTCGAGCAGCACGTTGCCTGGACCGCAGTCGAAACCGCGTGTCGGCGTGCCCGAATGTAGCAAGCTGACGTTGCTGAACCCCCCAATATTGAGCACCGCTCTGATCCGTTCGGCGTCGCTGAACATGGTTTCGTGGAAGGCGGGTACCAGCGGTGCGCCCTGACCACCGGCTGCAATGTCGCGCCGACGAAAATCAGTCACAACGCTGATGCCGGTTAGTTCGGCGAGTAGAGAAGGGTGCCCGATTTGGATAGAGAAGCCGCGTTGCGGCTCGTGTCGCACGGTCTGCCCATGGCTACCGATCGCACGAATGGCTGAGGGGACGAACTGCGCTTTGTGTAGCAGTTGGTGTACCCCGGCGCTTGCGAGTTTGGCCCAAGCCTGTTCAGCAATGGCTGCCCGAGCTAGTTCGTCAGAAGCGGACGTACACAGATCGAGCAGATCCTGTTTGAGCTGCCCCGGCATAGGCTCGTAATGTGTCTCCAGCAGGGTCGTTCGTTGACCCTGTTCAATCAGAGCGAAGTCAAGTCCATCCAGACTGGTACCTGACATGACCCCGATGTAGAACGACATCTACTCGCTCTTCATTGCCAGCATGGTTGCGCGCTCTTCGTCCATGCGCGCCATCAGGGGATTGCTGAGCTGCAGGAAGCGCTGTTTTTCATTCTTCGCAATGGGGTCCGCCATTGGCAATTTTAGGCCCAGCGGATCGACATGCACGCCATCGACCTGAAATTCATAATGCAGGTGCGGGCCGGTCGACAGGCCGGTCGTACCGATATAGCCAATGATTTGGCCCTGTTTGACCGAGGAGCCGTTGCGTACGCCTTTGGCAAATCCCTGCATGTGAGCGTAAAGCGTGCGGTAACGATTACCGTGTTGAATGACCACGGTGTTCCCGTATCCTCCTTTACGGCCAGCGAGAAGCACTTTGCCGTCTCCGGCACTCTTGATAGGCGTGCCGCGCGCTGCGGCGTAGTCCACGCCTTTGTGCGCGCGGATCTTGTTTAGGATGGGGTGTTTGCGACCGTTGGAAAAGCGTGAGCTGATGCGCGCGAAGTCTACAGGTGTGCGAATGAACGCCTTGCGCATACTTTGGCCGTCAGCGGTGTAATAGCTGCTATTACCCTGCTTGTTGGTATAGCGAACAGCTGTATAGCTCTTACCGCGATTGGTGAAGCGGGCCGCGAGAATGTTGCCTGTTCCAACGCGGTCGCCGGCAACAGTTTTTTGCTCGTATATCACCTCGAATGAATCGCCTTTACGTATGTCCATGGCGAAATCGATGTCGTATCCGAACACGTTGGCCAGATCCATCGTCAAGTTGTGACTGAGTCCTGCGCGCTTCGCAGCTAGGAACAAGCTGCTCTCTATGCGGCCATAGGCGTAAGCAGTACTCAGGTCCGGCTTGAGCTGTTCCTTCTTGAATACGTAGCTGGTGCCAGATCGCTCCAGTTGCACGCTTTCCAGCTTGTTCAACTGGCTGCGTAGCTGGGCTAGGTTGCCCTGGTCATCCAGTTCAAACTCCAGGCGCTGGCCAACCTTCAGGCGAGCAAATTGCTTTGCCTCTTTGCTGCTGGCCAAGACGTCGTGAACGGTTGCTTGAGGAAGGCCAACCTTTGCAAATACCGTCGACAGCGTATCCCCGTTCGCCACGACCACTTCTTTCGACAGAGGTGTGGCTTTGGTAGCCGCTTCAGCGTCTTCCTGCTGCAACGACTGAAGTTCAGGTTCGCCAGGGGTTTCGGTCCGAGTGAAGGGAGACTCAACCGAAAGGCTAACAAGAGGTTCTTCGCTTGCGGTCTCAAGTTCTGCGGCGGTATCGAGACGCAGATCAAGAAAGGTTTTTTTGGCTTCGACTTCGCGGGATGGGAATACAAGAAGTGCCAGGCTCAGAAGCGCAGCTATACCGCTTGCAGCCAGGAGATGGCTCTTCGGGTAGAGGGGGGCTTTCGATTTTGAATAGGTCATTAGAAAGTCTGGAATGTCTGGCGATATTTTGTACAGAGAAAATATTTGCCTAAAATATAAGCAAAGTGCTGTCGAGGCAACCCTTGAATCCACCGGTCGCGGGCTGGTTCGCGTTCGACGACGTTGAATTTTCCGGGGGTTCTTGTAAGGTTTACCGCCTTATTTCCTGGCGTGGGGCCTCCAATGAAGTCGGTTCAAGAGCAGTTGTCGGTGATCAAGCGGGGCGCTGACGAAGTGCTCGTCGAGGCAGAGCTGGTTAACAAGCTGGAGCGCGGCCTGCCGCTTCGAATCAAGGCCGGCTTCGATCCAACTGCGCCGGATCTGCATCTCGGTCATACCGTGCTTATAAATAAGCTGCGCCAGTTTCAGGAGCTCGGGCATCAGGTGGTCTTCCTTATAGGGGATTTCACCGGGATGATTGGCGACCCAAGCGGCAAGAGTGCAACGCGGCCACCTTTGACGCGTGATCAGGTGCTGGAGAATGCGGAAACCTATAAGAGCCAGGTGTTCAAAATTCTTGATCCTGGCAAGACCGAGGTGGCCTTCAATTCCTCTTGGATGGATGGTTTGACGCCGTCCGACTTTATTCGTTTGGCATCGCAGTACACCGTGGCTCGTATGCTGGAAAGAGACGATTTCAGCAAGCGCTACTCGACCAACCAGCCTATTGCTATCCACGAGTTCCTTTATCCATTGGTCCAGGGTTACGACTCCGTTGCGTTGCGGGCGGATGTAGAGCTGGGTGGGACGGATCAGAAGTTCAATCTGTTAATGGGGCGCGAGCTGCAGCGCTCTTATGGGCAGGAGTCTCAATGCATCGTCACCATGCCGCTTCTAGAGGGTCTGGATGGCGTGAAGAAAATGTCCAAATCGTTGGGTAACTATGTCGGGATCCAGGAAGCGCCGGGCGTCATGTATAGCAAGTTGGTGTCGATTCCGGATGCGCTCATGTGGCGATATTTCGAGTTGTTGAGCTTCCGAGACCTGGCGGAAATCGACGAGTATCGGGTCGATGTGTCGCGCGGCGCGAATCCTCGCGACATCAAAATCAAGCTGGCGGAAGAGATTGTTGCTCGCTTTCATGGCGAGGAGGCCGCTGCGACAGCTCATCGCTCTGCTGGCAATAGAATGAAAGAGGGTGAGTTGCCGGAAGATATTCCTGAGATCAGCCTGTGTTCTACAGAAGATATGCCAATCGCCTCGGTCTTGAACCGGGCAGGCCTAGTCAAGAATGCGGCCGTGGCTCGTGATCTGTTGGCTTCGGGTGGGGTGCGGGTTGATGGGCGGGTTGTTGATCGGTCGTTTCTCTTCTGCGTTGGTTCAGTGCACGTCTGCCAGGCAGGGAAAAAAGCTTTCGGCCGTGTTTCGCTTAAGCCGGAATAAAACAACGGTTGACGCGAGTTTCCCAGTGCCTATAATGCTCACCTTCTCCGGCGCAGGCCTTTAGCGAAACCTCTTGTAAATCAAGAAGTTAGCGAAAATAAAGGGTTGCACGGATGGCGGATTCGAGTAGAATG
>NZ_JBNNHS010000006.1:0-284728 GCF_050269105.1 Pseudomonas sp. NPDC077408
GGTCGGGAGCCTTCAGATATAAGGTTCAAACCCGCCTGCCAGTACATCGCGGTGCAATTGATCGTCATGGCTGCGGCCAATCCGGTTTCGGCAACAGGAAGAAGGCTGGCTGAATTGCGGGGAGGTGTCGCAGGGCTGTTTCTGGATCACCGTCCAAGGCCAGGGAGGCCAAGGACGGTGAAAATTTCCAAAACCCGGTATCCGGTGGATCGTAAGGCTGCTCCGCTTAAGTGAACAGCATTAGGCCCAGGCCGGGGCTTTTCGTTTTCAGGGCTTTTTGCTAGGTGGCTGCGCTCTGGTGACCTTCTCGGTGGCACAGATGTTTATCGCAGTCGCCGAGGTAGTGGATCTTAAAAAGCAAAACCCCGCCGAGGCGGGGTTCGCTAAGCTGCAGGGCAGCCTTGTCACATGTTGGGGTAGTTCGGTCCCCCGGTGCCTTCCGGCGCGACCCAGACGATGTTCTGCGCCGGGTCCTTGATGTCACAGGTCTTGCAGTGCACGCAGTTCTGCGCGTTGATCTGGAAGCGTTTGCCACCGTCATCGCTGTCCACCACCTCGTAGACGCCGGCCGGGCAGTAACGCTGGGCAGGTTCGTCGTACATCGGCAGGTTCTTTTCGATCGGAATGCTCGGATCGATCAGTTTGAGGTGAACCGGCTGCTCCTCTTCATGGTTGGTGTTGGAGAGGAATACCGAACTCAGCTTGTCGAAGCTGAGCTTGCCGTCCGGTTTGGGGTAGTCGATCTTCTTCGACTCTGCGGCAGTCTTCAGGCACGCGTAGTCCGGCTTGGTGTCGTGTAGCGTGAACGGAATCTTACCGCTGAAAATGTTCTGGTCGATGAAGTTGAACGCACCGCCCTTGACGGCGCCCCACTTGTGAATCGCTGCGCCAAAATTGCGGCTGGCGTATAGCTCCTGATAAAGCCAGCTGGCTTTGAAACCCTCTTCATAGCCGGTCAGCTCGTCGCCACCTTCACGGCCGGCGAATAAGGCGTCCGCTACCGCTTCTGCCGCCAGCATGCCGGACTTCATGGCGGTATGGCTGCCCTTGATCTTGGCGAAGTTCAGGGTGCCGGCATCGCAGCCGATCAATGCGCCGCCATTGAACACCATCTTCGGCAGCGAATTGATGCCGCCTTTGGCGATCGCCCGCGCGCCGTAGGAAACGCGCTTGCCGCCCTCCAGGTACTGCTTGATCACCGGATGATGCTTGTAGCGCTGGAACTCATCGAACGGGGAGAGGTACGGGTTGCTGTAGGAGAGATCGACGATCAGCCCGACCACGACCTGGTTGTTTTCCAGGTGATAGAGGAACGAGCCGCCGGTGTTATCGTCGTTCAGCGGCCAGCCTGCAGTGTGCACGACCAGACCCTGCTCGTGCTTGGCTGGGTCGATGTCCCAGAGCTCCTTGATGCCTATCCCGTAGTGCTGCGGATCGACATTGGCGTTGAGCTGGAAGCGGTTGATCAGCTGCTTGCCGATATGGCCACGGCAGCCTTCGGCGAACAGGGTGTACTTGGCACGCAGTTCCATGCCGGGGGTGTACATGCCTTCCTTCGGATTGCCTTCACGGTCCACGCCGAGGTCGCCGGTAAGGATGCCGCGAACCACACCCTGCTCGTCGATCAGCGCTTCCTGGGCTGCGAAGCCGGGATAGATCTCGACGCCGAGGTTTTCAGCCTGCTGGGCTAGCCAGCGACAAAAGTTACCCAGCGAAATGATGTAATTGCCTTCGTTGTGCATGGTTTTGGGGACCAGCGCATTGGGCAGCTTGCGAGCGGCTTCGGCAGTCTTGAGCAGGTAGATGTCGTCACGCTTGACTGGCGTGTTGAGCGGCGCCTCCAGTTCTTTCCAGTTGGGAAAGAGCTCATTCAGGGCGCGCGGCTCGAACACGGCACCGGATAGGATGTGGGCGCCAACTTCGGAACCCTTCTCAACGACGCAGACGCTGATTTCCTTTCCGGCATCGGCGGCTCGCTGCTTCAGTCGGCAGGCAGCGGACAGGCCCGCGGGGCCGGCGCCGACGATGACTACGTCGAATTCCATGTATTCGCGTTCCATTGGCTATCTCCTACTCAAGGCTTGATTGTTTTATAGATAGTGGAGGGCTGGATCGTATCCCTGACCAAGCCGAGCTGCCGCATTATATATAGACGCCCGAAAGGGTCCAATACAAACGTTTGTTTGAATTTCTCTCAAGCCTGATAGAATCCGGAAACAGCGGCTTATAACGGGTCATTTGCGTTGTTGACCCCAGCTGTTGCCTGCAGTCAAGATACGGGCAGTTTTGTGCTCGCCGAACAGGTCCGAAGGCTAATGGCGGCCCGGTCCTTGAGCATGGCTCGGTTCGCCTCGGCGAAATTCTATTCACCGGAGAGTAACGAGGAATCCATGAAGATTCTTGTAGCTGTCAAACGAGTGGTCGATTACAACGTCAAGGTTCGCGTCAAGGCGGACAACTCCGGCGTCGACCTCGCCAACGTCAAAATGTCGATGAACCCCTTCTGCGAAATCGCTGTTGAAGAAGCCGTACGCCTGAAAGAGAAAGGCGTGGCGAGCGAAATCGTCGTGGTTTCCATCGGTCCGACCGCTGCCCAGGAGCAGCTGCGCACCGCGCTGGCACTGGGTGCCGATCGCGCCGTGCTGGTCGAGTCCAGCGAAGAGCTCAATTCCTTGGCCGTTGCCAAACTTCTGAAGGCTGTTGTCGACAAAGAGCAGCCGCAGCTGGTGATCCTTGGCAAACAGGCCATCGACAGTGACAACAACCAGACTGGCCAGATGCTCGGTGCGCTGACTGGGTTCGCCCAGGGCACTTTCGCCTCGAAAGTCGAAGTGGCGGGCGACAAGGTGAACGTTGAGCGCGAAATCGACGGCGGCGCGCAAACCGTTGCGTTGAATCTGCCAGCAATCGTGACCACGGATTTGCGCCTGAACGAGCCGCGCTACGCGTCGCTGCCTAACATCATGAAGGCCAAGAAGAAGCCGCTGGAAGTGCTGACGCCGGACGCGCTCGGCGTAACCACCACTTCCACCGTGAAGACCCTGAAAGTCGAAGCGCCGGCCGCACGCAGCGCAGGTATCAAGGTCAAGTCCGTGGCTGAACTGGTCGAGAAACTGAAGAACGAGGCGAAGGTAATCTAAATGACTATCCTGGTTATCGCTGAACACAACAACGCCGTTCTGGCTGCTGCCACTCTGAACACCGTGGCCGCGGCCAAGGCGATCGGCGGCGACATTCATGTGCTGGTTGCCGGTGCCGGTTGCGCTGCGATCGGTGAAGCTGCAGCCAAGATCGAAGGCGTTTCCAAGGTACTTGTCGCCGACGATGCTGCCTACGCCAATCAGCTGCCGGAAAACGTTGCGCCGCTGATTGCCGATCTGGCGAAGGATTACAGCCACGTACTGGCTGCTGCCACTACCAACGGCAAGAACTTCCTGCCACGCGTCGCCGCCAAGCTGGACGTTGATCAGATCTCTGAAATCATCGCTGTTGAAAGCCCGGACACCTTCAAGCGTCCGATCTATGCCGGTAACGCCATTGCCACCGTGCAATCCAGCGCAGCGATCAAGGTTATTACCGTGCGTGCCACTGGTTTTGATCCGGTCAATGCCGAAGGGGGTTCGGCAGCTGTCGAGCAGGTTTCCGGTACTGGCGATGCGGGCGTTTCCTCGTTCGTTGGCGAGGAACTGGCCAAGTCTGATCGTCCTGAGCTGACGGCTGCGAAGATCGTTGTCTCCGGTGGTCGCGGCATGCAGAACGGTGACAACTTCAAGCACCTCTACTCGCTGGCCGACAAACTCGGCGCCGCCGTTGGTGCCTCGCGTGCCGCGGTCGATGCCGGTTTCGTGCCGAACGACATGCAGGTCGGTCAGACGGGCAAGATCGTTGCGCCGCAGCTGTACATCGCAGTCGGTATCTCCGGAGCGATCCAGCACCTCGCGGGCATGAAGGACTCCAAGGTAATCGTCGCGATCAACAAGGACGAGGAGGCGCCTATCTTCCAGGTTGCCGACTATGGCCTGGTTGGCGATCTATTCGAGATCCTGCCAGAGCTTGAAGAGCTGGTGTGACCGACTAGGTTGAAAAACCCGCTCTCGCAGCGGGTTTTTTTATGGGCGCTTGGCTGCGTTGCCCAATGGTAAGATTCCTGCAGGCGCGAGAGGCGCCTGTCCGATTTCGAACAATGAGGTTTTCCATGCGCTGTGCCGTTCCGCTGAAGTCCGCCTTGCTCGCCTTGTTGTTGGCAACACCTCTCGCGACGCACGCGGCGGCTGCAAAGTGTGACCGGCTGATCGCGACCGGCGGTGCGGACAACCCGCCTTTTCTCTGGCGTGATCCGCAAAACCCCAAACGTCTGGTGGGTGCGAATGCCGATCTGCTGAAAAGGATCACCGACTCGCTCGATTTGAAACTTGACGTGCTCTACACAGGTGACGCGCCGAAGGCGCTTGAGCAAGTGCGCAGCGGCCGAGTGGACGTACTGGCCGATGCGGTACTGTCTCCCAGTGAGCTGGCCTATTTGGACTTTATCCATCCATCGATCACTAACTTGCAGATGTCTGCCTGGGTACGTCAGGAGCCGGGGTTCCTCTACTCCAATCGGGAGGATCTGGCAGGTCGCTCGGGCATTTATGTCACGACGGCTGGCTTTGGCAGTGCATTCGACAGCTATGCCAAAGACAACCTTAATCTGCGCTCGGTGTCGAGCCTGGCCAAGGCGCTAAGCGCACTGTTGGCGGGCAAAGCTGATTATGTGCTGCATGAGCGCTACAGCCTGATTGCATATGCAGCCCGACAGGGATTGCTAGCCGATATACAGCGGTTGGACCCACCGGTTTTCATCCGCGGTTTGCATTTTGCGGTCGCTCACGACTCGGCCTGCAACGGGCCATGGCTGCGCGGACAGCTGGCGATAAAAATGACAGAATTGCGAGCCGCTGGAGTGCCGCAGCAACTGCTGGTGGACAACATCGAGCGCTGGAAGCAGCAGTCAGCGTCGACACGCAATTCACAACGGTAGGATCGTCACTTGATAAAACATTTTTGCGGCACGCTCGTGCTGTTCGCAATGGTTGGTTGTGCCAGCGATCCCGCTCCCATTGAACAGCTGCGACTTACCGAGCAGGCGTTGAACCAGGCTCGCTCGTTGGGCGCTTCGGAACTGACACTGGCTGAGCAGAAACTGGCGGCTGCGGAGGCAGCGATGAAGGGCGAGCATTATCGAGAGGCACGCCTGCAAGCCGAGCAAGCCGAACTTGACGCGCGACTTGCCGAGGCCCGCGTGCTTAATGATAAAAGTCAGCAGGAGCTGGCGGAGTTGCACCGCCGCATCGCGCGCTTGCGAGAACAGCTGGGAGCGTTGCAGTGAAGCCGGTCTATCTAATACCCGCGCTGCTGGTTGCGCTTGGCGCACTTCCAGGTTGCGCGACGCTCGAGTCGCAGCAGCAGCTGGAAGACGCAGCCATGACTTTTCAGAGCATCAGTGAAGTGCCGCAGATCCTTCAGGATGCGCCCAAGGACGTGATGCGAGCGGGCGAGTCACTGGAGCGCGCAAAGCGCTTCGCTGGCTACTGGGGCAGCGCAGAGGATGTCATTCATTATGCCTACCTCAGCAAACGTTATAGCGAGATTGCCCGCCAGCACAGCGAACAGTTACAGAATCAAAGGCGCGCGACCCAGCTGAGCATGGAGCTAGAGCGTCTACGTCAGGCTGTACAGGAAGCCAGGATGCTCGACATGCAACATCAGGGGCGCTGGCTGGAGGATCAGATGGCCAGCCTGGCGGCTGCCGAGACCGATCGCGGTCTGGTCATGACCCTGGGTGACGTGCTGTTCAGGGCAGCCAGTGCCGAACTAGGCGCATCCGCCAACCGCACGCTGCTCAAGGTCGTCCATTTCCTGCAGCTCAATCCCAAGCGGCGGGTCCGGATCGAGGGCTATACGGACAATCGAGGGGATGCGGCCGAAAACCTCGCCTTGTCCAAGGCGCGTGCGCAAACGGTCGGCGACTTCATGCAGAGCCTCGGGATCGATGCGGGGCGTATCGAGGTGGTCGGCTATGGCGAGCAATATCGCGTCGCCGAGAACGCGTCGGCGCGCGGGCGTGCACAGAATCGGCGGGTCGAGATTTTATTTTCTGACGAGCAAGGACGTCTGAGCAGCCCCCGTTGAACTCAGATGGTTAGAAAGGTAACTGACTGTGTCGGCGAGTTAGCGGATAACTGTATTGGTCGTGCATAACGGTGTTGTACTACTGTTATGGTCCAGTTGGCGGAGACGGACGAAATGACCAATCTGTTGCTTTATCAGCGTATTGCACACCAGCTCGCCGACGATATCCGGCGAGGCGTCTATCGCCCGGGCGAGCGGGTGCCCTCGGTGCGCAAAATGAGCATGCAGCTGAACGTCAGCCACGCGACGGTCCTGCAGGCCTATGCCAATCTGGAAGACCAGGGCATGATCCGCGCCCGTCCGCAATCCGGTTTCTACGTTCATCACACTCCCGCACTGACCGCGCCTACACCGGATATCGCTCAGGTCGAACGGCCGACGTTGGTCACCCGCAGCAGCATCATCAATCAGGTGCTCAGTGAATCGCGCCGTGACGGGCTTATACCGCTGGGTGCCGCCGTACCGCACGTGGACTATCTACCGGCTCGTGCGTTACATCAACAGCTCGCCAAAGTCACTCGTTTCCAGAGTCAGCAGGCGTTCAGCTACATGTTCAGCCCCGGCTACGAGCCGCTGCGCCGGCAGGTAGCGATTCGCATGCGCGACGCGGGCGTGGTCGTCGGCCCTGATGACGTGGTGATTACGCACGGCTGCGTCGATGCGCTGCAGATGTCCTTGCGCGTGCTGACCAAACCCGGCGATTTGATCGCAGCGGAGTCGCCCAGTTACTACGGTTTGCTGCAATTGGCCGATTTGCTCGGGCTCAAGGTGATCGAGATCCCTTGTGATCCGGATACCGGGCTTAGCCTTGAAGCGTTGCAGCTGGCGGCCAGCCAGTGGCCGATCAAGGCGCTGGTACTGACGGCGCGTTTAAGCAATCCGCTCGGTGGCAGTGTTCCCGACGTACGGCAGAAGCAGTTGCTGAAGCTGGCAGCGAATTTCGACATTCAGATTGTCGAAGACGATATCTACGGCGAGTTGCTGTTCGACGTAGGATCGATCCGGGCGCTCAAATCCAATGATACCGAGGGGCGGGTGATTTATTGCTCAAGCTTCTCCAAGACCATTTCACCCGGTGTGCGTATTGGCTGGATTATTCCTGGCCGCTACCGTGAAGAGATAAAGCGTTTGCAGACCTTCAGCACGCATTCGGCCTGCAGTGTTACGCAAATGGGCGTTGCCGCGTATTTGGAAAATGGGGGTTATGACCGCCATTTGCGCTACATCCGCCACGAGTACCGGAAGAATCTCAGCGCTTTCCAATTGGCCGTGCAACGTTACTTCCCGGAAGGCACTCAGATGACTCGGCCTACGGGCGGTTTCATCCTCTGGGTCAGCTTACCGGCTCGGGTGAATACGAAGGATCTGCATGTCCAGGCGTTGAAGCGTGGGATCAGCATCGCGCCGGGTCTGATTTTCAGCAACACTGAGCAGTTCAATCACTGTGTGCGGCTCAACTGCGCGCTGCCCTGGACGGCCGAGGCGGAGCGAGCATTGGAGACCTTGGGTGAGCTTGCTGGAGAGCTTTGCCGACAATCGAGCTAATTGATATGAGGAGGGCGGGAGATGAGATGGCTGATGTTGGTGGGGCTATCGCTCCTTGGCGCCTGCGACAAGGTTCCGGATCAGCCTGCGCCTCCTGCACCGCCCAAGGTCACTGTTTCGACGCCTGATACTGCTGCGCCGGTAATAGCCGAGCCCAAGCTGGATGCGAGGGATCGCCCGGAGAGCATCGAGATCGAAACCGAGTCGGCTTTGGTAGCGAACCCCGAACCATCACCAAACGAACCCGCGGCCCCTCCGCCAAAGGTCAAGGGTGCACCCGCCGCTGCGCCAAAGACCAAGCTGGAGAAGGTGGAACTGCCCGAGCCGGATCTCGACCTGAGCCTACCGGAGGATTGGACCGAAAGCCTCGGTCCAGCGGACGAGCCGACGAACCTGAGTTTGCTTCCGCCGCTGTTCGAATCCAGCCAGGATTCTCGCTCGCTGCAGATGAGCGGCGAGCTTTTGCCAGGCATGGCCCAGGACGAAGCCATCATCGATGGGGCGCAGATCAATTTCGAACTCAAGCGTTGAACGTGCTGACGGATTATTGATTCGCCTCGTCGGCCGGTCGGGCCTTGCTGAGCAACGCGCTGAGCTCCTTCGCGGGCAGCGGATGGCTCATGTGGAACCCTTGCAGTTCGCTACAACCGTCAGCCAGCAGTAGGTTCAGCTGTTCCAGCGTTTCCACACCTTCAGCGGTAACGCGCATACGCAAACCACGGCCGAGGTCGATCAACGCTTTGACAATGGAATGGTTTTCTACTGAGAGGGACATGCCCGCAATGAAACTGCCGTCGATCTTGATCATGTCGAACGGGTAGTTACGCAGATTGCTCAGCGATGAGTAGCCAGTGCCGAAGTCATCCATTGCCAGCCGCAGGCCGAGCGATTTCAGCCGATTGAGCACATCCAGAGTGCTCTCGTTTTCCTGCAGCAACGCGGTTTCGGTAATCTCCAGTTCCAGTCGGTTTGCGGGCAAGCCACTATCACCGAGCCCGCTGACTATCACCTGGTAGAGATCGCCAATGCGAAGTTGCAGCGGCGATAGATTGACAGACACGACCAGGTCATCACTCCAGTTTGCCGCCTCGAAGCAGGCCTCGCGCAGCACCCATTCGCCCAGTGGCACGATCAGCCCGGTCTCTTCTGCCAGCGGAATGAATTGTTCGGGTAGCAGTAGGCCCCGGCTGGGATGGTGCCAACGCAGCAACGCTTCAGCTCCATTGATACGCATGTCTTCGCTCAGATAACGGGGCTGGTAATACGCTTCGAACTGACCTTCGGCAATTGCTTGGCGCAGCTCGTCTTCCTGATTGCGCCGTTCGTGCAGTCGCTTGTCCATCTCGACGCCATAGAAGCACCAAGTGCCACGCCCGTCGGTCTTGGCCTGATACAAGGCGATGTCGGCGCACCGCAGCAGCTCGCTGGCCTGGCTGGCATCGGTAGGCGCCAAGGCAATTCCGACGCTGGCGCCTATATGAATCTGCTTGTCCTCATAGCTGAATGGCTCGCTGATGGCACCGACAACGCGGGCACATAGCGCCTCAATGTCTTCGTTGTGTTGTAGGCGGCTCATCACCATGACGAACTCATCGCCGCCCAGGCGGGCGACCAGATCGTCACCTCTGATGCACTGTTTCAGACGGTTGGCGACACCGATAAGGACCTCGTCGCCGGCGCCATGACCGAGGGTGTCATTCACCGGCTTGAAGCGGTCCAGATCGATATAGAGAACGGTCAGCCGCGACGCGGTGGTTAGTGAATTAAGTTTGCTCTCGAGGTAATCGCGCAGCCGGTTACGGTTGGGCAAGCCGGTCAAGGCGTCATGCTGAGACAAGTATTGGACACGAGCCTGTGCCTTGGTCTCTTCGGTGACATCGCTGGCAGTGCCGCGATATCCCAGCAGTTGGCCGCCGTCGTGGATCTCCCGGGCAGACAAGCGGCAATGCCGCACGCATCCATCCGCGGCGTGATAGCTGCAACGCAGCGGCACGTTGTGTTTACTGCTCAGCCATTCCTGCAGTGCGGCGTGATCAGTGACCAGCAGGTCGATCAGCGGGCGGCCAATCCAGGTCGCAGGCACATGCCCGGTAATTTCCTCGAAGCGGGCAGACAGGTAGGTGAGATGGACGTGCTGGTCCGTTTCCCATATCCAGTCGGAAGCAGCTTCCGCCACGTCACGAAAACGCTCTTCACTGGCCGCCAATGCGGTGCGGCTGATCACCAGACGCCTGTAGCTGGCGTCCATGATGCGGACGGTTTTGAGTGCCTGGCACAACAGCAGCCAAGCCAGCAGGCTGAGCCCGAGAGTGACTGCACCGAGCACCGGCAACGTGATCCACAGCAGATATTCGCCGGGTTGCGACACGCTCCAGGTAAAACGCACTGGCGAGCCATCGAGCCTGTTAAGTTTGACCTGTGCACCCTCGATATGCTCGTTGCCGCGGTCTACGCGCAGGCCTTCGACGGCGTAGGCTTCTCCGAGGTCAAGCAGCCAGTCGGGGTCCATCAGGTCAACGAAGACCAATACCGAGGCAGGCCCGGGTTGCTCTTCGATATCGCTGCCGCCGGTGGTCATCACTGCAGCAGTCGCCATGGCTGGATGGCCTTCGGCAGTGAGGATGCCAGCGGACGTCTCGTCATCCTCAAGGGCTATTCGGGCAGCGGTCAGCAGCGTTTTTAGCCCGTTCTCAAGCCATTGCTGCGCATCGACCTGAACGAGTTCACCGCGAATGACCGAGTAGGTGGTTTTCCCGTCCGGATCGATCACGAAAACGGCGTCGTAGCCAAAATCCTGGTACAGCGAAGGCCCCAGGTTTTCTTGTTCGTATGCCCAGTTCAGGTTCACCCGACTGCTCAGATTGGCATAGGCATCACCCCAGAACGCGTTATCCGCCACGTGGCGGCTCATGCCGCGTTGGTGCGCTTCAAACGCCTTGCCCGTCAGGAAGCGCTCCCGCACAAGCGCATCACTGTCAATAGTGCTGGCGATTTGGATAACCGCAACCGCAGCCGCCAGAAGCGCGGCCGCCAATAGGCAGGCGATGCCGGGCAGGGTGCGACGAGCGAAGGCGCTTTTGGCGTTGGGGTCGAGGTTGTCGGTGAGGGAGCGAGATGCTGACATTCAATCATCCTGTTGAGAGGATGAATGATCGCCTGAATCATGGCTAAAGGCCATCGGCGGCCGCTGATTGTAGCACTTTATAGACGCGCGGTTCATAGGTGCCAAGCCGAGTGGACGCAATGCTACGCCAAGGCTGTGTTCAGCGATCCCGAGCGTCTTGGGCATCTGCCTCGGCATTACGCTGAGCGATGCGCTGTTTTTGCTCGTCGGTCAGCGGAATCTTGCGGGCCCCTGCGCGCAACATCAGCAAGCCGCCGATGATTGTTCCGATTACGAGAGCCAGTAAAAGCCAGATATACCAAGGCATGCGAGTTCTCCAGTAGCTTGATCGGTATGTGCACCACCTTACGCCCGGCTGCAGCGTTAGGCCATCCCGGCGCGGGCTGTGGCCTTGCGGGCGTCTGAGCAGCTCCGCCGGTTACCGGTTTTTCTGCGACAATACGCGCCGAATTTTGCCGAGGACGTGCCATGCCCTGCCAGACTCCGATCATCGTTGCGCTCGATTTTCCCTCCCGTGATGCTGCGCTGGCATTGGCCGGCCAACTGGACCCGGCTCTGTGTCGCGTCAAGGTCGGCAAGGAACTGTTCACCCGTTGCGGCCCACCGGTGGTGGAAGCTTTGCAGGCCAAAGGCTTCGAGGTGTTTCTCGACTTGAAATTCCACGACATCCCCAACACCACGGCTATGGCCGTCAAGGCGGCAGCAGAGCTGGGCGTGTGGATGGTCAACGTGCATTGCTCCGGCGGCCTGAGGATGATGACCGCTTGCCGGGAAGCGCTGGATAAGCTGAGCGGGCAGAAGCCGCTGCTGATCGGCGTTACGGTGTTGACCAGCATGGAGCAGGCAGACCTTGCTGACATCGGCCTGAATCTGCCACCGCAGCAGCAAGTATTGCGTCTCGCAGGGCTGGCTGAGAAGGCGGGGCTGGATGGGCTGGTCTGCTCGGCTCAGGAGGCGCAGCCCTTGAAGGCGCAGTTC
This sequence comes from Pseudomonas sp. NPDC077408, assembly GCF_050269105.1. Classification (NCBI taxonomy): domain Bacteria; kingdom Pseudomonadati; phylum Pseudomonadota; class Gammaproteobacteria; order Pseudomonadales; family Pseudomonadaceae; genus Pseudomonas; species Pseudomonas sp. NPDC077408. The sequence goes on from NZ_JBNNHS010000006.1 coordinate 11,819, forward strand.
GCCGGTTTGCAGCTGGTGACGCCGGGCATTCGTCCCGCCGGCAGCGCAGCGGATGATCAGCGGCGCATTCTCACCCCTGCGCAGGCGATTACAGCAGGTTCAGATTATTTAGTGATCGGCCGCCCGATCGCCCAGGCCGCCGATCCAGCTCAGGCGTTGGCAGCAGTCGTTGCAGAACTGGCGTGATCGATTAGCCGGCCGCTATCGCGGCGACCGGCGATTTTACCCCGCTCAGCTGACCTTCAGCACCAGCTTGCCGAAGTTGCCGCCGGTGAACAGCTTCATCAATGTCTCTGGGAAAGTCTCCAGGCCCTCGACGACATCTTCCTTGCTCTTCAGCTCGCCGCTCTGCATCCAGCCAGCCATGTCTTTCATGGCTTCTGGATAACGTGAGACATAATCCATCACCACCATGCCTTGCATACGCCCGCGGTTGACCAGCAACGACAGGTAGTTGGCCGGGCCTTTGACTGCCTCCTTGTTGTTGTACTGGCTGATAGCACCGCAGATGACGATGCGCGCCCCAACGGCAATGCGCGTCAGCACTGCATCGAGGATGTCGCCGCCCACGTTGTCGAAATAGACATCAACGCCCTTCGGGCATTCGCGCTTCAGCCCTGCTGCAACATCCTCACTCTTGTAATCGATGGCGGCGTCGAATCCGAGCTCCTCGGTGAGGAAGCGGCACTTGTCGGCGCCACCGGCGATCCCAACTACGCGACAGCCTTTGATTTTGGCGATCTGCCCCGCGACGCTGCCAACCGCTCCGGCTGCACCGGAAATCACCACGGTTTCGCCGGCTTTCGGTTCGCCCACAGACAGCAGACCGAAGTAGGCGGTCATGCCAGTCATGCCTAGTGCAGACAGGTAGCGAGGCAGTGGCGCCTGGTTCGGATCAACCTTGTAGAAGCCTTTCGGCTCACCGAGAAAGTAGTCCTGCACGCCCAGCGCGCCATTGACGTAATCGCCTTCGGCAAACCCTGGATGTTGGGAGGCGATGACCTTTCCCACGCCGAGGGCACGCATCACCTCGCCAATGCCGACCGGGGGGATGTAGGACTTGGCATCGTTCATCCAGCCCCGCATGGCTGGGTCAAGCGACAGGTATTCGTTCTTGACCAGTATCTGGTTCTGGCCGAGTTCGCCCAGCGGTTTTTCCGCGTACTCGAAGGTTTCGCGGTTAGGTGCGCCAACCGGGCGCTTGGCCAGCAGGAACTGGCGATTGGTCTTGTCCATGGAAACCTCTTTTGTGTGCAAACCCTTGGTTTAGCCTCCCTGGCGCAGCACTGCAAGCAAGGCGGGTGCGCTGGAATGCATTGGCATCCGCGTGAGTGATATCGCCATCCCCTGCTTAATCGAAGGGAAGGATGGCGGTATAACCATGACCAGGGTTTGGCTTGTAGTCACATTCGGACTCGGCGCCTTCATTAATTCGATCAGGGTATCTAGCATGAGCATGTCTTTTTCCGGTCAGGTTGCATTGGTTACCGGCGGTGCGGCAGGCATTGGCCGCGCGACAGCATTGGCGTTCGCCGAGCAGGGGCTGAAGGTAGTCGTGGCTGATGTGGATGAGCAAGGCGGGGCGGCTTGCGCCGAAGCCATTCGTGAGGCTGGCGGCGAGGCTGTATTCGTGCGCTGTGACGTTACCCGCGACGCGGAGGTCAAGGCGATGGTCGAGCAGGCTGTGGCGACCTATGGGCGCATCGACTACGCCTTCAACAATGCCGGAATCGAAATCGAACAGGGCCGCCTGGCTGAAGGCAGTGAAGCTGAGTTCGACGCCATCATGGGGGTCAACGTCAAAGGCGTCTGGCTGTGCATGAAGCACCAGCTACCGCTAATGCTCGCACAGGGCGGCGGCGCCATCGTCAATACGGCGTCGGTGGCAGGCCTGGGGGCAGCACCGAAGATGAGCATCTATTCGGCGTCCAAGCATGCGGTCATTGGCCTGACCAAGTCGGCAGCCATCGAGTACGCCAAGAAGAAAATCAGGGTCAACGCCGTCTGCCCGGCTGTGATCGATACCGACATGTTTCGTCGTGCTTATGAGGCGGATCCACGCAAGGCAGAGTTCGCCGCTGCCATGCATCCGGTAGGTCGTGTAGGCAAGGTTGAAGAAATTGCCGCTGCAGTGCTCTATCTCTGCAGCGATGGTGCGGCCTTTACCACCGGCCACGCGCTGGCGGTCGATGGCGGTGCCACGGCGATCTGATTCGCTGGGGCGATTTAGGCCGATCCCTTGGGTGCGCTGACGATCAACAGCGTCAGCACACCCGCTACCAACCCCCACAGCGCAGAGCCGATGCCGAATAGGGTCAGGCCCGACGCCGTCACCATGAAGGTAATCAGCGCCGCTTCGCGCTCACGCGGTGTTTGCATGGCCTGGGTCAGGCCGCTGCCGATCGAGCCGAGCAGTGCTAGCGCTGCGATGGATAACACCAGGGCAGCCGGGAAGGATGCGAAGAGGGCGGCCAGGGTGGCGCCGAAAACTCCGGCGATGCCATAGAAGACGCCGCACCAGACGGCTGCGGTATAGCGCCTTGCCGGGTCCGGATGTGCTTCCGGGCCACTGCAGATGGCCATGGTGATCGCGGCCAGATGGATGCCATGAGAGCCAAAGGGTGCCAGCAGCACCGAGGCGATGCCGGTCACCGAGATCAGTGGCGATGCCGGCACCTGATAGCCCTCAGCGCGAAGCACGGCCAGCCCCGGCATGTTTTGCGAGGCCATGGCAATCACGAATAGCGGAATGCCAATGCTGAAGATGGCGGCAAGCGATAGATCCGGTGTAGTCCAGACCGGCGCCGCGACTTTCAGGCTCAGCTCACTGAAGTTCAGCAGACCCATCATTGCCGACAGGCCGCAGCCAATTAACAGCGCCGAGAGCACCGCATAGCGAGGCTGAAAGCGCTTGGCGAGCAGGTAACTGAAGAACATGCCCAGCACCAGCACTGGCTGAACTTCCACGGCGCGAAAAATCTCGCTGCCGATGTTGAACAACACCCCCGCTAACAAGGCCGCCGCCAGCGAAGCAGGCACCTTGCGCATCAGCCGCTCGAAGCTGCCGGTAAGCCCGCAGAGCGCGATCAACGCTGAGGCGAAGATGAAGGCACCGATCGCTTCGCCGTACGGCACGCCAGGGAGGCTACTAATCAACAATGCTGCACCGGGCGTCGACCAAGCGATGACCACTGGCGTCCGGTAGCGCAATGACAGTCCAATGCTGCAGATCGCCATGCCAATCGACAGTGCCCATATCCAGGAAGAGATTTGTCCGCCGCTGAGCCCAGCGGCTTGCCCGGCCTGAAACATCAGCACCAGCGAGCTGGTATAGCCGGTGAGCATGGCAATGAAGCCGGCCACGACGGTAGAGGCCGAGCTGTCCTTGATTAGGTGGTGAGGCGGGGCGGCGGTGGCGGTCATCGTCAGCTTTGGGTCCGGATTCAGGAATGGATACGCCGGGGCGAAATCGCTGACAGACCAGGGTTTGGCCTACTTCAACGCATCGCGCCAGCGATACACGACAGGCTAGGGGGTTGCGCGCTTCGCGTCGCGGTACAGCCAGCAGCGTGATCAGCGTAACAGTGCCCTGACCTTGCTTGGCGCCGTTCGTCTCCCGCGCGGCGGCGGATAGGAATGGTCGTGCGGACAATGGCACCGATGTTGCTATTACTCCTGTGCCTGCTGCGAGGCGTCAAAAAAACCGCAGCTGTTGGAGGAATGATGAGTCAGGGTATTGAATTCAATCGCTTGATGCTGGAAATGCGGGCCATGCAGACCGATGCAATGGCACGCTCCAAGCCCGTGACTGCGGCCCCAGAAGTGGGCGCGCCGAGCTTTTCCGACATGCTCGGCCAAGCCGTCAATAAAGTGAACGAAACCCAGCAGGCTTCCAATCAATTAGCTACTGCTTTCGAGATGGGCCAGGGTGGCATTGATCTGACCGAAGTCATGATCGCGTCACAGAAAGCCAGCGTTTCCTTTCAGGCCATGACTCAGGTGCGCAACAAGCTGGTCCAGGCGTATCAAGACATCATGCAGATGCCGGTCTAAGGCAGGATTTGAACTATGGCTGACGCGCTTAGCAATGCCCCGGTGCCGGTTGGTTCGGATGCTCCGAAGAAGCCTTTGCTGGGTCTTTCCTTTCTGGAAAACCTGTCTGAAATGTCGATGCTGCGGCAGATCGGCCTGCTGGTCGGTTTGGCGGCGAGCGTTGCTATTGGTTTTGCCGTGGTGCTTTGGTCACAGCAGCCGGACTACCGGCCATTGCTGGGCAGCCTTGCCGGAATGGATGCCAACCAGGTGATGGAAACCTTGGCAGCCGCCGACATTTCGTACACGGTTGAGCCCAACTCCGGCGCCCTGCTGGTCAAGGCCGACGACCTTGCGCGTGCGCGGTTGAAGCTGGCAAGTGCCGGTATCGCTCCGACCGACAGCAATATCGGTTTTGAAATTCTCGACAAAGAGCAAGGCCTCGGCACCAGCCAGTTCATGGAAGCGACCCGCTATCGCCGTGGTCTTGAAGGCGAGCTCGGTCGCACCATTTCCAGTCTGAATAACGTCAAGGGCGCGCGCGTCCACTTGGCCATTCCGAAGAGCTCGGTATTCGTCCGCGACGAGCGCAAGCCAAGCGCATCGGTACTGGTCGAACTCTATCCGGGCCGCAATCTTGAGCCAAGCCAGGTGATGGCGATCATCAATCTGGTCGCGACCAGCGTGCCTGAGCTGACCAAGTCACAGATCACCGTAGTCGACCAGAAGGGCAACCTGCTATCCGATCAGCAGGAGTTGACCGAGCTGAGCATGGCCGGCAAGCAGTTCGACTACAGCCGTCGTATGGAGAGCCTTTACACCCAGCGCGTGCACAACATCCTGCAGCCGGTGCTGGGCAGCGGTCGCTACAAGGCTGAAGTGTCTGCCGATGTGGATTTCAGTGCAGTCGAATCCACGTCCGAGACCTTCAACCCCGATCAGCCCGCACTGCGCAGCGAGCAGAGCGTCAGCGAGCAGCGTCAGAGCAGCCTCGGCCCGCAAGGTGTGCCTGGGGCCCTTAGCAATCAGCCACCGGGACCCGCTGCTGCGCCCGAGAATGCTGTTGCCGGGCAGGCAGGCGCGGCGGGTGCTATCGCTCCGGGCCAGCCGTTGCTGGACGCCAATGGTCAGCAAGTCATGGACCCCGCGACCGGTCAACCGATGTTGGCGCCGTATCCGGCAGACAAGCGTGAGCAGGCGACCCGCAACTATGAGTTGGATCGGTCGATCAGCTACACCAAGCAGCAACAGGGACGCCTGCGTCGGCTGTCGGTTGCCGTGGTGCTCGATGACCAGATGACCATTGCCGCTGACGGCACCACCACTCGGGTACCGCGTACCGCCGAAGAACTGGCGCGCTTCACCCGGCTGGTACAGGACGCGGTCGGTTTTGATGCAAGCCGTGGTGACAGCGTCAGTGTGATCAATGCGCCGTTCGCCGCTGACTCGCTCGACGAGGCCTTTATTGAAAGTCCGTTCTACTCGCAGCCGTGGTTCTGGGACATCGTCAAGCAGGTGCTCGGTGTCCTGTTCATCCTGGTACTGGTGTTCGGCGTGCTGCGGCCCGTGCTGAACAACCTGACCAACGCCGGCAAGAGCAAGGAACTGCAAACAGTGGGCGGTGATGCCGAGCTCGGTGACATGGAAGGCATCGACGGGGCGCTGTCCAATGATCGAGTCAGTTTGAGCGGGCCGCAGAGCATCATGCTGCCAAGCCCGACCGAGGGATACGATGCGCAATTGAATGCCATCAAGAATCTGGTAGCAGAAGATCCGGGCCGGGTGGCTCAGGTCGTCAAAGAGTGGATCAACGCAGATGAGTGATGCTCGAGTTCCGGTCAAGCTGAACAAGATCGACAAGGCGGCGGTCTTGCTGCTTTCGCTGGGCGAGGCCGACGCGGCGCAGGTGCTGCGTCATCTCGGCCCGAAGGAAGTACAGAAAGTCGGCACGGCAATGGCGCAGTTGCGCAACGTGCAGAAGAACCAGATCGAACAGGTGATGGGTGAGTTTGTCGAGATCGTCGGCGACCAGACCAGCCTTGGAGTGGGTTCGGACGGCTATATCCGCAAGATGCTCACGCAAGCCCTCGGTGAGGACAAGGCTGGTGGCCTGATCGACCGCATCCTGCTCGGTGGCAACACAAGCGGCCTGGACAGCCTGAAGTGGATGGAGCCACGTGCCGTTGCCGATGTGATTCGCTACGAACACCCGCAGATCCAGGCGATTGTGGTGGCCTATCTGGACCCGGATCAGGCTGGCGAGGTGCTCTCTCACTTTGACCACAAGGTGCGGCTGGACATCGTCCTGCGCGTATCGTCGCTCAACACGGTGCAGCCCGCCGCGCTGAAAGAGCTGAACCTGATCCTCGAAAAACAGTTCTCCGGCAACGCCAATACCACGCGGGCAACGCTGGGCGGCGTCAAGCGCGCCGCGGACATCATGAACTACCTCGACAGCTCCGTTGAAGGCCAGCTGATGGATGCCATCCGGGATGTCGACGAGGATCTGTCGTCGCAGATCGAGGACCTGATGTTCGTGTTCGACAATCTTGCCGATGTCGACGACCGGGGCATTCAAGTGCTGCTGCGCGAAGTATCCTCCGATGTGCTGGTACTGGCGCTCAAGGGCGCCGATGAAGCGATCAAGGAGAAGGTCTTCAAGAACATGTCCAAGCGCGCCGGTGAATTGCTGCGTGACGATCTGGAAGCCAAAGGGCCGGTCCGCATCAGCGAAGTCGAAGGCGCCCAGAAGGAAATTCTCACTATCGCTCGCCGCATGGCCGAAGCCGGAGAAATCGTGCTCGGCGGTAAAGGCGGCGAGGAAATGGTCTAGCAAGGCACTGAAACTGAATGTCCAAGGAAAACCCCAGCGATGTGATCCGCGCGAAAGATGTCAGCGTTTTTGATCGCTGGGCCTTACCGAGCTTCGACCCTCTGGGTGCGGCACTGGAAGACCCAGAGATTGGCGAGGAGCCGGTTGAAGGCGAGGACTTGTCACGCAGCGAGGACGTGCCGGTCGAGGAAGTCAAACCTCTGACGCTCGACGAGCTCGAGGCCATTCGTCAGGAGGCTTACAACGAAGGTTTCAGTACGGGCGAAAAGGATGGCTTTCACGCCGGTCAGCTCAAGGCCAGGCAAGAAGCCGAGGCGGCGCTGAACCCCAAGCTGGAGAGCTTGGAAAAGCTGATGACGCAGTTGCTCGAACCCATCGCCGATCAGGATCGAAACCTCGAACACGCAATGGTCACACTGGTTAGCCAACTGGCGCGAGAAGTGATTCAGCGCGATCTGCTGGTCGACTCCAGCCAGATCCGCCAGGTGCTGCGCGAAGCGCTCAAGTTGTTGCCCATGGGAGCCAGCAACGTGCGCATCTACATCAACCCGCAGGATTTCGACCTGGTCAAAGCGCTGCGCGAGCGCCACGAAGAGACCTGGCGCATTGTGGAAGACAGTGATCTGCTGCCGGGCGGTTGCCGGATCGAGACCGAACAGAGCCGTATCGACGCGAGTGTCGAAACGCGCCTGGGCCAGGCGATCAGTCAGCTATTCGAACAGCAGCGGGAAAACGCCACCAGCCCGCCTGAGGCTGACCTGCATCTTGATCTCGGCTCGGGCGCGGAGCCAGCCGATGCGCCTTGAACGAACCAGCTTCGCCAAGCGCTTTGAAACCTATGGCGAGGCGATCAAGCTTCCCAGCCAACCGATCCTCGAGGGTCGGTTGTTGCGTATGGTCGGGCTGACGCTGGAAGCCGAAGGCCTGCGTGCTGCGGTCGGCAGCCGCTGCCTGGTGATCAACGAAGACAGCTACCATCCGACCCAGGTCGAAGCCGAGGTGATGGGGTTTTCCGGTGGCAAGCTGTACCTGATGCCGGTCGGAAGCCTAGCGGGCATCGCCCCCGGCGCGCGCGTGGTGCCCTTGGCCAATACCGGGCGTCTACCCATGGGGACCTCGATGCTGGGGCGCGTGCTGGACGGTGCTGGCCGTGCACTGGACGGCAAGGGCGGAATGAAAGCCGAGGACTGGGTCCCCATGGACGGCCCGGTGATCAACCCGCTCAAGCGCCACCCCATCAGCGAGCCGCTGGATGTCGGGATCCGCAGCATCAACGGCTTGCTGACCGTCGGCCGCGGGCAGCGTCTGGGGCTGTTCGCCGGCACCGGCGTGGGTAAGTCGGTCCTGCTCGGCATGATGACGCGCTTCACCGAGGCCGACATCATCGTCGTCGGGCTCATCGGCGAACGGGGCCGGGAAGTAAAAGAGTTCATTGAGAACATTCTCACCGAAGAAAGCATCAAGCGTTCGGTAGTCGTCGCCTCGCCAGCGGATGACGCGCCCTTGATGCGCTTGCGAGCCGCCATGTATTGCACGCGCATCGCCGAGTATTTCCGCGACAAGGGCAAGAACGTCCTGTTGCTGATGGACTCGCTGACCCGCTTCGCCCAGGCACAGCGCGAGATCGCTCTGGCCATTGGCGAGCCGCCGGCGACCAAGGGCTATCCACCATCGGTGTTCGCCAAGTTGCCCAGCCTGGTGGAACGCGCCGGCAATGCGGAAGAGGGCGGCGGCTCGATTACGGCGTTCTACACCGTCTTGTCCGAGGGCGACGATCAGCAGGACCCGATCGCCGACGCCGCGCGAGGGGTGTTGGACGGCCATTTTGTATTGTCTCGCCGGTTGGCGGAGGAGGGGCATTACCCCGCCATCGACATCGAGGCCTCAATCAGCCGGGTCATGCCGCAGGTGGTCAGCGCTGAACATATGCGCAACGCCCAGCGCTTCAAACAGCTCTGGTCGCGTTTTCAGCAGAGCCGCGATCTGATCAGCGTCGGCGCGTACGTACCTGGAGGCGATCCGGAAACCGACCTCGCCATCGCCCGACAGGCGGAGATGGTTCGCTACCTTCGGCAGGGGCTGGACGAAGCCGAGCATTTGGCCCAGAGCGAAGCGCTGCTGGCCAACGTATTCAATCCCAAGGCCGCAGGCTAATCCTTGCCAGCCAGCCGAGCGGCGCGCCTGGCGCCGGTGATCGATATGGCCGAGCGTGCCGAGCGAGAGGCCGCTAAGCTATTTGGCCAAGGCCAGACGCAAGTTGCCCAGGCCGAAGCCAAGCTGGGCGAGTTACGGCAATACTTCGCCGATTACCAGCAGCAGTGGATGGCTCAAGGCAGCCAGGGCGTGTCCGGCCAATGGCTGATGAACTACCAACGTTTTCTCTCCCAACTCGAATCCGCCATCGGGCAGCAGCAGCGCAGCCTGGATTGGCATCGCAACAACCTCGACAAGCTGCGCGAACAATGGCAGCAGCGACGAGCGCGGCTCGACGGACTGCGCAGACTGGTCGAGCGTTATCTGCAAGAGGCAAGGACCGCGGCGGACAAGCGAGAGCAAAAACTGCTGGACGAATTTTCCCAGCGACTCTCGAGTCGCCCTAAACAGGATTGAGGCTTGCTGCGCTGGGCTTAGGGTGCTAAATCTTCATCAGCTTCTTTACATTAGCGCGATTGGAATTGAAGCTGCAGGCCCTGGACGTGGCGCCACGCTGCGCGCCGGCACCAACCCAGCAATAACGACAGCCGTGGCGAAAGGCCACGACCTCGTTCGGATCAGGAGTGCTAGATGACCATCAGTTCACAGCTATCGGCAGATGGACAGGAGCTGACCATAACGATTCGAGGGCGCTTCGATTTCAACACGCACCAGGCTTTTCGCGATGCCTATCAATGTGCTGGGAGTTCGCCCCGACGCTATGTGGTCGACCTCAACGGCGCGACCTATCTCGACAGTTCTGCCCTTGGGATGTTGTTACTGTTGCGCGATCATGCGGGCAGCGACAAGGCCGATATTCGCCTGATCAATTGCAATCCTGACGTCCGCAAAGTCCTTTCGGTTTCCAACTTCGAACAACTGTTCGCGATCGCCTGATGCCTCGTCGGCTCTCCATACTCATTGCCGAGGATGGTGCGGCTGATCGCATGCTGTTGGCGGCTATCGTCCGCCAACAGGGCCATCACGTGGTGACCGCCGCCAATGGCGCCGAAGCGGTGGAGCTGTTCGAGCGCGAGCGCCCACAGCTGGTATTGATGGATGCATTGATGCCAGTGATGGACGGCTTCGAAGCGGCACAACAGATCAAGCAACTGGCCGGCAATGAGCTGGTGCCAATCATTTTTCTCACCTCGCTGACCGAAAACGAAGCGCTGGTTCGCTGCCTCGAGGCGGGCGGCGATGACTTTATCGCCAAGCCGTACAACCCGATCATTCTGGAGGCAAAGATCCAGGCCATGCATCGCTTGCGCCGACTGCAAGCGACGGTGCTGGAGCAGCGCGATCTGATCGGCCGCCGCAATCAACAATTGCTCGACGAGCAGCGCGCGGCCAAGGCCATTTTCGACAAGGTCGCTCACGCCGGCTGTCTTAACGCCCCCAACATCCGCTATCGACAATCTCCTCGAGCGCTGTTCAATGGCGACCTGCTGCTCGCTGCCCAAGCGCCGGCCGGCAGGATGTTCGTGCTACTCGGCGACTTCACCGGCCATGGTCTGCCGGCCGCGATTGGCGCCATGCCGCTGGCGGAAACTTTTTACGGAATGACCGCCAAGGGCTACTCGAGTAATCAGATCCTTCGCGATATCAACGCCAAGCTAAAGCTGATCCTGCCGGTCGAGATGTTCTGCTGCGCCACTTTTCTCGACATCAACCTCGAGCAAGGAATCTTGCGGGTGTGGAACGGTGGCTTGCCAGACGGTTATCTGCTCAAGGCCGTGAACGGCGCACGGTTGCCCTTGCGGTCCAGGCATTTGCCGCTAGGGGTACGAGAGGCGACGTCATTCGATGACACCTTCGAGACACTGCCTTTGGCGCTGGGCGACCGCCTGCTATTGCTGTCGGACGGGTTGCTGGAGAGCTGCAACGCCGATGATCAGCTGTTCGGCGAGCAACGGCTGCTAGCCGTGTTGGAGTCCAACTCCGACCCCGCGACGCTGTTCGACGACATTCAGGAGGCGCTGCATGCCTTCCATGGTCAAATACTTGACGACCTGAGCCTGGTTGAAGTGAGCATGATCGCCGAGCCGGGGGCGGTTGCGCCTCATCCGCTCCATGTTTACCCACTCGGAAGCCGAGAGCAGCGCCCGAGAGATTGGTCGACTTGCTTCGAACTACGACCCGGCAGCCTGCGCTCGGCTGACCCTTTGCCGATGGCGATGCAGCTTTTGCTGCAGATTTCGCCCCTGCGGTACCGTGTCGGCACCATTTTTACGGTGTTGACTGAGCTTTATGCCAACGCCGTGGAGCATGGGGTGTTGTTGCTCGACTCGTCCATCAAGTCTGACGCGGAAGGCTTTGCCAGCTATTACCGGGAACGCCAGCGGCGCCTGGACGCGCTTAGCGAAGGCTTCGTGTCTATCGAGTTTACCGTCAAGTCTGAAGGGGCCAATGGGGCCCTGCGCATCGCTGTTCGCGACAGCGGGCCGGGCTTTGATGTGCAGTGTGCATTGAACCAGCAATACTGCAGCGAATACCTGGGAGGGCGAGGACTACGCATGATTCGCCAGTTAAGCGAGCGATTTTATTGGCAGCCCGATGGGAAGGTGCTCAACGTGGAGTTTCACTGGTCCGGTCATGCATAATTCGCCGTTTACCGCCAGGAGCATCTCCGTGGCCGAACATCTCGACACCAGCGTGCTGGTCACCCTTCAGGAAGTGATGGAGGCGGAGTACCCGGTGCTGCTGGACACCTTTCTCGTCGATTCCGAAGAGCGACTGCGGCTGTTGCAGGCGGCCTGTCGGAGCGGCGAAGCAGAGAGCTTGCGTCAGGCTGCGCACAGTTTCAAAGGTAGCTGCAGCAACATGGGCGCCGCGCTGCTGGCAGAACTTTGTCGTGAGATGGAGGAATCCGCCAGGCGCGACCAGCTGGATGAGGCGCCGGTCCTGATTGAGCGCATCGAACGGGAATTTGCCATTGTGCGCATTCTCTATCGCGCCGAACGCCAGCGTTGGGGAGGACCTGGCTAACAGGAACCTTTTCTCTGCAGTCCCGCAGGGGTCGCGACGCTGCCGCTGAACCTTCGTTCGCAACCGAGTGGCCCGGAGTTTGCTTGAGCATGAGCACGTCTCCATCCTCAGCGGAAAGATCCATGGCCGTTTCCCCCGATCTGTTGCTCAATATCAAGGCCCCGACCGCCGCCGCCAAGGCAGCGAACACATCCCCCAAGCCGGCCCAACAATCCAGTCGTGACGAGGCCTCCAGCTTCGCTAACGTCTACGCGAAAGAGCGTCAGGGTAAGCCTGCCGAGGCGCAAAACGCGGCGGCGAAGCCGGCCCGGGACAAGCCGACTGGCGAGGAGCCGAGTCAGGAAACCGACAAGGCAAGCGGCACCGAAAAGCCGGCAACCGCCGAAACCGGCAATGACTTGCCTGCCAGCCTCGAGACGGTCGATGACAGCGTGCCGAACCCCGAGGCCGAGCTTGATCCGCTGTTGCTGTTCGGCATGGGCGGGCAGGGTACGGTCAGCGAGGCGTCGCCCGTCGACGAACTGCCGCTGCCAGACAGCGAGTTACTGGTTGGCCTGGCACAACCGGTTGTGGCTGCCGAGAGTCTCGAGGCAGAAGGCGAGACGGTACTGGCAGGGCAACGTACGCTGGAGCTTCAGTTGGCGAACCAGAAAAGCCCTGTCACGACTTCCGTCTTGGTTGAGGAAGGCACGAGCGATGCGCAAGAAACTCTCCCCGCGGCTCTGCTTGAAGGCGAGGCCCTGGCCGACGAGAGCGACGATCGCTCGATGGAGGAAGGTTTCGGTGAACTGCTCGAGAAGTTGGACGCGTCGAAGGATAGTCGCCCAAGCGTCAGCGGAGAGGCGGCACTCAACCGGCTCAATCCATTGACTCAGGCGCTTGCGCAGCAGAATCAGACCCAGCAGCTGCAGCGGCCTACGATGGTGCCAGGACAACCTGTGCAGATGCAGCAGACCGGCTGGAGCGAAGCCGTGGTTGATCGAGTGATGTGGTTGTCCAGCCAGAACCTCAAGTCGGCCGAAATTCAGCTTGATCCGGCCGAGCTGGGCCGCATGGAGGTTCGTATCGATATGACCAAGGATCAAACCCAGGTGACCTTCCTCAGCCCGCATGCAGGCGTACGCGATGCGCTGGAAGGGCAGATGCAGCGACTGCGCGATATGTTCGCCCAGCAGGGGATGACGATGGACGTGAACGTCTCAGACCAGTCGCGAGGTTGGCGCGGTGACGGCGGCGGCGAATCGCGTGATCGTGGCGCCGCCGGTGTATCGACTGCAGGGGATGATGAGGTCGTTCAGGGCAGCATGGAGATCAGCTCTGCGCGTACCGGTGGCGATCGCGGCTTGGTGGATTACTACGCGTGACCGTAACGTGCTGACAGGACCGGGCTTCGCGCCCGGTTTTTTTTGCTCACGGCAACCTGAGTCTCCGACTATTCGTCTACAAAAGACGGACGCGCCATGGCAATCGTTTACGCTGCCTGTTCGCTAGCCGATACTTTGGCACAGCAGTTGCTCGCTTCCTTAATTAGGCGAGTGAAAACACTTGTAATGACGGATATTTGGCATGGCAAAGAAACAAGGACCTCCGGACGTTCCGAGTCCTGCGGCTGCGACCGAAGGAAAGGGCAAACTGAAGCTGATCATTCTGATTGTCTTAGGATTGCTGTTGGCCGTCGGGGTGTCGGTGGGCGCTACCTTGTACTTCATGTCTCAAGGCGAGGCAGATAAGCCGGCGGACGATGCTGCCAGCGAGGATGCTGCGCCCCAGCGCCAAGCGGCAATCTACGAAGTGCTGGCACCGGCTTTTATTGTCAACTTCACCAATGCCGGTGGGCGTCAACGCTACATGCAAGTAAGCGTTGCGCTGATGTCGCGTGATCAGGCAGCGCTCGATGGATTAAAGGAACACATGCCGTTGTTACGCAATCAACTGGTCATGTTGTTCTCCAGTCAGGACTTTGCCAGCCTAGCGACGCCTGTCGGCCAAGAAATGCTGCGGCAGCAGGCGACCGCCAGCGTTCAGGAACTGGCGCAGAAGGAAATTGGCAAGCTCGCGATCGAGCAAGTCCTGTTCACCAACTTCGTATTGCAATAGGGGTCGTTTCAGATGGCTGTTCAAGACCTGCTCTCGCAAGACGAGATCGACGCGCTCCTGCACGGAGTCGATGACGGTCTGGTCGATACCGAAAGCGATTCCGAACCGGGCAGCATCAAGAGTTACGACCTGACCAGCCAGGACCGGATCGTCCGTGGGCGCATGCCTACCCTGGAAATGATTAACGAACGTTTTGCCCGCTACACACGCATCAGCATGTTCAACCTGCTACGCCGCTCGGCAGACGTATCAGTAGGCGGCGTGCAGGTGATGAAGTTCGGCGAATACATTCACTCGCTGTATGTGCCGACCAGCCTCAATCTGGTGAAGATCAAGCCGCTGCGCGGAACGTCACTGTTCATCCTCGACGCCAAACTGGTGTTCAAACTGGTAGATAACTTCTTTGGCGGTGACGGGCGCCATGCAAAGATCGAGGGCCGAGAATTCACGCCCACCGAACTGCGTGTGGTGCGCATGGTTCTGGACCAGGCTTTCGTCGATCTGAAGGAAGCCTGGCACGCGGTACTCGACGTCAATTTCGAATACGTGCATTCGGAAGTGAATCCGGCGTTGGCCAACATCGTCAGCCCCAGCGAAGTGGTGGTCGTGTCGACATTCCATATCGAGCTCGAGAGTGGCGGTGGCGATCTTCACATCACCATGCCGTATTCGATGATCGAGCCGATCCGCGAAATGCTCGATGCCGGTTTCCAGTCCGATGTAAGCGATCAGGACGAGCGCTGGGTAAACGCGCTGCGCGAGGACGTCCTCGATGTGAGCGTGCCGCTCAGTGCGACGGTGGTGCGGCGTCAGCTCAAGCTGCGCGAGATTCTCAATATGCAGCCGGGCGATGTGATACCGGTGGAAATGCCGGAAGACATAATCATGCGCGCCAACGGCATGCCGGCTTTCAAGGTCAAGCTGGGTGCGCACAAGGGCAACCTGGCATTGCAAGTGCTCGAATCCGTATTGCGACCACGTTGATTCAGACTTTATTCAATTACCCGCCGGTCGAGGATTAGCGATGGCAGATGAACACGAAAACACTTCCCCCGAGGAGCAGGCGCTGGCCGACGAGTGGGCTTCGGCACTGGCCGAGGCCGGTGACGCCAATCAGGATGATATCGATGCCTTGCTGAACCAGGGCCCGGCAGCAGCGCCGGCGCCGCCTCGTGCGCCGCTGGAGGAGTTTGGTAGCAGTCCGAAGTCGGCTGCTGTGCCCGCAGGACTCGAAGGGCCGAACCTGGACGTCATTCTGGATATCCCGGTGTCGATCTCGATGGAGGTCGGCAGTACCGAAATCAGCATTCGCAATCTGTTGCAGCTCAATCAGGGTTCGGTGGTCGAGCTGGATCGGCTGGCCGGCGAGCCGCTGGATGTGCTGGTGAACGGCACACTGATCGCCCACGGCGAAGTGGTGGTGGTGAACGAAAAGTTTGGCATTCGTCTGACTGACGTGATCAGTCCGAGCGAACGCATCAAGAAGTTGCGCTGACATGCGGTTCCTGGCGCTCCCCTCGCTGTTACTGGCTTTTCCAGCGGTGGCCGCTGAGCCCGCAGCAAGCATGAGCAGCACTGGCATGGGCACACAGATGACCAAGTTGCTGCTTGGGCTGCTGCTGGTGATCGGCCTGATCTTTCTGCTTGCCTGGTTACTTCGCCGGATGCAGCAGCTGAACCCGCGCAGCAACCAGGCGATCAAGCTGATCTCGAGCCACGCGCTGGGCCCTCGCGAGCGGCTAGTGCTGGTGCAGGTCGGCAGTGAACAAGTGCTGCTCGGCCTGAGCGCCGGTCGGATCACCCCACTGCATGTGCTTGAGGAGCCGGTACACCTGCCGGATGCCGAGCCGGCCAACCCGGAGTTTGCCCAGCGCCTAATGGAGCTGCTCGGGCGGGACCATAAGGACAAGCCCTGATGCTTCGATTGTTGTTGGCGGCCCTGTTGATTCTGGCCGCCCCGTTCGCTGTGGGCCAGGATGCGGGTGGTTTGATCGCGCAGGGCGACAATCCTCTGTCGATACCGGCCATTACCCTGAGCACGGATGCCCAAGGACAGCAGGAATATTCGGTCAGCCTGCAGATTTTGCTGATCATGACAGCGCTGAGTTTCATCCCGGCGTTCGTCATGCTGATGACCAGTTTCACCCGCATCATCATTGTCTTTTCGATCTTGCGTCAGGCGCTGGGCCTGCAGCAGACACCGTCGAACCAGATCCTGGTGGGCCTCACCATTTTTCTGACGTTGTTCATCATGGCGCCGGTGTTCGAACGCATTAACAACGAGGCGGTGCAGCCCTATCTAAACCAGCAGCTGTCTGCGCCCGAGGCGATTTCACGGGCCGAGGTGCCGTTGAAGAACTTCATGCTCGCGCAGACTCGCGAAAGCGATCTGGAGCTGTTCGTGCGGCTGTCCCGCCGGACCGATCTCCAGACCCCGGACGCGGCGCCGCTGACCATCCTGGTTCCGGCATTCGTGACCTCCGAACTGAAAACCGCGTTCCAGATCGGCTTCATGATCTTTATCCCGTTCCTGATCATCGACATGGTGGTCGCCAGCGTGCTGATGGCGATGGGCATGATGATGCTCTCGCCGCTGATCATCTCGCTGCCGTTCAAGATCATGCTGTTCGTGCTGGTCGATGGCTGGGGTTTGATCATCGGTACGCTGGCCAGTAGTTTCGGCACGCTCTAGGGCCTATACGGAGACACGCATGACACCCGAAGTCGCGGTTGACCTGTTTCGTGAGGCCCTCTGGATGACCGCCATGATCGTTGGCGTGCTGGTCGTGCCCAGTCTGCTGGTCGGCCTCGTGGTGGCGATGTTTCAGGCGGCCACCCAGATCAACGAACAAACGCTGAGTTTTCTGCCGCGCCTGTTGGTCATGCTGTTGACGCTGATCTGGGCCGGCCCTTGGCTGGTTCGAGAGCTGATGGAGTACACCCAGGGTCTGGTCCAGAACATTCCGCTGATCATCGGTTGACCCTGATGATCGATACCTCGCGCCAGGTGCGCGCCCGTGCTTGAACTCAGCGATGCGCAGATCGGCGCCTGGGTCGGGCAGTTTCTGCTGCCGTTGTTTCGCATTGCGGCACTGCTGATGAGCATGCCGATCATCGGTACTCAGTTGGTGCCGATGCGGGTTCGGCTCTATCTGGCGGTCGCGATTGCGGTCGTCCTCGTGCCTGGGCTGCCAGCAGTACCGATGGTGGACGCGCTGAGCGGGCAGGCGCTGGTGTTGATTGCGGAGCAGATCCTGATCGGGGTCATGCTGGGCTTCGTGCTTCAGCTGTTCTTTCAGGTGTTCATCGTGTCCGGACAACTGCTTGCCATGCAGATGGGTTTGGGCTTCGCGTCGATGATCGATCCGGCTAATGGTGTTTCGGTGCCGGTGATCGGCCAGTTCTTCAATATGCTGGTGATTCTGCTGTTCTTTGCGATGAATGGGCACTTGGTGGTGCTGGAAATCCTCACCGAAAGCTTCGTTACCCTGCCGATCGGCGGCTGGCTGGTTGGCACCAACCATTTCTGGGAAGTGGCCGGCAAGCTTGGCTGGGTGCTCGGCGCCGGCCTGTTGTTGGTACTACCAGCAATTACGGCACTGCTTGTGGTCAACCTGGCGTTCGGCCTGATGACCCGCGCTGCGCCGCAGCTGAACATTTTTTCGATCGGTTTTCCGCTAACGCTAGTGCTCGGCTTGATCATCGTCTGGATCGGCATGGCCGACATTCTTGCCCAATACCAGACCTTCGTCAGTGAAGCCTTGGCGATGCTCCGCGAACTGATCGGTCTACGCTGATGCTGATTCGTTCCTTAATGCTGCCGGAGGCCGTACATGGCTGAGAGCGAAAGCGGTGCCGATAAAAGCGAGGAACCCACGGAGAAACGCATCCGTGAGTCCCGTGAAAAAGGCCAGCTGGCCCGCTCTCGTGAATTGAACACCGTGGCGGTAACGTTGGGTGGCATTGGCGGTTTATTGGCGTCTGGTGGCAGCCTGGCCGGCAGCCTGATGGCCATCATGCAGGGCAGCTTCGAGCTCAGCCGCGAAACCCTGCTGGACGAAGCCTCCATGGTGAGGCTGTTGATGGGCAGCGGCATGATTGCGCTGGAAGCCATCATGCCGCTGCTGATCGTGCTGCTGCTCGTCTCGATCATCGGCCCGGTTTCGCTGGGTGGCTGGCTTTTCTCAGCCAAGGCGATGGCACCCAAGTTCAGTCGTATGAACCCCGGGCCAGGCCTCAAACGGATGTTCTCGACCAAAGCGCTGGTCGAGCTGCTGAAGGCACTGGGCAAATTTCTCGTTGTTTTGTCGGTGGCGCTGGCCGTGCTCAGTGCCTATCAGGACGACCTGCTGTCGATCGCCAAGCAGCCGCTGGATCTGGCCATCATGCACAGTGTCGAGGTGGTCGGCTGGTGCGCGCTGTGGATGGCCTGCGGGCTGATTTTGATTGCCGCGGTGGATGTCCCTTTCCAGCTTTGGGACAACAAGCAGAAGCTGATGATGACCAAGCAGGAAGTGCGCGACGAGTACAAGGACAGCGAGGGTAAGCCCGAGGTCAAATCGCGGATTCGACAGCTGCAGCGCGATGCTGCCCAACGCCGGATGATGCAGGCCGTCCCTGACGCCGATGTGGTCATCACCAACCCGACCCACTTCGCCGTAGCGTTGAAATACGACGGCAGCAAAGGCGGGGCGCCAATGCTGGTGGCCAAGGGTGGGGATTTTGTCGCTCTGAAGATTCGCGAAATCGCCAACGAGCATAAGGTGACGGTGCTTGAGTCCCCTGCGCTGGCGCGAGCGGTGTACTACTCAACCGAACTCGACCGGGAAATTCCAGCGGGGCTGTACCTCGCTGTGGCCCAGGTACTGGCGTACGTATATCAGCTACGCCAGTACCGCTCCGGCAAGGGCAAGCGGCCAGATCCGTTGAGCAGTCTGCCCATTCCACCGGACTTGCGCCGCGATGAATGATCGAGTGGGAATACGCTCGGTGTGAAGTTTGGTGTTTCGAGGTTTGAAACGTTGGGCGTGGAGCCGTCCGGTAGGTTAGTTCGCCGTCCTCCGTGTTCATCTTCTTGGCGGGTTGAGCCGTCCTACCGGACTGGTGGGCTTCAGCCCACCAATGCGGATCTCCGGGTCGCAGAGGCCCAGCCCGACTGAAGCCTGAAGCCGCGTTACTCGATCACGCCGCAGGCCACCCGAGCGCCGCCACCGCCGAGCGGTTTGGGTTCATCAGAATAGTTGTCGCCGCCTTCGTGAACCATCAGGGCGTGGCTTTTGAGATCGCCGAGGCTCTTCAGGCGCGGCGCCAGGACTGGTTGGTTGGCCTTGCCCTCGGCATCAACCACCAGGACGGGCAGGTCACCCATGTGTCCCTCACCCCAAGGTTCGCCATGCTTGCCAGCGTTCTTCGGATCCCAGTGGCCGCCGGCTGCAACGGCTGCGGCCTGCTTGCCGTCTTTCTCTGCAGGCTGGCAGCTGCCATTGGCGTGGACGTGGAAGCCATGCGCGCCGGCGTTCAGGCCAGACAAATTCGGACGAAATACAAGACCCTGATCGGTGGTTTCGATCTTCACAGTGCCGACAGAGCTGGCAACGCCTTGATCGTTGACCTTGTTCATTTCGACTGAAAGGGTTTCGGCCTGCACGCCAACCGCGGCGCAGCTAGCCATTGCAGCGATTAACCACTGTTTCATAGCACGCTCCTGTTTGACTTAAGGAGGGCAGCGTCACGCCACCCGTCGACTGTCTGACTGCCTCAGCCCAGGCGCGTTCGATTGGCCCGTCGTGGGCGGGTGGGGCCGTATCGATGCGGGATCGAAAATTGGACTCCTTCTTGCTATAGCTCGAACAGGATGCGTTTTCGCGTCAATTCTTTGTTCTTGTCTGACGGGGTCTACGTGGATCGCACGCAACTCATCAATTTCGGCAATGGCCTAGCGGGCGCAGGGCGGGGCAACCTGGGTGTGCCGCTGCTGTTGCTGGTGATGATGGGCATGATGATGTTGTCGGTGCCGCCGTTCCTCCTGGATCTGCTGTTCACCTTCAACATCGCCTTGTCGATCGTCGTGCTGCTGGTCAGCGTCTATGCATTGCGGCCGTTGGATTTCGCCGTGTTCCCGACCATTCTGCTGGTCGCCACGCTGATGCGCCTCGCGCTCAACGTGGCGTCGACGCGGGTGGTGCTGATCAACGGCCATGAGGGCGGATCGGCGGCGGGCCATGTAATCGAGGCCTTCGGTAACGTGGTAATCGGCGGCAACTACGTCGTCGGTATCGTCGTCTTCGCGATCCTGATGATCATCAACTTCGTCGTGGTCACCAAGGGTGCCGGGCGAATCTCCGAAGTCAGCGCGCGCTTCACCCTCGATGCCATGCCTGGCAAGCAAATGGCGATTGACGCCGACCTCAACGCCGGATTGATCGATCAATCCGAAGCCAAGTTGCGCCGTGTCGAAGTTGCCTCCGAGGCGGACTTCTACGGCTCCATGGACGGTGCCAGCAAGTTCGTGCGCGGCGATGCCATTGCGGGCCTGCTGATCCTGTTCATCAACCTGATTGGTGGCGTCGGCATTGGCATGGTTCAGCATGGGATGAGCTTCAGTGAAGCCGGCCAGGTATATGCACTGCTGACCATCGGTGACGGCCTCGTGGCGCAGATCCCCTCGCTGTTGCTGTCGACTGCAGCCGCAATCATGGTGACCCGTGTCACCAGCTCCGAAGACATGGGGCAGCAGATCAACCGGCAAATGTTCGCATCGCCAAAGGCGCTGGCGGTCTCGGCCGGCATCATGATCGCCATGGGCCTAGTGCCCGGAATGCCACACATGTCCTTTCTGGGTCTCGGTGGAGCTGCCGCTGGCGCCGCGTACTGGATATGGCACCGTCAGAAGCAGGTCAAGCAGGAGGCCGAGCAGGACGTGCAGAAACAGCAGGAGATGCTGCCGGCACAGCGTGCGACGGAAACCAAAGAGCTCGGCTGGGACGATGTGACGGCTGTGGACATGGTCGGATTGGAAGTCGGCTATCGGCTGATTCCGCTGGTCGATCGCAATCAAGGGGGGCAGCTACTGGCCCGGATCAAAGGCGTGCGCAAGAAGCTCTCCCAGGATCTCGGTTTCCTGATGCCGTCAGTTCACATCCGCGACAACCTCGATCTGCTGCCCAATGCCTATCGCTTGACGCTGATGGGCGTCAGCCTGGCGGAAGCAGAGGTGTATCCGGATCGCGAGCTGGCGATCAATCCGGGCCAGGTGTTCGGCCCGCTCAACGGCATCGCCGCCAAGGATCCGGCTTTCGGCCTGGAAGCGGTGTGGATCGAGGCCAGCCAACGCGATCAGGCGCAGTCGCTCGGCTACACGGTGGTCGACGCCAGTAC
The DNA here is from genome assembly GCF_050269105.1 of Pseudomonas sp. NPDC077408. Lineage (NCBI taxonomy): Bacteria > Pseudomonadati > Pseudomonadota > Gammaproteobacteria > Pseudomonadales > Pseudomonadaceae > Pseudomonas > Pseudomonas sp. NPDC077408. The sequence continues at coordinate 33,339 of NZ_JBNNHS010000006.1, forward strand.
GGTGGTGGCGACGCACCTCAACCAGATATTGCATAAGCATGCCCATGAATTGCTCGGGCATGAGGAGGTCCAGCAGCTTCTGCAATTGCTGGCCAAGAGCTCGCCCAAGCTTGCGGAAGAGCTGGTGCCTGGGATGATCTCATTGTCCACTTTGTTAAAAGTGCTGCAGGCACTGCTGCAAGAGCAGGTGCCGGTGCGTGACATCCGGACCATCGCCGAAGCCATCGCCAACGTCGCCGCCAAGAGTCAAGATCCCGCCGCGATGGTGGCGGCGGTGCGTGTCGCGCTGTCTCGTGCAATCGTGCAAAACGTTGTCGGGCTTGAGCCGCAGCTGCCTGTCATCACGCTTGAACCCAGGTTGGAACAGATATTGCTCAATAGCCTTCAGAAGGCAGGACAAGGCTCGGAAGATGGCATCCTCCTCGAGCCGGGAATGGCCGAAAAGTTGCAACGTTCTCTGGTAGAAGCGGCACAGCGTCAAGAAATGTTAGGTAAGCCGGCGATTTTGCTGGTGGCAGGTCCGGTCCGCGCGATGCTGTCGCGATTCGCCCGGCTCGCTGTACCGAACATTCATGTCCTGGCCTATCAAGAAATACCGGATAACAAGCAGGTCACCATCGTTTCGACGGTGGGTCAGAATTAACTGAGGGCTACAGGCCATGCAGGTCAAACGTTTCTTCGCAGCCGACATGCGTATCGCCATGAAGATGATTCGTGACGAGCTGGGCGCCGATGCCGTGATCACGGGAAACCGTCGGGTTGCTGGCGGCGTCGAGTTGACCGCGGTGCTTGATTATCCGATGGAGTCGGCGGCGGCGAAGCAGCCGAACCCGGCACTGGAGGCCGAGCTGCGCAAGACTCAGGCTCGTCTCGCCAGCGCGCATGCCGAAATGAGCGCGCCATCGCGTGGATCGGTCGGCCAGGATCGTCAGCTGCTTGACGAAAAGCCGGCTGCAGCTGCCCAAGCAGCTCCGGTTGCCGCAAGTTCGTCGTTCGAATCGCGTGCGGTCGAGGCGATGCAGTCAGAGCTACAGGGGCTGCGCGAACTGATCGAAGTGCAGCTCGGTTCGATTGCCTGGGGACAGGAGCAGAGCCGCCGTCCCCAACAGGCTGGCCTCTGGCGTCGCCTGCAGCGCATCGGTCTGCCTGCAGAACTGTCGCGCGCCTTGTTGGAAAAGGTTTCGACCGTATCGGAGCCACGCCAGGCCTGGCGGATGTTGTTGGCGTATCTGGCGCAATCGATCAAGGTCAGCAAGGTCGAGCCGCTGGAAGAGGGCGGTGTCATTGCCCTGGTCGGCCCGGCCGGTGCCGGCAAGACCACTACGCTGGCCAAGCTCGCGGCGCGTTACGTGCTCAAGCACGGCCCGCAGAGCATCGCTTTGGCGAGCATGGATAACTACCGCATCGGTGCTCAGGAACAGCTGAAAACCCTGGGACGGATTCTCGACGTTCCGGTCATTCAGCTGGACCCCAGCCAGCCCTTGAGCAAAACCTTGGCGCCGCTAGCCCGTAAGCGCCTGATCCTTGTCGACACCGCCGGCCTGCCAGCGGGTGACTCGATGATGAAGGTGCAACTCGAGGCCCTGGCGGACCGCGGCATCAAAGCGAAGAATTACCTGGTCCTGCCTGCAACCAGCCAGAGTCAGGTGCTCAAGGCGACTTGGCACAATTACCGTCGTTGCGGGCTGGCTGGCTGCATTCTGACTAAACTGGATGAAGCCGGGAGCTTGGGTGACGTACTTGGTCTTATCATCAGTCAGCACCTGCCCATCGCTTACATCGCTGATGGGCCGCGCATTCCTGATGACCTGCATCTGCCACGCAGTCACCAGTTGGTCAGCCGCGCGGTGAGCCTGCAATCGGAAGAGGCTCCTAGCGAGGAAACCATGGCTGACATGTTCTCCGATCTGTACAACGGTTCTAGGAAGGTCGGATGAACGCAATGCTCCGAGAGACACACAAAGAAGACGCGTTCCCGCTGAACGCATCGATGGCCCAAGGGCTCCAGCAAGAGATAGGCGTGTGAAAATGGGTATGCATCCCGTACAGGTTATTGCAGTGACCGGCGGCAAGGGTGGCGTCGGCAAGACCAACGTGTCGGTCAATCTGGCCTTGGCGCTGGCCGATCTCGGGCGTCGAGTGGTATTGCTCGACGCTGACCTTGGTCTGGCTAACGTCGACGTGTTGCTCGGCCTGACGACAAAACGCACCCTGGCCGATGTCATTTCCGGTGAATGCGACCTGCGCGATGTGCTGATTCAGGGGCCGGGCGGCATACGTGTTGTTCCGGCCGCTTCCGGCACTCAGAGCATGGTGCAGCTGTCGACGCTTCAACATTCTGGCCTCATCCAGGCTTTCAGCGACATCGGCGATGATATCGATGTGCTGATCATCGACACCGCCGCTGGCATTGGTGACGGTGTGGTGAGCTTTGTTCGCGCCGCGCAGGAAGTGTTGCTGGTGGTCACCGACGAGCCCACGTCAATCACCGATGCCTATGCGCTGATCAAACTGCTCAATCGTGACTACGGCATCAGCCGCTTCCGGGTCTTGGCCAACATGGCCCATGCGCCGCAGGAAGGGCGCAACCTGTTTGCCAAGCTGACCAAGGTGACTGAGCGCTTCCTCGACGTGGCGCTGCAGTACGTCGGCGCCATCCCGTATGACGAAGCGGTGCGCAAGGCTGTGCAGAAGCAGCGTGCCGTTTATGAGGCCTACCCGCGCGCAAAGTGCTCGCTGGCGTTCAGGGCTATCGCGCAGAAGGTGGACACTTGGCCGTTGCCGGCAACGCCACGCGGTCATCTGGAGTTCTTTGTGGAGCGCCTGGTCAGGCCCGCCGCAGAGCCTAACGAACAATAGCGGCTGGATTCGGTATGTATTACAGCAAAGCTCAGGCTAAAGACTCGCAATATCAACTCATCGATCAGTACGCACCGCTGGTCAAGCGCATTGCCTATCACCTCCTGGCACGTTTGCCGGCGAGCGTGCAGGTCGACGACCTGATGCAGGCCGGCATGATCGGCTTGCTGGAGGCGTCAAAAAAATATGACGCCGGAAAAGGGGCGAGTTTCGAGACCTACGCCGGTATCCGCATCCGCGGCGCCATGCTCGACGAGGTGCGCAAAGGTGACTGGGCGCCGCGTTCGGTACACCGAAACTCGCGCATGGTCAGTGAGGCGATTCGGGCAATTGAGGCTAGAACAGGACGCGACGCTAAAGATCAGGACGTTGCGGCCGAACTTAAATTGAGTCTCGATGAGTACTACGGCATTCTGGGCGACACCCTGGGCAGCCGCCTGTTCAGCTTCGATGATCTGCTTCAGGAAGGCGAGCACGGGGAGTTCGAGGAGGATGCAGCCAGCACCCATCCGGAACCGTCCCGCGATCTTGAAGACGAGCGTTTCCAACAGGCGTTGGCCGAGGCCATCAGTAACCTGCCCGAACGTGAAAAGTTGGTGCTTTCGCTGTATTACGACGAAGAGTTGAACTTGAAGGAAATCGGTCAGGTACTGGGCGTCAGTGAATCACGGGTGAGCCAGTTGCACAGTCAGTGCGCGGCCCGTCTGCGGGCTCGTCTTGGCGAGTGGCGCGCGCGTTAACGACCGGTTTGCGACAAAAGCATTAGAGACCGCTTACGAGCTTCATTCATGAGGCTCGCAAACAGACCGTGAGCAGGTCTCGATTCTGGATTTACGGAGGTGTACTTGGACAAGAACATGAAAATCCTCATCGTCGATGACTTTTCGACCATGAGACGGATCATCAAGAACCTCTTGCGCGATCTGGGTTTTACCAACACTGCCGAGGCAGATGACGGCACCACTGCGCTGCCGATGCTCAAGAGCGGAAGTTTCGATTTCCTCGTCACCGACTGGAACATGCCCGGCATGAGCGGCATCGATTTGCTGCGCGCGGTGCGTGCCGATGAGCGCTTGAAGCATCTGCCGGTATTGATGGTGACCGCTGAAGCCAAGCGCGACCAGATCATCGAAGCCGCGCAGGCTGGCGTAAACGGTTACGTGGTCAAGCCATTCACGGCTCAAGTGCTCAAAGAGAAGATCGAAAAGATCTTCGAGCGCGTCAACGGCTGAAGCAGTAACGCCGCGAGGGCACTATGACGCAAGCAGACCAAACCCTGGCAGAGTTCGAAGCAACTCTGATGGCTCACGCACCCCAATTGATTGAAAGTCTGCAACAGGGTCGTTTCGACGAAGCGACGCAGATGTTCAATGAGCTCAATCAGGCGCGCAATCACGGGATCTACCTGGAAGTTGGCAAGCTCACCCGGGAGCTGCACAACGCCATCGTAAAACTCGAGATGGATACCTGTGCCACCGGGGGGGATCCGTCACCGATCACCGATGCGACTGATCGGCTGTCGTACGTGGTGGAGATGACCGAGAAAGCGGCCAACCGCACCATGGACCTGGTTGAAGAATCGGCGCCCCTGGTCAATTACGTGAGTTACGAGGCGCAGAGCCTCACTGCTGATTGGCAGCGTTTCATGCGGCGCGATATGAACGCTGAACAGTTCCGTGAGCTGGTCAAGCGCATCGACCAGTTTCTCCAGCGCAGCATGAACGATGGCAGTCAGCTGTCGCAGAACCTTAGCGAAATCATGCTGGCTCAGGATTTCCAAGACCTTACCGGTCAGGTGATCAAAAGAGTGACCCGGCTCATTACCGAACTCGAAAGTAACCTGCTTAATCTGGTGCTGATGGCCGGCCAGGTTGACCGCGTGGCGGGCATCCAGCACGACCGCGACGCGATGCGCGCCGAGCAGGAAATGAAAAAACAAGAAAAACAGCCTTCCAATGGTGAAGGTCCGCAGATGCATGCCGATATACGTGAAGACGTCGTATCCGGGCAGGACGACGTTGATGATCTGCTTTCGAGCCTGGGCTTTTAGGGGAAGTTAAATATGAGCTTCGACGCCGATGAAGAAATCCTCCAGGATTTCCTGGTAGAGGCCGGCGAGATTCTCGAACTATTGTCAGAGCAGCTGGTGGAGCTGGAAAGCAGCCCCGATGACACAGCCTTGCTCAATGCGATTTTTCGCGGTTTCCATACGGTAAAAGGCGGTGCCGGGTTTCTCCAGCTGCATGAGTTGGTGGAGTGCTGCCACATCGCTGAAAACGTCTTCGACATCCTGCGCAAGGGTGAGCGTCGCGTCGACTCGGAATTGATGGATGTCGTGCTGCAGGCCTTGGACTCCGTCAATGAAATGTTTAGCCAGGTGCGCGAGCGTACCGAAGTAACCCCGGCGACGCCCGAGCTGCTGGCAGCGCTGGCCCGTTTGGCCGAGCCGGCCGGAGCGCAGGAGCCCATAGTCGAAGCGTCTGTCGAGACTGAGCCTGAGTCTGAGCCCGCTACGACCGCCGACAGCGAGTTCGAGCAGTTTCTTGGCGCGCTGGACGAATCTGCCGAGGCGCCCTCTTCAAACGCCCCGGATGAAATTACCGACGAGGAGTTCGAATCGCTGCTCGATCAGCTCCATGGAAAGGGTCAATTCGCGACGGAGCAGCAATCGACTTCGGTCGCTCCTGCTGCTGCGGTGGCGGGACAGTCTGCCAGCGACGAGATTACCGACGACGAATTCGAGGCATTGCTCGATCAACTGCATGGCAAAGGCCAGTTCGTCGAACCGGTTGCCGCTGCGCCTGCTGCCCCTGCCGGGTCCGTTGACAAGCCTGCCGCGGCGGGTGGCGATGACATCAGCGATGACGAATTCGAAGCGCTGCTGGACCAGCTGCATGGTAAGGGCAAGTTTGAACCCGATGCGGCCGCGCCAGTCGCGGCTGCAGCTGTGCCTGCCACCAAGCCCGCACCGGCTGCCGCGGCTGCCGAGAAAAAGGCTGCGCCAGCGAAACCGGCAGCAAATGCCGTAGCGAGCAAGGCTGCTGCCCCTGCGAAAGCGGAGCTTGCATCCAAGCCTGCTGCAGCTCCGGAGAAGCCCGCGAGCGAGGCTGAGACCACCGTTCGAGTCGACACTGCGCGGCTCGATGAAATCATGAACATGGTGGGTGAACTGGTACTGGTGCGTAACCGCTTGGTGCGCCTGGGGTCCAACAGCGCCGATGAAGCCATGGCCAAGGCCGTGTCGAACCTCGATGTGGTGACCGCTGACCTGCAGAGCGCCGTGATGAAAACGCGCATGCAGCCGATCAAGAAGGTCTTCGGCCGATTCCCCCGTCTGGTCCGTGATCTGGCTCGCAGCCTCAAGAAAGAAATCAATCTGGAACTGGTCGGCGAAGAAACCGACCTGGACAAGAATCTCGTCGAGGCCTTGGCTGATCCGCTGGTGCACTTGGTGCGCAACGCAGTCGACCACGGTATCGAAACACCGGAAGAGCGCGAAGCTGCCGGCAAGCCACGCACCGGCAAGGTCGTGCTCTCCGCCGAACAGGAAGGCGACCACATCCTGTTGCTGATCACCGATGACGGCAAAGGCATGGATGCAGATGTTCTGCGCGCCAAGGCGGTAGAGAAGGGCTTGCTCGATAAGGACGCAGCCGATCGCCTGAGTGATCTGGAATCCTACAATCTGATCTTTGCGCCGGGCTTCTCGACCAAGACGGAGATCTCCGATGTGTCCGGCCGCGGCGTTGGCATGGACGTGGTCAAGACCAAGATTTCGCAGCTCAACGGCACCGTCAACGTCTTCTCCAACAAAGGCCAGGGCTCGCGCGTTGTAATCAAAGTGCCCCTGACGCTGGCGATCATGCCAACCCTGATGGTGATGCTGGGTAACCAGGCATTCGCTTTCCCGCTGGTCAGTGTTAACGAGATCTTCCACCTCGACCTGTCCCGTACCAACGTGGTTGATGGTCAGGAAGTGGTGATCGTTCGCGACAAGGCGCTGCCATTGTTCTATCTCAAGCGCTGGCTGGTGCGCGGTGCCGAGCTCGAAGAGCAGCGTGAAGGTCACGTGGTGATCCTCAACGTCGGCAACCAAAGTATCGGCTTCGTCGTCGATCAGCTGGTGGGGCAGGAAGAGGTAGTGATCAAGCCGTTGGGCAAGATGCTGCAGGGCACTCCGGGAATGTCCGGTGCGACTATCACTGGCGATGGTCGTATCGCCTTGATCCTGGATGTCCCGAGCATGCTTAAGCGTTACGCACGCCGGATCTGATCAGTAGGCAGCGGTTTTTCACGGACCGCTGTCGCTAGGAGTTGTTTTATGGCAGTCAAGGTCCTGGTGGTGGACGATTCCGGCTTTTTCCGCCGCCGTGTATCGGAGATCCTTTCTTCAGATTCGAATATCCAGGTGATCGGAACCGCGACCAACGGCCGCGAGGCAATCGACCAGGCGCTGGCGTTGAAACCGGACGTCATCACCATGGACTACGAGATGCCGATGATGGACGGCATTACCGCGGTCCGGCAAATCATGCAGCGCTGTCCAACACCCGTGCTGATGTTCTCATCGCTAACCCACGAAGGCGCACGGGTCACACTCGACGCGCTGGATGCGGGAGCCGTCGACTTTCTGCCGAAGAACTTCGAGGACATCTCGCGAAATCCGGACAAGGTCAAGCAACTGCTCTGCGAAAAGGTCCACTCCATTTCGCGCAGCAATCGCCGCTTCAGCAGTACCAGTGTCGCTCCGGCTGCTACGGTGCCGGGGTCTCGGTCAGCTAGCGTCGTGTCGGGCACGGCTCCTGTTGCCCGGCATACGACGCCCGCCCATACGGCGCCGGTTTCGGCGCCTCGTCGGAAATCGTACCGGCTGGTCGCCATTGGCACTTCAACTGGTGGGCCGGTGGCGCTTCAGCGCGTGCTAACGCAGCTGCCCGGCAATTTTCCGGCGCCTATCGTGCTGATTCAGCACATGCCGGCCGCGTTTACCAAAGCCTTCGCCGAACGTCTGGACAAGCTCTGCAAGATCCGCGTCAAGGAGGCCGAAGACGGCGATCTATTACGTCCAGGCTTGGCACTGCTGGCGCCGGGCGGCAAACAGATGATGGTCGACGGGCGAGGTACGGTGCGTATCCTGCCGGGCGACGAACGCCTCAACTACAGGCCCTGCGTCGACGTCACCTTTGGATCAGCCGCCAAGGCGTACGGAGACAAGGTACTGGCGGTCGTGCTAACCGGTATGGGGGCTGATGGCCGTGAAGGCGCACGGATGCTCAAACAGAGCGGCAGCCAGGTCTGGGCGCAGGATGAGGCCAGTTGTGTGATTTATGGGATGCCGATGGCAGTGGTCAAGGCCAACCTCAGCGATGCCGTGTACGGGCTCGATGACATCGGTCGCCATTTGAGCGAGGCGTGCATCTGATGGATGTACTCAGCCTGATCGGGCTGGTCCTTGCGTTTGTTGCCATTGTCGGGGGTAACTTCCTCGAAGGCGGGCATGTGTCGGCGCTGCTCAATGGCCCGGCCGCACTGATCGTGCTTGGCGGTACGCTCGGTGCGGTGCTGCTGCAAACGCCAATGGCGGTATTCATGCGAGCGATGTCGGTGATGGGGTGGATTTTGTTCCCCCCGCGTATCGACATGGTCCGTGGTATCAGCTTGGTCACGAGCTGGAGCGCCACGGCGCGAAAGGAGGGTTTGCTGGGGCTTGAGCCGATCGCCGAAACCGAGCCGGATCCCTACGCACGCAAAGGCTTGCAGCTGCTGGTCGACGGTGCTGAGCCGGAAGTGATTCGCAGCATTCTCGAGGTTGACCTGTACACGCAGGAAACCCGCGATCTGAGGGCGGCGAAAGTGTTCGAGAGCATGGGTGGCTATTCGCCCACGGTAGGCATCATCGGTGCGGTGATGGGGCTGATACATGTCATGGGCAATCTCGCCGATCCCAGTCAGCTGGGCAGTGGTATTGCGGTTGCATTCGTTGCCACGATTTACGGTGTGGCCTTTGCCAACCTGCTGGTTTTGCCGATGGGCAACAAGCTCAAAAGCGTGGTGCAGAAGCAGACCGCTTACCGCGAAATGTTGCTCGAAGGCGTTCTGTCGATTGCCGAAGGAGAAAACCCTCGTTCAATCGAAATGAAGCTCCAGGGTTTCATTGATTAACTGACGGAATGCCAACGGCGCCCTTGCCGCTGCGGTCCTGGGAACGAAGATGGAAAAGGCTCCAGTCAAGACGATCATCAACTTAGGCTCTGAAACGCCTAGCTCGATGAGTTGCGCGCTAAACGCTGGAGGCATCTGAATGGCCCGTCGCCGCACTCACGAAGAGCCGGAGAATCACGAGCGTTGGTTGGTGTCCTACGCGGATTTCATCACCCTGCTGTTTGCCTTCTTCGTGGTGATGTATTCAATCTCTTCGCTCAACGAGGGCAAATACAAGATTCTGTCCGATTCGTTAGTAGGCGTTTTCAATCAGGTCGACCGAGCGGTCAAGCCGATTCCGATCGGTGAAGAGAGACCACGTACCACGCAGCCGGATGCATCCCAGATCGACGAGCCGCAATCGTCTCAGCAGCCAATCGATCCGCTGCAAAGCATCATGCAGAGCATGCAGGCGGCCTTTGCCGATCTGATCGATTCGAAGCAACTGACGATTCGCGGCAACGAGCTCTGGGTTGAAATCGAACTGAATTCAAGCCTGCTTTTCCCCAGCGGCGATGCGTTGCCTAACGACCATGCGTTCGATCTGCTGGAGAAGATTGCCGGGATTCTGGCGCCTTTCGACAATCCCATCCATGTCGAAGGATTCACCGATAACCTGCCGATCAACACCGAAAAGTTTCCTACCAACTGGGAGCTTTCCGCCGCCCGTGCAGGCAGTGTGGTGCGAATGCTAGCGGCCGACGGTGTCGACCCGGCACGCTTGGCCGCAGTGGGTTACGGCGAATTTCAACCCATTGCGGATAATTCCACCGCCGAGGGCAGGGCGCTTAATCGTCGGGTGATTCTGGTTGTTTCACGCAATCTGGACGTTCGTCGCAGCGTCAGTGGTGTGGGAAGTGGGAATGCTCGACCTGTCGGAGTGGCCCCGCAACCTGGCACACAACGTGCTGTTCCTTCTGATCGTTAGGTGCCGCTCGCGGCGTCGTCAATTCTCCGTCGCCGGCCAAGGCCGAGACGGCCGATCCCGGTCTGGTTCGATCCGGATGGAAAGATACATATGAGAGTCTGGGCTGTAGCCAATCAAAAAGGTGGAGTGGGCAAGACCACTACCTCCATAGCACTTGCCGGTTTGCTGGCCGATTCGGGCAAGCGGGTCGTAGCGCTGGATCTCGACCCCCATGGCTCGATGACGAGCTATTTCGGTCATGACCCGGATAACCTCGATCACAGCGTCTTCGATCTGTTTCAGCACCAGGGCACGGTTCCCGAGGGTTTGCCTTGGCAACTGCTGCTGCCGACTAGCCATGAGCGCCTTTCCCTGTTGCCGTCCAGCACGGTACTGGCGACGCTGGAGCGTCAGTCGCCCGGCCAGAACGGTCTCGGTCTGGTCATCGCCAAAAGTCTTTCTCAGCTGTGGCAGGATTTCGACTACGCCATCATCGACAGCCCGCCGCTGCTTGGGGTCCTGATGGTAAACGCGCTGGCAGCCAGCCAGCAGTTGATCATTCCGGTGCAGACTGAGTTTCTGGCCATGAAGGGCTTGGAGCGGATGGTCAGCACGCTGAGCATGATCAATCGGTCGCGCCGGCAGGCCTTGCCTTACACCATCGTGCCGACGATGTTCGATCGCCGCACTGCAGCCTCGATGAGCACACTCAGGGTCTTGCGTAATGGCTACCAGGACAACCTCTGGCAAGCCTTCATTCCGATCGATACACGTTTGCGCGATGCCAGTCGTGCCGGCCTTACGCCGTCCCAGCATGATCCGAGCAGCCGGGGCGTGCTCGCCTATCGCGCGCTGCTCAAAACACTGCTAGCGGCGCAAGCTTCGCCGCAGGTGGCCTGAATGACGACGTACGGCCGCGTTCGCCGTTCAAGTTCGACATGGGTGCGGCCGATAGCCTATCCAGTGGGTTCGCACGAGTTGGTTCCATGAGTCGTACCGTTCTTAAAGAAAGCCGATCGCAACAGACGCTGCAGTCATATCTCGACGCCCTGTTGCAGGACGCCGTCATCGGATTGGCTGAGTCGGTCAGTCCAGACGAGTTTCAGGCTGCCGTGCTTGAGGAGCAACAGCGCGATACGCAACGGGTGGTTGCGCTGCGCCCGGTTACTCCGCCCGAGCCCGAAGCTGTTGCCGTTCCGGTGATAGTCGAGGCGCAGCCGTTGCTCGAATTGCCACCCGAGTTACCCGCGAAGGCGCCGCCTGTACCGGTCGAACCCGTTGCCATACTTGAGTCGCAGGGCCAAGCGCCGGGCGGTCCGCCAGCGCTCCTGAGCCGCCAGCCAGAGTGGGGCGAGGAGCCGTTCGAGTGCCTATTGTTCGACGTGGCCGGGCTGACGCTGGCGGTGCCGCTGGTCAGTCTCGGCTCGATTTATCCACTTGCCGGGCATGAGCTGACGCCGTTGTTCGGCCAGCCGGCCTGGTTCCTCGGCATCTTGCCGAGCCAGGCTGGCAATCTGAAAGTTCTGGATACCGCACGCTGGGTGATGGCTGAGCGGTATCGCGACGATTTCCGCGACGGGCTTCAGTATGTAATTTCGGTGCAGGGCTATGAGTGGGGGCTGGCGGTACACCAGGTCAGCCGCTCGATTCGTCTGGACCCGAAAGAAGTGAAGTGGCGCACTCAGCGTACTCAGCGCCCTTGGCTCGCCGGGACGGTGATTGACCACATGTGTGCGCTGGTGGACGTGACCGCGCTCGCCGAGCTTATCGCCAGCGGTGCGACCCGACATCTCAAGGGCGTTCCGTCGTAACGACTTGAACAAACAGAGGGGCACGCAAGCGCCCCGACTAACCGATAGAATCAACCGCCAGTGCGGTACATGAAGAGGTGGGGCTATGAAGATGACTTCCGCACAGGGTTCCGATGATCCGGTCCTGCAATGGGTAACCTTCCGTCTGGATAATGAGACCTATGGCATCAACGTGATGCAGGTTCAGGAAGTGCTGCGCTATACCGAAATCGCCCCCGTGCCGGGTGCCCCCAGCTATGTGCTGGGCATCATCAACCTGCGTGGCAACGTCGTTACGGTGATCGATACGCGCCAGCGCTTTGGTCTCGACACGGCGCCGGTATCGGACAACACCCGTATTGTCATCATAGAGGCAGACCGCCAGGTGGTTGGCATCTTGGTCGACAGCGTTGCCGAGGTGGTCTACCTGCGCCAATCGGAGATCGAAACCGCACCTAACGTCGGTAACGATGAATCCGCGAAGTTTATCCAAGGCGTGTGCAATAAGAACAATGAGCTGCTGATTCTGGTCGAACTAGACAAGATGATGAGCGAAGAAGAATGGGCGGAACTTGAGAGCATCTGAAACATGATCGCGTCGCTGGTAGCGGCGGTCGTTGCGCTTGCCTTGTGCTGCCTCGCATTGCTCGGTTGCTGCATCTGGCTGTTCCGCCGCCAGCGACAGCAGGCAGAAACGCAAGCGCTCGCAGACGCTGCCCGTGACCAGCGCATCAAGACGCTTACCACCCGGCTGGATAACTACCTGGAAAGCAACGTTCGGATGGGCAAAGACCTGCATGAGCTGTCGCGCATCGTTGCCCCGTTGCCAGAAAAGCTGGGCCAGCTCGAGCAGCGCGATCCGAACAATTTCTCCTTTTCCCAAGCGGCCAAACTGGTTGGTATGGGTGCCAGCGTCGATGATCTGACGCAATCCTGCGGTCTGTCCCAGTCCGAAGCCGAGCTGATGCGCAAGTTGCATCAGGCGCGTCGCAATCCTGATTAGTGCCAGGCAGGTGTGTCGCCGCCCTCCGGTGACAACCGTCGGCCCTCTGGCTGTGGCAGTGAACGATATGACTATTGCTTCCTCCAAACTGGACAAGGTTTCGCCATGTCTGGTGCAGGCCTGTGCCCGAGGGCAAGGAGGATGTGATGCTGCGCATTCTAATGCTGTGCCTGCTGGCGAGCCCGGCTTGGCTCTGCGCAGCGGAAGCGCCGCCACAAGTAAACGGTGCAATGACCGTCAATGTTTATCAGGCTCGGCAGCTCCATGCGCTTGGCGCCGTGTTCATCGACGTGCGCCCGCGGCACGAGTGGGCCTGGGGTCACGTTGAAGGCGCGGTGCACATGAGTCTGGCGCGTGAGTTCTTCGGACTGTCGCGGACCGAATGGCCAAGAAGCGTCCCCCTGGTGGTCTACTGCAACAGCGAGATCTGTCCCGCCAGTGCCGAGGCGGTTCGCCTCGCGGTCGCGTGGGGTTACCAGCAGGTGTTTTACTTCCGGGAAGGCTATTTCGCGTGGATGCTGGCTGATTTTCCTCAGGAGAAGGGCCAAATCAATAGCATCGCAACGCTTAATGCCCAGGCCCATTGAGCCGCGGGACGTCCGGTGTGTCTTTGGGATCGCTAAAGCCTGGCGGACATTTGCCTTTAAGGTACCAGGCGAAGGCGATGATCTCGGCGATTGTGCGATAGAGCGCTTCCGGAATCGCATCGCCCAGTTCCAGGCGCGCCAGCAATTTAACCAGTTCGGCATTTTCGTAGATTGGCACGTCGTGTTCGCGGGCGATAGCCAGTATCGCTTCGGCCAATTCATCGTCCCCCTTCGCTGAAAGGGTTGGTGCGGTGGCGCCATCATAGGTGAGTGCGATGGCCTGGCGCGGTGTGCTGGTGATCATGCGGTTTCATCCACGAAGCGTTGATCCAATGAAGTACGCGGCCCCTGCGGCGGCGTTCCCTGCCGGCAGGCCAATTCGCCGACGTTCAACCCGGCCGTGACCAGGCGTTGACGTAGGTGCTCGAGCTCTGCCGAGATCAGCTCGGCGGTACCGCTGCGTTCGGCCCAGATCTGGCTCGAAAGGCTACCCTGAAGCAACTGTGCCTGGACTTGCAGCGGGCCGAGGGGAGCGACATCGAATGCGAGCTCTACCTTCCACAGCGTTTCCGGTTTGTCCTTGCGGTTTTGCTGAGACTCTTCTTCACGTTGGAATTTCACCTGCAGTGGCACGATATCGCGCTGGTCGCGCATCGGTACCTCAAGCTGCCAGGTTGTGACCTGGGTACCGTCCGGGTTGGTCTGCGTCTGGGCAAGGCTGGACAACTGATGTGTCTGTAGCCGCGATACTGCAGCCGCGGCCAGTTTCAGCAGAATCTCAAGGTCGGCTTCTTCATCGGCGTTGGGCAGCAGTCGGCTCGGCAAAGGGAAGTTTTGCGCTAACTGGCGCGGATTTGGCTGGCCAAGCGCACCGAGTGCATTACGGGCGAAAGCCGGCAGAGCCTGGCCGAGGTTTGCACCGGCCTGCGCTGCTGTTAGCGGCCCTCCACCCGGCAGGCCCGGTAGTTGCGCGATTAGGCGTAGCAGAGCGGCTTTCATGTCTGTCGGCAGATTGCTTGCTTCGCCACGCAGAAGACTACTTTCGAGAAACACCCCGCTGCGCGCCAATGCCTGCGCCAACGTCTTGGCATCGCCAAGCTGTTGCATATCCGGCACCAGGCCGAGCAGCCGCTCGGCTGCCCCGCGCAACTGGTCGGGCAGAGCCGAGCTGGATCCAAGCGCGCTGAGCAGCCCCTCAATCGAGCCTTGGCGGCCATGCTGCGCGGTCAGCTGTTGACCCAGCACCAACTGATCGAGGCGGCCGCTCAGTGGCACGAAAGCCAACGACTGGTCGCCCTGAACGCGTGCTGTGATCAGGCTGCCCGGCGCGAGCGGCATAGCGGATTCGACGTTGAGCTTCTGTCCAGCGAGCGGCGAATTGAGCAGGGTGATCACGACCTTGAAAAGAAGCTTGCCGTCCTGCTGGGTCTGCTGGCTGGCCGTCACCTTGCCTTGCACTACGCTGCCTATTGGCAGTTGCGAGAGATCGATGCGGCTCTGCGGCTGGCGATGGCCGGGCTGCAGCGTGGCCATCAGGCGCGAATCGGACACGGCGGTGATGAGCAGAGCGGCTCCGGGTGTGGCGGCTTTCGGGCTGGTCGTTTCGACCGTTGCCTGTCGTCCGTTGGTCAGGGTCAGGCGCAGCGTCAGCTGAAAGCTTTGCAGCGCCTCCTTGATACTGATGACTTCCGCCTCGGCACTCTCGCCCGCGGCAAGCAGTCCCTGCATCGGCTGCAGCAATTTCAACGCGAGGTCAGCGGGCGCCACTGCCGGGCGAGCTGGACCAGCGGCGGGAATCGCCTGAGTGCTTTTGATCTCGGTCATCTTACTTAAATGCTCTTACAACCTTTCTACGTTGTGGTCTTTGGCGCCAGGGTTCGCCATGTATAATTCCGCCGCCCGCCCGATCACGATGTAGCGGCCGGGCTCCTTTCATCTTGAGGTAGCCCTAGCGTGTCCAGTCCCTTTCTTGAAACTGTGGCGCTTTCCTGCGAGCGAGACTGGCGCCTGCTGTTCGAGAGGTTAGACCTGCAGATCGTCAAAGGGGAAATGTTGCAGATCGCCGGCCCCAATGGCAGTGGTAAGACGAGCCTGCTGCGGTTGCTGTCTGGCTTGATGCAGCCAACCGCCGGGGAGGTCTTGCTCAAGGGGAAAACACTGGAAAGCCAGCGCGGTGAATTGGCCCGCAATCTACTGTGGATCGGTCATGCAGCGGGCATCAAAGGCTTGCTAAGCGCCGAGGAGAATCTCACTTGGCTGTGCGCACTGCATCAGCCGGCGTCGCGTGATGCGATCTGGCAGGCGCTCGATGCTGTGGGACTGCGCGGTTTCGAAGACGTGCCCTGCCATACGCTCTCCGCCGGTCAACAGCGCCGGGTTGGGTTGGCCCGGCTGTATTTGTCGCCCCCCCCTTTGTGGATTCTCGATGAGCCCTTCACGGCGCTCGATAAGGGTGGCGTGGCCCAGCTTGAACGGCATCTTGCATTCCACTGCGAACAAGGCGGCATGGTCGTGCTGACCACTCATCATTCGCTCGTTGAGATGCCCGCGGGCTTCCGCGAGATCGATCTGGGACAGAGAGCCGCATGAGCAACGTCTTTACGCTGTTGCTGGCTCGCGAAAGTCGGCTGTTGTTCCGTCGACCGGCGGAACTGGCCAATCCATTGGTGTTCTTCGCCATCGTCATCGCTCTGTTCCCGCTGGCGGTCGGTCCTGAGTCGCAGCTGTTGCAGACCATTTCGCCCGGGCTGATCTGGGTCGCGGCGTTATTGGCAGTGCTGCTTTCGCTGGACGGCCTGTTTCGCAGTGATTTTGAAGATGGGTCGCTTGAGCAGTGGGTCGTTTCGCCGCACCCCTTAGCGCTTCTGGTTCTCGCCAAGGTGCTGGCACACTGGATGTTCTCCGGATTGGCGCTGGTGCTTCTGGCGCCGTTGCTGGGCCTCATGCTGGGCATGCCGGTCAGCGCACTGCCGGTGCTGCTGATGTCGCTGCTGCTGGGTACGCCGGTGCTGAGCCTGTTGGGGGCAGTCGGGGCGGCCTTGACCGTTGGGCTCAAGCGCGGCGGTTTGCTACTGGCGCTGCTTATCCTCCCGCTTTATATCCCCGTTTTGATCCTGGGCAGCGGAGCATTGCAGGCAGCCCTGCAAGGGTTGCCAGCGCTCGGTTATCTGTTGTGGCTTTCCAGCCTGACTGCCCTGGCAGTCACCCTGACACCCTTTGCAATAGCGGCCGGCCTGAGAATCAGCGTCGGCGAATGACGGATTGGCAGAATGTTTCTATCCAATAGCGGAACGCAGTTAGCCGATGCGAGGCGAGCGGTTATCGCAACGATGGGTTTCATGATCCCGAACAAGCGGCGGTTGCCCGGTTTCGGCGCAGTATCGGCAAACGTAGCAGGCGTGAGGCAGGCTCTATGAACTGGACATGGTTCCACAAGCTGGGTTCGCCTAAATGGTTCTACGGCATCAGCGGTCGTTGGCTGCCATGGTTGACCTGGGCCGCATTGTTGTTGGTTGGGGTCGGGGTGGTCTGGGGCTTGGCGTTTGCCCCGCAGGATTACCAACAGGGCAACAGTTTCCGGATCATCTATATCCACGTTCCGGCAGCGTTTCTAGCACAGTCTATTTATGTGATGCTGGCGGTGGCGGGGCTGGTCGGGCTGGTGTGGAAAATGAAGCTGGCCGACGTTGCACTCCAGCAAGCGGCGCCCATTGGTGCCTGGATGACCGTCATCGCACTTGTCACCGGTGCGGTGTGGGGCAAGCCGACCTGGGGGGCTTGGTGGGTGTGGGATGCACGTCTGACTTCGATGCTGATCCTGCTGTTTCTGTATTTCGGCATCATTGCGCTGGGGCAGGCCATTACCAATCGAGACAGCGCGGCCAAAGCTTGTGCTGTGCTCTCTATCGTGGGAGTGGTGAACATCCCGATCATCAAATATTCGGTTGAATGGTGGAACACGCTTCACCAACCGGCCACCTTCACCGTGACGGAAAAGCCGGCCATGCCGATGGAAATGTGGCTGCCTCTGCTGGTTATGGTGCTGGGCTTCTACTGTTTCTTTGCGGTGGTTCTGCTGATGCGCATGCGCCTCGAGGTGCTTCGGCGCGAGTCGAGAAGCAGCTGGGTCAAAGCGGAAGTGAAAGCACTGGTGGGTAAAGCATGAATTTTTCGTCGTTTTCGGAATTCATCGCCATGGGTAACCATGGTCTGTACGTCTGGACGTCCTACGGCATCAGCCTGGCGGTTCTGATTCTCAACGTGGCGCTGCCAGTCATGGCGCGTCGGCGTTATCTGCAAGACGAGGCGCGTCGTTTGCGCCGGGAGGAAATGAAGTGAATCCTGTGCGCAAGAAGCGTCTGTTCATCATTTTGGCGATTCTGGCTGGCGTCGGTGTTGCGGTAACGCTGGCATTGTCCGCCCTGCAAGAGAATATCAACCTCTTCTACACACCGACGCAGATCGCGGCAGGCGAAGCGCCTGAAGGCACACGAATTCGGGCAGGCGGTATGGTCGAAGAGGGCTCGGTACAGCGCAGTAACGATTCGCTGACGGTGACCTTTCGGGTCACCGACTATGCCGAAGCGGTCACTATCCAGTACCAGGGGATCTTGCCTGATCTGTTTCGTGAGGGGCAGGGCATCGTTGCCTTGGGGCGCGTGAACGCGGACGGCGTCCTGGTCGCTGATGAAGTACTGGCCAAGCATGACGAAAACTACATGCCGCCTGAAGTCACCGCAGCGCTGGAGAAAAGTGGCAAGAGCAAGCCCTACAGCGGTGGCGAGCGGGAGTACGCGAAATGATCCCTGAACTCGGTCATCTCGCGATGATTCTGGCGCTGTGTCTGGCCGTTGTGCAGGGCACGCTGCCGCTGATCGGTGCCTGGCGCGGCGACAGCCAATGGATGGGGCTGGCGCAACCGGCCGCCTGGGGCCAGTTTTCATTTTTGGCGTTTTCTTTCGCCTGTCTCACCTATGCCTTCATGGTGGACGATTTCTCCGTTGCCTACGTGGCGCAGAATTCCAACAGCGCTTTGCCCTGGTACTACAAGTTCAGCGCCGTATGGGGCGCACACGAGGGCTCGCTACTACTGTGGGCGTTCATTCTGGCCGGCTGGACCTTCGCGGTTGCGATCTTCTCGCGCCAGTTGCCGGAGGATATGCTGGCGCGGGTGTTGGGTGTAATGGGTCTGATCAGCATCGGCTTTTTGCTGTTCCTGATCGTCACGTCGAATCCATTCGAGCGGCTGCTTCCGCAGGCACCAATGGACGGGCGAGATCTCAACCCGCTGCTTCAGGACTTCGGGCTGGTAGTGCATCCACCCATGCTCTATATGGGCTATGTAGGTTTCTCGGTAGCTTTTGCGTTCGCCATCGCCGCATTGCTCGGTGGACGCCTGGACGCGGCCTGGGCACGCTGGTCGCGCCCTTGGACGTTGATCGCCTGGGCCTTTCTGGGGACCGGCATCGCCCTGGGTTCCTGGTGGGCCTACTATGAGCTCGGTTGGGGCGGCTGGTGGTTCTGGGACCCGGTAGAAAACGCGTCCTTCATGCCGTGGTTGGTGGGCACCGCTTTGATCCACTCGCTGGCCGTGACGGAAAAGCGTGGCGTGTTCAAGAGCTGGACCGTCTTGCTGGCAATCGCTGCCTTCTCGCTCAGCTTGCTAGGCACGTTTCTGGTCCGCTCGGGGGTGCTTACGTCGGTACATGCCTTCGCCACTGACCCGGCGCGCGGCGTCTTCATTCTGGCTTTTCTTCTGGTCGTGATCGGTGGCTCGCTCACGCTGTTCGCACTGCGTGCGCCGGTGGTAAAGAGTCAGATCGGTTTTGGCCTGTGGTCGCGTGAAACGCTGCTGCTGGTAAATAACCTGCTGTTGGTTGTTGCCACCTCGATGATTCTGCTGGGCACCTTGTATCCGCTGCTGCTAGACGCACTATCCGATACCAAGCTTTCGGTCGGCCCGCCTTATTTCAACGCGATGTTCCTGCCGCTGGTTGGCGCCCTGATGCTCGCCCTGGGTGTGGGCGTGCTGGTGCGCTGGAAGAACACGCCGGTCAAATGGTTGATCGGCATGCTGACCCCCGTGCTGATCACCAGTGCCGTTCTTGGCGGTCTGGGCTCGATGCTCTTCGGTGACTTCCACTGGGCTGTGCTGGCTGTATGCATGCTTGCCGGCTGGGTGGTGAGCGCTGGTGTGCGCGATATCCTCGACAAGACCCGCCACAAGGGATTGCTGAAGGGGTTGCGGAGCCTGGCGCCGAGTTATTGGGGTATGCAGCTGGCGCATTTCGGTCTGGTGGTCTGCGCGTTGGGTGTGGTGCTGACGAGTCAGCAGAGCGACGAGCGCGATCTGCGTCTGGCTCCAGGCGAGTCGCTGCAGCTCGGTGGTTACAGTTTCGTGTTCGACGGTGCCAAGCACTTCGAAGGTCCCAACTTCACCTCTGACAAAGGCACCATTCGCGTCTTCGAAGGTGACAAGCAGGTGGCGACACTGTATCCGGAGAAACGCCTCTACACCGTGCAACAGATGCCGATGACCGAAGCGGGCATTGACGCGGGCTTCACCCGGGATCTCTACGTGGCGTTGGGTGAGCCGCTGGAAAACGGCGCTTGGGCGGTCCGGGTGCATATCAAGCCGTTCGTGCGCTGGATCTGGCTAGGTGCGCTGATGATGTCGCTGGGGGGCGTGCTGTCGGTGAGCGACAAACGTTACCGGGTGAAGGTCAGGACCCGTGTTCGCGAGGCGCTCGGTTTGGCGCAGCAAGGAGCCTGAGATGAAACGATTGTTGATGTTGCTACCGCTGGCGATCTTCCTACTCGTCGCCGTGTTTCTTTATCGCGGTCTGTTTCTGGACCCGACCGAGTTGCCATCGGCGTTGATCGGCAAGCCGCTGCCCTCCTTCTCGCTGCCCTCGGTCGAGGATCCCCAGAGGGTCGTTACTGCCGAGGACATTCAGGGCAAGCCCGCGTTGGTTAACGTTTGGGCAACCTGGTGCGTCGCCTGCAAGGTCGAACATCCAGTGTTGAACAAGCTTGCAGAGCAGGGCGTGGTCATCCATGGCGTCAATTACAAGGATGACAATGCGGCAGCACAGAAATGGCTTAAGGACTTTCACGATCCCTACCAGCTGAACATTCGCGACGAGCAGGGCAGCTTGGGGCTGGATCTGGGTGTGTACGGTGCGCCCGAAACCTTCCTCGTCGACAAGCAGGGCATCATCCGTCACAAGTATGTCGGCGTCATAGACGAGCGTGTTTGGCGTGAACAGCTTGCCGCGCTTTATCAACAACTGGTGGACGAATGAAGCAGCTGATCCACGGACTTTTGCTGACGCTGTGTCTGCTGGGCAGCGCGTCGGCGGCGATTGACGCCTACGAGTTCAAAAACGAGGCCGAGCGCGAGCGGTACCGGACGTTGGTGGAAGAGTTGCGCTGTCCGAAGTGCCAGAACCAGAACATTGCCGATTCCAATGCGCCGATCGCCATGGACCTGCGCCGTGAAATCTACCGCATGCTGGAAGAGGGGCAGAGCAACGAGCAGATTGTCGATTACCTGGTCGCCCGTTACGGCGACTTCGTTCTCTACAAACCGCCCGTCAATGCCAAAACGCTTGTTCTCTGGTATGGACCGATTGTCCTGCTGGTGATTGGATTCGCCGTCTTGGCGTTCATCCTGATACGTCGTCGCCGTGCGTCCGATAAGCCCGCGTCGAACACCCTTTCCGAGGCCGAGCGCGAGCGCCTGGCCACGTTGTTGGATAGAAAAGAACCATGATCGATTTCTGGATAGGTGCAGGCCTGTTGCTGCTGGCCGCCCTGGCGTTCCTGCTGCTGCCGTTGTTGCGTGGGCGCGGTGTACAGGCCGAAGAAGACCGGACGGCTTTGAATGTCGCGCTTTACCAAGAGCGGCTTGGAGAGCTGGCGGCGCAACAGGCGGCCGGAACCCTTGATTCAGAACAGCTCGAGGCAGGGCGCGCCGATGCGGCGCGCGAGTTGCTTGATGACACCGAGGGCACCGCCACTACCCGCCACAATAACCATTTGGGTCGGGCTGTGCCGCTGATCGCGGCTATCCTTGTGCCGTTGGTTGGATATGGTCTCTACCTGCACTGGGGTGCGAGCGACAAGCTGCAGTTGGCGCGGGAGTTCACTGAGCAGCCCGCGACGATGGAAGAGATGGTCGGACGGCTGGAGCGCGCCGTGAAGGCTCAGCCCGAGTCCGCGGAGGCCTGGTATTTCCTAGCCAAGACCTATATGAACCGAGAGCGCCCAGCGGATGCTGCTACCGCTTTCGAGCAGGTTGTCAAGCTGGCGGGGCGTCAGCCGGAACTCCTGGGTCAGTGGGCGCAGGCGCTCTATTTCGCTGGTGACCGTCAATGGTCCAAGCAGCTGCAACAGCTGACCGACGAGGCATTAAGCGGTGATCCACACGAGGTCACTAGCCTCGGGCTGTTGGGTATCGCCGCCTACGAAGAAGAACGGTTCGCGGAGGCGATAGGGTTCTGGGAGCGGTTGGTGGCAACGCTGCCTGCGGAAGATCAATCGCGTGAAGCCATTCAGGGCGGTATCGCTCGTGCACGCGAGCAGCTCGGCGAGACGGCTCCGGCGAGCGTGACCAAACCGGCCGGCGAGATGGTTGCCGAGACCGGGGCGGGACTGACGGTCGAAGTGCAACTGGCTGCCGAGGTGGTCGACAAGGTTCGACCGACCGATGCCGTATTCATCTTCGCCCGTGCGTTGTCCGGCCCGCCGATGCCCTTGGCCGTGAAACGTATAACGGTTGCCGATTTACCCGCGACGGTTAACTTGAGTGACGCAGATGCAATGACTCCGCAGCTTCGATTGTCCAACTTTGAACAAGTCAGATTGTTTGCCCGCGTATCCCGAGATGGGAACGCTACTCGCGGTGAGTGGCAAGGCAGTAGCGAACCGTTGGCGCCGGATGATGCAGATGCGGTCAAGCTGACTATCGACCAACCTGTAGCACCCTGATCGCAGGGGTTCGGGAGACGACTGATTATGCTGGAGGAGCGGGTTTCAACAAGGTTTAAGCGCCTGGCCAGAGTTAGCGCAGTAGTAACGCTGGCGTTGCTGCTTGGGGCCTGTGCGGGCAATCCTTACCAAGCGTCCGGGCCTACACGCGCCCCGGCGCCGCCCGCATCGGCGCCGCCTCGCGAACCGGTTGCTACGCCTCCCCCAGTGCGCACCCCACCGGCACCGCGCCCGCCGGCAACCCAGAAAAGCCATCCACGCTATGCGCCGCCGCCTCATGCTGCTGCGCATTGGGACAACCGTCTGGGCGTCTACGTTGTGGAGGGGCAGGACTTGTTCTATCGCGAGCGTCTCTACTACCGCTGGGACGGCGACTGGTATTGCGCCGGTCGGCCTGGTGGTCCCTGGGAGCCGGTAGCGCCACCTAGCGTTCCAACGGGGCTGCGCAGCTTGCACTGACCATACATTTTTCCGCTGTGGCAATTAAAGGCGACGTGGAGGTTGCCGATAAAGTATCAGGCGCCGCGGACAGTGGTTCAGGCGGTATCGGTTCGGCCTTGTTACCAGTTCATTCGGAGCGGATTCATGAGTGCAGCAGTCAAACGTCTTGAGGAAACCGGCAACGCCTTGCGGGACGCCATGGCTCAGCAGGACTGGACAGCAATCAGCGTGCTTGATCTGCAATGCCGTCAAGTTGTTGAGGCTGCGATGGTCGAGCCTCGTGAGGACGACTCAGCAATTCGGCAGCGTCTGCAAGAGCTGGTGTGTCTCTACCGCGAACTGGTTAGCACTTGTCAGAGCGAGAAGCAGCGTGTTGCAGATGAGCTGATTCAGCTTAACCAGTCGCAGCAAGGAGCCAATATCTACAAACTATTCGGCTGATAGTTCCTGAAAGTTGCCGCGACCATTGGTCGCGGATAGGTGACGATTTTCACCTCCCGATTTTAACGAATTGGGTACACCAAAGCGGTTCAAACGCCCGCGTCAGCAACGGTATTCTTAGCCGTACAGTTGACCTTTCCGCTCGAAATCAGACGGTTCTGTCTCGATCTCCTGAGCTAGTGCAAAGACGCAAAA
This sequence comes from Pseudomonas sp. NPDC077408, assembly GCF_050269105.1. Taxonomy (NCBI): domain Bacteria; kingdom Pseudomonadati; phylum Pseudomonadota; class Gammaproteobacteria; order Pseudomonadales; family Pseudomonadaceae; genus Pseudomonas; species Pseudomonas sp. NPDC077408. The sequence continues at coordinate 56,754 of NZ_JBNNHS010000006.1, forward strand.
GCTGAACGCGTCATATCCCGGCTCGTTCCTAACGAGTTGCTCCACGTCAATAACAGAATGCATTCCTTGCTATTTTGTCGTTGAATCACGTCATAAATTTGACTCAGGCCGTTTTTTTTAATTAACTACCGGCTATCTGCCGATGACGCTGCCGTTCTGCGAAGGACGTGTGCGGGCTTTCTTTCAGCCTCTAGAGCTATAAACAAGATGTGGCGTGAAACCAAAATTTTGTTAATAGACGACGATCAGGATCGTCGCCGGGATCTGACGGTCATTCTGAACTTTCTCAGCGAAGATCATTTGTCATGCGCCAGCAGCGAATGGCAGGCTGCGGTCGATACCCTGGAATCAAGCCGCAGCATACTCGGCGTAATGCTTGGTGACGTTGCAGCGAAGGGCGGCGCCGTGGAGTTGCTCAAGCAGATCAGCAAGTGGGACGAGAACCTGCCCCTGCTGTTGATTGGAGAGCCAGCACCGGCCGAATGGCCGGATGAGATACGCCAGCGCGTGCTAACTAGCCTCGAGATGCCGCCGAGCTACAACAAGCTGCTCGATTCGCTTCACCGGGCCCAGATCTACCGGGACATGAACGATAAGGCGAAGGCACGTGGTCGGCAGCGCGAGCCAAATCTGTTTCGTAGCCTGGTAGGCACCAGTCGTGCAGTTCAGCATGTACGTCAGATGATGCAGCAGGTTGCAGACACTGAAGCGAGCGTACTGATTCTCGGTGAGTCGGGAACCGGCAAAGAGGTTGTCGCACGCAACCTGCACTATCATTCCAAGCGCCGTAATGGGCCTTTCGTTCCCGTCAATTGCGGAGCGATTCCGGCGGAGTTGCTTGAGAGCGAGCTATTCGGTCACGAAAAGGGGGCGTTTACCGGCGCAATCACTTCGCGTGCCGGTCGTTTCGAGCTGGCCGAAGGCGGGACGCTGTTCCTCGATGAGATCGGCGACATGCCACTGCCTATGCAGGTCAAGCTGCTGCGCGTCCTGCAGGAGCGCACCTTCGAGCGCGTGGGCAGCAACCGTACGCAGAACGCCGACGTACGCATCATCGCTGCAACGCACAAAGACCTGGAAAAAATGATCGTGGATGGCAGCTTCCGCGAGGATCTCTATTACCGGCTTAACGTGTTTCCCATCGAAATGGCCCCTTTGCGCGAGCGCATCGAGGATATTCCGCTGCTGATGAACGAGCTCATCTCGCGCATGGAACACGAGAAGCGGGGCTCCATCCGTTTCAATTCGGCGGCGATCATGTCCCTCTGTCGTCACGATTGGCCCGGTAACGTACGGGAGTTGGCTAACCTCGTCGAGCGCATGGCCATCATGCACCCGTACGGCGTGATTGGTGTGATGGAGCTGCCAAAGAAATTCCGCCACGTCGATGACGACGATGAGCAGTACGCGACCAGCCTGCATGACGAGATGGAAGAGCGTGCAGCAATAAACTCCCCGATCATTCCGGCGGATGCGCATGCCATGCTTCCTGTAGAAGGCCTTGATCTGAAGGATTACCTGGGCAACCTAGAGCAGGGTCTTATCCAGCAGGCGCTGGAAGATGCAGGCGGCGTAGTGGCGCGTGCTGCAGAGCGTCTGCGGGTACGGCGAACCACGCTGGTAGAAAAGATGCGTAAATACGGAATGAACCGTCGCGAAGACGATCTCGACGAGTGATTTCCTTTGCCACGTCGCTCTTGCTTGCGGCGTGGCCCTTCCTTGATCAGTCATCTCGGGCATGATCCTTGCTGACCTTCACGTTACCGACCATCTTTTGACGGAAACGTGTGCCAGTGACTTCAGCGACCTGCTCTCCTGATCCCGTCCAATTCCCGGCCAAGGCCGGCTCAAGCGACGAGCTTGAACAATCGCTCGCACTGTTCCATCACATGTCCGGCCGTTTGGGCGAGTCCCAGCTCATGCTGCAGGCACGAGTAGCCGAGTTGAAGGATCAGCTTGCGGAGAGCGCCGCGCAGCGCCTGCAGGAATTCGACGAGAAGGAGCGCCTGGCGAGCCGCTTGCAAAGCCTGCTGGACCTGTTGCCTGGCGGTGTGATTGTCATCGACGGCCAGGGTATGGTTCGCGAAGCGAATCCGGTTGCGCTCGAGCTGCTTGGCGCACCGCTCGAAGGGGCGCTCTGGCGCGAGGTGATCGCGCGGAGTTTCTCGCCTCGTAGGGATGACGGTCACGAAATATCATTGAGGGATGGGCGTCGCGTTTCTATCGCTACCCGTTCCTTGAACGTTGAGCCTGGGCAGCTGGTGCTGCTGACCGATCTGACGGAGACACGGCGGTTGCAAGAGCAACTGGCGCGTCATGAGCGTTTGTCTGCGCTGGGCCGTATGGTGGCGTCGTTAGCTCATCAGATACGCACCCCGCTATCGACAGCACTGCTGTATGCAAGCCATCTGGAGCAGGGCGGATTGTCGGTCGAGCATCAGCAGCGGTTTGCTGGTCGTTTGAAAGACCGGCTGAACGAGTTGGAGCATCAAGTTCGTGACATGCTGGTTTTCGCGCGCGGTGATCTGCCGCTGGAGGACCGGCTAACACCCGCTGAGCTACTGGGAGCGCTGCGTGCGGCGACCGAGATGAAGTTAGAGGGCGTCGCCGTTCGCTGGCAATGCGACGCCCGGACCGGTGCACTGTTGTGCAATCGCGATACCTTGGTCGGTGCACTGCTCAATCTGATTGAAAATGCGCTCCAGGCGGCGACCGGCGATACAAAACTGAAGGTTCATCTCTTTGCACGAGGTTCAATGCTGCGCATCAGCATCAGCGACAACGGTGTAGGCATTGATGCAGCGACCTTGGCCCGACTCGGCGAGCCCTTTTTCACCACACGGGCAACCGGTACCGGCCTCGGCCTGGCCGTCGTCAACTCAGTAGCGCGAGCCCATTCAGGCGCACTTGAGCTACGTTCTCGCCCTGGCAGAGGAACCTGCGCCACGTTGCAGCTACCGCTGCTTCCGCTGTCCTCGCTCGCACACTCGGAGTAGCCCTATGGGCGTTAAAGTTCTACTGGTCGAAGATGATCGCGCTTTGCGCGAAGCGCTGGGCGATACCCTCGAACTGGGCGGCTATGCCTACCGCGCGGTGGAGTGCGCTGAGGCCGCGTTGCATGCGCTGGATCAGGAGAGTTTCGGCCTGCTGGTCAGTGATGTGAACATGCCTGGCATAGACGGCCATGCCTTGCAGGCAATTGTGCGCGATCGGTATCCGCAAACGCCGGTCTTGTTGATGACTGCCTATGGTGCCGTCGAGCGCGCCGTCGAGGCCATGCGCCTAGGGGCTGTGGATTACCTGGTCAAACCGTTCGAACCCAAGGTGTTGCTCGAACTGGTCGGCCGGCATGCCTTTGGCCAGCTTGGTGCCACCGATATGCAGGGGCCTGTGGCGGTTGAACCTGCAAGTCGGCAACTATTGGCGCTGGCGGCACGGGTGGCACAAAGCGATTCGACGGTGCTGGTTTCAGGAGAGTCGGGCACTGGCAAAGAAGTGCTGGCTCGTTTTATTCATCAGCAGTCATCGCGAGCCGACAAGCCGTTCGTGGCCATCAACTGCGCTGCGATTCCGGAAAACATGCTGGAAGCGACGCTCTTCGGTCATGAGAAGGGCGCCTTCACTGGTGCCATCGCGACGCAGCCAGGCAAGTTCGAGTTGGCTGATCGCGGTACGCTACTGCTTGACGAGATCTCCGAAATGCCGCTGGCATTACAAGCCAAGTTGCTGCGGGTACTGCAGGAGCGCGAGGTCGAGCGTGTGGGTGGGCGCAAGCCGATACCGCTCGACATCCGTATCGTCGCCACGACCAACCGTGATCTGGCTGAGGAGGTTCGTAGCGGGCGCTTCCGTGAAGACCTGTTCTACCGTCTCTCGGTCTTTCCGCTCGCCTGGCCGGCATTGCGCGATCGGCCGGCGGATATCGTGCCGCTGGCCGAGCGGTTGCTGGCCAATCATGCGGCAAAGATGCGTCAGCCAGGCGCGAGACTGACAGCTGAGGCGCGTCAGTGCCTGCTCGGATATTCCTGGCCCGGCAACGTGCGTGAGCTCGACAACGCGATTCAGCGAGCCCTGATCCTGCAGCAGGGTGGATTTATTCGTCCGGATGACCTCTATCTGACAGCTGCTGCCGGCTTCGCCTCGCTGGCGCGTACTGCCGCTAGCGCAATCGTGTCGACGCAATCTGCCCCGGCGAGCGTTTCAGTGCCGGCCGAGGTCGCTGGCGCGTTGGGTGAAGACCTGCGCCGTCGCGAGTTCGAAGTCATTCTCGAGACCCTGCGTGCCGAGCGCGGGCGCCGTAAGGAGACTGCTGACCGTCTAGGTATCAGTGCGCGGACGCTTCGTTACAAGCTGGCTCAGATGCGCGATGCCGGTATGGACCCGGAGTTGGCGCTGTGCTCCGGTTGAGGCGGGGTTCCGGACGAAGGCGGCTCTGATAAGCTCCCCAGCCAACATCGCTCAAGAGGGTCTCTACATGGACGAAGCGTTCTGGCAGCGTCGCTGGGCACGTAACGAAATCGGCTTCCATCTAAACGAGGTCAACCCCTACCTGCGCCGCCATTGGCCCTGCTTGAAGTTAGCGCAAGGGGCTCGTGTCCTGGTCCCGTTGTGTGGGAAAAGTCTCGACATGGCCTGGCTCGCCGATCAGGGTTTTGCGGTGTTGGGTGTAGAGCTGAGCGAGCGCGCAGCCGAGGATTTTTTCGCCGAGCACGAGCTAGTCCCGGACGTCAGCGTCCAGGGTGAGTTCAAGGTTTACCGGGCAGGTATGGTGGAAATCCGCTGTGGCGATTTCTTCACCATGACACCGGCTGATGTGGTCGACTGCCAGGCGCTATACGACCGCGCTGCGCTGATCGCATTGCCCGCCGACATGCGTCAGCGTTACGTCAACCATCTAGTCAGCATCCTCGCGCCAAACTGTCAGGGGCTGCTGATCACGTTGGATTACCAGCAGGAGCAGATGTCCGGCCCGCCATTCGCTGTGAGTGATGCTGAAGTTCGAATGTCTTTGAGCGCGCATTGGAAAGTCGACCTGCTGGAGCGCGCCAACGTGTTGAACGAAAGCAATTGGAAATTTCTTCAGCGTGGCCTCACTCGCCTAGAAGAAAGCTGCTACCGACTCGGTGAACTCGCCTAGCGCGCATCAACTGTCGTGCTGATAGCTGTTGAGATGACGGGCACGCCGCGGCGTGCCCGTTGTGGTTCTTGCGCGACGATTTCGCCACAGTGTCAGCCGGTTATCTCGGTTATCTCGGTTATCTCGGTTATTGGTTTCGCTGGAGTTGGCGGATAAACACGTCGGCTTCGTCTATGGCCCGTTGCATTTCGGCGAGGAGCTGATCGACATTTCCTTCCAGCGTGCGGTATTCGCCCTGCAACGCGCCGATCGCACGTGCATTGAGGTTGTGCTTAAGAAACAGTACCTGGTCGCGCAATACGTCTAGCACCGGATCGATACGCTTTTCCGCTGTCTTCATGCGTTGCAGCAGCACACGATAATCTTTCTGGGTGCGTTCCAGATTTCGTTGACTGGCCGCTTTCAAGCTTGCGTTGCTGTACTCGCTGAGTTCCTGTTTCCATTCCTCGAAAAGCGCCTCGGCGCCATCCTCGACGGCTTCGATCCTGTCCCGCACTTCGCGAGCGCTGTTTTCGCTGGCTTCGAACTCATTGTTCAGCGCCTCGTAGCGCTCTTCAAGCTCACCGCCTTTAACCTGAACCACACTGCGATAACGCTCCAGGGCATCCTTGAACTGTTCCTTGGCCTCCTGCTGTGAGTCGCGCGCATCCTCGACGCGGTCAACCAGAATGTCGCGCTTATGCAATCCGACCTTCTCCATTGCCGAGTAATAGGCGCTCTGGCAGCCGGCCAGGGTGAGCAGGGCGATGGCGAGTAGAAAGAAGCGGCGCATGTTGAGATGTTCCTTTTCTGAAGACGGCGCTTGCTTCGACAGGCATACAGCCACTACGTGCAAATCGCAGACGAAAAAAAAGGGCGGCTTGTGTATGCCGCCCTTGTTTCGGTTCGCTCGCTTAGCCGCGCTGGCGCAAGGCTTCGATGCGATCTTCCAGCGTTGGGTGAGTCATCAACAGGCCGGCCAGGCCGTTGCGCAGGGCGCCGTTGATGCTGAAGGCCTTGAGGCTGTCCGGCATGTCGACTGGCACGCCCTGTTCTGCGCGTAGACGCTGCAGGGCGCCGATCATCGCGCTGGTCCCGGCCAGCTGAGCCCCCGCCTCGTCAGCGCGGAACTCACGCTTGCGTGAGAACCACATGACAATGATGCTGGCGAGGATCCCCAGCACAAGTTCGGCGAAGATCGTCGCAACGAAATAGCCAATGCCATGGCCATCTTCGTTCTTCAGGATTGTCTTATCGACGAAGCTGCCGAAGATGCGCGCAAAAAACATGACGAAGGTGTTTACCACGCCCTGGATCAATGCGAGCGTGACCATGTCGCCGTTGGAAACGTGGCCTATCTCGTGGGCCAGTACGGCCCTGACTTCGTCCGGGGAGAAGCGCTCGAGCAACCCTTGGCTCACTGCGACAAGCGCATCGTTCTTGTTCCAGCCGGTGGCGAAGGCGTTGGCTTCATAAGCAGGGAAGATACCCACTTCTGGCATCTTGATGCCGGCATCACGGGCCAGCTGCTCGACGGTTTGCAACAACCACTGTTCGTGACGCGTGCGCGGCTGGGTGATGATCTCTGTACGGGTACTCATTTTCGCCATCCATTTGGAGATGAACAGCGAAATCAGTGCACCAGCGAAACCAAAGACGGCGCAGAAAGCCAGCAGGCTGCCGTAGTTCTGACCCGTGTAGCGATCTACCCCAAGCAACTTGAGGGTGATGCTAGCGACGACCAGCACAGCCAGGTTGGTGGCCAGAAACAAGAAAATGCGCATCATGTTGCGGCAGACTCCAAGAGGAACAGTAAAGAACGATAGGCTATATAAGGGGCGGCCCGGCGCGATTCAACCGAGCGACTATTTCAAGCTATGTCGCCTGCCGCCCGGCTGGGCTTAGCTGCGCTCAGGCAGTGAGCTGTCGAACAGCTGGCGCGTCAGTTGTGCCAGCCGCTCGCTGTTCCCTTCACGCAACGCTTCGCGTAGCTGATGCGCCAGGCTGGACTGGACCCGACGGACACTCGGCGGCAGCGAGTCGAGACCGGCGAAGGCATCAGGGATGGTGCCTGTCAGTCGCAGGAACGCCTTTTCGGTGAGAGCAGCCTGGTCGAGCGCCTGAAAATGAATGGTACTCTCGAAGCGCAGATAGCCCTCCTCGGCGAGCCATATCAGCGCGCCGAGGCAGCCTTGGTGGCGCTTGCTGGGCAGGCCGAACTCATCGGGTTCTTCATGGCCGATGATGTCCTCGACGTACAGCGCGACTTTCCGCGGAAAGGCCTGATAGAGCGTCAGCAGCCCGGCCGCGGCGTCCCGGTAGAAGTCATCGATTTGCAGATCCATCCAACACTACTGGCTGTAGGTCTTGAGGAAGTTGCCGATTCGGCCAATAGCCTGCTCAAGGTCGTCCACGCGGGGCAGGGTGACCACGCGGAAGTGATCCGGCCACGGCCAATTGAAGGCCGTCCCCTGAACAATCAGTAGTTTCTCTGATAACAGCAGGTCGAGGACGAATTTCTCGTCGTTGTGGATGGGACAGATTTTCGGATCGATCCGTGGGAACGCATAAAGCGCACCCATCGGCTTCACGCAGCTGACGCCGGGAATGTCGTTGAGTAGTTCCCAGGTCCGGTTGCGTTGCTCAAGCAGGCGGCCTGGTGGTAACACCAGATCGTTGATGCTTTGGTAGCCGCCTAAGGCGGTCTGGATGGCGTGCTGAGACGGCACGTTGGCACATAGGCGCATGTTGGCCAGGATGTCGATGCCTTCGATGTAGCTCTGCGCTTTGTGCTTGGGACCGGAGATCGCTACCCAGCCGGAGCGGAAGCCAGCAACGCGGTAGGACTTCGATAGCCCGTTGAAGGTCAGACACAGTACGTCAGGGGCAAGCGAGGCGGTACAGATGTGCACTGCCTCGTCATACAGAATCTTGTCGTAGATCTCGTCGGAGAAAAGCACCAGCTTGTGCTGACGGGCCAGTTCGACCATCCCTGCCAGTATTTCGCGTGGGTATACCGCACCGGTCGGGTTATTCGGGTTGATCAGCACCAGCGCTTTGGTGTTGGGCGTGATTTTGGCTTTGATATCGGCCAGGTCCGGCCACCAGTTGGCCTGCTCGTCGCAGAGGTAATGCACCGGTTTGCCGCCCGCCAAGCTCACGGCGGCCGTCCACAGCGGGTAATCGGGGGCCGGGATCAGCACTTCATCGCCGTTGTTGAGTAGGGCTTGCATGGACATCACGATAAGCTCGGACACGCCGTTACCGAGATAGATGTCTTCGATGGTGATGCCTTCTACCTGCTTCTGCTGGTAGTACTGCATGATCGCTTTGCGTGCGCTGAATAGCCCTTTGGAATCGCTGTAGCCCTGCGCGGTTGGCAGATTGCGGATCACGTCCTGAAGGATTTCCTCAGGGGCTTCGAAACCGAATGGCGCCGGATTGCCGATGTTCAGCTTGAGGATGCGATGGCCTTCCTCTTCCAGGCGCTTGGCGTGCTTGAGCACTGGCCCACGGATGTCATAACAGACATTGGCGAGCTTGTTCGATTTGCTGACCTGCATGATCCTTGTGTCCCGAAGTGATGACGCGCCTGCCGTTCTGAAGGGCTGGCTGCGTACGGCGTGAACCCGGGCGCCTTGGCAGTATGAAACCCCGCTGCCAGACTAGGCGTCTTAAGAGCACCGCATCATACGTGCGGCCTGATCCCCGGAAAAGGTACAGAGGTGCCTTTTTAAGCTCATGAGGTGTACCGATGGATAAGCTTGAGAAACCGCTCGAAACCTGGCGTGAAGAACTTTCCGACGAGCAATTCCAGGTCTGCCGTCTGGGTGCGACCGAGCGACCGTTCAGCGGCAAGTACAACGACACCAACGCGCCCGGCATCTACCACTGCGCCTGCTGTGATGCACCGCTGTTCGATTCTGACGCCAAGTTCGATTCAGGCTGCGGCTGGCCGAGCTACTTTCAGCCGGTTAGCGATACAGCTATTGCCAGCATTGACGACTTCAGCCATGGCATGCACCGCATTGAGGTCAAGTGCGCTCGCTGTGATGCCCATTTGGGGCATGTATTCCCGGATGGTCCGGCACCGACCGGGCTGCGCTACTGCATCAATTCAGCGTCTCTCAATCACAAGCCGCGCGACGCGTAAAGGCGCTTCGCAACGCTTCAATGGAGCACCCCATGAACGATGCGCTCTTGGATATTCCCTGCGTTACGATCGATGGCCAACAGAAGACCTTGTCTGATTTTGGCGCCAAGGCTCTGCTGGTGGTTAATACGGCCAGTCAATGTGGCTTCACGTCAAAATACAAGGGGCTTGAAGCGCTCTGGAAGCGCTATCGCGAGCAGGGGCTGGTGGTGATCGGGTTTCCCTGTGATCAGTTCGGCCATCAGGAGCCGGGGGACGAGGCGCAGATCGCTGCGTTCTGCGAGCGTAACTTCGGGGTCAGCTTTCCGATGTTCGCCAAGATCCGGGTCAACGGAAGCGATGCTCACCCTTTGTTCATGGAGTTAAAAAAGCGCGCGCCCGGTTTGCTGGGCAGCAAGGCGATCAAGTGGAATTTCACTAAGTTTCTGGTCACCGACAATGGGCGTTCGGTGAGCCGCTTTTCGTCTCGAACGTCGCCGGACGCGCTGACAGCGCATATCGAAGCTTATCTGTAACCTGTATTTCCCGGTCGCCACAGCGCTTTTGTACGCTGCAGTCGCGATCGTTCTGGAGGCGTTTAATGGATGCCGAGCTCAAAGCTTTTTTACAGCGCGCTGATGCGCTGATGTCGCGCCTGGAACCCTTGCTTCCTGCGCAGCGTGCACCGCTGGATTGGGACACGAGCTTGGCCGCGCGTTGGCATCGTGAAGGGCAGGGTGGCTACCTGCAGGCGCTAAATGTGTCGCTCGACATGAAGCTAAACGATTTGATCGGTATCGACCGGCAGTGTGAGCTGTTGTCGCGCAATACCCGTCAGTTCGTTTCAGGGCTGCCGGCGAATCATGTCCTGCTCTGGGGCGCGCGCGGTACCGGAAAATCTTCGTTGATCCGAGCATTGTTGGCTGAACATGCACCGGCGGGCCTGCGCCTTATAGAAATCGAACGCGACCATTTGGCTGACCTGCCGAAACTGGTCGATCAGCTTGCTGGGCAGGCACAACATTTCGTGGTGTTCTGTGATGATCTTTCGTTCGAGGCGGGCGAGGGCGACTATCGGGTCTTGAAAAGCGTGTTGGACGGCTCGCTGGAGCGGGCCCCCGAGAATGTCTTGTTGTATGCCACTTCGAATCGCCGGCACCTTGTGCCTGAGCGTCAGAGCGACAACGAAAACTGGCAGATGGTGGATGGGGAGCTGCATCCAAACGAGGCGGTAGAGGACAAGATTGCGCTGTCGGATCGCTTTGGACTTTGGCTGTCGTTCTACCCGTTCAGCCAGGCGCACTATCTCAACGTTGTGCGGCACTGGATCGGCTCGCTGGCGACACGGGCGGGGCTGAGCTGGAGCTGGGACGACGAGCTGGAAAAGGACGCCATTCGCTGGGCCACATCTCGCGGCAACCGCAATGGCCGTTGCGCTTATCAGTTTGCTCGGCAGTGGGTGGGGATTCGCCTGCTGTAGGCAGGAGTTTGCAGGAGGCCCGCCTCGGAACCGAGGCTGTTGCTTGGTTCTGGGGCGGTGCGCATCAGGTTCAGTTCGGCGGTGTTGACCTTTTGCCCATTTCGATGAGCTTGGCGGTCATACGCTGCTCGCCGGGCAGCACGTTCTCGACCGATGCACGTGCCTTCAAGCGCGAGTAGTGCGCGGCCAGGGCGGGCCAGCGACCCGCGTCGACCACCTCGCCACCGTGTTCCATGTTGATCAGCTGGCACGCAACGGCGATGTCGGCCATCGACAATTGCTCGCCAATGAAAAACGCGTTCTCCCCCAGCTGACGCTCAAGGTAGTCGAAGTGCGGTGGCAGCTTCTCGTTCAATGCGGCCTGTACGGTTTCTTCGTTGCAGGGCTTGCCCGAGCTCGGCTTCAGGACGCGGTTGCGGAAGACCCCGAATGTCGTCAGCGGTGCTAGCTCGTAATCGGCATATTTTTCCAGCCAGCGTATCTGCGCTCGGTCGGTCGGGTTGGCGCCATACAGCCGAACAGTTTGGTCGTAAGCTTCGTCGAGGTACTGACAGATCACGCTGGAGTCGGCCAGGCAGAGCTCTTCATCCTTCATGGCTGGGATGCGGCCGAGTGGATTGAGCTGCAGATACCATTCGGGCGGCGTGAATGGCATTACGACTTCTAGTCCGTAGTCCAAGCCTTTTTCCTGCAGGCAAAGGCGTACCTTGCGAACGAAGGGCGATAGCGGGGCACCGAATACGGTTATGGGCATGACCAGTTCTCCACGGCAGGGCAGGGCAGCAGGCGGACGCCGGAGGATCAATTAAGCATGGCGCTCGGGCCGTCTCAATTCGTCCGCTCTGTACCTAGTAGATGTTGTTCTTTTTCCAATCGTCTTCGCTTTCGAGGCTCTTCAGACCTTCGGCGAGCTCGCTCGGTTCGTCAAGCTTCGGCTGTTGTTCTGTCTGCTCGAGCTTATTAGCGTGGCTGTAGCTCGCTTCGAGCTTGCTCAATTGGGTTTGATACTCGGCCGGGTTGGGCTGCTTGCGGATGTGCTGGATACCGCGCTCGAAAGCCAGGCGCGCTTTGTGCGCATTACCCTGCTGAAGCGACTGCTGACCGATATTGCTGAAGTACTCGACATGCAGCATCACCATCATCCGCTGGATCTGTTGGATCCAGCGCTTGGCAGCGGTGGTATCCAGCTGGTTCTGCTTGTTGGCCCAGACAATCTGAGCATGCAGGTCTTCCATCAACAGGCGAATCTCCTTCGCTTGTGCTTCGGTGGTGACCTTGACTGGCGCGTTTGCCACGGGAATGTCTTCGCCTTCCGCAACAGCGCTACGTAAAGCGGCTAGCCGGGGGCCGAGCGTGGCGTTCTTCTTGTCTAGGGGGAGCAATTGCTCGCCCAGCCCCAGCTCCAGGCGCGTCAGCAACAGCTTCAGTTCCGGCGTCATCATCTGGCCTGGAAAACTCTCGGAGAGGTTGGCAAAGCGGCGCATGCGGTCGCTGAGTTCGGCGCGGACGCGCGCCTTTTCCAGGCTGTTCTTCTCTACGATCTGGTTGATGACGCCAATTGCAATCAGGATGAACAGGCCGGCAATGACCAATCCAGTAATCAGAACTGGGGACACGAAACGCACCTCTCTGACCGAACGATTTTTTCCGAGTGTAGAGCGTTGGATGGCAAGCTGATAGCTCAACGCTCGCTATACGTTGGGTTCATAAAATATTTCTAGATGGTGCTTGACGACCATGAACGACCTCCATAGAATGCGCGCCACTTGCAGCGTGAAGCCCTAAAGCGAAACGTTGAAAGCCGGATAAAGCAGTAGCTTCCGGGCAGCGTCCCCTTCGTCTAGTGGCCTAGGACACCGCCCTTTCACGGCGGTAACAGGGGTTCGAGTCCCCTAGGGGACGCCATTATTTGCGGGAATAGCTCAGTTGGTAGAGCACGACCTTGCCAAGGTCGGGGTCGCGAGTTCGAGTCTCGTTTCCCGCTCCAAATTTGCTCCGAGTCTTTTTGAAAGATATCGAAGCGCTAAAAAAGCGACCCAAAGGGTCGCTTTTTTCGTTTCTGGACCCTCGTTTATCCGCTTGCCGCTGCGGATATCTGGATGGTCCGGGTAGTCGCCTTCTGACGTTTCTTCGAAGGTTTTGGCTATTTCACAGACGCCACTTCGCGCACCTTTCTGTTCAGGTGTACTTGGTAAAAATGCTGCGCACGCGCGCCAGTGTCTCGCCAGTGTCCTGGGCCTGATCGTGCATAGCCTCTTCAATCAGGCAAGTCAGCATCAGCCGATAGGCCTTGTCCAATGCGCTGCGAGCGGCAGAAAACTGCTGGGCTATCGATTCGCAGTCCTCGCCGCGTTTGATCATGGCCTGGATGCCCCGCACCTGTCCTTCAACCCTCGCCAGCCGTTTCAGCATGGCCTGCTGTTGATCCTGTAACTGTACAGATTCGGTAGGGGTTGTCTGGTCATTCATGCTGATACCTGGCGTCACGAAAAGGGCGTCTGCTGACATGCTCGGTCACCGGGGCGGTCAGTGAGCCTTGCATACCGGTAGGGGCATGCTATCGATGCCACCGCTTACGGCCAACTTCTTTCGGTTTATGCTGCATAACAATATATTGATAAATATATTGTTATGCGATTAACTATGTTCATTGATGGCCGCCAAGCTGGATAAGTCTGTGGCGCTGTTGCGAACACTCCTCGGCATCCGGCATCCGGCATCCGGCATCAGGCTCGTCGCAGGGTGGGGCTTCGGTGGTGTCGGCCATGCCATCTCCCATTGCCACTTGTTTCGGAAAATGGATCAGCTATGACGATCGATTGGGGCAACTTCACTCCTTGGACCGCGCTGGCCGGCGGCGTGCTGATTGGTGCGGCGGCCGGGCTGTTCGTTCTGCTCAATGGCCGTATCGCCGGTATCAGCGGTCTGCTCGCCAGCCTGCTGGAGCGCGATGCTGAGGGGCGGGGGGAAAAGCTGGTGTTCATTCTTGGCGTGTTGCTGGCGCCGTTGTTGTGGGTGTCGTTTACCTCCTTACCAGCCTTGGAGTTTCAGTCGGGTTGGCTTGGGCTAGGAGTGGCTGGGTTGCTGGTCGGCATCGGTACTCGTTATGGCTCCGGTTGCACCAGTGGCCATGGAGTGTGCGGCATCTCCCGGCTGTCCCCGCGCTCGATCGTGGCGACCCTGACCTTCATGGCAGCCGGTTTCGCTACCGTCTTTGTCCTTCGTCATCTTCTCAGGGGCTGACTATGCGTAAGCTGACCTCGTTTGCCGCCGGCCTGCTATTCGGGCTGGGGTTGTTGCTGTCGGGCATGGCCAACCCAGCCAAGGTGATTGGCTTTCTTGATCTGTTCGGCGCCTGGGATCCGTCGCTGGCGATGGTCATGGTCGGAGCGATCGGGACTGCGCTGGTGCCCTTCAGCCTGGCCAAGGCGCGCCAGCGCTCGTTGCTTGACGCACCGATGCAGTTACCCAGCAAACGCGAGCTCGACGGGCGTCTGATCGGCGGCAGTCTGATATTCGGTATTGGCTGGGGCATTGCCGGTATTTGTCCGGGCCCGGCGATCGCCGTGTTGCTCAGCGGTCACTGGCAGGTGCTCTTGTTTGTCCTTGCCATGCTCGGCGGGATGTTGCTGTTCTCCGCGCTGGAAAGCCGGCGCGCTTGCTGACCTGGAGGTCATTATGAAAGCCAACATCGGAACCATTGACCGCACACTGCGGATTGTCATCGGCCTAGCGCTAATCGGCCTTACTCTAGCTGGCATGATTGGCGTCTGGGGCTGGATTGGTCTGCTACCTCTGGCCACGGGCCTTTTCCGCTTTTGCCCGGCCTATACGCTGCTCGGTATCAAGACTTGCAAGGCGTGCAGTACCAAGCCCTGACAAGGATGCGAGGGCAGGCTCCCAGCAGAAGACCGACGTTGACGTCGGTTTTCTGCTTTATGGACATGCTGGAGTTGCGGGGTTACTCAAAGCTCGGCAGGCTCGGTTTCGCTACCGGCTTGCCGGCTTCGGTCCAGGCATCGAAACCGCCAGCGATCGATTTCACGTGCAGATAGCCCATGTCCTGTAACGATGCAGCTGACAGCGCTGCGCGGCCACTGGTCTTGCAGTAGAGCACGATGTTCATGTCTCGTGCGCTCAGCTCGGGTGTACCGCTTAGCTTGAATTCCAACAGGCCACGCGGAATGTTCGTGGCGCCGTTGATATGGCCTTCGCGATACTCATCAGCTTCGCGTACATCGATCACAATATCCGCCGCCTGGATTGCCGCTTCGGCATCGCCTAGGGGTATTTCCTGGATACGGGTCCGGGCCTGTTCGACGAGGTCGTGTGCATTTTTCATCTACGGTCTCCCATGCTGGTTCAGTTGCAACGCTGCCGTTCAAGTGCGTGTCGAGTGGTCTGTGAATCCAGTGCGAGCAGCGCTTCGTACTGGCTGATGAACACCTGCCCGCCGAAGTGTTCGAGGAAATCGGTGCGGCGCAGCCGGTCCATCACGGGGCCCTTCACTTCGGAGAGGTGAAGTTGGACGCCAGCAGTGTGAAGACGTGCGGAGATGGCTTCGAGGCTTTCCAGCGCGCTGGCATCTATCAGATTGACGCCGGGACACATCAGCACGAGATGCTCGGCGTGTGGGTATTGGCCCAACAGCTCGGCAATGCGCTCCTCGAGAAACCGCGCGTTGGGAAAATAGAGGCTTTCATCGACCCGCACCGAAAGCACCCTGGGGCTCTGTACCACGGCGAAACGCTCGATGTTGCGAAAGTGCTCGCTGCCGGGGAGCTGTCCTACGACCGCAATATGCGGTTGGCTGGTTCTCCAGAGAAACAGCAGCAATGATAGGCCCACGCCCATGATGATGCCGGTCTCGACGCCGATCAGCAGTACGCCGAGCATGGTGGCAGCCATGGCGGCGGCATCCTGGCGGGAATACCGCCAAGTGCGGGTGAGCGCGGTGAGATCCACCAGGCTGAGTACGGCCACGATGATGGTGGCGGCCAACACAGCATGTGGCAGGTTGTGAAATAGCGGTGTGAAAAACAATACCGTCACGCCGATGCCGACTGCTGTTAGCGCACCAGCCAGTGGCGTCTGTGCACCGGCATCGAAGTTAACCACCGAGCGGGCGAAACCGCCGGTGACCGGAAAACCTCCGCTCAGCGCCGCGGCTATATTGGCACCACCCAGGGCGACTAGCTCCTGATTGGGTTCGATGCGTTCGCGGCGTTTGGCGGCCAGGGTTTGTGCCACCGAGACCGACTCGACGAAGCCAACCAGGCTGATCAGCACTGCCGCAGGCAGAAGCTGAGCAATAAGGGCCAGGTCTAGCGGTGGCAGGCTCAATGATGGAAGCCCCTGGGGCACTTCGCCGACCACTCGAACCCCCGCAGCGGCGAGCTGAAAGCCGCTGACCGCCGCTATCGCCAGGAGCAGGGCAACGACCGGCCCGATTTTGGTCAGCGTGCCAGCGGTGCGGGCGTTCATGCCAAGCCGTTGCAGCCAGCGGCCCAGGCGGCTGCGCACTAAAAACAGGAAAACCAGACTGCTGGTGCCGATGGCGAGTGTGGGCACGTGCGTTTCTGGCAGGCCTTGGATCAATCCTCGTAGCAGCTGCAGCGCGTTGTCACCAGTGACTGAGATGCCGAGAATGTGCTTGAGCTGACCGAGGGCAATCAGTATGCCCGAGGCGCTGATGAAGCCGGAGATCACCGGATGGCTAAGGAAATTGGCGAGGAAACCCAGCCGTAGTACCGCCATGGCCAGCAGGGTCGCGCCGGACATCAGTGCCAGCAGCAGTGCTGCGCCTGCATACGCGGCGCTGCCGGATGCGAACAAAGGGCCGAGGGCGGCAGCCGTCATCAGCGATACCACGGCGACGGGGCCGACCGCCAAAGTGCGGCTGGTGCCGAAAAGCGTGTATGCAATCAGCGGCAGGATACTGGCGTACAGGCCTGTCACCGGTGGCAGGCCTGCAAGCATTGCGTAGGCCAGGCTCTGCGGGATCAGCATGAGCGTTACGATCAGCGCGGCCAGGCTGTCCTTGGCCGCAGCGGCCTTGTCATACTGTTTCCCCCATTCCAGACACGGTAGGTGGCGGGCGAGCCGCTGCATCATCCCTTCTTCTCCTGAGTAAAATCACAGGCGTTGAGCGCCTCGGCCGGCCGCGGCTCGAAGTCCAGATGTTTCGGTTCGGCCAGCCATTCATGGCCCTTGAGCATCATGTCGAAGTAGATCGACGGCATCCACCGTGTCTTCAGTTTCCAGGCCAGGCGCCGGGGCACCCTGGGGTCAAGGGGGAAAGTCGGCAACAGTTTGCCGCCGTATCCAAACTCGGCGAGGATCACTTTGCCAAACTCGACCGTTAAAGGGCAGGAGCCATAGCCGTCATAGATGGCTTGCGGTCCCTTGCCCCTGAGCACGCTCAGTACGTTCTCCGCCACAACCGGTGCTTGCTTGCGCACCGCTGCAGCAGTCTTCGCGTTTGGTGCAGAGCAGACGTCACCGAGACTGAAGATATTGCCGAAGCGGGGGTGGCGAAGGGTTTCATGCTCGGCTTCGAACCAGCCATCGGCGTTGCTCAGTGGGCTTTGGCGAATGAAATCGGGGGCATGCTGCGGCGGCACGACGTGCAGCAGGTCGAACTCACGTTCGACCGTGCTGCTCTGGCCGGCTCCGTCGGTCACCTTGAACCAGGCTTTACGCGCCGGACCGTCGACTGCAATCAGGTTGTTATTGAAGTTGAGCATTGCGCCGTAACGTTCCACGTAGCGCATCAGGCCAGGCACGAACTCGGCGACGCCGAACAGCACCGCCCCAGCTGAGCAGAAGTCCACCTGTATGTCCTTCAGCACGCTTCCCTTGAGCCAGTGGTCGCAGGATAGGTACATGGCCTTCTGCGGTGCGCCGGCACACTTGATGGGCATAGGAGGCTGAGTGAACAGGGCTCTGCCATGGCGCAGATGCTGTACTAGCTGCCAAGTGTAAGGCGCCAGCTCGAAGGCGTAATTGGACGTCACGCCGAACTTTCCGAGACTGTCACGCACACCTTCGATAGCGTCCCAGTCGAGGCTCAGGCCCGGACAGACCACCAGCGAGCGGTAACCGATGCGGCTGCCGTCCTCGAGCACCACCTGCTGATGCTCCGGATCGAAGGCCTCCACCGCTGCGCGAATCCACTGTGCCTTTGTCGGGATACAACGGCTCATGGCGCGTTCGGTGTTGGCGCGATCGAACACGCCGGCACCGACCAGCGTCCAGCCCGGCTGATAGTAATGCTGTTCCCGTGGTTCGATGATTGCGATGCGCAGGTCGGGGTCGCGCTTGAGCAAACTGGCCGTCACGGCGCAGCCTGCCGCTCCGCCGCCGACTACCAGCACGTCATAACGTGGCGTGGCGGCGAACGTGGGAGTAGGGCTCAGCGGCGGTCCGCCCGCTGCATATTGCCAGTACTGCTCCAGGCGCGGTCGCAGGGCAGTCAAATCGTAATCAGCCTGTCGAGCGGTTTGGATGAGTTCATCAGGGGCCAGATGATGAGCCTCGGCCAACGCCCAGAGAGATGCTGAACGGGTGCCGGTCCGGCAGAACGCCAACACGGGGCCTTTGACCCGCTCCAGAAGCGCGCGAAAGGCTGCGACATCGGTATCGCTGATCTGCCCGGAAACTACCGGAAGATGGTGGTATTCAAGCCCTGATTGCTCGGCCGCAGCGCGTATAGCATTGCTGGACGGCTGGCCTTCGCCCTCGTTGTCCGGACGGTTGTTGATGACGCAGCGAAAGCCGCTTCCCGCCAGCAGGGCCATATCGGCCGGATCCAGCTGGGCGGCCACCGAGATGAAGGGGGTCAGGCGTTTTAGGGTTTGCATATGACGTCCTCCACACAGGCAGTTACAGCGCGTCCAAGGGGATCTTCAAATAGCGAGTACCGTTGCTTTCAGGCGCTGGCAGCTCACCGCCACGCATGTTGATCTGCACCGACGGCAGAATCAGCGTGGGCATCGCCAGGGTGGCGTCGCGCGCGGTACGCATGGCGACGAACTCGTCCTCGCTGGTGCCGCTGTGTACGTGGATGTTGTGCTCACGTTCGGCTGCAATGCTGGTCTCGTAGCGGAACTCTTCGCGACCCGGTGCCTTGTAGTCGTGGCACATGAACACCCGGGTCTCGGCTGGTAGCGTGAACAGTTTCTGGATCGACTGGTATAGCGTCCGCGCATTTCCACCGGGGAAGTCGCAGCGCGCGGTGCCGTAATCGGGCATGA
Organism: Pseudomonas sp. NPDC077408; assembly: GCF_050269105.1. NCBI lineage: Bacteria > Pseudomonadati > Pseudomonadota > Gammaproteobacteria > Pseudomonadales > Pseudomonadaceae > Pseudomonas > Pseudomonas sp. NPDC077408. The sequence goes on from NZ_JBNNHS010000006.1 coordinate 75,737, forward strand.
ACAGCGTGTCGCCGACGAACGCGGCGTCGCCGATCACATAGGTCATGCAGGCTGGCGTGTGGCCTGGCGTATGAATCGCCCGCGCCTGGATGTGACCAACTTGAAAAACATCACCGTCGTGGAAGAGATGATCGAACTGACGGCCATCCGTGGCGAACTCGCTGCCTGCGTTGAACAGGGTGCCAAAGGTGTCCTGTACTACGGTGATCTGATCACCGATCGCTAACGTCCCACCCAGCTGCTGTTTTAGGTACGGCGCGGCGCTCAGGTGGTCAGCATGCACATGGGTTTCGAGCAACCATTGCACTTTCAGGTCGTGTTCGCGCACGTAGTCGACCAACCGCTCAGCCCCGGCATGCGAGGTGCGGCCCGACGCCGGATCGTAATCCAGCACCGAGTCAATCAGCGCACACTGACGCGTTTCTGGGTCGCTGACTACATAACTGTACGTAAAGGTCGCGGGATCGAAGAACGCTTCAACACGGGCATTCATGGCTTGCTCCTTCGCTTGGCTTGATACGGGTGGGGGTATGCCTGGAAGGATCTTAGCGCTAGATACGGTTATATGTTTAGATTTAATAGTTATTAAGCGGGGCGAGCCAATTCTGCCGGTAATTCAAGGCGAAGCTGAGTCCGCTGACGAGAGTTTTGGCCGGGTTGGGCGGGGGTGAAGGATCAGCGTGTTTCGGTGCGGGATTGGTCGCTGACGATACGGCCATCAACCAACTGAATGGTTCGCGCACAGTCGGCGGCCAGTCGCGGATCATGGGTCACAACCAGTACGGCGCAACCAAACTGGACATTAATACGGTGGAACAGCTCGAACACGCTTTGCGCGGTGCGAGTGTCGAGATTCCCGGTCGGCTCGTCAGCCAGCAGCAGCGGAGGGCGGGTTATCAGCGCGCGGGCAATGGCGACCCTTTGTTGCTGACCGCCGGATATTTGCGTGGGTTTCTTGTCGGCGAACGCGTCGAGCCCGACTTCCTTCAACAGACTGCGGGCCAGGTCGATATCCGCACTCGAGGGCCTGCCACGTCGGATCATCAATGGCATCAGCACATTCTCCAGTACGCTGAATGCCGAAATCAGATGGTGAAACTGAAACACGAAACCGATGGCCTGGTTGCGCAGACGCGTGCGGGTTTCATCATCGCTGTTGCGAGTGGCCTGGCCGAGCAGATAAAGCTCGCCTGAGCTGGGCGCGTCGAGCAGCCCGATCAGGTTGAGCAGGGTGCTTTTGCCGGAGCCGGATGGTCCGATGAGCGCGGTCAGCTCACCGCGGCACAGACGTAAGTCAATGCCGTGCAGCACTTCCGTTTCCAGAGGTGTTCCTAAGTTGAATGCTTTGCGTACCTGTTCGAGACGCAGTACTTCTTCGACGTTCTGGCTGGCAGCGGATTCAGACATAGCGGATCGCCACGGCAGGGTCGTAACGCGCTGCTCGGCGTGCCGGCATGGCGGCGGCCAATACGCCGGTAACCGTTGCGACCAGCATTGCCAGTGGTACCAGCGTGGGGTCGACCGGTATGAAAAACAGGCGTGGTCCAGCCAGATTGAAGACCTGTACCAGACCCCAGCCGACGGCGCCCCCACAAGCCGAGCCGAGCAAACCGAGCAAGCCCCCTTGCAGCAGGAACACGCGGAGTATCTGCCCACGCGGGCTGCCCATCGCCCGCAGGATGCCGATCTCGCGGGTGCGTTGGACGACGCTAACGGCCAACACGCTGGCGATGCCAAAGGCAACGGAAATCCCGACAAAGATGCGGATCATCTCAGTGGTCATGCTTTGCGAACTGAGCGCGTTGAGCAGCTGACCGTTGGTTTCCATCCAACTTTCGGCACGCAGGCCGGTCAGGCGGGCCAGTCGTTTGGCGATGCGGTCGGCTTCGAAGATTTCACCGACGGTGGTGTCGATGACAGTGACGCCTCCAGCCAGGTCGAGCAGCGTCTGGGTTTGCTTTAGGTCGAGGTATACATAGCGCGCATCCAGCTCGCGCACGCCTAGTTCGAAGATCCCGGCGATGTCGACCACCGCCTCGCGGCCTTCGCCGGCGTCTAGCTTTAGCTTGTCACCGATGCCAAGGCCCAGGTCGCGGGCGAGTTCCTTGCCAATCACTGCATTGCCGGCGCCGACGATGAACTGGCCGGCGATCAGGTCATCGGTCAGTGGGATGATCTGCTGATAACGCACCGGGTCGATGCCGAGCAGCGCGACGGATGCACGTGCGACGCCGCGTCGGGCGATAGCCGGACCGCTGATGACTGGCGACACGGCAAGCACCTGCGGATCTTCATCGAGCACGTCGCGTATGTCCTGCCAGTTAATGATCGAGCGCAGGCGCTGCGCTCGTGGACTCTCCAGTACTAACGACCAGCTGCCATCGTCGGCAGGGAGAATGCGGTTGACCTCATCGGGCGGCAGGATACGGATATGCGCCTGGGTGCCCAGGGTCCGTTCGATGACGTTGGCCTGCAACCCAGTAATCAATGCGGTGATGAACACGATGACGGCAGAGCCGACAGCAATGCCGAAGATGATCAGAAGCGACTGCATGCGGTTGTCCAGGAGGAAGCGCAGGGCAATCAACCATTCCGTCCAGAGTGAATCCATCAGGCGCACGGCAGTCAATCCTGGATGCCGCGAGGCATCGGTTGCTCACGAACTCGCACGCGCTGGCCAGCTTCGGCATCGCCAGCGAGCACCAAGTCGCCAGCTGTCAGGCCCTCGACCACCTCGCTCAGTGCAGTACCCAGCAGGCCCAGGCGAACATCGACGCGCTCGACCACACCGGCGTTTACCCGTAGCACCTGAGCGCGAGTGCCATTGCGGGCGAGCAGGGCATCGTTGGGTAACACCAGCGCCTGCTCACGGCGGCCGGTCTCGATGTTCACCGATACCGTCATGCCCTGACGCAAGAAATCGGCTGGCCCCTGCAGGTCGAGGTGGACATCGATGGTGCCGCGAGTCGTATCGACACTCGGCGCGATGAAGCTGACCCGTGCTTGCAGCACCCGTTCGGGATAAGCATCAGCGACGACTTTGGCTGCCTGGCCGAGCTCGACTGGTGCCAGGTTCTTCTCGTCCAGAGGCAGGAGGATTTCGCTGCTGCCGGAGCGCGCGATAGTCAGCAGCGTGCGGCCCGGCTGGACCAAATCACCGGGTTCGACGTCGCGTGTCTGTACGATGCCCTCCACCTGCGCTTGGATGCGCGTTTTCGCCAGCGCCGCGCGTGCTGCTTCCAGGCGCTGGCGCTGCACCTGCTCTTCACTACCGCCCGCGGCCAGCGCTGCAGCGGCGAACCGTGCACGATCACGCACAGCGCGCGCCGTCAGTTCCGCGCGGCGCGCCTGTTCAAGCGGTTCGGAAGCCAGCAACTTGCGGTCGAACAGTACTTGCCGGCGTTTCAGCTCGCGGTTTGCCTGCTCGAAGTTGTGTTGGGTCTCGCGTGCTGATGCTTCTGCCTGCGGGCGAGTGGAGTCGATCAGTTGCTGCAGGGCAGCTTCGGCTTCGCGCAAACGGGCACGCTGCTCGTCGTCGCGCAGCTCCAGCAGCAAGTCACCGGCTTTCACCGTGTCGCCTTCACGCACATGCCGCGTGGCAACGACGCCAGTGATCTCGCTGCCGATCTGGACCAGCGACTGGGTGTCCACCTCTCCACTGGCGACCACGCGTTGCACCAATGGCCGTGTTTCCAACCGGTAACCAGGCAGCTCGGGCCCTTGCAACTGACGCCACCCCAGCCAGCCTGCAATCAAAAGCAACACAATGAGTAATACAAACGCGCGGCGGATTGATTTGGCGGCAGGCAAAACGGACCACTCCCTGTGCGGCACATGACGACCATCGGACGCCACAAGCTTACGGACAATCACGCGTTATGGGTACAGCGCAGGTATCACTCGGCGGAGACAGCCCAACAGCGTTGAATCATCAGCAGGCTCTTGGGTTCAAACAGTGAGTCCCTTCGTAGTGCAGGACTATCACAGCCATAGCCTCGCCCTGAGAAGAGGCTGCGTACAATCAACCTTCCCGCTGTCAGGATTTGCTGATCATGGCGTCAACCGCTCAAAGCCCCGCTGCCACTTTACGCTCCGTCTGGCTCGCTCAGGCCCAGGCCAGTCCGTGGATTACCTTCAGTCTTGCCGCTGCCGCGGTGGTCGTGCTCTTACTGCTGGTGGCCGGTGGTGTCAACGCTTTCAATAATGAGTCCAGCAACGTTCGCTACGCCATACTGGGCGGGAGCGCGGGGTTCGTTGCCACCGCTGTTGGCGCTTTTCTGGCGATCGGCCTGCGTGATATCTCGACTCGCACCCAGGACAGCATGCTGGGTTTCGCAGCCGGGATGATGCTGGCAGCCAGCGCGTTCTCGTTGATCCTGCCGGGGCTGGAAGCCGGCCGTGAGCTGTTTGGCAATGGGCCCGCTGCAGCATTGACCGTCGTGGTCGGGCTTGGCCTTGGCGTTTTGCTGATGCTCGGGTTGGACCACTTCACACCGCATGAGCATGAGAGCACTGGACCCCGCGGCCCCGAATTCGCGCGGCTTAACCGAGTGTGGCTGTTCGTTCTCGCCATCGCCCTGCACAACATTCCAGAGGGCATGGCCATTGGCGTGAGTTTCGCCAATGGCGACTTGAGTGTCGGTCTGCCATTGACCACGGCGATCTCAATTCAGGACATCCCGGAGGGTCTTGCCGTTGCACTGGCGCTGCGCACGACGGGGCTTTCGGCGCGGGCCTCCGTGCTGATAGCGGCAGCCTCCGGGCTGATGGAACCCATCGGTGCGCTGGTTGGCATCGGCATGTCCAGCGGATTCGCCATTGCTTATCCGGTCAGTCTCGGCTTGGCTGCGGGCGCCATGATCTTCGTGGTGTCTCATGAAGTCATTCCTGAGACCCACCGCAACGGCCATCAGACGCCCGCCACGCTCGGGTTGATGCTGGGCTTCGCCGTGATGATGTTTCTGGACACCGCGCTGGGTTGAGCTCAGCTAGCGCCGAGCTGCCGCATTAAGGCAGCCCGGCGGATCTGATCGAGCAGGCGCAGGCGCAGGCGCAGGCTCTGCTTATAGATTTTCCAACAGCCGGCGGGCGGCTTCCTGACCGCTGAGCCAGGCACCTTCGACCCGGCCGGACAGGCACCAGTCACCGCATGCATACAGGCCCAGTCCGGCGTCGGCTAGCGCCGCCCACTCATGGGCCTGGGCCGGCCGGGCATACAGCCAGCGATGTGCCAGGGTGAACTCCGGTGCCGGCACTACGCAGTCGATCAGCTCAGCGAAAGCGCCGTGCAGGCGCTCGATCACCGCTTCCTTTGATAGATCGAGATGCTGGCGGCTCCAGTTGCTGGTGCCGTGCAGCACCCAGGTGTCGAATTCGCCGTCTCGCCCCGGTTTGCTGCGGTTGCGAGCTATCCAGTCCAGTGCATCGTCCTGAACGAAACAGCCTTCCACCTGGGTGCTCAACGGTGTGGCAAAGCCCAGCGAAACTGCCCATGTCGGTTCCATCGCGACACTTGCAGCAACGGCCGCGAGCTTGGGGGCGCTTGCTAGCAACGCGGCGGCCTGGGGAGCCGGAACCGCAACCACCACGTGGCTGAAGGGGCCATGGCTGGCGCCGGAGGCGTCGACGAGTGTCCAAAACTGCTCACCGCGAAACACCTCAGTGATGCGGCAGCTGAAGGTGACCGGCAGTTCGCCCAAGAGGCCGCGGGTGATTGCGCTCATGGTCGGCGTGCCGACCCAGCGCACTTGCTCGTCGGCAGAAGGCGTCAGCTGTCCGTCGCGAGCCTGGAAAAGGCTCGGTGACCACTGGTCGACCGAGCCCTCGGCGTGCCACTGACGCAGGGCGTCGGTAAAGCGGCGATCCCTGGCGGTGAAGTATTGCGCGCCCAGATCGAGCGAGCCTGCATCGCTGCGTTTACTGGCCATGCGGCCACCACTGCCGCGGCTCTTGTCGAACAGATGTACGGGCTGCCCGGCATCGTGAAGTGTACGGGCTGCGGAAAGGCCCGCGATCCCGGTACCGATGATGGCGATTGGAGCCTTGCTCATGATTACCTCGTATGCTGGTGCGATCAGCCGCACAAACGATTTGTTGCGGCATGATTTCATGACAAGCGTTCGATAGCGCTTAGCCTCCCCATCCTCGGACAGACGCCCGTCTTTGGCTAGAGGGTTTCGACGCAATGCGGTAAACAGCTCCCCGGTTTTCAGGGTTGCTGACCGACGGTTATGCTCCCGTCGAGTAGCGCATTCGGCCGGGAATCCGCTGTTCGTAGGCAGTGGTTGTAAGTTGCTGATAAGCCGGTACAATGGCGCCGCTCGCCGCCAGGCGGGTTTGTCATGGTGGGCCCTGCCGGTCCCCCCGCAACGATCAGCCGTGAACCCGGTCAGGCCCGGAAGGGAGCAGCCGCAGCGGTGACATTGTGTGCCGGGGTGTGGCTGGTAGGGTTCACCTCCATGACGATCTATATTCCCTCCCTCGATTGCCAAGCATCGGCTCCCTGCGAGTCCGAGCGAGTGCTCACGCCCATTTATCGAGATGAGGCGACATCTTCAGACTGCAGTGCTCGAAGAAACTAAAGCTCGCTTACAGCTAGCCAGTCGAGCGCGCTTGGCATTGCTGACCATGCGTCCGGCTGGAAATGTGGTTGGAGCGCCGTAGTCGGGATTCTTCTGCTGACATCCTGCAGGTCAACTGGCCTGAACGGCACATTCGAGGGGTTTCGTTTGTCAGTTAAAACAAGCTGGGACATCTTTTGCGTTGTCGTCGACAACTACGGTGACATTGGCGTGACCTGGCGACTGGCGCGGCAGTTGGTGGCCGAGTACGGCCAGTGCGTGCGGTTATGGGTCGATGACCTCGATACCTTCGCTCGGCTTTGCCCGGGCGCCAGCATCACCTCCGCTCAGCAATGGCACGAAGGCGTCGAGGTGCGTCATTGGACACCTGAGTGGCCAGGGGCAGAGCCGGCTGAGGTGGTGATCGAGGCTTTTGCCTGCCAGCTTCCCGACGCCTATATAAAGGCAATGGCTTGCAGTGGGCGCCGCAGCCTCTGGCTCAACCTCGAGTACCTCAGTGCAGAAGACTGGGTGGTGGGCTGCCATGCGCTGCCTTCTATGCAGCCCGATGGCTTGCAGAAGTATTTTTTCTTTCCGGGATTCGAGCAGGGCACCGGCGGTCTGATTCGCGAGGGCGATCTGCTGGCCCGCCGGGAGGCGTTTCAAGCCAACCCGGTGCTACGTGAAGCCTTTCTGCAGAGCTTCGATCTGACCGTGCCGGCCAACGCGCGCTTGCTCTCCCTGTTCGCCTATGAAAATCGCGCCGTTGCCGGATGGCTCGATGCGCTGGCTGTTGGTGCGCGTCCATCACAGCTATTGGTGCCGGAGGGGCGGGTATTGGGCGACGTGGCCGCTTGGCTGGGGCTTGAACAGCTCAGGGCCGGTGATCGTCATGCTCGTGGTGCGCTGCAGATTGCAGTGCTGCCGTTCATGACCCAGAACCAGTACGACATGCTGCTGTGGTGTTGCGATTTCAATGCCGTGCGCGGCGAGGAATCCTTCATTCGGGCGCAGTGGGCAGGGCGGCCATTGGTCTGGCACATCTACCCTCAAGATGAGGATGCGCACTGGGACAAGCTCAACGCATATCTGGATCTGTATGTCCGCGACCTCTCACCACCGGCTGCGGGAGCGCTACGTGAGTTCTGGCGTGCCTGGAACGAGGGCATAGGCAGCGGCATCGCCTGGACCGCGATGCTCGAGCACGAGGCGGAGCTGCAGGCACATGCGGACCGCTGGACACACAAACAGGTCGCCAACGGAGATCTGGCCGGGAAGCTGGTGCTTTTTTACGCAGACTGGTTAGGGCCTGCTTCGGTTTGACCCGTGGCTGCTCTGGCTTGATCGATCGGCAAGGCTGCCAATATGGGGCGGCAACGGCGCCATGCGTCGCAGTAACGCGGCTTGCGACGAAACAGGAACAGACCCTATGATACGCGGCCTGTTTTATGTCTCTAATTCCATTCGGATATTCGTATGAAAACCGCACAAGAGTTCCGTGCCGGCCAAGTGGCCGTTATCAACGGCGCACCCTGGATCATCCAGAAAGCCGAGTTCAACAAGTCCGGTCGTAACAGTGCCGTGGTCAAGATGAAGCTGAAGAACCTGCTCAATGGTTCGGCGACCGAGACCGTTTACAAAGCTGATGACAAGCTGGAGCCGGTCATTCTCGAGCGCAAGGAAGTGACCTATTCCTACTTCGCTGACCCGCTGTACGTCTTCATGGACGAAGAGTTCAACCAGTACGAAATCGAAAAAGATGACCTCGAAGGCGTGATGACCTTCATCGAAGACGGCATGAGTGACGTCTGCGAAGCCACTTTCTATAACGACAAGGTGATCTCGGTCGAACTGCCGAACACCATCGTTCGTGAAATCGTCTACACCGAGCCGTCCGTTCGCGGCGACACGTCCGGCAAGGTGATGAAGACTGCGCGCCTGAAGAATGGCGCCGAGCTGCAGGTTTCTGCTTTCTGCGAAATCGGCGACTCGATCGAAATCGACACTCGCACCGGCGAGTACAAGTCCCGTATCAAGGCCTGATTTCAGCCCTGCGCGGACAAGCCCGGCCTGGCGCCGGGTGACTTGAGACCGAACCCCGCTTAATGCGGGGTTTCGTTTTTTTTTGGGGACGGTGAGCAGTGGCGGCCGCCCACACGGTGTCTGCGTTCATCGCGGTCGCAGGAAACGCGGCATGTAGAAGGTTTCATACTGAAGCGTGGAAGCTGGCATGAGAGGGGTGCGCTTACCTTGCGAAGAAGCGTTCCTTCAACTTGCTTCGGGAGGGTGGCTGTGATGCTCAGCCGAATAGGCGTGTCTCCAGCCCGGAACCCCAAGCAGCGACATTGCGACTGAGGTGAGCTCAGGTCCGCTGAACAGGGCGGCGGGGTCCCGATTCTGGCGTTCTACCGGTTGAAACGAGTCGACGCGCTGGAGTATGGTTCGGACATCCTTTGGAGAACAGCATGCAGCTCAACCTGATTCCTTTGATCCTTGCACACACTGGCGCGATGCGCTCGGCGTTGCTGCGTGGTCAGGCGATTACGGCTGACGGTTATTTTTTTGGGTATTGGTTTAGCCATCGGCGCGCCTGATACCCCACAGGCGCCCTAGCAACCAGGGTCGCCACCAGACAGTTTTCGAACCCCCGGTCGGCCACCCGACCGGGGGTTTTGTTTTTTCTGGCCTGAGAAGGCCTCACGTACCGAGGGCAGCACCATGTACAACGGCACCAGCGCTTACCGCACCTACCGCTATGACTGGCGATTTAGCCGCTTCACCGCCGCCGCACCCACACACCTAGACCGAACACTTCGCTAGCGCCGACGCGGCACAGATGCCGCGCCGGCCAAAGGACCGCCAGTCATGAATGCACCACTCAACGCTCCAGTCATCACCTGCAACGCCTCCTCCGCGCCAGCAAGACGTAGCGCTCTTCCGTTACCGAGTCCCGCTTTACTGCGGCAACGGCTGCCCCTCAGCGCGACGCTTGAGGAGCGCGTTCGAGATCAACGAGAAGCCATTCGCGCCGTACTCAACGGCGATGACTCACGCCTGCTGGTGGTGGTTGGCCCTTGTTCGTTGCACGATCCGGTGTCCGCGCTCGAATATGCGGCGCGGCTGGCTGAATTGGCCCCGCGAGTAAGCGATCAGCTGCTGCTGGTGATGCGTGCCTATGTCGAGAAGCCACGTACAACGGTCGGCTGGAAAGGGCTGGTTTACGATCCGCGGCTCGATGGCAGCGGTGACATGGCGGAAGGGCTGCACATATCGCGCAGGTTGATGCTGGATATCCTGGCGTGTGGGCTGCCGATAGCGACCGAACTGTTACAACCCCTGGCGGCGGGCTATTTCGATGACCTGCTTGGCTGGGCGGCGATCGGAGCACGTACCAGCGAGTCGCAAATCCATCGTGAAATGGTCAGCGGGCTCGACCTGCCGGTGGGTTTCAAGAACGGTACCGATGGCAGCCTCGGGATTGCTTGCGATGCCATGCGCTCGGCTGAGCATCCACATCAGCACTTCGGAATCGACGAGCTCGGGCATCCAGCGCTGCTGAGCACGAGTGGTAATGCCGATACCCACTTGGTGTTACGTGGCGGGCATTCGGGGCCAAACTATGATGCAGACAGCGTCGCAAAGGCGCGGTATACATTGCAGCGCCAGGGTATTGCCCCGCGCATCATGGTCGACTGCAGTCATGCCAACAGCGGTAAAAACCCACTGAGTCAGCCAGCGGTGCTGGCGTCCGTTGTCGGTCAGCGCGTGGCTGGCGATTCGAGTCTGCGCGGCGTGATGCTCGAAAGCCACCTGTTCGACGGCTGCCAGCCACTGTCTGGCGAGCTGAAATATGGCGTATCCATTACCGACGGCTGCCTTGGGTGGAGTGCGACCGAGCGGATATTGCTTCGCGCGGCGGATCGACTGCGCCGCTAGGGTGAACGAGCCCGGCTGCGACGGTCGGGCTTGCGACGTCGGGTAGTCGAGGGCAACCTGTGCGGCTGGTTTCGATCGATGACTCAGGACTTGCATGCGCGACTACAAATGGCTGCACGAATACTGCCTCAATCGTTTCGGCTCGGCCGCAGCACTGGAGAGCCGCCTGCCGCAACCCAACAGTGGCGATGAGCTTCGCGCGATTGCGGATGACCGTTACCTTTCGCTGATCAGTCTGCGTATCTTCCGGGCTGGGCTCAAGCACAGCTTGGTCGACGCCAAGTGGCCGGCGTTCGAAGAGGTGTTCTTTCGTTTCGATCCCGAAAAGCTGGTGTTGATGGGAGGCGAGCACATCGAGCGACTGATGCAGGACGCCCGCATCATCCGCCACCTAGGCAAACTCAAGAGCGTGCCGCGCAACGCCCAGTTCGTGCTTGACGTGGCGAAGGAGAAGGGGAGTTTCGGCAACCTGATCGCTGATTGGCCGGTCACCGATATCGTCGGCCTGTGGCGCTATCTTGCCAAGCACGGCACCCAGCTGGGAGGCCTGTCGGCGCCGCGTCTGCTGCGCATGGCAGGTAAAGATACGTTCATCCCCAGCAATGACGTTGTTGCTGCGCTCAAGGCGCAAAAGGTAGTGGACAAGGTGCCCAGCAGCCAACGGGATCAGGCGGCCGTGCAATCGGTGTTCAACCAATGGCACAGCGAGAGTGGTCGACCCATGTCTCAGCTCTCGGCAATGCTGGCATTTACGGTCAACCACTGACGAGCTGGGCCTACGAGCGGAGTGTCGAAGCCTGTACGCGTGGCGTCGTTGGCCGACGATGCCGCTCGTGACAGGAGCAGCGCATAGCCCGATGTTCTGCGGCGGTTTGGCGCAGCGCCGCCCAAGCGCAGGCGGTGTACAGTCAAAGCATGACCATCGTCAAAGACAAGCGTGTTCAGATCATATGGGTGCTCTTCACGTGCATCCTGCTCAACGCTTTTGTCTGCAGCCTGAACCATGGTTCCCACATGGGATTCGAGCTGGCCATGGGGCAGGAGCCGTTCTGTGCCAGCAATGCATCGTCAGCTAGCGGCGATGCGTTCCCTGCCGATGTTCATGAGCTGGCTGAGCACGGGCTGGATTGCCCGCTATGCGGCTCGGTCTTTCTTGCCATTGCTGTGCTGTTTGCGCTGGGTTGGCTGGGGTTTCCGGCAACCGTGCCGCTGCCTCGACCTAGCCCGCAACAGCGTGGTCCGCGTTACCACTGGCCATCGCTGAATCCCCGCGCACCCTGATACCCCGCCCGGACTCCTTAACCGTCCGAATGCAGCCTGGCTGCGGAGCGGACGAAAAGATCGTCGGTGACCCGACGGTACGGTCAATTCAGGGGCTTTCACCATGGCCATGATGGAAAAATTCGCTCGCACCGAAGGCCGCATCGGCTTTCGGCTTCCCTTTCCGGATTACCCCAGCAATGCACGCAGTTTTGTCCACCTGGACGCCCGGTTGTTGCCGTACTGGCATGCCTTGTTCGACGTTTGCCCGAGGTTGCTCAAACTCGATCCGCCAGATGGCCTGAATGTGTTTCGTCAGTTCATGACCTGGGCCTACGGCTGCCAGCTAGCGCTTGGCTGGACCTTTCACCTCGGCGTCTGCCGCTGGCTGCTGAGTTCCGGTTACCGCGATCTGGTCGAGCCGGAGCATATCGAAACCATGATGATCGCCGCTGCGGCGCGCTGGGTGGCCAGCGACGACAGCGCGGCAATCGGCATAGTGCTTGGCTGGCAAGGCGGTGATCAGCACGTATTCGACTGGAAGCCGCGGGTGCGCCTGGGGATGCGGCCACCCGCGGCCGAGCAGGAGGAGCTTCCTCCTGCTCCTTGGGATTTCGCCTGGAGCCCGCTTTCCACTACGAGTGGCAACGGCTTTCGACGCTGGCTGAGGGTGCCCTGACTGCGACAGTGCGCCGCGGGATGATATGGCTTTTGGCAGCCAGGCGTTGAGCGCGCGTTGCGATGTTGTGGCCAGACCTCGCGAGGCCTCTAGCGGGCACCGTGCTGCTGATGTTGAGTCTGCTCCGGTCGCGTGATTTGGCCGCGATCGCGTGTGACGGCCTGCCTGCAGTCGGCAGTGTGGCTCGGGCGAGGCAGGTTGTCGCAGTTGCCGCACTGACGGTCGCGCCGGACACTTTCCCTGCCTCGGATCCGAGCAGAGTTCCACGGTAGGTTCGAGGTGAAGCGATTGAGTCCGGGCCGCGACAACCGGGCTTCGGCCCCCTCCCCAAAGGGGGCTTCAATCGCCTCATGCAGTCGGAGCTCGATGCGCTCGCACAGGGTTCGACACTGAAATACAAGGAGCTAGGCATGTTTAGGTCATCGCTCAGACGGGACATCGCGCTGGTTCTGCTGGTCAAGCTCGCGATCCTCATAACCATAAAAACGATCTGGTTCGATGCGCCCAGCACTCCGGAAAACGGTTCGGCGCGGGTTGCCGAGTATTTGCTTGATTCACGGGATTCTATCCCTGAGGGAGGACCGAGATGATCTCGGAAAGCGTTGTCGATCTGTCACGCCTGCAGTTCGCCATGACGGCGATGTATCACTTTCTTTTCGTGCCGCTGACCTTGGGGCTGGCCTTCCTGCTGGCCATCATGGAGTCGGTCTACGTCATGACCGGCAAGCAGGTCTACAAAGACATGACCCAGTTCTGGGGCAAGCTGTTCGGTATCAATTTTGCCCTCGGCGTTACCACCGGACTGACCATGGAGTTTCAGTTCGGCACCAACTGGGCCTACTACAGCCACTACGTGGGTGACATCTTTGGCGCCCCGCTGGCGATCGAAGGCCTGATGGCGTTTTTCCTCGAGTCGACCTTCATCGGTCTGTTCTTTTTCGGCTGGGATCGACTGAGCCGGGTGCAGCATCTGGCGGTCACCTGGTTGGTGGCGCTGGGGTCGAACCTGTCGGCATTGTGGATCCTGATCGCCAACGGCTGGATGCAGAACCCGGTGGGCTCGGAGTTCAACTTCGAAACCATGCGTATGGAACTGGTGGATTTCGGCGCGCTGCTGTTCAACCCGGTGGCACAGGTCAAGTTCGTCCACACCGTGTCCGCGGGCTACGTCACCGGGGCGATCTTTGTGCTGGCGATTTCTTCCTTCTATCTATTGAAGAAGCGCGACCTGGGCTTCGCCCGTCGTTCGTTCGCCATCGCCGCAGTGTTCGGTCTGGCTTCTACCATCTCGGTGATCATCCTCGGCGACGAGTCTGGCTATGAGATTGGCGACGTGCAGAAGGTCAAGCTGGCGGCGATCGAGGCCGAGTGGGAAACCCACCCGGCACCGGCCGGCTTCACCCTGTTCGGGTTGCCCAATCAGGAGGAACAGCGAACCGACTACGAGGTGAAGATTCCCTACGCGTTGGGGCTGATCGCCACTCGTTCGGTGGACGAGGAGGTAAAGGGCATCAAGCAGCTGATCGCCGAGCATGAGCTGCGCATCCGCAACGGCATGCTTGCCTACGAGCGCCTGCAGGTGCTGCGTAGCGGCGACAAGTCGGCCGAAGCCATCGCCGCGTTCAATGAGGTCAAGCAGGACCTGGGTTACGGCCTGCTGCTCAAGCGCTATACCGACAAGGTGGTTGATGCCAGTGACGAGCAGATCCGGCTGGCCGCACTGGATACCATCCCCGATGTGTTCAGCCTGTTCTGGACCTTCCGCGCCATGGTCCTGGCGGGTTTCCTCATGTTGCTGCTGTTTGGTCTGGCCAGCTGGGCTTCGATCAAGCGCAATGCCGAGAACAGGCCTTGGCTGCTCAAGTTCGCCTTGTTCAGCCTGCCGCTGCCATGGATCGCAGCTCAAACCGGCTGGTACGTCGCCGAGCATGGTCGTCAGCCCTGGTCGATCGCCGAACTGCTGCCGACGCACCTGTCCGCCTCGACCTTGGCGGCGGGAGATATCTGGGGTTCGCTGGTAGCGCTGGTGGCTTTCTACACGCTGCTGCTGGTGGTGGAAATGTTCCTCATGATCCGCTTCTCCCGCCTCGGGCCAAGCAGCCTGCACACCGGCCGCTATCACTTCGAGCTCGAAGCAGCCGCCGCAAACCACATGCGCAAGCTGCGCGACGCCGTTGCCGTGCCGAAAGCTGCCAAAGACGCGCCCACCGAACCGACCGCTGTGTGAGGTAAACAAGATGTTCGACTACGAAGTTCTCAAGCTCATCTGGTGGGTATTGATCGGCGTGCTGCTGATCGGCTTCGCCCTGACCGATGGCTTCGACATGGGCGCAATGGCGTTGATGCCCTTCGTCGGCAAGACCGACAACGAGCGTCGCGTGGCGATCAATACCATTGCGCCCCATTGGGATGGCAACCAGGTGTGGTTCATCACCGCTGGCGGCGCGCTGTTCGCAGCCTGGCCGATGGTCTACGCAGTGGCGTTTTCCGGGCTTTACTGGGCAATGCTGCTGGTGCTCTTCGCGTTGTTCTGCCGGCCGGTGGGCTTCGACTACCGTAGCAAGGTGGAAGACCCGCGCTGGCGCAGTGCCTGGGACTGGGCCCTGTTCGTCGGAGGCGCGGTGCCAGCGCTAGTGTTCGGTGTGGCCTTCGGCAACTTGTTTCTCGGCCTGCCGTTCCAGCTCGACGAGCTGATGCGGTCCAGTTATCACGGCTCGTTCTTCAAATTGCTCAACCCCTTCGCGCTGCTTTGCGGCATCGTCAGCCTGAGCATGCTCAGCGCCCATGGCGGTGCCTGGCTGATGATGCGCACTGAAGGTGCATTGGGCGAGCGCTCGCGTCTGGCTACCCGCTTGTGCGCGCTGGTATTTCTGATTGGCTTCGTCGGGGCGGGCCTGTGGCTGGCGTTCGGCATTCAAGGCTTTAACCAGTTATCGGTCAGGGATCCGGGGGCGGCGCTCAATCCCTTGCTGGACAAGCAGGTGATGCAGAACAACGCGGGTTGGCTCGGCAACTACAGCCGTTACCCCAGCACTCAGATCGCACCAATCGCCGGAATCATCGGCGCGCTGATAGCGCTGCTAGGCGTTCGTCGCAACAGCGGCGGGGTGAGCTTCCTCGGTACCAGTCTGATGATTGTCGGCAGCATCTGCACTGCGGGCTTTGCCTTGTTTCCCTTCGTCTTCCCGTCAAACCTCGATCCGGCGTCCAGCCTCACCCTGTGGGACGCCGTATCGAGCTACAAGACGCTGGGCATCATGTTCGTCGTGGTCTGCATCTTCGTGCCGCTGATTCTCTGCTACACGCTGTGGAGCTATATCCGCATGTGGGGCCGACTCAACGATCAGACCATCGAAGCCAACCCGCACGGTTTGTACTGAACCCCTGGCTTGGCGCCAGCGCGCCTGGCTCTGACGTCCCAACGGAGAAATCATCATGTGGTACTTCACCTGGATTCTCGGCGTACTGCTGGCTTGTAGCTTCGGCATCATCAGCGCGCTCTGGTTCGAAGCGACCCAAGACCTCGATGCGGAGCCAGGCCGTGATCGGCTCGGTCAATAGCATCCTCTACCGCAGGCCCGGCTGCGTGCTCTCGCTGCTGCTGGCCGCGCCGCTGGCCCTGCTGTTGCTGATTCACCCTGCGGCGATGCTCGACGGAGCAGGTGGATATGACCATTCGCGGCTGATGCTGGTGATGTGGGGCATATCGGCGGGCTTCATTCATGGCGTCGGCTTCGTGCCGCAGCATTGGCTTTGGCGCCTGCTGTTCCATCCAGCCGCCGCCTGGCTGCTGATGGGGCTTGGCTACCTGATCCTGTGGCGGGCGCAGCAGTAGCGCGGCTGGCCGATCTGCCGCGGCGGCACAGTTCTTTGCAACCGGTTCGGCTTATTCAGAGGAGCAATACGTGAACGCAACCGTTGAGCCCACTCCTTACCAGCAACTGGGCGGCGATACGCCGCTACGCCAGCTGGTCGACCGCTTCTATGACGTCATGCTCAGCGAACCCGGCGTCGAGACAGTGCGCGACATGCACGGCGCGGATACCACTCAGATCCGCGAGCGGCTCTTCGACTTTCTCTCCGGATGGCTGGGCGGACCTTCCCGCTTCATTGAGAAGCACGGCCATCCGCGGCTGCGAATGCGACATCGCTTTTTCCAGATAGGTGAGGCCGAGCGCGACCAGTGGATGCTGTGCATGCGCCAAGCATTGGCAGATATCACCATGGACGCCACCCTGAGGGTTCGCCTCGAGCAGGCGATCATGCAAATGGCCGAGATGCTGCGCAATGATGCGCCACGTACTTGCGATGGTGGCGGCTTCGGCTGCTCGGCCTCGACGCCTGGAGGCGAGCGCTGTGGGCGTTGAACAGCGGGACGATCATGGCTGAACGTTGGGATATCAGGTTGCGCCTGTTGCACTGGGCCGTCGCCGTGACCGCGATGTTCCAGCAGTTCAGCAGCTTGTGGATGTCCGATCCTGGCAGCCAATACCTGTTTCCCTGGCATCGGTTGGTCGGCATGCTGGCGGCACTGATTGTGCTGCTGTTCTGGCTTTACAGCTATGCCGTGTACGACCTGCAGCGCTTGTTCCCGTGGGGGCGCGAAGGCCGCCGGATGGTGTTGCGCGAGGGTTTAGACCTGGTGCACGGCAAGTTGCCGCAAAGCGGCCCGCGTCGCGGGCTTTCCAGCTTCGTGCATGGGCTGGGCCTGCTGGCGCTCAGTGGCTGTGCAGCGACGGGTATGGTTTTGTTCGCGATGATCCCTCCGGGGCACGTCGGCCCACCAGCCGACGGTTTGGCGTTCACACGCTACACCTTGCAGCATAAATTCTTCGGCCAGCTGCTCTGGTACTACTGGTATGGCCACGTAATGTTCGCTGTGGTCCACCAACTCAGAGGCGATAACCTGTTAGGGGCGATCTTCGGGTTGCGCCGTGAAAACCGCCGCCGCGGACGATCAACTGTGAGTTGAAGTGCAGGCCGCGCAGACGTTTTGCCGCAGTTAGTCGGTCACATTTTCCGCAATAGAATTTGCTCATCGGAACGATGGCAGGCATAGTCTCGCCACTTTCGACTTCCCGGCCTGTCAGTGCTATGCGCCAACGCCTCGCACCCCTGTTGCCCTTTGCTCTGATCACGTTGTTGACGGCCTGTGCCATGCAGCCGGAGCAAACCGAAAGTCCGCTGCTGACGCAGCGCTTTCAATTCGATTTCCCGATTGAAACGTCGGAGGCGGATGCCGACCCTGAAGCGGTAACAGCCGAACCCACCGAGCAGCAACTTCCTGAGTTCGCCGACGACCAGAGCTACGAGTTGCCGGCTCTAGCCGACAGTTTGCTTGAGCGCGGTTTCACGCTGGTGGGCACCCCGTACCGCTATGGTGGTAGCTCCAGAAAAACTGGCTTTGATTGCAGCGGCTTCGTCAGCTTCCTGTTTCGCAAGGAGGCTGGCATCGAGCTGCCACGCTCGACCCGCGAAATGATCAATCTGGACGCGCCGAAGATCAAACGCAGCGAGTTGGAGCCGGGCGATGTGGTCTTCTTCAATAACCGCGGGCGCGGCCAGGTCAGCCACGCCGGCATCTACATTGGCGGCGACCGGTTCATTCACTCGTCCAGCAGTCGCAGCGGCGGCGTTCGCGTCGATAGCCTTGATGACAAGTACTGGCGTTCCAGCTTCATGCAGGCCAAGCGTGTCCTGGCGCTCGCCCATAACTCAAGCGCCATCCCCACTCATCACTGAGTGTTGAGATAGGCCCGCATCAGGCTTGCATCCACTTCCGCATGCCGGCAGAGTGATGGCTCATTTGCCTGGACTGCTCTGCCATGCCTTCTCTGGCTCGTTCTACAGCTGTTCTGCTGGCCGCGATGCTGCTTGCTGCTTGTTCCAGCCAAGCACCGGTCGAGCCCATCGTCGCCGCGCCTTCACCACCACCCCAACAGTTTCCCGGCACAGCTGAGGAGGTTTTGTTCTCCGCTTTGGGTCTGGTCGGTACGCCGTATCGCTACGGCGGCAACACCCCGGATGGCGGCTTCGATTGCAGCGGTCTGATCAACTATGTCTACCGAGGCGCGGCCGGTGTCGCTTTGCCACGTACGACTCGCGAGATGAACGCCATGCGGGGCGCCACTATCAGGCGTAATGACTTGAAAGCGGGTGATCTGCTGTTCTTTGCCACCAGCGGCGGGCGCCATGTCAGCCACGCGGCCATCTATGTCGGCGAAGGACGTTTCGTCCATGCGCCCTCAACCGGCGGAACGGTACGTCTGGACAGTCTTTCCAACGGTTACTGGCAGAAGAACTACCTCAGCGCCAAGCGCGTGCTCGACAGTGAGCGTCTCGCACAAAATCCGTAACGCTGGCTGGAGCTGAACATGACAGGCGCGGCCACTTTTCTGCTTGGGGCTGCGACTGTGGAATCTTTCGATGGCACCTCTCCTGCGTTTGCCTGACCCACCTGAAGCGTGCGAGCTGTGCCTACGTCAGACGCCTTTGACCCGCCATCACCTGATTCCCAAGGCGTTACATGGCAAAAGCTACGTACGCAAACGCTTCGGGCGCGAAGAGCGAATCACCGCAACACTCTGGGTCTGCCGGCCCTGTCATAACCAGATTCATCGCCTGTTCAGCGAGAAGGAGCTGGCGCTCCGCTATAACAGCCGCGACGCATTATTAGCCGATCCAGGCCTGCGCACCTTTGTGGACTGGCTGTCGACCAAGCCGGCCGGGTTCGTGCCGCGCCATTAGTTTCGACAGTGTCTGGGTCAGTGCGTCGGAATAATTCGAAATACTCTCCGGTTTGACATTTGCCAGGTGTCGAGTTGTCGCACTTTGGCTATGATCGGCGCCCCAACTTCTCGGGTGCGCATCCTGCGTACAGACCGTTCCCCTTATGCTCTAGGTGCCCCATGCCTGAAATACTTCAGTATGTGCTGATCGGCCTTGCCGTGGCCGCTCTGCTCGGTGTCGTTCTTGAAGAAATCACCCACATCAACAAAGCCAAGGTCACGCTGTTCTTTGGAACCTTTGCTTGGATGTTGCTGTTCATTTTTTCCCCAGAAGGCGCCGAGCGCGATCTGGTTCTGGAAAGCCTCAACGAGAACATTGCCGAAATCGCCGGGCTGTGGATATTCCTCGTCGCCGCGATGACCTTCGTTGCCTATCTGAACAAGAAAGGGTTGATTGAAAACCTGATCTATCTGGTCCTGCCAAAACAAATCAGCGAACGGCAGCTGCTGTTCCTGACCGCGACGTTCTGCTTCGTGTTTTCCTCGTTGGCGGACAACATTACCGCCACGCTGGTATCGATCACGCTGATCATGTCGCTCAAGCTCAGCGCCGAAAAGACGATCAAATACGCGGCGCTGGTCGTGTTTGCGGTGAACTCGGGTGGCGTGGCGCTGATCACTGGTGACGTAACCACCTTGATGATCTTCCTTGCCGGGAAAGTACAGATTCTGCAACTGCTGCTGTTGGCGCTTCCGGCGTTCCTGGCGGTGATGCTGCTGGCGGCGATGCTCTCGCTGGGCATGAACGGTCAGGTGGTGGTGGAAAGCCATCGCACCGATGTCCGCCGGGTTGATATTGCCATCGCACTGATTTTCCTTGGCACCATTTTGTGCACCATCGCTGGTAACTTCTTCTTCCAGATACCGCCCGTGCTGACCTTCCTGACCGGCTTGTCGATTATGTTTCTGGTGGCGCGCTTCTTCAGCGATGACATTGAAACCGATCCGATTCTGGAATACGTGCGCCAAGTCGAATTCGAGACCCTGCTGTTCTTCCTCGGCATCCTGCTGTTGGTCGGCATGCTCAAGGAAATCAATGTGCTCGATGGGTTGGTGCAAATCTACAATCAGGTGCCTGCAGTGGTGGCCAACTACCTGATGGGCATCTTGTCTGCTGCGATCGACAACGTACCCCTGACCGCTGCACTGCTGAAGTCCGGGCTCGAGATGGGGATTGCCGAGTGGATGGTACTGACCTATGCAGTCGGCGTGGGCGGTTCGCTGCTGGTCATCGGGTCCGCGGCGGGCATTGTGGCCATGAGTAAGGTGCCGGGGCTGACCTTCGGTAGCTATCTCAAGTACAGCCTGTATCTGTTCATCGCATTCAATCTTGGCTTCGCTGGCGTCTATCTGACCGGCCTGGTAGTGGCGGGCTCGCTGGGCTGAGTCGCGCTTGGGCGCGGTCGCTCATAGCCGTTGGGTGAGCTGCCGCGCTTACCAGTGCAGGTTGAAGTGCGAGCCGAGCACGAATTGATCATCGAGCAGGTCCCAGCGTTCGACGCAGACCTTCTTGTCGGCGCCAGGGTGCAGCTTCATGCGATTGAACGAGTTCGGCGATGTACCACGGACTCGTGATGACAGGGTGGTTCCGGCCTGAACCATCCAGATCTCCCGTGACAACGCGGTGTACTGCTTGGACAACGGCAATACATAGGGCAGGTGAATGTGCCCGCCCATAACCAGGTCCAATCCTTCATCGGCCCAGCGGTGCAGCGCAGCATCGGCGTTGTGCTGCAGATTGCTCAGATCGCTCAGCACCATCGCGCCGAAAGGCTGGTGCGCCACGACAATACGCACTTTGTTCGGATCGCTCTGCTTGAGCCGCCGCGTCACGGCCTGCACTTGCTCGTCCGTCACCAGCCCATCCTTGTGCCGTCGCGGGTGGGTAGTGTTGAGACCCATCACCAACACCTCGTCATTCTCGAAGGTTGGCTCCAAATCCTCACCGAAGTGGCGACGGTAGTTGCGGTAAGGCATGAGGAAGCGAGCAAAGACGTTGTACAGCGGGATGTCATGGTTACCCGGAATCACCAGTGTTTCCGGGATGCCGTGACCATGCAAGCGCTGGACGAAGGCCTGGGCGTCGGCGAACTGTCCGGCCTTGGCGCGCTGCGTGATGTCGCCGGAAAAGATCAGCAGATCCGCGCCATGCTCGCGCACGTGGTCTTCCATGGCTTGCACGACGGCGGCCTCTTCGGTGCCGAAGTGGGTGTCGGAAATCTGCACGATGCTGGTCATGGGTGGGCGTCTTCTCGTCTGGTGTGCGTGACGGGTGGCATTGTTGCATTCGAAGCCATTCGGCGCCCGGCGTTCCGGTAAATCGCAGGCAGCGGTATCGAAACGTGTTGCGGCGTTGGCCCTGATCGCTTTCGGTTGCGCTGTGCAGGGCCTTGGACTAACCTCCGCGCTGCTTCAGGTGCCCCCTGGCTAAAAGCCAATGGGTGAAACAGGGAAGCCGGTTCATTCGATGAAGATTCCGGCGCTGCCCCCGCAACGGTAGGCGAGACAGGACACCGCTCACAGCCACTGTGCCACAGGCATGGGAAGGCCGCGGTTCCGGGATGCAAGGCATCCGCTCGCAAGCCCGGAGACCGGCCTGTCGCATTCCACGGCAGGGCGGCGGGCGCTGATCGGGGTGCGGCTGCTTGCACCTGCGCTCCTTTCGCATTCTCCGTCTGCCCTTATCGACTGATGTCGTGCGGCGGGCACGACGGAGACCTGGACTTGATCTGCAAGACCCTCAACACCTCAGCGGCGTGCCTGCTGCTTGGCTATGTTTCGCTTTCCCATGCTCAGCCGGTCCAACCGCTGAACCTCAACGACCAGGTGGTTACAGCCACGCGCACCGAGCAGGCGCTCAGCCGTATTGCTTCCACCAGCGTCATTACTCGCGAACAGATTGTACGCAGCCAGGCGCAGAGCGTTTCCGAGCTGCTGCGCGGCCTCGCGGGCGTCAATGTGGCCGCCAACGGCGGCCGTGGCAAGACTTCGGCCGTCTATGTACGTGGCACCAGCAGCCAGCATCTGCTGGTTTTGGTCGATGGGGTGAAAATCGGTTCGGCCACATCAGGCGGTGCATCGCTGGAGAACATTCCGGTCGAGCAAATCGAGCGTATTGAACTGGTCCGCGGCCCTCGTTCCAGCCTGTACGGTTCGGAAGCGGTAGGCGGCGTCATGCAGATCTTCACGCGGCGTGGAGAGGGCGAAGGGTTCAAGCCCTATTTTTCCGCTGGCGCGGGCAGCCGCTCCAGCTTCGACGGTACCGCTGGCATATCCGGTAGCCAGGGTGCCGGATGGTTCAATCTCGGCGTGGCGAGCGCGTCAACCGACGGTATCAATTCAAGGGCCTATCGGCCGTCAGCACCACGCTCCTACGAACCCGATGCGGACGGCTATCGCGAGCTGTCCGGTGCCTTGCGAGGTGGATATCGCTTCGACAATGGATTGGAGCTGGACGGCAGTTGGCTGCACGTCGACACCCACAGTGACTACGACTCTCGGTCTACCTCAGGTGCGACAGGTCGCTTCGCCTATAGCGACGGAAGCCAGCAAGTCATCGGTGGCCGGGCACGATTCAAGCCGCTCGAACCGTGGTTGGTGACGCTGCAGGCCGGTCACAGCGAAGACAACACTGACAACTTCCGCGACGGTCGTTTCTATTCTCGCTTTGACACCAAGCGTGATTCTTTCAATTGGCAGAACGACTTCAGTGTGGCCGACGACCAGTTGCTCACCCTGGGTTTTGATTACCAGCAAGACCGCATCGACGTCACGGACGACTATGCAGTGGACGCCCGCGATAACAAGGGCGCCTACCTGCAGTATCAGGGCCGCTTCGGCCGCCACGGCTTGTTGGCTGGCCTGCGTCGCGATGACAACGAGCAGTTCGGGAACCATGACACCGGCAATCTCGGCTGGAGCTATGACCTGCGCGACAACCTGATGCTGAGCGCGTCATACGGCACGGCTTTCAAGGCGCCCACTTTCAATGATCTCTATGCACCAGACACCGGCTTCACGGCTGGCAATCCTGAC
Organism: Pseudomonas sp. NPDC077408; assembly: GCF_050269105.1. NCBI lineage: Bacteria > Pseudomonadati > Pseudomonadota > Gammaproteobacteria > Pseudomonadales > Pseudomonadaceae > Pseudomonas > Pseudomonas sp. NPDC077408. The sequence continues at coordinate 98,995 of NZ_JBNNHS010000006.1, forward strand.
CTGCTGCCGGAAGAGTCGCAAAGCTATGAGCTGGGCCTGAAGGGTGAACAGCAATGGGGCGAGTGGAGCCTCAACGCGTTCGAAAACCAGATTGAGGATCTGATTGTCTGGACGGGAAGCAGTCCCATGCAGCCCCGGAACGTCGAGGTGGCGCGTATTCGCGGGATCGAAGGCGTTGTCGGCACCGAGCTGCTGGGCTGGGATGTCGTCAGCTCGGTGACCTTCCTCGACCCGCAGGATCGCAGCAAGGCCAATCACGGGCATTTGCTGCCGCGTCGCGCCAAACGGACGCTGAATGTCGACCTGGACCGTGCCATTGGGCGCTTTGCTGTCGGCACGACGCTGTACGCCGCAAGCGAGCGTTTCGACAAATCCAGCAACACCGAAGCCGAGCGCTTGCCTGGCTATGCCCTGGTCGATCTGCGTGGCGAATACCGTCTCGATGATGCCTGGCGACTGCAGGCAAAACTGAGCAACCTGTTTGATCGCGATTACGAAACCGCCCAAACCTACGAACAGCCCGGCCGTGCGATCCATTTCACGGTTCGCTACCAGGCACTTTAATCGCGTTTCGGCACTTCGCCCCAAGGAGAACACCGATGATCAAACTGTCCCCTAGAGCCCAACTGGCTGTCGGTATCGCGTTGGTCGCGCTGATGGCCATGACCCGTGGCCAGCACTTCGCTTCGGTGAACCTGCCAAGCGCCTCTTGGGCGGTGTTCTTCCTTGCGGGCGTGCTGCTAGCGCCGCGCTGGGTGTTTCCGGCTCTGTTCGTCGAGGCGTCGCTGCTGGATTTCGCCGCTATCGAATGGCAGGGCGTGAGCAGCTACTGCATGTCACCGGCGTACTGGATGCTGGTGCCTGCCTACGGCTCCCTGTGGTTCGGCGGACGGATGTATGCGCGGTTGCACCGTGACCACCTGAGTAGCCTGGCATTGCTGGCGGGCGTCGTGGTGCTGAGCGCCTTCGTCTGCTACCTGTTTTCGGGCGGCGGTTTCCTGTTTTTCTCCGGCCGCTATCCAGACCCGAGCCTGGCGCAGCTGGCCGAGCGCATTGGCGTCTACTACCCGCGCTACCTGGGTAACTTGGCGTTGTATGTGGGAACCGCAGCGGTCATGTTCGTCGGCCTGCGTGCTTGGAGCACACAGCGTGAAGGCGCTCGCGCATGAATGAGTCCAGCGCACGCGATGATCGCCATAAGGCACGGATGCAACGCAAGAAGGCAGTCGTCGACGAGAAGATCGCCGAAGCGCAGGACGAGTACGGCCTGCTGCTGGTGCACACCGGTAACGGCAAGGGCAAGAGCAGCTCGGCGTTCGGCATGGTCGCCCGCGCACTCGGTCATGGCATCAAGGTGGGCGTGGTTCAGTTCATCAAGGGCGCGGCCAGTACCGGCGAAGAAAGCTTTTTTCGTCGCTTTCCCGATGAGGTCCGCTACCACGTGATGGGGGAAGGCTTCACCTGGGAAACGCAGGACCGCCAGCGTGACATCGCCAAGGCAAAGGAGGCGTGGAACGTCGCCGCACAGCTACTGGCTGATCCGGACATTGGTCTTGTCGTGCTGGATGAGCTGAACATTGCCCTTAAGTACGGCTATCTGGAACTCGACCCGATCCTCGCTGATATCGAGTCGCGACCGCTATTGCAGCATGTGGTGGTCACCGGCCGCGGCGCGCCACTGGGTTTGATCGAGGCAGCCGACACCGTGACTGAAATGAATCTGATCAAACATGCCTTCAAAACTGGCGTGAAGGCGCAAAAGGGAATCGAGTTCTGATGTTTGCATTGACGTCGAGCGTAGGGTGGATGACGCTTTTTTCATCCACCGTTATTGGTAACGGTGGTGGTGGATGGGTGGAGCGCCATCCACCCTACGGCGCCGCGCCATTTGCACAGGGCTCGATCTCCGTCGCGAGTGCGATTGTATGATGAGCAGGCCGCATGACTGCCCGGCGCTGCTCATTGCCGCGCCAGCCTCCGGCCAGGGTAAAACGACCGTGACCGCTGGCCTGGCTCGCTTGCATACGCGCCAAGGCAAACGCGTGCGCGTCTTTAAGTGCGGCCCGGACTTCCTCGATCCCATGGTGCTGGCCCGTGCCAGTGGTCACCCGGTCTATCAACTCGATCTGTGGATGGTGGGGGAAGCTGAAAGCCGCCGCCTGCTATGGGAAGCGGCGCGTGATGCCGACCTGATCCTCATCGAAGGCGTGATGGGGCTGTTTGACGGCACGCCGTCGGCTGCCGATCTGGCGCGGCAGTTTGGCGTGCCGGTATTGGCGGTGGTCGATGGATCGTCCATGGCGCAGACCTTCGGGGCGCTGGCTCACGGTTTGGCCAGCTACCAGCCGGATCTTCCGTTTGCCGGTGTGTTGGCCAATCGGGTCGGCAGCAGCCGCCATGGCGAGATCCTGCGCGACTGTTTGCCAAAGCAGATTGGTTGGTTCGGAGCCCTGCCGCGCGGCGATTCCGTAGGCCTGCCCAGCCGCCACCTGGGGCTTGTACAGGCGCAGGAATTGGCAGATCTGGACGCCCGGCTCGACGCGGCTGCCGACGCGCTGGCGGCGAGCGCCGATTGCAGAATGCCGACGGCGATCAGCTTTCCACCACCGGCACCCGAGACGCTGCCGAAACTGTTGAGTGGTGTGCGTATCGGCGTGGCGCGGGACGCGGCTTTCTCCTTCGTCTATCAGGCTAACCTCGACCTGCTGCAAGCACTCGGTGCAGAACTGTTGTTCTTCTCGCCGCTGCGATTCGCCCGCCTGCCCGCAGTCGACAGTCTGTATCTTCCGGGCGGCTATCCGGAGTTGCATATGCGGGCATTGAGCCGAAACCGCACGATGGCTGAGGCGATACGCGCCCATCATGAAGCGGGCAAACCGACCCTTGCCGAGTGCGGGGGCATGCTCTATCTGCTCGACGGCCTGACCGGCCAGGATGGGGTGCGTGAGAGCATGCTTGGCCTGATGCCCGGCGAAGCGACGATGCAGAAGCGTTATACCGCGATGGCGCTGCAGGAAGTGCAGCTGCCGGAAGGGCGCCTGCGCGGCCACACCTTTCACCATTCCTCCCTTGAGTCGCCGATGCAGCCGCTGGCGCGAGGTGAATGTCCGAATTACAAGCGCACGGCCGAGGCGGTTTACCGGCAGGACCGGCTGACGGCTTCCTACATCCATTTCTACATGCCGTCCGATCCGTTCGCGGCTGCGGCGATGCTCAGTCCATGAGCGAGTTTGCCTTTACCGCGGAGCAGCGCGCTGGGGTTTACCGGGCGATTGGCGAACGTCGAGACATGCGGCATTTCAGCGGAGGCGAGGTTGCACCCGAGTTGCTGGCGCGCCTGCTCGAGGCCGCGCATCAGGCGCCTAGCGTGGGCTTGATGCAGCCTTGGCGGTTTCTTCGCATCAGCCGTCCCGAATTGCGCAGCGCCATTGCAGAGCTGGTCGAGGAGGAGCGTTTGCTCACTGCCGCTGCGCTGGGCGAGCGGGGCGAGGCATTCATGAAGCTTAAGGTCGAGGGCATTCGCGATTGCGCCGAACTACTGGTCGTCGCGTTGATGGATGGCCGCGAGACACACGTGTTTGGTCGTCGCACGCTGCCGGAAATGGACCTCGCTTCGGCCGCCTGCGCGATCCAGAATCTCTGGCTCGCTGCGCGGGCCGAGGGCTTGGGCATGGGTTGGGTATCGCTGTTCGATCCGCAGGCACTGGCTGATCTGCTGCAGATGCCCGCTGGGGCGAAACCGGTCGCAGTGATCTGCCTGGGGCCGGTGGTTGAGTTTTATCCCGCGCCAATGCTCGCGCTCGAAGGCTGGACCAAGCCGCGACCGCTGTCCGATTTACTGTTCGACAATTTCTGGGGCCAACAAGTGTGAGTATCGCCCTAAGTTGCCTAGGTGGTGTTGCGCTCGACGCGCTGCTCGGCGAACCCCGTCGCGGTCATCCCCTGGTTGCGTTCGGCAAGCTGGCTGATCGGCTCGAGCTTCACTTCAACGGGCCCGGCGGTCGTGGCTGGCGCAGTCATGGCGTTACCGCCTGGTGCCTCGCCGTGCTGCCGCTGACGGCAGTGGCGTGGCTGCTCGGTTCGTTGCCGACTGTTGGCTGGCTGGTTGAGATCTGCTTGCTCTATATGGCGTTGGGACTGCGCAGCCTTGGCGACCATCTGCTGCCGGTAGCACGGGCGCTGCGTCAGGGTGATTTGGCTGAAGCGCGCCAGCGCGTCGGTTTCATTGTCAGCCGCGATACACGCGAACTCGACGAGCAGGGCGTCGCCCGAGCCGCGACCGAGTCGGCATTGGAGAATGGTAGCGATGCGGTATTTGCCGCGCTGTTCTGGTTCGTGCTGGCAGGCGCACCCGGTGTGGTGCTGTACCGGCTGAGCAATACGCTCGATGCCATGTGGGGCTACCGCAACCAGCGCTTCGAGCGATTCGGCTGGGCCGCGGCGCGTATCGATGATGTGTTGAATTTCATTCCCGCCAGGCTGGTTGCGCTCACATATGCGCTGTTGGGCCAGACGCGCCGAGCCTGGCGTTGCTGGCGCATGCAAGCGCCGCTGTGGGACAGCCCCAACGCCGGCCCCGTAATGGCTGCTGGCGCCGGTGCGTTAGGCGTGGCGCTGGGCGGTCCAGCCGTCTACCACGGCGAGGTGCATCACAGACCCATGCTCGGAGAAGGCGAAGCGCCTCAGGCTCGAGACATCGAGCGCGCACTGGACATGGTCTGGGCCGGCGTCGGTCTTTGGTTGCTGGCATTGCTGCTTGGAGGCTGGCTGGATGCTTGAGCACGGGGGAAAACTGCGTAGGGCGGCCGAGCACTTTGATATACCGCTGCACGATTGGCTGGATCTATCCACTGGCATTGCGCCATACGGTTTCGATCTGCCGGCCATTCCAACCGAAGCCTGGCTGCGCCTGCCGGAAACCGAAGATGAACTGGAGACCGCTGCGCAGGGCTATTTTGGTGCCGCCTCGCTGTTGCCAGTGGCTGGTTCCCAGGCTGCGATTCAGATGTTGCCGCGCTTGCGCAGGCCATTGCAGGTCGGAATCGTCTCGCCCTGTTATGCGGAACATGCCGAAGCCTGGCGCCGCGAAGGGCATCGTCTCAGCGAATTCAGCGAGGGCAGTGTGCCGCGGGCCCTCGACGGGCTTGACGTGCTGGTCGTGGTCAATCCGAACAACCCCACCGGCCGCCTTTTACCGCCGGAGCAGCTGCTCGCCTGGCACGGCCGTCTCGCCGAGCGTGGCGGCTGGTTGATCGTTGACGAAGCCTTCATGGATCCGACCCCGTCTCACAGCCTGGCGCCCCATAGTCATTTGCCGGGGCTGATTGTGCTGCGCTCGTTCGGCAAGTTTTTCGGTATGGCCGGTGCGCGGCTCGGGTTCGTACTGGCGGAACAGAGTTTGCTATCTGTGCTGAGCGATGCGCTCGGGCCATGGCCGATTGCCGGGCCGTCACGCTTCATTGGCACCGTATTGCTTGCCGATCGCGACGGGCAGCGTCGTCAGTGCGAGCGCCTGCTTGGCGACAGCGCGCGTCTGGCGCAGCTGCTCTCAGCGCACGGGTTGCCACCTGCCGGCGGATGCGGGCTTTTCCATTGGGTTGTGACGGAGGAGGCGACGATGCTCCGTGAGTTTCTAGCCTGCCAGGGCATTCTGGTGCGCCGCTTTCTGTATCCGCCGAGTGTGCGCTTCGGGCTGCCGGCGGACGAAGCGGGATGGGCGAGGCTGACGCGGGCGCTGAGCAGTTACCAGGCGTTGAGCGCATGAGTACCTTGATGGTTCAGGGCACAACCTCCGATGCCGGCAAGAGCACCTTGGTGACCGCGCTGTGTCGCTGGCTCAAGCGGCAAGGTGTCACCGTCGTGCCCTTCAAACCGCAGAACATGGCACTCAACAGTGCGGTAACCGCTGACGGCGGCGAGATCGGCCGCGCACAAGCGGTGCAGGCCCAGGCCGCAGGATTGCCGCCGCATACCGACATGAATCCCATCCTGCTCAAGCCCAACAGCGATGTCGGTGCGCAGGTGATCATCCACGGTCGAGCCGTCAGCAACATGGATGCCGTGGCCTACCACGACTATAAGCGCGTGGCGATGGAGGCGGTGCTGGCATCGCACCGGCGCCTGCGCGATGCCTATCAGGTGGTAATGGTCGAAGGCGCGGGTTCGCCGGCCGAGATCAATCTGCGCGCCAACGATATCGCCAACATGGGCTTCGCCGAAGCGGTCGACTGCCCGGTGATCCTGATTGCCGATATCGACAAGGGCGGCGTGTTCGCACACCTGGTCGGCACGCTGGAATTGCTTAGCCCCAGTGAGCAGGCGCGGGTCAAAGGCTTCGTGATCAACCGTTTTCGCGGCGATATTGCCCTGCTGCAGCCGGGCCTCGACTGGCTCGAACAGCGTACAGGCAAGCCCGTTCTCGGGGTGCTGCCGTACCTTATGGATTTCCACCTCGAAGCAGAGGACGCCGTCGACGTGCGTCAGTCCGCGAAGAACGAGCAGACCTTGAAGGTCGTGGTGCCGGTGCTGCCGCGTATCAGCAATCACACCGACTTCGATCCGCTGCGTTTGCATCCTCAGGTTGACCTCTGCTTTGTTGGGCCCGGACAAGCAGTGCCGCCTGCCGATCTGATTATCCTGCCGGGCTCTAAAAGCGTGCGGGAGGATCTTGCCTGGCTGCGCGAGCAAGGTTGGGAGTCGGCGATACAGCGGCATCTGCGTTACGGCGGCAAGCTGCTCGGAATCTGTGGCGGGCTGCAAATGCTCGGCGAATGCATTGCTGATCCGCTCGGCCTGGAAGGGCCGGCTGGGCAGAGCGACGGGTTGGGACTGCTTCGGTTCTCCACAACGCTGGCTGCCCACAAACAGCTGCGCAACGTGCATGGACGACTGGGGATCGATGACGTCGAGATTAGCGGCTATGAGATTCACGCAGGTATCAGTGACGGACCCGCACTGGAGCGTGCCGCCGTACGACTCGACAATGGCCGCCTGGATGGCGCGATCAGCGAGGATGGTCAGGTGCTCGGCACCTACCTCCACGGTCTGTTCGAGTCGCCAGCTGCCTGCGAGGCGCTGTTGCGCTGGGCGGGACTAGAGAGGGCGCAGCGGGTCGACTACCAGGCATTGCGAGAACGCGACATCGAGCGTTTGGCGGATCTGGTCGAGAAGCACTTGGATGTCGGGCGACTGCTGACGCTTTGCGGCCTATCAACGGAGGCGGATGCATGATCGAGCTTATCCTCGGTGGCGCGCGGTCCGGCAAGAGTCGTTTGGCTGAGCGGCTTGCGGTTGAAAGTGGCCTGGCGGTTACCTATATCGCCACGAGCCAGCCATTGGATGGCGAGATGAACGAACGCATCGCTCATCACCGTGCCCGGCGCCCCGCCAGCTGGGCCTTGATTGAAGAACCGCTGACGCTGGCATCTGTCATGCGTGAACATGCCCGTGAGGATCGCTGCCTGCTGGTGGATTGCCTGACGCTCTGGCTGACCAATCTGCTGATACTGGACGACCAGGTTCGCCTTACGGAAGAACGTGAGGCCTTGCTTGAGTGCCTCGCTGACCTACCGGGGCGGGTGCTACTGGTCAGTAATGAAACAGGGCTGGGCGTGGTGCCGCTGGGGGAGTTGACCCGGCGATATGTCGATGAGGCGGGCCTGCTGCACCAGGCCCTCGCCGAGCGTTGTCAGCGCGTGGTGTTCACCGTGGCGGGTTTGCCAATGACCCTCAAAGGAGCGGCGCTTTGAACAAGCAATGGTGGTTGGAACCCTGCCGGGTCCCGGACGAAGCGGCACGCCAGGTGGCACGTCAGCGCGATGCCCGGTTGACCAAGCCAGCGGGCTCGCTGGGGCGTATCGAAGCGGTGGTGCCGCAGCTGGCGGCTTTGCAGGGTCGCGCTCGCCCGTCAGCGGAGCACGTTTTCATCGCCATTTTTGCCGGTGATCATGGCGTTGCCGAAGAAGGCGTCTCGGCGTTCCCGCAATCGGTGACTGGCCAGATGCTTGCCAACTTCGTCAACGGGGGCGCAGCGATCAGTGTGTTGGCGAAGCAGCTCGAGGCGACCCTGGAAGTGGTTGATCTGGGGACAGCGGCACTGTTGTCCCTGCCTCGGGTGCGCCATCTTTCGCTGGGACCGGGCACCCGCAATTTCGCCAGGGAATCGGCGATGAGTGCCGAGACCTGCCGGCTCGCGATGCAGGCCGGGCGCGACAGCGTGCTGCGGGCGCAACAGCAGCGGAGCGAGCTGTTCATTGGCGGCGAGATGGGCATCGGCAATACCACCACCGCGGCTGCGCTGGCCTGCGCTTTGCTGGGTTGCGCGCCGCACGAATTGGCCGGGCCGGGCACCGGCTTGGACGAGGCTGGAGTGGCGCATAAGCGCGCAGTCATCGAGCGGGCACTGGCGCTGCACGCGGGATCGCACGACACCCTCGGCTGGATGCAGCGGCTCGGTGGTTTCGAGCTGGCTGCGCTCACCGGCGCCTATGTCGCCTGCGCGCAGCAAGGCATCGTCGTGCTGGTCGACGGCTTTATCTGCAGTGTGGCGGCGCTGTGTGCGGTGCGTCTGAACCCAGCCTGTCGTGACTGGCTGCTGTTCGCCCACCGCTCGGCTGAGCCAGGCCATGCCGCTGTGCTCAGCACATTGGATGCTCAGCCGTTGCTCGACCTTGGCCTGCGTCTGGGCGAAGGCAGCGGCGCGGCGCTGGCGGTTCCGCTGCTCCGGATGGCCTGCGCGCTGCACGACGGCATGGCCACATTCGAAGAAGCCGCCGTTGCGGTGAAACATTCATGAGCGTGCAGCTGGAGTTGCTGCGTCACGGTGAAACCGAAGCCGGCGGCGGTTTTCGCGGGCGGCTGGATGATGCCCTCACCGCAACAGGCTGGCAGCAGTTGCGAGCAGCCGTTGTCGGCGCCGGACCCTGGGACCGAATCATCAGTTCACCCCTGCGCCGCTGCGCGGATTTCGCAGCTGAGCTCGCCGAGCAACGGTCACTTGAGCTCGAACTTGAGCCCGACCTTCGCGAACTGGACTTCGGCGATTGGGAAGGGCGCACCGCTGCGGACCTGATGGTCGATCAGAGCGAAGCCCTGGGCCGCTTCTGGAGCGACCCGTACGGCTTCACTCCGCCCGGCGCGGAACCCGTCGCTGACTTTGCGGCGCGCGTGCTGGCAGCAATCGAGCGGCTGACCGATCGATGTGCAGGCGAACGCGTGCTGCTGATCACGCACGCGGGAGTGATGCGGCTGCTCCTGGCGCAGGCGCGTGGTCTGCCGCGCGAAGGCCTGCTGCAGGTTGAGGTCAGTCATGGGGCGCTGTTCGGGCTGAGAACGGGCTTCGCCGACGCCACGCTCTGGCTGGAGGAAGGATGCAGCCCTTTCTGATCGCGCTGCAGTTTCTCACCTGCCTCCCGGTGCGACTGCGCAGCATGCCCGAGCCGCAGCAGATCGGCAGATCGCTGCTGTATTACCCGCTGGTGGGGTTGCTGCTCGGCGGCATGCTCTGTTTGCTCGGTATGGCTCTCGGCAATGCGGCGCCACCCTTGAAGGCCGCTTTGCTGCTGGCCGCGTGGGTCTGGCTCACCGGTGCGCTGCACCTTGACGGCCTGGCCGACAGTGCGGATGCCTGGCTGGGCGGCTTCGGCGACCGGGAGCGAACCCTGGCGATCATGAAAGACCCCTGCAGCGGCCCGGTTGCGGTCACCGTGCTGGTGTTAGTCCTGCTGTTGAAGTTCGTCGCGTTATGGACACTGCTCGAGCAAGGCAATCTATGGGTGCTTTTGGCGGTGCCGCTGGTAGGGCGAAGCGCAATGTTGGGTTTGTTTCTGACTACGCCCTACGTACGGCCCGGCGGGTTGGGCCAAGCCCTGGCCGAGCACATGCCGCGATCGGAAGCGCGGCTGGTGTTGGGGCTGATTGTGCTCGGTGGCGTCCTGATCGGTGCTGGTGGTTGGGTTGCGCTGGCGGTTGCCGCTTGTGTGGGAATGCTGGTGCGCCGCGCCCTGGTTCAGCGGTTGGGTGGTACCACGGGTGACACTGCCGGCGCGTTGTTGGAGCTGGTGGAGTGCGCGGTGCTGGTCGGCTTGGCGCTGCTGGGCTAGGGCGAGCGCTCAACCCAGCAATGCGACTGTTTTGATCTGCGCCCAGAGCGCCTTGCCCTCGGTAACCCCGAGCTGATCGGCCGAACGCCGCGTAATGCGCGCCAGCAGCGGTGTGCCTTGCGCGTCCAGGCGAATCAGAACATGGGCTGGCGTATCGGCGGTGACCACTTCAGCAACCCGCACCGGTAGGAGGTTGCTGATGCTGGTGCCTTCCGCACGTTCCAGCGTCAAGCTGACGTCCCGCGCATGGACGCGAAAGCGCAGCCGATGACCGACCGCTTCGCTCCGTTGCGCCACCAGAACGTCACCGCCTCGAAACGTCAGGCGAGTGAGGTGGTAATCGGTGTCGTGCCCGGCAATTTCCGATTCGATGACGACGCCTGCATCCTCACCGAACGCAGTTGGTAGATCGAGGCGTGCAAGGGTTTCGTGCAGCGGCCCCTGCGCAACGACCTGGCCCTCATCGAGCAGAACCAGATGATCAGCCAGTCGCGCCACTTCGTCTGGTGCGTGGCTGACATAGAGCAGTGGTATATCCAACTCGTCGTGCAGACGTTCAAGGTACGGCAGGATTTCCTGTTTGCGCTTCACGTCGAGGGCAGCCAGAGGCTCGTCCATCAGCAGCAGACGGGGGCTGGTCAGCAGTGCACGTGCGATGCCGACCCGTTGTCGCTCGCCACCGGAAAGTCGCTCTGGCATGCGATCCAGAATATGCTCGATGCCCAGCAGTTCGACAGCCTGATCCCAGACAACACGCCGGTCCTGTGATGGGACGCGCTTCATGCCGAATTCGAGATTGCCTTTGACGGATAGATGGGCGAACAGATTGGCATCCTGAAACACATAACCAATCGGGCGCTGATGCGGTGGCACGAACCACTGGCGGCTCGAGTCTTGCCAGCAGTCGCCATTGACCTCCAGTGTTCCGGTGCTGCTGCGCTCGAGCCCGGCGATGCAGCGCAAGCAACTGGTCTTGCCCGAGCCCGAGGGGCCGAACAGGGCGCTGACACCACGGCCCGGTAGTTTGACGTCCACGTCGAGAGCGAAGCCTGGATGGGCCAGACGCAGCTGTGCATGTATCCCGCTCAGGTTGTTGTTCATCCGCGCCACCCCTGCCGCAGCGGGCTTGCATAGAGAACGAGCAGCACCAGAAAGGAAAACAGCAGCATCCCGCCGGCAAGCCAGTGCGCCTGGGCGTATTCCAGGGCTTCGACGTGATCGTAGATCTGTACGGACAACACGCGGGTTTTCTCGGGGATGTTCCCGCCGATCATCAGCACGACACCAAACTCGCCCACCGTATGCGCGAAGCCGAGAATGCTGGCCGTCACGAAACCGGGCCGTGCCAGCGGCAATACGACGGTGAAGAAGGCGTCCAATGGACCCGCACGCAGGGTTGCTGCGGCTTCTAATGGGCGTTCGCCAATCGCTTCGAAGGCGTTCTGCAACGGTTGCACCACGAAGGGCATCGAGTAGAACACCGAGCCCACGACCAGACCGGCAAAGGTGAACGGCAGGACACCCAGGCCGAGCGTTTGGGTCAGTTGCCCAACGGGGCCATTGGGGCCCATCGCTACGAGCAGGTAAAAGCCGAGCACACTGGGTGGAAGTACGAGGGGGAGCGCCACCACGGCGCCGATAGGGCCTTTCAGGCGTGAGCGGGTCCGTGCCAGCCACCAAGCGATGGGGGTTCCGAGCAGTAACAGCAGAACGGTGGTGATGCTGGCGAGTTTGAGCGTTAGCCAGATCGCCGAGAGACTGGCGTCATCCAGGATGGGCATTTCCATTCACCTACCGACCATAACCGTAGGCGTTGATCACCTCGGTTGCCTCTGCGCTTCGCAGGTAATCGAGCAGTGCGTGCGCCGCCGGGTTGTCGCGACCTTTGGTCAGCAGCAGAGCGTCCTGGCGAATCGGTGGATGATAGGTGGCGGGTACTACCCAGCCGGACCCCTGCCGGATTTCACCGCTTTCGATTACCTGAGAAAGTGCGACGAAGCCGAGTTCGGCGTTGCCGCTGGCGACGAATTGATGGGTTTGTGCAATGTTTTCGCCTTGCACCAGCTTGCCTTTGACCGAATCGGCAAGCCCCAGCTTTGTCAGCGTCGCCATCGCTGCGGCGCCGTAGGGTGCGGTTTTCGGATTGGCGATCGCGAGGTGACGATATGGCTGATCGGTAAGCACCTTGCCCTGATCGTCGACATAACCATCATTGGCTGACCACAACACCAATGTACCGATGGCGTAGGTGAAGCGGCTTCCAGCAACACCCAACCCTTCGTCTTCCAGTCTGACTGGAATCGGTTCATCCGCTGCCAGCAGTATTGAGAAAGGCGCACCGTTGCGAATCTGCGCGTAGAGCTTTCCAGTCGAGCCGAAGGACAGCAGTACCTTATGGCCGGTGTCGCGTTCGAACTCTTCAGTGATGACGCGCATGGGCGAGGTGAAGTTCGACGCCACCGCAACCTGGATTTCATCGGCATGGCCGGTCAAAGGCGTAAGTGCAGCCAGCGCCGCGACAAGGGTCATACGAGTACGATTCATCATGCTCATCAATCTACCGCGATGATTACGTGAGAAGCTTTGATCAGCGCCGTACAGGGCTGACCGACGGCCAATCCGAGCGCTTCGGTGCTTTCATTGGTGATGACTGCCCCCAGCGTTCGGTTGCCGGGAAGTAGCAGCTTGACCTCGCAGCTGACCGCACCAGGCGTGATGGCCCCGATGGTTCCGCTCAGGCGATTGCGGGCGCTGATCTTCACGTCGGGATCAGGCGACAGCAGGACAAAGCTGGCTTTGACCAATGCCATGGCGATCTTGCCCGGTGCGAGCTGAAGCTCGTCGATACTGTCGTTGGTCAGCGTCGCGGTCATCGTTTGTCCGTCGCCGATATCCAGGCTGACGCTGCCATTCACCGCGCCTCGTTCGACCTGGGTGATGCGGCCCCGAAACTGGTTGCGTGCGCTGGTTTTCATGGCGATTGCCCTGAGCAGTTTGTCGAAATCCTCGAACCCATCGATACCCTGGGCGACCTGCGCCAGGAAGCGTTCGTACTCGTGCTGCATTCGCTGCCAGATATGCAGCATTTCCCGACCGAATTCTGTCAGTTGCGTCCCGCCGCCCTTGGTGCCGCCCGCTGAGCGTATGACCAGCGGCCGCTCGGAGAGATTGTTCATGGCATCCACCGCATCCCATGCGGCCTTGTAGCTGAGCTTGATGGCCTTGGCGGCGCGACTGATCGAGCCCGTCGCTTCGATCTGTTCAAGCAGCTCAATGCGCTTGCCACCGAGATAGCCCTTCTCGCCACGGTTGAACCAGAGCTGCCCGTCTATGCGCAACGGCTCGAATTGTCTCGGATCGCTCATGTCTGCCTCCCATAAGGAGCGGTCATTTTGGCAAGCGCTATATAGATTTGTATATAGCGTTATAGCGTTGGCCTCAGTTATTGCGGTTGGGTGACCGTTGCTCCTGACGGGACTCGGGAGTAGCGTGGCCTCGATACCGCTTTTGGAGCTTCGTCATGAAAATTGAATGGGTGGCCGCCTCACTTGCGCTGCTTCTGTTGGCTGGTCCCGCAGCGGCTGAACAGTGCCCGGCATTGCTGCAGCATGAACTTCCGAAGCTGCGATCAAAGGAAACCATTGATCTGTGCGAGCAGTTTCAGGGTAAGGCGTTGGTCGTGGTCAACACCGCCAGCTTTTGTGGCTTCGCACCGCAGTTCAAGGGGCTGGAGGCGCTGTATCAGCGCTACAAGGGTGATGGGCTGGTGATTCTCGGCGTGCCGTCCGATGACTTCTTTCAAGAGTCTGACGATGCGGCTGAAACGGCGGAGGTCTGCTATGTGAATTACGGAGTGACCTTCCCGATGGCGCAGACACAGCCCGTACGCGGCAGTGATGCGATACCACTGTTTCGGCAACTGGCCGAGCAGGCCGGAGGGGCACCGCGTTGGAATTTCTATAAGTATGTAGTCGATCGCAACGGCAAGGTCGTCGACTACTTCTCGAGCAAAGTCGAACCGGACGATCCAGAGCTGATCGGTGCAGTAGAGAAGGCGTTAGCCGAGTAGCGGGGAGGGGTGCCCCGACCGGTCGGCCGGGGCGGGGTGCATCAGAAGCGGTAGGTCATGGCAGCGCCGAAACCGTGAGCGCTGTTTTCGTAGGTGGCGTTGTAGACGCCACGAGTTGCGCTGGCCTGCTGGATCTTGGTGTCCTCTTCCCACAAGTAGGAGTAGGCCAGATCGACGGTCATGTCATCGGTTGGGTTCCAGGCCAGACCAAAGCTCACCGCAGTACGGTCGCCAGTCGGGATGCGTGGCGAGCGGTGGGTATTGTTGGTCGGGCTCTGATCGAACGCCAATCCGGTGCGAAGCGTCCACTGCTTGTTAAGCTTATAGGCTGCACCAAGCGCGTAGGACCAAGTGTCGTGCCAGTCCTGCTCTTCTTCAATGGTGCCGAAGGAGGCAGTAGCCGGGCCGGCCGCAACACCGCCGTTTTCAACAATAATCGACTCGAGGCGGCTCCAGCGGGTCAGCATCGCGCCGCCGTATAGGGTCCACTGATCGTTCAGTTCGTGAGTAATCGAGACGTCGATAGATTCAGGCGTTTCGAGATCCAGCGACGCATCGTATTCGCCGTACGCGCCTATGAAGGCCAGAGTCGGGTCGTTACCAGATACTCGAGTATCACCTTCGAGGGTGTAGTCGACTTTGGAGCGGTAGGTAATGCCAGCGCGGGTGTGCGGGGTGAACTCGTACAGTACGCCAACATTGAAACCCAAAGCCGTGTCATCACCTTTGATCTTGACGCGGCTGTCGGCTGTCGCCCCGGGGGTAGCTGGCGGGACCGCGCTTTCAAGTTGCCCGTCGATCCGGTTGATCGTTGGGCCGAAGCCGACCGAAAGCTTTTCGTTGAAACGATAGCTGACGGTTGGCTGTACGGTGATCACACGGACTTCACTGTAATCCCCAAAATAGCGACCTTCGAAGCCGCTCTCATAGTCGGTAATCAGGCCGAAGGGTACGTACACACCAACGCCAACCGCCCATTTGTCGTCCAGCGGCTTCACGTAATAGCCCATCGGGACCGCGGTGACAGGGACCATATCGCCATCGTTGCTACCGCCGGCGGGGAAACTGCTGGTGTCGTTGATATCCGTCTTCGCATTGATCGCCGCCATGCCGAAGCTGACCTGCTCGCGCTGGAGGCGCGACATGCCGGCTGGGTTGCCGAACAGGGTAGTGGCGTCATCGGCAGAAGAAGAGCGACCGGCGAATGAGGTGCCCATGCCGCTGATGCTTTGTTCGTTAAGCGCGAAGCCGGCAGCCATGACTTGAGTGGAAAGGGCGCCTACGGCTACTGCAATCGCGGTCTTCAACCATGTTTTTTTCATTGTTGTACTCCAGGGGAAAAAGCGGCTCGGACCCTACCAAGCTTCTCTGATCCGTCGCAAACGAAAGAGTGCAATTTTTCGTAAAGCACGACGATCGGCGCCGATAAAAGGTCGAATTGCCGATAAAACCCGCTGGGCTGAAGCTGACCGATCGGTCGCATTCGAATCGTTTGGATCAGGCTATAGGTCGTTGTGGGTCGGTGATCCATTCGCTCCAGGAGCCTGGGTACAGTTTGGCCAGTGGGTAGCCGGCCAGGCAGAGGGCAAACAGGTTATGGCAGGCCGTCACGCCAGATCCGCAATAGGCCACCAGATCATCTGCTGGCTGGTCGGCCAGGTGCCGTTCGAATCGTGAACGCAGCTGTTCGGGCGAGAGAAAATATCCGGTCGCATCGAGGTTTTCGGTAAACGGCACGCAGCGAGCGCCAGGAATATGCCCGGCCACAGGATCGATAGGCTCCTGTTCGCCGAGAAAGCGAGGCAGGGCACGCGCGTCGAATAAGGTCAGACCAGGCTGCCCGAGGCGTTTTGCCAGCTGTTGCGTGGAAACCAGCAAAAGGTCGTCGGGAGTCCCGTTGAACTGGCCGGGCTGAGCGTTGGCCGGTTCTCGAGTTACCGGCCCGCAGGCATCACGCCAGGCTTTGAACCCACCATCCAGCAAATACACACCGCTGCGTTTGCCCAGCCATGCCAGCAGCCACCATGCCCTTGCGGCAAATGCGCCGGGGCCGTCGTCGTAGATCACGACTTCGCTGTCATCATTCAGGCCTGCCGCGCGGAGTCGCGCGACCAACTGTCCCGGCTGCGGCAACGGGTGTCGACCGGTCTGGCCGCGGACAACCGGGCCTGACAGGTCCTTTTCAAGATCGAGAAAGCGCGCACCGGGGATATGCGCCTGTTCGTAGCTTCGCCTCCCGTATTCGGGGTCTTCTAGGGCGAATCGGCAATCGAAAATGCACAGATTCGGCTGCGAAAGGCGTGCGGTCAGTTCCGCAGTGTCGATGAGTTGAGCAAGCGGCATGGCAGGGCTCCGTTCGAATTCGGGGGAAACGTTATCACGCAGACTGACACGGCGATCAACGCGCTGGAGTTGGGGGCGCGATATATACTGCGTGCCTTTTCGCCCGCTCGTCGGTCGTAACATCGGACAACAAGGAGGGCCTAGTGGCCATCGAAACTCAATGGGTGCTGGATGATGCGCAACTGACCCGCCTGTGTGCCGAATGGCGCCAGCTGCCTTATATAGCAGTGGACACGGAGTTTATGCGGGTCGATACCTTCTACCCGATCGCCGCGCTGCTGCAGGTGGGTGACGGACGTTGTGCCTATCTGATCGATCCATTGCTGATTACCGATTGGGCTGCATTTGCCGGTCTGCTGACGGATCCGGCGGTCGTGAAAGTCTTGCATGCGTGCAGTGAAGATCTGGAAGTGCTCTGGCGGTTGACCGGTAGCCTTCCGGTACCGTTGTTCGATACGCAGCTGGCTGCTGGCTATCTGAATATCGGCTTTTCCATGGGCTACTCGCGGTTGGTGCAGAGCGTGCTGAACATTGAGCTGCCCAAAGGCGAGACGCGCTCCGATTGGCTTCAGCGACCCTTGAGCGAGATGCAGGTGCGCTATGCAGCCGAAGACGCCCAGCATCTGGCTGAGCTGTACGAGGCCCTGCTGCCGAAGCTGTCCGACGAGAAGCGTGCTTGGGTCATGGAAGACGGCGCCGAGTTGGTCGCCAATCTCCAGCGCGAGACCGATCCGGATGAAGCCTATCGTGACGTCAAGCAGGCCTGGCGTTTGAAGCCGCGTCAGCTGGCGGTGTTGCGAGTCCTGACGGGCTGGCGTGAGCGGCAGGCGCGTGCACGTAACCAACCCCGTAATCGCGTATTACGCGAACACAGCTTGTGGCCCCTGGCCCGCACCCAGCCAACTGATCTGGTAAGCCTGGCGCGTATCGATGACATGCACCCGCGAACGGTACGCCAGGATGGCGAGACGTTACTCGAGCTAATCCGTACTGCCGCTGCGACGCCTGAGCAGGACTGGCCAGAATCTTTACCGGAGCCATTGCCACTCGACGCGTCGGCGCTGCTGAAAAAATTGCGTACTGTCGGTCAGCGCGAAGCCCAAGCCATGAACATCGCGCCAGAATTGATGCTGCGCAAGAAGGTGCTCGAAGCCTTGTTGAAATCCGGATATCCCGACGGTCCTTATCAGTTGCCTGAGTCGCTGCGCGGTTGGCGCCGCGAACGAATGGGGCAAGCCCTTCTCGAAGTGCTGGAAGAGAAATCATGAAACGCATCTGCTCCATCTATAGAAGCCCGCGTAAGAAAGGAATGTACCTGTACGTCGAGCGCAGCGAAGCGCTCGCCCGGGTGCCGGAAGCTTTGCTTGCCGCTTTCGGTCCGCCGCAGCTTGCCTTCGACATCGTCCTTACGCCTGAGCGCAAGCTTGCGCAGGAGGACATCGCTACGGTCCTCGACAATCTGGATAAGCAGGGTTACCACCTGCAGATGCCGCCACCCGATGATGACTATATAGAGCACCTGCCTGAAGAGTTGCTTCGTCGCAACGACCCGGTGTGAATCGCGGGCAGCTCACGGCCGTCGGTCGATTACCTTTCAGCAGAAACGCTCCGAGCTTCCCCATGCTTGGCCAGACCTGCGGCAATGGCTAGACTCCCGGCATTTCTCCGAGATGGCAATTCATGGCAGTAAAAGTCGAACCCTTCTGGATGCGCAAGACACTGGCCGAACTGGACTCAGCCGAGTGGGAGTCGCTTTGCGATGGCTGTGGTCTTTGCTGTCTGCAAAAGCTTGAGGATGATGAGGATGGAAGCGTTTACTACACCCGTATCGCCTGCAAACTGCTCGATCTGAAAAGCTGCCGTTGCACCGACTACCCCAACCGCCGCGCCAGTGTCCCCGACTGCGTCCAGCTGACTGCGGTGGACGCTGCACAATTCAAGTGGTTGCCGCCTACCTGTGGCTACCGCCTTGTAGCTGAAGGTAAGGATCTACCGCTTTGGCATCATCTGGTGTGTGGCGATCCAGATGCCGTGCATGCCGAGCGGATTTCCCAATCGGGCCGGATGATTACCGAGGGCTCTGTGGCTGATGAGGACTGGGAAGATCATCTGATATTCCGGGCCGGTTGAATCTACCTCGGTCCGCGTCGTCATAGCACTGAACCCAATCTGGAGCCGCTCGATGTCCCGCCGTCAGTTACCGCTGCTTGCCGTTCTGTTGCTTTCGTTCGTTGCGCCACTTCAGGCGGCCAAGCGGGTCGACCTGGACTACACCGTCAAGTTCGTTCCCGAGCAGGGTGTTGCGGAAGTGGAGCTCGCCCTCGAAGACGGCGGCGCGGTTAAATTTCTAGATCTGAATCTTGGCAAGGAACAGGCCTATAGCGATTTCCAGACCAACAGCGGAAGCAGCTGGGAGGAAGAAAGTGGGCGCGGAGTCTGGCGCCCAGGGCCAGGCAAAGCACATTTGAGTTATCAGGTTAAGGTCAGCCATCAGCGCAAAAGTGGCCGCTTCGATGCGCGGATGACGGATGACTGGACGTTGCTGCGCGGAGACGATCTGGTGCCTGCCGGCCGCCTTGATCAGCAGGACGGAGTCAGACTGGTTTCTCGGCTGCAGTTCGAGCTACCCAGCGGCTGGAAGAGCGTCGAGACCGGTTGGCCACGTATCGGGAAGAATCGCTTTCGCATCGACAATCCCGAGCGCCTGTTCGATCGCCCGACCGGATGGATCCTCGCCGGCAAGCTTGGCAGTCGCCGGGCCCGACTCGGTGAAACCGACGTGGCGGTTTCTGCCCCGGTGGGCGAAGGGATGCGCAGGATGGACATCCTTACGCTGCTGACCTTCGTCTGGCCCGAAATGCAGAACGTATTCCCCCGGGATCCCGAGAAGCTGCTGGTTGTCGGGGCCGGCGACCCGATGTGGAGAGGCGGTTTGTCTGGCCCCAATTCGCTGTTCATGCACGCCGACCGTCCATTGGTCAGCGAGAACGGCACCAGTTCGCTGGTGCATGAGCTGGTTCATGTGTTCAGTCGAATCTCCGATGCCGATCGCAGTGACTGGATAAGCGAGGGGCTGGCCGAGTACTACGCAATCGAGCTGATGCGTCGCGCCGGCGGCATGAGCGAGGATCGCTACCAGGCGGTTCGAGAGCATCTGACTGAATGGAGTCGCAAGGTCGATAGCCTGCGGACCGAGCGATCCAGTGGTCCGGTCACAGCCAGAGCCGTGCTTCTGCTGCAGGAGCTCGATCGGGAGATCCGCCAGCGCAGCAAAGGACGCCACTCGCTCGATGATGTTGCGCGGGGTTTGATGCGACTGGATCGGGTAACCACTGACGACTTCATCAACATCACTGAAACCATGCTGGGTGGCGGATCGAAGGTTCTTGATAGCCGGTTGTTGCGCTAGGGGCGGGGTGGTGCGTAGGCGGTGCCTGTCTTGGTGATGAATCCATTCGAGCAAGGACCCTGTGATGAGTCTGATTGATCTTAGGAGTGATACGGTCACTCAGCCGACCTTGGGCATGCGCGACGCCATGCTGGGTGCAACCACTGGCGATGATGTGTATGGCGAGGATCCGACGGTCCGCCAGCTGGAACAGACGTTGGCGGCGCGGCTGGGTTTACAGGCTGGATTGTTTGTGCCCAGCGGAACCATGAGCAACTTGTTGGCGCTGATGGCGCATTGTGAGCGGGGCGATGAGTACATCGCTGGGCAGTTGGCGCACGCCTACAAGTACGAAGCCGGCGGTGCTGCAGTGCTTGGCTCGATCCAGCCGCAGCCGATCGAAATGGAGCCGGATGGCTCGTTGGATCTGGCGCGCGTCGCGGCGGCGATCAAGCCGGACGACTTTCATTTCGCCCGTACGCGTTTGCTGGCGCTTGAAAACACGATGCACGGCAAGGTCCTGCCGCTCGCCTATCTGGCTGAGGCAAGAGCGTTCATGCATGAACGTGGGCTTGCGCTTCATCTAGACGGGGCTCGCTTGTTCAATGCGGTGGTCAAGCTGGGTTGCACCGCTGAAGAGATAGGGCACCACTTCGATTCGGTGTCGGTGTGTCTGTCAAAAGGCCTGGGTGCGCCTGTCGGTTCGGTGCTCTGTGGTGATGAGTCCTTTGTTGCCAAGGCAAGGCGATTGCGCAAGATGGTCGGCGGCGGCATGCGCCAGGCCGGAGTGCTGGCCGCGGCAGGCCTCTACGCTTTGGATCATCAGGTCCAACGTTTGGCAGACGATCACCAGCGCGCCCACGACATCGCCGAGGGACTGGAAGCGTTGGGCTATCGCGTCGAGCCAGTCCAAACCAATATGGTCTACGTCGATATGGGTGACCGCGCGACGTCGCTGAAAGCGTTCTGCGCCGAGCGCGGCATCGTCATCACTGCTGCGCCTCGGTTGCGGTTGGTGACGCATTTGGACGTGCTGCCAGAGCATGTCGATCCGATTCTCGAGAGCTTTGCAGCATTCCTCAAAGCATAGGTTCGAATCGCTGTCGAATAGCTTGATTCAATCTTATTTATCCTCTATGCGTGCGGCACAGGGCCGATATAATGCGGCCCTTTGCCGGCTATCCGTTTGGGTAGCTGTGAACCGGCTCCCGGTGCCGCCTCGCCGCGTCGTTTTGCAGCCGTTCGGCCGCAGTCCTCTGGAAGAGATCTATGAAAAGCGCAGAAATCCGTGAAGCCTTCCTCCGCTTCTTCGAAGAGAAGGGCCACACCCGTGTGGCCTCCAGTTCGCTGATTCCCGCGAACGATCCGACACTGCTGTTTACCAACGCCGGCATGAATCAGTTCAAAGACTGCTTCCTCGGGCTGGAAAAGCGCGCCTATACCCGCGCCACCACCAGCCAGAAATGCGTACGCGCCGGCGGCAAGCACAACGACCTGGAGAACGTCGGCTATACCGCACGCCATCACACCTTCTTCGAGATGCTCGGCAACTTCAGTTTTGGCGACTATTTCAAGCGCGACGCGATCACCTTCGCCTGGGAGTTTTTGACGTCCGATAAATGGCTGAGCCTGCCGAAAGAAAAGCTCTGGGTCACCGTCTACGCCAGCGATGACGAAGCCTATGACATCTGGACAAAAGAGGTCGGCGTGCCGGCCGAGCGCATGGTTCGCATCGGTGATAACAAGGGCGCGCCGTACGCGTCTGACAACTTCTGGGCAATGGGTGATACCGGACCCTGCGGTCCCTGTACCGAGATCTTCTTCGACCATGGCGATCATATCTGGGGTGGCCCGCCTGGTTCGCCAGAAGAAGACGGCGACCGTTACATCGAGATCTGGAATAACGTCTTCATGCAATTCAATCGCACCGCAGATGGCGTGATGCATCCGTTGCCGGCGCCGAGTGTCGACACCGGTATGGGCCTGGAGCGCATCAGTGCGGTGCTGCAACACGTCAACTCGAACTACGAGATCGACCTTTTCCAGAGCTTGCTGAATGCCGCCGCTCGGGCCATCGGTTGCGGCAACGAGGGTCAGGCTTCGCTCAAGGTGGTTGCTGACCACATCCGCTCTTGTGGTTTCCTGATTGCCGACGGCGTGACGCCATCCAATGAAGGACGCGGTTATGTGCTTCGCCGCATCGTTCGTCGCGCCTGCCGCCATGGCAACAAGCTCGGCGCCAAGGGCAGCTTCTTTCACAAGATCGTCGCCGCGCTGGTGGCTGAGATGGGTGACGCTTTCTCCGAGCTGAAAACCCAGCAGGCGCACATAGAGCGCGTGCTGAAAACTGAAGAGGAGCAGTTCGCCAAGACGCTGGAGCAAGGTCTGAGGATCCTCGAGCAGGATCTGGCCGATCTTCAGGGAAGCGTGATTCCTGGGGAAGTGATATTCAAGCTGTATGACACCTACGGTTTTCCGATGGATCTGACCGGCGACATCGCTCGTGAGCGTGAACTGACGCTGGACGAAGAAGGGTTCGAACGCGAGATGCAGGCGCAGCGTGAGCGGGCGCGTTCGGCCAGTGCCTTTGGCCTGGACTACAACAGCTTGGTCAAGGTCGAGGGCGAAACGCGTTTCACGGGTTACCTCGGTACATCCGGCAGCGGTAAGGTGCTAGCGCTGTTCAAAGAAGGCATGGCGGTGCAGAGCCTGTCGGCGGGCGAGGAAGGCGTGGTCGTGCTCGACCAGACGCCGTTCTACGCCGAGTCAGGTGGGCAGGTGGGCGATTGCGGATACCTCTCGGCGGACGGTCTGCGCTTCGATGTGCGTGACACCAGCAAGGCCGGCGGTGCGTTCCTGCACCACGGCATTCTGGACAGTGGCAGCTTGCAGGTCGGTGCGACCGTCGAAGCTACGGTCGACGCATCAGTACGTCAGTCCACTGCGCTGAACCACTCTGCGACTCATCTTCTGCACGCGGCACTGCGCCAGATTCTCGGTGAGCATGTCGGTCAGAAAGGGTCATTGGTCGACAGTCAGCGGCTACGCTTCGACTTCAGCCATTTCGAGGCGATTAAGCCTGAACAGTTGAAGGCCCTGGAAGAAAAGGTCAATGCCGAAATTCGCGGCAACACGGCAGTAGAGATCGAGGAGACCGACATCGAAACTGCTAAGAGCAAAGGCGCTATGGCCCTGTTTGGCGAAAAGTATGGGAACCAGGTGCGCGTATTGACCATGGGGGGCGGCTTCTCAGTCGAGCTGTGCGGCGGAACTCACGTCAAGCGTACTGGAGACATCGGTCTGTTCAAGATCATCAGCGAAGGTGGTGTGGCTGCGGGTGTGCGACGTATTGAGGCAGTTACTGGCGAGCAGGCGCTGGCCTATCTGAACACGGCGGAAGAGCAGCTGAAAGAAGCAGCATCGCTGGTCAAAGGCACTCGTGACAATGTGCTGGACAAGCTGGGCGCCGTCCTCGAGCGCAATCGGCAGTTGGAAAAGGAACTCGAGCAGCTCAAGGCCAAAGCGGCCGGCGCCACCGGCAATGACCTGGCCAGTTCCGCCGTCGAGGTTAAGGGCGTCAAAACCCTGGCCGCGCGCGTGGATGGCCTGGATGGCAAGGCACTGCTGGCATTGGTCGATCAACTGAAGAACAAGCTTGGCAGCGGCGTCATTCTGCTCGGTGGCGTGCAGGATGAAAAAGTCGTACTGGTCGCTGGTGTCACGCAGGATCTCACCGGCCGTTTGAAGGCCGGCGATCTGATGAGACAGGCTGCTGCGGTTGTTGGTGGCAAAGGCGGTGGTCGCCCGGATATGGCGCAAGGCGGTGGGAGCGACGCGAATCGCCTCGACGAAGCATTAGCCATTGCCGCGGCGTTCGTCGAGCAGGGCGTGTAGCAGCAGCGTGTCAGGTTGGGTTGGTCGCGATGGGCTGTTTGTCTGGTGACCACCTCGGTCAGCGGCTGGTCCGGTCGCTGTCCGTAGGCACTTTGCGGTGCTGGGTTGATTGTTTAATAAGCGCCCTTGACGGGCTTAGGCGGCGATGAGATGGCTTTGATCGTACAGAAGTTTGGAGGTACCTCGGTGGGCTCCGTCGAGCGCATCGAGCAAGTGGCGGCGAAGGTCAAAAAATTCCGTGATAACGGAGACGACATTGTCGTGGTGGTCTCGGCCATGAGCGGTGAAACCAACCGGCTGATCGATCTTGCCAAACAGATCAGCGAACAGCCGGTCGCCCGCGAGTTGGACGTGATGGTGTCGACGGGCGAGCAGGTCACTATCGCTCTGCTCGCGATGGCGCTGATGAAGATTGGCGTTCCAGCGGTGTCCTATACGGGTGCCCAGGTCCGCATCCTGACCGACAGCGCCCATACCAAAGCACGCATCCTGCAGATCGATTCGCAGCAGATTCATAAGGAGCTCAAGGCCGGGCGAGTCGTCGTAGTGGCCGGATTCCAGGGCGTGGATGAAGCCGGCAATATCACCACGCTTGGTCGTGGCGGTTCAGACACTACCGGTGTGGCTCTCGCTGCAGCGTTGAAGGCAGACGAGTGCCAGATCTATACCGATGTCGATGGGGTTTACACGACCGATCCTCGCGTCGTTGCCAAGGCGCAGCGCCTGGACAAGATTACCTTTGAAGAAATGCTTGAGATGGCAAGTCTCGGGTCGAAAGTGTTACAGATTCGCGCCGTGGAATTCGCAGGTAAATACAGCGTTCCGTTGCGCGTGTTGCATAGTTTTCAAGAGGGTCCAGGAACCCTCATTACCCTTGATGAAGAGGAATCCATGGAACAGCCCATCATTTCCGGCATCGCTTTCAATCGTGATGAAGCCAAGCTGACCATTCGTGGTGTGCCGGATACCCCCGGGGTGGCCTTCAAGATCCTTGGCCCGGTCAGTGCGGCCAATGTCGAGGTGGACATGATCGTGCAGAACGTCGCGCACGATAACACCACGGATTTCACCTTCACTGTCCACCGGAACGATTACCATAACGCGCTGCAAGTGCTGGAAGGTATCGCCCGTGACATGGGCGCTCGCGAAGTCATTGGTGATATCGACATCGCCAAAGTATCGATTGTCGGCGTAGGTATGCGCTCTCATGCGGGCGTCGCGAGTCGGATGTTTGAGGCGCTGGCGAAGGAGAACATCAACATACAGATGATCTCTACCTCTGAAATCAAGGTCTCGGTAGTGATTGAGGAAAAATACCTGGAATTGGCGGTACGGGCATTGCACACCGCATTCGAGCTGGATGCTCCCGCTGGCAAGGGGGAATGACGCGCTGACTGCGGACTGATTCGAGCCTTCCGTCGTTTTCGCCGGGGGTAAAGGAACTTTAGAGTCGTTGTTACTGGTCAATAGCTGGTGAAAGGCTCTAGGTCGATGTTTCACGGAACATTATCCGTCTTTATCTTTGCAGACTGTTTACTGAATTGAATCCGTTTTAAGGAGAAAGGAATGCTGATTCTGACTCGCCGGGTCGGAGAGACCCTGATGGTGGGTGACGATGTGACTGTCACTGTACTGGGTGTCAAAGGAAATCAAGTGCGTATAGGAGTGAATGCACCCAAAGAGGTAGCGGTGCATCGCGAGGAGATTTATCAACGGATCCAGAAAGAAAAAGATCAAGAACCAAGCCATTAATATTTATGTGATTTTTGGCTTTGCAAGCGGGGCGAAGATGGGTATCATGCGCCCCGTGTTGCGGAGAGGTGGCCGAGTGGCCGAAGGCGCTCCCCTGCTAAGGGAGTACATCTCAAAAGGGTGTCGGGGGTTCGAATCCCCCCCTCTCCGCCATTTTGCATGATTGGGTTGTGGGTCGGTTTTAGCGATGCGGTTTGATAAAAAACATTGAACCAAAAAGCTTGACCACCGAGTTCACAAACTTATAATGCGCACCCTCAGTGCACTCATAGCTCAGCTGGATAGAGTACTCGGCTACGAACCGAGCGGTCGGAGGTTCGAATCCTCCTGAGTGCACCATATTGTCGGATCTCAGAAATGTGGTTCGTGCTGTAGCCAGCGGTGACCTGGTTTATCAATCGCTTTTGCACTCATAGCTCAGCTGGATAGAGTACTCGGCTACGAACCGAGCGGTCGGAGGTTCGAATCCTCCTGAGTGCACCAAATCGGAAAAGGGTCTGCAGCGATGCAGACCCTTTTTTCGTTTGTGACGTTAGCGTTTCCCTCGAACGCAGCCGTTTTCATCGAAGGTGACGGTGCGTGTCCTGCCCTTAGCGTTGCTGTAGCGGTACTGCATCTGGCCATTGCGAGTGGCCACTGTGTCGGGTGTGCCGAAGGTGCTCTCGATATCGGTGCGGGTCATGCCGGGATGAATCTGCTTTTTGATCAGCGCATCTCGCCTTGCGCTCCCGGTTATGCGGTTTCCGCACCCATCATCCTGTGCGCCTACAACGGTAAGGCTTCGCGCCGACTCTTCCTTAGGCGTCTTGCGTCGCCCTTTAGATTTGGCCAGAGGTACGGCTTTGCCGGAGCTGGGTGTAGGATTCGCTGCCTCCTGAATCTGCGCGGTCTGATCGATCGGGCATCCCTGCCGAGTAAACGTGAGGTTCCCTGCGGCGTCACTGCAGCGATAGATGCTTGCAGCAAACGTTGGCGCGGTGGAGAGGAGAAGGGCGCAGCAGCTTCCTGCGATAAGTTTGTTCATAGTCGTCCTCCTTGACGATGGGTCGAACCAGCCTAGCCAAATACAGCCTGGCTCGCAGCGGTGCCTTTCCGCAACGTGAATGCGTCCACATTGATAGCGCGATCCTTCGGTGGCGACGCGCAAGCGATTGTATTGCTTGTATTTCGCGGTCGTGCATCACGGTTGCGGTGGTATTATTGCGCGGTCCGCCCGTTTGGGCTTCTGGATCCGCCTCATGGATTTGCCCAGTAGTCGTATAAAACCCTCGCTTGCCAATCACGTTTTGAATGATTGATCCCCTGGCGTGCTCCAACTGCTGGGGGTGGAGTGCGCCATGACTGAAGTTGAAGCAAAAAAGCCGCAGGAAAGTCTCCAGGATCGTCTGGCGCAGGTCGTCGAGTTGCTCCACCGGCACAGGATCGTCGAGGAACTGGCGCATCGTCAGAGTCAGGAAGGGCAGCATCAGGATCTTGTCGAAAACCTGGTGCATCGCCAGAACCTCGTCGAACTGCAGCGCAAATTGGAGGCGCTGCACCCCGCTGACATCGCTCACATCCTCGAAGCCTTGCCCCTTGATGACCGCCTAACGGTCTGGCAGCTGGTCAAGTCTGATCGCGATGGCGATATCTTGCTCGAGGTTTCCGACGCGGTTCGCGAGACGCTGATCGCCGACATGGACGATCACGAGCTTCTCGCTGCTGCCAAGGAAATGGACGCGGACGAACTGGCGGACCTGGCGGCCGAGTTGCCGCGAGACGTCGTTCACGAGCTAATGGAAACGCTGGATGCGCAACAGCGTGAGCGTGTCCGCTCGGCGCTGTCTTACGAGGAGGATCAGGTTGGCGCTCTGATGGACTTCGAAATGGTCACGATCCGCGAGGACGTGAGTCTG
The DNA here is from genome assembly GCF_050269105.1 of Pseudomonas sp. NPDC077408. NCBI lineage: Bacteria > Pseudomonadati > Pseudomonadota > Gammaproteobacteria > Pseudomonadales > Pseudomonadaceae > Pseudomonas > Pseudomonas sp. NPDC077408. The sequence goes on from NZ_JBNNHS010000006.1 coordinate 126,436, forward strand.
GAAGTCGTGCTTCGCTACCTGCGGCGGCTGAAGGAGCTGCCCGGTCATACCGATAAGCTCTTCGTTGTGGATTACGACGGCGTGCTCAAGGGCGTTCTACCCATCAAGCGATTGCTGGTCAATGATCCGGAGCGGCATGTGGCCGAGGTGATGGCCAGTGATCCAGTGACATTTCATCCGGATGAGGATGCGTATGAGGCGGCCCAGGCATTCGAGCGCTACGACTTGGTTTCGACCCCGGTAGTAGACAAAAGCGGCAAGCTTATCGGGCGCCTGACCATTGATGAGATGGTTGACCTGATCCGTGAGGAGAGCGAAAGCGAAGTGCTCAACATGGCGGGTCTGCGCGAAGAAGAAGACATCTTCGCCTCGGTCTGGAAATCGCTGCGTAACCGTTGGGCCTGGCTGGCAGTCAATCTCATCACGGCCTTTGTTGCCTCGCGTGTGATCGGCCTATTCGATGGCTCGATCGAGAAGCTAGTTGCATTGGCTGCGCTGATGCCAATAGTCGCTGGCATTGGCGGCAATTCAGGCAATCAGACCATTACCATGATTGTTCGGGCAATGGCCCTGGACCAGATGGGTACCGGCAACAGTGCTCGCTTGCTGCGCAAGGAGGCTGGTGTTGGGATGCTGAATGGCTTGATATGGGGTGGGGTTATCGGTGTCGTGGTCTACTGGCTGTACGGCAGCTGGTCGTTGGGTGTGGTGATGACTGCGGCGATGACGCTCAATCTTTTGCTGGCGGCCTTGATGGGCGTGCTGATTCCGGTGACTTTGGCGCGAATGGGGCGAGACCCGGCGCTGGGTGCCAGTGTCATGATTACTGCCGTTACCGACAGTGGCGGTTTCTTTATTTTTCTCGGGCTCGCAACAATTTTTCTCCTCTGACTCGTTCCGCCTGCGTCGACTTGGCGTTTGCCTTGCGCCTGTTGTTCGGGCTACTGTTCTGAGGTTTCGCACTAGCGAAGGCCCAAACTCGAAGCGAATAACAGGCGGCTCGAGCCGCTGATAGAAAGGGAATCCCGATGACCCCCAGCGAACTCCTCCTAGAAGGCGTCGAACTTATGCTGTTCGGCTTAGGTTCCGTTTTTGTCTTTCTCGTGTTGTTGATTGCTTGCATTCGCCTGATGTCTGTTGTGATCGGCCGCTTCGACAGTGCGCCCACCGCTCAGTTGGCTTCCAGCGAACCCGCCGTGGCTGAAGTGGATGCCGATCTCATTACGGCAATCCAGACCGCTATCCATCAGCACCGCGCTCGTCGTGGTTGATTCAGAACAGGGAGTTCCCTTCATGACATCTGTCAAACAGCCGCTCGGCATTACCGATGTGGTGCTTCGTGATGCGCATCAATCCATTCTGGCTACCCGCGTTCGCCTTGAAGACATGCTACCGATTGCCGGCAAGCTCGATCAGGTTGGCTTCTGGTCGGTCGAGTCTTGGGGCGGGGCAACCTTTGATTCTTGCATTCGTTATCTGGGCGAAGATCCCTGGGAGCGCATCCGCGAACTGAAGAAGGCGATGCCCAACACTCGGCAGCAAATGCTGCTGCGTGGCCAGAACCTGCTGGGCTATCGGCATTACGCCGATGATGTGGTTGAAAAGTTCGTCGAGCGAGCTGCGGCTAACGGCGTCGATGTGTTCCGTGTGTTCGATGCGATGAACGATCCACGCAACCTGGAAACCGCTCTGCGCGCGGTCAAGCTGCATGGCAAGCATGCGCAAGGTACCATTTCCTACACCACCAGCCCGGTGCATACCCTGGAGATGTGGGTCGACCTGGCCAAGCAGATCGAGGACATGGGTGCCGACTCGGTGGCGATCAAGGACATGGCCGGCATTCTCACGCCGTATATGGCCTATGAGCTGGTTTCGCGCTTGAAGGCAAGCCTGTCCATTCCAATCCATATGCAGTGTCACGCTACGGCGGGCCTATCCACAGCTTCCATTCTCAAAGCGGTCGAGGCGGGCATCGATAATGTCGATACAGCCATTTCCTCTCTCTCGATGACCTATGGGCATTCGCCAACCGAGTCGGTGGTGGCGATTTTCCAGGGCACCGAGCGTGATACCGGGCTCGATCTGCTGATGCTGGAAGAGATCGCTGCGTACTTCCGCGAGGTGCGCAAGAAGTACGCAAAGTTCGAAGGCACGCTCAAGGGCGTCGACTCGCGCATCCTTGTGGCTCAAGTGCCGGGTGGCATGCTGACCAATATGGAAGGCCAATTAAAGGAGCAGGGCGCACTCGACAAGTTCGATGAGGTGCTCGCCGAGATTCCTCGCGTTCGTGAAGATCTCGGGTTCATTCCGTTGGTAACGCCGACCTCGCAAATCGTCGGTACCCAGGCGGTCATCAACGTGCTCACCGGCGAGCGATTCAAATCTATTACCAAGGAAACCGCAGGCATCCTCAAGGGCGAGTACGGAGCAGCACCAGCCCCGTTCAATGTCGAACTGCAGCAGCGCGTCCTCGACGGTGCAGACGTCATCACCTGCCGCCCGGCTGACCTGCTGCAGCCGGAAATGGAGAAGCTTACGGCCGAGCTGAAGGGGTTGGCGCAGGAAAAAGGCATCAAGCTGGCCGAGAACGAGATTGATGACGTCCTCACCTATGCGTTGTTTCCTCAGATCGGCCTTAAGTTCCTTGAAAACCGAGGCAATGCCTCTGCTTTCGAACCGGTGCCGACCGGCAAGGAGCAAGCGCCACGGGAGGCGGGCGTACCCGAGGTCTACACCGTCGAAGTCAACGGCAAATCCTTCGTCGTTCAGGTCAATGAAGGCGGCGACATCGAGGGCATCAAGGCTATTGGCAGTGGCTCGGCCGTCCCGTCGACAGTCGCTAGCGGTCCGGCGTCTGGTACAGGCGAACCTCAACCGGCTCCGTTAGCTGGCAATATCTTCAAGGTTCTCGTGCAGCCCGGTCAGCTGGTTCAGGAGGGAGATCTGGTGATCATCCTCGAAGCCATGAAGATGGAAACTGAAATCCGTGCGTTCAAAGCCGGTACCGTTTCAGGTGTGAACGTCAAGGTCGGCGACGCGGTGTCGGTGGGCGATAGCCTGCTGACCATCGCTTAAGGAGCGCTGCATGGATAAGTTGCTCAAGCTGTGGCACAGCACTGGTCTCTATCATATAGAGCCCGGTCAGCTGCTGATGATCGTGGTGTGTCTGGGGCTGATCTATCTGGCGATTCGCAAGGGGTTTGAACCCTTGCTGCTGATCCCAATCGGATTTGGCGGCGTGCTTGCCAATATTCCCGTCGCCAACATGGCCGAGGGTGCCGGCATCCTCCATCTGTTCTATGAAGTGGGTCTGCCTACCAGTGTATTTCCGTTGTTGATATTCATGGGCGTCGGCGCCATGACAGACTTCGGTCCAATGCTGGCTAACCCCAAGACTCTACTGCTCGGTGCGGCAGCGCAATTCGGTATCTTCGCCACCTTGCTTGGTGCCTTGTCGCTGGCTGCAATGGGGGTTCCGGGGATGGAATTCACACTGCGTGAGGCTGCTTCGATTGCGATTATTGGCGGTGCAGACGGCCCCACCTCAATCTTCGTTACGGCAAAGCTCGCGCCGCATCTGCTGGGGCCGATCGCTGTTGCGGCCTACTCTTATATGGCGCTGGTTCCGTTGATTCAGCCGCCCATCATGCGAGCGCTGACGACCAAGGAAGAACGCGCCATTGTCATGACGCAGCTGCGCCATGTCGGTCAGGCAGAAAAGATCGTCTTTCCGCTCATGCTTGCTCTGATGGTGGGTTTGCTACTGCCGGATGCCGCGCCGCTAGTAGGCATGTTCGCCTTTGGTAACCTGTTGCGCGAGTGCGGGGTCGTGGATCGTCTGGCCGACACCTCACGTAACGCGCTGATAAACATCGTGACCATCGCGTTGGGGCTGACTGTTGGCTCCAAGCTGTCCGCCGAAGCCTTCCTGCAGATGAAAACCCTTGGGATCTTGCTGCTTGGAATGGTGGCTTTCTGTGGCGGTACGGCGGCGGGCGTGCTGATGGCCAAGGTCATGAACATGTTCAGCGCGAACAAGATCAACCCGCTGATTGGGTCGGCCGGCGTTTCGGCAGTGCCAATGGCAGCGAGGGTATCGAACAAGGTCGGGCTTGAGGCGAATCCTCAGAACTTCCTGCTGATGCATGCCATGGGCCCGAACGTAGCTGGGGTGATTGGCTCGGCTGTTGCGGCGGGCGTTCTGCTTAGCTTTGTAGGCTAGCGCCACTACTGATGCGCGGCGTGGGAAGAGGCACGAGAAAATGCCTACGCTGATAAAGGCGTAGGCATTTTCGTTTCATGCTGCTGGTAAATCCAGCCTATCGCCAAGTGGTAACAGTGAGTCTTACCAAATGAAAACCGCCCTGTCGTGCTGTCAGGGCGGTTTGCGTTATTCGTCAGTACTGAGCGGATTCAATCTTCTTCTTTCGCAGCTTCGGCATCCTGCGCGATAAGGGCGATCAGCGCGTTTTGCTGGCGGTGGGCCAGCTGGCGAAAGCGTTGCAGCAGTTCGCGCTCGTGCAGCGACAGTTCCGGGCTGTCCAGGCGCATTGCGGAATCGTCATCAAGCGCACCTTCCTGAAGAAGGCTTTGCTCTAGCCGAGCAATGATCTCGGAGTTCATGCTTCGATGATGGTTCCGGGCAACCTCTGCAATGCGCTCTCGCATTCCGTCCGGGAGCCGAACCACGAATTTGTCAGCCGTGCGGCTGGAGTAAACTGCCTGCTTCATTGGGCGCATATTAAACCGGTTAGTCAGGTGGGCGATGGTGGCTTATTGCCGTTCTAGTCACCGGTCTGACACCAAACAGCAGATGCTGTTCCACGACCTGCGAAAAAGATGCTGGACAACTTAATGACGCCAATTATACGGCGACAAAAGTTGGAGTAAAGACTCTGTGGTGGCCAATAGCCTTTATTGTGATCCAGCGCTTATCTCGTATGCGTGGTTCGTCCTAGCGCAGCACTGGATCGAATTTGATTCGCCGACCTAGCAGCAGCGTAATCGTAAACAGCACCGCGAATACCACTGTGCCGCCTGTGACAAGCGTATCCCAGAACTCAGGAAGGGTTGAGCCGATACTCAGGGCGCCGCACAGCATGCCGAGCGCAAGGAATAGATATCCGTAAATAGACATTTTCATCTCCGATAAAGCCTGCATGCAGCCATCTTGGTCTAGAAAATCCAGCGCTGCGCCTGAGCGGGCTTGCTTTGGGCGTTGCTGCTAATGGTGCTCGCCCGCACAGAAAGCCTAGGTGTGGTCACCTGGGAGGGGTTCGATACTGTCTTCAGAAGGTCCGTTGTCGGCATGGTCTCAAGCAGAGGAATTGTGACAGCGGCCAAAAGGGCGGTACTGAGCAGGTAGGCTGGGCGTAGCATCGGCGTCTCCTTCGCGTTACGGTCAGGTAATTAAGCACCTCTCATGCCAACAGATAGTTGGTAAATAATCGTTATATATCAATGTGTTAACCTTTCTTTTCAAATTTGCTCAGTGCGCTTTGCAAGATTGCCGCTTCTCGGTCATGCAAAATGCAATAGGTGGTGTGTGTTGTCATGGCCAACCATTGGGCATTGCTGCTTTATAAATGCGCGGGCATGACAAACGAGCCAATGCTCGCTAACATGCTTCCGCCCGCGTGTCCCAGTAGCTCAATTGGATAGAGCATCCCCCTCCTAAGGGGAAGGTTGTGAGTTCGAACCTCGCCTGGGACGCCACATGAGAGCATTTGCCCATCTGGCCAAGATGGACAGGTCGTGCAAGTCATTGCCTTTAGGTCTGCTTCGATGGCGCATCTCCGTGCTGATTGAAGCCGGCTTCGGCCCCTCCGTTCCGGCCTATCCTCACAACTGGCGCTTAGTGCTGGTCCTACGTACCTACTGCAGTGCTGCTGGTTCGCGGTCCGTTATGGAGCCGCCGAGCGTCCGTGTAGCTGGGGCCTTTCACGCTGCTGGCAAGATTCGGAGAAGACGTGCCATTGCCATCGTCTCTGCTGGCACCGATCGGGTCGGTCTCTGTCTCAGTCGACTACCAGGCGCCATCGACACGTACCGAGTGCCCGATAGTTCAGGCCTTCCAAGGTGGTCTGGACGTGCGGGGACGCGTTTGCGGGGGCATTTGAAGATGGGCGCCAGGCGTCACACTGGCTCAACATTCGAGCCTCTAGCTAATCACACCGTGCATAGGGTCAGCTATCAATACAAGCCGGTGTCTTGCGCCGTCGGTTCCCATGCTCAGACTGACTCGCCGTTTGCTCTGGTCGCGAGCTGACGAGTAGGTGCCGGGTAGGGAGGGTGGCTTTTGATGAACGCCGATCAGCAGCGTGCGCGTTGCTGTATCAACTAAACCGGTCGGTCACCTGATCACGTCGGGCTTCGCGTTGTAGCTGATAGACGAACCGTTCAACCTGTCTCTGCGTTAAACCACTGATTCGGTGGAAGCGTATCCCGCAGAACGTTAGATCAAGTTTCTCATCGTAGATAACGTGGCGCAGCTCAGCTGCGGTTGTTATGACGCCGAAAGGCAAGTGTACGGAAAGTTGATCATAGACTTGGCCGGACTGTAGGCCAGCTTGTAGATTCCCTGGGAAGCTCAGCTTGCAACCTGTTGCGGACATGTCCAAAACTTTGCCCACCAGAGGTTTCCTGATCGTCTTTCCGTTCAGTTGCGCTGCGATTGGCTGCCCGCTCAGTGTGGCGCGATAGGCGTTTCGCCGCTGGTGGTAAAGAATTTCGTCTGGCAGGTGAGCCCAATAGCAGCGCGCATCATCCAGTTCGCCAAGATGCACTGGATTTGGATTATTCCAAGCGATTCGCACGCCCTCGTAAAAGCCTTCTATTTGGAAAGCTTCTCCTGACGCCATTAGTCGCTCACCATCGCTAGGTATCAGCTCGTCTAACGCAAGCCAGCCCTTTTCGCGGTTTATCTCTACCAGGTAAGTCTGGTACCGCTGAGCGCGCTCGGCAAAACGGACCTGCAGTGGGATATGGTTATCCAGCAGGGGGCGTAAATTTGCCTGAATTTCGACTGGAGTCTTGAGTATCTGAGGGGGCTGAGGGCCTTCTCCCTCGGCGAAAGGACTAGACACTTGGCGTTGCTCTCCGGCATGTAACGACGACAGTCCAATGATAGCACTTTGATGCTATGCGGCTGCGGATGGTTCAGGCCTGGCTGAGCGGGCGATGATGAGTGCTTTTGGCGGCAGCTCCCCGGCGATCATAAACGTCCGGGGTCTGGGACGTGCCTTGCAGTATTTGCAGCATGGTGCCTACGGCGCTCTGGTTGGCCCGAATAAGCTTGCCATTGCGTTCATTGGCTTTGCGGCAGTCCTCAAGGATGATCTCCAGCTGTTCTGCCTGGGCAAGGATCTCGCCGCCTATCTCCGAAGCTGCGGCAAACTGTGCCAAGCCGTTGCGGTCGGGGCTCAGCTGTGCCCTAGCTAATGCCTGGCTGCGTAGCGTGCCGTGTTGGCCCAAAAGTGCCAGCAGTGTCTGCTTTTGCGTGAGCAGCTGCTCCAGCCCACCGAGATTACGCTCAGAGAGGGCCAGATATTCCGCGTCGGTGAGCTCGCGTAGCGTTCTGGCGGTGTCGATATCGTTGGTCAGCTGCTGGAGCAATTCGGAATCTAGCATAGTGGCCTCTGTTGCACTCACGCCCGCTCGCATTGGTGTCAGGCTCAGCGCTGGCTTTCGAACGACAGTAGCTTCGATGCCACTCGCTGGCTGTCCACCTGATAGCTACCATCGGCGATTGCCTGCTTGATCTGAGCAACACGCTCTTGATCAACGGCGGGCTGCTGGTTCAACTTCTCGGTGGTCTGCTGAAGGCGCTGGGCTTCGGGGCTCAGCTGAACGCTCTCCCCCGATACCAGGCTGTTGCCGGTGGTCTTTGCTTCGTCAGTAGAGGGCTGCTGAGCCGTTGGTCGCTCAGTGTTCTGGACGTTGCTGCTACGCCCATTGCTGGTTGAATTGACGGCACTGTTAGGCCGATTGAAATCGATAACCATGATCGAAACCTCGAATAAGTCAGGACGCTTGCCTGCTTTTCGGCAAATACAAATAAAACTTTAGTCTTTTTTCATACTGGCGGCTGGCGTAGCGGCGCCCGCCTTCACATTGCGACTTCTACTTGCCCGGGACCAACGACGCGGGCTTTGATGGTCCGTCCGGAGCGCTGGTTTTTGACTCTGATCTGAGAGCCAAGCGCGCCGTCGGACAGCGCCTCGCCAGGCATTCTTACATTTATCGTAGAGTTTTTCGCGCTGATTACCACCTGGTCGCCTTTTCGGACTATTTCAGCTGGTGATAAGTAGGTTGGAGGTAGCACCTGGTCGGGGAGGGCGCTACGGGTAATCTTATTGCCCAGCACTTGGTCGAACGAGGTCAGATAGCCTTGATTGAGCAGGCTGACGTCGCGCTCGGCAAGGGTAACATCGGCGAGCTCTACGACACTCTCTCGGGCCAGGGGCCGTCTGGCTACGATTACTTCCCGGAACAAATGGACCTGTGCAGGGACGAAAACGGACCAGGGCGAAGTAGCTTCACAGCTAACTCGTACGGTAATGCGACCAACGGGTTGTGCCGGGCTTTCGAGTCTGGTCGTCAATCCTTGACCGCAGGCCGCTAGCCGTAGGCGCGGGTCCAGCCTGTTCAGCTCGATCTCGTAGCGCGCCTGGATTTGACTACGCTGTAAATAGTCAGTTACTTCCTGCTCAAGAAAAGCGCGGGTCGCGTCGATAAGCTGTTCAGGTCGCGTAAAGCTTGCTGAGTCAGCCAGCTGGCTCAGCGCGCACAGAGTCGCCAACAGAAACGTTTGGAAAAGCGTCTTGCACGGATGCCGGAAAAAAGTCGTCTGTTTGCTCATGTGTTGGTTGAAGCAAGGGACGTGCCGTTTGTTGACCGTTCAGAAACTGACGGGGCAGGCGAGACAGGTATTTTGCAAATCGGTGTTGGCATGCATGCCACTTCAGCGTCAGATAGTCTGAGCCACAGATGTCTGCCCGCCCATCTCACACGCAAGAGGAACTGGCATGGCCGGTGTATTGGATTCGGTTAACCAGCGTACGCAGCTGGTGGGACAGAACCGTTTGGAGCTGCTGTTGTTCAGACTGGACGGCAAGCAGCTTTATGGCATTAACGTGTTCAAGGTCAAAGAGGTGCTGCAGTGCCCTCGGCTCACGGTCATGCCTCGGTCGAGCCCGGTGGTGAGAGGGGTGGCGAACATTCGGGGAAGCACGCTTTCTATCCTCGATTTGTCCGCTGCTACCGGAAAGCCAGTGCTACAGGATTTGCCGAATAGTTTTGCCATCATTGTCGAATACAACACCAAGGTGCTTGGTTTCTTGGTCCGCTCGGTGGAGCGGATAGTCAACATGAACTGGGAAGATATTCTTCCGCCCCCTAAGGGTGTTGGGCACGACCATTATTTGACGGCCGTGACTCATGTAGATCAACAGATGGTGGAAATCATCGATGTTGAAAAGATACTCGCCGAAGTGGCGCCGGTGTCCGAAGTGCTCTCCGTCAGCATTGCGGACGAGGCAACCAGTAACAAGGCGTCAACCAGTCGGGTACTGATTGTCGATGACTCGTCTGTGGCGCGTAAGCAGATCATGCGTTGTCTGCAGAATCTGGGAATCGAGGTCGTTGCGCACAATGATGGGCGGCAGGCGCTCACCTATCTGCGAAAGCTTGTAGCTGAGGGCAAGAAGCCGTCTGACGAATTCATAATGATGATTTCCGATATCGAAATGCCAGAAATGGATGGTTACACCCTGACGACGGAGGTTCGTCAGGATCCGGCTATGCGTGATATGCATATTCTGCTGCATACTTCGCTTTCCGGTGTGTTCAACCAGAGCATGGTCAAGCGGGTCGGAGCAGACGATTTTCTCGCCAAGTTTCAGGCAGATGATCTGGCCAATCGAGTGATAGAGCGGATCCGGACTACGGATAAGAATTGAGGCTTCGTCCTCTTAATATGACTGGTGGGCATTATTAGTGTCAGGTGATCCGGATTTCGATCAGTTCCGAATATTCCTCGAAAAGACGTGCGGCATCCTGCTGGGCAGCAACAAGCAATACTTGGTGTCCAGCAGGTTGAACAAGCTTATGGAGCAGCAAGGGCTCAAAACGCTTGGCGATTTGGTCAGGAAGATTCAGGCCCAGCCGCGTAGCGGCCTGCGCGAGCAGGTCGTGGACGCCATGACAACCAACGAGACGCTCTGGTTTCGTGACACCTATCCTTTTGAGGTGATGAAAAACCGCGTTCTGCCTGAGCTGCTGAAAAACGCGCCGGGACAGCGCCTGCGTATCTGGTCGGCCGCTTGTTCATCAGGGCAAGAGCCTTACTCGCTGTCGATGACCATCGACGAGTACGAGCGCAGTAGTCCTAGCCAGCCGAAAACGGCAGTTCAGATCGTGGCTACTGAATTGTCAGGCGCCATGCTTGCTGCATCGAAGGCAGCCGAATATGACAGTCTCGCTATCGCTCGAGGTTTATCCAGTGAGCGGCTGCAGCGTCATTTCGAGGTGAAAAGCCCGGGTCGTTGGGTGGTTAAGCCGGCAATTCGTAGTCGTGTTGAGTTTCGGGTGCAGAACCTGCTCGACAGCTATGCAGTGCTCGGCAAGTTCGATGTGGTGTTCTGCCGCAACGTGCTCATTTATTTTTCCGCTGATGTAAAGAAAGACATCCTCAAACGAATCCACGCGACGTTGAAGCCAGGCGGATACCTCTTTCTGGGAGCATCCGAAGCGCTGAACGGTCTTCCTGAGCTGTATCAGATGGTGCAATGCAGCCCGGGCATCATCTACAAAGCAAAGTAATGGCCTTTTTCTTAGCAAAGGCGGCAGGAATCTGTCGCTATCGGCTGGATGAGCGGCAAAAACATAGGTCACGCTTTGCCGCTTTTGACGCCAAATCCTATCCGCTCTTAATAAAAAGCTTATAAATCAGTCAGTTGCCGAAATGGCATGGGCTTTGCTGTGTGTTTGCTAAGCAGACTTGTACCCGGCAAAGGGCTAGATCATGAGCATCAGTTTCGACAAGGCACTCGGTATCCATGAGAAGGCGCTCGGTTTTCGCGCTCAGCGTGCCGAGGTGCTTGCCAACAACATCGCCAACGCTGACACCCCCAACTACAAGGCGCGTGATCTGGAATTCAGCTCAGTGCTTGCTGCGCAAAACAGTAAGAACCAGGGCGGATTCGGTGTGGCGGTGACTAGCAGCAAGCATATTGCCGCCGAAGGCATGGAGATTGCCGATCCCGGCTTGCGTTTCCGCACGCCGGCGCACGCGTCGCTCGATCAAAACACTGTTGATGCCCAGGTTGAGCAAGCGGCCTATGCCGAGAATGCTATCGACTTTCAGGCGAGTTTCACCTTGCTCAACAGTAAATTCCGGGGGCTCATGAGCGCCCTGCGCGGCGAATAAAAGGAGCAAAACCATGTCCCTCAGCAGTGTATTCAGCATCGCCGGCAGCGGCATGAGTGCCCAGAGCACTCGTCTCAACACCATTTCCAGCAACATTGCTAACGCCGAAACGGTGTCGTCTAGCGTCGACCAGACTTATCGCGCGCGTCACCCCGTGTTCGCAACCATGCTGCAGCAGGCCGACGGGTCGCCGAACGGGTCGTTATTCGCTGAGCAGGACCAGGCGGGGGCCGGCGTCCAGGTACTGGGAGTGGTGGAAGACCAGAGCGAACTGCAAGCCCGGTACGAGCCCAACCATCCGGCGGCGAATGCCGAAGGCTACGTGTATTACCCGAACGTCAATGTCGTTGAAGAAATGGCCGACATGATTTCTGCCAGCCGGTCGTTTCAAACCAATGCTGAGCTGATGAATACAGCCAAGACCATGTTGCAGAAAGTTCTGACCCTAGGCCAGTAACCACTACGAGATATAGCCATGAGCACGACAGGCGGCGTCAGCGGTACCGGCTCGGTACTTGACCAATACCAGATCAAAGATCGCGAAGTTAAAAGCAACGACCTCGGCAAAAACGAGTTTCTCGAGTTGCTGGTTACTCAGCTGAACAACCAGAACCCGCTGGAGCCGCAAGAGAACGGTGAGTTCATCGCGCAGCTGGCACAGTTCAGCACCGTTGAAGGTGTGGAAAAACTGAACTCAAGCATGGAAACCATGTTGTCCGGGTATCAGTCATCCCAAGCGCTGCAAGCATCTTCACTCGTCGGCCGCAAAGTAATCGTGCCGACTGACAAGGCGGTGGTTGATACCAGCGAGACATTCAAGGCCAGCATCGTGCTTCCGACGACCAGCAGCAACGTCGCGGTCAACGTCTACGACAGCGCCGGTACGGTGGTTAATCGGATCAACATGGGTCAGCAGCAGGCCGGTAACGTTTCGTTCATGTGGGACGGTAAGGACTCAAGCGGCAAAACCTTGCCGCCTGGTACTTATCGATTTGAGGCGCAAGCCACTTATCAAGGCGAGACGAAGGGGTTGTACACCATGCTTCCCGCCAACGTAGACAGCGTCACGCTGGGACAGAACGGCGGGGAGCTGCAGCTCAACCTTGCCGGTGTTGGCAGTATCGGACTGTCGAAAGTTCAGGTCATAGGTCAGTAACTGCCGGCACGTCCGGTAACAGGAGCAATTCATGTCGTTCAATATCGGCCTTAGCGGCATGCGTGCCGCCAGCAAAGACCTCAATGTCACGGGTAACAACATTGCCAACGCTGGCACGGCGGGCTTCAAGCAGTCCCGTGCTGAATTCGCGGATGTTTACGCGTCTTCAGTGCTGGGCACTGGCAAGAATCCTCAGGGGAGCGGGGTGCTTCTTGCAAACGTGTCGCAGCAGTTCAATCAGGGCAACATTAACTACACCCAGAACGCGCTGGACCTCGCTATCAACGGCAACGGCTTTTTCCAGGTCAGCAACAACGGCGCGTTGAGTTACACCCGCGCCGGCTATTTCGGAACGGACAAGGAAGGCAATCTGGTCGACAACTTTGGCTATAACCTTCAGGGCTACTCGGTCGACGACAACGGTAATATCCAGACTGGCCAAGTGAGCGACCTGAAGATTCAGACGGCCAGCCAAGAGCCCAAGGCCACTACTAAAGTAGTCCAGGGATTCAACCTGAACTCGACCAACGTTCAGCCGGTAAACACACCGTTCAACCCGGCTGACCCGCTGAGCTATAACTCGTCCACCTCGACCAACATTTATGACCAACAAGGTAATGCGCACGTGATGACGCAGTACTTCGTTAAGTTGCCCGGTTCAAATATGTGGCAGATGAATGTGCTGGTCGATGGGCGGAATCCTGCATCGCCAGTGGATGTCACTGATACGACTACCACCCCCCCAACTCTCGTTTGGAATGGCGCTCAGCCGGCTAGCATAAATATGGCATTCACTCCTAGTGGGAGCCTTAGTGCTATGGCTGGCGGCTCTGGGCTTGCCTATGATGGTTCTACGGGGCTGGTATCGCTTGATAACTGGCAACCTGCCCAGCAGACCACTTCCGGAGAATGGGAGCTTAACGGCGCCGCTCCGGCGACCGGATTAGACGTTTCGCTCGATTTCCGTGGCTCAACCCAATACGCCAGCGCTTTTGCCGTCAACAGCGTCAGCCAGGACGGATACACGACAGGGGAGCTGGCTGGCCTCGAGATCAGCGAAACCGGTGCCATCTTTGCTCGCTACACGAACGGCCAGTCCAAGGTACAGGGCCAGATCATTCTCGCCAACTTCGCCAACGTTCAGGGGCTCACTCCGGTCGGTAAGACGCAGTGGGTCCAGTCCTTCGAGTCGGGCGAGCCCGTGCGCAACCCGCCTGGTAGCGGCACCCTCGGTTCCCTTCAAGCCGGCGCACTGGAAGACTCCAACGTCGAGCTTTCAGATCAGCTCGTCAACCTGATCGTGGCGCAGCGCAACTACCAGGCGAACGCCAAGACCATCGAAACAGAAAGCGCGATTACCCAGACGATCATAAATCTGCGGTAATTGCTACCTAGCACTGCGCGGGGCGGCGGGAAACTGCCGCTTCGTTTTCAGAAGGCCCTCCGGGGCCTTTTTTTTGTTAGAAAAGGTTTTGTATTTCAAAGGCTTAAGCCTGATTTCGATGGTTGGCACATGGCTTGCTTTGTTTCGCTACATAAGTCTGATTAGTGTCAATTCGGGTGCAGCGGAGGTTCCATGGACAAGATGCTTTATGTGGCGATGACGGGAGCGAGCCAGAACGCTCAAGCCCAGCAGGCGCATGCCAACAACCTGGCAAACATCTCGACCACGGGCTTCCGGCGTGACTTCGAGCAGGCGCGCTCCATGCAGGTCTTTGGCGACACTTTTCCAGCACGTGTGTACGCCATGACCGAGCGGCCGGGTACGGACTTCAGCTCCGGCACCTTGCAAGAGACTGGTCGGGATCTGGACGTTGCGATCGAAGGGGATGGCTGGATTGCCGTGCAGGCGCCTGACGGCAGCGAAGCCTATGCCCGTACTGGCAGCCTGAACATCGACACACTCGGCATGCTCCGGACCGGCGATGGTTTGCCGGTGCTCGGCAACGCCGGGCCGATTGCCGTGCCGCCGGAAGAGAAAGTGGAGATCGGAGCCGACGGCTCAATCAGCATCCGTGCGCTGGGTGAAGATCCGAACGTAGTGGTAACCGTCGATCGTCTCAAGCTGGTCAACCCTGATCTCAAGCAGCTGGAGAAGGGCACCGACGGCCTTATACGTATGAAGGATGGACAGCCTGTCGAGGCTGACGCCGCGGTTCGTGTGACCTCCGGCTTCCTTGAGGCAAGTAACGTCAACGCTGTTGCCGAGATGACATCGATGCTGGCCCTGTCCCGGCAGTTCGAGCTGCACGTGAAAATGATGCGTACTGCCGAAGAAGATGGTGCCGCTGCGGCCCGAGTCTTGCAGATCAGCTAATCAAACTAGTCGGCGCGACCAGATTCCGGCGCCATAGGAGAACGACATGCTTCCAGCACTGTGGGTGAGTAAGACCGGTCTGTCCGCGCAGGATATGAACCTGACCACCATTTCCAACAACCTGGCCAACGTCTCGACCACCGGCTTCAAGAAAGATCGGGCTGAGTTTCAGGACTTGCTATATCAGATCCGCCGCCAGCCTGGTGGCCAGTCCAGCCAGGACAGTGAGCTGCCATCGGGTCTGCAATTGGGTACCGGTGTGCGGATCGTCGGTACGCAGAAGCAGTTCACCGCCGGCAGTCTGCAGACCACCGAACAGCCGCTCGACATGGCAATCAACGGCCGTGGCTTCTTTCAGGTGCTGCTGCCCGACGGCACAGTTTCCTACTCGCGTGACGGCAGTTTCCATCTGAACGCTGAAGGCCAGATCGTGACCTCGAACGGTTACTCACTGGAGCCGGCGATTGTCGTGCCGCCGGAAACGCAGACATTCACCGTAGGCGAGGACGGCACTGTTTCCGTCACAACGCTGGGTAACCCGGCACCACAAATCATTGGCAACATCCAGACCGCTGACTTCGTAAACCCGGCCGGTCTGCAGGCGATGGGCAGCAACCTGTTTCTGGAAACCGCCGCAAGCGGTGCGCCACAAGTCAGTACACCTGGTCTCAATGGCCTGGGTACCGTGCTGCAAAACACCTTGGAAAACTCCAACGTTAGCGTGGTCGAGGAGCTGGTGAACATGATCACCACTCAGCGCGCCTATGAGATGAACTCGAAAGTCATCTCCACGGCCGACCAGATGCTGTCCTTTGTCACCCAGCAGCTTTAACCGCTGTCAGCCGCTGGATTGAGGTGAATATGCGCCGCTTGTTGATTGTCCTTCCGCTGATGTCCGCCGTGATTGTGTCCGGTTGCATGGCGCCAGCTCCGAAGCCTAACGATCCTTACTACTCGCCAGTTCTGCCGCGCACACCGCTGCCTGCTGCACAAAACAACGGCGCGATTTACCAGGCAGGCTTCGAGACTAATTTCTACGACGATCGGAAGGCCTACCGGGTTGGCGACATCATCACCGTCACGCTCAACGAGAAGACACAGGCCAGCAAAAATTCAAACTCGAAAATCTCCAAGGATAGCAGTGCCAATATCGGCCTTGGATCGCTGTTCGGCGGTGCTGTTTCGATGGCCAATCCGTTGACCGGCAACAACATGAGCCTGGGCGCCGAGTATGAAGCGGCGCGTGATACCTCTGGTTCTGGTCAGGCTGGGCAGAGCAATAGTCTCTCCGGTTCGATCACGGTGACCGTCTCGGACGTGCTGCCTAACGGCATCCTAGCGATCCGTGGAGAAAAATGGATGACGCTCAACACGGGCGATGAGCTGGTGCGAATTGCCGGGTTGGTACGTTCGGACGATATCGCCACCGACAACACCGTCCCGTCGACCCGTATCGCTGATGCCCGCATTACCTACTCTGGCACCGGCGCTTTCGCTGATGCCAGCCAGCCAGGTTGGCTGGACCGTTTCTTCATCAGCCCGTTGTGGCCGTTCTAAGCAGGTGCAGGCAATGAAACTGTTCAGCTCGATTCTGATTGCTTTGCTTTGCTTTGCAGTGCTTCCTGCCCATGCCGAGCGGTTGAAGGACATCGCCACCATTCAAGGCGTACGTAGCAACCAGCTGATCGGTTACGGTCTTGTGGTTGGTTTGAACGGCAGCGGCGACCAGACGACCCAAACGCCTTTCACGGTGCAGACCTTCAATAACATGATGGCGCAGTTTGGTATCAAGGTGCCCGCGGGCGGCAACGTTCAGTTGAAAAACGTGGCGGCCGTGTCGATACACGCCGAGCTTCCGCCGTTCGCCAAGCCGGGCCAGACGATCGATATCACCGTTTCTTCGATCGGTAACGCTAAAAGCCTGCGCGGCGGCAGTCTGTTGATGGCACCGCTTAAAGGGATTGACGGAAACGTCTACGCCATTGCCCAGGGCAACCTGGTCGTTGGTGGTTTCGATGCGGGCGGCGCGGATGGTTCGCGGATTACCGTCAACATCCCGTCGGCCGGTCGGATCCCTGGAGGGGCGACTGTGGAGCGGCCAGTGCCGAGCGCTTTCAACCAGGGTACGACCCTGACGATGAATCTCAATCGCCCCGACTTCACTACCGCCAAGAACGTTGTCGATCATATCAATGAGCTGCTCGGCCCAGGCGTGGCTCAGGCACTCGATGGTGGCTCGATCAGCATCACGGCACCGCTGGATCCAAGCCAACGTGTGGATTACCTGTCCATCCTGGAAAATCTGGAGGTGGACGTGGGTCAGGCGGTCGCAAAGGTCATCATCAACTCGCGCACCGGCACCATCGTGATCGGTCAGAACGTCCGAGTTCAACCTGCAGCTGTCACCCACGGCAGCCTGACGGTGACCATTTCGGAAGATCCGCAGGTGAGCCAACCGAACCCGCTTTCGGACGGCCAGACAGTCGTCGTCCCTAACTCCAAAGTAAAGGCGGAGCAGGAGGCCAAACCGATGTTCAAGTTCGGCCCTGGCACCACGCTCGATGAAATCGTCCGCGCTGTGAATCAGGTAGGTGCTGCCCCCAGTGACCTGATGGCGATCCTCGAAGCGCTCAAGCAAGCCGGTGCGCTGCAAGCCGACCTGATCGTTATCTGAGGAACGGGACATGGAAAATCGTCTGGGACTGGGTCGTCGTACCCCTGATAGCGGTAGTTACTCCGACCTCAACCGGCTGAACCAGCTCAAGGTTGGCAAGGACCGCGACGGCGCCGAGAACGTGCGCAAGGTCGCTCAGGAGTTCGAGTCGTTGTTCATGAACGAGATGCTCAAGTCGATGCGTTCGGCCACCGAGGTCATGGCGAAGGACAATCCGTTCAACAGCCAGGCCAGCAAGCAGTACCAAGATATGCATGACCAGCAGCTCTCAGTCACGCTGTCCAAGGAAGGCGGTGGCATTGGGCTGGCCGATGTACTGATTCGCCAGTTGAGCAAGGATCAGAAACCTGTCGAGAAGCCTAATCCGTTCGCACAGGTTGCACAGACTGAAGGTGCTAAATGGTCGAGCAACCCTAACGCCAACACGACGCTCGCTAAGGTTGACCCGGCCCGTAACGATACCCAGTTGCTCAACCAGCGTCGTCTGGCCTTGCCGGGCCGTCTGGCCGAGCGGGCGCAGGCGGATCTCGCTGCCGCGAGTCCCCAGGCCGAGCAAGCAAACCAAGCGGGAGTGGCTCAGCCGTTGGTCAATCTCGACTGGAAGCCAGCCACCGCTTTCGCGGCGCCCAAAGAAGCAGCTTTGACCATCAATGGCGTCGAGGCGAGCGCCCCGAGCAAGACGCGCTTCAGCTCTCCGGCTGAATTCATTGCGACCATGTTGCCCATGGCAGAAAAAGCAGCCAAGCGTCTCGGCGTAGAACCGCGTTTCCTCGTGGCCCAGGCTGCGCTCGAGACAGGTTGGGGCAAGTCGATGATCAAGCAGAAAGACGGCAGCAACAGCCACAACCTGTTTGGTATTAAGGCTAATGGCTGGAGCGGGGAGTCGGCGAAAGTCACCACGACCGAATACGTAAACGGCAAAGCGACCAAGCAGGTAGCCGGGTTCCGGGCTTACGACTCGTTCGAGCAGAGCTTCAACGATTACGTCCGGCTGTTGGAGAACAACGAGCGCTATAAGCCCGCGATCCAGGTCGCCAGCGTCTCTGGTGATTCCGAGCGTTTCGTCAACGAATTGCAGCGGGCCGGTTACGCAACCGATCCGCAGTACGCGAATAAGATCAATCAGATCGCTCGTAAAGTGCAGACCTATCAGACAATTGCCGACGCCAGCACGTCGCCCGCGATGCGGACTAGGGGTTAAAACATGGCTGACTTACTGAATATTGGCCTGTCTGGCCTGAGTGCCAGCAAGAGCCAGTTGTCCATTACTGGCCATAACATCAGCAACGTCAACACGCCAGGCTTCAGCCGGCAGGATGCCTCCCAAGCGACCCGCACGCCGCAATTCAGTGGTGCTGGATACGTCGGTTCAGGTACGACGCTGGTCGAGATCCGCCGTAGCTACAGCGAATTCCTCACCAGTCAGCTGCGCAGCAGCACGTCGCTCAGCAGTGACGTCGAAGCGTACAAAAGCCAGATTGACCAGCTTGATTCGCTGCTAGCCGGCAGCACGACAGGTATCACCCCATCGTTGCAGAAGTTCTTTTCAGCGCTGCAAACGGCGGCGGAAGACCCAGCCAATATTCCGGCACGTCAGCTGGTGTTGGCTGAAGCCGAAGGCTTGGCACGCCGTTTCAATACCGTGTCTGACCGTCTGACTGAGCAGAACAACTTCACCAACAAGCAGATGGCGGCGGTGACCGACCAGGTCAATCGGCTCGCTGGCAGTATCGGCAGCTTGAATGACGCTATCGCGACCGCTTCGGCCAACGGCAAACAGCCCAACGATTTACTCGACGCGCGCGACGAGGCCGTGCGGCAATTGTCGACGTATATCGGCATCAGCGTGACGCCTCAGGATGACAATAGCTTCAATATTTCGGTTGGCAGTGGTCAGCCGTTGGTGGTGGGCAAGACGGTGAGTCAGCTCAAGGTTGTCCCGGGGCTGAGCGATCCCAACCGTCATGAGATTCGATTTGTCAGCGGTGGCTCGGAGCAGGGCATTACCTCGCAGATCACCGGTGGTGAGCTGGGTGGCTTGATCCGCTATCGGGGCGAGGTGTTGGACTCGACGATGAATTCGTTAGGGCGGCTGGCGCTGGCTGTAAGTGATCAGGTCAATACGCAGCTGGGGCAGGGGTTGGATCTGAAGGGTAACGTCGGCGAGGCGCTGTTTGGCGATTACAATGCTGTGGCGCTGGCGAAACTGCGTGTTAATTCTTTTGCTGGCAACAGCAACGCTCAGCCAGTACTAAACATTACCAATACGAGCCTACTCACCACTAGCGACTACTTAATGGAGTACGACGCTAGCGGTCCAAAGGTCCGTCGTCTAAGCGACAATCAGGTGATGGATATTGCGGAAAGCCCGGCCGGCACGCTTTCAGTCGCCGACAAGAATGGGGTCGATCAAGGCTTCCAGGTAGTTCTGGGTAGCCCAGCGCCAGCTACAGGTGACAAGTTCAGCCTGCAACCTACCCGTCGTGGCGCCGCAGATATCAATGCAACTCTGGATCAGGCGGACCAACTAGCTTTCGCAGCTCCTGTTAGGTCGGAGGCTGGGCCGCAAAATGGCGGGAACGGCACTATTGGTCAGCCGTCGATAGGGAATGTCCAAGCGCCATTAGTCCCGAAGAATTTGCAGGACATGTCGCCTGTGACACTGACCTACGCTGTGCCTGTTGCGCCAGAAACTAAGGGGACGCTGACTCTCAATGTCCCGACGGGTGTCACCGTTTCGCCCGCTACATTGACCATCACGCCAGGGCAGAGCAACACGCTGAACTACCAGATCATTACTGGCGGTAGCCCTTCTAGTACCCTCGATATTACTCAGACTTTTAGCGGCCGACCGGCTGCAGGTGATGTCTTCACTCTGGAATACAACCAAAGCGGCGTCTCCGATAACCGTAACGCACTAAAACTGGTAGATCTGCAAAGCAAACAGACCGTGGGAGTCTCCTTCGACGCTAATGGAAAAACTCTTTCGGGCGCCAGCTTCACCGATGGCTACGGTGAGCTGGTCGAGCGGGTCGGCACCCTGACGGCTCAGGCCCGTATGGACAGCGAAGCGACCGGCGCGATTCTCAAGCAGGCCACGGATAATCGCGATTCGCTTTCGGCTGTGAACCTCGATGAGGAGGCCGCGAACCTGATCAAGTTCGAGCAGTACTACAACGCTTCGGCTCAGATCATTCAAGTTGCCCGCTCCTTGTTCGATACATTGATTAATACCTTCAGGTAACAGGCCCGCCCATGCGCATCTCGACTCTGCAAGCATTCAATAACGGCGTAGCCGGTATTCAGCGCAACTACTCCAACGCAACCCGCACACAGGAGCAGATCAGCACGGGCAATCGCATCCTGACCCCGGCGGACGATCCGGTTGCCTCGGTGCGTCTGTTGCAGCTTGAGCAGCAGCAGAATGTGCTGAGCCAGTACAACTCCAACCTCACTGCGGCAAAGAACAGCCTGACCCAGGAAGAGGTGACGCTGAATTCGGTTAATACCGTGCTGCAGCGTGTTCGTGAGCTGGCTGTACAGGCTGGCAACGGTGCGCTGGATCCTCAGGATCGAAAGTCGATCTCGGCGGAGCTGGGCGAGAGGGAGGACGAGCTGCTCTCGCTGATGAATACCCGAAACGCGCGTGGTGAGTACCTGTTTTCCGGATTTCAGGGCAAGACGCAACCGTTCGTTCGCGCTGGCGATGGCAGCTACAGCTACCAGGGCGACGAAGGGCAGCGGAAATTGCAGATCGCAAGCTCTCTGGGAATACCGATCAGCGATAACGGTAAGTCCATTTTTCAGAACGTAACAGATGCGGGGCGCTTGGAAAAACAGCCAGCCGCATCGTTTCCGCCTGGTTCAACTCTCGCCGTTTCAGCTCCACTCGTTAGTGACGAGATTGCTTTTTCCGGAGCCAATGGTTTTCCTGCCAATGGAGTTCAACTCCAGTTCAACGCGGACGGCAGCTACGATATTTACGAGCTGGACAATAGCGGCTTGCCTGCAGCGGCCCCGCTTACGGACGGAACTGGCTTAAGAATGGACAGTAACTCTAGCAAGAGCGATTCGTTGGTATTTCGCGGCATGACGCTGCAACTCGACGGAGCGGCTATAGGTGGGGAAGCGGTAAACATCACTCCGAAGCTATCTGGCCCCAGTGCAACACAGCAGAAGCAGGGCATCCTCGATACCATTGCTAACCTCCGCTCATCTCTGGAAAACCCGTCAACTGGCAATGCCGGCGTTCGCGACGCCGTAGCGGTAGCCCTAACCAACCTTGACCACGGCATGGTCAGTGTTGACCAGGCGCGCGGGAACATCGGGGCTCGACTCAACGTAATCGAAACAACACAAACTGATAACGAAGATGTTGCGCTGGTCAACAAAGGCGTGCAGGCCGAGCTGCGTGAGCTCGACTACGCTGAAGCGCTGTCTCGGCTATCAATGCAGACGGTGGTGCTTGAAGCAGCCCAGCAGAGTTATGTGAAGATCGCGGGATTGAGTCTGTTCAACGTGATGCGTTGAGTCGCCTGGAGGGCACGGTTCACAGAATAAGCAGCCCGATTTGACTTGCTATTGGTGCGACTTAGAGTGTCGTTGCGGCGCATGGAGTACCGCGTCGCTAATCCGACACTCATAAGGACATGAACAATGCTTAAGTCTTTGATATCCGCTTCAATATTCGCGCTGCTCGCTGGCGTCTCTCTCAGCAGTTTCGCTGGCCCGACCAAGTCTGCTGACCCAGTAGCGGTTGCAGCGGCCCAGCAAGCAGCGCCGATCAACATCAATTCGGCCGACGCCGAAACCCTGACCCGCGAACTCAAGGGTATTGGCGCAACAAAGGCCAAGGCGATCGTTGCTTATCGCGAAGCGCATGGCCCATTCACCGCCGTCGACGAGCTCCTCGAAGTTAAAGGAATCGGTGCGGCCACTTTGGAAAAAAATCGGACCAAACTGGGCGTTAACTGACCAGCCTATTTTTGAATTAACGAAGCCGGTCATTCGACCGGCTTTTTTATGTCTGTAACGGTGCTGCGCAGACCCGCTCTCAAATCGGGTCGGTTCTGCTGCGTTGGCTATCCCGGTCCGGTAGCTAGGAGGAACGCGGGCCTACGCGCGCTGTCCTTGTTAGAACGCTCAGCTAACTTTGTCTACCGCCTTTGAGGCCGAATTAGCCTTAAAAAGGCGTTGACATGTTACGGTTATTCACATTGATACCGTCTTCTCTGGGAAGACGCCTGTACGCGGCGCAGCAACTCACTGGGTTTTGCTAACTTGCTGATTGTAAAAGATTTATTTGCGCTGAGTAAAAAGCCGCCGATCTGTTTAGAGGCCACGTCACGCGGGCGTTCCAGCCAGTCATCCAGCCGCTGTTCACAAGCTTATCCACAGGTTCTGTGGATATTTTCAGAGAACGAGCAAAGCAGCTCTAGTCGGAGGTATCTGATGAAAACACCTTGGAATTTCTTTAAATACCTACCGATGGCACAACGTGTGCTCGCTCGGGGCCGGTTGCCCATCGTGCTACTTGCGGTCGCGCGCAAACGCTCGGCTCAGGGTGGGTTGATGAAAGGTCTGCGTGAAGATCTTGGTTTGCTGCAGCAACTGTGTGTGGCGTGGTGGCGAGGCGAATATCGGCAGGTCAGCAGACCCGCACTGGTGGCTGCGGTAGCTGGTTTGTTGTATTTCCTGTCCCCCTTGGACGCTATCCCCGACTGGATTCCAGGTCTTGGCTTCGTTGATGATCTGGCAGTACTGGGCTGGATAATCCGCAAGTGGTCTGGCGAGTTGCAGGCGTTTCGGACCTGGAGAGACAGCCAGTCAGCGGATATACGAGCAAGTATCGACCGGTTACCCACCCTGGACGAGCCAATGGATAGTGACGTTAGCAACGGGCGGAATGTCGGGCGCTAAAAAGACCCTGGATTAGTTCTTTCGAATGGCCCGTGCAGCCCCTTTCCTCATTCTTTGGTGCGACCGGCTGGTGTCGAAAAAATAGACGCGCGGACTGGTAAGATCCCGACTTTCCAATTTGAGACTACGGTCGGGGTAGCGGATGAGTGTTCAAGTCATCATGCGGGACGGTAAGCCAGAGTATGCCGTGCTGCCTTGGGAGGAGTATCAGGCTCTGCTGACGAACGGGCGTAACGTAAGCGCCGCAAAGCCAGTGGAAGCAAGTGATACTGCTCCAGGCGCATTGCCAACTTTCGGAACGTTGCCGATGTTGCGGGAGGCTAAGGGGTTGAGCCAAGAAGCGCTGGCGCGCTCGGTGGGTATCAGCCCTGCTTATCTCGCCCTCATCGAAAGCGGTGAACGCGATCCCGATAATGCGATACGTCGCGCACTCGCCCGCGCATTGGAGATCGAAGGATGGCAGCAGGAGGCGTGACAGGCACCGCAGCGTCAATTCGCATCAGCCGTCCACATTGGCAGGCATTGTTGGACGAGTTGGCTGAGGTCCGGCGACAGCGCCATCTGGTTACTTACCGCGCGTTGGTCGAGCGGCTCCAGTTACCGGCGCCGGCCATGCAAACCTTGACAGCCGCGCTGGAACATCTGGCTGCGCTGGATGCCCGTGCGGATCGGCCGCTACGTAGTGCATTAGTGGTGAGCCAAGGGGCAAGTCGTCTGCCAAGAACCGGTTTTTTCGAATGTGCTACTCGCCTCGGGCGCTTTTCTGGTCCGGCAGACGGTTCTGCTGCCGCATCCTGGCACGCAGGTGAGGTTGCGCGAGTGTTCGAGTTTGATTATCCAGGGATTCCGTAATGCTGAATAACATCCGTGCGCGAGTCGGTTATCTGTTTGCTCGCAAATTGATGAGCTCACGTTGGGCCGTTCAGCAACCGAAACTGTGGCGCTGGATGGAAGGCCAATTTTCGCGCATGGCTGCGATTGGCGATTCGAAGGCGCAAAGCTTTTATGGCCATATCCTGCTGTTTCGAGGACAGGGATTTGGTGCAAGGCAAGAGGGTATACGTCTGCTGCGTCTGGCTGCCGAAAAGGGCGATGCCAAGGCCGCTTACCAGATGGGTGTCATCAGCCTGGGCGAAGACGCTACTCACGGGCCAGACGGTGCCAAGGCCGCGCGTTGGTGGAAGCTTGCCGTCGAGGCAGGACACCCCTTAGCGGCGGCCAGGTTGGCTCAGCTGTACATGGCCGGCGGCCATGGGCTCGCACGAGACGTGCAGCAGGCGGAACATTACAAGGCCAGCGCTGCCAGACTCGGACTTTGATTACTTGTGACTGAGATAGAGCGTCCGCGTTTGCAGGCTCAACCCTAGTACATTTTGGCTTAGTGCTTGGCGTCGGATGTTCTGCCGATTGGCGTGACGCGGACATTTCTTACCATGGCTGGCGTCCGTACAATGCAGCGCTTTTTCGGTTGGGTCGTTTTCTAATGCAGATCGCCTTGGCGCCTATGGAAGGGCTCGTTGATGACATTCTTCGCGACGTTCTCACCCGTGTCGGCGCTGTTGACTGGTGCGTGACCGAATTCATCCGTGTGTCGGATCGTCTCTTACCGGCATCCAGTTTTCTTAAGCTTGCTCCGGAGCTTGAACACGGCGCTGCAACCCGCGCAGGTACGTCGTTGCGTGTGCAGTTGCTGGGCTCGGATCCGCTCTGCCTGGCTGACAATGCGGCCTTCGCGTGTAGCCTCGGCGCCCCTGCAATCGATCTCAATTTCGGCTGCCCAGCCAAAACGGTCAACAAATCCCGCGGTGGCGCCGTTCTGCTCCGGGAGCCGGATCTGCTTCATTCCATCCTTCGCGAAGTACGTAAGGCGGTTCCGGCGCAGATACCGGTTACCGCGAAGATGCGTTTGGGTTTTGACCACAAGGACGGCGCGCTCGACTGTGCCCGTGCATTGGTTGATGGCGGTGCTGCGCAACTGGTTGTGCATGCGCGGACCAAGGTCGAGGGATACAAGCCTCCAGCGCATTGGGAATGGGTGGCTAAGGTTAGGGACGTCGTCAATGTGCCGGTGTTTGCCAATGGCGATATTTGGTCGGTCGAGGACTGGCAACGTTGCCGTGAGGTCAGCGGAGTTGAGGACATCATGCTAGGCCGCGGACTGGTTTGTCGGCCGGACCTGGCTCGGCAGATCGCGGCGGCAAAGGCCGGCGCGCTGCTCGAGCCGCTGAGCTGGGATGATCTGCAACCGCTTTTGGCCGATTTCTGGAAGCAGGCGCGACGCAAGATGTCTCCGCGCTATGCACCAGGTCGTTTCAAACAATGGTTATCCCTGCTTACCCGTAACTATCCGCAAGCCGTTACGCTGTTCGCTCAGGTTCGGCGGGAAAACGGCTGCGATCGGCTCGACGCACTGCTGGGTCTAGACGTAAACGCGCAGGGTTTTAAGGCGGCTGTTTAGCGTCCTCCGCTCACATCAAGAAGAGCGCCGCTGGTGTAGCTGGCCTTGTCGCTGGCCAACCAGAGGATCGCTTCAGCGACCTCTTTCGCTTCACCACCCCGGCCCATGGGCACGCTGCTCCTTACGCGCTCGATGCGATCAGGCTCGCCACCGCTGGCGTGAATTTCTGTATGGATCACGCCGGGCCGTACGGCATTGACCCGGACGCCCTCTGCAGCGACTTCCTTGGCCAGCCCGAGGGTCATGCTATCTATCGCGCCCTTGGCGGCCGCGTAGTCGATGTACTCGTTGGGCGCGCCGAGTTTGGCTGCAATTGAGGAGACGTTGACGATGGCACCGCCGGTACCACCGTTGCGAGTGGACATGCGCTTGACCGCCTCGCGGGCGCAGAGAAAGCTACCGAATACATTTACCGCGAATACGCGTTCCAGGCGTGCTTTGTCCATGTCTTCGAGGCGCGTCTGGCGTTCGAGCATGCCGGCGTTATTGACTAGTACGTCGAGCCTGCCGAATTTGGCATCAAGCGCTTCGAACAAGCGTATGACTTGCGACTCCTCCGCTACGTCCGCTTCGACCACAATTGCGCGTGCGCCCCGGCTGCGCAGCTCGTTCAGTAGCTGGTCGGCTGCGTCCTGGCGCGATCGAAAGTTCAAGCACAACGCGTAGCCTTCAGCCGCTGCGAGCTTGGCTGTGGCAGCGCCGATGCCACGGCTGGCCCCCGTTATCAACATCACTTTCGACATAAAAGATCCTCGACGACCGGTCTTGAAAACAGGCGAGTAGGTCCTAATTAGGGCATCACAGGATGCCGAATTCGGGTCCTGTATGAACCACTCGCTGAATATCAGGAGATAGCAAAATGACTAGTTTTTCGATGGCCCCACTGTTTCGTCAGTCCATTGGTTTCGATCGATTCAACGATCTGTTCGAGTCCGCGCTGCGCAATGATGCAAACGGCTCGTTCCCGCCCTACAACGTGGAAAAGCACGGCGATGACCAGTACCGCATCATCGTAGCCGCCGCTGGGTTCCAGGAGTCCGATCTGGATTTGCAGGTCGAGCGAGGCGTGCTGACCGTGAGCGGTGGCAAGCGTGAGAGCAGTGGCGAAAACGTTACCTACCTACATCAGGGTATCGCCCAGCGTGCTTTCAAGCTCTCGTTCCGCCTCGCCGACCATATTGAAGTGAAGGGCGCAGAGCTGAGAAATGGGCTGCTCAGCATCGAGCTCGAGCGTGTCGTGCCAGAGGAGGCCAAACCCAAGCGCATCCCAATTAACGGTGAGCGTTTGGCGTTGGAGGGCTGAGCGAGCCGCCAGCACGTAGCTTGAACAGTAACCCCGCCTACGCAGTTCGCACGGCGGGGTTTTCGTTTTCTGGCAACGCCTTTCAGCTGAGTGAATGAGTTTTGAGCAGCTCTCCGAAATCTGCCGGTGGAATAGGGCGGCTGAAGAGATATCCCTGATACAGGTGACAGCCTTGCGCTTGGAGCAGCTCAAGCTGCGCCTGTTGTTCGACCCCTTCGGCAATCACTTCCAGCCTTAGACTTCGAGCCATTGCGACGATGGCGCGAATGATCTCGGCGTCGTTTGGATCATCCAGTGCATCGCGAACGAAGGACTGGTCGATCTTAAGGACATCGACTGGTAGCCGCTTCAGGTAGGTGAGGGAAGAATAGCCGGTGCCGAAATCGTCCATGGCGAAGCTCACGCCCTGTCGGCAGAGGCGGCGCATCTTGGCAATGGTGTCGTCCAGGTTCTGGATAACGATGCCTTCGGTGATTTCCAGCTTGATCATCGCGTGCGGGAGGCTAACGGCTTTTAGCGCTTCGAGAACCCGCTCGACGAAATCACTCTGGCGGAACTGCCGTGGACTGATGTTGACGCAGAGGCTGAAGCTGTCCGAATCAACGACGCCGTCGACCAAGAGCGATGCGGCGATGCGACACGCCTCCCTGATGACCCAATTGCCCACTTCGACAATCAGGCCGCTTTCTTCGAGCACGTCGATAAACTGGGCAGGAGAACGCACGCCATCCACCGGGTGATGCCAGCGCAACAGGACCTCGGCGCCGATCACCCTGGCGGAGCGCGCGTCGACCTGTGGTTGAAGGTACAACTCGAATTCGTTGCGCTGCAGCGCAAGACGCAGTTCGCTCTCAAGCTGCAGGCGTGCACTGGCGGCTTGTTGCATTGTGGTGCGGAACAGCTGAATCGCATTGCGTCCGGCGTCCTTTGCCCGGTAGAGCGCAATGTCGGCGCGCTTCAGCAGATCGGCAGGCGTCTCGCCGTGATCAGGCATCAAGGCGATGCCGATACTAGGCGTTACCTGCAGCCTGTTGCCTTCGAACACCATAGGCTCGGCGAGGAGGGTGCGAAGTTTTTCGGCAACCTGGCGGACATGGCGGGTCACCTCCGAGCGCTTGCCAGTCAAACCAGTGAGTAGCACAACGAATTCGTCGCCACCCAGGCGGGCTACGGTGTCCTCCTGTCGGATGCTGGCCTCGAGGCGGGCAGTGATCATCTTCAATACAGCGTCACCGACCGGATGTCCAAGCGAGTCGTTGATGTGTTTGAAATGGTCGAGGTCGAGAAACAGTAGGGCGCCACGCAGCTTGTGGCGTTTATGCAACGCCGTCTGCTGAGTTAGGCGATCCGTCAGCAGCGTTCGGTTAGGCAGGTTAGTCAACGGGTCGTGATAGGCCAGGTGGTGAATTTGCGCGTGGGCGGCCTTGAGTTGGCTGATGTCCCGTGCGGATAACAGCAGACAGTCTGTGTTGTTCAGCACGATGGGCTCTACCGACACTTCAATGTGCTTTAAACGACCGTGACGATCCTGGCCGACCATCTCCCAGTTCGTCACCCGGCCGTCACGTTCGAGCCGTTCGAGAATTTCCTGGCGCTGCGTGCTGGGCCAGACGCCCAATTCGTATGAGGTTCTGCCGATGGCTTCTTCGGGACTGTAGCCTGAGAGGCGTTGGAAGCCTTCGTTAACCTCGATGAATCGTCCCGTGCCGCGCTCGCTGATGATGATGGCGTCAGGGCTCGAATGGAATGCCTTGGCGAATTTAACCTCGCTGGCCTTCAGCGCCGCCTCGGCCTGTTGTCGTTTGGTAATGTCACGAAAAGTGGTGACGATGCACAGGCGGCGGTCGACTCGGATGAACCGGCTGGAAACCACGCAAGTCACGAACTGTCCTGTCCTGGTGCGGAACTGTGCCTCGGCGTTCTCCAGCCGCTGATCACGCATCAGTTGCTCGAACAGAGATTTTCGCTGCCGTTCGTCCTGCCATATGCCGATTTCCGGAGCGGATCGGCCGACGACATCGGCACTCTCCCAGCCGAACACCACGCTAAAGCTCGGGTTGATCTCCATGAAAACTCCGTCGCGGATGCGGGACAGGGAGATCGGGTCTGGACTGCCTTGAAACAAAGCTGAGAACTTCGCTTCCGACGCCGCCAGGTGTTGCGCACGTAAGACCCGTTCGGTGGCGTCGATGATAATTCCGGCCATGCGCAAGGGCGTGCCACGCTCGTCTCGGTAGAGCTTGGCGGTACTTTCGAGGTGCCGAATCGTGCCGTCTGGATGGTTGGCCTGGTACGTGGCCTGATAGGTTTGCCGACGCCCGGCGAGGAGATCGCTGTATGCCGCCCGCATGGTCTTGCGGTCGTTCGCAGCGACGCTGCGGAAAAACTCACGAAACGATCCATCGAATGGGCCTTCTACCAGACCTTGCAGCTCGGATGCCCTGGAAGAGGCATAGAGCCGGTCGCTTGGAATGTGCCATTCCCAGTTGCCCAGCTCTGCGGAGGCGAGTGCCAGCTCAAGGCGTTCTTGGCTGTGTTCAAGCGCCTGCGCCTGGATGTGGCGGTCGGTGATGTCGCGGATGACGCCCACCAGTACCGTCTCCCCATCCTCATTGACCTGTCGTTGCCCATCGATTTCAAGCCATCGCACGCTAGCATCTGGCCAGCAGACCCGATGGCGGAAGCTGAATCGTGATTCGGCGCCAGTGAGCATCGAACATACTGCAGTCTGGATATGCGGCCGGTCTTCAGGGACGATGAGTTCGAGATACCGATCTGGAGAAAGCTCAACGAGCGGCGCGCTCAGGCCGAACAGCTTCCCCGTGCCAAGGGACCAATGCATGGCGCCGCGTTGAACGTTCCAGGACCACAGGCCGAGCCCTGCACCGTCAAGCATCGATAATAGGCGCGCAACGTCCTGCCATGGTTGTGGTGCGCCGCTTGGGGAGGCATTGGCCGTGTTATCAGGCGGCAACATGAGCGGCCTCGAAGAGCTGGGTCTGCGTGATGTTTCGACGGTATGCGATGCTCATGGCTCTCTTGGATCTTGTTGTTGTCCCGCGAACTTATCCGTAGCTAATGGCAAAGTGCAAGTGCGCTTAGTCGGCCTCCAGCAACGACATGAAGGCCTTTGCCGCGTTGGACAGAGTGCGCTCGGTATGGATGATGTAGCCGAGCTCCCTCGCCAGTTGAATGCCCGAGAGGGGCAATCGTACGACCTGATCATCAAGCATCGTGCGGGGCAACACACTCCAGGCGATCCCAATCGAAACCATCATCTTGATCGTCTCCATGTAATTGGTGCTCATCGTGATGTTGGGCGTCAGCCTCTCACGTTCGAACAGCCGGTGGGCGATGTGATGGGTGAACGTGTTGCCGCCTGGAAATACCGCGGGGAAGCCGGCGACGTCGGCCAGTGTTATGTCAGGCTTCTGGGCTAGCGGGTGTTCGGGGGCGACGACGAAGTCCAGTGGATCGTCCCAGACCTTGACCGCGCGAATCGGCGATGCAGTCTGCGGTGCCAGCGTGATTACGGCCAGTTCGGCTCGGCCGTGCAGAACTTCATCGTAAGCGACCTCCGAATCAAGGAAACGAATATCCAGATTCACCTTCGGATAGGCACGCGTGAATGCTCTCAGCAACGGTGGTAGACGATGCAGCCCGATGTGGTGACTGGTGGCCAGGCTTAGTTGTCCGCTGACGTCGCCGTTGAGGTTGGTCAGTGCACGACGGGTATCGTCCAGCACGTTGAGGATCTGATAAGCGCGAGGTAGCAGCGCGCGGCCAGCTTCAGTCAGCCCGATCTCCCGACCAAGCCGATCAAACAGTCGCACGCTCAGCTGTGATTCCAGCGAAGCCAAGCGCTTGCTCACGGCTGGCTGAGTCAGATGCAGGCGCTCAGCGGCGAGGGAGAAGCTGCCCATCTCGGCGATTGCTATAAAAGCGTTAAGGCTGGCGAGGTCCATGGCTGGCTCCGATCATCGTTTCTGACAGACGTTATAGGCCTAAGGATAGGTGTCTGCATTCCGCCAAGGAATGAGTAAGATGAAAAATATGAATTTGAGTAATCCATTGTAAGTCCCTAGCATGCCCTCATAAGCAAAAGGGCTATTGCCCAACGCACTGATGAGGAAAGTCCGATGGCCGGCAAAACGCTCTACGACAAGCTCTGGGAAATGCACGAGGTCAAGCGTCGCGATGATGGCTCGTCACTGATTTATATCGACCGTCATATCCTGCACGAAGTGACCTCACCGCAAGCGTTCGAAGGGCTTCGCCTGGCCGGGCGAAAGCCATGGCGCATCGATGCCAACATTGCCACCCCGGATCACAACGTGCCGACTACCAAGGGCGAGCGTCAGGGCGGCCTGGAAGCGATTGCCGATGAGGTTTCCCGTATCCAGGTGCAGACTTTGGACGAGAACTGCGATGACTTTGGCATTCTTGAGTTCAAGATGAACGACGTTCGTCAGGGCATCGTTCATGTGATCGGCCCAGAGCAGGGCGCAACCCTGCCGGGGATGACAGTGGTCTGCGGCGACTCGCACACCTCTACGCATGGCGCTTTCGCTGCACTGGCCCATGGCATTGGCACTTCGGAGGTCGAGCATGTGCTCGCCACGCAGTGCCTAGTCGCTAAAAAAATGAAGAACATGCAGGTGCGCGTCGAGGGCAAGCTGCCCTTTGGCGTGACCGCCAAAGACATCGTTTTGGCCGTGATCGGCAAGATCGGCACGGCCGGTGGCAACGGTCATGCGCTGGAGTTCGCTGGCAGTGCCATCCGTGACCTTTCGATGGAAGGGCGCATGACCATCTGCAATATGTCCATCGAGGCCGGGGCGCGCGTTGGGATGGTGGCTGCAGACGAGAAAACCATCGATTATGTGGAAGGTAGGCCCTTTGCGCCCAAAGGCGCCGATTGGGAGCGGGCTGTCGAACTCTGGAAGACGCTGGTTTCCGACGAAGACGCCGTTTTTGACACGGTCGTGGAGTTGAATGCCGAAGACATTAAGCCACAGGTTAGCTGGGGTACTTCACCTGAAATGGTGCTGGCGGTTGACCAGAACGTGCCGGATCCGGCTGTCGAAGCTGACCCTGTCAAGCGTGACTCCATTACTCGCGCGTTGAAGTACATGGGGTTGCAAGCCAACCAACCGATTACTGACATTCAACTCGATCGCGTTTTCATCGGTTCTTGCACCAACTCCCGGATCGAAGACCTGCGCGCCGCAGCGGAAGTGGCGAAGGGTCGTAAGGTTGCCGCAACGGTCAAGCAGGCGATGGTGGTTCCGGGGTCCGGGCTGGTCAAGCGGCAGGCCGAGGCGGAGGGGCTGGACAAGATCTTCCTTGAGGCAGGCTTTGAATGGCGCGAGCCGGGCTGCTCCATGTGTCTGGCGATGAACCCGGACAAGCTGGGCAGTGGCGAGCACTGCGCGTCCACCTCCAACCGCAACTTCGAGGGTCGGCAGGGTGCCGGTGGCAGGACGCATCTGGTGAGCCCGGCAATGGCCGCTGCGGCTGCGGTGACAGGTCGTTTCGTAGACGTTCGTGAATTGATGCAGGCCTGAGGAGACCACCATGAGAGCATTTACCCAGCACACCGGTCTCGTCGCGCCGCTCGACCGCGCCAACGTCGACACCGATCAGATCATCCCCAAGCAGTTTCTCAAGTCGATTAAACGCACCGGTTTCGGACCTAATCTGTTCGATGAGTGGCGCTATCTGGACGTTGGGCAGCCCAACCAGGATTGTTCGACTCGCCCTGTGAACCAGGATTTCGTGTTGAATTTTCCTCGTTATCAGGGGGCTAGCGTCCTGCTGGCGCGTGAGAACTTCGGTTGCGGTTCATCCCGTGAGCACGCGCCCTGGGCGCTGGAAGAATATGGCTTCCGGGCGATCATCGCGCCGAGCTTTGCCGACATCTTCTACAACAACAGCTTCAAGAACGGCCTGCTGCCGATCGTCCTGAAGGAAGAAGAGGTCGACGAACTGTTCGAACAGGCAGAGGCCAGTGAGGGTTATCAGCTCACTGTAGACCTTGCTGCTCAGGCGGTTACCCGTCCGGACGGTGTTCAGTACAGCTTCGACGTCGATGCATTTCGCAAGCACTGCCTGCTTAACGGCTTGGATGATATCGGCCTGACTCTGCAAGACGCTGAGGCCATCAAGACATTTGAAACCCGTCATCAACAGAAGCAGGCCTGGCTGTTTGGCGCTATTAAGTAAATAAAGAAGCGGCGAACACAGGCAAGTTACTCGCAGCTTTCAGTTATTCCAAAGGGAAATCCTTCAATGTCCAAACAGATTTTAATTCTTCCGGGCGACGGTATCGGCCCTGAAATCATGGCCGAAGCGGTCAAGGTGCTGGAGCTGGCCAACAGCAAGTTTCAACTCGATTTCGAGTTGAGCTATGACGAGCTGGGTGGCGCGGCGGTCGATAAATATGGCGTACCACTGGCTGACGAGACGCTGGAGCGTGCTCGTGCAGCGGATGCCATTCTGCTGGGCGCGGTTGGCGGGCCGAAGTGGGACGCCATTGATCCGGCCATCCGCCCCGAGCGTGGCTTGTTGAAAATTCGCTCCCAGCTGGGCCTCTTCGGGAATCTGCGCCCGGCGTTGCTGTACCCGCAGCTGGCGGCCGCCTCTAGTCTGAAGCCGGAGATCGTATCCGGTCTGGATATTCTCATCGTCCGGGAGCTGACTGGCGGCATCTATTTCGGTCAGCCCCGTGAGAGCAAAGTGCTGGAAAATGGCGAGCGTATGGCGTTCGATACGCTGCCCTACAGCGAAAGCGAGATTCGCCGCATAGCCAAGGTCGGTTTCGACATGGCTCTTGTTCGAGGCAAGAAGCTCTGCTCGGTGGACAAGGCGAACGTACTGGCATCCAGTCAGCTGTGGCGCGCTGTTGTGGAGGAGGTCGGAAAGGGCTATCCCGATGTAGAGCTTAGCCATATGTATGTCGATAACGCAGCGATGCAGTTGGTACGCGCGCCGAAGCAGTTCGACGTGATCGTCACCGACAACATGTTCGGCGACATTCTGTCGGACGAAGCTTCCATGTTGACCGGCTCGATCGGCATGCTGCCTTCTGCTTCTCTCGACTCGAACAACAAAGGCATGTTCGAGCCTTGCCATGGTTCAGCTCCGGATATAGCTGGCAAGGGTATCGCCAATCCGCTGGCAACGATCCTCTCGGTGTCGATGATGCTTCGCTACAGCTTCAACCAGGTCGCTGCCGCAGATGCGATCGAGAAGGCAGTCAGCAACGTGCTAGACCAGGGATTGCGCACAGGTGATATCTGGTCCGAAGGTTGTGAAAAAGCGAATACTCAGGTGATGGGCGATGCGGTAGTCGCGGCGCTCGCGAAGT
Source organism: Pseudomonas sp. NPDC077408 (assembly GCF_050269105.1). NCBI lineage: Bacteria > Pseudomonadati > Pseudomonadota > Gammaproteobacteria > Pseudomonadales > Pseudomonadaceae > Pseudomonas > Pseudomonas sp. NPDC077408. The sequence goes on from NZ_JBNNHS010000006.1 coordinate 161,060, forward strand.
TGTAATCTCTCTGGCCCCATTGCACCGGCCGTTGATAGCGCTAGTGGGCGACGGCTAGGCGGAAACGCCGAGTAGTGCGAGGCGTGGTGTTTGCTGTGTAGGAACAACGCGCCCGCGCTTTCGAACCCGAAAGCGTCTTTGTTTATCGACGGCCCGTCACGCGGGCCACATATATAGGTGTAGTTGCGATGAAACGTGTAGGTCTGATCGGTTGGCGCGGTATGGTTGGTTCCGTGCTCATGCAGCGGATGCTGGAGGAGCGGGATTTCGACCTGATCGAGCCGGTGTTCTTTACCACCTCCAACGTTGGCGGTCAGGGTCCTTCGATCGGCAAGGAAATAGCGCCGCTGAAGGATGCCTACAGCATCGACGAGCTGAAAACTCTCGATGTAATTCTCACTTGCCAAGGTGGTGACTACACCAGTGAAGTCTTCCCGAAGCTGCGTGAGGCGGGCTGGAAGGGCTACTGGATCGATGCGGCTTCCACGCTGCGCATGCACGACGACGCGGTTATAGTGCTGGACCCGGTGAACCGCAAGGTTATCGACCATCAGCTGGATGCTGGCACACTCAACTATATCGGTGGCAATTGCACCGTCAGCTTGATGCTGATGGGGCTTGGTGGTCTGTTCGAGCATGGGCTGGTCGATTGGATGAGTGCGATGACTTATCAGGCTGCGTCTGGTGCCGGTGCGCAGAACATGCGCGAGCTGATCAAACAGATGGGTAGCATCAATGCTTCGGTCGCTGACGAGCTTGCCGACCCGGCTAGCGCCATTCTGGACATCGATCGAAAAGTTGCCGAATGCCAGCGCTCGGAGGCGTTCCCGGTCGATAACTTCGGCGTTCCACTGGCCGGTAGCTTGATCCCTTACATCGACAAGGAACTACCGAACGGGCAGAGCCGCGAAGAATGGAAGGCCCAGGCGGAAACCAACAAGATCCTGGGTCGATTCAAAAGCCCGATTCCGGTGGATGGTATTTGTGTTCGTGTCGGCGCCATGCGTTGCCACAGCCAAGCGTTGACCATCAAGCTGAACAAGGACGTGCCTATCTCCGATATCGAAGGCATGATTAGCCAGCACAACCCCTGGGTAAAGCTTGTTCCGAACCATCGTGACGCAAGCATGCAGGAGCTGAGTCCGACTTCGGTGACTGGAACATTGAGTGTCCCGGTCGGCCGCCTGCGCAAGCTGAACATGGGTTCGCATTATCTCGGTGCATTTACCGTAGGCGATCAGCTGCTGTGGGGGGCGGCCGAGCCGTTACGCCGCATGTTGCGCATTCTCCTAGAGCGCTAATCCTAGACAAAAGCGATACCAGAAGCGCCTCGGCAACCCCCGCGGCGCTTTTTTTGTGCCGAACCCCACCGAGACTCATGCGGGCTGGCATGGCCGAGGTGGCGTTTCTCTGGTATTTCGTCGGGTTAAGTCTCGAATGTTCAGTGTCAAGAATACTTTCCGCTACAGTGGTGCGCTTTAGGTGGTTTGAAAAGTCGGCACTCGGCGAGCGCGGGTCGCCAGCAGTTGCGACTTGCTTGAAGCCCGCGGAGCTAATTTGTGGATTGGGTCTGATAACGTGCGAAAAGGCGTAGTGGGCAACGCTGCCTGGTCTGGTGAGTTGTTGATAAAACACTATCTGTAAAAGATACTTGCTGGAAGTTCGAAGAATTATTCTAGCTAACAACGCTGTTTAGGCTTATCGCTGACGGGGGACCGCCACCTGGCGGGCGCAGGCAGTGACTATAAGACCCTCTCGAAGATCCGAGAAAAGTTAAAAAACAAGGATTTACACAATGGTTCGGGTTCGCAATCTGGTGCTGGCAATCGCGGCTGCTACCGCGCTGACTTCCGAAATGGCTTATGCGCTGGGTTTGGGCGAGGTCACGCTGAAGTCCTCGCTGAATCAACCGCTGGTGGCTGAAATCGAACTGCTGGACGCGAAAACGTTAGCGCCCGGTGAAGTTGTGCCGGTTCTGGCGTCCGCTGAAGACTTCAATCGGGCAGGTGTCGATCGCCAATACTTCCTGACGGACCTGACTTTTACCCCGATTTTGCGCCCAGACGGCAAAAGCGTCATTCGGGTGTCTTCGACCAAACCGGTTCGCGAACCCTATCTAAATTTCCTGATCGAAGTGCTCTGGCCAAGCGGGCGGCTCCTGCGTGAGTACACGTTGCTTCTGGACCCGCCACTTTACTCGCCGGAGATTGCCGCTTCGGTCGCGCCGCAGCTGCCTGTTGCTGCTCCGATTTCCCGGCCTGCCGCAGCCCCGCAAGTCGCGACACGACCTGCTTCCTCGTCCGCCTCCAGCGCTGCGTCGTCAAGCGACCAGTACAAGGTCACGCCTAACGACACGCTGTGGGAGATTGCTGAGCGTGCACGCCAGGGCGGCACGGTCCATCAAACAATGTTGGCCATTCAGGATCTTAATCCCAACGCCTTTATTGGCAATAACATCAACCGCATGAAGAATGGTCAGGTGCTCCGTCTTCCTAACGCGGAGCAAATTGGCAGTCGTTCGCAAGCCGAGGCGATTCAGCAGGTCGCGCAGCAGAACGCGAGCTGGCGCCAGGCTTCAGGCTCGGCAGCACCTGCTGCTCGTCAGCTCGACGCCACTCAGCGTGGCTCGGCAGGTGCTGCGCCGTCGCGCAGCGAACAGGGTGACAATCTCCGGCTAGTTGCCCCAGAACCTGGCAAGTCGACCATTGGAAGTGATGAAGGGGCTGGTGGTGATGCGGCCGCATTGCGCGACAAGCTAGCTGTTAGCGAAGAGAGCCTCGATTCCAGCCGTCGCGAAAATCTCGACCTAAAGGATCGTCTCAACGACCTGCAGGGGCAGCTGGACAAGCTGCAGCGTCTGATGCAACTGAAAGACGACCAGTTAGCAAAATTGCAGGCTCAGCTCGCGGCTGGGACGGAAGCAGGGGCAGGTGTCGCTGCGCCCCTGACCCCTTCGGTCGACGAGGCAGGCACCAGCGCTGAGCTTGCGCCCGACGCGGCTGAAGCGGATCCTCAACTTGGCGCTGGCGCCGATGCTAGCCCGGACGCAGCGTCGCAGGCTCCTCAGGGCGAAGCCATAGAGCCTTCTAAGCCGGCCGAGCAGGCGCCTGTTTCGCCGGCCGCGCCGGTTGTCGCTCCGCAAGATCCAGAGACCGATGGCTACATCGACGAGTTGTTGGCCAGTCCCGTTCTGCTCGGCGTTCTGGGCGGCAGCGCGTTGCTGCTGTTGCTGGTCGGATTAATGGTGCTGTCACGTCGTAACGCGATGAAAGAGGCCGAACTGCAGGAAAGCCTTCTTGCTGACAATTCGACTGATAATTTTTATGTCGCTCAGGGGGAGCTGGAGTCGTCTGAGAGCGATTCGGCCGATCTAGGCGCCGCGCACGATGCTGAACAGGTATCAGCAGATTCGCTTGCTGGCGCGGGTAATGATCCCTTGGCCGAGGCGGATATCTATATTGCTTACGGTCGTTTTAATCAGGCTGCCGAACTGCTACAGAACGCGTTGAACGACGAGCCGCAGCGTAGCGACCTGCGGCTGAAGCTCATGGAGGTCTATGCCGAACTGGGCGATCGAGATGGATTCGCGAGGCAAGAGGCTGAGCTTCGCGAAATAGGTGGTTCGTTTGCGGAGATCGAGCAGACAAAGGCCCGTTATCCTGCGATGGCGGCGGCCGGTTTTGGTGCTGCGGCTGCCTCTGCCTCTACGAGCGATGATTTTGACACCTTCAGTCTGGATGACCTCGAGCTGGAAGAGCCAGCCCCTGTGACGGAGCAAAAGGCGGACGATGACTTCGATCTGAACCTCGATGATCTCGAGCTGGACGAGGACCTGGCGGTTGCACCCGTAGCGCCAGCTAGCGAAGCCACCGCGGAGCTGGATGAAGTCAACTTTGAAGAGTTCAGTCTCGATGCGGCAGGCCAGGAGCAAGCTGCCGAGGATTTTTCTTTCGATCTGGACGAGCCAGCGACAGCCGGCAATGAATCCATGGATGATGAGCTGGCCGGTTACTCTCTTGACCTTGACGAGCAATTGACCAGTCCCGCTCGCGGCGACGATCTGATGCTGGGTCTAGAGGATGACACGAAGGCAGCATCACCCGAGTCAGTGGAAGAGTTTGACTTTGGGCTTGCTGACCCTCTGCAGCCTGCTGTTATGCCCGACGAATTTGATCTTTCATTGGATGACGAGCCTGTTGCAGAGTCGGCGCCGGAAGCGTTCTCTTCAGAGGTGGGAGTGGTCGAAGCCGAGCTTGAGGATCTTTCACGGGATTTCAATGAGACGCTTGATCCATCGCCAGTAGTGACGGAAAGCGCAGTTGAACCGAGCGCGTCTTCGGCTGAGGCGCTGGATGATGATTTCGACTTCTTTGCCGATACCGACGAAACCACTACCAAGCTGGACCTTGCGCGGGCCTACATCGATATGGGCGATGCCGAGGGCGCTCGCGATATTCTTGACGAGGTCATGAGCGAGGGAAGTGACACCCAGCAGCAAGAAGCGCGAGAGATGCTCGCTAAACTAGCCTGACTATGATCGAAGCAGTACACCAAGCGGCAGCCTCATCGGCTGCCGCTGACGTTTTCAGAATTGCCCTCGGGGTTGAATACAAAGGCGCCCGGTATCGTGGCTTCCAAAGGCAGCGTGACGGCGTGCCCTCCATTCAGCTGTCTTTAGAAAACGCCTTGAGCAAGGTCGCCGGGGGGCATTCGGTCACGTTGAGTTGTGCTGGGCGTACCGATGCGCTCGTTCATGCGTGTGCCCAGGTCGTGCATTTCGATACGCCGGTAAAACGATCCATGCACGCCTGGGTGATGGGTGCGAATCAAAACCTGCCCAGCGATATCAGCGTGACTTGGGCCAAGGAGATGCCTAGCAGCTTCGATGCACGGTTCAGTGCCATGGCCCGCCGTTACCGTTACGTGATTTACAACGATCATATCCGGCCTGCCCACCTAGCAGAGGAAGTGACCTGGAATCACCGTCCCCTGGACATCGCACTCATGCGTGAAGCGGCGAAGACCTTCGTCGGAACTCATGACTTCAGCGCATTTCGGGCGCGCCAATGCCAGGCAAAGTCGCCCATCAAGACGATTCATCATTTTGAATTGCTCCAGCATGGCAGGCTTATTGTGCTCGACGTACGTGCCAACGCTTTTCTGCATCATATGGTCCGGAACTTCGCTGGCGTGCTCATGACAATCGGCGCCGGCGAGCAACCTGTCAAATGGGCGCGGGAGGTATTGGAGTCACGTGTAAGGCGAACTGGTGGGGTGACGGCTCACCCCTTCGGGCTGTATCTCGTCCAGGTGGACTATCCCGATCAGTTCCAATTACCTGAACGCTATTTGGGGCCGCACTTTCTGTCCGGTCTGCCGGATGTACGGGCACTCCCGCGCTGAGGCAAAAAAGCCCAAACTGAAACTGGCGCGGCGCAGGTGGTGATGCGGCTGAACGATGCAGGTTGCAGCCTCTGGTGCTTTTGTTACCATCCGGGGTCTTCTTTTGCAGGTGTCCGCCGTTGCCTATCGTTCGTAGCAAGATATGTGGAATAACCCGAGTCGAGGATGCGCTTGTCGCAGCTGATGCCGGGGCGGACGCAATCGGCCTTGTGTTCTATGCCAAGAGCCCTCGGGCCGTCAGCATTCAGCAGGCGCAGAGAATCGTTGCCGCACTGCCGCCGTTCGTCACCACTGTAGGCTTATTCGTTAATGCGTCGCGTTGCGAGATCAACGAAACGTTAGATGCGGTGCCGCTGGACATGCTTCAGTTTCACGGTGACGAAGCCCCCGCCGACTGCGAAGGGTTCTGTCGGCCTTGGTACAAGGCACTCCGAGTCCAGGCGGGCGAGGATGTTCAACGGCAGGCTTCGCGCTATGCTGGCGCCAGTGCCATTCTGCTTGATACGTTCGTTGCAGGCGTTCCAGGTGGGACTGGAGAAGTTTTCGACTGGTCACTGATCCCGGCTGACCTGCCCAAGCCCTTGATACTCGCTGGCGGGCTCACGTGCCAAAACGTCCAGCAGGCTGTGGCCGAAGTGCGGCCATTTGCCGTCGATGTCAGCGGCGGAGTGGAGCTCAGCAAAGGCATTAAAGATCCTGATTGTGTGAGGGAATTCGTTCGGTTGATAAGGGCGTCGATGTGACGAACCTAGGGCGTTTGCCGTCCAGTTACAGTTCGCTGTGCTGGCGAGCCGCCATTCATGCATCGCCGTAGATGCGCGATGACTCGAGTCTCAGCGATAGCGCTTTAAGGCCTATCGCTTACGCGACGCAGTGAGCTCCGATTGGAGACCGGTCGCAACGATGAATTTGCCGGTGCGTGCAGACGTTACGCGCGGGACTGACAAGCTGTGGAGAATAAAAGCATGAGCAACTGGCTGGTAGACAAGCTGATCCCCTCGATCATGCGCTCGGAAACGCAGAAAAGCTCAGTGCCCGAAGGGCTGTGGCACAAATGCCCGTCGTGTGAGGCAGTCCTCTATCGGCCGGAGCTTGAAAAAACGCTGGACGTTTGCCCGAAGTGTCAGCATCACATGCGGATTGACGCACGCACCCGTCTGGACATCTTCCTTGATAAGGAAGGGCGTGAAGAAATAGCTGCGGACCTCGAGCCTGTTGACCGATTGAAATTCCGGGACAGCAAAAAGTATAAGGATCGCCTCTCCGCTGCGCAGAAACAAACCGGGGAAAAGGATGCTCTGATTGCGATGCGCGGAACCTTGATGCATATGCCAGTAGTAGCCTGTGCATTCGAGTTTTCCTTCATGGGCGGCTCCATGGGCGCAATAGTCGGCGAGCGTTTTGTGCGTGCTGCGAACGCTGCGCTTGAGCAACGCTGCCCTCTGGTCTGCTTCGCAGCATCCGGTGGCGCTCGTATGCAAGAAGCGCTGATCTCGTTGATGCAGATGGCCAAAACCTCCGCTGTCCTGGCTCGTATGCGCGAAGAGGGGTTGCCATTCATCTCCGTCCTCACCGACCCGGTTTATGGTGGCGTATCGGCGAGTCTGGCCATGCTGGGGGATGTCATTGTTGCGGAGCCTAAAGCGCTCATCGGTTTTGCTGGCCCGCGTGTGATCGAGCAGACTGTGCGCGAAAAACTACCGGAAGGGTTCCAGCGCAGTGAGTTCTTGCTTGATCACGGCGCTATTGACCTGATCGTTCCTCGTTCCGAGTTACGCGCTCGTCTGTCGCGTCTGCTGGCTCAGCTGCAGCAAATGCCTACCCCAGGTGAGCCCGCTCTGGTCACGGCTGACGCATGACCCAGCGGAGCCTGGAGGACTGGCTCGGATACCTTGAACAGCTGCATCCCGTTGCCATTGATATGGGCCTTGAACGATGCCAAGAGGTGGCTGCGAGGCTAGGGCTAACGCGCCCAGCTCGCCAGGTCGTCACCGTTACCGGTACCAATGGCAAGGGATCCACGTGCGCCTTCATTGCTCGAATGTTGGCGGGGCAGGGCAAGACGGTGGGTGTCTACAGCTCGCCGCATCTGTTGCGCTACAACGAGCGGGTTCGTTTCAACCAAGTCGATGCGACAGACGAGGCATTGTGCGAAGCGTTCGAGGCGGTAGAGCAAGCGCGTGGTTCTGTTTCTCTCACTTATTTTGAAATGGGCACGCTGGCTGCTTTCTGGCTTTTCGAGCGTGAGGCGCTCGATGCTGTGGTATTGGAGGTCGGGCTTGGTGGGCGGCTCGACGCGGTAAATATCGTGGATGCCGACGTGGCTGTGGTAACCAATATCGGCTTGGATCATGCCGAATGGCTCGGAACGACCCGCGAAAGCGTGGCGTTTGAAAAGGCCGGGATATTTCGTGCTGCAAAGCCCGCGGTATGTGGTGACGCCGATCCTCCAGACTCGATGCTGGAAGGTGCGGCTCGGTCCGCTGTGCCGCTTATGGTCCGTGGGCGCGATTTCGACATGCGTAGGGAAACAACCTGCTGGCATTGGCGTGGCAGAGACGCCCAAGGCGTCGTCCGAGAGCTGTTAGATCTGCCGATGCTTACCCTGCCGCTGGATAATGCTGCGCTCGCGCTACAGGCGTTTGCGTTGCTAGAGCCGTCTTGGCGGCCTGAGCAACTTGTCGAGGCGCTACAAAGCACCCGAGTTACCGGACGCCTGGACCGCCGCACCGTCTACTGCCGCGGCGTCGAGCTTTCGGTAATGCTAGACGTTGGGCATAACCCGCACGCAGCTGCCTATCTGGCTGAGCAGCTCCATCGGGAGTCAAAGTCCGGCCGCCGCCTCGCGGTTTTTGGTCTTTTGGCTGACAAGGATCTGGTGGGCGTCATTGACGCGCTGACGACTGTTTTTGATGCTTGGGCAGTCGCACCATTGCCCACCCATCGCTCGCGCTCTGCGGACGGGTTGCGTTCGGCATTGATGGAACGCGGCGAGGCAGTCACTATCTACCCTGGCATATCCGAGGCGCTCCAACGGCAATGTGATGAGGCGCGCGAGGGCGATGAGATAGTGGTGTTTGGGTCTTTTTATTGCGTGGCGGAAGCGCTGGCCTGGCTTGATCGGCACGCATCGAGTGGAGGGCATGCTCTTGGTGGATAGAGGATTGTTGCAGCGTATCGTCGGCGCGTTGGTGCTTGTTGCGCTGGCAGTGATATTCGTGCCGATGCTTTTCAATCGCGATGATGCCGGCCAGCAGGTTGCCGTCGATGCGCCCGTAATGCCAGAAGCACCGGTTACACCGGCAATCGAGACACAGCCTGTAGAGGTACCTGAGCCAGAGGTCGATCCGTTCCCAGAAAATTACGAAATTATCGAAGAAGGGCCTGTAGCTGAATCCAATAGTCCAGCGGACCCCATCAATCCTGCTCCTGTGGGTTCACAGCCTGTCCCGGTCACTCCCGAGTCGGCAATCGCTCCGCCTCCATCGGTCAAGCCGACAGCGGATGATGAGCAGCGGTTGGACGCGGCCAATCTGCCGGTCAGTTGGTCCGTTCAGCTGGCCAGTCTTTCCAGTCGTGAAAACGCCGACAAGCTCGAGAAAACACTACGATCTCAAGGCTACAACGCCTACATACGTACTGCTGACGGAATGAACCGGGTGTTCGTGGGGCCTTTGGTGGAGCGGGCGGAAGCCAATCGTCTGCGGGACCAATTGCAGCGACAGCAGAAGCTCGACGGGTTCGTTGTACGTTTCAAGCCAGAGCAAGGCTGACATATAACGGCGTTCCAGTTCGTTTAAGCGGCAGCTGGGAGGGCACCTACGCGGTGCTTACTCCCTGGCTTGCGCTCTGGTAAAATGCGCCGCCTTTCTCCTTTGCAGGAAACCCTGTGGCATTCACCTGGGTCGATTTGGCGTTCATCGCCGTTGTGGTCATTTCCAGCCTGATCAGTTTGAAACGCGGTTTCGTCAAGGAAGCGCTTTCCCTGCTCACCTGGATCATTGCCGGCGTCATCGCCTGGATGTTCGGTGGTGCGCTTTCGCACCATCTCGCGGACTTCATCAGCACACCTTCCTTTCAAGTCATCGCAGCGTGCGTAATTCTGTTCGTAGTGACGTTACTAGTTGGCGCGCTGGTTAATTTTCTCGTCGGAGAGTTGGTGCGCGTCACCGGCCTTTCCGGTACGGATCGCTTCCTTGGAATGGTATTCGGGGCAGCTCGAGGGGGCTTGCTGGTGGTGGTTTTGGTTGGTCTTCTCAGCCTCGCCCCTGTTCAGCAAGATCCCTGGTGGCGAGAGTCAACATTGCTGCCGCATTTTCTGTTGGTTGCCGACTGGTCGAAGAACCTAATCCTTGGGTTTGGAAGTCAGTGGGTGGCCGGCTCGCTCGATGCTTCAAGCTAAGACGAGCAATCTTTAGAAGGACTCTGCACGGCTAAGACCTGTGTGACGTCCGGATCAGCCTGTAACAACTGAGAGGTTCCTTGCATGTGTGGCATTGTCGGCATTGTCGGTAAGTCGAACGTCAATCAGGCGTTGTATGACGCGCTTACCGTTCTGCAACATCGTGGGCAGGACGCAGCCGGAATCGTGACCAGCGACAGCGGCAAGCTGTTTCTGCGCAAGGACAACGGGCTGGTTCGGGACGTGTTTCAGCAGCGTCACATGCAGCGACTGGTGGGCAACATGGGTATCGGTCACGTGCGTTACCCCACTGCGGGCAGCTCTAGCTCGGCGGAAGCACAGCCTTTTTATGTGAACTCGCCTTATGGCATCACGCTGGCGCATAACGGCAACTTGACCAACGTCGACCAGTTGACCAAGGAGATTTACGAGTCCGACCTGCGCCATGTAAACACCAATTCCGACTCGGAAGTGCTGCTCAACGTCTTCGCCCATGAGCTGGCAGTGCGGGGCAAACTGCAGCCCACCGAGGAGGATGTCTTTGCTGCCGTGGCCAAGGTGCATGAACGTTGTGTAGGTGGTTATGCAGTGGTGGCCATGGTGACCGGCTATGGCATCGTTGGCTTCCGCGATCCGCATGCAATCCGCCCAATCGTGTTCGGGCAGCGGCACACCGATCAGGGTGTGGAGTACATGATCGCGTCCGAAAGCGTTGCGCTGGACGTGCTGGGCTTCTCGCTGATCCGCGATCTGGCACCGGGCGAGGCCGTCTACATCACGGCAGATGGAAAGCTGCACACCCGTCAGTGCGCGCCGAATCCGTGCTACGCGCCTTGTATCTTCGAGCATGTCTATCTTGCGCGTTCAGACTCGCTGATGGATGGCGTTTCCGTGTACAAAGCGCGCTTGCGCATGGGCGAGAAGCTGGCCGACAAAATCCTCCGGGAGCGGCCCGAGCACGATATTGACGTCGTCATTCCAATTCCCGACACCAGCCGTACGGCTGCATTGGAACTGGCCAACCGACTGGGCGTGAAGTTCCGCGAAGGCTTCGTCAAAAATCGCTACATCGGTCGGACCTTCATTATGCCCGGCCAGGCCGCACGCAAGAAATCGGTACGGCAAAAGCTCAACGCCATCGACCTTGAGTTTCGCGGTAAGAACGTCATGCTCGTGGACGACTCCATCGTCCGGGGAACGACCTGCAAACAGATCATTCAGATGGCCCGGGAAGCTGGGGCGAAAAACGTCTATTTCTGTTCTGCAGCGCCAGCCGTTCGCTACCCGAACGTTTATGGAATCGACATGCCCAGTGCACACGAACTCATCGCGCACAATCGCAGCACCGAGGAGGTCGCAGAGCTGATAGGCGCCGACTGGCTGATCTACCAGGATCTGCCGGACCTGATCGATGCAGTTGGTGGCGGTAAGGTAAAGATAGAGAACTTCGATTGCGCAGTGTTTGACGGTAAGTATGTGACTGGCGACATCGATGATGTCTATTTGCACAAGATCGAACAGGCTCGCAATGACCTCAGCAAGAGCAAGGGTGTCGCTGGCAGCGCAATAATCGACCTCTATAACAACTGATCGACAACCTGGCGGCCATGCCGCCTCGGTTCAAGGTGGAAAACGACTATGACAACCGACTGGGACGCAGGCCGGCTGGACAGTGATTTGTCTGGTGCGAGCATGGATACGCTGGCTGTTCGAGCGGGCCAGCGCCGCTCGCCTGAGGGTGAGCATGGCGAAGCGCTGTTCTTCACCTCCAGCTATGTGTTCCGGAGTGCCGCTGACGCTGCCTCACGTTTTTCCGGTGAGGTGTCGGGTAATGTCTATTCACGCTATACCAATCCTACTGTGCGAGCGTTCGAAGAGCGTATCGCTGCTATGGAGGGCGCCGAGCAGGCGGTAGCGACCGCCTCTGGGATGTCGGCGATTCTGGCCATGGTCATGAGCTTGTGTTCTGCTGGTGATCATGTGCTCGTGTCGCGCAGCGTTTTCGGTGCTACGGTTTCGTTGTTCGAAAAATATCTCAAGCGCTTCGGGCTCGAGGTCGACTACGTACCGCTTACCGAGCTTGCAGCCTGGGCGCCGGCATTCAAGCCCAACACCAAGTTGGTCTTCGTCGAGTCGCCATCCAACCCGCTGGCTGAGCTGGTCGACATCGCCGAGCTGGCGGCGTTGTGTCACGGCAGTGGTGCGATGCTCGCCGTGGATAATTGTTTCTGCACGCCAGTTCTCCAGCAGCCTTTGGCACTGGGTGCTGACATCGTCATTCATTCCGCCACGAAATACATAGATGGTCAGGGCCGTTGTCTGGGTGGTGTGGTTGCGGGTCGTGCGGAGCAGATGAAGGAAGTGGTGGGCTTTTTGCGCACCGCGGGCCCAACACTGAGCCCGTTCAACGCCTGGGTATTTCTCAAGGGGCTGGAAACGCTGCGCCTGCGTATGCAGGCCCATTGCGCCAGTGCTCGTACATTAGCCGAGTGGCTGGAGCAACAGCCGGGGATTGAGAAAGTCTACTACGCAGGCTTGCCCAGCCACCCTCAACACGAGTTGGCCAAGCGTCAGCAAAAAGACTTTGGCGCGGTGCTGAGCTTTGAGGTGGTGGGGGGCAAGGAGGGCGCCTGGCGTTTCATCGACGCCACCCGCTTGATTTCCATTACGGCGAACCTGGGCGATAGCAAGACCACCATCACCCATCCTGGCTCGACCACCCACGGGCGACTTTCTGCCGAAGACCGTGCCAAAGCAGGCATTCGCGATAGCTTGATAAGGGTGGCAGTGGGGCTTGAGGACGTGGTTGATCTACAAGCTGATCTCGCCCGAGGGTTGGCGGCGCTCTAAACCAATACGCTCGAGCAAAAAATGACCCCGCTAAGAGTAGGGTCCTTTTTATGAAACCCGGATCAGTGCGGGCGTCGGGGGCTGAAATTGCGATTTCAGTCCTTTGCCGGCTCGAAGTTCACCACGAAACCGTCAAGACGCTGTTCGGTCGCCAGTTCTTCTCGAACCCGAGTGGCCTCCTGGCGACTGTCTATCGGACCCACGAACACCCGATGCGTACGGCCGGTAATGCGCAGGTAGGCGTCAAAGCCCTCCTCGCGAAGCTTGCTCACCAGCGCCTGAGCACTGTCACCGTTTTGCAGGCTTGCCAGTTGAACTGCCCAGCCTGAGCGAGAGGACACCTGGATTGGCGGCTGCGTTTGCGGTGTGAAGCTTTGCGGTGCACGTTCCGTTGCGGGAGTAGAGGGCATGCGGCTGCGTTGCTCCGGCTCGTTGGAGCGCAGGTCGATTGCCGGGGCTGGTTGTCCCTGTCCATCGAATAAACCTTCCGGGGTGGCCGGAAGAATGGTCGGGCTGCCGGGGTTGGTTTCGATGACTCGGATGTCGCTGTACTTCTTGCCCGACAATGCTGCCAGACCGGCGCGGTCGCGGATCACGGTCGGTCGCAAAAACACCATCAAATTGCGTTTGATATGACTTTCCTGCGTTGAGCGGAACAGCGCTCCTAGCAGTGGGATGTCGCCCAGCAGGGGCACCTTCGAATCGGTTCGGGTCACATCGTCCTGAATTAATCCACCCAGTACGATGACCTGGCCATCCTCAGCGAGGATGGTGCTTTTGATGGATCGTTTGTTGGTGACCAGGTCGACGGCCTGAGCAGAAAGGCTGGCGGATGGCGCAATCGAGGAGATTTCCTGCTCGATTTCCAGGCGTAGCGTGGCGCCCTCATTGATATGCGGAACCACCTTGAGCGTGACGCCAATGTCCTCCCGCTCGATGGTCGTAAACGGGTTGTTCGCGCCGGAAGCGTCGGTTGTGTAGGTACCGGTTTGGAACGGCACGTTCTGGCCAACCAGGATCTCAGCTTCCTGATTGTCCAGCGTCAACAAGCTCGGGGTGGAGAGTAGGTTGCTTTTGCTGTTGGCGGAAAGTGCGGTGATCAGTGCACCAAAGCTACGGGTGCCAACGCCGATGATCGCGCCGTCAGGCAGATTGTTGGGGATTTCATTGTCATTGATGGCGTTGAGCACGGTACCAATGGACAGGCCTGTATTGCCAAAACTGACTCCGCCTACGCCGCCCGTGCCACCTCGTGCATCTACGGCCCACTGCACGCCAAGGGCGTCGGTGATATCGCCAGATACCTCAACGATGGCCGCCTCCACCATCACCTGCGCCCGCGGCACATCGAGTTGGCGCACGATTGATTCGAGAGTCGAGATCAGTTCGGGTTCCGCCAGCATGACCAGTGCGTTGAGGCTCTCGTCCGCGCGAATGAGTATGTTCTGCTGACGTCCCGCTCCCCCTTGGACCTCGCCATCCCCTTGTTCGGCGAGGCCTTCGGAAATGTCGCCGAGCATCTCGGCCAGCGACTTGGCGTCATTGTGGCGCAGGCGAATCACCCGCGTATTGGCTGAGCGCGTGCTGGGCGTATCGAGTGTCTTGGCCAGGCTGGCCAGCTTCTGGCGCGCCAGTTCCGGTCCGGTGAAGATTAGGCGATTGGTGCGCGAATCGGCAATGATCTGCGCACCTGCGGTGTCCTTAGCTTCGCCGCGTGCCAGGGTGTTGCGCAGCACTTCAGCGATGTCGACGGCCCAGCCATATTGCAGATTCACCACTGAGTAATCGTCGTTCTGGGCTTGGTCGAGCTGTCGGACCAGCTCTTCGATGCGTGCGATGTTGGCGCTACGGTCGCTGATGATCAGCGCGTTCGCCGAACTGACCGCAGCGAGATGCCCGTACTGTGGAACCAGTGGGCGGATCAGTGGGATCAGCTCGGTCGCGGATGTGTGCTGGACCTGGATGACGCGGGTTTCCAGCAGATCCCCTCCAGTCGGGCCCCCACCGGCCTCCGATTTCGCTTCCGCGTTCGGCACGATTCTGGCGACCTCACCCTGCGTGAGTACGCTGTAGCCGTGAGTTGCCATGACCGACAGGAACAATTGGTAGACCTCCTCCAGCGAGAGGGTCGTAGACGATACGACGCTCACCTGACCCTTTACGCGAGGATCAACGATGAAGGTCTGTCCGGTCAGTTGGCTGATCTGGTCAATGAAGGCCCGAATGTCGGCGTCCTTAAGGTTGATCGTCCAGCCGTCCTGTTGGGTCTCGCTTGGTTCGATTCCGGGATCGGCCGCGTATAGGGGCAGGGGGGCGGCGAGCAGACCGGCGGCGAGCAATGCAATGAGCGGGCGGGAGGAAAAAGGCAGCATCGGTCAGTTGTCTTCCGTGGTCTGTTCGTCGGAGGGCATGGTTTCTGGCGGGCTTGTAGCCCCTTCCATTTGTTGCCGGAGTGCTTCCATTTGCTGTTGAAGCATCTCCGCTTGCGGATCGAGAGCTTCCATCTCCGCTGGTTCACTGTAGTCGGGCAGCCTATCGGGCACGGCCGTGGGAGAACGGACGCTTGGGAAGAACAGGCTGTCAATACGACCGCCACTCTTTACCTCAACCCTGTCGGGTTGAACGCTGTACAGGCGTACCCCTGACTCCAGTTCTTGTTCGACCCGATAAAGCTGTGGCGGTTGGCCGCTTAACTGAATGATCGCAGTCGACCGAGCCGGGTCGGCATGAACGAAGCTGCCTAGCAAGGTTAGATCAGAACTCGATTCGCCGGGCCTATAGCTTTGTCCGCTCGAGGCCGGGGATCCGAACAACCCTTCCATTCGCTCCAAATCAGGCGCGGCCCCGGCGGGTTGGCTGCTGTCCGTAATGGCTGCAGGCGGCGTTTGGGTCAGTCTGAGCCAGGCCATGACCTGACTGGCCAGGTAGAGACCAAATAGCACGACAATGACTGCGCTGAGGATCAGGGGCGCAAACCGGCGAATTTTCTGCAGCGCTGCGGGGGAAGCCAAGCTAGGCACTCCGTGAAACCAAATGTTTGATGGTCATGAACGCTGACTCGCGGCGGCGGTTGCTGAATATATGAACAGCGGGCTTGGCTGCCAGTGTAGACCCGGACCATGACAAAGAAGCACTTGAGTATGCCAGTGCAACTGACTGTTTTTCAGGCAAAAGGTGCCCGGAGGTCGTGGAATGAGCGATGGGGCCACGAGGGCTCGGAATAATTTTGAAAAAATCGCGACACACTGTTGACTTGATTTCCCTTGGTGCGTAAATTGCGCGCCTCGCAGGGCGATCAGCCATCAGCCTTAACGGTTGACACTAAAGGCCTTGCGAGTCGGACGAAAGTCCAGCCGACGCGCAGCGGTAGTTCAGTCGGTTAGAATACCGGCCTGTCACGCCGGGGGTCGCGGGTTCGAGTCCCGTCCGCTGCGCCATATTTGCTTCCCTTCTGCGGAAGCCACGCGAAAAGCGGCCTTAGGGCCGCTTTTTTCGTTTCTATCGTCTGTATTCCCTCTTCGCTTCATCGAACGTGGGCGCTTGCGTCTGGCCGCGGTGCGCTTGCCTGTCTTCAACTCCGACGACCCTCAAAAGTTGTACATCGTAGATTTAAAGTAGCGCTTTGCACTGCTTGGGAGGTGTTCTAGCGCCGAAAAATCGGTTGTTTTGGGTTGTCAGAGCAAAATACTTGTACAAAGATATGTCATTGTGACATCTTGTTGTACAAGTTATGGGTGGCCTAGAGCTTTCTCTTGCCGCGGCGTAACGACATTCATCTCCGGCTGCCGCGCAGCACGTATGCAGAGACTCTCAATGAACAAGCAGATGTCAGTATCCAAGCGCCTCGGTCTCGGGTTTTTCGTCATTCTCGCGTTGATGGCAGTCGTGGCCATGGTCAGTGCGCTCAAGGTCGACACGATCGATCGGACCATGAAGAGCATCAGCTCTCAGGCGGGTCTGAAGCAGCGCTACGCGATCAACTTCCGGGGAAGCGTTCATGATCGCGCAATTGCCGTACGGGACGCGGTTAGCGCGGCTGACGCTGATTTCGCACGAGGTCGGGTAGCGGAGATCGATCATCTTGCAAAGTTATATGCCGACTCCGCCGGCCCGATGAAGGCAATGCTTGCGCAGCGCACGGCTGACCCGGTCGAGCTTCAGCTGATGGGGCAGATCGAAGCGATCGAAGCGAAGACCAACGACCTGACCCGAAAAGTCGTCGACATGCGGTTCGCTCAAGGCTCGGAGCGGGCATACGCCTTTCTCTTGGAAAATGTCGCTGGCGCTTACAGCGAGTGGCTTCGGCTGATCAATGCCTTTATCGACCACCAAGAAACGTCCATAAGCGAGCAAGTGACTGTGGTACGCGATACAGCTAGCGGCTTTCTAATGCTCATCATCACGGTCACTGGTCTAGCGATTTTGCTGGGCACAGCTATCGCCATGCTGATCATCCGCAAGTTGCGATCGACCCTTGGTGCTGAGCCTGATGAAGTGGCGCGGGTGATTGGTAATCTTGCTGACGGCGATCTCGGCCAGGTGATCCTAACTCGCTATCCAGATAGCGTAATGGGGGCGACTGCGAAGATGGCCGGTCGATTGACCGGCATCATTGCCGAGGTTCGTGCTGCCGCAGACGGGCTGGGTGTCGCGTCGGGAGAACTGCTTACCTCATCGTCCAACAGTAGTCAGCAGATTCAGCAGCAGTCCGCAGAGGCTGAGCAGGTGGCGACTGCCATCAATCAGATGGCGGCGACTGTCAGTGAAGTCGCAAACTTTGCGGCCCGCGCCGCGATGGCCGCCAAGAGCGCCGACGAGCAAGTCGAGACCGGCACGCGAGTGGTGGGTGAAACGGCGATATCGATCCACAATCTGGCCAAGGTGCTCGAGCAAGCCACCGAGACGGTTAGCCAGGTTTCCAAGCAAAGCGGCAGCATCGAAAAGATTCTTCAGGTCATTACCGCCATTGCGGAGCAGACCAATTTGCTGGCGCTTAATGCTGCCATCGAGGCCGCGCGCGCCGGTGAGCATGGTCGAGGTTTTGCAGTGGTGGCGGATGAGGTGCGGTCGTTGGCGAACCGGACTCAGCAATCGTCAAGCGAGATCAGCGAAATGATCGAGTCGTTGCAGGCGGGAGCAAGCAAGGCGGCTGAGGTGATGCAAACCAGCAAGCGAATGGCGCAGCAGACGGTCGAGCAGACCCTCGAGGCGGAGGGCGCTCTGTCGAAGATCCGCCAGGAGGTTGGCTCGATCAACGAAATGAATGCTCAGATCGCCACGGCATCCGAGGAGCAGAGCGCGGTGGCCGAGGAGGTCAACCAGAGCGTGACGCGCATTCATGACTCCGCCGTGGCCAGCTCCGCTGCCTCTAATCAGGTTGCTGCTTCGAGCAGAGACCTGACGACGCTCGCCCAGGAATTGAATCGAAAAGTTGGTTACTTCCGGGGCTGATGTAGGAGGCCTAAGCCTTGCTGGTGCACGGCAAGTGACCTTCGGACGCGTTAGGCGTATTGCCGGCGCGGCTGATGGCCGCAGCTGAGCCACAAAAAAGGCCAAAGCGGAGGGGTATGGCCACACCCTAGGCTGTTTTACCTTGACCTGCGTCAACCTGTAACGGGGTATCCGGCGCACCCTTGCGGTTAAATGCTGTCAGTAATGCGTGTTGTGACTAACAAGCCAGGGGCTGATGGCGTACTGACGAGGGGTGGTTAATGTTCGGTTTGGAAGCGCTTGAACTTGCGCGGATCCAGTTTGCTTTCACGATTTCCTTCCACATCATCTTTCCAGCGATCACCATCGGGTTGGCGAGTTTCCTGGCAGTGCTGGAAGGGTTGTGGCTGAAAACCAAGCGCCAGGTCTATCGAGACCTCTACCATTTCTGGCTCAAGATATTCGCCGTCAACTTCGGAATGGGTGTGGTATCGGGGATCGTCATGGCCTACCAGTTCGGTACGAACTGGAGCGCCTATTCCGAATTCGCTGGAAGCGTCACGGGGCCATTGCTGGCTTACGAGGTGCTGACAGCTTTCTTCCTTGAAGCCGGTTTCCTCGGCGTCATGCTGTTTGGCTGGAATCGCGTGGGCGCCGGGCTGCATTTCTTTTCGACGCTGATGGTGGCAGTCGGCACCCTGATCTCCACGTTCTGGATCCTGGCTTCGAACAGCTGGATGCACACACCGCAAGGGCACGAGATCATTGATGGCATCGTGATCCCAGTGGACTGGTTTGCCATCGTATTCAACCCCTCGTTCCCGTACCGTCTGACGCACATGGCGATTGCTGCCTTTCTCGCGACTGCGTTCATGGTCGGCGCATCTGCCGCCTGGCACCTGCTGCGCGGCAATGACAACCCGGCGGTGCGAAAGATGCTTTCCATGGCGATGTGGATGGCGCTGATCGTTGCGCCGATCCAGGCCGTGGTCGGAGATTTTCACGGGCTCAACACGCTTGAATACCAGCCGGCGAAGATCGCCGCGATGGAAGGTCATTGGGACAACTCGTCAGGTGAGCCTACTCCGTTGTTGCTGTTTGGCTGGCCAGATATGGAGCGCGAAGAAACCCGCTACAAGGTCGAAATTCCGTACCTTGGTAGCCTGATTCTCAAGCACAGCCTGACCGAGCAGATCCCGGCGCTGAAGGACTTCCCCAAAGAAGACCGGCCCAATTCCACCATTGTGTTCTGGACCTTCCGTGTGATGGTCGCGCTCGGTCTACTGATGATCTTCACAGGCTTCTGGAGTCTGTGGCTGCGTCGGGGTGGCAGGCTGTTCCACTCCAAGCCCTTCTTGCGCCTCGCATTGCTGATGGGCCCGTCGGGGATTATCGCAATTCTCGCCGGCTGGTTTACCACCGAGGTTGGGCGGCAGCCGTGGGTGGTGTACGGGATCATGCGGACCGCCGATGCAGTATCCAACCATGGCGCCGGGCAGCTTGGTCTGACCCTGGCGATGTTCGTCCTGATCTACTTTGCGGTGTTCGGCATCGGGTTCGTCTACGTCCTGCGTCTGATCGGCAAAGGGCCAATCATCAACGAGGGAGACGAGAAGGGCGCCGGTGGGCCGGGGGAGAAGCGCACGCCAATGCGGCCGCTGTCCGCCGCAGACGAGGCGATACCGCACGATCATGGCGACAAACTGGGCGAGAGGAACTGACTTATGGGTATTGATCTTTCGCTGATCTGGGCCGTCATCATCATCTTCGGCATCATGATGTACGTGGTGATGGATGGGTTCGATCTGGGTATCGGTATTCTCTTTCCGTTCCTGGCTGATACCTCCGAGCGGGACGTCGCGATGAACACCGTGGCGCCAATTTGGGACGGCAACGAGACATGGCTTGTACTGGGCGGTGCAGGGCTGTTCGCAGCGTTCCCGCTCGCCTATTCGGTCGTGCTTTCGGCGCTCTACTTGCCGATCATCTTCATGTTGATGGGGTTGATCTTCCGCGGTGTGGCGTTCGAATTTCGCTTCAAGGCCAGCGCGTCTCGTCAGCATGTGTGGGACAAGGCCTTTGTTGGCGGCTCGCTGGCGGCGACCTTCTTCCAGGGTGTCGCACTTGGCGCCTTCATTCATGGCTTCCCCGTGGCTGATCGAGCTTATGCCGGTGGTCCGCTGGACTGGCTGACGCCGTTCTCGGTGTTCTGCGGCGTGGCGCTGATCGTGGCGTATGCCCTGCTGGGCTGCACCTGGCTGATCATGAAGACCGCTGGCGATCTGCAAAAGCGCATGCATGACATTGGCATTCCGCTGGTCTGGGCCGTGCTGGCCGTAACCGGGATCGTCAGTATCTGGACACCGCTGACCCATCCGGATATCGCTGAGCGCTGGTTCAGCATGCCGAACCTGATCCTGTTCTTGCCGGTGCCGATTCTGGTGCTGGCATGTACGTTCGGGCTGCTTCGATCGATCAAGCGTTACGCTCACTACTCGCCATTCCTGTTCACCCTGGCGCTGATTTTCCTGGGCTACAGCGGGCTCGGAATCAGCCTCTGGCCGAACATCATTCCGCCGTCCATCAGTATCTGGGACGCCGCCGCACCGCCTCAGAGCCAGGGGTTCACCCTGGTCGGGGCGCTGCTGATCATCCCGCTGATCCTGATGTACACCGCGTGGAGTTACTACGTATTCCGCGGCAAGGTCAGTGCAGACGACGGCTACCACTGAAACGGGCCGTCACGGAGCGATATATGCAAAACAAGCACGAAAGCAGTGCAGCCAGGCCCAAACCGCTGTGGAAGCGAATGACCTGGTTGGTTTTGATCTGGTCGGCCAGCGTTCTCGCGCTGGGTGTGGTTGCCTGGCTGCTGCGCCAGGCGATGACCGCGGCGGGTCTGACGTCGCCCTAACCGCCGCGCTAGAGCCTGTCTGCAGCCTGCGGCGATATGGCGCGTTGTGGCAGCAGCCCGCTCGGGCTATTTATTGGTTATCCGCCGTGTGAAGCGGTTCATGTTTCGGTCATGTGCGCAGGGTAGTTTCGCTGGCATGGACTTTGAAGCGCAGAACTGGGCAAACCGAAGAAGAGGATCGTTTCTATGGACGACTATCAAGACGAAATTCTCGAGTCGCACGCATCTGAGCAGGACGGGCCGGAGCCTGCTGACGACGCCTTCGAGCTTTGACGGAATCAGTCGGCGCGCCGTTGTGCGCGCCGATACTCTCCCGGCGTCTGGCCGCTCCAGCGTTTGAATGCGCGCTGGAAGGCTTCCGCCGAAGAGAAACCGAGTAGCCAGGCAATCTCGCCGAACGCCGACTCGGTGTCCCGAATGTAGGCCATGGCAAGATCGCGGCGGGTGTCGTTGAGAATCGCGCGGTAACTGGTGCCTTCTTCATCCAGCTTTCGACGCAGCGTCCAGGGCGGTAATTGCAATCGTCCTGCAACTTGCTGCAGATCGGGCTCCTGGCCTTTGAGCATCGGTCCGAGGAGCTGAGCCACTCGCTCGCGGATGCTGCGGGTTCGAGTGCGAATCTCCAGTTCCGCCTCGCAGAGTTCGAGAAGCTGGCGCCAGGTGCCCGGGCAATGCTCCGGATTTCGGAGCGCCAGTGTCGCCTGATCCAGTCGCAGTTGATTGTGCTCGGCGCCGAATTCGATCGTTCTTGCGAAGAACGCTTCGTAGCGTGCAGCGTAATCAGGGCGTTGAAATTCAATCTGCACTGCAACCGGGGTCAACGGCTGGCCCGCGACCGCGCCAAGTTGCGTAACCCAGCTGGCCAATACGGTGTCCACGACGAACCGGTTGTAGCTGTTGTACGGGCTGATCGAGTAGAACCTGAGCCAGGCACCAGATGCATCCTCGTGAAACCCTGAGGCGCCCCGGTAATTGGACGCATAAAGCGGCTCGTAGCGAATCAGTGCACGTGCGGCTTCGCGCACCGTAGGGGCTAGCGTCGAGGTCACACCGACCAGGCCAAGGTGACCGGCCTTGCGCAGCCGCCCCATTTCGAGCCCTAGCCCTGGGTCACCCACCATCTGCATGGCCGCATGACCCAGACGCATGTAGCGAGGAATCGACAGCCGCGCTCGCGGCTCCGCTAGCCGCGCATGATCGAGGCCATACGCATCCAGCAGCGGTTGGGGGTCGATCTGCTTTTCCTGCAGGGCACTGACCAGGCTGTGCACGAAGCCAACCGAGAGATCACCAAGGCGGACCCGTTGACGGTTCATGGTCGATTCGGCAGCCACTGGTTGCGCAAACGCACCGGCTCGCCGTGATGGTGTCGTGTCGGCCTGCGAGGCGAACCGACGAGATTCCAGGGCAGCCCCAGCGTATGCACATCCATCCGCGCCAGTTTTGCAGTTACGCCCAGGTTCTCGCCGCAGGTGGCCAGCGGTTCGTCACGTGCGCCCGGTACTGCAATTAGCTCCGCTTCGTCGGCAACATGCCGTGCATAGGCATCGCAGCCGAGCAAAACGATCAACCGACCAGCCGGCGTCTGGAGTACCGATGGCGCCTGACCTTCGAGCGCTTCGCTGTAACGGCGCTCATAACGACTCAGTTTATGCTTGTACTGCAGTGGCCCCAGTACCTCGCCGTCCGGTGTGAAACTGAGGCTGACCTGCCGAAGCGGCCCGGTACCGCTCCGTAGTCGACCTTCGTCCAGATAGGGTTCGGGCAGCACGATCGAGCCGGCGACGAGTGTCACACCGTACGCCTTCGCCAGGCCTCCGAAAATTAGCTGATAGTCATCAGCCATCTTCCGTGCCTTGATCTTTAGAACGGCCTCAGTACGGTGATCATCCCCTTCGTTGCCCAGTAGCGCACGCAAGTAGTCCCAAGGGTTGCTCAGCGCCATCCACTGCACGGCGTCGCGCAGCGTGCGGGCCTGCTGGACTTCAGGCTTCTCGCCGAGGGCGAACAGGCCCGTGCCGACATGCTCTGGCAGCACGACAACCGTTCGGGGATTGAGCAGTCCGGCTTCTTGCGCCTGGTCCAGGTAGGTGGCGAACTTCAATTGCAACCGCTCGCGGCTTTGGTAGTCCGCGGGCATTAGTCGGGTTTCGATCCCAAGCAGGTTGCCGGCTTCACCCGGCTGGCCCTGGCTCTCGATAGGCAGGACCCGAAGGTCAGACAGCAGAGGGCCGCTGCCCCGGTCTTGGGTCCAGTCGAGGTAGATGACGAGCGCCACGAGGGCGAGCACGGCGAGGCCGAGCAACTTGCTATAGGTGCGCATGGGTTACAGAGCTGGATATGTTCCCGCAGAGACTAGGCATCGCACAGCCGCTTGCCAAGCGTTTTGCGCATTTGAGTCATGTAGTTGTGATTTTCGGTCATTGAGCGCGTGGCAGGTGCTGTTTATCGTCACGGCACTGCGACTGCGCCCGACAGAGGCGCGGCGATCCGACCGACGAATTCTGGCACTGGCTGTGCCGCCTGATCGAGGAACGAACATGACTGCTTTTCCGCATCTGCTGGCTCCGCTGGACCTGGGGTTTACCACGCTGCGCAACCGCACGCTGATGGGCTCGATGCATACAGGGCTGGAAGAAATGCCCAATGGTTTCGAGCGCATGGCCGCGTTCTTCGCCGAGCGGGCACGTGGAGGCGTGGGTCTGATTGTCACGGGTGGGGTAGGGCCGAACGAGGAAGGTTCGGTGCGCGCCGGAGCAGCTAAGTTGTCGACCCTCGGGGAAGCCGAAGAGCACAAGGTGGTCACTCAGGCGGTGCACGAGGCAGGTGGCAAGATCTGCATGCAGATTCTCCACGCCGGGCGTTATGCCTACAGCCCTCAGCTGGTGGGCGCGAGCGCCATCCAGGCGCCGATCAACCCCTTTACCCCACGCGAGCTGGACGAAGAGGGCATCGAGAAGCAGATCCGTGACTTCGTCAATTGTGCAGGTTTGGCTCAAAAGGCAGGCTATGACGGCGTCGAGATCATGGGGTCGGAAGGCTACTTCATTAACCAGTTCCTGGTGTCCCATACCAATCACCGCACCGACCGTTGGGGTGGCAGCTACGAAAACCGTATGCGTCTGCCTGTAGAAATCGTCCGTCGTGTACGCGAAGCGGTAGGCCGCGAGTTCATCATCATCTATCGCCTGTCGATGCTCGATCTAATGGAAGGCGGCAGTACCTGGGACGAGGTGCTGATGCTGGCCAAGGCCATAGAACAGGCCGGTGCCACCTTGATCAATACCGGCATTGGCTGGCACGAGGCCCGCATTCCTACTATCGCCACCAAGGTGCCACGCGCGGCGTTTACCAAGGTAACGGCGAAACTGCGCGGCCATGTCGGCATCCCGCTGGTAACGACGAACCGCATCAATACGCCGGAAGTCGCCGAGCAGGTCTTGGCAGAAGGTGATGCAGACATGGTGTCCATGGCTCGTCCGTTCCTTGCCGATCCAGATTTCGTCAACAAGGCGGCTGCGGACCGCAGCGACACCATCAATACCTGTATCGGCTGCAACCAGGCCTGCCTGGATCACACCTTCAGCGGCAAACTGACCACCTGCCTGGTCAATCCGCGCGCGTGCTACGAAACAGAGCTGAATTACATCCCCACCACCACGGTCAAGAAGATTGCCGTGGTGGGAGCCGGCCCGGCTGGCCTAGCCGCTGCTACCGTAGCGGCGGAGCGCGGTCATCAGGTAACGCTGTTCGATTCCGCCAATGAGATTGGTGGTCAGTTCAATATCGCCAAGCTCGTGCCGGGCAAGGAAGAGTTCTTCGAAACCCTACGCTACTTCAAGACCAAGCTGCAGAGCACTGGCGTTGACGTCCGCCTGAATACGCGCGTTAGCGCTGCTGATCTGCTAGCCGGCGGTTTTGATGAGATCATCCTGGCAACCGGGATTGCGCCGCGCACGCCCGATATCCCAGGTATCGATCATCCAATGGTGATCAGCTACATCGACGCAATCCTGCAACGTAAGCCTGTTGGGCAGCACGTAGCAGTCATCGGTGCCGGCGGGATCGGCTTCGATGTGTCGGAGTTCATCACTCACAACGGCCTCTCGACCAGTCTCGACAGAGAGGCGTTCTGGCGCGAGTGGGGTATCGACCTCGCGCTGGAAGCTCGGGGTGGAGTGGCAGGCGTTCAGCCTGAGCCACACGCACCGGCACGGCAGGTGTATCTGCTGCAACGCAAAAAGTCCAAGGTGGGCAACGGCCTGGGCAAGACGACCGGTTGGATTCACCGTACTGGGCTGAAGAACAAGCACGTGCAGATGATCAGCGCCGTCGATTATCTGGGGGTCGACGATAAGGGGCTGCATATCCGGGTGGCAGATGGTGAGCCGCAGGTGCTTGCAGTCGATACGGTCATCGTCTGCGCCGGCCAGGACCCGTTGCGGGAGCTGCAAGCCGAACTGGAGTCGGCTGGGCGCCAGGTCCATCTGATCGGAGGGGCCGACGTTGCCGCAGAGCTCGATGCCAAGCGCGCCATCAATCAGGGTTCGCGGCTCGCCGCTGAAGTTTGATACCGGAGCCCCGCTTTAAAGCGGGGCTTTTTGTAAAGGAGCAACGACGTGAGCACATCTCTTCCACTACAACCGGCCGCTGCCGCAACCTTACAGCGCTGGCATCAGATGATTGCAGCTGGCGATCTCAGCCGGTTACCCGAGCTGCTGCACCCGCAGGCGGTGTTTCGCTCGCCGATGGCCTTCACTCCCTATGAGAGCGCTGCGGCGGTCAATCTGATCCTCAATACCGTGGTCAGGGTATTCGACGACTTCGCCTATCACCGCGAGCTGGCCAGCACCGATGGCACGGACGTCGTGTTGGAGTTCAGCGCTCGCGTCAGTGATCGTCAGCTCAAGGGTATCGACATGATTCGCTTCGATGAGACTGGGCTGATTACCGATTTCGAAGTCATGATCCGGCCGATGAGCGGGCTGCAGGCGCTCGGTGAGGAAATGGGCAGGCGTCTCGCACCTCAGCTTGCAGCAATGAAGGGCCGACCGGCTTAGTCCAACCCGTTCACAGTTTGCCGGTGGCGTTTCGATAGCCAATCCTGGCGCCGAAGTCGCTGCCAACCCAGTCACATTGCCGGTTTTGCTTTTTCCCCTACACTTCGGCCCAACCATGGGCTAGCGAGCGCCGAGCGCCTGCAGCGCGGATATCCCGCGGGCCGTTCAAGTTGTTGAGGAACCGAGCATGCAGATCAAACCGCAGACGGTCGAAGCCGTACTGTTCTTCAATGATGGCGGCGTCTGCAAGGAAATGCTCTACCCAGAATTCGAGGCCATGCTCGATGGGGTGGTGAGCATGCCGGAGTTCGCCGATCAGCAGATGCGGGTCGCATATGTGCTGGTCAATGCACGGCTGCAGATTCGCGCGGCGGTGTTCTTCTATCTCGATTTCAACGAGGACGGATCAGCCGACAGTGGCTGGAATATCCCGCTGCGCAGCCTTGCCGAACGCACCGGGCGCGGGCCGGATCTCGGCGCTGGGCCGATCCGCTTGGCCTGTCGCAGCCAGTGCCCGGTATCCTGGCACCAAATGCACTTGTGGGACCCGGACCTGACGCCCGGCAAGAACCACTTCGTCATGTTGCGTGATCGCATCAAGCGCAACCAGCTGGGGCTGCTGGTGGAAGAAGAGGCACCACAGGCCGTGCCCACCGAGCGTCTACAAATGGTGGCTGAAGACACTTGGTACGCGCCGGACGCGGCCAGGCAGGCTGCTACTCGCCGCACTGAGCAGCTCGAAAAGGAACAGCGGCTCAAGGCTGCGCAGTTGATCAAGCAGCAGCGTTTGCGCATTGCCAGCCTGGAACAAATGCGCGAGGCCGACCTCGCCAAACTGCGGGATCTGGCCGCCCAACAGCAGGCAACGCTGCAAAATGAAATCACCCGATTGCGTGGGCGGCTGCTTGAGCATGAGCAGCAGACAGTGAACCTTCGCGCCCAGCTCGCGGAACAGGCCGAGGGGTTCCAGAAGACCCGTGAAGAGATGAGTCAGCAGCTGCGCGCGGTTGAGCAGAACAGTCGTGACGAAGCCGATGCTGCACTGGCGCGCTTCAACACCGAGCTGCAGGTGCAGGTCGCCGCAGCGGTTGCTGAATACAAAGAGCAGATTGCTATTCGGGACGTCGAGCTGGCTTATCGCAACGAGCTGGATGCGCAACTGCAGGAAGAGATCGAAGCGCTACAGAAGCAGGTGGGCGTGCTGGCCGAGCAATCGGGGGACCGAGTGCTCGAAAGGCTGTCGCGGATCGGCGTGGTGTTCATGGCTTATCATCCCGGCGCCGGACATCTGACGATCGCGCTTCAGGATATGGCGCGCTATCAGGAGAATCCGCTAGCGTACGCCGCCGCTAAATGTGCGGTCTCCGAGGAGCAGTACGGCCAATGGGTTCAGCATTATCAACAACCTACCTGCGTGGCCAGCCTCTCGACTGGGGAGCGCTGCAACATGCCCTTGGACAAAGTCGACTCGCCTGCACGCTTCGTGATCGGCGAGTCCAATTGTTGCGCCAGGCACCGGTCTCAGGATCGACTGCGTACCGGTAGCTGATAAGGTCTCTATCATTTCTGCATCTATTCCCAGCCTGGCCTCAGTGCCGCTGCAGCGGCTTGATCTGCCCTGGCTACGCGAGGCCGATGTTCAGGTTGCCGTGCTGCGGCTGGATCTGGTCGATCCAGAGCTGTCCGGGAACAAGTGGTTCAAGCTCGCGCATCACCTTGCTGCGGCACAAGCATGCGGCGCATCAGGGTTGATCAGCCTTGGTGGCCCTCACTCCAACCATCTGCATGCGCTAGCCGCAGCGGCCAAGCGTTACGGGCTATCCAGCGTCGGGCTACTGCGTGGCAATCCGCAGCAGACAGCCACTGTCGAAGATTTGCAGCGCTTCGGCATGCAGCTGCATTGGCTAGGTTATGGCGGCTATCGCGAACGGCACCGGGCGGATTTCTTCAATCCCTGGCAGGAGCGGTTCCCCGGTTACTACTGCGTACCCGAAGGCGGCGGCGGGCTTGCTGGAGCACGGGGTTGCACCCCGCTGGTCGACCACGTGCAAACTCGCCTGGCCGACATCGGCTGGGAGGATTATGACGGCTGGTGGCTTGCCGCGGGTACGGGTACCACCTTGGCTGGGTTAGTGATCGGCGAGGCGCAGCGGCGCAGAAGGATGGTCCACGGAGCGCTGGCAGGCCCGCCTTCGCACGGCGTTGCAGACGAAGTCAGCCGGCTGTTGCGAGACGCCGGCACTGCTGACTCCGGGTATCAGCTGGTCGACGCCAGCCGTGGAGGCTTCGGTCGATTCGACGAGCCGCTGGCCCGGTTTCTGCTGGAGACTGAAGCGGTTTCAGGCGTTCCTCTGGAGCCTGTTTACACGGCTAAGGCAATGATGGCATTGCGCCTTTACGTGCGGGGCGGTTATTTTGCCTGCGGCACGCGGCTCATCTTCGTGCATACCGGCGGTTTGCAAGGCCGGAGAGCTGCCCAGGCGCAGCTGGACGAGCTGCTGCGCTGACCTCTCGCCCCTTTGGAAATCATGGATGAATAAGCCGCTGCCTCCCGATCTTCTCCACCGCCTGGTTCCGCTCAATACACTGTCGCCTCGATATCTCCAAGAGATTCGCCATCAATTGGTGCCGCGCGCCCTGGCAGCAGGCGAAGTGCTGTTCGATAAGCAGACGCCATCGGGTTTGAGCTATTTCCTGCTCAGCGGCGTCCTTTCGCTGCTGACGCCGGAAGGCGAGCGGCGGTTGGTTGCCGGCTCGTCTGAAAGTTGCCATATGTTGGTTTCCGGCGCCCGGCTGAGCAGAGCCTGCGCGCTGGTAGATGTCAGCGTGCTGTGCATCGACAGTGAGCAGCTCAGTCGCCTAGTGTCCTGGCAGCATGCCAATGCCGATCTGCTGCTGGAGCTGGCGACGGCAGGCGAGTTGACCGACTGGCTTGAGACGTTGCTGGAGAATCCGCTGTTCGCCAAAGTGCCTCCTGCAAACATACGCGACATGCTCGGCAGACTTGAGGCCATCGATATGCCAGCCGGCCATGTGCTGTTGCGCGAAGGTGAGGCCGGCGATTGTTGCTACTTCCTCAAGAGCGGCCGCGCCGAGGTCATGATTGGCCTTGGCAGCGCCGGGCAAGTGGTAGCGGAGCTGGACGTCGGGGCCTGCTTCGGTGAAGAGGCGCTGCTTACCGACGGACCGCGCAATGCTACCGTTACGCTGATCGAGGATGCGTGTGTGCTGAAGCTGGCACGCGAGAACTTCGTTTCGCTGTTGAAGGCGCCGGTAGTCGATGAGCTCAGCCTGGAACAGGCGAATGCGCTGATGGAGCAAGGCGCCCAATGGCTGGATGTCCGGCTGTTGGAGGAGTATCAACAGGGACATGCTCCGCAAGCGCTGACGATGCCGCTGCATCTATTGCGGCTTAAGGCGCGATTGTTGAAACAGGATCGGCTGTATCTTTGCTACTGCTACTGCGACAGCGGCAAACGCAGCGCCAGCGCGGTGTTCCTGCTGACGCAGCTAGGCTTCAGCGCTTATCCGCTGCGAGGCGGCCTCGACGGGCTGTCGGCCGAGGATTATGCAACCTTGCTCTGTGAGCAGGGTAACGGTTATCTCGCGCGTTCCGGCGGGCGAACCGAACGCAGCGGCTGAGCCGACGAGAGTCTAGCTCAGCATGGCGAGCAACCAGCCGGCGATGCCGCCAGCCAGTACCACCAGCCAGGGCGGCAACTTCCACACCATCAGGGCCGCTAAGGCAATGGCCGCCAAGACAAAATCGCCTGGGCCAAAAATCGCGCTGGTCCAGACGGGATCGTATAGCGCTGCCAGCAACAGCCCGACGACCGCAGCATTCACCCCGCCCAGCGCTGCTTGCATGCGCCGATTGGCTCGCAACCGGTCCCAGAACGGCATGGCGCCGAACACCAGCAGAAACGATGGTATGAATACGGCGATCAGGCACAGCGCGGCGTTGATCAGGCTGCTACTGCCGCCCTGAATCGAGGCCCCAAGAAAGGCAGAAAACGTGAATAGCGGCCCTGGTACTGCTTGGGCTGCGCCGTAGCCGGCCATGAAAATGTCATTGCTGACCCAGCCGTTGGGCACGACTTCTGCTTCCAGCAGCGGGAGCACCACATGGCCGCCACCGAATACCAACGCGCCAGCGCGATAGAAGCTGTCGAACATTTCCAGTAGCTGGCTGGACGAGGCGGCAGCCAATGCTGGCAGCACAAGCAGCAAGGCAAAGAACAGCAGCAACGCCAAGGCGCCGGTTGTTTGCCCCACGCGAGGCCGAAAAGGGGTGAGGTTGGACATGGCAGCAGGGCGAAACAACACCAATCCAGCCAGGCCGGCGATTGCGATGACGACCAGCTGCGCCCAGGCACTGGCCAACAGCAGAACAGCGCAGGCAGCCAGCAGCGCGATTGCGATTCGCGGGCCATCGGTGCATAGGTTACGTGCCATTCCCCAAACCGCCTGAGCCACTACGGCGACCGCGACGATTTTAAGGCCGTGGAGAAGCCCCTCGGGCAAACCATCGCCCAAGTGGCCGATGCCCAGCGCGAACAACGCCAAGGCGACCGCTGAAGGCAGCGTGAACCCTGTCCAGGCCGCCAGCGAACCGCGATAGCCGCCCCTCAGCAGGCCGATGGCAATTCCGACCTGGCTGCTCGCCGGGCCGGGTAGAAACTGACAGAGGGCTACCAGATCCGCATAGCCCTGCTCGTCAAGCCAGCGCCGGCGGTGAACGAACTCTTCACGAAAATAGCTCAAGTGGGCCACCGGACCGCCGAATGACGTCAGTCCGAGGCGCAGGAATAGCAAGAAAATTGCCCACGGACTCGATTGTTCCGGTGCGAATGACTGGACCTGGTCCGAATTCATCGAGCTGACCCTGACGGTGGAAGAAGGTGCTGTTGCCGCACAAGTCTGCCGGATGCAGATGACGTTTTCACGTCAGGTGCAGTTCAGCGGGCCGGCCAGGTGCTTGGGACCAGGAACAGACGCTCCTGTTCGAGCCAGTGTCCATCTGCGTGCTCCTCCAGGCGCACCAGCATTTTCGCCTGGCGTTGGCCCTCGACGTCGATGACCCACCGATCGAAATCGGGACGCTGCCAGACGGCGCTCCACGGCACGCGAGCGGGAGCCAACCAGGCATGGCGAGGCAAGGGTTGCCAGACTGTTTCGTGGTCGCTTCCAGCGAATGCCGGCCAATCGTGGTGACGCAGCCAGCGTCCGCCGAGGTGATGGGGGCTGGCGCCGGCAGGCGGGGAGCAGGCGCTTGCTAGCGGCTGGAACAGATAGCCGCCTAGCCACAGCGCGCTGTTGATCGGGGCGCTGGTCAGTTCGCTGAGCAATAGTTGCGCGGCGGGCACCGAGGGCAGCCTCAACTGGTGGTCACAGAGGCGCCTCAGCTTGATGTCGAGTCGGTCGTGGCTGCCGGGGCCCAGCCAGCGATCGTGCCGCGCGCTGTCGTCGCCCAGTCCGAGGTAGAACTTGACGGCCAGCTCCAGATGATGGACACCTTCCCGGTCACGCAGAAGCAGGTCAATCTCGCCCAGGGTATGGCCGCCATGGCGAATCGGCAGGTTCGCTACCAGCAGGTCGACATCGGGCGCCTGACACAGGGCGAATTGCCAGAGGCGCTCGTAATAAAGCCCCAACCGCCTGATGCTGCGTTGCGCGAGCCAGGCCTCGAGGATCCCCGGCTGCGTGTCGAGCAGGCGCAGCCAGTCGGCCAGTTCTTCAGGGTGCTCAGCCCAGCGGCTGACCGTTAAAGGGTGTCGTTGTTGCGCCGGGGCCTCGCTCAGCAACGGTGGTGAGAGCAGCGCCCAAGCGAGATCCCGCACGGCCGGGTGCATCAGGCTAGGGAGCAAATCGCCAAGATAGGGAAGGTTCATGCAAGCAGCATAGCCGAGGTTGGTTTGCTGCCACTTCCAGCTTTCGCCCATAATCCGCCGGCCGCACTGCAACGGGGAATCCGAGCCGACCAGTTTGTTGAACTCGAACGTGCCTGCGCGACACCAAACTGATGCCAGATACGTTTCGGCCGATTGGTGTTTCTCCTGTCCCGCAACCGCTTTCACCCGTCTCGCCTACAGGGAGCTTCAATGGACCAGTTCCGCAATATCGGCATCATCGGTCGCCTGGGCAGCTCCCAGGTGCTGGATACCATCCGCCGGTTGAAGAGATTCCTCGTGGAGCGCCACCTGCACGTGATTCTCGAAGAAAACATCGCCGAGGTGCTGCCTGGCCATGGCATGCAAACCTCCTCGCGGCAGCGCCTCGGCGACTCTTGCGATCTGGTGATCGTAGTGGGCGGTGACGGCAGCCTGTTAGGCGCGGCGCGGGCGCTGGCCAAGCATCGGGTGCCAGTGCTGGGGATCAACCGGGGCAGCCTCGGGTTCCTGACCGACATTCGCCCGGATGAGCTGGAAGAGAAGGTCGCCGAGGTGCTCAGCGGACAATACACGCTGGAGAATCGCTTCCTGCTCGAGGCCCAAGTGCGGCGCTTCGAGGAGTCCATTGGCGAAGGCGACGCGCTCAACGACGTGGTGCTGCATCCCGGCAAGTCGACCCGGATGATCGAATTCGAGCTGTATATCGACGGTCAGTTCGTCTGCAGTCAGAAGGCCGACGGGCTGATCATCGCCACCCCCACGGGCTCAACTGCGTACGCACTTTCCGCTGGCGGGCCGATCATGCACCCCCGACTGGATGCGATCGTGGTTGTTCCGATGTATCCGCACACCTTGTCGAGCCGGCCCATCGTGGTGGATGGCAACAGCGAACTGAAAATCGTCGTCTCGCCGAACATGCAGATCTACCCGCAGGTCTCCTGTGATGGCCAGAACCACTTCACCTGCGCGCCAGGCGATACCGTCACGGTGCGCAAAAAACCGCAGAAGCTTCACCTGATCCACCCGCTTGACCACAACTATTACGAGGTCTGCCGTACCAAGCTTGGCTGGGGTAGTCGCCTCGGTGGAGGGGAATAGTGCTTGTCGACCCGGAGCGCAGCTACGACCTGATTGGGGACGTGCATGGTTGCGCCCACACATTGGCTCGTCTGCTGGAACAGCTGGGCTATAGCCGGCACGGCGACGTGTGGCGGCATCCTCGTCGGCAAGTGATCTTTCTTGGCGACATCATTGATCGCGGTCCACGGATTCGCGAAGCGCTGCACCTGGTCCATGCAATGGTCGACGCGGGGCAGGCGCATTGCATCATGGGCAATCACGAGTTCAACGCACTGGGCTGGTACGCCCCGGCGCCCCCCGAGAGCGGCAAGGCCTTCGTTCGCGATCACACGCCGCGGTACGCCATGCTGTTGCAGCATACCTTTCAGCAGTTCGAGCACTATCCGCAAGAATGGGCCGACTTCCGTGAATGGTTCATGACGTTGCCGCTGTACCTTGAAAACGAGCGTTTTCGGGTCGTTCATGCCTGCTGGGACAATGCGGTGATCAGTCAGCTGCGCGAGCGGTTGGTCAATGGATGCGTTGATCCCGCATTCTTGCGGGACGCGGCGTTCGCCCAAGGCTTCGCTGCCAAAGCACTGGACCGCCTGCTGCGCGGCACCGACATGCCGTTGCCCGAAGGGCTGACGCTGACCAGCGCGGAGGGCTTCACCCGCAGCTTCTTCCGGACGAAATTCTGGGAAGAAAATCCCCAGACCTACGGCGACATCGTCTTCCAACCCGACGGCCTGCCGGAAAAGGCCGCACGGGTGCCACTCAGCGATAGCCAGAAGAGCAAACTGTTTCTCTATGGACCGGATGACCCGCTATTGTTCGTCGGGCACTACTGGCGTAGCGGAACACCCGCGCCGATCCGACCCAACCTCGCCTGTCTCGATTACAGCGCGGTGAAATACGGCAAGCTCGTCGCCTATCGGCTCGATGAGGAAACCAGACTCGACCCGGCGAAGTTCGTCTGGGTGGACGTGGAGCGATAGATGGCCATCATCGAGGCGTTGCGCCTGCCATTGTCAGAGGACCTAAGCGGTTTCATCGCCTTGTTGCAGCGTTTGCAGGTGCCTTGCCGCGTCTCCGAGGAGTCGGGCGAGCAGGTGTTGCGGGTGCCGGCAGAGACAGCCGAGCAGGTCCGCGAGCTCTACCAGCGCTATCCCCAGGGTGACGGCGCCGTGGTGGCCGAACAACCGCCACGGCGCGGCGGCGGTTTTGTCGCCAGCCTTCGCCGCAGTCCGCTGACTGCAGCGGTATTGCTGCTGACGATGATCGCAGCCGCCATCACCATGCTTGGCGAGAACTACGAGACCATTCGCTGGTTCAGCTTTGGTGACTTCCGCATCGACGGTGAGTACGCCTACTTTGCGACGTTCGAACAAACCCTCGCAGCAGGGGAGTGGTGGCGGCTGGTAACGCCAATCTTCGTGCATTTCGGCTTCTTGCACCTGGCCATGAACTCGATGTGGTACTGGGAGCTTGGGCGGCGCATCGAATATCGACAAGGCGCGCTGATGTTGCTTGGCCTGACGCTGGTGTTCGGCGTCGTTTCCAATGTGGCTCAATACACCTACGGTGGGCCCGGGATATTCGGGGGGTTATCCGGCGTTCTGTACGGGCTGCTCGGGCATTGCTGGCTATTCCAAAAGCTCTCTCCCGATGAGGCCTATCGGCTGCCGCCCGGCGTTGTGGTGCTGATGCTGGTCTGGCTGGTGGTCTGCCTGACGGGCGTGATCGAAGTGGTGAGCTTCGGCGCATTGGCGATCGCCAACGCGGCCCATGTTGGCGGACTGGTTGCCGGCTGTTTGACCGGCGTTCTCGGCGGGCTGCTGTCCCGCCGCAGAGCGGTGCGCATGGGCGGCTGAAAGGCTGATCGGTTTTTCCCTAAAGCTGCGCTGCTCGGTAGAATGCGCGCTTGATTCCCTGGGAGCCGGCCATGTCGTCCTTTATCGAAGCCATCGAAAACATCACCCCCGAAATCTACGAAAACCTCAAAACCGCCGTCGAGCTGGGCAAGTGGAGCGACGGGCGCAAGCTGACGCCCGAGCAGAAAGAGACCTGCCTCGGTGCGATGATCGCCTGGGAGATGAAGAACCTGCCGGAAGAGGAGCGCACTGGCTATATGGGCGGCCAGGAGTGCGCCTCCAAGAGCAAGAACAAGGCGCCTATCGACACCAGCCTGTTTTCACCCGCTTCGGGAACGCGTCACTGATGCTTGAGCTGGGACGCGGCGCGCTGAGCAAGATGTCGATTCAGCTGGGTGATCAGGCCCAGTATTCCTTCCGCCTGAACGACACGCTGGTGCCGGTCAATCCGCTTATCGGCAAGACGGTTCGGCTGGAATACCTGGGTGCCATCCATTGCAGCCATTGTGGTCGCAAGACCAACAAGAGCTTCAGTCAGGGCTATTGCTACCCCTGTTTCAAGAAGCTGCCGCAGTGCGATATCTGCATCATGAGTCCAGAAAAATGCCACCACGACTTCGGCACTTGCCGCGATCCGCAGTGGGGCATGGACTTCTGCATGACCGACCACGTGGTTTATCTGGCCAACTCGTCTGGCATCAAGGTCGGCATCACCCGCGCTACGCAGTTGCCGACCCGCTGGCTCGATCAAGGCGCCAGTCAGGCACTGCCGATCATGCGTGTCGCGACTCGCCAGCAGTCCGGCATGGTCGAAGACCTGTTGCGCAGTCAGGTCGCTGATCGCACCAACTGGCGCGCGCTGCTCAAGGGCGATGCCGAGCCCATTGACCTTATCGAAATGCGCGAACGGATTTTCGATGCCTGCGCTGAGGGGTTGCGAGAACTACAGCAGCGCTACGGGTTGCAAGCGATCCAGCCAGTGGCCGATGCCGAGGTGCTTGAGATCCGCTATCCGGTCGAGGCCTACCCGACCAAGATCGTCAGCCTGGATCTGGAAAAGACGCCGGTCGTCGAAGGCACCCTGCGCGGCATCAAGGGTCAATATTTGATCCTTGATACGGGGGTTATCAATATCCGCAAGTTCACCTCGTATCAGATCGCAGCCAGCAGCACAGCCTGAATGCGAGGCGGGTAGCGGGGGTAGGGTGGCCAACGGCGCGGCCTTGTCCACCGATAAGCGCTGGCTGCCAACACCAGGCTCAAGGATGCACGGCCTGGAACAAACGCGTCGAAAAGCCTAAGCCGTTTTCCACCCTACAAGTCAGCCGCGACAGACGCTAAGCTCGAAGTCATCCTCCGCCCGGCCACCGGGCGGGCAGTCCATTGCCCCATTACAGCTTGAAGCTTGCCGCTTGAAGCTCAGCCGACGAGGTTTCCATGCGCACCGAACAACCGAAAGTCATTCATCTAAAGGATTATCAAGTTCCGGACTACTTGATCGATGAAACCCACCTGACCTTCGAGCTGTACGAAGACCGCACCCTGGTGCATGCCCAGCTGGTCATGCGGAGAAATCCAGACGCTGGTGCCGGTTTGCCGCCTTTACAGCTGGACGGCCAGGACCTCGAACTGATCTCCCTTGCCTTGAACGACCGCCAGCTGGGCCTCGGTGACTACCAGATCGCCGAGGAAAGCCTGACCCTGCAACCCGATGCCGCCAGCTTTACGCTGGACAGCACCGTGGCGATCCACCCGGAAAGCAATACCGCGCTCGAAGGCCTCTACAAGTCCGGCGGCATGTTCTGCACCCAATGCGAGGCAGAAGGCTTCCGCAAGATCACCTATTACCTTGACCGCCCGGACGTGATGAGCAAGTTCACCACCACGGTCAGCGCCGAGAAGCATGCCTATCCGATCCTGCTGTCCAACGGCAACCCGATTGCCAGCGGAGAAGAGGAAGATGGCCGCCACTGGGCGACCTGGGAAGATCCGTTCATGAAGCCCGCCTACCTGTTCGCGCTGGTGGCGGGGGACCTCTGGTGCGTCGAGGACAGCTTTACCACCATGAGCGGTCGCGACGTGGCGCTGCGCATTTACGTCGAGCCGGAAAACATCGACAAATGCCAGCACGCCATGGATAGCCTGAAGAAATCGATGACGTGGGACGAAGAGGCCTACGGTCGCGAGTACGACCTGGACATCTTCATGATCGTCGCGGTCAACGACTTCAACATGGGCGCCATGGAAAACAAGGGGCTCAACATCTTCAACTCCAGCGCTGTGCTGGCGCGCGCTGAAACGGCCACCGATGCTGCACACCAGCGCGTCGAGGCGATCGTCGCCCATGAATACTTCCATAACTGGTCCGGTAACCGCGTGACCTGCCGTGATTGGTTCCAGCTTTCGCTCAAGGAAGGCTTCACCGTTTTCCGCGATTCGCAGTTCTCCGCTGACATGAACTCGCCGACCGTCAAGCGCGTCGAGGATGTGTCCTACCTGCGTACTCACCAGTTCGCCGAGGATGCCGGCCCGATGGCCCACTCGGTGCGCCCGGAATCCTTCATCGAAATCTCCAACTTCTACACCCTGACCGTTTATGAGAAGGGCGCTGAAGTGGTGCGCATGATCCAGACGCTGCTGGGTGAGGAGGGCTTCCGCAAAGGCAGCGATCTCTACTTCGAGCGGCACGATGGCCAGGCGGTGACCGTCGATGATTTCGTCAAGGCGATGGAAGACGCCAATGGTGCCGACCTGAAGCAGTTCAAACGCTGGTACAGCCAGGCGGGCACGCCGCGGCTGGCCGTCAGTGAGCAGTACGACGCCGCCGCAAAAACCTACAGCCTGACATTCCGCCAAAGCTGCCCGCCAACGCCGGGGCAAAGCGAGAAGCTGGCGTTCGTCATCCCAGTTTCGCTGGGCCTGCTGGATGGGCAGGGCAACGAAATTGCGCTGCGCCTGCAAGATGAAGACGCACCGGTCGGTACCACCCGCGTGCTGGCCGTCGACCAGCCCGAGCAGACCTTCACCTTTGTCGATGTGCTGGAGCAACCATTGCCTTCGCTGCTGCGTGGTTTCTCCGCTCCGGTGAAGCTGGACTTCCCCTACAGCCGTGATCGGCTGATGTTCCTGATGCAGCATGATTCCGACGGTTTCAACCGCTGGGAGGCCGGCCAGCAGTTGTCGGTGCAAGTGCTGCAGGAAATGGTCGCGCAGCATCAGCGCGGCGAAGCGCTGCAGCTCGATCAACGCCTCGTCGCTGCACTGCGCAGCCAGCTCGAGGACGAAAGCCTCGATCAGGCGATGGTCGCGGAAATGCTGTCGCTGCCGAGCGAGGCCTACCTGACCGAAATCAGCGAGATCGCCGATGTCGATGCCATTCACGCCGCGCGTGACTTCGCTCGCCAGAGCATCGCCACCGCATTGTTCGAGCTGTTCTGGAAGCGTTACCAGGCCAATCGAGAGGTTTCGCGGCAGACGCCCTATGTTGCCGAATCGGGCCACTTCGCTCGTCGTGCCCTGCAGAACATCGCTTTGTCGTACCTGATGCTCAGCGGAAAGCCCGAAGTGGTCGCCGCCTGCGTCGAGCAGTTTGAGGACGCGGACAACATGACCGAGCGGCTGACGGCGTTAGCAGTGTTGGTCAACTCGGGCTTCGAAGCCGAGCGTGACAAGGCGCTGGCCTCGTTTGCCGAGCACTTCAAGGACAACCCGCTGGTCATGGATCAGTGGTTCAGCGTGCAGGCTGGTAACACCCAGCCGGGTGGTCTGGAGCGCATTCAGCATCTGATGCAGCACCCGGCGTTCACGCTGAAGAATCCGAACAAGGTTCGCGCCTTGATCGGCGCCTTCGCCAACCAGAATCTGGTGAACTTCCACCGTCCTGATGGCGCTGGTTATCGCTTCTTAGCCGACCAGATCATTGTGCTCAACAAGCTCAACCCCCAGATTGCATCGCGCTTGTTGGCGCCCTTGACCCGCTGGCGCAAATACGATGTAGGCCGTCAGGGACTGATGAAGACCGAGCTGGAGCGGATTCTGGCGTCCGGTGAGTTGTCGAGCGACGTGTACGAGGTGGTCAGCAAAAGCCTTGCCTGATCAGGCCTGCGACGCTAGATCGTGACAAACGAAAATCCCGCACTTGCTGCGGGATTTTCGCTTTCAGAAGACTGAGAAGGCCTGGTCAGACGCCCCCTTCCGATGCGTGACGTGAAGGACGCAAAGCGCCATGCCATAAGGCCCACCTATCACGCAACATCATTGAGCCATGCTTAACAAAACATAACGTCCAGGCAATTGCCGCCGCTTTCGAAAGCCCTATAGCATGGCCTCGCCTGTCTCCATACGCAGGCCCTACCTAATAAAAATAAAGGGGGTATGTATGAGTGAGCCCGTCATGTGGCGCACACCGGTTGGCCGCGCGAAAAAAACTTCCCGCACGCCGATGTTTAGTAGTCAATCGCCGCTGGCAAGAACGCTCTCGCTCTGCAGTGTTCTCTCCATTTTATTTCTAGCCGCGCCTGCTCAGGCCCAAAGCCCTGCCGAGCCAGGCGTTCGCTATGCGATCGAATCGCAGAAAGCCGCAACCACTTTGCTTCTCGATATTGCCCATGCTGGCAAACGTCTGGTTGCAGCCGGTGATCGCGGTCACATCCTTTACTCCGACGACGGTGGCGCCAGCTGGAGCCAGGCCAAGGTGCCCACCCGGCAGCTGCTTACGGCGGTGTATTTTGCTGATGACAAACATGGCTGGGCGGTGGGGCATGACGCGCTGATCCTGGGCACGACGGACGGCGGCTTGACCTGGACGCAGCAGTACGAAAACCGCGAAGGCGAAGTGCCGCTACTCGACGTCTGGTTCGAGAATGCGCAGCACGGTTTTGCCACCGGCGCTTACGGCGTCCTGTTGGAAACCACCGATGGCGGGGAAAACTGGGAAGACGTAGCTGATCGCCTCGATAACGAGGACGGTTCCCACCTCAACGCCATTGCCGAGATTCCCGGGTCCGGCCTGTTCATCGTCGGCGAGATGGGTGGCATGTTCCGCTCCGCTGACATGGGCGAAACCTGGGAGCGCGTCGAGTCGCCCTATCAGGGCTCGTTCTTCGGCGTTGTTGGCGGCGGCGAGCCGGGCGTCGTCGTCGCGTTTGGCCTGCGTGGCAATCTGTTCCGCTCAACCGATTTCGGCGACAGCTGGCAGGCGATCGAGCTGCTGGATGACGGTGATGCCGTCGAATCGGGTCTGGCTGATGGCAACCGGCTGGCCGATGGACGCATCATCGTGGTCGGCCATGGCGGCACCGTGCTCAGCAGCGAGGACGACGGACAAAGCTTCAAGCTGTTCAGCCGCCCTGACCGACGCTCCTTGTCAGGCGTCGTCGGCAACCCGGATGGCAATCTGGTCCTCGTCGGGCAGAGCGGCGTCCGGATCGTTTCGCCGACCGGCGCCAACCTGCCCGTACAACAACAATAAGCCGGAGCCAACATGACCAAGCATCAGCAGAAGCCGGCGTCTTTTCTCGAGCGCCTGATATTCAACAATCGACCGGCAGTGATCCTCGTCTGCCTCTTAATCAGTGTGTTCCTGTTCTATCAGGCCGCCCAGGTTCGTCCTTCGACCAGCTTCGAAAAGATGATCCCGCTGGGGCATCCCTACATTCAGAACATGCTCCAGCATCGCGACGATCTGGCCAACCTGGGCAACACGGTTCGGATTTCCGTGGCAGCCAAGGATGGTGACATTTTCTCCAAGGACTACATGGAAACGCTGCGTCAGATCCATGACGAAGTCTTCTATATCCAGGGTGTCGACCGCTCCAACATGAAGTCGCTTTGGAGCCCCAGCGTTCGCTGGACCGAGGTGACGGAGCAAGGCTTTGCCGGTGGTGAGGTCATTCCGCAGACCTATGACGGGTCGCCGGAAAGCCTCGATGACCTTCGCAGCAATATTCTCAAGTCCGGGCAGGTCGGTCGTCTGGTTGCCAACGACTTCAGGTCCAGCATCATCGACGTGCCGCTGATGGAGTCCTACTCGGATCCGGAAGACCGCGGCAAGCAGATCAAGCTCGACTACCAGCAATTTTCTCACGAGCTGGAAGAGAAGATTCGCGACAAGTACGAGGCGCAGAATCCGAATGTGGAGATTCACATCATCGGTTTCGCCAAGAAAGTCGGTGATCTGATTGACGGTCTGGTCGGCGTTGCGCTCTTCTTCTTTGTTGCCATCGGCATCACCCTGGCGCTGCTGCTGTGGTTCACCCGCTGCTTCAAGAGCACCATCGCGGTCGTCGTGACCACGCTTATCGCCGTTGCGTGGCAGCTCGGTCTGCTGCACACGCTGGGTTTCGGGCTCGATCCGTATTCGATGCTGGTCCCGTTCCTGGTATTCGCCATCGGTATTTCCCACGGCGTGCAGAAGATCAACGGCATCGCCATGGCGTCCGGCGAAACCGACGATCCGCTTGCGGCGGCGCGGATGGCATTCCGTCAACTGTTCATCCCTGGCATGGTGGCGCTGGCCTCCGATGCTGTTGGCTTCGTGACGCTGCTACTGATCGACATCGGTGTGATCCGCGAACTGGCGATCGGTGCTTCGCTGGGTGTGGCGGTCATCATCCTGACCAACCTGATCCTGTTGCCGGTGGCGATTTCCTACATGGGCATCAGCCAGCGCGCAGTCAAGCAGGCTCGAGATGAGGCCGCGCGTAACCATCCGTTCTGGCGCCTGCTGTCCAACTTTGCCAACCCGATCGTCGCGCCGATATCCATTGTCATCGCGCTGCTCGCCGTGGGTGGCGGGCTCTGGTACGGGCAGAACCTGAAAATCGGCGACCTTGACCAGGGCGCACCGGAACTGCACCCGGATTCGCGCTACAACCTCGACAACGATTTCGTCATCAGCAACTACTCGACCAGCTCGGACGTGCTGGTGGTGATGGTGAAAACGGCGCCCGAAGGCTGTGCCCACTACGACACGCTCGCCGCGATGGACGAGCTGATGTGGAAAATGGAAAACACTGAGGGCGTGCAGTCGGCCGTTTCGATGGTCACCGTGGCACGGCAGAGCATCAAGGGCATGAACGAGGGCAGCCTGAAGTGGGAAACGCTGTCGCGTAATCAGTTCGTACTGAACAGCTCCATTGCTCGTGCCGAAGGCATGTACAACAGCGATTGCTCTCTGGCGCCGGTGCTGGTGTTCCTCAATGACCACAAAGCCGAGACACTTGAGCATGTGGTGTCCGCGGCGCGTGAATTCGCCGAGGAAAACAACCGCGAAGGTTTGGAGTTCGTTCTGGCTGCGGGCAACGCCGGTATCGAAGCAGCGACCAACGAAGTCATCGCCGCTTCTGAAACCACCATGCTGATTGCGGTCTACGCCGCGGTGAGTTTCATGTGCCTGCTGACCTTCCGCTCCGTCGCGGCGACTCTGTGTATCGTTCTGCCGCTGGTGCTGACCTCCATTCTCGGCAACGCACTGATGGCCTTCATGGGGATTGGCGTAAAAGTCGCGACGTTGCCGGTGATCGCACTCGGGGTGGGTATTGGTGTGGACTATGGCATCTATATCTACAGCCGTTTGGAATCCTACCTGCGCCAAGGCATGACGCTGCAGGATGCCTATTACGAAACCCTGAAATCGACGGGCAAGGCGGTCATTTTCACTGGTATCTGCCTGGCGATCGGCGTGTTCACTTGGGTGTTCTCGGCGATCAAGTTCCAGGCGGACATGGGCCTGATGCTGACCTTTATGTTCCTCTGGAACATGGTTGGCGCGATCTGGCTGCTGCCTGCACTGGCGCGCTTCCTGATCAAGCCGGAGAAGCTGCGGCAGAAAGCGTGACACAGCCAAGCACTAGACTTAAAACCCCGCAAAGCGGGGTTTTGAGTATCTTGCGCCGGGAGACGCGGAGTCCTGCCATCTCATCGCTCTACCACCGTGGACTTTCTGGTGGGCTAAAGCCCACCCTACCTTTTGGTCACGCCTGCGGGCACTCGCTGCTCGAACCTCAAACCTAAAACCCCGCAAAGCGGGGTTTTGAGTATCTTGCGCCGGGAGACGCGGAGTCCTGCTATCTCATCGCTCTACCACCGTGGGCTTTCTGGTGGGCTGAAGCCCACCCTACTTTTGGGTCACACGCCTGCGAGCATTCGCTGCTCGAACCTCAGAGTAGGGTGGGCTTCAGCCCACCGTTCCCCGGTAGGACGGTTCGGTGATATGGACCCCTACGTGCTGAGTGTCAGCTCCAGCTTCGACCATCCGGTCCAACGTATCAGCAGCTACCTATCACGCAATCTGGCTTAGCCCCTGCGTAACGGCTTGCACGGCGACTTCGCCGATGACCAGGATAGCTGGGCTCTTTAACCGGAACGCGGCAGCATCCGTGCACATAGCCCCCAGTTGCGAACGGCATTCGCGCTGTTGCGGCAGCGAGGCGTTTTCAATCATCGCCACCGGAGTGCTGGCAGGCAGGCCGCCTTCCATGAGGCCGGCTTGTACCTGCTGCAAGCTGCTCACGCCCATGTAGACGACCAGGGTGGTACCTGTTTTAGCCAAGGCATGCCACTCGGGGCTGCTGCCGTCCAAGGTATGTGCGGTGACCAGCGTGACGCCGCGCGCTACGCCGCGTTGGGTGAGTGAGATACCGCATTGGGTGGCGCCGGCCAGGCCTGCGGTGATGCCATTGACCAGCTCGACCTCGATGCCGCGCTCCGCCAGCCATTCGGCTTCCTCGCCACCGCGGCCGAAGATGCAAGGGTCGCCACCTTTGAGGCGCACCACGCATTTGCCCTGGCGTGCGTAGCGCAGCATCAGCCGATGGATGAATGCCTGTGGCGTCGAGCGACAGCCGCCGCGCTTGCCCACCGGGATTACCCGTGCGTTCGGGCAATGCTCGAGTGCTGCAGGGTTGACCAGATCATCGATCAGCACCACCTGGGCCTCGCCCATGGCGCGCACGGCCTTGAGCGTCAGCAGTTCCGGGTCCCCCGGACCTGCGCCAACCAGCCAGACTTTTGCGCTCATGTCTCTACCTCTCATGCTGCTGTAATGGTGTCGGCGACACGCCAAGCATCGCCAGCTGTCTATTGGTGGAGCCGTTCAGGCCACCGCTGGCTGCTTCACCAGCAACCGCTTGATTTCCGGCACACAGGACCCGCAGCTGGTGCCGCAACCCAGCTCCCGCTTCAAACCATTGAGGTCGAGGCCGCGGTCTATGCCCGCACAGATCGCGTCCTCGCCAACGTTCATGCAGTTGCACAGGGTCTTGGCCGCGCGAACGCCTCCGCCCGGCG
Source organism: Pseudomonas sp. NPDC077408 (assembly GCF_050269105.1). Taxonomy (NCBI): domain Bacteria; kingdom Pseudomonadati; phylum Pseudomonadota; class Gammaproteobacteria; order Pseudomonadales; family Pseudomonadaceae; genus Pseudomonas; species Pseudomonas sp. NPDC077408. The sequence goes on from NZ_JBNNHS010000006.1 coordinate 205,231, forward strand.
GGGTGCTCAGTGGCGCCAGCAGCCAGCGACGCAGTGCCTGATCGGCCGTGCCGTCGTGCCAGAGCTGTTTCAGCCAGTCGCGTGCGGCGGTTTCGCCGGACAGGCTGAGGGCGACGATGCGACCCTCCTCGATACGCACCCGCTTGCCGACAGCGCGTCGTGGGTCGTCGTAAGCCACCACCGGGCCTTCATCCAACCCCAGCAGCTGTTCGATCTGCGCCAGCTGCGTCGCATCCGGGGCTTCGTTACAGGCGGCGCGGATGACCAGCGCCGAACGGTCTCGCCCGGTCAGGCTGAAGCTCGCATAGGCGAATCCTTCGAATAAGGGCCGCAATTTTTCGAAGCGCTTCTGCACCTGCCCTTCGACCATGGCGAAGAATTGCCAGGGCAGCTCCACCTTCTCCACTTCCACCCCGGCGTGCTTGAGCTCCGGCTGTTTGGAGACCGGATCAAAGTCGGGGAGGGTCAGCACATTCACGCCCATTCCCTTGAGGAAGCGATCACCCCAATGCATCGGCATAAAGGCCTGGCCGGGCCGCAGGCTTTCGTCCTTGTGTACCGGTAGCAGCAGCTCGCCCCGGCGGCTACGGACTTTGACCAACTGACCATCGAGCAGACGGCGACGGCGCATGTCGTCACCGCTCATGTTGAGCAGCGCTTCCTCGACGTGGCCAAACAGGCGCGCCGCGGTGCCGGTGCGGCTCATGCCGTGCCAGTGATCGCGAAGGCGGCCGGTGTTCAGCGTGAGCGGGAAGCGTGCCTCGCGTTTCTCTTTCGGCGCCTGGTACTGCTCTGCGAGAAAGCGTGCGCGGCCGTTGTCGGTAGGAAAGACCCCGTCGCCATAAAGGCGCGTGGTGCCCTGCGTGCTGCCGGTCGGGAAGGGCCACTGCTGCGGCCCGAGCTGATCGATCAACTCATGGCTTAGCCCGGACAGGTCAAGGTCGCGGCCCGCAGTGAGGAGCTTGTATTCCTCGAATATCGCCGACGGCGCATCGAACGCGAACAGGCTGGGCCGGCTGGGGCGCATCAGCGTTTCCAACCGACGCGCGAAGTCGCAGGTGATCGCCCAGTCGGCCCGTGCCTCGCCTGGCGCATCGATAGCGGCGCGCACATGGCTGACGCGGCGCTCGGAGTTGGTCACCGTGCCTTCCTTCTCCCCCCAGCTGGCGGAGGGCAGCAGGAGGTCGGCGTAGCGACAGGTCTCGGTGGTGAAAAAGGCTTCCTGCACCACGACGAAAGGGCAGGCCACCAAGGCCTCGTGAACTTTCTGCTGGTCCGGCATGGATTGCGCCGGGTTGGTACAGGCGATCCACAGCGCCTTGATTTTGCCGCTGTGCACGGCGTCGAACAGTTCGATCGCTGATAGGCCTGGCGCTTCGGGCAACGCAGGAACGCCCCAGTATTCCGCTACTTCAGCGCGATGCGACGCGTTACCGGCCTCGCGATGCCCAGGTAGCAGATTGGACAGACTGCCGGTTTCGCGGCCACCCATGGCATTAGGCTGACCGGTCAGGGAGAAGGGGCCGGCGCCGGGCTTGCCGATCTGGCCGGTGGCCAGGTGCAGGTTGATCAGCGCGCTGTTTTTGGCGCTGCCGGCAGTGGATTGGTTGACGCCCATGCACCAGAGCGAGAGGAAGCGCTTCGACGTGCCGATAAGGCCGGCAGTGGTCTGCAGTTCGTCAACACCGATGCCGCAGAGGTCCGCCACCATGGCCGGATTGTAGTCGCGCACCATGCTTTTCAGCTCATCGAAGCCATTGGTATGAGCGTCGATGAAGTCGCGGTCGATCCAACCTTCCCACAGCAGGATGTGCAGGATGCCGTGAAACAGCGCAACGTCGGTCCCCGGCAGAATCGCCAGGTGCAGGTCCGCCAGGTCGCAGGTATCGGTACGCCGTGGATCGACGACGATGACCTTCATCTCCGGGCGCTTGGCCTTGGCTTCTTCGAGACGCCGGAACAGCACCGGATGGGCGTAGGCCATGTTGCTGCCGACGATCAGCAGGCAATCGCTCTGCTCGATGTCCTCGTAGCTGCACGGCGGGGCATCGGCGCCAAGGCTGCGCTTGTAGCCGACCACGGCGGATGACATGCACAGCCGCGAGTTCGAATCGATGTTGTTGGTGCCGACCAGCGCGCGGGCGAGCTTGTTGAAGGCGTAATAGTCCTCGGTCAGCAACTGGCCGGAGATGTAGAAGGCGACGCTGTCCGGGCCATGTTCGGCGATGGTCTCTGCGAATACGTTGGCGGCGTGGTCCAGGGCGCTGTCCCAATCGGTGCGTGCGCGGGCCAGACCCTTGCCTAGCCGCAGTTCGGGATAGTGCGCGCGGGCATCCAGGTCACCGGTCAGGTGCAGGTTCGCGCCCTTGCTGCACAGCTTGCCGAAGTTGGCGGGATGATTCGGGTCGCCGGTGACATCGAGGATGCGCTCGCCGTCGTGCTCGATCAGCACGCCGCACCCCACGCCGCAGTAGCAACAGGTTGAAGCGGTTGTCTGGCGCATGGCGTCGGTTCCTAGGAAGGGTGGCTTCGTAGGGTGGGCTTTAGCCCACCGTTATTTATTGGTACAGCGGTGCATCGTTGCCCGAGCTCGCGTCCTTCGGGGAAACCGTGCGGTGTTCGGGCCAGTTCATATGGTGGGCTGAAGCCCACCCTACGATGTGGGCCGCCTGCGGTCGGGTAGGGTGGGCCGGGCGGCGCTCCGCTTTAGTCACCTTTCTGGCTATTCAGGGAAAGCAGCACACGGCCGTTTTCGACCCGTGCTTCGTGGCTATGCGCGCAGCCCACATCCGGCGCCACGGCTTCGCCGTTATCGAGGTTGATCTGCCAGTTGTGCAGCGGGCAGGCGACTTGCTTGCCGAAGACGATGCCCTGTGACAGCGGGCCGCCCTTGTGCGGGCAGCGGTCGTCCAGTGCGAACACCTGATCGTCGGCGGTGCGGAAGACCGCGATGTCACCCTTCGGCCCGGCGACGATGCGTGCGCCAAGTGGGTTGATCTCATCCAAGGAGCAGATGTCGAACCATTTCATCGTTGTTTCCTCGCAATTCGGTTGATCAAGCAGCTTTCCGGTAGCGGCGAATCGTCACGCGGGCTCGATCTGGGCCAACTGGATGGTTTCGTATTCTTTCTTCAGCGATTGCTCTGCGATGGCCTTCTTCCAGCCATCGCCCTCGAAACTCAGCGAGAACATCAGTCGCTGGGCCAGCGCCTTGCGCCGGGTTTCGTCTTCCAGAACTATTTTCTTGATGTATTCCAGGCCGACGCGCTGCATGTAGTGCACGGTGCGTTCGAGGTAGAAGCCTTCCTCGCGGTAGAGCTGGAGAAAGGCGAAGCTGTATTCGGCAACTTCCTCGGCGGTCTTGACCTTGACGAAAAACTCGCCGGCCTCGGTCTTTATGCCGCCGTTGCCACCGACGTACAGCTCCCAGCCGGAATCGACGCCGATGATGCCGACGTCCTTGATACCGGATTCAGCGCAGTTGCGCGGGCAAGCGGAGACGGCCAGCTTGACCTTGTGCGGCGAGTACATGCCGAACAGTGCCTTCTCCAGATCGATACCCAGTCCGGTCGAGTTCTGCGTGCCGAAGCGGCAGAATTCTTTTCCGACACAGGTCTTCACCGTACGGATGGATTTGCCGTAGGCATGGCCATCGGGCATGTCCAGGTCTTTCCAGACGTTTGGCAGGTCGTCCTTCTTGATGCCCAACAGGTCGATGCGCTGGCCGCCGGTGACCTTAACCATCGGCACCTGGTACTTGTCGGCGACGTCAGCGATGCGGCGCAGCTCGGCGGCATTGGTCACGCCGCCGAACATCCGCGGGATGACCGAATAAGTCCCGTCCTTCTGGATGTTGGCATGGGCGCGCTCGTTGATGAAGCGCGACTGTGGATCGTCCTTGGCTTCGCCGGGCCATGAAGAAATCAGGTAATAGTTCAGGGCCGGGCGGCAGGTGGCACAGCCGTTGGGCGTCCGCCAGTTCAGATAGCTCATCACCGCCGGGATGCTGATCAGGTGTTCGTCGACAATGGCCTTGCGCACTTGGCCGTGGTTCAGGTCACTGCAGCCACAGATGGCTTTCTCGCTTTTCGGCTTCACATCCGCGGCGCCGCCGACGGTGCTCATCAGAATCTGTTCCACCAGCCCGGCGCAGGAACCGCAGGAACTGGCGGCCTTGGTGTGCTTTTTCACATCGTCGACGGAGAATAGCCCGTGCTCCTGTATCGCCTTGACGATGGTGCCTTTGCACACGCCGTTGCAGCCGCAGACTTCCATGCTGTCGGGCATCGCCATGGCCTTGTTCTGGCCCTGGTGACCGGTGTCGCCAATGGCACCCTCACCGAACATGAGGTGGTCGCGGATCTCGCTGACGTTATGGCCCTCGCGCACCTGGCGGAAATACCAGCCACCATCGGCGGTGTCGCCGTACAGGCAGGCCCCGACGAGGATGTTGTCCTTGATCACCAGCTTCTTGTATACGCCGCCGATGGGGTCGGAGAGGGTGATGGTTTCGGTGCCTTCGCCGCCGAGGAAATCGCCTGCGGAGAACAGGTCGATGCCGGTGACCTTGAGCTTGGTCGACGTCACCGAGCCTAGGTAGCGGGAGAAGCCCAGCATCGCCAGATGGTTTGCGCAGACCTTGGCCTGCTCGAACAGCGGCGCCACCAGGCCGTAGGCTGTACCGCGATGGTTGGCGCATTCGCCGACGGCATAGACGCGCGGGTCGTAGGTTTGCAGGGTGTCATTGACCAGAATGCCGCGGTTGCAGGGAATTCCAGACTTTTCAGCGAGTTCGCTGTTGGGACGGATGCCGGCGGCCATCACCACCAGATCCGCGTCGATCACTTCGTCATCGGCGAAACGCACGGCTCGTACGCGGCCCTCATCGTTGCCGATCAGCTCGGCGGTCTGCTTCTGCATCTTGAAGTTGAGCCCGCGTGCTTCGAGCGCCTGCTGCAGCAGGGTGCCGGCTGTCTTGTCGAGTTGGCGCTCCATCGGCCATTCGCCGATATGCACTACGGTGACCTCCATGCCGCGCAGCTTCAGCCCGTTGGCCGCTTCTAGCCCGAGCAAGCCACCGCCGATGACCACGGCGTGCTTGTGGGTCTTGGCGGTGTCCATCATTTTCTGGGTATCGGCAATGTCGCGGTAGCCGATCACGCCGTCGAGCTGGTTGCCCGGGATCGGCAGGATGAAGGGGTTCGAGCCGGTGGCGATCAGCAGGCGGTCGTACTCGGCCTCGCTGCCGTCTTCGGCGATCACGCGGCGCTTGGCGCGGTCGATCTCGACCACCTTGCGGTTGAGCATCAGGTTGATGTTGTGCTCGGCATACCAGCTGAGGTCGTTGAGCACGATCTCCTCGAAGGTCTGTTCGCCGGCCAATACGGGGGAAAGCAGGATGCGGTTGTAGTTCGGGTGGGGTTCGGCGCCGAACACCGTGATGTCGTAGAGCTCAGGGGCGAGCTTGAGCAGCTCTTCAAGGGTGCGAACCCCGGCCATGCCATTGCCAATCATCACCAGCTTGAGTTTCTTCATGCTGTTCTCCGTGCCGGGCCGGCGCGCTGAATGCTTTCGGGCCATGCCGTTGAAATATCCAACAACGAAAAAGGCGTCCCACTGATCTCCCAGTGAGGACGCCTTTGTCCTTGTTTTCCGTATTCGGAGCCTGACCCTCCACGTTGAAGGTCCGGCTTGATGTAAGCCTGACAATGCAGAGGCTGTGCCAACCTGATCGCGGTTCAGCGGCTGGCCGCGGTCAGCCGTAGCGCGCATGTCGCCCTGCGCAACGTCTTCGTCGCGCAGCCCAGCACTGACGGGCGCCCTGGCACGGAGCGAACCGGTACAGGCGCACGTAATGCTGCGCTGTTTTATCGTTTCGCCAAGCCTGCGCAACCGGGCCGAAGCGACTTGCAGCTGCACCCCTATATAGCAAGCTGCGCAGTACTGGTGCGTCGGTGGACTGCTGCGAGTTTTTTTGGTGGGCTGAAGCCCACCCTACGCAATAAGGCCGTGTGTCGTGACGGCTCTCGGTGGTTGAGGCCCGTAGGTGAACCGGGTGGCAGCTCCGCTGCACCCGTAGGGTGGGCTTCAGCCCACCATCACGGAGGGGTTCGCGGGCTGCATGGCGAAATTGACCGTTGACAGCCGCCGGCCCGCTTTTCTATTGTTTCGCCCATGCGCCGATTTAGTCAGCTACTTGCGGGGCGCCTGGAGCCAAGGCTTCGAAATACCGCTAAAGCGCTGGTTCGGTGTCGCCTCCCACCGCTGCCCAGCGGAATTTTCGAGGCGGGACTTCTCCCAATGAATGCACTGCAACGCGCCCCTCTACGTTTGGCCCCTATCACCAGTGGGCTGGTCCGCAGCAACCCGAAAATCCTCCTTGGCGGTAGCCATCAACCTTCGCTGTTACGTTATCTCGACGGCTGGCCGAAGCGCTGGGGCAGGCCGCGTGCCTTTCAGGTTCAGTTCACCGGGGTCGATGAGTCGCTGGCGCACTTTGCATCGAACAGTTTCGATATGGCCGTGATCCAGGCGCCGAGCGCTGAACGTCTCGAAGACTGCGTGCGGCAACTGACGCGTGTGGCCCGGCAAGGTTTGATCGTCCGGCGCGTGTCGGTCTGATCGCAAGGTGATTAGTTAGCTGCCTTTCGCCAACCAGACCACCAGCACCAGATTCAGCAGCAGCGAAATCAGGGCCAGCCCACGCCAGACCTTCAGCGGTTCGCGTTCTAGCAGCGGTAGCGTTGCCGTGTTGCTGGCCAACCGCTCCCCCTGTTCCAAGGTCAGCAGCCATTCTTCTGCGGTTTCGAAGCGCTGCGAGGGGTCAACCGCGACGGCGCGGCTGAGCATGTCATCCAGCCACTGGGGCAGATCAGGGCGATACCGGTTTGCTGGCACAGGGCTGCCGAAACGGGGCCGCTGGAAAGCCTCGACTTCGCCATAGGGGAAACGGCCGGTCAGCAGGAAGTAGAGGGTGACGCCTGCCGCATAGAGGTCCTGCTCCCGGCTCGGCGCTTCGCCGCTAAAGGCCTCGGGCGCGATGTAGCTTGGTGTGCCCGGAAGATGATGCGGCAGGTCTCGGGACAGACCTGGGCAATAGGCAAGGCCGAAATCCAGCAGGCGCAACTCGCCGTTGTCATCCAGATGCAGATTCTCGGGCTTGATATCGCGGTGCAGGATGTTGCGCCGGTGCAGCATGCCCAATGCTCGGACCAGGCATGGGGCCATCTGCAGCCAATCGGTCAGTGCCATCGGGCCCTGTTGAGCGAATCGCTGGGCAAGGGTCTGGCCACGGTATTCACGCTGCACGTAATACAGGTGCTGGCGCTGGGGCAGTCCGTGGACTTCGGGAAAGGCACGGCCGGCGACGCGACGCAGAAACCACTCTTCCTGCAGCAGGGCTGGCCCGGCTTCGGGTTCATCGTCGCGGCTGGGCGGCAATGTTTTTAGCAGCCAGGACTGGCCCTGCTGATCATGCACCCGGTAGATCAACGACTGACGCGACTCGGCCAGCAGTGATTGGACCGTCCAGCCTTCGAATATCTGGCCGGGGCGTAGCTTGGGCGGCAACGGCCAGTCCGCCAGCTGCGCGAGCGAATCGGCTAGTGCCGCTTCCGGCAGTTCGTCGACCCGCAGCAGCAGGGCGCTGGCGTTGTCCTGGCTGCCGGTCTGGTGGGATAGATGGACCAGCGCCCTAGCCGCGCTGGTCAGATCAGGTTCGGCGCTGAGCACATTCCGGATATCGCCTTCGGTGATGCCGGCCCAGACACCATCACTCAGCAGCAAAAGGGATTCGCCGAGGCGCAGCTCGCCGTCGAGGTAGTCCACCACCAGATGCTGGTCCAGGCCCATGGCACGCTTGAGCACGTGCTGCATGTTCGGCTGCTCCCACACGTGGTCTTCACTGAGCCGCTGCAGCTCGCCATCGAGCCAGCGATAGGCGCGACAGTCGCCAACATGGGCGAGGGTGAAGCGACGGCCGCGCAGCACCAACGCGGTCAACGTGGTCAGCAGCGGCTGCCCGCCACCGTTGGCCTGCAGCCAGCGATTGTGGGCGACCAGCAGCCGGTCGAGGGACTGCGCGACAGTCCAGGTCTCCGGCGTGGCGTAGTAGTCGGTGGCTAACGCCTGCAAGGTGGCCCGAGCGGCAAGGCCGCCATCAGCGCACTGGCTGACGCCGTCAGCAATCGCGAACAGCGCACCCTTGCTCGCGGCGAGCCCCGGTGTTGGCGTGACGATCCGCAGCGCGTCCTGATTCTCCTCACGCGGGCCGGTTGCGGTGGCTTCGCCAAACGAGAGCTGCAACGGCATAAGGGATTACTCCAAAGGCACGCCGGGGGAACGGTAAAGGCAGGCCGAGTGTGGCCTGCCTTGTAGTCAGCGTATTCGAAGTCAGACGCGTGCGGCGGTCATCGCAGCGGAACCCCAGGTGGTTCTCCAGCGACGCTTGACGCCATAGAGCCCGAACCAGGCCAGCGCACCGAGGCTGGCGAACAGCCACAGACCCATTTGGTAGTCACCGGTGGCCTGCTTGACGGCGCCCAGGCCTGCGGTCAGCAGGAAGCCGCCGATGCCACCGGCCATGCCGACCAGTCCGGTCATCACGCCAATTTCCTTGTTGAAGCGCTGCGGCACCAGTTGGAACACCGCGCCGTTGCCGGCACCCAGGCTGAGCATGGCGACAACGAATAGCGCCAGCGCCGCCGTCGAGCTTGGCAGGTTGACGCCGACCACGAACAGGCAGATAGCGGCGACGGTGTACATCACCAGCAGCGAGCGAATACCGCCGATGCGGTCCGCCAGTGCACCGCCCAATGGGCGCAGCAGACTGCCGGCGAATACGCAGGCGGCCGTGTAATAACCGGCCTTGACCGGGTCGAAGGCGTACTGGTCGTGGAAGTAGCCGGGCAGCGTGCTGGCCAGGCCAAGGAAGCCGCCGAAGGTGACGCTGTAGAAGAACATGAACCACCAGCTGTCGCGATCGCCCAGGGCCTTCATGTAATCGGCGAAGGATTTCGGCGCAGGGCGGTTCGGCGCATTCTTGGCGAGCGTGGCAAAGATGATCAGCGTCAGTACTAGCGGAATCAGTGCCAGACCGAACACGTTGCTCCAGCCGAACATCGTGGCCAGTACCGGTGCGAACAGCGCCGCGAGCACCGTGCCGGAATTGCCTGCACCGGCAATGCCCATGGCCTTGCCCTGATGCTGCGGCGGATACCACTGCGAGGCCAGGGGTAGCGCCACGGCGAACGAAGCGCCGGCCATGCCGAGGAACAGGCCGAGCAGCAGCGCTTGCTCATAGCTGTGAATGCCATGCAACCAGGCGATGAACAAGGCGGCGATCACCACGACCTGGCCGAACAACCCGGCGGTCTTCGGCGAGGTGCGATCGGCCAGCATGCCCAGCACCAGTCTGAGCACGGCACCGGAGAGAATGGGGGTGGCGACCATGAAGGCACGCTGTTGCGTAGTCAGCCCCAGGTCCGCGGCGATCTGCACGCCCATGGGGCCGAGCACGTACCAGACCATGAAACTCAAGTCGAAGTAGAGAAAGGCGGAGAACAGTGTCGGGGTGTGGCCGGCTTTCCAGAAACTGGTATTCATCGGGTAGGCTCCAGGCATTCATCTAGTGCAAAAGAGGCCGCCCCAGCTTCGAGGCGAAAACAAAAAGGCGCCGCAGCACGCCTGCCGGAGCAGGAATGTTGCGACGCCTTTGTCTTAACGTGGAGACCGCCGTTGGCCTACCGTGCCGAGAACCAAGCACCTAGCGTGCCAGTCTGCTGGAGACCGCGTTTTTACGCAGCAGTGACGCTGGGCACGGACAACCGGGCGGCGTCGGCTGCACAACCGTTGTGCGATGAGGGCCATTTCGGGGCATTGCCTTGGTGATGGTATTGACCCTCACGGCGGCTGCTAGGCTTGGCCTGCCAAGCTTCGAGGAGTGATCGATGCCCGTTATTGCCACCCTGACCCTGAACCCGGCAATGGATCTGTCCGTTAGCACTGCGCGGGTGACCAGCACCGAGAAGTTGCGCTGCTCGCTGCCGCGCCATGACCCGGGCGGCGGAGGGATCAACGTCGCGCGGGTGGTCGATACGCTGGGGGGCGATGCGGTGGCCATCTATCCCGCAGGCGGTCCGTTCGGTGATCTGCTCACGCGTGCGCTGGATCAGCTGGGCCTGGCGCATCACCCCGTTCCGATCGTTGGGGACACGCGTGAAAGTTTCACGGTGGACGAGTTCGAGACTGGGCTGCAGTACCGTTTCGTGCTGCCTGGCCCTTGCTTGTCCGCAGATGAGCTGACCCGCTGTCTCGACGCAATGGCCTCGCTGGATCCAGCGCCGAGGTATCTGGTGCTGAGCGGGAGCTTTCCGCCGGGTGTGGCGCTTACGTTCTACGATGATCTGCTCAGACTGACGCGACGCATCGGTGCCAGCCTGGTCGTCGATCTGTCCGGCGAGCCCCTGGCCTACGCTGCACGCCGGGGCGGTGCATACCTGCTGAAACCGAGCCTCAACGAGCTGTCGACTCTGGTTGGGCGCCCGATCGCGAGCGAAGTGGAACAGGAGCAAGCGCTACGCGGCCTGATGGCGAACGGTTGTGCGCAAATAATTGTGCTCTCGCTGGGCGCGGAAGGGGCGCTGATGGCCTATGGCGAGCAGCTACACCGGCTGCGCTCGCCACAGGTCCCAGTCGTCAGTGCGGTGGGCGCCGGCGACAGTATGCTCGGTGCCATTGTGCTGGCGCTGGCCGAAGGGCGCGGCATTGATGAGGCTGTGCGCTTCGGTATCGCCGCCGGGAGCGCAACCGTGATGCGCCCCGGTACCGAACTCTGCAATCACGAGGATGTGCAGCGACTGCTGCAGCTCGGCGATGGCGAATGTTGGGTTAATTGATCCGGTTGACCCGCGGGAATTTCGCGGCAAATGCGTCAGGCATGGCGACGACACGGCTTTGCGAATAGTCGTAAAAAACGAAGCCGGATTTGGCCATGGCAATCAGGGTGCCATCGGCCGGCCGGGTGATACGGAAGGTGATGTCGCCGCCGTACTTGTTGAAATCCATGACGCCGACCTCGAACAACAAGGCATCCCGTGCATGAGCTTCGGCTTTGTAGGTGGTCGCCAGGTCGGTGACGATAATTCCACCACCGTCCTTGCTGGTCTCGGCGATGCCGTAGGCAAACAGGAAGCGCGCGCGGGCCTCTGAAATCATCGAGATCATCGAGTCGTTCGCCAGGTGGTCGCCGGCGTTGATATCGGTGATGCGTACCGTCAGTTGGGTGGTGAAACAGAACTGGTCTTCTGGAAACTGCAGAGTCAGGCGGGCCATGGTGCTCTCGTGGGCTGGATGCGTGGCGCCGTTTCAGCGCAACGTGCGGGACGCGGATTGTACGCGTCCGCCGACCAGGCCCAAGTCCGACAATCGTCTCAAGTGGCTGCGCCCGTTGCTGTCATACCCATTAGGCGATGCTATGGCGAATACCCTGCAGGCGCTCATCAATAATCGGCGTGATCAACGCGTAGCATTCGGCCGGCGCGAGGCTGATGCGCGGCGCATTGATCAGGTTCTGCTCCAAGTGTTCGATGAGGCTGCTCAGCGTCTTGCCGCCAATCGGGTCGGCCAGTCGCTGGCACAGGTAACGCATCTGGATCTGCATATCCAGCGGGCAGGTGTCGAAATTGGCCGCACGCACCGCGAGGCCGCGCAACCGGCCAAGGTCTTCCAGTGAGCGGCAGGCTTCGCATAGGCCGGTGACCTGTGGATTGCCCTGGTAGGCCAGGCGCAGCTCCAGTACGTGAATGCTCTCGAGCACCTGTTCGATGAGGATGCAGTGCGGCTCGAAGTCGCCCGGGCTCTGGCGAATCTGCTGCCACAGCGCACGCATCGCGGGGCGGTTTTCGTCGCCATTCCATTCCTGCCAGAGTCGGTCGAGCCGGCCAGCCACTTCCAGGCGCTGCGTTGCTGCCGAGGCATCGCGCTGACCACCGAGGCCGCGATGCTTCTGGATGAACTGTAGAACTTCCAGCGCCTGCTGCAGCGCCTGGACATCGGTGGTGCTGATTCGCTTGCGATGCCGCTCGGCCGCGACGCGGCTCAGATGGTTGCCAAGCAGGACCAGGCAGGCGGCCAGAGTCAGGGCGATTGATACTTCCATGGTCAGGCTTCCGTACGGCTGAGGCGGGTGAGATAGAGGGTCAGGCTGTGCAGTTCTTCGGCCTGGGCGCGCTGCTGATCGACGCCTGTTTCGACGTGCTCGAGCTGGACACGGAGCAGGTGATTGCTGTTGCGCTGTTCATCGAGGGCCGCATGCAAATGATCGAGCTCGGCCAGGCTCTGCTGACTGCGTCGCGCCAACTGGTCGAGTTCGGTCGCCAATGCGCTGCTCTGCTGGCCGCTTTGCTCGAGCAACTGCTGATGCTGAACGACCTCGACTTCCACACGGCGGACCGCAGCGCCTGTTGTCGCAACCACACGGGTAATGTCCTGGGCGGCGCGGTCGCTGGTCAGCGCCAACTGACGAACCTCGTCAGCGACGACTGCAAAGCCGCGACCATGCTCGCCAGCGCGCGCGGCTTCGATCGAGGCATTCAAGGCGAGCAGCTGGGTTTGTTTGGCGACGTTCTGGATGCTCAACGCGGCTTTGCCCACCGCGGCGGTGTCCTGAAGCAGCTGGCCGACCGCATCGGCGGTGCGTTGCATGCTTTCGCGGACATCGCTCATCGAATGGCTGACAGCCAGAGCGCGGTCGCGACCGGCCTGGCTGTCACGATGGGTTTCGGCAAAGGCCTGCATGGCTTGCTGACCCAGCGTGTCGACACGCGCGAGGTTGTCGCTCAGCGCTTTGCTGGCGTCAGTGATTGCCAGGACGCGCTGACCCTGGTCGATGCTGGTGTGCTCGGCTGCACCGGCCATGCGCTCCAGGGCATCGCTGGCGAATTGCACCTCGCTGCGCAGACGTTCGCTGCGCAGCGACTGGGCACTGAAAGCAGCGACCAGATGCTCGCGCGGCTCGCTGAGGTGCTGTTGCCGGCCAAGCAGCCTCAACAGGTGGTCGCTATGACGCTGGCTTGCGCGCCGTTTGCGCTGCTGGCCGAGCTGCATGCCTCCGGCAAGGCAACCGAGCATCAGCGACAGCAGCGGCTGCTGCCAGAGGGCTGCGAGACAGGCGCCCGCCCAGGCCGCAAGCAGCAGCCAGTCCAGGTGCTGGCTAAACGCAGTGCCTGGCTCGGCCTTGCAGGCTTCTGTCGTCTGGCTGGTGCCGATCAATGCTCTGTCCATGTCGTTGATTCCGGTTTGATTTGCTGAAGGCTGTGCGAGCTCGAACTGGACACGCTTCGCGAGCAACCTCGTTGATCCGAAAAGTGCCGGCGCGGCGCGTCATGCAAGGCAAAACTGAGCCGCGTGGCGGTCATGCCGCGGGCCGCTGCTGGCGTTGGTAGAGGAACTCGAGGACCTGCGCACGGTAAGCGTGGTACTGAGCGTTGTGTGCCAACGTCATGCGGTCGCGTGGATGCGGGAGATCAACGCGCAGAACGTCGCCGATGGTGGCCGAGGGGCCATTGGTCATCATCACGATACGATCGGAGAGCAGCACGGCCTCGTCGACGTCATGGGTGATCATGATTACCGTGTTGCCGAGGTCGGCATGGATCTCCATCAGCGAGTCCTGCAGGTGCGCGCGAGTCAGTGCGTCGAGCGCGCCGAAGGGCTCGTCCATCAGCAGTACCTTGGGTTGCATGGCCAGGGCGCGGGCGATGCCGATGCGCTGCTTCATCCCGCCGGAAATCTCGCTGGGGCGCTTGTCGCGGGCGTGGGTCATGTGCACCAGATCGAGGTTGTGCTCGATCCAGTCGCGCATTTCACGTCTGCTCTTCTGGCCCTTGAAGACCTGGCGCACCGCCAGTTCGACGTTCTCATAGCAGGAAAGCCAGGGCAGCAAGCTGTGGTTCTGGAACACCACGGCGCGCTCCGGGCCGGGCTCGTTGACCTCTCGGCCGTCGAGGATCACGCCGCCGGTGGTGGCCTGATAGAGGCCAGCGACGATATTCAGCACCGTCGACTTGCCGCAGCCGGAGTGGCCGATCAGCGAAACAAATTCGCCCTTGGCGATGCGCAAATTGACGTTCTGCAGGGCGCAGTAGAGGCCTTTGTCGGTGGGGAAGCTGATACCGACGCCGGTGAGTTCGAGATGGGTAGGGTTCATGTGGATTCCTCAGCGCAGGTCTGCGTTCTTGTCCCAGCTCACGCGGCGCTGGAGCATCAGCATGATGCGATCCAGGGCGAAGCCGATCAGGCCGATGACGATCACCGCGACCATGATCCGGCCGAGGGAGTTGGAACTGCCGTTCTGGAACTCGTCCCAGATGAATTTTCCGAGGCCGGGGTTCTGCGCCAGCATTTCCGCGGCAATCAGCACCATCCAACCGGTTGCCAGCGACAGGCGCAGGCCGGTGAAGATCATCGGAATGGCAGCGGGCAGGACGATGCGACGCACGTGACTAAGTGGTGACAGACGCAGCACACGGCTGACGTTCTGCAGATCCTTATCGAGGTTGGCGACGCCCACCGTGGTGTTGATCACCGTGGGCCACAGGCAGCACAGCGCGACGGTGATGGCCGAGGTGACGAAGGACTTCGCCATCAGCGGGTCGTCACTGACATAGACGGCGCTGACCACCATGGTCACCAGAGGCAGCCAGGCCAGCGGCGACACCGGTTTGAAGATCTGGATCAGCGGGTTCATCGCGCTGTACACCGTCTTGCTCAGCCCGCAGACAATGCCCAGCGGCACGGCGATCAGCGAGGCGATCGCGAAGCCGGTCATCACCGTGTAGAGGCTGGTGAAGATCTGCTCGAAGAAAGTCGGCTTGCCGGTGTAAGGGCGAATCTTCACCTCGGCGTCCGGGTTCTTCGCCAGTTTCGCGGCGTTGCGCTCCTCTTGGCGCAGGTAAAAGGCCTCGGCTTTCTCGCGCGATTGAAGATGCGCATCGACCAGGCCGTTGAACTGCTCGGCTACTTGGCTGGGCCCTGGAAACTGGCCGAGGCTAGTCTGGATATTCGATGCCACCAGCTGCCAGAACAGCAGGAAAGCCAGAATGCCCACCAGCGGCATGATTACCTGCGGCAGCCAGCGCTTGAGCCGGGCCTGGCGGCCGGCCTCGAGCGTTTGCTTGATGTTTTTTGCGACGGCTGGATTGCTCATCGACGTGTCCTCTCCGGGTATCGGGAGCCGCAACGGCTCCCTGGTGGCGGGATCAGAGGGTGGTATCGCCTTTCAGGCCGATCGCGAACTGTTCGAGATAGGCGTTGGGCGTGTGTCCGTCGTAGGTGATGCCATCAATGGTGTCGGCCAGCGGCTCGCGGACGCCGTCTTCATCGGCTGCGGGAAAGTCGTCCGCAGTGAGCAGGCCGTCTTCGATCAGCGCGGCGGCGGCTTCGCGGTAGATGTCGGGGCGATAAACCTGCTTGGCGGTCTCCAGGTACCAGCTGTCCGGCTTGGCTTCGGCGATCTGGCCCCAGCGGCGCATCTGCGTCAGGTACCAGATGGCGTCGGAGTAGTAGGGGTAGGTGGCGTGATAGCGGAAGAAGACGTTGAAGTCCGGTACCTCGCGCTTGTCGCCTTTCTCGAATTCAAAGGTGCCGGTCATGGAGTTGGCGATGACCTTGGCGTCGGCACCGACGTACTCGGGCCGCGAGAGAATCTCCACCGCTTCCTGGCGGTTGGCGTTGTTATCTTCATCAAGCCACTTGCCGGCTCGGATCAGCGCCTTGACCAGCCGTTTGTGAGTTTCCGGGTTGGCTTCGGCCCAGGCCTTGGAGACGCCGAAGACCTTTTCCGACATGTTCTTGCGGATCGCGTAGTCGGCCACTACCGGCACGCCGATACCCTTGAACACCGCCTGCTGGTTCCACGGCTCGCCAACGCTGTAGCCATGGATGGTGCCGGCTTCCATAGTCGAAGGCATCTGTGGCGGCGGAGTGACCGAGAGCAATGCCTGGGCATCGATCTGGCCGCTGATGTCGCCCTTGTTCGGCGCGTAGTAGCCGGGATGAATGCCGCCAGCGGCGAGCCAGTAGCGCAGCTCGTAGTTGTGTGTGGATACCGGAAACACCATGCCCAGGTTGAACGACTTGCCACTGGCGTTGAGCTGCTCGATCACCGGCTTCAGCGCGTCGGCCTTGATTGGGTGCTGCGGTTTGCCATCGATCATGGGCACGTTGGGTTTCATCTGCTCCCAGACGGCGTTAGACATCGTGATGGCATTGCCATTGAGGTCCATGGTGAAGGCCGTAATGATGTCGGCCTTGGTGCCAAAGCCGATGGTGGCGCCGATCGGCTGGCCGGAGAGCATGTGCGCGCCGTCCAGCTCGCCATCGATCACGCGGTCCAGCAGCACCTTCCAGTTGGCTTGAGCTTCGAGCGTGACATAGAGGCCTTCATCTTCGAAAAAACCCTTTTCGTAGGCAATGGCCAGGGGCGCCATATCGGTGAGCTTGATGAAGCCAAGCTTCAATTCTTCTTTCTCGGGTTCGGCAGCCCAAGCGGTCATCGGTACCAATTGCAGCAGGGCAGAGCATCCGAGGCTGGCAATCAGCGTTTTCAGCAACGTACGGCGAGTCTTGCGCATGATTTTTCCCTCAATCGCGAAACGAAAAAAAGGCGTAACGGACGCACCCTCTGCATGAGCAGAGCGAGCACCGTTGACGCCTTTGTCAATTCGTCCCGATCACCGCCGTTGGCGACCCGAAGACGTGGTACTGGAGAGATTGCAAGGGGCAGGCCAGGTCGCGCAATGCCGGGATTTGCAGCGGCTAAAAATAAAAAAAGCTACATCAATACAATGGCTTGCGGATCGAGCCAGTCATGGGCGGGTTGCCGCCGTCTCGGCACGCTGCAACTCGGTTCGGCGCGATAGGCGTGCAGCCAGCGCACCCCTTGGCTCCGTTTTGGTTCGTTTGAACGGAGCGCAGGCGTGCTGCTCATGAGGCGAAAAGTGGGCTTGGCTGTCTAGGCGTTGTTGCGGGGGCGAGGGCAGTACGGTTCGGCCCAGAACCGCGTGGTTTGAGAAGCGAACAAGTCCGCTACGAGGGACGCATTGTGCAAACCTCAGCACTGGGCCCTTAACTGACAGCTGGCATGGCCTCGCACGGCCGAATTTATCCGGCCATTTGGCTAGGCTAACGCTAGGAGAGGGCCGAAACGCTGCTGCAGGTTACTGCCCCAGCAGGTCGTTCATCGCAATGATCTGTTCAGCCACCTGAATCAGCTTCTGCTGACGGCTCATGGCCTGGCGGCGCATCAGGGTGTAGGCCTCTTCTTCGTTGCAGCTGCGCATCTTCATCAGCATGCCCTTGGCGAGTTCGATGCGCTTGCGCTCGACCAGTTGCTGGTCGCGCGCGTGCAGTTGCGCACGGATCGCCTGGTCACTTTCGAAGCGGGCCATGGCCACGTCGAGGATCGGTTTCAGGCGCTGGGCCTGGATGCCTTCAACGATATAGGCGCTGACGCCGGCGCGGATGGCCTGGCGCATCGCGTTGGGGTTGTTGTCGTCGGTGAACATGACGATCGGACGGGGCTGGTCACGGCTGACCATCACCACTTGTTCCATCACGTCGCGGCCGGGGGAGTCGGTGTCAATCAGCACCACATCCGGGCGGATCGCCTCGACCCGTTCGGGCAGGTCGATGGTCAGACCGGATTCCTCTATCACCTCGAATCCGGCTTCGATCAGAGCGCTGCGCAAGCGGCCGACCTTGCGCGGGGTATCGTCGATCAGGAGAACGCGAAGCATGACAGTCTCCCTTTTCAAGGCTTGGGGTGCGCTGCGGTGTCGGCCAGTGCATGCAACGCGAAGCTGCGTGCGTAACCCGCCGGATCGCTGCCATCCCAGCGACTGCCGTCCATGAGAATGGCGTTGCGCATGGGTGAGTCGGGCACAGGGATGTTCAAGGCAGTCGCCGCGTCACGGTAGAGGCTGGTCTGCTGCACGCTTTGCGCCACGGCGAGATAATCCGGATCTTCGCGCAGCAGGCCCCAACGGCGTAGCTGAGTCATGAACCAGAGGCCGTCGGAGTGGTAGGGCATGTTCACTTCGCCGTTGCCAAAGAAGCGCAGCGGGTGCTTGTCCAGCCAGGCATGGCGGAGGCCGTCTTCATATTGACCGAGAAAGCGCGGCTCGATGGCCGCAACGGGCGCATTGACATAGTCGCTACCGGCGATCAGCTGTGCGGTGCTGCGGCGGTTTTCCTGGCTCTCGTCTATGAAACGGCTGGCCTCGAGGATGGCCATGACCAGCGCACGGGCGGTATTGGGGTACTGATCGACGAATTCGCGCGTGCAGCCGAGCACTTTTTCCGGATGGTCCGGCCAGATCGATTGGCTGGTCGCGATGGTGAAGCCCATGTCTTCTTCAATGGCCTGCGCCCCCCATGGCTCGCCGGCGCAGAAGCCATCGATGCGACGCGCCCGTAAATGGGCCACCATCAGGGATGGCGGCACCACCAGCGTGCGCACGTCGGCCAACGGGTGAATGCCGTTGGCGGCCAGCCAGTAGTAGAGCCAGAGTGCATGAGTGCCGGTTGGAAATGTCTGCGCGAGGGTGATTTTTGCACCACTCTGGCGCACGCATTTGCCGAGCGCATCGGGATCGGTCACGCCAGCGGCCTTCAGCTCGCGGGAGAGGCTGATGCTCTGACCGTTTTGCGCCAGCCCCATCAGCACCGCCATGTCCTTCGGTGCACCGCCTCCGATGCCCAAATGCACGGCGTAGATCAGCCCGTAAAGCCCATGAGCGGCATCCAGTTCGCCTTCAACGAGTTTGTCTCGCACGCTGGACCAGGAACTCTGCCGTTGCAGGTTGAGCGTGAGGCCGTAGGGCTGGGCAAAGCCCTGGGTGGCGGCGACGATCAGTGATGCAGCATCGGTCAACGCCATGAAACCAAGGTTCACGACATGCTTTTCTGGCGCGTCGCTGCCGGCGACCCAGGCTTTGGCGTCAGGGCGGAGCGAAGGGGTGGGATCGGTCATGCTGAGGGGAACCTTTGCCATGCGAAGCGCACACCGTCCGGAAGGGGTTCGGTGCGAGCCGGGATAACTGACTCAGGTTTAGCAAGCCACATGCCAAGCGCAGGACACGACGCGTCTATCTAGTCGGAGCACGAACAGCGGCAGTGGCGAATGGACTGGTCGTCACCCCGGAACCGGGATCCCGCAATTCAGCGCGGATACAACGGCGGCAGTGCGCTGGCTTCCCGCTCTGCATCGCCAGCCTGTCTTGCCGGCAGGCTCTGAATGGCCTGCCACAAGGCTTCGCCCTGCCAGCGTTGACCGGTCTCGCTGTACAGTGCACCGTTTAGCCCATCGAGTGCGTCGGACAGCGGCTCGAAGCGCGCCGCCATATCGGCCAACGTCTCGGGCTGCTGACGCGCCCAGGCATCAAGTGCATGGCGGGTAGCCTGGGTGTCATTGGCCAGGCAGGCCCGTTTCAGGTCATCGAGCAGGCTGCGCGGGGTCGGACCGGTCTGCACGGTGCGGATCACCGCAGGTTGGCTACGCGCATGCAGCCACAGGCCAAAACCGAGCAGGGTGGTCAGCGCCAGCAAGGCGCTGCTCAGCTGCCAAGGCCACAGCCGACGCGCTTCACGCTGTTCAGGCACGTCTGGCGTGTCAATGGTGGGCTGTTGAAGGTTCGGGTTGTCGGCGACCAGCAGGTTCCGCCCAGGCAAAGTGCTGCGCTCCAGGCGATCGTCAAGGGTGTTCCACCAGACCACTTCAACGGGTGGGAGCTGGAAATCACCGGTGCGCGTCGCGACCAAGGCTTCGCGCTGCTCGCGACTGCCGCTGACGCCGTTGGTGGTGATTTCGTTGTTCAGGGTCGGCTGGTCGGGGTAGCTGCGCAGCCCTGGAACCTCGGTCGAGCCGATGGGTGGCAGCTGGCTACTGGTCAGTCCGTCCGCTTTCAGCAAAAGGCTGCGGGTCAGGGCTTCACCCAGTTGAGCGTCCGCCGGTTCCGGACTCCAGGCTTCGACCAGCGTCAGGCTCCGGGCAGGCAGCCAGGGGACGTCGGCGGGATATTCAGCTGGCTTGGCTTTGACCGTCAACGGAATGGTGGGAGATTTCACCTGAGTCGAACGCCCGAACCTGGAGCCGTACTGATCACCGGTCGCCGGTGCGACCGTGGTGGCGCTGAACAGCTGTGCGGGGATCGTCAGCTCGCCGCTCTTCTGCGGAAACAGCGCGTAGCGGATTTCGATCACGCCGTGGCGAACCCCATTGATGTCTTTTTCATAGGTGCGTGGTTCGCCCAGTCGCTCCACCAGCGCGTCGCTCATTTGCAACGGGGACAAGGTGCTGTCGTCGTAAAGCGATACGGAATGGTAGATACGCAGGGTCAGCAGCACCTGTGCCTGCACATAGGCCACTTCCTGATCGAGGCTGGCGTCGATGAAAATCGGCGCAAGAAGATCGCTATCGCCCGCACTGGGCTCGGTGACATGCAAGGTGATGGGTTCGCTGCGGGCATCGCCGAGTTGCAGAGGGGGAATGACGACATAACCGGTCTGCTGTGGCTGGAGCGTGACCTGCCATTGGGTTATCGCCTTCGCCTCGCCATTGGCGCCGGCAAGCTGGTTGCTCTGGCGAGTACCAGACACCTTGAAAAGGCCGTCGAGTGGCTGCAAGTCCGGCTTGCCAAAGGCGGTGCCATCGGCCGTTTCCAGGGTTAGTTCGACCGTTTCGTCCAAGCTCAATTCGGTGCGGTCGACCCGAGCGAGCAAGGTCGCGGCGTTCGTCTGCAGGCCCAGCAGCAGCAGAAACACCAATGTCAGCCAGCGCATCATCGATTCAATTCCTGCCGTTTGCGTTGTTCATAAAGAAACTTGCGCCTTAGCAGCTCGCCGGGGTCGTCCGGAATCTTGCGCAGCCACTGGTTCATTGCCTGATCCTGCTCGGGATCGACGGGCACGTCCTGTGCCTGTGCGATCGGCTGGTCGGTCGCTTCTGAGTTGGACTCGGGAGGGGCCTCGTTCTGTGTTTCGCTCGAAACCTCGCCCGCTTGGCTTGGCGGGGCCTGCGTCGTGGCTTGATCCGTCGAAGCGGACGATGCGGCTGGCCCTTTGCTTCCGCGCGCCTGCTTGTGCTGCGTGGTTTCAGGTGTCCGTTCTTGCGGTGTCGGCTCGTCGGGATTGGCTTCTTCCTGAGTCTGTTGCTGGCGCAGGGCCGCTTCGACTGCGGCTTTATTACGTCGCGCAACGTCCAGGCCGGGGTCCAGTTCCAAGGCTTGCTCATAAGCCTCGATGGCGGCTTTCAGCTCATCATTGCGTGCCAAGGCATTGCCGCGGTTGTAGTGGTCGGCTGCGGAGTCGCCCTGGCTGAATTGTTCGGCGGCGCCGGCAAAGTCTCCGGCCTGGTAGCGCGCATAGCCCTGCCACTGGTGATTCTTGAAGCGTTTTGCGGCTTCGTCTGGGCGAGAAGACTCCAGCAGGCGCATGCCCTGCTGATCGGGGCGTAGCCAGAGGTCGTCGAAGCTTAGAGCGCTGGCGGGTTGCGGGACGAACAGGAAGAGTGGCAAGCAGAAAAGCCAACCCCGGCGCCCGGCACAGGCGGCAAGCAACAACAGGGGCAATAGCAGCCAGTAGCCTTGGTCATGCCAGCTGTCGAGACGGGTGGTCTCGTCTTGCGCCACGAGCTTGCCGTTGCGTTCGAGCAAACCGAGGTTGCGCAGGTCCGCATCATCGACTCGAGCCTGCTGATAGCGTCCACCGATACGGCTGGCAAAACGCCGCATGGCAGTGTCGTCCAGCCGAGGAATGATGATGGCGCCTTTATCATCTTTGAGGAAACTGCCGTCCTCACGGGGAATCGGAGCGCCCTGTTCGGTTCCGATGCCGAGCAGGAGCAGCGACTGATCGCTGTCTTCGAGCAGTTGCTCAATTGCTGTGCGTTCTGGCGCGCTCAGGCTGCTGCCGATCAGCAGCAGGCGGCCGCGGCCGTTGGCGCCCTGCTGGAGCAGTTCGATGCCTTGCATCACCGCCAGATCAGCGCGGTAACCAGGTTCGGGCATAAGGTCGGGTTTCAATGCATCCAGAAGGTTTTGCGTGGTGGCCATGTCGTTGGACAGCGGCACCAAGGTGTGAGCGCTGCCGGCGAATACCACCACCGCCGTCTGCGCGTCCTGACGGGTCTGGAGCAAATCGATGATCTTGCGTTTGGCCTGCTCGAGCCGGCTTGGGCGCACATCGGTTGCCAGCATGGCCGGGGTCGTCTCCAGCAAGATCACCAGCGGGTCCGAGCGTGACAGGCTGGGCTGCTCGATCTGTTGCCAGCTTGGCCCTAACAGCGCCAGACAGCTTAAAAGCCAGGCGGAGCCAAGCAGAAGCCAAGGGAGCTTGCTGTTACGCAGCTTGCCGCGGGTGAGCAGAACGCTATGAAAGGCTTCGGGCAACAGGCGCTGCCAGCGGCCTGTCTGGCGCTGTCGATGCCATAACCGCCACAACAGCCATATCGGTAGTGGCAAAAGGATTAACCAGAACGGTCTGAGCAAGTGCGGCAGAAGTTCGCTCATGATGGCGTGCTCCGCCGGCCGAGTTGACGCAGCGACAGCGGCCAGATGCTGCGCGCGACCAACAGCCAGCTGAACAGCAGCGCGGTCGCCAGTGGCCAGGCATAAAGCGCAGTGGCCACGCGTGCCTGAGCCGGCTGTTGGGCAGCAGGTTCGAGCTGGTCGAGTGTGGTACCGACTGCTTCTAGTTCTTCATGCGTACGCGCTCGGAAATACTCGCCGCCGGTTTCATGTGCGATTGCGCGCAGGGTCGTTTCGTCCAGATCGCCGCCGGGGTTGAAACCGAAGCGGCTAAGCGTGCTGTCACTCGCTTCTGCACCGATGCCGATGGTATGCACCTTGACGCCTGCCGCCGCGGCGAGTCGAGCCGCGAGCAAGGGCTCGACTTCGCCACCGTTATTTGCGCCGTCGGTAATCAGCACCAACACGCGACTTTTCGCTGGCCTTTCGCGCAGGCGCTTGACGGCTAAGCCGATGGCGTCGCCGAGGGCCGTGTTGTTCCCGGCGATGCCGATCACAGCCTCATCGAGCCAGGTGCGTACCGTTTGCCGGTCGAAGGTCAGTGGTGCCTGCAGGTAGGCCTTACTGCCGAATAGGATCAGCCCGACGCGATCGCCGCGCCGTTCGGCAATGAAGTCACCGAGCAGGTGTTTGACCAGTTCTAGCCGGCTGACCTCTTCGCCTTGCCATTGCATGTCCGGGTAATCCATGGACCCGGACACGTCGACCGCGAGCAATAGGTCGCGACCATTAGTGGGAAGCGGCAGCGGTTCGCCAAGCCATTGCGGCCGCGCAGCCGCGAACACCAGCAGAAGCCAAATGAGCAGATAGGGTAGCTGCTGCCGCCAGGCGGGCAGGGCGATGGCGGC
This sequence comes from Pseudomonas sp. NPDC077408, assembly GCF_050269105.1. Classification (NCBI taxonomy): domain Bacteria; kingdom Pseudomonadati; phylum Pseudomonadota; class Gammaproteobacteria; order Pseudomonadales; family Pseudomonadaceae; genus Pseudomonas; species Pseudomonas sp. NPDC077408. The sequence goes on from NZ_JBNNHS010000006.1 coordinate 228,662, forward strand.
CCGGCGGCCGGCAAGGGCTTCCAGTTCGGCCAGAAAGCCAACCTTCAGCGCCGCGTCGCCGCTTTCGGATACTGGCAAAAGCCAGCGCAACAGCCAGGGCAGTGGCAACAGGAGCCAGACCCACGGCCAGGCCAGCTCAAACATGCTTGCGAATCCAGATCTGCACGGACTGCTCTAGGCCTTGGATGGCCTTGTCGTCCAGCCGGCACTCGGCGCGGTAAGCGCCTTCAACCAACACCATCCAACGCGTCAATCCGGCCGCCGGACACCGATTGTCAAGAAACGCCAGCCAGGCACGCCCGCTCAACGTATGTGGATGATCGTCCGGATAGCGTATCCGACACAGGCGTTTGAGCAGCGCATTAAGTTGTTGCAGCCAGTGGCTGGCCGGTTGGCCATTGTAGGGCTTGTCCAACTGGGCAAGTTCCAGCAGTGCAATCTGGCGCTGAGGGTCGAGGGGGTGTTCGTGTTGGGTCAAATCGCCTCGTTTCCCGCGCTGGAGTCGCTTCCAGGGTCGGAATTTCAGCAGAAGAACAACGCTGAGCAGCAGGGCGGCGAGGAACCACCAGCCGGCCGCCAGGGGCCACCAACTTATAGCCGCTGGGGTAATGAGGGGTTCAAGCTCGAGGGCGTTCATCGGGGCGCGCCTTTATGTTGCCCGATGAGGTGTTCGCGCATCTGCTCAACTAGTTCACGCGAGGTATTCAGCGGCATTAACGGCAGGCGTAAACGGTCAGCCAGACGTTTCCAGCGTGCGCTGCGCGCTTCGCCTTGCAGTCGGTAGGTATGTCGCAGCGCGGCGTCATGGGTGTCCAGCTCCAGCCGAGCGCCGAACTGCGCAAAACGCAACAGCCCGGCTGCCGGTAACGCATGATCGAGTGGGTCACAGACCGGGATCAGCAGCAGGTCGACATGCCGCGCAAGCAAGGTCATCTGCTGTTCCGCGGCATCGCTCAGGGCGCGTTCGTCACAGATGATGACCGCCAGGCTACCCGGACGTAGCACTTCGCGTGCACGCCTGAGGGCCAGGCCAAAGGCCTCGGGGTCATCGGGCTGGTCGGCTTCTAGACTGGCATTGGCGCGGGCCAGGCGGTCCAACAGTTGCAGGAGGCTCTGCTTGCTGCGCCGGGGTTTGATTTCTTGCTGTTCGCCGCGCCCGAAGACGAGACCGCCGACGCGGTCGTTGTGACTTAGCGCGGCCCAACCCACCAGGCTGGCGGCCTGGGCAACCACCACTGATTTGAAGGCCCGCTCGCTACCAAAGAACAGCCGTGGACTTTGTTCAACGAGCAAATAGATTGGGCGCTCGCGTTCTTCATGAAACAGCTTGGTATGCGGCTCCTGTGTGCGTGCAGTGACTCGCCAGTCAATGGTGCGGACATCATCACCGGCCTGGTAGATGCGCACCTGATCGAAATCCACCCCACGCCCGCGCAGCTTCGAGTGGTGCAGGCCGACCAACTGGCTGCGCCGATGCGGGCTGGTAAACAAGGGCACTTCACGGACGCGATGACGCATGTCGATCAGCTCGGCAAGGCTCACCCGGATCCCATCGTCGGGCTTCGTAGGCGGCGACCTGTCGTCGGCGGACCGCGAGGGTTGCATCAGGCCACCGCGACCACGTCGAGGATGCGCTGCAGGACGCGATCCTGATCGATACCGGCGGCTTCCGCTTCGAACGAAAGGATCAAGCGATGACGCAACACATCGAACAGCACGGCCTGAATGTCTTCAGGGCTGACGAAGTCCCGGCCAGCCAGCCAGGCATGGGCGCGTGCACAGCGATCCAGCGAGATCGAACCGCGCGGGCTGGAGCCGTAAGCAATCCAGCCAGCCAGCTCTGCGTCGAACTTCGCGGGGGTGCGCGTCGCCATGACCAGCTGCACCAGGTATTCCTCCACTGCGTCGGCCATGTACAGGCCAAGGATTTCCTTGCGCGCGGCAAAAATTGCCTGCTGAGAAACTCGGTGCTCGGGCGCGGTTTCGCCATTGATTGCTTCACCGCGCGCCTGTTGCAGGATGCGTCGTTCCACCGAAGCGTCGGGAAAGCCCAACTTAACGTGAAGCAGGAAGCGGTCCAGCTGCGCTTCGGGCAGAGGATAGGTGCCTTCCTGTTCGATTGGGTTCTGTGTGGCCATGACCAGAAAGAGTGGTGACAGATCGTAGGTACTGCGGCCGACACTGACTTGCCGCTCGGCCATGGCTTCGAGCAGCGCCGACTGGACCTTCGCAGGCGCTCGGTTGATTTCGTCCGCCAGCACCAGGTTGTGAAAGATGGGGCCCTGCTGGAATACGAAACTGCCGGTTTCCGGCCGGTAGATCTCGGTACCGGTGATGTCGGCAGGGAGCAGATCGGGCGTGAACTGGATGCGATGGAATTCCGCTTCGAGGCCACCTGCAAGCTCTTTGATCGCCCGCGTCTTAGCCAGTCCCGGGGCGCCTTCGACGAGCATATGGCCATCAGCCAGCAAGGCGATCAGCAGACGCTCGATTAGCCGTTCCTGACCAAGGATCTGAGTTGAAAGAAAGTGTCGCAATGCGACTATGGCTTCACGGTGATCCATCGCTTGGCTCTTCTGCAGGGGCGTGTCGGGGCGGGCGCTCGACCGGCACGACTTTAATTCATTACCGAGGGGCCGGCTATGCGCGGCTCGGCAAGTTCGTCACGCCAGATCAGCCGATGGTCTGTACTGGCCGGCGCCGCGGATTGTTCGTCATGCGCCTGAATTAAATGTGACTGCTGGGTCGCTGGCGTCGCCAGACAAAGGAGACCAGCGTGGGGTGCATTCCCGGTCCGCTGAACTAACGTTGAACTTACAGGTTGCGTTGCCGGTCAGGTCCCGCGACTGCCCAAGTCGAATTCCAAGCCAGAATGGAGCGAAAAAATGGCGTTCTTTACAGCTGCCAGCAAAGCCGATTTTCAGCAACAACTGAAAGTGGCCCTGGCACAGCATGTCGACGAGAAACTCCTGCCACAAGTGGGGCTCTTCGCCGAACAGTTTTTCGGAATCGTCGCATTGCCCGAGCTGACTCAGCGGCGCATGACCGACCTGGTTGGCTCGACGCTGGCCAGTTGGCGTCTGCTGGAGCGCTTCGACCCGAGCAGCCCTGTCGTTCAGGTATTCAACCCCGATTATGAAAAGCACGGTTGGCAGTCGACCCACAGCGTGGTCGAGGTGCTGCACCCGGATATGCCCTTTCTGGTCGACTCGGTGCGCATGGAACTGACCCGTCGTGGCTATGCCATTCACACCCTGCAGAACAGCGTGCTGCAAGTCCGCCGGGACGGAGACGGCAGCTTGGTCGAATTGCTGCCCAAGGGCAGCTCAGGTGAAGGCAGCGAAGCCGAGTCGTTGATCTTCGTTGAAATCGATCGCTGCGCCAATGCCGCAGCTCTGCATGAACTGGAGCAGTCGCTGCATGGCGTGCTAGCTGAAGTACGCCTGGCCGTCACCGATTTTCCGACGATGAAGGCGAAGGCCGAAGAGCACCATGCCCGCCTGGCGATGCTGCAAACGGCTGATGATGCGCAACTGGCTGAAAGCATGGAATTCATGCGCTGGCTGGCTGACGATCATTTCACCTTCCTCGGATACGAAGAGTTCACGGTTGTCGACCAGGGCGAGGGCGGCCGCATTATATATGACGAGGCGTCGCTGCTAGGTCTGTCGCGCCATCTACGCACAGGCCTTGAAGCAGATGATCAACTGATCATGCCGCCGGCCTTGGCCTATCTGCGCGAGCCGCTGCTGCTGTCATTCGCCAAGGCGGCTACTCCGAGCCGGGTGCACCGGCCGGCTTATCCGGATTTCGTCTCCATTCGTGAATTCGACGAGCAAGGGCGGGTTATCCGTGAGTGCCGCTTCCTCGGGCTGTTCACGTCCTCGGTCTACACACAGAGCGTGCGGCGAATCCCTTATATTCGGAGCAAGGTAGCGGAGGTGATCGAGCGGTCGCAGTTCGATGATTCGGCGCATCTGGCCAAGGAGCTGACTCAGGTATTGGAAGTGTTGCCGCGCGACGAGTTGTTCCAGATGACGCTCGATCAGCTGTTCAGCACCGCTATCGCCATCGTGCAAATCCAGGAGCGCAACAAGCTGCGCCTGTTCCTGCGCATCGATCCGTATGGGCGTTTCTGCTACTGCCTGGCCTATGTCCCCCGCGACAGTTATTCGACCGAGACGCGCCTGCGTATCCAGCAGGTGCTGGTGGACCGCCTGGAAGCCAGCGGCTGTGAATTTTCCACCTACTTCTCCGAGTCCGTTTTGATCCGCGTGCAGTTCCTGCTGCGTCTGGATCCGAACAAGCAGGTGCAGTTCGATCCGGTCCAGTTGGAAAACGAGGTGGTTCAGGCCTGCCGAACCTGGCAAGACGACTACTCGAACGTGGTCATCGAGCGTTTTGGCGAAGCCCAGGGTACCGGCATTCTCGCCGACTTCCCTAAAGGCTTCCCGGCTGGATATCGGGAGCGTTTCGCGCCGCAATCGGCGGCTGTTGATATGCAGCACGTGCTTAGCCTCAGCGGGCAACGGCCGTTGGTGATGAGCTTCTATCAGCCGATCACGGCGATGGAAAACCGCCTGCACTGCAAGCTCTATCACCTGGATACACCGCTGCCGTTGTCCGACATGTTGCCGATCCTGGAGAACCTGGGGCTACGGGTTCTGGGTGAGTTTCCCTTCCATCTACGGCGCAAGGATGGCCGTGAATACTGGATCCACGATTTCGCGTTCACCTATGCAGAAGGGCTCGAGATCGATCTGATGGAGATCAACGAGCCGCTGCAGGACGCGTTTATTGCCATCAATAACGGCCAGGCGGAAAATGACGCGTTCAACAGGCTGGTACTGACCGCAGGGCTCACCTGGCGCGAAGTCGCGCTGTTGCGCGCCTACGGCCGGTACCTCAAGCAGATTCGCATGGGCTTCGATCTGGGCTATATCGCCAGCGCTTTGCTCAACCACACCGACATCGCACGCGAACTGGTGCGGCTGTTCAAGATGCGGTTCTACCTGGCGCGCAAACTCGGCGAAGAGGACCTCGCTGATAAACAGGCGCGGCTGGAGCAGGCCATCATCACGGCTTTGGATGATGTGGCGGTGCTCAACGAGGACCGCATCCTGCGGCGCTATCTGGCGCTGATCAAGGCAACGCTGCGAACCAACTTCTATCAGGCCGATGCCAGCGGCAAACCGAAGAGCTATTTCAGCTTCAAGCTAGACTCGCGGTCGATTCCAGAGATGCCGCGCCCGGCGCCGAAATTCGAAATATTCGTCTATTCACCACGTGTGGAAGGCGTACACCTGCGAGGCGGCAAAGTCGCGCGAGGCGGCTTGCGCTGGTCCGATCGGGAAGAGGACTACCGCACCGAGGTGCTAGGACTGGTTAAGGCGCAGCAGGTGAAGAACGCCATCATCGTGCCGGGGGGCGCCAAGGGTGGTTTCGTGCCACGTCGTCTGCCTACCAACGGCTCGCGCGATGAGGTGCTGGCCGAGGGCATCGCTTGCTATCGAATCTTTATCAGCGGCCTGCTGGACATCACCGATAACCTCAAAGAAGGCATCGTCGTACCGCCTGTCAACGTACTGCGCTACGACGAGGATGATCCTTACCTAGTGGTTGCCGCTGACAAGGGCACCGCAACCTTTTCCGACATTGCCAATGGCATCGCTGCGGAGTACGACTTCTGGTTGGGCGACGCCTTCGCATCGGGTGGTTCTGCTGGCTACGACCATAAAAAGATGGGCATCACCGCTAAGGGCGCCTGGGTCTCGGTGCAGCGGCACTTCCGCGAGCGGGGCATCGATGTCCAGCGCGACAACGTCAGCGTGATTGGCATTGGAGACATGGCTGGCGATGTGTTCGGCAACGGCTTGCTGATGTCGGAAACCTTGCAGCTGGTAGCCGCTTTCAACCATCTGCATATCTTCATCGATCCCGACCCGGACGCTGCGCGCAGCTTTGTCGAGCGGCAGCGTCTGTTCGATATGCCGCGCTCATCCTGGACCGATTACGATTCTTCGTTGATTTCCGCTGGCGGTGGCGTGTTTCCCCGTTCAGCCAAGCGTATCGCGATCACGCCACAGATGAAGGCCCGGTTCGAGATCGAGGCGGATCAGCTGACCCCAGCCGAACTGATTCATGCATTGCTCAAGGCGCCGGTCGATTTGCTATGGAACGGCGGCATTGGCACCTATGTGAAGAGCACGGCGGAGACCCATGCTGACGTTGGGGACAAGGCCAACGACATCCTGCGGGTCAACGGGAACGAGCTGCGTGCCAAGGTCATCGGCGAAGGCGGCAACCTGGGCATCACCCAGTTGGGGCGCGTCGAGTATTGCTTGCAGGGCGGCGCGGCAAATACGGACTTCATTGACAATGCCGGTGGGGTGAACTGCTCCGACCACGAGGTCAACATCAAGATTCTCCTCAATGAGATCGTCAGTGCTGGAGACATGACCGGCAAGCAGCGCGACCAGTTGCTGTTCGAGATGACCGACGCCGTGGCCGAACTGGTGCTGCACGACAACTACAAGCAGACCCAGGCACTATCGCAGGCCGAACGTCGCGCCCATGAGAGCGGCAGTGAATACAAGCGACTGATCAGTTCCCTTGAAGCTGACGGTTTGCTGGATCGCGCGCTTGAGTTTTTGCCGAGCGACGAGGTGCTGGCCGAGCGCGCAAACCTGGGCAAGGGATTGACGCGACCTGAGCTGTCGGTGCTGATTTCATACAGCAAGATCGAACTGAAGGAGGCGCTTCTGCAGTCTCGCGTGCCGGACGATGCCTATCTTGCTCGGGAGATGGAAAGCGCATTCCCGCAGCTGCTAGCCGAGCAGTATCGCGCGGCGATGCTGCAACACCGTCTCAAGCGCGAGATTGTCAGCACGCAGATCGCCAACGACCTGATCAATAACATGGGGATCACCTTCGTTCAGCGGCTCAGAGAGGCGACTGGCCTGAGTGCCGCCAACGTTGCGGGTGCTTATGTAATTGTGCGGGACATCTTCCATCTACCCCATTGGTTCCGCCAGATCGAAGCGCTCGATTACAAGGTCCCGTCCGAATTGCAGCTCAACCTCATGGATGAACTGATGCGGCTGGGTCGGCGAGCGACACGCTGGTTCCTGCGCAACCGTCGAAGCGAGCTGGACGCTGCACGTGACGTTGGGCACTTCGGGCCGCGTGTCGCGGCGCTCGGGTTAAAGCTCGATGAGCTGTTGCAGGGCGGAACACGCGAGCTCTGGCAGGCGCGTTACGAGCGGTACACCGACGCCGGGGTCCCCGAGTTGTTGGCGCGAATGGTGGCCGGCACCAATCATCTCTATACGCTGCTTCCAATCCTGGAAGCAGCTGATGAAACCGGGCAGCCACCTGCCGACGTTGCCGCGGCTTACTTCGCGGTCGGCGGCGCGTTGGAGTTGCCTTGGTACCTTCAGCAGGTGACGGGTCTGCCGGTGGACAACAACTGGCAAGCCCTGGCTCGGGAAAGCTTCCGCGATGATTTGGACAGTCAGCAGCGCGCCATTACGGTATCGGTGTTGCAGATGGCCGAGGCGCCTGAAAACCTAGATGCACGCGTTCAGCTTTGGCTGGAGCAACGGGAATATCAGGTCGAGCGTTGGCGGCGAATGCTGGTCGAGCTGCGCAGTGCCAGCAGTGTGGATTACGCCATGTACGCTGTTGCCGGTCGCGAGCTACAAGACCTCGCGCTGGAAAGTGCGAGACGCTAGGTGCGATTTACCGCCGGGTTTCCTGGCGGTTGATTTCGTCTGAGATGAAACGCCGGTGCCTTGTGCATCGGCGTTTTTTATTCAGCTGCAAATGGTGCCGGTCGGTGAGGGGGTTGCCTGAGCTCTGTCGCAGTTGCGTCGGATAGGTCAATCCGCTTGTAGCGTCCGGTTGCCGAGGCGGAAACGCGTGATCTGCGGCAAGTCGCGCAAGTAGCGAACCATATCCGGAGCGCCGGCGAGCTTGAGTCCTTCTCCCAAGGCATTCGCAGCGGGTTGCGCCTTGTCCAGCAAGAGCAGCTCGGAGTTATTAGCGTTGCGCAGCAGCGTCAAGCGCGCATAAGGAATCTTCGCTTCGAGCAGCAGCCCCATGAATCCTCGGTCGCTCCACGCTTGTGCTGGCATGGTGACGGCGTGGTAGTCACTATCGAGGGCCTGTAGACCGGCTGCATCGAGCCGGTAATCGGTAAGTTCGCAGGGAAGGTTGACCTCGAGCCCCCGCAGCCGTGCATAAGCGATTGCACAGGCGAAGGCCTCGGCATGGTGCTCGCCACTCCAGTAAATCCGCTCGCCGAGCCAGCTGGCTTGACGAAGCTCGATTGGGGCCTGTTCGTTGTAGCCTGGCAGCGCAGCGGTGATGGTCCGTATGAAATCCTTGTAGCTGATCACGCGTAACTGGCGACAAGCGGGTGTAGCGGCCAGTGCTTCGAAGGTCGGGTAGACTGCTCCGTCAGTACTTTGCCCACCGAGACCGTCAACCTGACGTAAGTCGAGCGATGGATAAGCGCTCTGTTCCTGACGCACGAGCCGCGTCAACGCAGCGTGAGCCTTGGCCTTGTCTTCCTGAATCGGGCCAGATAGGGCGCTTCTCGGTAGATCAGCGAATCGCTGCAGGCAAGGGCCGTCGTGCCAGAAGATGCTCGGCGCCGGCTCGGAGAGCGGGGCAAAGGGTAAGCTGATCTGGCTGGCGTGCTCGAGGACCTGGCGCGGCGATTTGCCGGTCAATCCAAGGCGTTGGGCAAATCTGACGATTCGTGAAGTCACGGGCGGCATCGGCTCGGGCAGACTCATCATGGTAGATGAACGCATAGGGCAACGGTCGAAGTGTGGCAGAGCCGTCCACGCTGTGCACCGTATTTGCCGAGCTTTTCTACGTCGAGTTCGGCAACGAACAGCAGTGATAGGTCACTGCTAGAGAGCCGGTATGGCAAAATCGCTGCGCTGATCAATGAGGGAGCCTCCATGCCAAGCCTCTTGCTGGATATTGCACTGCCCGCCGATAAGCTGCTGGCGGTCTATCAGGGGCGCGCCAATCGTATCCTGATCAAAAGCCGGGAAGGGAAGAGCGTCAGCTTGCCGGCACATCATCTGCGACCCTTTCTGACAACTGCCGGTGTGTTTGGTTCATTCGAGATGGAGTTTGCTCCGGAAGGCAAGTTGATTCGTTTGCGCCGACTCGAATAGACGTCTTTCTTTGAATGATCCAGATCAGGGCGCTACGTTGCGCCCGCTGTGAGTAATGCCCGCCTGCTATACTCTCGCGCCACACTTTCCAGGATCTAGGCTGCGTATGTATAACCTGGCCCGCCAGCTGCTTTTCAAGTTTACGCCTGAGACGTCCCATGAACTGTCGCTTGATCTTATCGGCGCGGGCGGCCGTTTAGGCCTTAACGCCATGCTGAACAAGGCACCGGCCAGTTTGCCGGTGCGGGTGATGGGATTGGATTTCCCTAACCCGGTGGGACTGGCGGCCGGACTGGATAAGAACGGCGAGGCGATTTGCGGGATGTCGCAGCTCGGATTCGGGTTTGTCGAAGTGGGTACTGTGACGCCAAGGCCGCAACCTGGTAATCCAAAGCCGCGCATTTTTCGGCTGCCCGAGGCCGAAGCCATCATAAATCGTATGGGTTTCAACAATCACGGCGTCGATGCCTTGCTGGAGCGGGTCGATGCGGCTCGTTTCAAGGGCATCCTGGGTATCAACATCGGCAAGAATTTCGACACGCCGGTCGAACGCGCTCAGGATGATTACCTGTTGTGCCTGGACAAGGTCTATCACCAGGCGAGTTACGTCACTGTGAACGTCAGTTCGCCCAATACACCGGGGCTGCGCAGCCTGCAGTTCGGTGACTCGCTCAAGCAGTTGCTTGACGCGCTAGGCCAGCGCCGCGAAGACCTCGAAGTGCTTCATGGTAAGCGTGTGCCGCTGGCCATCAAGATCGCGCCGGATATGACCGACGAGGAAACCAGGCTGGTTGCCGAAGCGGTATTCCAGGCCGGAATGGATGCAGTTATCGCGACCAACACGACGCTGAGTCGTGACGGTGTGGCAGGGCTTGCCCATGCCGATGAGGCGGGCGGGCTTTCCGGTGCTCCGGTGCGAGAAAAGAGCACCCACACCGTCAGGGTGTTGGCCGAAACCTTGGCGGGCCGCCTGCCTATCATTGCCGTTGGTGGGATCACGCAAGGGCGCCACGCGGCAGAAAAAATCGAGGCCGGAGCAAGTCTGGTCCAGCTTTACACGGGTTTTATATACAAGGGGCCAGCGCTGATTCGCGAGGCTGTAGACGCCATCGCTGCACTGCAATCTCGGAAGGAAACGAATCGTTAAGCTGTTCTTCGGTGGGGCTCCCGATGGGAGCCCCGGGCTTCAAGCCCGCCGCCCGGATGGGGCGTGCCAGTCGAAGTCGGTGTGATTGTGTCAGCCGACCGCGTGAAGTTCGTTCAGTCGGTGGATACCGGCCGCGCCGGTCAGACCGTCCCAGTTGTCGCCGCGACCCTCCCGCCAGCCGTTAATCCAGGCTTGGCGTACTTCGGGATGAGAAAAAGGACAGAGATCGCGAGATTTACCGTGTATGCCATGCTGATAACCGCGTAGAAATGCTCGTTCCATCGGATCACGCTTGAGTCTTCTCATTGGGTATTGCCCTCAGTGGTTGACTGGTGTTTCCGTTGTCCTCATGGCGAGGTTGGCAGATAGACTGCCGGTGAAGCCCGCTGCCGGCGTGGCGGGTTCTTCCGGCATCGTTGCGATGCCGGGCTGAGTCGAGTTCTAACCCAATGACTGCAAAGCGGGAATGATCGTTTTGTAATAAGTAGGTCACCAAATCGTAGCACCGCCTATAAGGCAGGCAGGGAGCGCTCCCGGCGCTGCCGATGTTGTACCGCAGCGTCTGCTTCGCGACGAAAGACAGTCGGAAACCGCGCGATATATCGAATCGAGATTCGGAAGGCTGCCCAACCGAATCGAATAATTGACTGGACATGACATGACTGATCGCCACGAACTTATCCTCACGTGTCCTAAAGGACTCGAAGGCCTGCTGCTCGAAGAAGCCAAAGAGCTCGGGCTCGAGGAGACGCGTGAGCAAACCGCTGCAATTCGCGGCTATGCCAGCATGGAGGTTGCCTATCGGTTGTGTCTCTGGTCTCGGCTGGCTAACCGAGTACTGCTGGTGATCGAGCGCTTCGCCACGGTGAACGCCGAAACGCTGTATGAAGGTGTGCACCAAGTCGACTGGTCAGAGCATCTCGCGGCGACCGGTAGCCTGGCGGTTGAATTCAGCGGTCATGGATCTGGCATCGACAATACTCACTTCGGCGCGCTCAAGGTTAAGGATGCCATCGTCGATCGACTCCGTACGGCGACCGGCGAACGCCCCAGTGTCGATAAGTTGAATCCGGACCTGCGTGTCCATCTGCGTTTGGATCGTGGGCAGGCGGTGCTATCTCTGGATCTGTCCGGACACAGCCTGCATCAGCGCGGCTACCGTCTCCAGCAGGGCGCGGCGCCGTTGAAGGAGAACCTCGCAGCCGCCGTACTGATTCGTGCGGGCTGGCCTCGCATTGCTGCTGCTGGCGGCGCTCTAACCGACCCGATGTGTGGCGTCGGCACCTTTCTTGTCGAAGGCGCAATGATGGCGGCTGATATTGCGCCTAATCTCCGCCGCGAACGTTGGGGATTCAGTGCCTGGCTCGGTCATGTGCCGGCACTGTGGAACCGTCTGCATGCCGAAGCACAGGCGCGTGCCGAAGCGGGCATGGCCAAACCGCCGTTATGGATACGTGGCTACGAGGCCGACCCACGCCTAATCCAACCGGCGAAGAACAATATAGAGCGGGCGGGGCTGGCGAGTTGGATCCGTGTCTATCAGGGTGATGTGGCGACGTTCGAGCCTCGGCCTGATCAGAATCAGAAAGGCCTGGTCATCTGCAATCCTCCGTATGGCGAGCGTCTGGGCGATGAGGCGAGTCTGGTTTATCTCTACCAGAACCTCGGTGAGCGACTGCGACAGGCCTGCCTCGGCTGGGAAGCGGCGGTGTTGACCTCCGCACCGGAGCTGGGCAAGCGCATGGGCATCCGCAGCCACAAGCAATACGCCTTCTGGAACGGTGCGCTGCCTTGCAAATTGTTGTTGATTAAGGTCGAACTGGACCAGTTCGTCACTGGCCAACGTCCATCCGCCACCACTGAACAACAGAACGAAGACAAACCTGTGCAGGAGTTGGCGCGCCTCAGTGAAGGCGGCCAAATGTTCGCTAACCGGCTGCAGAAAAATCTGAAGCTCCTGGGCAAGTGGGCTCGCAAGCAAGGTATCCAGTGCTACCGCCTGTACGATGCCGACATGCCCGAATATGCCCTGGCGATCGATCTATATGGCGACTGGGTGCATGTGCAGGAATATGCGCCGCCGCGCTCGATTGACCCTGAGAAAGCCCAGGCGCGACTGTACGACGCGTTGGGCGCCATCCCTCAGGCGCTGGGCATTTCCCAGGACCGTGTTGTGGTCAAGCGTCGTGAGCGCCAGAGTGGAACGCGGCAGTACGAGCGTCAGGCCAGTCAGGGAACCTTTCTTGAAGTCACAGAGGGCGATGTCAAGCTATTGGTGAATCTCACCGACTACCTCGATACCGGGTTGTTTCTTGACCATCGGCCGATGCGTCAACGTATCGCGCGCGAGGCGGCTGGCAAGCGTTTCTTGAACCTGTATTGCTACACCGCAACTGCAACCGTTCACGCGGCCAAGGGCGGCGCTCGCAGCACGACCAGTGTTGATCTGTCGAAAACCTATCTGGATTGGGCGCGACGCAATCTGGCACTGAATGGTCTGTCAGATCGACAACGTCTGGAGCAGGCTGACGTTATGGCCTGGCTAGAGGAGGATCGTGGCGAATACGATCTGATCTTTATCGACCCGCCGACGTTCTCCAACTCGAAGCGCATGGAAGGGGTGTTCGATGTCCAGCGCGATCATGTCGCTTTGCTCGACCTGGCGATGGCGAGATTGGCTGCTGGCGGCACGCTGTATTTTTCCAACAACTTCCGCAAGTTCGTACTCGACGCGGGCGTGGCCGAGCGCTACGCCGTGGAAGAAATCACCAGTGCCACTCTGGACGAGGATTTTCGCCGCAACAGCAAGATCCATCGTGCCTGGAAACTGCAGGCTCGCTGATAGACGGTGGGGTGGGCGCCGCTGCGTTGCGGTCCCAGCGCAGCGCACGAGTGATGCCTGAGGCGGTTACCTAACGTTGCTGCCGTAAGTCCAGCGTCGGCGGAGTCCTCCGACGCCAGCACTTAATTGACTAACGTTGCGCGGTATTCTCGTTGGCCGGGCGGTTGTACAGACTCACCAGTACCTGATCCAGCACCGAGGAAGCGCCCCACGGCCGAGGATGGTTGAGTATCGCGACGACGGCCCAGGTATTGCCGTCGTTGTCGCGGCTATAACCTGCAATTGCGCGCACTGTGTTCAGCGTTCCGGTCTTGACATGCGCCTTGCCGGCAACCCCTGTATTGCGCAAGCGCTTGCGCATGGTGCCGTCCACCGCGGCCAGCGGCATGGATGATATGAACTCTGCCGCGTATGGGCTTTTCCAAGCGGCTTGTAGCAGGCTAGCCAGTTCGCGTGCGCTGACGCGTTCGGCCCGCGACAGGCCGGATCCGTTCTCGATGACCAAGTGCGGCGAAATCAAACCCTTTTTCGCCAGCCACTGGCGGATGACCCGCTGCGCGGCCATGGAATCATCTGCATCCGCTTCGTTACGGAATTCGGCGCCCAAACTCAGGAACAACTGCCTCGCCATGGTGTTGTTACTGTACTTGTTGATGTCGCGAATGATCTCGACCAGATCTGGCGAGTAGGCTCGTGCGATCATCTTTGCATCCTTGGCCACCGGCGCTACTCGATCCTCGCCGAGAATAGTGCCGCCAAGCTCCTTCCAGATCGCCCGGACCGCACCGGCGGCGTAGCGCTGGTGGTCGAGTACTGACAGGTAAGTCTGTCCGCTGCATCCAGCCGGCAGCTTGCCGGTGACGACCACGGTTACCCCATTACCGTTTTCGATCGGGTTGTAGCGGATGTCCGGCCATCCCGGGCATTTGGCTTTTGGCAATGCCTGAATGCGATTGTCGATCTGAACGGTGGCGATTGGCGGCTCAACCAAGACTTTGACGTTGCCGCCATCGTTGCGGGCGATGAAGCGAAGTGCCTTGAGGTTGACCAAAAGTGCATCTGGTCCGACCAGGAAAGGCTTGTTCTTGTCATTGCCATCGTCGTCGAAGACCGGCAACGTCGGTTGCACGAAATGGCTGCGGTCGAGGACAAGATCGCCCGTCACGGTCTCTACGCCGTTGGCGCGCAGGTCTCGCAGCAACAACCAGAGCTTTTCCATGTTGAGCTTCGGATCACCGCCGCCCTTGAGGTAAAGGTTGCCATTCAGCGTGCCGTTCTCAATCGGTCCGTCAGCATAGAACTCCGTCTTCCACTGGTGGTTAGGACCCAGCAGTTCCAATGCGGCGTACGTCGTGACCAGCTTCATGGTCGAGGCTGGGTTAACCGAGACGTCCGCATTGACGAACGTCGGTGATCCGGTGCCGTTGAGCGGTAGCATGACGACGGATAGCGCGCTGTTCTCGATCTTGTTTGCCTTGAGCGCCTGCGCCACGCGGGGCGGTAAGGTTTGATTGACGGTTTCGGCGAAGGCGGGAAACGCCAGCGGCAGCGCTAGCGCGGCAGCGGCGACACGGGAGAGGAACTGGCTAATCGCGCCGCTCCGATTGACTGGGGCAGACAGACTCGAGATCAATGGCATATAGAGGTTCCCTACAGCGTTCAGGGAAGAATGGCGGGCCATTATGCCCACGTCCGAGAAGTGTCGTGCTTCTCATCCGACAAGCGTAGACGTCTGGCTCCCTTCCCTGCAAATAAAGACTTAGCGAGCTGTCGCCGTTTCGGAAATATTGGTCTAGCAGGCCGGCCCGGCAATCGCACTAGCCGTCCGTTGCTGTTAGAGTGCGCGCCGTTATTATCGTTATGTAAGGACCGAATCAATGGCTACCAATCGCTCGCGTCGTTTGCGCAAAAAACTTTGTGTCGATGAATTCCAGGAATTGGGTTTCGAGGTCAGTCTGACCTACCGTGATGGTCTCGAAGCCAAGGCGGTCGATGCGTTTCTGGAAGCCTTCCTGAACGAAGCCATCGAGATCAACGGTCTGGGCTATATTGGCGGCGAAGATTACGGTTTCGTCTGCCTGGCCAGTCGCGGCTCGGTCAATGAAGAGCAGCGCGGTCAGGTAGAGGCTTGGCTCAAGGGCCGCGAAGAACTGTCCGAATTCAACGTGAGCCCGTTGATGGACGTTTGGTACCCGGAAAACGAGATCAACGCTAAGGCGTGATCGAATCATCCCTGCCCTGATCGGTTGCGGCTGGATGCCTGGATTTGCGCAACGCAATCCGGGTAACCAGCCGGCGCAGTAAGTACATGAGTAAGGTAACAGCCAGCGCCACGCCCACGCCAATGGCGGCATTAATCAGACGCAGCTGTGGCAAACCCCAATCTTGCGCCAACGTTTCGGCCAGCAGAACGAAGCTCAAGGTTGTCTGCAGAACGAATAACCCATAGTGGTGCGATTGGAATGCCCGGCTGAGCATTACCAACGGCAGCATGATCATGACCATCATGGGTGGATCGGCCAGGCTGTGGCCCATATAGATCAACACCGCAGCTGCACAGAAGATCCCGATGCTGGCTTGCAGGGCGCGAACGAAGCTGCGCTGAAGGTCCATCTGCAGAGTGGTGAACACCGCAAGCGTCAGCCAGTAGCCTCGGGGCAGATCTGCCAGGGTTACAATCAGGCCGCCAATCGCTGCTGCCAGGACGTAGCTAATCGCGTGCAGCCGCCACTGGCGAATGGGTGTGCGCCGTGCTCGGCGGCGCAAGACTTTCAACAAGCTCAACAGTCGTGGCATATACGGCCACATACGCAAGCCATGCATGCCTCGAAGACCGAACGCTAGAAGAGTGACCCAAAGGCCGCCCAGCGCGAACAGCGCGGCAATCGCCTGAGGATTGTTGAAATCGCCAACGCCATGCTGGCCCTGACCCAGACACAAGCAGATGGCCAGACCTATCCCGAGCTTACCGGCCTCGCTGCCATATCGTTGCAGCCATGCTAGCAACAGGCCGTAAAAGGCAAACAGGCCGAGACTGATCAGGGGGTGTGTCGCTGACCAGAAGCCGAGCCCGGCGCTACCGGCGCCAAGCCCAATCAAGAGCAGCATTCGCAGCATGCCGAGGCGGTGGAGCGGGTTCGCCTTTGCCGCCTGGAATGCACCAACCGTCGCCCACAGGAAGCCGGGATGCCCGCTAAACAGTCCCAGCAGCAAGGGCAGGGCGCAACCCAGACCAGCGACTGCGGCAGCACCCCAGGCGGGGCGCCCAGGCTGCCAGCCGACATACTTCCATAGCGACTTCTTCATCAGACTCACGTCGGGCTCGAGCGTCCGGTCATTTCGCTGGCCATCTCGGTCGCGTAGCTGTCAGTCATGCCTGCGATGAAGTCGATCATTCGAACAAACGATTGATACAGCGGCCAGTCAGGATCTGGTGCGTTGTTTCCTAGCAGATCCAGGATGCGGCGATTCTTGAACGATAGTGTGCGACCCCCGTGTTGCTCCAGTGCTGCCCCACAGAAGGCGTTGAGCAGTATTTCGAGTGTCGTATAGGCGCCAATCTCGTGCAGTGTCTTGCGCTTGTCTTGGAAAATCTTTTCCCGGGCCATAGCCTTGGCCTGCAGGACGCATTGCTTGGCTGGGCCATGCATATGCTCGACCAAATCTCCAGTAAGCTGACCGGTCAGCAACGCCTGCTGTTGTTCGACGAAAGCTTCCGCGGCGGCATTGGTGAGATGCTCAATGGCCTTGCCCCTGAGGATCGCCAGCTTGCGCCGACGTGAGCCTTCTGGGCCCAGCTGCCGGTAGGTTTCAGGCACGTCGTCGCCCACCAGGTTCAAAAGTAGGGCTTCAACCTCGCCATACTCCAGAAGGTCCATCTCAAGCCCATCTTCGAGATCGATTAGCCCATAGCAAATATCGTCAGCAGCCTCCATTAGATAGACCAGGGGGTGACGCGCCCAGCGTTGCTCGTCCAGCTTTGGAAGGTCGAGCTTAGCGGCGATCTGCTCCAGTAATGGCAGCTCGCTCTGGTAGCAACCGAACTTGTGTTTCTTGTAGCCAAGCGCCTCTGCATGACGCGATGTCCAGGGGTACTTGAGGTAAGTTCCCAGCGTCGCGTAGGTCAGGCGTGTGCCGCCATCGAACTGGTGGTACTCGAGCTGAGTGAGCACCCGGAAGCCTTGAGCGTTGCCCTCGAAATTGAGAAAATCCGCGCGTTCGGCATTGCTCATGTCATCCAGCCAACCACGTGCGGCAGCCTGTTGAAACCAATGGCGGATGGCATCCTCTCCGGAGTGGCCGAACGGTGGATTGCCGATATCGTGAGCCAAACAGGCGGACTGGATCACCATGCCGAGGTCTGCTGGGCTGCACCACTCTGGCATGTCATCGCGAAGCACTTCACCCACGCGCATGCCGAGTGAGCGGCCAACGCAGCTCACCTCCAACGAATGGGTAAGGCGTGTGTGTATATGGTCGTTGCTTGATACCGGATGCACCTGGGTTTTGCGCCCAAGCCGGCGGAACGCACCGGAAAAGATGATCCTGTCGTGGTCCTTGTGGAACGGACTCCGACCAAGCTCTTCATTGCTGCGTACAGATTTTCCGAGCCGCTCACGATTGAGCAGCGTGTGCCAGTCCAAAGAGCAACCTCCTTGATGTCGCCAGTGGGGGCGGCTTGCTCAGCGGATCAGATTCCTCTGCACGCACAACTGAGCAGCCTAATAACCATCCTGTAGAAGGCTGCCAGCCTACAGGAGTTGCTGGCCGCGAGACCATCAGCATTTAGCTGGGAGGCGTATCACCTGAGTCACGCACAAAAACCATGTCTACGGCTAGTGCCGCAGCCTGCGGATTAGGGGGTAGAGCATTATGCCCACCCTGGCCAGTTTGCCGACCTTGCCCAGTCGACGGCCGAAGAGGGTAAGCCCCACAGTCGCGGCAATCATCAGTGGGCCTTTCCCGCTATGGTTCTCCGAGCCCATGCCACGACTCGCGACCATTCCCTTGATTCGTTGGAAAGGATGGACTAACGGCTGTGAGTGATACAGGACTTGTTGGCGGTTCATTTCCATGCGCAAGCGAACCAGGTCCTTGCGCATGGCTAGATCGCCGGAGCTGCTGAGTGGAAGGCTCATGGCAGTAAACGCTCCCGGTTGCGGGCCAATTCTTCGACCGTCGCTTGAAAAGGCGAGACGCTTTCTTTGGCAAGACGTATGGCGCGGCTGATACAGACGGCAAGCACAGCCGCATAGATAGCGCAGAGAACCAGAATCGCCGCGATAGGGTTGCTGTCCCAAAAGGCAATCACGATTGCCGCCGACAGCCCAACGAGAATCAGCAACCCAAGGATCAAGCTGAGACTGGCCAGAAGGAACAGCTTGAACACTCGCGCCCGCTCTTCCTGAATCTCAATTCCGATGAGTTCCAGATGCCCTTGTACGAGGCCAGCAACCGCGCTGCCCATCTTTTTGATGGACGGCGCAGGGGCGTCATCAGCGTGTCTGGTTTCCATTGGATCCGTTCCCCACATTATTAGCGGCGGGTAATCAGGCCGAAGAGAAAGCCAACTCCCGCCGCAATACCGATCGATTGCCATGGGTGAGTATGAACATACTCCTCGGTGCATTGGATGGCGGCCTGGCCCTGTTCCTTCAGCGTGCCTTCCTGATCCTTAAGCATCTGGCGGGCCCGACTGAGGTTGGCGTTGATCTTACCGCGGAGCTCCTCAGTCTGGGTGCCGGCAGTATCCTGCGTGTGTTTCAACAGGCGCTCGGTATCGCCTATGAGGGTGTGGAATTCTTCGATGAGCGCATTCTGAGCTGCCTGCAGATTGCGACGATGAGCGGACTTGTCGATCAGGGACGAGCTGTGGGTTTCGGTTGTTCCGTCAGGGATTGGCGTGTTGTCGCTGGTGCCGAAAGTCGATTCGGTAGACATCTGCAGTTCCTCTTGAGTCTCGCAGGGACGTTAGGTCCGATGCTTAGGGTTTCGAGCGTGCAGGCGGTGCAAGGTTCCCGTTTCGGTTGAAAGCGCATGAAGCCGCGCTATATCCGAAGTTCACGATGGCTCCGCAGCATGATAAAAGGCCAGGAAAAAGAAAACCCGCCGAAGCGGGTTTCCCTCTCTACTGCGTTTTCACGCTGCAGCCGCTATTACATCAACGGGATAGTGTAGCTGGCGATCAAGCGGTTTTCGTTGATATCGTTGCCGGTACCATTGCTACGGGCAGTCGCATTACGCCATTTCAGATTCAGGTTTTTCAGAGCACCTTCCTGGAGCGTGTAAGCAATGTCCATGTCACGTTCCCACTCTTTGCCTTCAACACCAGCACTACGCTCGAAGTTATCGCCAGTGACGTAACGGGTCATGAAGGTCAGCCCGGGAACGCCGATGGAAGCGAAGTTAAAATCGTAGCGTGCCTGCCAGGATTTTTCGTCTTCGTTGGCAAAATCATTGATCTGAACATAGTTCACAAGGAACGGATCTGTTGCGCCAGCCAGATAGGCGAAGCCAGTGTCGCCGCTCATCTTCTGGTAACCCAGACCAAAACTATGACCGCTCAGCGAATAAGTGACCATCGCTCCGAGGGCTTTGTTGTCAACGTTGCTGCTACCATCGTCAGTGGAGCGTGCATAGCGCAAGTCCGTTTTCAAGGATTGCTTGTCGCCCAGTGGTAGAACATGCACGAGGTTGTAAGAGTGCTGCTTGTATAGGTCTTCCAGGTTGCTGTAGTAATAACCTGCTGTCAGGTTATCCATCAGCTTATAGTTACCGCCTAGGAAAACAAACTCGTCAGATTCGTTGGTTGCGTTGGCGTCCATGACGATGCCGCGAGTGTTAGTGGTTTTGCCGAATGCAGTTGCGCCATTAACGGCCATCAGTTCATGGTTCATCGAATCGCGGTGGTTGATACGATTCGCATATCCGGCTTCGAGCGTTAGATCTTTGATCTCCTTGGAAACCAATTGTGCGCCTTGCATGACCTGGGGGAGCAGCCGGCTGTCGCTGGTGCCGATGGCCTGGTTTTTCAGCTGAAGAGTACCGACCTTAAGTACGGTTTCGGAGAGCTTCGCTTTGGCAGTCAGGCCAAATTCGGAAAAATCATCCGGAGCTTCGTTTCCAAAGGAGCTAGGCATCAAGCCTGAGCCGGCAGTGTCTTCGCTGGAATACAGCTTTACGCCCAGCAGGCCGAGTGCGTCAACACCAAAGCCTACGGTGCCTTCGGTGTAGCCAGATTCAACACGTAGAATAAAGCCTTGCGCCCATTCTTCTTGCTTCGATTGGCCTTTTACTCCGCCGTCCTGACGGAAGTCGCGGTTGAAATAGAAGTTACGCAGTTCCAAACCAGCCTTAGTATCTTCAACGAAGGCAGCCTGAGCCATGGTTGGAATAGCCAGTGTTGCTCCCAGAGTGGCAAGGGCCACGCCCCGGGCGATTGGGGTCTTGAGCATTTCTTATTTCTCCTCGTTGGATGATGCTCTGAAGTCGCTCTTTGGCGCCGTGTAATAAAACACTACCTCAGTATTTGAGCCTTTAGACCTTAGTCTTTAAGGCTTAAGTGGGGGCGTTGGTAACTCTTCCGGTAGCGATTTCTGACCAGCTAAACGTTGGTTCGGAATACTACCGATACGCGCCTAAGCCTCCAGCCCTGCGGCTCTGGGGTCGCTTGGGCTGCAGCATCCTAGCCGTTTGCCAGCGTCGCGTCGATTCGCAAAATCAAACCGTTGTTTGAGTGGGTTCAAGGTCACACTTTTTTATTCGGACTAGGTCCAGAGAACGAGATGCTGTGGGCAGTCAGCTGCATCGTGACGGGCCTGCTAGAATTGCGCTGCCCCTTAATGAGCTCCTGACTATGCATCTACCAGAGTGTCAACTATTCGGAACGCTGGGTTGCCATCTGTGTGAGCAAGCCGAGGCGGTAGTGCTGCCGCTCGTAGAGAATGGGTTGCTAGTTGAACTGCTGGATATAGCGGAGCGTCCGGATTGGTTTGACGATTATGGCCTTCGTATACCCGTGCTCCGGCGTGTCGACACGGGCGCCGAACTGGATTGGCCGTTCGAGGTAGAGCAAGTCGTTTGGTTCTTGCGGAGCTAGCTTCGATGACGCGTGGTGGATGCGTTCGAGGCAGTAATGACGAATCGATATCAAAAGGGGCGAGGGAGGTAAACCTAGGCAATGCCTTATGGTTTTCAAAGCAAAAAACCGGCCATGGGGCCGGTTTTTTCTAAGACTGATTAAGCCTGAGCGGGATTTTGGTCGGAGCGACTGGATTCGAACCAGCGACCTTCTCGTCCCGAACGAGACGCGCTACCAAGCTGCGCTACGCTCCGAAGATGGCGCGCATTTTACATAAAAAGTTTTGCTTCACAAGCGTCTAGCGAAGGCTTTTTCACCTGTGCCAAGGATGGTGCGTCGTCCGAAAGGGTGGTGAGCTAGAGCTCTTGGACAGTGCGAACCTGATCCTTATTTACTCTGCCCGGTTTCCCGTCAATGCCTTCAAATTTATAGAAGCCTGCTTCGTCGTCATATTCAGGCTGGTCCAGCGTTTGAATTTCGCGACCGTCGTTGAGCGTGATGACACTGGGGCTCGAGCAACCGGTAAGGAGGGTCATTCCGACCAGGGCGGCCAAAGCGGGCCCGGTAATTGTGCGCATGTTGAAACTCCTCTGTAGTTGCGTCTGTGACGGCGTTTGACGCGCCTAAGTTCCCTCTGGAGGCGCCTGCTGCGAAAGCAGCTCCGGTGAGTTTAGATTGGCCAGGCGCGGGTCGTCTGTATGGAGATCAAGGGCGCGCACTTGCAGCGTCAGTAGCACCTTCAAATTGCTTCGTTCGCCCATCTGCCAGGCGGCCTCGATAGCGGGGGCGAGTTTGACCGGGATAATGCAAAACAATGGTTCCCACTGTGCGCCGCTTCGAGTCATCAAAGGCGTGTCGGGGTCTTGTTGTGCCGTTTCGTACAGTTGTCTTAGTAATGCTTCGTCTATCAGGGGTGCGTCGCAGGGCAGCACCATCATCCAAGGGTGGTAAGCCGCTGCGAGCCCGGCTCGTATGCCTGCAAGCGGCCCTGGAAAATCCGGCTCATCGTCATTAACCAGGCGGTCGGCAAAAGCAGCGTAACGCGTTTGGTTGCGATTGCAGGAAATTAGGAGATCATCCGTCAGGGGGCGAGCGATGCGATGCGGCCATGCCAAAAGGGGCTTGCCGTTCCAGTCTACGAGCCCCTTGTCTCGCCCGCCCATGCGCTGTCCTCGCCCGCCCGCCAATAGCAGAATCGAACAATTCGCGAGCCTGTGTTGGATCATTGAATACTCCTTCAAAATCCTGTCTATAACACCCGGTCGCGCTTTCCAACAACCTCAAGGTGTGGCAAGACGATGGCTTAATTGGTCGTCGTTCTGTTGGATATCGAGCGAAAAGGGATGGCGGGGTAGCCAGGGTTTAGCTTCAGGCGCCCTCGTCACTGCAGTTTCGTGAATGGGTGTCTTGAGAGCTATCAGTCAGTAGCCTTTATTAAGGGCTAAATCGGCTTCGGCCCGATGTCTACCGTGCCGCCAACGCTCGAGGCATTACGTCGGACATCGTCGCCCCTCGCTGCTGGCGACAAACTGATCGGATTTTTTACTGTCTACCTTTCCCATCTTTGCCAACTCTGGCTGCGATTTGTCTGGTATTGCCCATAACCAAGGAGAAATATGATGCAGGAGAGAAATGCCTGGGTCGATTACGCCAAAGCCATTGGGATCATTCTGGTGGTCTACGGACATGTCGCGCGTGGGGTCTTCAACGCCGGTTTGCCGATGGATCAAGACGAATATCTTCTCGTCGACAGTGTCATCTATAGCTTCCACATGCCGTTGTTCTTTTTCCTGTCGGGTTTGTTCTTTTACGACTCACTTGTTAAGCGAGGGAAAACCGGACTGGTCGTGAACAAGGTCGATACCATTGTTTACCCCTTCATCGTGTGGTCCTTGTTGCAGGGAGTGGTAGAGGTCGTGCTGTCAAACTATACGAACGGTGATGTGACGTTAGGGGAGGTGTTCTCCTTGCTCTGGTCGCCACGGGCTCAGTTCTGGTTTCTCTATGCGCTGTTCCTGGTCTTCGTTGTCTGCTCCTTGGTTTACGCAAAGACTGACCGTCGCTACTTTCTGCCGCTTTTGCTGGTCTTCGGTGTGCTTTATGTGCTCAGTCGAGATCTGGCTGTCGGCAGTATCGGCAAGTTTATCTTAGGCAATGCGGTGTTCTTTGCGCTCGGTATCTGGTTCAACGAGATTAAGGCGTATTTTCTTACCCGGTATGTCCCTCTCACCTTGTTGCTCGGGGTGTCATTTGTGATTGGGCAGTACCTGTTTCACGTAACGTTCGGCTTGAATTGGGAGGTGGGCGGCTTGCCGGTGCTTGCGCTAGCGACTGTTTCGATCCTGTTCGTGATCGCCCTTTCGATGTGGCTCGGCCGGTTTCGCATGGGCTGGCTGCTATTCATTGGCGCCTCATCCATGACGATCTACCTGATGCATATTCTGGCGGGGAGCGGTATCCGAGTGATCCTTGGCAGCTTTATGGGCATCGACTCCATAGCTGTCCATTTGATTGTCGGAACCTTGATCGGGCTTGTCGCGCCCTTGCTGGCTCAGATGATCATCAAGCGGTACGACCTGTATTTCATGTTGGCTCCGCCGAAGTCGTTTTCCGCGACCCGCCTGCTGACACGCAGGGCAATGGCACATTGATCGGGTAGATTTTTGCAGGTGTAACGGTTGGCCTTGCCCCCGCGCCGTGTCGTTTTACTGTCAGTATCCGAACGGCTTTCGGGACTTTTTGCGGCCCGTAGCGGTTTTCCTCAACCACAGCTGACTCGTAGAATTTCAAGCGATTCGTCTGTCGTCAGGGTTAGTCGCTGAGCGTTGTATTCCATTGTGACAACGTCTCCCGGTCGAACGATTCGAGCAATGGCGGCCTTGCTTTTTCGTCGTGCCTGATCGAGAAGCGCCGGGCTGGCCTGCTCCCCAATAAGCGTCTGGATAGAAGAGGCATCGCATTTACCGGCGTTGCTTCCTGCCGGTTGCACGGTGCCGAATGGCGGCTGACAGCCAGTTAGGATGGCACTGCATGCCATCAGAGCAGCTATGCGGACGATGTTCATATCGGTCTCCTTCGGTTTTGACGTTGTTGATAACAGTCACGAGTCCGCAAATCCAGTCGAGTCGCTGGCGCAAACCACAGCGGACAAGGGAACTGGCGGAACAGCCGGCCCGTCTTACCGTTGAAGGCTCATTGCGCACCGCACTGGCCGCAAACAAAATCAAGGAATTCCGCCATGTTTAACTCGTCCGTGATGAAGCGTGTTGCTACCCTTCTAGCAGCGATGCACTTCATGCTGTTCGCACAGATTCCACTGGCCCAGGCGGCAATGATCGGCAGTGCGGAGATAATTGCCGAACAACAGCAGCAGGTAGATCGCCAGCAATTGCTGACAATGCTTGAGAATGAAGACGTCCAGAAAAAGCTAGTCTCAATGGGCGTTGAGCAGGATCAGGTCGAGCAGCGAATCAACAGCCTGACACCTGCAGAACTTGCGCAATTCAATCAGCAACTGGATCAAGCGCCGGCCGGTGCAGGGGTGGTTGGGATTATCGTGCTGTTTCTCGTCATCTTCATCGTGACCGACCTCCTGTGCGCTACGAATATCTTTAACTTCGTCAACTGTATCAACCGTTAATGCAGCGACTGATACTGCTGTTTGCCGTACTCCTTCTCGGGGCGTGTGCGCGAGCGCCGATCGTCCCGGTTGGAGTCGCGGGTCTCCCCGAGCAGGTTGAGTTGGACGAAGTTCCATTCTTTCCGCAAGAAGACTATCAATGCGGGCCTGCTGCACTCGCGACTATGCTTACCCAGCGTGGCATCGCTACCCGGCCGGAGCAGCTCGTCAAACGGGTTTATCTTCCGAAGCGCAAGGGCAGTCTGCAGGTTGAAATGGTTGCGGCTGCCAGGGCTCACGATTTGTTGGTTTATCCGTTAGAGCCCCGGCTGGAAGCGGTGCTGACCGAAGTGGCAGCCGGGAATCCTGTTCTGGTGCTGCAGAACCTTGCCTTTGATCGCTGGCCTCAATGGCATTTTGCGGTAGTGGTGGGGTATGACCTGGCGACGCAGACCCTCGTACTGCGTTCCGGAACTACTCGACGCTGGACCGGAACTTTTCGCCAGTTCGAGCGAAGCTGGGCCAAGGGCAAGCGTTGGGCTGTGGTGACGGTTTCGCCCGATCAGTTGCCTCGTACTGCGCAGGAAACTGTCTGGCTGAAGGCTGCGAATGATCTTGAGCAAATCGGGCGTAATGGTGCGGCTTTGAAGGCGTATGAAACGGCTGCGCAACATTGGTCTAGTGGCTTGTCATGGTTCGTTCTGGCCAACGCTCGGTACGCGCTAGGCGACAGAAATGCTGCGGAGCAAGCCCTGCGGACCAGTGTTCAACGTGACAACTCTTTCGCACCTGCCTGGTTCAACCTTTCGCAGGTGATGGCGGAGCGGGGATGCCATATTCAGGCATCTGCAGCCCATGCATGCGCGGTGCAGCTGGCGCCGAAGGACCGCCGATTGAGAGCAGAGTTACCCCGGGGGCCGGACGAGCCGGGCGCGTGTGAGGCCGCTCCAGCTTGCCCCTATCAGTGATGCGTCAGAAGCCGATCCTGTCGCGCAGGCTGTAATAGAGCGCACCAAGCGCACTTATTGGCGCGCTGAACTTCTGACCACCAGGAAAGGGGTAATGCGGCAAGCTGGCAAAGGCGTCGAACCGCTCTGCCTGGCCTCCTAGTGCTTCGGCGATAACCTTCCCGGCGACATGGGTATAGGTGACACCGTGACCGCTGCAGCCTTGAGAATAATAGATGTTATCGCCGAGTCGACCGACTTGCGGTAAGCGCGATAATGTCATCAGAAAGTTGCCGGTCCAGGCAAACTCCGTCTTGATGTTTTGGAGTTGTGGGAAGGTCTTGAGCATTTTCGGTCGGATGATCGAGTCGATATCGGCTGGATCGCGCGCGCCGTAGACCACCCCACCGCCATAGATCAACCGCTTGTCAGCGGATAGCCGAAAGTAGTCGAGCAGATAGTTGCTGTCTTCTACGCAGTAGTCTTGTGGGAGCAGGGCAGCTGCTAACTCAGGGTCGAGGGGCTCTGTAGCAATCACTTGGGTTCCGCAGGGCATGGATTTAGCTGCCAATTCCGGAATCAGTCCTCCGAGATAGGCATTTCCCGCCACGACGACGAACTTCGCGGTCACTTGGCCGTGCTGAGTATGAACACGCGGAGTGCTTCCTCGATCAATACGGACTGCTGGGGTTTGTTCGTAGATCACGCCGCCCAGTGATTCGACGGCTGCTGCTTCGCCTAGTGCAAGGTTGAGCGGATGGATGTGGCCGCCGCCATGATCCAGCAGTCCGCCTGCGTATCGCTCGCACGCAACAACCTTTCTGATGCCATCGTGGTCGAGCATCTCAAGTTGATCGTAGCCGTAACGCTCCCAGAGCGCTTTTTGCGACTCGAGGTGGTGCATCTGCTTGGCATTGAATGCGGCAAATACGCCTCCGCTTTTCAGATCACAGTCGATGCCATAACGTGCCACCCGCTCGCGGATGATGCGTCCACCCTCGAATGCCATGGCCCCGATTAGTCGTGCAGCGTCAGTACTGGCCGTGCGCTCGACGGTGTCGATATCACGGCTGTAACTGTTGACGATCTGCCCGCCATTGCGTCCGGAGGCGCCAAAGCCGACCTTGGCGGCCTCCAGTACGACGACGCGAAACCCCTGCTCGAGAAGGAACAGCGCTGTCGACAGCCCGGTATAGCCAGCGCCGATTATGCAGACATCCGTCTCAATGTCGGTTTTCAGGGGGCTGCGAACTGGAGCCCGGTTCGCTGAGGCTGCGTAATAGGAAGCCGGGTATGAGGTGTGCGACATTATGGTTGCCCCGTTGTAAATACTTGACGCAGATGCTATCTCGAGAGCGCTGTGCGCGCTATAGCAGCGCAAGGTTCCTTTTCGTTACGTCAAAAATTACAAATATCAGTGGCTTAGCGAAAAAGCGCTTGACTCTTTCAGGTGAGTCTCTAGAATGCGCGTCCATCGGAGGCACATAGCTCAGTTGGTTAGAGCACCACCTTGACATGGTGGGGGTCGTTGGTTCGAATCCAATTGTGCCTACCAATTCCGAAAAGGGTCGCGCTAGCGACCCTTTTTTTATGCCTTGCTTGTCAGCGCGGCGGCTTTCTGAAAGCATCCGCGCTCCTGTATTTCCAGTGACTTCGGTCCGTCTCGATCGCCTTAGGGCTCCTGCCAATGTGCGGCAGGTTATTCGGCGGGTCGCTTTCCTGGCTCATCCCAACCCATGTGGCCTTTGGTAGGGGTCACCACTAGGAGAGGAGGCGCCATGCCCACCATTACTCTTCCTGACGGCAGTCAGCGTTCGTTCGATCATCCGGTCTCCGTTGCTGAAGTGGCACAATCCATAGGTGCCGGTTTAGCCAAGGCGACTCTTGCCGGCAAGGTCAATGGTCGTCTGGTTGATGCCTGTGACCTGATCGAGAGCGATGCGAGCCTGCAGATCATCACGCCGAAGGATGAAGAGGGACTGGAGATCATCCGCCACTCCTGCGCTCACCTGGTTGGTCACGCTGTCAAGCAGCTCTATCCAACTGCGAAGATGGTTATTGGTCCAGTCATCGCCGAAGGTTTCTATTACGATATTGCCTTCGAGCGACCGTTTACCCCGGATGATATGGCTGCGATTGAGCAGCGCATGAAGCAGTTGATTGATACCGAATACGATGTGATCAAAAAGGTTACGCCTCGTACTGAGGTTATCGAAGTATTCAGGTCGCGTGGTGAGGACTACAAGCTACGTCTGGTTGATGACATGCCTGACGAGCAGGCCATGGGTCTCTATTACCACGAAGAATACGTCGACATGTGCCGTGGTCCGCATGTGCCAAATACCCGCTTCCTCAAGTCATTCAAGCTAACCAAGCTGTCCGGTGCCTACTGGCGTGGCGATGCGAAGAACGAACAGCTTCAGCGCGTCTACGGCACTGCCTGGGCGGACAAGAAGCAACTCGCAGCTTACATTCAGCGAATTGAAGAAGCCGAAAAGCGCGATCATCGCAAGATTGGCAAGCGCCTTGATCTCTTCCATACCCAGGAAGAGGCACCTGGCATGGTGTTTTGGCACCCGAACGGCTGGACCATCTACCAAGTGCTTGAGCAGTACATGCGCGGCGTGCAGCGTGTGAACGGTTACCAAGAGATCAAAACACCGCAAGTTGTGGATCGCAGCCTGTGGGAGAAATCCGGGCACTGGGGCAA
Organism: Pseudomonas sp. NPDC077408; assembly: GCF_050269105.1. Classification (NCBI taxonomy): domain Bacteria; kingdom Pseudomonadati; phylum Pseudomonadota; class Gammaproteobacteria; order Pseudomonadales; family Pseudomonadaceae; genus Pseudomonas; species Pseudomonas sp. NPDC077408. Next base: position 257,201 of record NZ_JBNNHS010000006.1, read on the forward strand.
CTACGCTGAAAACATGTTTACCACTGAGTCGGAAAGCCGCGATTACGCGATCAAGCCGATGAATTGTCCCTGTCACGTTCAAGTGTTCAATCAGGGGCTCAAAAGTTACCGTGAGCTGCCGCTGCGTCTTGCAGAGTTTGGCTCTTGCCACCGCAATGAGCCTTCTGGTGCGCTGCACGGGATCATGCGCGTCCGCGGTTTTACGCAGGATGATGCGCACATCTTCTGCACTGAGGAACAGGTCAGTGCTGAGGCAGCTGATTTCATCAAGTTGACCATGCAGGTCTATGCTGATTTCGGTTTCAGTGACATCAAGTTGAAGTTGTCAACGCGGCCTGAGAAGCGCGTCGGAGACGACGCGTTCTGGGATCGCGCCGAAGCAGCGCTGGCAGGTGCGCTGGACGCGGCTGGATTGCCTTGGGAGTATTTGCCGGGGGAGGGTGCGTTCTACGGGCCGAAGATCGAATTCACGTTGCTCGACTGCCTGGGTCGTTCCTGGCAGTGCGGCACCCTGCAGTACGATCCGAACATGCCCCAGCGTCTCGATGCGAGTTACGTGGCGGAGGATAACAGTCGAAAGACGCCGGTCATGCTGCACCGCGCGATCCTTGGTTCGTTCGAGCGCTTTATAGGTATTCTGATCGAGCACTATGAGGGCGCGTTCCCGGCCTGGCTGGCTCCGACGCAAGCTGTGGTTATGAATATCACCGATAAGCAGGCTGATTTCGCGCTGGAAGTGGAGAAAACACTTACCCAAAGCGGCTTCCGTGCCAAGTCCGACTTGAGAAACGAAAAGATCGGCTTTAAAATCCGCGAGCATACCTTGCTCAAGGTTCCCTATCTCCTGGTTATCGGGGACAGGGAAGTAGAGACACGAGCCGTTGCTGTGCGCACCCGTGAAGGCGTCGATCTGGGCTCCATGCCCCTGAATGACTTCGCGCAGTTGCTGACACAAGCGGTTTCCCGGCGTGGTCGCCAAGAATTGGAGTAATGACTATTAAGCGTGAAATGAGACAGGATAAACGAGCTGCACCCAAGGCCCCGATCAACGAGAATATCTCGGCTCGTGAGGTCCGTTTGATTGGTGCTGATGGCGAGCAGGTTGGCATCGTCTCGATTGATGAAGCGCTTCGTATAGCTGAAGAAGCCAAGCTGGATCTGGTGGAAATTTCCGCCGATGCGGTTCCTCCTGTATGCCGGATCATGGATTACGGCAAGCACCTCTTCGAAAAGAAGAAGCAGGTTGCTGCAGCGAAGAAGAACCAGAAGCAGATTCAGGTCAAAGAAATAAAGTTTCGTCCAGGGACGGAAGAAGGGGACTACCAGGTCAAGCTACGCAACCTGGTGCGTTTCCTGAGTGAAGGGGACAGGGCCAAGGTATCGTTGAGATTCCGCGGTCGTGAGATGGCGCATCAGGAGCTGGGGATGGAACTGTTGAAGCGGGTCGAGGCTGATCTCGTGGAGTACGGTTCGGTCGAACAGCATCCAAAGATGGAAGGACGCCAGCTGATCATGGTCATCGCTCCCAAGAAAAAGAAGTAACCACCAGGGCACTGGCAGGCCTTGCGGTTATTTGAAATCACCCACACTGTGGAGTACCGAACATGCCAAAGATGAAGACTAAAAGCGGCGCTGCAAAGCGCTTCAAAAAGACGGCGAATGGCTACAAGCACAAGCACGCTTTCAAGAGCCACATCCTGACCAAAATGTCTACCAAGCGTAAGCGTCAGCTGCGTGGTACATCTCTGATGCACCCGTCTGACAAAGCAAAAGTAGAGCGCATGCTGCGCGTTCGTTAATTCGGTCAAGACTCAGAGGAATAACTCATGGCTCGTGTTAAGCGTGGCGTCGTCGCTCGTCGCCGTCACAAGAAAATTCTGAAACTCGCTAAAGGCTACTATGGTGCTCGTTCGCGAGTGTTCCGTGTTGCCAAGCAGGCGGTTATAAAGGCTGGCCAATATGCCTACCGTGACCGCCGTCAGCGGAAGCGTCAGTTCCGCGCTCTGTGGATCGCTCGTATCAACGCTGGCGCTCGTGTAAATGGTCTGTCCTACAGCCGTTTCATTGCTGGTCTGAAAAAAGCGGCTATTGAGATCGACCGTAAGGTCCTGGCCGAGTTGGCAGTGAATGAAAAAGCAGCTTTTGCTGCAATTGTCGAAAAAGCCAAAGCTTCTCTGGCCTAAGCCCATCGACAATCGAGTCTTCGGATTCGTAGCGTCACCGATAGGGGAAGAGCCTTGTGCTCTTCCCCTATTTCGTATCTGAAGGGGCATTTGCAAAAATGCACCTCGCGTAAAGCCTAAGTGCTGATCGTCTGGTGCGGTTCTGCAAGAACCTCTGGAGGTTGTACATGGAAAACCTGGATGCACTGGTCTCGCAAGCGCTTGAGGCGGTGCAACATAGTCAAAACATCAACGCCCTGGAGCAGATCCGGGTTCAGTATCTCGGCAAGAAAGGCGAGCTGACCCAGGTCATGCAGACCCTGGGCAAACTATCCGCAGATGAACGCCCCAAGGCCGGTGCGCTCATCAACGCAGCGAAGAGCCGTGTTCAGGATGAGCTGAATGCCAAGAAGGCGGATCTGGAGCAAGCTGCGCTGAGCGCCAAGCTCGCTGCCGAGCGGATCGATGTGACATTGCCAGGACGGGGAGAGGCCTCCGGCGGACTGCATCCGGTGACGCGTACACTAGAGCGGATCGAACAATTCTTCAGTCATATCGGCTATAGCGTTGCCGAGGGGCCAGAGGTCGAAGACGACTACCACAACTTCGAAGCGCTCAATATCCCCGGCCATCATCCTGCCCGGGCGATGCACGACACCTTCTATTTCAATGCCAACATGCTGTTGCGTACCCATACCTCGCCCGTTCAGGTGCGCACGATGGAGTCGCAGCAGCCGCCCATCCGCATCGTTTGTCCGGGGCGTGTCTATCGATGCGACTCGGATATCACCCATTCGCCTATGTTCCATCAGGTTGAGGGCTTGCTTGTCGATGAGGGTATTAGCTTTGCGGATCTGAAAGGCACAATCGAGCAGTTCTTGCGGGTGTTCTTCGAAAAGCCTCTCGGCGTCCGTTTCCGGCCCTCGTTCTTCCCGTTTACCGAGCCGTCGGCCGAAGTGGACATGCAGTGCGTCATGTGCGGCGGAAAGGGATGTCGCGTCTGCAAGCAGACCGGCTGGCTCGAGGTGATGGGCTGCGGCATGGTGCATCCGAACGTGCTGCGCATGTCCGGTATCGATCCGGAAATATACCAGGGCTTCGCTTTCGGTATGGGGGCCGAGCGGCTTGCCATGCTGCGCTATGGCGTCAACGACTTACGCCTGTTCTTCGATAACGACCTGAGGTTCCTGGCTCAATTTCGCTAGGTCCAGAGTCCAGTCAAAGAAATTTTAGGAGAGCAGGATGAAATTCAGCGAGCAGTGGTTGCGTACTTGGGTCAATCCGCAAGTTTCTCGTGAGGAACTGGTGGCGAGGCTGTCGATGGTCGGCCTCGAAGTGGATGCGGTCACCCCGGTGGCCGGTGAGTTCAGTGGCGTTATCGTGGGCGAGGTGCAGAGCGCCGAGCAACATCCGGATGCGGACAAGCTGCGCGTCTGCCAGGTCAGCAATGGCAGCGAAACCTTTCAGGTAGTCTGTGGTGCGCCCAACGTGCGTCCAGGCCTGAAGATTCCTTTTGCGCAGATCGGCGCGCAGCTGCCGGGCGACTTCAAGATTAAGAAAGCGAAGCTTCGCGGCGTCGAGTCCAACGGCATGCTCTGCTCGGAAACCGAGTTGCAGGTTGGTACAGACGACAGTGGGCTTATGGAGCTGGCTGGCGATGCCCCGGTTGGTAGCGATTTGCGAGTGTATCTCGGCCTGAACGACGCGAGCATCGAAATAGGCCTGACGCCGAACCGTGGCGACTGCCTCTCTGTCGCAGGGCTAGCGCGTGAGGTAGGCGCCATCTACGGCGCGACGGTCGCTCCTGTCGATATCGTTCCGGTGGCTGCGAGCCATGACGAGGTGCGCCCGGTCGAGGTGTTAGCACCCGCAGCCTGTCCGCGTTATCTCGGACGCGTGATTCGTAATGTAGACCTGTCGCGACCCACTCCGCTGTGGATGGTCGAGCGGTTGCGTCGTTCCGATATCCGCAGCATCGATGCGGTGGTAGATGTCACCAACTATGTAATGCTCGAACTTGGGCAGCCACTGCACGCGTTTGACTTGGCCGAGATCCGGGGAGGCATCAGGGTTCGAATGGCTGAGGATCAGGAAAAGCTCGTCCTGCTCGATGGGCAGGAAGTGACCCTGCGCAGCGATACCTTGATCATCGCTGACCATCAGCGCGCCCTCGCAATCGCCGGGGTCATGGGTGGTGAGCACAGCGGGGTGAGTGCAGCGACACAGGACCTGTTTCTGGAAAGTGCTTTCTTCGACACCATTGCCCTTGCCGGCAAGGCGCGCTCCTATGGTCTGCATACCGACGCCTCGCATCGTTACGAGCGAGGGGTTGACTCCCAGCTGGCCCGCCGGGCCATGGAGCGGTCGACTGCATTGTTGTTGGATATTGTTGGCGGCAGCGCCGGGCCCGTAGTCGAAGCCGTCAGCGACGCCGATCTTCCCCGCGTTGCACCGATTCTGCTACGCAAGGATCGAATCGAGCAGATGCTGGGGTTGAACATGGCGAGCGATCAGGTCGTCTCGCTGCTGTCAGCTCTGGGGCTGGGGGTTGCCGAACTGGGCGAAGAGTCATGGGAAGTCAGCGTTCCCAGTCACCGATTCGATATCAGTCTAGAGGTAGATCTAATCGAGGAGCTGGGGCGTCTGTATGGCTATGACCGCTTACCGGTGCGTTATCCCCAGGCTCGTCTGGCGCCCGAAGCCAACCCTGAATCCCGAGCCGAACTCCCCGCCCTGCGCCGCTTGCTGGTTGCCCGTGGCTACCAGGAAGCGATCACCTACAGCTTCATCGACCCAAAAATGTTCGAGCTGTTCAGCCCTGGCACCGAGCCGCTACAATTGGCGAACCCGATCTCGTCGGACATGGCGGCGATGCGCGCGACGCTATGGCCAGGATTAATCAAGGCACTGCAGTACAACCTGAACCGGCAACAGACGCGGGTGCGTCTGTTTGAGAGCGGCCTACGTTTTGTCGGCCAGCTTGGCGAGTTGAAGCAGGAGCCGATGCTGGCCGGTGTCATCACCGGCAGCCGTTTGCCGGAGGGTTGGGGCAACGATAGAGCCGCAGCTGATTTCTATGACATGAAAGCCGATGTTGAAGCCTTGCTCGGATATGCCGGTAACGCTACCGCCTATGGCTTCGCCGCCGCCGAGCATCCTGCTCTACATCCTGGACAGGCTGCTCGAATCGAGCGGGAAGGGCGTCTGGTCGGCTATATCGGAAGTCTTCATCCTGAGTTGGCCGCCACGCTGGGTATAGATCAGCCCGTCTATCTGTTCGAGCTGTTGGTCGCCGAAATCAGCGAAGGCCGGCTGCCGCGTTTCAGTGAGCTGTCCCGTTTTCCTGAAGTGCGTCGCGATCTGGCGATTTTGGTGGCGCGTGAGGTTCCGGCTGACGATGTGTTGCTATGCATTCGTAAGGCCGCGGGCGAGAACCTGACGGACCTCAAGCTATTTGATGTCTATCAGGGTAAAGGTATTGATCCTCTTAGCAAAAGTGTGGCAGTCGGCTTGACCTGGCAACACCCTTCGCGCACTCTAAACGACGACGAGGTGAGTGGTGCGATGCAGCAAATCCTCTCCTCCTTGGAAGAAAGGTTCAACGCCACGTTAAGGAAATAGCGTATGGGGGCTCTGACGAAAGCTGAAATGGCGGAACGTCTATTTGAAGAGCTAGGCTTGAATAAGCGCGAAGCTAAAGAGTTGGTCGAGCTCTTTTTCGAGGAGATTCGCCAGGCGCTTGAGCATAATGAGCAGGTGAAGTTGTCCGGGTTCGGCAACTTCGACCTGCGCGACAAGCGGCAGCGTCCTGGGCGTAACCCGAAAACCGGCGAAGAAATTCCCATCACGGCGCGTCGTGTCGTGACATTCCGGCCCGGCCAAAAATTAAAAGCCAGAGTCGAAGCATATGCTGGAACCAAGTCATAACGACGAACTGCCAACGATACCTGGCAAGCGCTATTTCACTATAGGTGAAGTGAGTGAGCTATGTGCAGTTAAGCCGCATGTGCTGCGCTATTGGGAGCAGGAATTTCCACAGCTGAATCCTGTGAAGCGTCGTGGAAACCGGCGCTACTATCAGCGTCAGGACGTGCTGATGATCCGGCAGATCCGTTCGTTGCTTTACGAGCAGGGCTTTACTATTGGCGGTGCTCGCCAGCGGATGTCAGGCGATGAGGCTCGTGAGGATACTACTCAATACAAGCAGCTCATCAGGCAGATGATAACTGAGCTTGAAGACGTGCTTCAGGTGCTTAAAACCTAAGCCCTGCTGACGAAAAAACTTTCACATATTCAGTCGCTTAATGTATAGTTCGTTCCGTTTTCAGCGAACCTGAAGATGCAGTCGGGGCGTAGCGCAGCCTGGTAGCGCACTTGCATGGGGTGCAAGGGGTCGAGTGTTCGAATCACTCCGTCCCGACCAAAAGTCCCCAGAAAATCCAGTCACTTAACGGTGACTGGATTTTTTTATGTCTGAGGTTTTGTAATGCCTCAGAGTTTTCCTGCTTTCTGCTTGCCGCTGGGGTCTGCCGGGTTTGCGAGCGCTCGGGCTGCAAATCTAGCAGCTCCTGCTGGGTGGCGATGCGTGGTAATGGTTTTGTCGCTTCGGTATGGCTCTCTGACGGCAAAATTGCGGTAGCTCGAGGCGCACGACTCTTCAGTGGTGGTGTGTCGTTTGCGGCTAGCGGCCTCGTGATATCCCTTCTCGTTGCCGCAATGCTGAGTTAGGCGCTCCTCAGTCCTTTAGTGCCAGCGAGTCGCGGTGCTTGCCTGGCTGTGCCTGGGAGCGCGCCAAGCTTCGCTGGCTTGGATTCTGTACTGGTGCAACTTTGGCAGCGTGCGGCCTTGGCTGGCTGTAGGACATAAAATGCAGTCGGTTCTGGGGTGCTAAGGTCTGAGGCGGCAAGTTGGACGTAGCGAAGCGTCAGGAAGCGGCGCAGAGGGGAAAGCTGCTCGTCGATTTTTGTGTCACTCACTCGTGCCCGCTATCGGGCGCCTGTCTTGGCTCAGGCGTGTTCTATATTAATTCTCGCTCGGGACGCGAGTGCAGCCGAGCTAATCAGCGCATCCTGCACGGCATGGATGATGAGGGTTGCGGCTACCATCAGGGCGTTCTGAGGGAGTGAGTCAGCGAAAATGAGGTGCTGCCTCGGCAGCACCACGGTCTCGATCGGCTCGTAAGCTAGGTGTGGAGTGATCGGCAATCACAATGGTGGGCGCGGACCGATTCGGTCCAGAAATAAAAAACGCCCAGTGCGCTGCACTGGGCGTTGAGGTAGCTAACACTAAAAAGCTGTGTCTATTCAGGGTAAGGCGGTTCGCGTTGCCTTAGCGATTCAGGTCCCGTTGCGGGTGGCCGGTGTACAGCTGGCGTGGACGACCGATCTTCTGACCCATCGCAATCATTTCTTTCCAGTGCGAGATCCAGCCGACAGTGCGTGCAAGCGCGAAGATCACGGTGAACATACTGGTTGGAATGCCGATCGCCTTGAGAATGATGCCGGAGTAGAAGTCAACGTTCGGGTAGAGGTTGCGTTCGGCGAAGTAGGGATCGTTTAGTGCGATCTCTTCAAGCTTCATTGCAAGTTCGAGCTGCGGGTCGTTGATGCCGAGTTCGCTGAGTACTTCGTCGCAGGTCTGCTTCATGACCTTGGCGCGTGGGTCGAAGTTTTTGTAGACGCGGTGACCGAAGCCCATCAGTTTGAACGGGTCGTTTTTGTCCTTGGCCTTGGCAAGGAATTTTTCGATGTTCGAAACGTCGCCAATCTCGTCCAGCATGGTGAGTACGGCTTCGTTGGCGCCGCCATGTGCCGGGCCCCACAGCGCTGCAATGCCAGCAGCAATGCAGGCGAACGGGTTGGCGCCGGTCGAGCCGGCCAAGCGTACGGTGGACGTTGAGGCGTTTTGCTCGTGGTCCGCATGCAGAATGAAGATGCGGTCCATGGCTTTTGCAAGAACCGGGCTGATCGGCTTCACTTCGCAAGGTGTGTTAAACATCATGTGAAGGAAGTTTTCAGCGTAGTTTAGATCGTTACGCGGGTACATCATCGGCTGGCCCATGGAGTACTTGTAAACCATGGCGGCCAGTGTTGGCATCTTCGCGACCAGGCGAACCGCCGAAATCTCGCGGTGGTGCGGGTCGTTAATATCCAGAGAGTCGTGATAGAAGGCCGAGAGCGCGCCTACAACACCGCACATGATGGCCATCGGGTGCGCATCACGACGGAAACCGTTGAGGAAAGACTTGAGCTGTTCATGAACCATTGTGTGGTTCTTGACGGTGCTGATGAACTTTGCTTTTTCCTCAGCAGTAGGCAGTTCGCCGTTCAGCAAGAGGTAGCAGGTTTCGAGGTAATCGGCTTTTTCGGCCAGCTGCTCGATCGGGTAGCCGCGATGAAGCAAAACTCCTTTGTCACCGTCGATATAGGTGATCTTGGATTCGCAAGAGGCGGTGGACATGAAGCCGGGGTCGAAGGTAAAGCGACCCGTGGAGGTCAAGCCTCGTACGTCGATTACGTCGGGCCCTACGGTGCCGGATAGAACGGGCAGTTCGATGGCGTCTGCGCCTTCGATGATCAACTGCGCTTTTTTGTCAGCCATGTATGGCCTCCTGTTTTATGCTTGGAATCATCATGGCCCCCCACGCAGGGCCCGCATCACTATAGTGAGATAAATCACAAAGTCAATTTGGGCGAGTGGCCAGTTGTAGAGGGGGTTAGGGGTGAATTCGCAACACAGAAAAAGCTATTTACGCGAATTACAAACCGAGGCGCCATCCGCCTTTAGTGGCACTTCACCACATTGTCATTAGCGACCTAACTGTTTATAATCGGCGACCGACCGGCAGGGGCCTTACAGGCAGTTTCCTGTGGGTTGTCACTCGTGGGTGGCGGGTACCGCTGCGTGCTCTTCCCAACAACTTTGCCCTGCGGTTTCGGGGCTCTCAAGTGTGAAAAAAAGCCGTGAAAAGCCAACGACCTGTAAACCTAGATCTTAGGACAATAAAACTCCCAATCACTGCTTACACCTCAATCCTTCATCGCATTTCTGGCGTGATCTTGTTTGTTGGTGTGGCCGTCCTGCTGCTTGCGCTTGATGTCTCTTTGTCGTCTGTCGAAGGCTTTGAAGAGGTGAAGGCGTATCTCGGTAGTCCGCTGACGAAGCTGGTGGTCTGGGCTTTGCTCTCTGCGTTGCTGTATCACCTGGTGGCCGGTGTGCGCCATCTGGTCATGGATACCGGCCATGGCGAAACGCTGGAAGGCGGGAAGCTGGGCTCGAAAATCGTTTTGGCCGTATCGGCGGTGCTGATCGTTCTGGCGGGAGTTTGGATATGGTAACCAATGTCACCAACTTTTCCCGTTCGGGTCTGTATGACTGGATGGCCCAGCGCGTTTCAGCGGTGGTCCTGGCGGCTTATTTTCTCTTTCTGATCGGATACCTCATTGCGAATCCGGGGTTGGATTACGCTCAGTGGCATGCGTTGTTCTCCGCTCAGTGGATGCGCATCTTCAGTCTCCTTGCACTCGTTGCCCTCAGTGTTCATGCATGGGTTGGTATGTGGACGATTTCCACTGACTACCTGACCAACATGGCAATCGGTAAGTGGGCTACCGGCGTGCGTTTTCTCTTCCAGGCGGTGTGTGGCATAGCTATGTTCACCTTCTTCGTCTGGGGCGTGCAGATTCTTTGGGGTATCTGATCCATGGCTAGCATTCGTACTCTTTCTTATGACGCCATCATTATTGGTGGCGGTGGCGCGGGCATGCGCGCCGCGCTGCAGTTGGCCCAGGGTGGCCACAAAACTGCGGTGGTTACCAAGGTTTTTCCGACCCGCTCGCATACCGTATCCGCACAAGGTGGCATCACCTGTGCGATCGCTTCGGCCGACCCGAACGATGATTGGCGTTGGCACATGTACGATACCGTTAAGGGCTCCGATTACATCGGCGACCAGGATGCTATCGAATATATGTGTTCCGTTGGCCCGGAGGCTGTTTTCGAGCTGGAACACATGGGCTTGCCGTTCTCCCGAACCGAGCAGGGGCGCATCTACCAGCGTCCATTCGGTGGTCAGTCCAAGGACTATGGCAAAGGTGGTCAGGCTGCTCGCACCTGCGCGGCCGCTGACCGTACTGGTCATGCGCTGCTGCACACTCTCTATCAGGCCAACCTGAAGGCGGGCACGTCCTTCCTCAATGAATGGTATGGCGTGGATCTGGTGAAGAATCAGGATGGCGCCATCGTGGGCATCATCGCGATCTGCATCGAAAACGGCGAAACGGTCTACATCCGGTCCAAGGCTGTGGTCTTGGCCACCGGAGGTGCAGGGCGTATCTACGCATCGACCACTAACGCGCTGATTAACACCGGTGACGGTATTGGCATGGCGTTGCGCGCAGGTGTGCCGGTTCAGGATATTGAGATGTGGCAATTCCATCCGACCGGCATCGCTGGTGCCGGTGTGCTGGTAACCGAAGGTTGCCGTGGTGAAGGTGGATACCTGATCAATAAGCACGGCGAGCGCTTTATGGAGCGTTACGCGCCGAACGCGAAAGATCTGGCGGGTCGTGACGTAGTTGCTCGCTCCATGGTTAAAGAAATCCTGGCTGGTAACGGCTGTGGTCCAGATGGCGACCACGTGATGCTGAAGCTCGATCACCTGGGTGAGGAAGTGCTGCACAGTCGTCTACCGGGCATCTGCGAGCTGTCGAAAACCTTTGCGCATGTCGATCCTGTCACTGCTCCGGTGCCTGTAGTTCCGACCTGTCACTACATGATGGGTGGTGTCGCCACTAACATCCACGGCCAGGCAATGACCCAGGATGCCAATGGAAATGACAAGATCATTGAAGGGCTGTTCGCGGTAGGCGAAGTGGCGTGCGTATCGGTTCATGGCGCCAACCGTCTGGGTGGCAACTCTCTGCTTGACCTCGTTGTATTCGGTCGCGCCGCCGGTCTTCATCTGGAAAAAGCTCTGAAGGACGGTATCGAGCACCGCGGTGCGACTGAGACCGATCTGGACGTTGCGCTGAGTCGTCTCGCCAGCTTGAACGAGCGGACCGAGGGCGAAGACGTCGCTTCGCTGCGTAAAGAACTGCAAAGCTGCATGCAGAATTACTTCGGTGTATTCCGTACCGGCGAGTACATGCAGAAGGGCATTGCCCAGCTTGCTGATCTCCGCCAGCGCATCGCCAATGTGAAGATTTCTGACAAGAGCCAGGCATTCAATACCGCCCGTATCGAAGCGCTGGAGCTGCAGAATTTGCTGGAAGTGGCTGAAGCAACTGCCATCGCTGCAGAGAATCGCAAAGAATCGCGCGGCGCACATGCCCGCGAGGATTTCGAGGAGCGTGATGACGAGAACTGGCTGTGCCACACCCTGTACTTCCCGGGTGAGAAGCGCGTAGCCAAGCGTGCCGTGAACTTCTCTCCGAAGACTGTTCCGACTTTCGAACCTAAGGTTCGGACTTACTGAGGTCGCCGATATGTTGCAAGTGAGCGTTTATCGTTATAACCCGGATAAAGACGCCAAGCCCTACATGCAGGATTTTCAGGTCAATACCGATGGTAAGGACCTGATGGTGCTGGACGTGCTCGCCCTCATCAAGGAACAGGACGAAGGCTTCTCTTATCGTCGTTCATGCCGTGAGGGGGTTTGCGGCTCTGACGGCATGAACCTGAACGGCAAGAACGGGCTGGCCTGCATCACACCGCTCTCGTCTGTAGTCAAAGGCAACAAGCTTGTGGTTCGTCCGCTACCTGGTTTGCCAGTTATTCGTGACTTGGCGGTGGATATGGGCATCTTCTATAAGCAGTACGAGAAGGTTCGCCCTTATTTGATGAACGATACACCGGCTCCGGCTATCGAACGTCTGCAGAGTCCGGAAGATCGAGAGAAGCTCGACGGTCTGTACGAGTGCATCCTTTGCGCTTGTTGTTCGACGAGCTGCCCGTCCTTCTGGTGGAATCCAGATAAGTTCCTAGGGCCCGCTGCGCTGCTGCAGGCTTATCGCTTCCTGGCCGACAGCCGCGACACCGAGACGGAGAACCGTCTGTCTGCGTTAGATGATCCGTTCAGCGTGTTTCGCTGCCGGGGTATCATGAACTGCGTGAGTGTCTGTCCGAAAGGGCTGAATCCGACCAAGGCCATTGGCCATGTGCGGAACATGCTGCTGCAGAGCGCTACCTGATGCCCCCGAGGTGTCTGCGGCTATCGATGGTAGTTGCAGATCCTTAATGCTTCACCGCGACACCTACGGCGCCAGAGTTCAAACTCGGCGCCGTAGTCTTAGTAGGAATCCCAGCTCACAAAGCCGGGGTTTCGCTCTGAAAATTTGATGACCAGCAGGGGCATCCGGGGTGGTTCTCGGAAACTATCTGCGCGGTCCGTAGTGGCTTTACCTGGGTCGCTGCTTCAGAACTTGGGAAGTCATGCTGCGGTCTCCACGCTGGTGGTGTCTCCTTATCGAAGGTGACCAGACATGCAAGAAAGCGTAATGCAGCGCATGTGGGACAGTGCCCACCTATCCGGTGGTAACGCTGCCTATGTGGAAGAGCTCTACGAGCTCTACCTGCACGATCCCAACGCTGTGCCCGAAGAGTGGCGCACCTATTTCCAGAAGTTGCCGGTCAGCGGTGGCGCTGCGGCCGATGTATCGCATTCGACAATCCGCGATCACTTCGTATTGTTGGCCAAGAACCAACGTCGTGCTCAGCCTGCTTCAGCCGCTAGCGTCAGTAGCGAGCATGAGAAGAAACAGGTCGAAGTGCTGCGTCTGATCCAAGCTTATCGGATGCGTGGACATCAGACTGCCCAGCTAGACCCGCTCGGCTTGCAACAGCGCCCGGCTCCAGCTGATCTGGCGATCAATAACTATGGCCTGACCGACGCAGATCTGGATACGGTGTTCCGCACCGGCGACCTTGCCATGGGCAAAGATCAGGCCACATTGCGCGAGATTCACCAGGCGCTGCAAGAGACTTATTGCCGCACTATCGGGGCTGAATTTACCCACATCGTCGATTCAGACCAGCGCACTTGGTTTATCCAGCGGCTCGAAAGCGTTCGTGGACGTCCGTCCTTCTCGCCTGAAATCAAGAGCCACCTGCTTGAGCGCCTTACTGCTGCTGAAGGGCTCGAAAAGTACTTGGGCACCAAATATCCGGGTACCAAGCGTTTTGGTTTGGAAGGTGGTGAGAGCCTTATTCCGTTGCTGGACGAAATTATCCAGCGGTCAGGCTCCTACGGCACTAAGGAAATCGTCATTGGCATGGCCCACCGCGGCCGTCTCAACGTACTGGTCAATACCTTCGGTAAAAACCCACGCGACCTATTCGACGAGTTCGAAGGCAAGAAGGTTGAAGGGCTCAGCTCCGGTGATGTCAAGTATCACCAGGGCTTCTCTTCGAACGTCATGACTCCGGGTGGCGAAATACACCTGGCGATGGCGTTTAACCCTTCGCACCTGGAAATTGTGTCGCCAGTGGTTGAGGGCTCAGTTCGCGCTCGTCAGGATCGTCGTTGCGATGCGGTGGGTGACAAGGTACTGCCAGTCACCATCCACGGTGACGCCGCCGTTGCGGGGCAGGGCGTAGTTATGGAAACCTTCCAGATGTCCCAAACTCGTGCATACCGCACGGGCGGCACCATCCGGATCGTGATTAATAACCAGGTTGGCTTCACCACCAACAAGCAGGAGGACGCGCGCTCCACCGAGTACGCGACCGACGTCGCAAAGATGATTCAGGCGCCGATCTTCCACGTGAACGCGGATGATCCTGAAGCAGTTCTGTTTGTCACCCAGCTTGCTGTCGACTACCGGATGCAATTCAAGCGCGACATCGTCATCGACCTGATCTGCTATCGGCGTCGCGGTCACAACGAAGCGGACGAGCCCAGCGGCACTCAGCCGCTCATGTATCAGAAAATCGCCAAACAACGCACCACTCGTGAGCTGTATGCCGATGCGCTGACGAAATCGAGCGTGCTCGACAATGAACAGGTTCAGGCCAAGGTCGACGAATACCGAGCCGCGCTCGATAACGGCCTTCACGTGGTCAAGAGCCTGGTCAAGGAGCCGAACAAGGAGCTGTTCGTCGATTGGCGGCCGTACTTGGGCCATACCTGGACTGCTCGATACGACACGCGTTTCGAGCTAAAAGCGCTGCAGGAATTGTCCAGCAAGATGCTGGCAGTGCCGGAAGGCTTCGTCGTTCAACGTCAAGTGTCGAAAATTCTCGAAGACCGCCAGAAGATGGGTGCCGGCGCGCTTGCCATCAACTGGGGCTATGCCGAGACACTGGCTTACGCGACCCTGCTGTTCGAAGGTCATCCAGTTCGCATCAGTGGCCAGGACGTCGGCCGCGGGACCTTCTCGCACCGCCACGCGGCGTTGCACAACCAGAAGGATGGCAGCACTTACATCCCGCTACAGCATCTCTACGAAGGGCAGCCTCGCTTCGACCTGTACGACTCCTTCCTGTCGGAAGAGGCGGTACTGGCGTTTGAGTACGGCTATGCCACTACCATGCCTAACGCACTGGTAGTGTGGGAGGCGCAGTTCGGTGACTTTGCCAATGGTGCTCAGGTCGTCATCGACCAATTCATCACCAGTGGCGAGCACAAGTGGGGCCGTCTGTGCGGATTGACCATGCTGCTGCCGCACGGTTACGAAGGTCAGGGGCCGGAGCATTCGTCCGCGCGGCTGGAGCGTTACCTTCAGCTGTGCGCCGAGCACAACATTCAGGTATGCGTGCCGACAACGCCCGCTCAGGTCTATCACATGTTGCGCCGCCAGGCGATCCGCCCGCTGCGCAAGCCTCTGGTAGCGCTGACGCCGAAGTCATTGTTGCGGCACAAGTTGGCAACGTCGACCCTGGAAGACTTGACCCAAGGTTCGTTCCTGACCGTGATTCCGGAAATCGATCAGATCGATCCGAGCAAGGTCGAACGCGTTGTCATGTGCAGCGGCAAGGTCTATTACGATCTGCTGGATAAGCGTCGCAACGAAGGCCGTGAAGACATCGCCATTGTTCGCCTGGAGCAGCTGTATCCGTTCCCGGAAGATGATCTGGCTGAGGTGCTGGCGCCTTACCAGAACGTCAAGAGCATCGTCTGGTGCCAGGAAGAGCCGATGAACCAGGGTGCCTGGTATTGCAGCCAACATCATATGCGTCGCGTTGCCGTCGCGCATAAGAAGGAGCTGTTCCTGCAATACGCGGGTCGTGAAGCCTCTGCAGCACCTGCAGTCGGTTATGCCTCCATGCACGCCGAACAGCAGGAAAAACTGCTGCAGGACGCCTTCACCATTTAATCATTCTTGCAAGAGGCCGCGAACACCGCGGCCTCGATGTAAAAACCGAATCAAATAGGACCCAGCTAATGGCTATCGAGATTAAAGCCCCTCAATTTCCGGAATCGGTTGCTGACGGCACCGTTGCGACCTGGCACAAGCAACCGGGCGATGCGGTAAAGCGTGACGAACTGATTGTCGACATCGAGACCGACAAGGTTGTTATGGAAGTGCTAGCCGAAGCGGATGGCGTGCTGACCGAAATCGCCAAAAACGAAGGCGACACCGTGCTCAGCGGTGAGCTGCTTGGCAAGCTGGACGCTGGCGCTACGGCTTCAGCTCCAGCTGCTGCGCCTGCAGAAGCCGCCGCTCCGGCAGCCGCTCCAGCATCGGCACCTGCAGCGGGTGGAGAAGACGCGATCCTCGCGCCTGCCGCGCGCAAGCTGGCCGAAGAAAACGGCATCGATCCGAACAGCGTAAAGGGCACTGGCAAGGATGGGCGGGTAACCAAAGAAGATCTGGTTGCTGCCATCGAGGCCAAAAAGTCGGCTCCGGCAGCCGCCAAGCCCGCCACGAGTGCAGCATCGGCCCCTGTTTCTGCTGCTGGTGACCGCACCGAGAAGCGCGTGCCGATGACTCGCCTTCGCGCCAAGGTTGCCGAGCGCCTGGTCGAAGCACAGTCGAACATGGCGATGCTGACCACCTTCAACGAAGTCGACATGACCGAGGTCATGGCGCTGCGCTCGAAGTACAAGGATCTGTTCGAAAAGACCCACAACGGCGTGCGTCTGGGCTTCATGTCCTTTTTCGTCAAGGCTTCCGTCGAGGCGCTGAAGCGCTTCCCCGCGGTCAACGCGTCGATCGACGGTACCGACATCGTCTACCACGGCTATCAGGACATCGGCGTCGCTGTCTCCAGCGATCGTGGTCTGGTCGTTCCGGTGCTGCGCAATGCCGAGCTGATGAACCTGGCCGAAGTTGAAAGCGGCATCGCCACTTTTGGCAAGAAAGCGCGTGATGGCAAACTGTCGATTGATGAGATGACTGGCGGCACCTTCACCATCACCAACGGCGGCACCTTCGGTTCGATGATGTCGACCCCGATTGTCAACCCGCCGCAAGCCGCTATCCTGGGCATGCACAACATTCTGCAGCGTCCGATGGCCGTTAACGGCCAGGTGGTCATCCGACCGATGATGTATCTGGCGTTGTCCTACGACCATCGCCTTATCGATGGCAAGGAAGCGGTCAGCTTCCTGGTGACCATCAAAAACCTGCTGGAAGATCCGGCCCGTTTGCTGCTGGACATCTAACAAGCGTCACGGGCTGCAGTTGGCAGGCTAGGCAAGTGCCGGGCCTGCTGTCTGCGGCCTTTGATTTTTTAGCTGCACTCAAGAGGATTCGTAATGAGCCAGAAATTCGACGTCGTCGTGATCGGTGCCGGCCCCGGCGGTTATGTTGCAGCCATTCGCGCAGCGCAACTGGGTCTGAAGACCGCCTGTATCGAAAAATATCAGGGCAAGGAAGGCAAGACCGCGCTTGGCGGAACCTGTCTGAACGTCGGTTGCATTCCGTCCAAGGCGCTTCTGGACAGCTCCTACAAGTTCCATGAAGCCCACGAGAGCTTCAAGGTTCACGGCATCAGCACTGGCGAAGTGGCCATGGACGTTCCGACCATGGTGGCCCGTAAGGACCAGATCGTTAAAAACCTGACTGGCGGTGTTGCCGGTCTTATGAAGGCGAACGGTGTAACCGTGTTCGAGGGTCACGGCAAGCTTCTCAGTGGGAAGCAGGTCGAGGTCACTGGCCTGGATGGCAACACGCAGGTACTCGGTGCGGAGAGTGTAATCCTCGCCTCCGGTTCCAAGCCCGTCGATATCCCGCCGGCGCCGGTCGATCAGAAGATCATTGTCGACTCGACAGGCGCTCTGGACTTCCAGAGCGTGCCGAAGAAGCTTGGCGTTATCGGCGCCGGTGTCATTGGCCTCGAGCTGGGATCGGTCTGGGCTCGCCTGGGTGCAGAAGTCACCGTCCTCGAAGCCATGGACAAGTTCCTGCCGGCCGCCGACGAACAAATTTCCAAGGAAGCCTTCAAGGTCCTAAGCAAACAGGGCCTGAATATTCTGCTGGGCGCCCGTGTGACCGGTTCGGAAGTGAAGGGTGACGAGGTCACCGTCAACTTCACCAACGCTGAGGGAGAGCAGCAGCAGACCTTCGACAAACTGATCGTTGCAGTTGGTCGCCGTCCTGTGACCACCGATCTGCTGGCCGCTGATGCAGGCGTCGACATGGATGAGCGTGGCTTCATCTTTGTCGACGATCAGTGCGCGACCAGTGTCCCAGGCGTTTATGCCATTGGTGACGTGGTCCGTGGAGCGATGCTCGCGCATAAGGCATCGGAAGAGGGTGTGATGGTTGCCGAGCGGATCGCGGGCCACAAATCGCAAATGAACTACGACCTGGTTCCGTCGGTCATCTATACCCATCCGGAAATCGCATGGGTCGGTAAGACTGAGCAGGCGCTGAAAAGCGAAGGCGTAGAAATCAACGTGGGCACCTTCCCGTTCGCCGCCAGTGGCCGTGCCATGGCTGCCAACGATACGGCGGGCCTGGTCAAGGTCATCGCTGACGCCAAGACCGACCGTGTACTGGGTGTGCATGTCATGGGGCCGGCTGCAGCCGAGCTGGTTCAGCAGGGCGCCATCGGCATGGAGTTCGGCACCAGCGCCGAAGATCTGGGCATGATGGTCTTCTCGCACCCGACCATGTCCGAAGCGCTGCACGAAGCTGCGCTGGCGGTGAATGGTCACGCGATTCACATCGCCAACCGCAAGAAGCGCTAATAGCGCAGCAACAAGCGGCGGCTCGCGCTGGGCTTTATAGGCCTGGCGCGGCCGCCGAATACCTTCAAGCAAGGTATGACAGGTCCCTGAAAGGTATCTTCGATAGTTTTCAGCGACTTGAGGTGACGCCGCTGCAATGTGGCGTCTGATGCACATCAAACCGAACGGTAGCTAAGATGAATCTTCACGAATATCAGGGCAAGCAACTGTTTGCCGAGTACGGATTGCCGGTTTCCAAGGGTTATGCGATCGACAGCCCCAAAGAAGCGGCTGAAGCCTGTGATCAGATTGGCGGTACCGAGTGGGTAGTTAAGGCTCAGGTACATGCTGGCGGTCGTGGCAAGGCGGGTGGCGTCAAGCTGGTCCGTAGCAAGGACGAAGCCCGCGCATTCGCCGAGCAGTGGCTAGACAAGCGCTTGGTGACCTATCAGACCGACGCCAACGGACAACCGGTCAGCAAGATTCTCGTTGAAGCCTGCACAGACATCGATAGAGAACTGTACTTGGGCGCCGTGGTTGACCGTGCTACTCGTCGGGTGGTCTTCATGGCCTCCACCGAAGGTGGCGTCGACATCGAAAAGGTCGCTCACGACACGCCGGAAAAAATCCTCAAGGCAACCATCGATCCGCTCGTCGGCGCTCAGCCGTTCCAGGGCCGCGAGTTGGCATTCCAGCTCGGCCTGAAGGGTGATCAGGTCAAGCAGTTCGTCCACATTTTCGTGGGCCTGGCCAAGCTGTTCGTCGACTACGATCTGGCTCTGCTCGAAGTCAATCCGCTGGTCGTCAAGAAAGACGGCAATCTGCACTGCCTTGATGCCAAGTTGAATATCGATAGCAACGCGATCTATCGCCAGCCCAAGCTGCGCGGTATGCAGGACCCGTCCCAGGATGACCCGCGCGAAGCTCACGCAGCGAAGTGGGAGCTCAACTACGTTGCACTGGAAGGCAACATCGGCTGCATGGTCAATGGTGCAGGTCTGGCCATGGGCACCATGGATATCGTCAATCTGCACGGCGGCAAGCCGGCGAACTTCCTCGACGTCGGCGGCGGCGCTACAGAAGAGCGCGTGACAGAAGCGTTCAAAATCATCCTGTCCGATGAAAACGTCGCGGCTGTCCTGGTTAACATCTTCGGCGGCATCGTCCGTTGCGACATGATTGCTGAAGGCATTATCGGTGCGGTCAAGGAAGTCGGCGTCAAGGTTCCTGTGGTCGTCCGTCTCGAAGGCAACAATGCTGAACTCGGCGCCAAGATGCTGGGTGAAAGTGGTCTGAATATCATCGGTGCGACGAGCCTGACCGATGCGGCCATTCAAGTCGTCAAAGCCGCGGAGGGCAAGTAATGAGCGTCCTGATCAATAAAGACACCAAAGTTATCTGCCAGGGTTTCACCGGTTCGCAAGGTACCTTCCACTCCGAGCAGGCCATCGAATACGGCACCAAAATGGTCGGTGGCGTGACTCCTGGCAAGGGCGGCACAACTCATCTGGGCCTGCCGGTATTCAACACGGTTAAAGAAGCAGTCGAAGCGACTGGCGCGGATGCGTCAGTGATCTATGTTCCGGCACCGTTTTGCAAGGACTCCATTCTTGAAGCAGTGTTCGGCGGTATCAAGCTGATCGTCTGCATCACCGAAGGCATCCCAACTCTCGACATGCTCGAAGTGAAGATCAAGTGTGACGAAATGGGTGTTCGCCTGATTGGCCCGAACTGCCCAGGTGTGATTACGCCTGGCGAGTGCAAGATCGGTATCCAGCCGGGTCACATCCACATGCCGGGTAAGGTTGGCATCGTGTCTCGTTCGGGCACTCTGACCTACGAAGCGGTCAAGCAGACCACCGACGCTGGTTTCGGTCAGTCCACCTGCGTGGGTATCGGCGGCGATCCTATTCCAGGATCGACCTTCATCGACATCCTCAAGTTGTTCCAGGAAGACCCGCAGACCGAAGCGATCGTCATGATCGGTGAAATCGGCGGTTCCGCCGAAGAAGAGGCAGCTGCCTATATCAAGGCCAATGTCACCAAGCCGGTAGTCTCCTACATTGCTGGTGTGACGGCTCCGGCGGGCAAGCGCATGGGGCATGCCGGTGCGATCATTTCCGGCGGCAAGGGCACCGCGGACGAGAAGTTCGCAGCGCTGCAAGACGCTGGCGTGAAGACTGTTCGTTCGCTTGCCGATATCGGCAAGGCGCTGGCGGAAGTCACTGGCTGGGACGTCAAGCAGGCCTGATCCCCTCCTAGCGTCACCCGATGCCAGTCAGCTCGTCTGACTGGCATCTTCGTTTCTGCACGACGATAAACGGCGTTCTGGCTTGGTCCGAGCGAGTATGCCAAGCGGCGTCCGTCTTCTCGCACCATCTCGCTTTGGGGAGTACGACTCCTCGCCCTCACTAGTCATTTCGATTAAGGTGCGTGCTTTTTTCATGCGGCGCAGCATGAGCCGTATCCGGGAGTTCACGCTTGGTGCGTGTCGTGCCAGAACCTTCTGTAGTGGTGATAATTCAATGATTCGACTGAAAGGCCTTGATCTGCTGGCCCTAGGCTTCATGACGTTCGCGCTGTTTCTCGGCGCAGGCAATATTATCTTTCCACCCAGTGCCGGGCTGGCTGCAGGGCACTCGCTCTGGTTTGCTGCACTGGGATTTCTGTTAACCGGCGTCGGGTTGCCTTTGTTGACTGTGGTCGCGCTGGCACGGGTCGGCGGCGGCATGGATCGCTTGACCGCCCCGCTGGGGCGTGGCGCCGGCACGCTGCTGGCGGTAGCGGTGTACCTTGCCATTGGGCCACTGTTCGCTACGCCTCGGACGGCAGTGGTGTCGTTTGAAATGGGCGTTGCGCCCTTTACCGGCAACGCAGCTATCCCCCTTTTCGTTTATACGGTTCTGTTTTTTTCGGCGACATTGTTCCTGGCGATAAATCCAGGTCAGTTGGTGAACCGGGTCGGCAAGTTCATCACGCCTGTATTACTGGCTGCATTGCTGGTGCTGGGCGGCGCTGCGGTGTTCGCGCCGGCTGGCGACATCGGGACCACAGCTGAGAGCTACCGTAACGGTCCCCTGCTGAAAGGATTTCTAGAAGGCTATCTGACCATGGATACCTTGGGCGCGCTGGTATTCGGCATTGTGATCGCGACCGCCATCCGTGATCGAGGCGTATCCGAGCCGGCGCTGGTGACCCGTTACTCTATGATTGCGGGCGCCATAGCCGCGCTTGGTCTGTCGCTGGTGTACCTCGCGCTGTTCTACCTGGGCGCAACTAGTCAGGGCATTGCCGGCGAGGCGCAAAACGGCGTGCAGATCCTCACAACTTACGTGCAACACACTTTTGGTACTACGGGCAGTCTGCTGCTTGCAGTCGTGATTACGCTGGCCTGCCTGACAACCGCGGTTGGATTGACGACCGCCTGTGGCGAATTCTTCAGCGGCTTGATGCCCGTCGGCTATCGCACTGTCGCCGTGGTATTCACGCTTTTCAGTCTGTTGGTGGCCAATCAGGGCCTGACCCAGCTGATCAGTGTGTCCGTGCCCGTGCTGGTCGGGCTCTACCCGCTGGCGATCATGTTGGTCGCATTGAGTCTGTTGGATCGCTGCTGGGTTTCGCCCAGCCGGGTGTTTATCCCGGTAATGGCCGTCACGCTGGTGTTCGGTGTTGCCGATGGGTTGTCTGCGGCGGGCTTCACTGACCTGGTTCCCGTGTTGTTTACCAGGCTCCCCTTAGCCGCGCAGAGCATGGGCTGGCTGGTTCCTGTGCTGGTGACTCTGGCGATCGCGTTCGCCGTGGATCGGCTGCTTGGTCAACGCCGACTCGCATCAGATGCCGGTTGACCCGGGCGCACGATTGGTTCTCGAGACGTCTAGCAAGCGGTTTCGCTGGCTATAATTAGGCGCATGCGTCCAGAGGGGTCTACATGCTCATTCCCAATCATTTGCTGCCTCATCTGATTGCTGTCGCGTGGTTCGTGCTGTGCTGGGCCGGTTACACCCGCTACGCAAGCTGGCGGGGCAGGGACACGGCGTGCCTGGCCAGCGTCCTGCATTTGTATCGGCAGGACTGGATGCGACGCATGCTGCTGCGCGATAACCGCATCGCGGATGCCAACGTGATCGGCAACCTGGAGCGCAACGCGGCATTTTTCGCATCCAGCACCTTGATCATCCTGGCTGGCGTACTGACTGCGCTGGGCGCGTCCGAACGTGCTGTTTCGCTGTTGGCGGATCTGCCGTTCGCGCAACCAGTCAGCCGTGGGCTTTCGGAAATCAAGCTGTTGGCGTTGGCGGTGGTGTTCGTTTATGCGTTTTTCACGTTCAGCTGGTGCATGCGGCAGTACAACTTCGCTGCTGTGCTGGTTGCCTCGGCACCGATGGCGGGTGAGCGCAACGTGAGTGACCTTGAGCGCAAGTCATTCGCCGAGCGGGCTGCTAGGGTCATCTCGATGGCGGCAAACCAGTTCAACTTCGGCCTGAGAGCTTATTACTTCGGAATGGCTACCTTGTCCTGGTTCATCCATCCCTGGTTCTTCATGACGGTAACGACCGGGGTGGTACTGGTGCTGTATCGCCGAGAGTTTCATTCTGATGTGCTTGAAGTCATGGTGTTCACGCCAACCTTGCCTATCGAGCCGCCCAAGGAGTGAGGGGCTAGCCAGTAGAGCCGGTAAACTGTGTGGTTTGGACTTTCGAGAGTTCGCATGAGCGATAGTTTGATATTGGAGCGCACCCAGCGGTTTCTTTCCCTGTTACGCCACTGTCAGGTCCTGGGCATGCGCGTCGAGCATGCGAGCGCCAAGGGGCTTACGTTGTGCCTTCCCTATAGCGAAAAGATCGTCAGCAATCCTGAGACCGGACGCGTCCACGGCGGGGCGATCACGACATTGATGGACACCACTTGCGGTATCTCCACGGCGTGCGCGCTACCTGAGCTCGAGATCTGTCCCACGCTTGATCTCCGCATTGATTACATGCATCCCGCCGAACCAAATCATGATGTGTTTGGCTTTGCTGAGTGCTACCGCGTAACACCGACAGTCATTTTCACCCGTGGGGTCGCTTATCAGCGTGATATCAACGAACCGATTGCACACGTTGTGGGTGCTTTCATGCGCATGGGCAAGAACAGCCTAATGAAAGCGCCGGAGGCACCGCAATGAGTGTTCCGGACCTGGACGCGCTGGTCCGTGAGGCTCACGCCAGCAATGATTACGATGTGCTTCTGAACATGGTGCCGTACGCCAGGCTCATCGGTATCGAGTGCTTGCGGCTGGGCGATGAGATGGTGTTTCGGCTGCCAAAGAACCAGGACAACATCGGCAATCCTACGCTTCCAGCCATCCACGGCGGCGTGATTGCTGGCTTCATGGAGCATGCGGCAATGCTCCATCTGCTGATGTTCATGGGCGCGCCACATTTGCCCAAAATCATCGACTTCTCGATAGATTATCTTCGAGCGGGTCACTATCGTGACACCTTCGCCGCCTGCCAGGTCTGGCGCCAGGGACGCCGTGTGGCCAATGTTGCCGTGACGGCCTGGCAAACCAATCAGGCCGAACCGATCGCTACTGCACGTTGCCACTTCAAGGTCAACGAGCCCTGATAGGCCTGGCCGGTGTCACTTGTAGTTGTCTCGAAGGTGTTGAATGGATGCGTTGCTGATACTGGGTGGGCTACTGCTGATTGTAGCGGGTCTGGTCTGGTTGATCGTTCTGGCGTTCGGTACGGGCTTGTTGTGGGGCGTCGGCTGTCTGCTACCCCCGGTGACTCTGCTCTATATCGCGCGCCACTGGAGTAACGCCCGGAAGGCGGTGGGGCTGTCCGCTTTGGGCTTTATCCCTCTTGTAGTTGGGTTTACGTTGCTCGCTAACCACGATCCGGGGCGAATCGCAGCCATCACCAGTCTTGAATGGCTTGAGCCGGATGAGATGCAGGGCCAGCAGCTTAGTTTTCGCTTGCACGGGCAGCTCGATGGCAGGCCGTTCGAGCCTAGGGTTGGCAGTTTCACGGATGGCGTACTTACACTACGTGAAGGGGATCAGCTGTTTGCCCAGCAGGAAGTGAGCATTCGCCTTGGCGAAAAGCCGCCTGGAGCTGTGCAGGTCGATGTGCTGCCCGAGGACACCGGTGCTGTCCCGGAGATCGAAATCAACTGGATGCGTCCAGAACAAGAGCTACCTGAGGCGCGCCGAGTTCGAAGCGGCTACACCTTACATCTGGATCTGCAGCCGGTGCCGCCGAACAAGCTGGCCGGTGACTTCCATCTGGTCTTGCCCGCCCATTACCACACGAGCCTCAGTGGACACATCGAACTGTTCACCGACAACCTGCGTTATCTTTCAGGCCAGGTGGATCTGACGCATGACTCGGCTGAGACACTCGCTTATGTGGCCAAGGATCATCTGCAGCGACGCTTCGAGACGCGGGCAGTGACCATCGGGGCGCTGCCTGCTGTTACCTTCCCTGCGTCGAGCATGATCCTCTCGGTGCAAGCCGAAGTTGAAGGTTCGCCGAGTCTTTTCGAACTCAATATGCACAAGGGTGACCAAGGCTGGGCGGTCGTCGACGATACCTATCCGCCGCTGAAGGCTACAGTCGAAACCCAGCCAAAGGTTACTACTATCCAAGCAGCACCACTGCCCGATAGCACCGCTTCGGCCCGAATCGATCGCCGGCAGCGGTTCTCGCTGGCGCGGTTGCTGCGCAATCCGGAGCGCTACGAACATCTGCAAATACGCGCCCATACCAAGCGCGGTGGTGTTGCGGAAGGGCGCTTCAAAGGGCTCGATCGGGACGGCAACCTGTCTATCAGGCAACGGCTGAAAGGGTCGGGGGAGGCGGCGTTCAATCTCAGCCCCGACGATATCGTTCAGCTTGAGCTACTCGAGCCTTAGTGGGCCTAGCGGGAGGTCGCTGTACAAGGTCCGCAATGGCACTCAGGCATGCGTCGCACTTGAATTTTAGCGCCAAGCCCCCATCTGCTTGTCATCGCCGCAGTTGCGGTCCGTGCCATTGACATGTGGAGTTTGCAAGACGATGAGTGTGGAGACTCAAAACAAAGAAACCCTGGGCTTCCAGACCGAAGTGAAGCAGCTGCTTCACCTGATGATCCATTCCTTATATTCAAATAAGGAGATCTTCCTTCGCGAGCTGATTTCCAACGCCTCGGATGCTGCCGACAAGCTTCGCTTCGAAGCGCTGGCGAAGCCTGAGCTGCTTGAGGGCGGAGCCGATCTGAAGATTCGTGTCAGCTTCGATAAAGATGCCCAGACCGTCACTCTCGAAGATAACGGCATCGGCATGAACCGCGAAGACGTTATCACCCATCTGGGCACTATCGCCAAGTCGGGTACGGCTGATTTCATGAAGCACCTGACCGGTGACCAGAAGAAAGATTCACACCTGATCGGTCAGTTCGGCGTTGGCTTCTATTCCGCCTTCATCGTCGCGGAGCAGGTTGAGGTGTTCAGCCGCCGCGCCGGTACGTCTGCAGAAGAAGGCGTGTATTGGTCCTCGAAAGGCGAGGGCGATTTCGAGGTTGCGAACATCGAGAAGCCGGAACGTGGCACCCGCATCGTTCTGCACCTCAAGTCTGGCGAAGAAGAGTTTGCCGACGGTTGGCGCCTTCGCAACATCATCAAGAAATACTCCGACCACATCGCGCTGCCGATCGAATTGCCGAAAGAGTTTCATGGTGAGGAGAAAGACAAGCCGGCCGAGACCGAGTGGGAAACCGTCAACCGAGCCAGTGCGCTTTGGACCCGTCCACGCACCGAGGTGAAGGACGAGGAATATCAGGAGTTCTACAAGCACGTCGGGCACGACTTCGAGAATCCGTTGGCCTGGAGTCATAACAAAGTTGAAGGCAAGCTCGAATACACGTCGTTGTTGTTCGTTCCTGGCCGCGCGCCGTTCGACCTGTATCAGCGAGAAGCACCCAAAGGACTGAAACTTTACGTCCAGCGGGTCTTCATCATGGATCAGGCCGATGAGTTCCTGCCGTTGTACCTGCGCTTCATCAAAGGCGTAGTCGATTCCAACGACCTATCGTTGAACGTGTCCCGCGAGATCCTGCAGAAGGATCCGGTGATCGATTCGATGAAGTCGGCGCTGACCAAGCGCGTGCTGGACATGCTGGACAAGCTGGCCAAGGACAAGCCGGAGGACTACAAGAACTTCTGGAAGCAGTTCGGTCAGGTATTGAAAGAAGGCCCGGCGGAAGATTTCGCGAACAAGGAGAAGATAGCCAGTCTGCTGCGTTTCGCTTCCACCCACGATGGTTCCGGCGAGCAAAGCGTGTCGCTGGCTGAGTATCTGGGCCGTGTCAAGGATGGGCAGGACAAGGTCTACTACCTCACCGGCGAGTCGTATGCGCAGGTCAAGAACAGCCCGCATCTGGAAGTCTTCCGCAAGAAGGGTATCGAGGTGTTGCTGCTGACCGATCGTATCGACGAGTGGCTGATGAGCTACCTGACCGAATTCGATGGCAAGCAGTTCGTTGATGTCGCCCGCGGTGACCTGGACCTCGGCAAGCTGGACTCCGAAGAGGACAAGAAGGCTCAGGAAGAGATCGCCAAAGCAAAGGAAGGCCTGGTAGAGCGTCTCAAGACAGCGCTTGGCGATGAGGTTGCTGAAGTGCGCGTATCGCACCGTCTGACTGATTCGCCGGCAATTCTGGCGATTGGTGAGCAAGACCTGGGCTTGCAAATGCGCCAGATCCTCGAGGCCAGCGGACAGAAGGTGCCGGAATCGAAGCCGATCTTCGAGATCAATCCGGCACACCCGCTGATTGAAAAACTCGACGCCGAGCCGGATGAAGACCGCTTCGCCGATCTTTCGCACATCCTCTTTGATCAGGCAGCCTTGGCGGCAGGGGACAGCTTGAAGGACCCTGCAGCTTATGTGCAGCGCCTCAACAAGCTGCTGGTTGAGTTATCCGCTTAACCTGATCTGCCGCAAAAAAGGCCCGTCACTGACGTAATGCTGTTCACTTAAGCGGAGCAGCCTTACGATCCACCGGATACCGGGTTTTGGAAATCTTCACCGTCCTTGGCCTCCCTGGCCTTGGACGGTGATCCAGAAACAGCCCTGCGACACCTCCCCGCAATTCAGCCAGCCTTCTTCCCGTTGCCGAAACCGGATTGGCCGCCGCCATGACGATCAATTGCACCGCGATGTACTGGCAGGCGGGTTTGAACCTTATATCTGAAGGCTCCCGACCGAAGGCTACTGCGGCCTGGCTCGC
>NZ_JBNNHS010000007.1:0-159407 GCF_050269105.1 Pseudomonas sp. NPDC077408
CGTGACGCGGTGGCCAGCGAGCATCCGCTGCAGGTCGTTGGCGCCATCAACGCCAACCACGCCTTGCTGGCCAAGCGCGCCGGCTTCAAGGCCATTTACTTGTCCGGCGGCGGCGTTGCCGCGGGCTCGCTGGGGCTGCCGGACCTCGGTATCACCGGTCTCGACGATGTGCTGACCGATGTGCGTCGCATCACCGATGTCTGCGACCTGCCGCTACTGGTAGATGTCGACACCGGTTTCGGCTCCTCGGCGTTCAACGTGGCGCGTACCGTCAAGTCGATGATCAAGTTCGGCGCGGCGGCGATCCATATCGAGGATCAGGTTGGGGCCAAGCGCTGCGGCCATCGCCCGAACAAGGAAATTGTCACCCAGCAGGAAATGGTCGACCGCATCAAAGCGGCTGTTGATGCACGTACCGACGACAGTTTCGTGATCATGGCGCGTACCGATGCGCTGGCGGTGGAAGGGTTGAATGCCGCACTGGATCGCGCCGCGGCCTGCATCGAAGCGGGTGCCGACATGATCTTCCCCGAGGCCATCACCGAGCTGGCGATGTACAAGACCTTCGCCGACCGCGTGAAGGCGCCAATTCTGGCCAATATCACCGAGTTTGGTGCAACGCCCCTGTACACCACCGAAGAGCTGGCCGGCGTCAATGTGTCCTTGGTGCTCTACCCATTGTCGGCGTTCCGCGCCATGAACAAGGCGGCTGAGAATGTCTACACCGCGCTGCGCCGTGACGGTACTCAGAAAAATGTGATCGACACCATGCAGACGCGCATGGAGCTCTACGATCGCATCAACTACCACGCATTCGAGCAGCACCTCGACTCACTGTTCGCTCAGAAGAAGAGCTGACAGAAAGCCCCCGCTGCGAGCCAGCGGGGGCTGTGCGGTTCATTTTTCAACGTGATTTGCAGTATCCAGAACAAATCCAAGAAGGAGATAGCAATGGCTGAAGCAAAAGTTTTGAGTGGCGCAGGCCTGCGTGGCCAGATCGCCGGCCAGACTGCCCTGTGTACCGTGGGCAAGACCGGTGCCGGGTTGACCTACCGCGGTTACGACGTACGTGAGCTGGCGGCCGAGTGCGATTTCGAAGAGGTGGCCTACTTGCTGTTCTACGGCGAGTTGCCAAACACACAGCAGCTGACCGATTACAAAAGTCGCCTGAAGACCATGCGTGACCTGCCACAGGCACTGAAGGAAGTGCTGGAACGCATCCCGGCGAGCGCCCACCCGATGGATGTCATGCGTACCGGTTCGTCGGTGCTCGGCACGCTGGAGCCGGAGCTCAGCTTCGACCAGCAGCGTGACGTGGCCGAGCGGCTGATGGCGGCTTTCCCGGCGATCATGTGCTACTGGTATCGCTTCACCCACGACGGTGTTCGCATCAACTGCACCAGTGATGAAGAGACCCTGGGCGGCCATTTCCTCGCGCTGCTGCACGACAAGAAGCCGAGCGACCTGCACGTCAAGGTGATGAACGTCTCGCTGATCCTCTACGCCGAGCACGAGTTCAACGCCTCGACCTTTACCGCCCGTGTCTGCGCTTCGACGCTGTCCGATCTCTATTCCTGTGTGACCGGTGCCATCGGTTCGCTGCGCGGCCCGCTGCATGGCGGCGCCAACGAAGCGGCGATGGACATGATCGAGCAGTGGAAGAGTCCGGAAGAAGCCCGCGAGGCGATCCTCGGCATGCTCGAGCGCAAGGACAAGATCATGGGCTTCGGCCACGCGATCTACAGCGTTTCCGACCCGCGCAACGAGGTGATCAAGGTCTGGGCCGAAAAGCTCGCGGATGAAGTGGGCGACACCGTGCTTTATCCGGTCTCGGTTGCTGTCGACGAAACCATGTGGGAGCAGAAGAAGCTCTTCCCGAACGCCGACTTCTACCATGCGT
Organism: Pseudomonas sp. NPDC077408; assembly: GCF_050269105.1. Taxonomy (NCBI): domain Bacteria; kingdom Pseudomonadati; phylum Pseudomonadota; class Gammaproteobacteria; order Pseudomonadales; family Pseudomonadaceae; genus Pseudomonas; species Pseudomonas sp. NPDC077408. The sequence goes on from NZ_JBNNHS010000007.1 coordinate 1,901, forward strand.
CCGCCTATCACTTCATGGGCATCCCGACCAAGCTGTTCACGCCGATCTTCGTCTGCTCGCGCGTCACCGGCTGGGCGTCCCATGTGTTCGAACAACGCAGCAACAACCGGATCATTCGGCCGAGCGCCGAGTACATCGGTCCGGAGCAGCGCAAGGTTGTCCCGATCGCCCAGCGTTGATCGGAGCGAGGGAGCTCGTCGTCGGGCTCCCCGCACCTTGCCCCACAGAACATTACTGAATTGAGTTCTTCCGGCATGAATACACAACACCGCAAACCTTTGCCAGGTACTGGGCTTGACTACTTCGACACCCGTGAGGCGATCGAAGCCATTCAGTCGGGTGCCTACGACAAGCTGCCCTATACCTCCCGCGTCCTGGCCGAACAGCTGGTGCGTCGCTGTGAGCCCGAAGCGCTGACCGATTCGCTGAAGCAGATCATCGAGCGCAAGCGCGACCTCGATTTTCCGTGGTATCCGGCTCGTGTAGTCTGCCATGACATCCTCGGCCAGACCGCGCTGGTCGATCTCGCCGGCCTGCGCGATGCGATTGCGGAGCAGGGTGGCGACCCGGCGAAGGTCAACCCGGTGGTGCCGACCCAGCTGATCGTCGACCACTCGCTGGCGGTTGAATTTGCAGGCTTCGACCCGGATGCGTTCGAGAAGAACCGTGCCGTCGAGGAGCGCCGCAACGAGGACCGCTTCCACTTCATCGAGTGGACCAAGACCGCGTTCAAGAACGTCGACGTGATCCCGGCCGGCAACGGCATCATGCACCAGATCAATCTGGAGAAGATGTCGCCGGTGATTCAGGCCCGTGGCGGCGTTGCCTTTCCGGATACCTGCGTGGGCACGGACTCGCATACGCCGCACGTCGACGCACTAGGTGTGATCGCCATCGGTGTTGGCGGCCTGGAAGCTGAGACCGTGATGCTCGGTCTGCCGTCGATGATGCGCCTGCCCGACATCGTCGGTGTGCGCCTGACCGGCAAGCGTCAGCCTGGCATCACCGCCACCGATATCGTCCTCGCGCTGACCGAGTTCCTGCGCAAGGAGCGTGTGGTCGGAGCCTGGGTCGAGTTCTTCGGCGAAGGCGCCGACAGCCTGACCATCGGCGATCGCGCGACCATCTCCAACATGTGTCCGGAATACGGCGCCACCGCTTCGATGTTCTACATCGATCAGCAGACCATCGATTACCTCAAGCTGACCGGTCGCGAGCCGGAGCAGGTTGCGCTCGTCGAGCAGTACGCCAAGGAAACGGGCCTGTGGGCGACGGCTCTGGAAGGCGCCGAATACGAGCGCGTGCTCGAATTCGACCTGTCCAGCGTGGTGCGCAACATGGCGGGCCCTTCCAACCCGCACAAGCGTCTGCCGACCTCCGCGCTGCACGAGCGTGGCATCGCCGACGAAGACAAGCTGGCTGCAGCGCGCGCCGAAGAGGCCGAAGGCCTGCTGCCCGATGGTGCGGTGATCATTGCCGCTATCACCAGCTGCACCAATACCTCCAACCCGCGCAACGTGGTGGCCGCCGGCCTACTGGCGAAAAAGGCCAACGAGTTGGGTCTGGTGCGCAAGCCTTGGGTGAAGACGTCCTTCGCGCCCGGTTCCAAGGTCGCCAAGCTGTACCTGGAAGAAGCTGGGCTGCTCAGCGAGCTGGAAAAACTCGGTTTCGGCATCGTCGCCTACGCCTGCACCACCTGTAACGGCATGTCCGGTGCGCTGGACCCGGTGATCCAGCAGGAAATCATCGAGCGCGACCTGTACGCCACTGCAGTTCTCTCCGGTAACCGCAACTTCGATGGCCGTATCCACCCGTATGCCAAGCAGGCCTTCCTTGCCTCGCCGCCGCTGGTGGTCGCGTACGCCATCGCCGGTACCGTGCGTTTCGATATCGAGCAGGACGTGCTGGGCACCGACAAGAACGGCAATCCGATCACCCTGAAGGACCTCTGGCCGTCCGACGAGGAGATCGACGCCATTGTCGCGTCCTCGGTGAAGCCCGAGCAGTTCAAGCAGATCTACATCCCGATGTTCGATCTGGGCACCATCGAGGAAGCCAAGAGCCCGCTATACGACTGGCGTCCGATGTCCACCTACATCCGTCGTCCGCCGTACTGGGAAGGCGCGTTGGCTGGCGAGCGCACACTGAAAGGCATGCGTCCGCTGGCGATCCTGCCGGACAACATCACCACCGATCACCTGTCGCCATCCAACGCCATTCTGCTGAACTCGGCCGCCGGCGAGTACCTGGCGAAAATGGGCCTGCCGGAGGAAGACTTCAACTCCTACGCGACCCATCGTGGCGACCACCTGACGGCGCAGCGGGCGACGTTTGCCAACCCGCAGCTGCTCAATGAAATGGCCGTGGTCGACGGTAAGGTGCAGAAGGGGTCGCTGGCGCGCGTCGAGCCGGAAGGCAAGGTGATGCGCATGTGGGAAGCCATCGAGAGCTACATGACTCGTAAGCAGAACCTCATCATTGTGGCTGGCGCTGACTACGGGCAGGGGTCCTCACGTGACTGGGCTGCCAAGGGCGTGCGCCTGGCGGGTGTCGAGGTAATCGTCGCCGAAGGCTTCGAGCGTATCCACCGTACGAATCTCGTGGGCATGGGCGTGTTACCCGTCGAGTTCAAGGCTGGCACCACCCGCCTGACCCTCGGTCTCGATGGCACCGAAACCTTTGATATTGAAGGTGAACTGTCGCCGCGCTGCGATCTGGCTCTGGTCATTCGCCACAAGAGCGGTGAAGAGGCCCGTGTCCCGGTCACCTGCCGCCTCGACACCGCGGCCGAAGTCGGCGTTTATGAGGCCGGCGGCGTGCTTCAGCGTTTCGCCAAGGACTTCCTCGGACAGGCGTGACCGTCCGACCACGCAGGGTGGATGGCGTTTTTCCATCCACCGCACCGGCTCTAATGGTGGATCGGTGAAACGCGATCCACCCTGCGGCCCATTCATTTTTCAGCCAGGAGTCACTCATGGCTCATCAGCCCCAGATCAAGATTCCCGCGACCTACATGCGCGGTGGCACCAGCAAGGGGGTATTCTTCCGGCTGTAGGACCTGCCGGAAAGCTGCCAAGTGCCGGGCGCTGCGCGCGACAAGCTGTTCATGCGTGTGATCGGCAGCCCCGACCCGTATTCTGCGCACATAGACGGTATGGGCGGGGCCACTTCGAGCACCAGCAAATGCGTCATCCTGTCGAAGAGCAGTCGGCCTGAGCACGACGTCGAGTACCTCTATGTCCAGGTCTCGATCGACAGCGCTTTTGTCGGTTGGAGCGGCAATTGCGGCAACCTCTCCACGGCTGCTGGTGCCTTCGCCTTGCACGCTGGGTTGGTCGATCCGGCGCGGATACCGCGCGCGTCTGGCGCCTTCGAAAATCGGCTGCTGACCGAAATTACCTCTGATGATCGATTACCCGAAGCATGTGACAGTGGCGAATCGAAGAGTCTAAACTACCCGCCGATTGATGACGGTGTCGCTAAAGTCGTTACCCTTGAAATGGCTCCATTCCGCGCTTAATACAAGGCCTCGACGGTGTGACGGTTAAAGCGACGGTAAAGCCTGCATTAATTAGTTATAGGTTCAACAACTATGCGGGCTCAGGCGACTTGTTGATGATTGAGTGGGAATGATCGGGTGTCTGGCGCTGGCCGACACTGATTAGCAGAAAAGCCTGAAGCCCGCGTAACTGCGGGCTTCTGATTGTTTGTCGCTAAACCACAGCGACCTCAACCCTGTTACGCCCAGCGGATTTGCTTTCGTAGAGCGCAACGTCGGCGCGTGCGATCGCATCACTGAGCAACTCGTCTGCACGATACTGGGTGATACCGATCGACAGCGTAATGCAGACTCGTATGTCATCGCTGTAGAGTTCCAGTTCCTCGACACTCTTGCGTATACGCTCGGCGCTGTCGCCCGCATGGCTGAAATCCGTATCCGGCAGAATCGACAGAAACTCTTCGCCGCCCCAACGGCCGATGAAGTCCTGGTCACGCATTGATTGTTTGAGTAGATCGCTCACCGCTTGGAGAACGCGATCGCCCATGTCGTGACCATACTGGTCATTGACCTGCTTGAAGTGGTCAATGTCCATCAGCATCAAGGTGAGGTTGGTGGGGTGGCGCTGGTGTCGCGCCAGGACCTTTTCAGCGAGTTCAATCATGTGTCGACGATTGAATAGACCGGTCAGTGAGTCGGTGGTTGCCATTGACGCCAGCTTCCTGTGTGCCCGGGTCACCGTGGCCACATAGAACAGCGCGAGATAGCTGAACATGCAGAAGACCACGGTAAGGTTGAACACGTGCACGCCCAGCAGCGCACTGGAGGAGATGGGTTGCAGCGGTTCAATGAACCACATCAATACGTCCAGTCCGACGTAGTAGGCCCATAGCCACCCCGCGTATATCCAGGCGGTGCGCGTGGGCATGCTGACGAACAGGGCAGGAATAAACATCAGCAGAAAATAGTGGAAGCCGCTTTCCCAACCAATCAGCACCGTTCCCAGTCCGGCATGAACAAGCACTTCAATGCGTATCAGCATGACCGCGAGCTGATTTCTTCGCTGTTGGAATGCGCGATAGGCATAGATATACATCGCCACGCTGACCACGTTTATCCAGGCCAGAATCGGTGAGCCAAGAATGAGGAAGATGAATAAAAAGGCTACATCGACGCTACCCGCCAACTGACAGCAACGCATTGAAAGCTGCCAGAACTCCGGGCGGGCGTCGCGCTGGCGAAGGTGTTCCGGTTGTGTTCCTTGCATCAATGCTGTTCCTTGAAGTCCGGTTCTATCGCGTCGGCTGTTTGAGTTGACTGCCTAGGAAACACAGTAAAAGAGAAAGGGAAGAGAGCCGTTCGCAGCGCATCTGAAGCACGGTACGAGCCTGGAGGGCGGCTGTCTAGTGGCCACTGGCCCTGTGCTTGATAGCCATATGTTCCAACAGGCTTACGATCCAGTCGCAGCTGGCGCCGACAAGATGCCAATGTCGTACCTGCTTTTTTTCAGCAGTTCAGAGGGGAGTGAATCAACGCGGGACGTTCGTCCATGCTTGTTTTCGTACTCGATTGGCCGCAAAGCTCAAGCGCGCAGGGAAACCACTTATATCACTAAACAGCGGTAGCTTTTCGAAGCGTTGCGCTGCGGGTTTCGAGAGCCTTAGTAACCGCTGGCGATGCTGTATTCACTCGCGTTCGAACAAGACTTTCTTGGTTCGGTCGTGTTCCAGCGAGGACGGTAGGGCGGTCGCGTCTACGTTTTCGACACCGCTCGCGTCCGAGTTCTGCGAACCGCTCTGGTCGAAAACTGCCGTCCGCGTCGAAGGTAACCTAGCCGTACCATTCCCGGACCGCCTTGGCGAGTAGAAGCCCCGACGTGCCGGGGCTTCTACTCGCGTTCAGTCAGTGCATGACGGCCGGCGTATCGATACGGCGCCAGATCGCTTCGGAGAAGCTGTAAATGGCGAAGGCCACCAATCCAAGGCCAACCAGCGATAGCCAGAACGTGCCGAAGGGCAAGTTTTGCAGAGCGTTCAGAGCATCTTCCAGGCCCGGCGGGTTGGTTGGCTCGTAGTGGCGGCCACCTGTGAAGAGCATGCCGGCAACTACGAGAAAGGCGACGCCGCGTGCGATGAGACCTGCGCGGGAAATCGGGCGAACCCATTTCATGACGTGTTCGGGTGCGTAGAAGTACTTTTCGAACTTGGCTTTCCAGCCCTTGATGATGTGGGCAATACCAACGCCCAGCGGTACTAGCGCAACCAGATAGATCAGGTAGTTCGAGTATTTCCAACCAAGCAGGCCCGACAGGAAATCGCCGCCTGACCCGCCGCTGCCGCCTGACCCGCCGATGGAGCTACCAAGCAGCCCAAGGGTGAATAGGGCAAGCAGGGTATAGGCCACGGCACTACCTACGAGACCTGCACGGATCGCTAGGCCCTTGGCATCGGTGCCATGACCTTCCGGATCGGTAATCGCCTGAGTTAAGCGCCACGCCACGTAAGCCACGAGGCCGACAACCATGATCCAGAGCAAGGTCTCCCCGAAAGGCTGCCCTAACAATTGTTGAATGGCGCCTTTGGTACCGACGGTGTTTCCGCTGCCGATGCCGGCCATAAAGGCGAATATGCCGACAATCAGATAGACAACGCCTCGTGCGGCGTAGCCGCTTCGAGCGAGCCAGGTGATGCCTCGGCTGACTTCGCCTTTGGCCTGGGCTGCAGTGGGGTGCATGGCGCCTCCTCGATATGGATGAATGTCTCCTTAAGTAGACGCGGGATTAGGCGCTAGGGTTCGCTGTTATTAATTGAGGGGCTTTCTAGGGGCATTGCTTGCATGCTGCGACATAGCGCACGAAGCTGTAGCATGATGCAAATGCGAGCGATTCCAATCTAGTTGTTTGTGCCACTGCTCGTGCAGTTTTGATGAGAATGAAATGACTTTTACCCGAAGGAAAGTGCTGTCCGGGTTAGCTGGGCTAGCGGCGCTGGGCGTTGCCGGTGGCGGAGCACGCTATTGGCTTGGGCGTCCCGCTGATCCCGTGACCCATGATTACGAGCTGATCGCAGCTCCAGCTGAGATCGAGTTGATCGCCGGCACCAAGACCCCAGCATGGTGCTACGGTGGGCAGGCGCCGGGCGTCGAACTGCGCGCCAGACAGGGGGAGTGGTTGCGGGTGCGCTTCACCAATCATCTGCCGGAGCCCACCACTATCCATTGGCATGGCATCCGCCTGCCGCTGAATATGGATGGGGTTCCTTATGTTTCCCAGCTGCCTGTCTTGCCCGGCGAGTCGTTCGATTATTTGTTTCAAGTGCCGGACGCGGGTAGTTTCTGGTATCACCCACACACGTCGAGCGCCGAGCAGCTGGGGCGTGGCCTGGTAGGGCCGTTGATTGTCGAAGAGCGCGAGCCGAGCGGGTTTCGCCATGAGCGAACGCTTAGCCTTAAGAACTGGCATGTCGACAAGCAGGGACACTTCACCGATTTCAGCGTACCGCGAGAAGCTGCCCGAGGAGGAACACCTGGCGTGTTGTCGACCATCAATGGCGAGCACGCGCCGACCCTTGAACTGCCGGCGGGCCAAGTGGTGCGTTTGCGCATCATCAATCTCACCAACACTGTCACCTATCGTGTGAATCTGCCGGGCGGTAATGCGCGTATCTATGCGGTCGATGGCAACCCGATCGCGCCGCGGCCGCTAGGCAAAACCTATTGGCTGGGGCCGGGCATGCGCATCGACCTGGCGTTGAAAGTGCCGCCTGCTGGCGAGCAGCTATCTTTGCGCAATGGTCCATTGCGGCTGGCGACCCTCTCTTCGATCGCCACGACAGAAGACGAGGGTAACTGGCCGGCACCGCTGCCAGCCAACCCAATCGCTGAACCGGACCTGCAGCGGGCCGAAACGCTGCGCTTCAACTTCGAGTGGGCCGGCACGTTGTCCAGCGACGCGGGGCAGGGCGACGCGTTCACGTTCTGGCAGATCAATGGTCAGGCTTGGGACATCAATGACAAGACCTGTGCGGATCGGCCCATTGCCACCTTGAAGAAAAACGGTCATTACATATTCGAGCTGCGCAACCTCAGCCAATATCAGCACCCGATTCATCTACACGGAATGACCTTCAAGGTCATCTCGTCCAACCGCAAACGAATCGATCCCTGGTATACCGACACCTACTTGCTCGGCAAGAACGAGACGGCCCGAATCGCGCTGGTGGCGGATAATCCAGGTGTCTGGATGTTCCACTGTCATGTGATCGATCACATGGAAACCGGGCTGATGGCGGCGATTGAAGTGGTTTGATGGAAGCGACAGTCGGGTGGAATAGATGAAGAAGCCGGTGATCATTGATCGTTCCCGCGATGATGAGTTCATGCGCGAGGCGTTGTTGCTTGCGGCCGAAGGCGCAAGACTAGGAGAGGTGCCGGTCGGTGCGGTGGTCGTACAGGATGGCAAGGTTATCGGCCGCGGTTTCAATTGTCCGATCTCCACTCACGACCCCAGTGCTCACGCTGAGATGGTCGCTATTCGCGATGCAGCGGCGAGCCTGGAAAACTATCGGTTGCCGGGCAGCACGCTGTACGTGACGCTGGAGCCTTGCAGCATGTGCGCAGGCTTGATCGTCCACTCGCGTATTCAGCGGGTGGTGTATGGCGCCACGGAGCCCAAGGCTGGCGTTGCGGTCAGTCGCGGAGAGTTCTTTTCGCAGCAGTTCCTCAACCACCGCGTGCTGATCGAAGGCGGGGTGAGCGCGGAGGCGTGCAGCCAAGTGCTGAGTGAATTCTTCAAGGGGCGCCGCCTCAAGACACGAGGTGGCGAGGCGGCGCAAGGATCGTTGGAGGGCTAAGGCACAGCGCTGTCAGCGATCAGACGTTGCTGCTGTAGCGACGCACGCCCGCGTCTGGCAGCTTTTCGTGGGCGGCAACGCTGCCCTGCGCGGGAAACACCACCAAATGGTCGGCAGCAATGGCAATACCGACTTCCTGGCCAGTCGGGTAGTCCGCGTGGCTGGGAAATATCCCCTCCAGCTGATTGCCGGTAGGCAGCTGCAGGCGATACAGCGTCGAGGCGCCAAGAAAAGTCTTGCCGACAATGAGCGCCTTGAGTCTGCTTTCCGGCGAATAGACGATGTCGTCCGGACGCAGCAGGACGTCCACCGAGCTCCCAGCCGGCATGGTGTAGGCGCGGTTGCCGCGAATGACGCCCAGTTCGGTCTGGACCGTCTCCGGGTCAATCAGCTGGCCGCGGATGAAATACCCCTGGCCTATGAAACTCGCCACGAAGGGTGTAAGCGGCTCATGGTAGAGGTTGAACGGCGTGTCCCACTGTTCCAGCCGACCATCCTTGAACACACCGACCTGATCGCTGACAGCGAAGGCTTCTTCCTGATCGTGGGTGACGAGAATGGCGCTGGTGCCACGCGCCTTGAGAATTTCGCGAACCTCGTGGCTCAGACGTCGGCGCAGATCGCCATCGAGGTTGGAGAAGGGCTCGTCTAGTAATAGCAGTTCCGGCTCGGGCGCAAGGGCTCGGGCGAGCGCAACACGTTGTTGCTGGCCGCCGGAAAGCTCGTGCGGATAGCGCTTGCCGAGCGGCGACAGGTGCACCAGGTCAAGCATTTCTCGCACGATGCGTTGCGATTGCGGATGCTTGCGGATGCCGAAGCCAATGTTTTCCGTCACGGTCAGATGCGGGAACAGAGCATAGTCCTGAAACACCATGCCGACCCTGCGCTTCTCGGGCGCCAGGGTGAAACCACGGCGCGAAAGCACAGCGTCACCGAGTTGGATCTCGCCATCGTTGACGTGCTCGAACCCGGCGATAGCCCGCAATGTAGTGGTTTTACCGCAACCGGATGGCCCCAGGAGACAGCCGATATCGCCGCGATTCAGGTGCAGATTGAGACTCTGCACAATGCTCTGACCGCCATAGCCGCAGTCGACGCCGCGCAGATGTAGCAGCGGTTCATGGCTCATGCGTGGTGGTATGCCGGCTCGACCAGAAACTCAAGCAGGGCTTTTTGTACATGCAGACGGTTTTCGGCCTGTTGCCAAGCGACTGCTCGCTTGTCGTCGAGCAGGTCGTGGCTGATCTCCTCGCCGCGATGCGCCGGCAGGCAATGCATGAACAGGACGTCTTCGGCTGCCGCGTCGAGCAAGGCGCGGTCGACTTGATAGGGGCGGAAGGTGGCAATGCGAGCGGCGACTTCGTCCTCCTGGCCCATGGAGGCCCAGACGTCTGTGCTGACCAGGTGTGCGCCAGCTACCGCTTCGCGTGGGTCACGGAATACCTGTACCCGGTCTCCGGCCTGCGTGAGCATCTCACTCTTGGGCTCGTAGCCCGCCGGGCAAGCGATACGCAGCTGGAAATCGAACTGAAGCGCGGCCTCCATATAGGAGTTGCACATGTTGTTGCCATCCCCGACCCACGCGACGGTCTTGCCCGCGATGCTGCCGCGCAGCTCATGAAAAGTCTGCATGTCGGCCATCAGCTGGCAGGGGTGTAGATCGTCTGAAAGGCCGTTGATCACTGGCACCGAGGAGTTCGCTGCAAACTCGGTCAGCGTCGAATGAGCGAAAGTGCGGATCATGATGGCGTCGAGCATGCTCGACATAACGATGGCTGAGTCGCTGATCGGTTCGCCGCGGCCCAATTGCGTGTCGCGCGGCGAGAGAAACACGGCTTGGCCGCCGAGCTGAATCATCCCCGCTTCGAAAGACAGTCTCGTGCGGGTCGAGGCTTTTTCGAAAATCATGCCCAGGACGCGGTTTTTCAGCGGCTCGAACAGAATGCCGCGCTCGCGCAGATCCTTCAGCTCGATGCCGCGACGGACCAGGCCTAACAGCTCCTGGGGCGTGCAATCCATCAGTGAGAGAAAATGCCTTGCGCTCATATCAACTACCTTTCATTGCCGCAGTCGAGGCCGGAGATTTCGACGAAAAAGAAGGGCCTACGACAGGGGTCGCATAGATGGCGACGAAACGGGAAAGGCGCGATCTTATCCAGAAAGTCTCAGCCGGCGCAAATCGGCCTCAGCGCGCCAGATTCCTGTGCTGCAGGCGAGCCGTGCCGGATGCGAGCTGATAAAAGCCGAGCACGTGACTCGGCTTTTAGCCTGCTGTTCTGTACAATGCGCGGCAACCGAGACTAGCCGAGGTGCCCCATGGATATCATCGAAACCATCAAAGAGCAGATCGAAAAGAACCCGGTGCTGCTTTATATGAAAGGCTCGCCCAACGCCCCGCAGTGTGGCTTTTCTGCCCGTGCGACCCAGGCTGTGATGGGCTGTGGCGAGAAGTTCGCCTACGTCGACATCCTGCAAAATCCTGAAATCCGCACCAATCTGCCGAAGTATGCCAACTGGCCGACCTTCCCCCAGCTGTGGGTGGATGGCGAGTTGGTCGGTGGCAGCGACATCATCCTGGAAATGTTCGAAAAGGGTGAGCTGCAACCGCTGATCAAGCAAGCCGTTGAGAAAGCTGGCGCCTGATCGCGACTCCAAAAAAGAACCCGCCTGGCCGCGGGTTTTTTTTCGTCTGCATTTCGGCTCGCTCAGGTCAAAAAGCGGCTCGTGTTTACGATGAACTGCTAGGCAATAACGAAGAAACGGGAGCCGAGGCTCCCGTTTCATTACAGCTCGGATGCTTTACTCGTCCATCTGCGACTGCAGATAGTTCTCCATGCCGACCTTGCCGATCAGGCTCAGCTGGGTTTCCAGCCAGTCGATATGTTCTTCTTCGGACTCCAAGATGTCTTCGAGCAATTCGCGGGTGCCGTAGTCACCGACGCTCTCACAGTAGGCGATCGCGACCTTGAGATCCTGGATGCCACCCTGCTCGAGCTTGAGGTCACATTCGAGCATTTCGCGAGTGTTTTCACCGATCAGCAATTTGCCGAGGTCCTGCAGGTTAGGCAGGCCTTCGAGGAACAGAATGCGCTTGATCAGCTTGTCGGCGTGCTTCATCTCATCGATGGATTCTTTGTACTCGTGCTTGCCAAGCTTGCCGAGGCCCCAATCTTCGTACATGCGCGCATGCAGGAAGTACTGGTTAATGGCGACCAGTTCGTTGCCAAGAATCTTGTTGAGATGCTGAATAACTAGCTTGTCGCCTTTCATGTCCGTGCCCTGCGTCGAATCGGATTCGTAATGGGCGCAGTCTGGCCACGAAGATGGGCTCTGTCAAACCTAAGTCATTGAATTAAAAAGGGTAAACCGGAATAAGAATAAGTCTGTTCCGCGACTTGCGGGCAACGTGTTGATTTGCGGGCAGAAAAAAGCCGGGCATGCGCCCGGCTCCGGAAAATCGACAGGGTTTCAGGCGGGCGCAAAACCTGCAGGGTAAGCAAGAGATGTGCTAGCACTCTGTATATCGCTCAGGGTTTCGCGAACAACCTGCTTGGCGACGCACGCGCATTTACCGCATTGGGTAGCAACGCCGGTAGCGTCTCGCACTTCACGATAGCTGCAGCATCCTTCGTAGATGGCTTCACGGATCTGGCCGTCGGTAACGCCCTGGCAAAGACACACGTACATATGAACTACCCGTTGGGTCTGCGAATAGGTGGATGCTAAATATAATGAGAACGATTGTCAAAGAACGCTCGTCGGATTTTGCCTTCTCCGGGCGGCGCGGGAACCCACGCTACGGTCGCCTCTGAGGCTGTGCCAATAGGCTAAACTGCGGCTCCTTTTGCCGCCTGGAGCTGTCATGGCCCTGCAAGCCACACCTTATAAGGTAGAGATCAATCTCACCGATCTTGACCGCCACGTGTATCAGGATCTGCGCTTCACTGTTGCTCGGCATCCCTCGGAAACCGAGGAGCGGCTGGTGGCACGGCTGATCGCCTACGTGCTTTGGTATGACGAAAAGCTCGCGTTCGGTCGGGGGCTGTCGGATGTCGATGAGCCGGCGCTCTGGGAGAAGAGCCTCGATGACCGCGTGCTGCACTGGATCGAAGTTGGCCAGCCGGATGCCGAGCGGATCACCTGGTGCTCGCGGCGCGCCGAACGTTTCAGCCTGGTGGCCTACGGCAATCTGCGGGTATGGCAGACGAAGGTGCTCGACAGCGTGCGCAGCCTGAAAAAGATCAACGTGGTAGCGGTGGGGCAAGACGCGCTGGAAGCCGTCGCGCGCGATCTGCCAAGGTCGGTCAGCTGGAGCGTGATGGTCAGCGAAGGCGCGCTGTTCATCACTGACGAGCGTGGCCAGCACGAAGTGCCGCTGGACTGGCTGATCGGCGAGCGCGGCTGAGCTTTCAGCAACTGACCAGGCTTGCCTCTAGGCCGAGCCAGGTGCGCCCGCCTGCTCGGACACTTGCAGGCTGGTCAGCTGTGCATGGTTTCGCGCCGCTGACGCCGTTAGTGCCACTGGGCGAGCAACAGCCGTTGCTCGCGTTGCGCGGCTTGCAGTGCCACCGGTTTCAATTGCACCTCAGTGCCTGGCAGGCACTGCGCCAGGCGTGCAACCGCAAGTGGTGTCAACGCGCCCAGTCTCGGGTAGCCGCCAATCGTCTGCCGGTCGTTGAGCAATACGATGGGCTGGCCATCTGGTGGGACCTGGATGGCGCCCAGCGGCACGCCTTCTGAAATCATCGTTTGCCGTGAACAGCGCAGCATTGGCCCTAGCAGACGAATGCCCATGCGGTCGGCACGCTGATCCACTGTCCACGAACAGTTGAACGCGTCGAACAGGCTCTGGCCGCTGAAGTCTCCGATCTGCGCCCCTAGCACGACATGCAGCGGAGCGCCGGTAAACAGCGCTGGGGTCTGTTCAGGCCTCAATTCGCGCTTGCTAGTTGGGGCGCCATTCCAGGCCAGTAGGTCGCCTGTAACCAGTGGCTGGCCATTGCCGTGCAAACCACCGAGTCCCTCTCTGCGTACCGTGGCGCAGCTGCCCAGAAGTTGCGGCGCCGTGAATCCGCCGGGGGCGGCGAGATAGGCGCGCACGCCCAGTTGCGGCGTGCCGAAACGCAGGCGCTGGCCCTTGCGGATGTTGAAGCTGCGTCCTGGCGTGATGGGTTGGTCTTCCAGCGTTGCGGCAAGGTCGGCGCCGCACAGCGCCAGGTAGCCGTCCGCTTCGGCAAGCAGAACAAGATTGCCCAGGGTGATTTCCACTGTCGCGGCCTGAAGCGGATTAGCCAGCAGCCAGTTGGCCGATGCTTGCGACACCCAGTCGGCAGCGCCACCCTGGGTGACGCCCAGATGACGGACGCCGAATCGACCGCCGTCCTGCAGACTGGCCAGCGCGCCGCTGCGCTCGATCAACAGGCTCATGGCGCTTCCTCGTAGGGCGTGTCGTCCCCGCCGAGCCGCAGGAATTCGACGCGATCAACGGGCTGGAAACAGACCCGGTCACCGGGTTGCCAGATGCTGTAGCCGTCCAACTGCCGGTCAAACAGGCGAGTCGGGCTGCGTCCGATGAGGTTCCAGCCTCCTGGCGATACCAGAGGGTAAATGGCCGTCTGGCGATCGGCGATCCCCAGGCTGCCGGCTGGCACTCGTTTACGCGGCGTTTGCAGGCGCGGGCTGGCGAGGCATTCTTCAACCAGCCCCATGAAGGCGAAACCCGGCGCAAAGCCCAGCGCAAAGACTTGATAAATGCGCGCGCTATGCCTTTCGATCACGCCTGCCGTGCCGAGCCCGCTGCGTCGGCCCAATGCCTCCAGTTCAGGTCCGACGCTTGGGTCGTACCACACCGGAATATTCAGTTCACGTGCCTGTCCGCCTGTGTCCGGCTGCAGGTCATGCAGCGCTTCAGCCACTCGCTGACGCGCCTGATCATCATCCAGTTGGCTCAGGTCGTAATGCACCAGCAAGGTTGTGTAGGAGGGTACGAGATCTAGCAGCGCCCCACCGAACGCCTCGCGTAGCCGCCGGGCCGCCGCGAGTAGCCACAGCATGTGGGTTTCGTCGATCTCGTCGAACAGGCGCAGCATCAGACAATCGATGCCGACCACTTCGATTCGTGGCTTCATCCTGCCAGGCTCTGGAGTGTCTGGCGTATCCGCTGGACTGCGGCGACGGAGCCGGCGTTGTCTCCATGTACGCAGAGACTGTCGGCATGCAGCACCAGCGCGCTGCCGTCGCTGGCGGTAAGTGCTTCGCCTTTAGCCAGGCGTAAGGCCTGGGAAGCGACTATATCGGCGTCGTGATGAACGGCGCCGGGCTGACTGCGAGAGATCAGCATGCCGTCCGGGTCGTAGGCGCGGTCGGCGAACGCTTCGAACCACAGGGTCACACCAAGCTCGTCGGCTAGCATCTGGGCAGTGCTGTTGTCACGGGTGGACATCAGCATCAAGGGCAGCGCCGGCGAGTAGGCGATGACCGCGTTCATCACCGCGCGGAGCAGTTCGGGCTTGCGCATCATGTCGTTGTAGAGCGCGCCGTGCGGTTTGACGTAGCGAACCTGAGTGCCTTCGGCGCGGCAGATGCCGTCCAGTGCGCCGATCTGATAGAGCAGCATGTTCTCTACTTCGTCCGGGCTGCAGGCCATGGAGCGCCGACCGAAGCCGACCAGATCGGGGTAGGCGGGGTGCGCGCCGATCTTGACCTCATGTTGCGTTGCCAGGGCGACGGTGCGGCGCATGATCTGCGGGTCCGATGCGTGAAAGCCGCAGGCGATGTTGGCGCAATCAATGAAGGGCAAGACCTCGGCGTCCAAGCCCATCGTCCAGGACCCGAAACTCTCGCCGATATCGCAATTGAGTAGCAGGCGCTTCATGACGGTCTCCGGGGTAATGGCGGGTTTCGTATTGGCCTAGTGCGGGCGCCACGATGATAAAGCATTGATCTGCGATTGCTGATCATTGGGCACACGTCGGCGGGCGGCCCGGCAACATTTCGTTCCTGTATGCTTGCGGCCGGTCCAAGCGGCGCAGGTCGCGTCAGCGCTTCCCGCTGCGACTGTCTGGCCATTTGCGCCAATAGCGACCCTGCCGGTCGCGTCTGCCACGTCCTGCGTTTGGCTGCCCGGCCCCGCTCGCTACATCAATGTCACTCACTTCAGTTGCACCGGATAATCAACAGATGCGCATCGAACCCCGTCCTCTTCCCAAACAGCTCCCCGACCTGGGCGACCTGCCGCCACTGCTGACGCGTCTCTACGCAGCCCGTGGTGTGCAGTCGATCAGCGAGCTGGACAAGGGCCTGGCGCGGTTGATCCCCTATGGCCAGCTCAAGGGCATCGATGCCGCCGTGGTATTGCTGGTCGAGGCGCTGGAAGCTCGCCAGCGCATCCTCTTCGTCGGCGACTTCGATGCCGACGGCGCCACCGCCAGTACGGTGGGTGTGCTGGGGCTGCGCCAGCTGGGGGCAGCGCATGTAGATTATCTGGTGCCCAATCGCTTCGAGTATGGCTACGGCCTGACGCCGGAGATCGTTGCCGTGGCGCTCGAGCGTCGGCCTGATCTGCTGGTGACCGTGGACAACGGCATTTCCAGCGTGGACGGCGTCGCGGCGGCCAAAGCGGCGGGGCTCAAGGTGCTGGTGACCGACCATCACCTGCCGGGCGCAGAGCTGCCGGCGGCCGATGCCATCGTCAATCCCAATCAGCCGGAATGTGCCTTCCCGAGCAAGTGCATCGCCGGGGTCGGGGTGATTTTTTATGTGCTGCTGGCCTTGCGCGCCGCGCTACGTGAAAACGGCTGGTTTACCCGCAATGGCTGGGCCGAGCCGAACCTGGCCGAGCTGCTGGACTTGGTTGCGCTCGGCAGCGTTGCCGATGTGGTACCGCTGGACGCGAACAATCGAATCCTCGTTCATCAAGGTTTGGCTCGAATCCGTGCTGGTCGTGCGCGGCCCGGGTTAAGGGCAATTCTGGAGGTCGCCGGGCGCGATCACAGCCGCATCACCTCGACCGATCTTGGCTTCATCCTTGGCCCGCGATTGAACGCGGCGGGGCGGCTGGACGACATGGCGCTGGGTATCGAATGCCTGCTTTGTGAAGACGAAACGCTGGCGCGCGACATGGCCGTTCAGCTCGATCAGCTCAACCAGGACCGAAAGGGCATCGAGCAGGGCATGCAGCGCGAGGCGCTGGCGCAGTTGAAGGACTTGCCGCTCGAAGACATGCCATTCGGCCTCTGCCTGTTCGAACCGGACTGGCACCAGGGCGTAATCGGCATCCTCGCTTCACGGCTCAAGGAACGCTATCACCGTCCGACCATCGCTTTTGCTGACGCTGGGGAGGGCGTGCTGAAAGGCTCCGCGCGTTCGGTGCCGGGCTTTCATATCCGTGATGCACTGGATGCTGTCGCGGCGCGCCATCCCGGCCTGATCAGCAAGTTCGGCGGCCACGCGATGGCGGCTGGTCTGTCGCTGCCGGAGGCGAATTTCGGCGCGTTCGCGGCGGCCTTTGACGCTGAAGTGCGGCGTCAGCTGTGCGAAGACGACCTCACCGGGCGACTGTTAACTGATGGGCGGCTGAGCATCGAGGAGTTCCATCTGGAACTGGCCAAGGCGTTGCGCAATGCCGGGCCCTGGGGGCAGCACTTTCCAGAGCCGGTGTTTCACGGCGTGTTCCAGCTGGTGCAGCAGCGACTGGTCGGCGAGAAGCACCTGAAAATGGTGCTCAAGAGCGAATGCGGCTCGCTGACCCTCGATGGCATCGCCTTCAACATCGATCGCGAGCTGTGGCCCAACCCGACCGTGCGCTGGGCCGATCTGGCCTACAAGTTGGACGTGAACGAGTTTCGCGGTCGGGAAAGCGTGCAGCTACTGGTGGCGCATATAGCGGCGCGCTGACCGATCGAATCTGCCCGCTGGGGATGTAAGGGCTAAGGAGCTTTAGGTGAGTTTCTGCTGCATGGAGGCCTTGATCGCGAGCAAGCTCGCTCCAGCAAGTAGCGGATCGCTCCACATTGATGCTGCCAGCTTGTCGATGGCTCGGTGTTGGGATGTCTCCGGCAGAAAGGCTGCACTAGCTTAAAAGGTAACGGGCTGAGCTGACGAAGATCGGTTATCTGAATCGCCCCCTATACGCCACGACGTGCATGATTGGCGCCGGCCTGGCTCCGGCCTAGAGTGATTGGATTACAAGAACAATCCTCGGAGCCTGCGATGAGCGAAACGACCCAGCACCACCGTGCCTGCCACCTGTGTGAGGCTATCTGTGGCCTGACCATCGAAACCCGCGATGAGCAGATCGTTTCCATCAAGGGCGACGCTCAGGACAGCTTCAGTCGCGGTCACATCTGCCCCAAGGCCGTCGCGTTGCAGGACATCCAGAACGATCCGGACCGCCTGCGCCATCCGATGCGTCGTGTCGGCAACGAGTGGCAGGCGATCGAGTGGGACGAGGCGTTTGCGCTGGTCGCCGAGCGGCTGGCTGAGATCCGCGAGCGGCATGGCAATAACGCCGTGGCGGTCTACCAGGGCAACCCCAGCGTGCACAACTACGGGCTGATGACCCACAGCAACTATTTTCTCGGTCAGCTGAAAACCCGAAATCGCTTCTCCGCCACCTCGGTCGACCAACTGCCGCATCATTTGACCAGCCTGATGATGTACGGCCACGGCCTGCTAATCCCGATTCCCGACATCGACCATACGGATTTCATGCTCATTCTCGGTGGCAATCCGCTGGCCTCCAATGGCAGCATCATGACCGTCCCAGACGTGGAAAAGCGCCTCAAGGCCGTGCAGGCGCGCGGCGGCAAGCTGGTGGTAGTCGATCCGCGCCGTAGTGAAACCGCCGCTATTGCCGATCAGCATGTGTTCGTCCGCCCGGGTGAAGATGCGGCGTTGCTGTTCGGCTTGCTCAATACGTTGTTCGATGAAGGCCTGACACGTGCCAGCCATCTTCCGGTAGAGGGGCTGGATGAACTCCAAGCCGCGGTTGCGCCGTTCACTGCGGAATCGATGGGGCCGCGCTGCGGCGTGCCGGCAGAGCAGATTCGACAACTGGCGCGGGACTTCGCTGCCGCAGACAAAGCGGTCTGCTACGGGCGGATGGGCGTCTCTACTCAGGCGTTCGGGACGCTGTGTCAGTGGCTCGTGCAGTCGATTAATCTGGTGACAGGCAACCTGGATCGTGTGGGCGGCGCGCTTTGCACGGAGCCGGCGGTGGACCTGGTCGCGAGCACCTCAGGTGGGCACTTCAACCGGTGGCAGAGCCGCGTATCGGGCCTGCCGGAATACGGTGGCGAGTTGCCGGTGTCAGCGTTGGCCGAAGAAATGCTCACCGAAGGGGAAGGACAGATTCGGGCGCTGGTCACCGTTGCTGGCAATCCGGTGCTTTCCACGCCGAACGGGCGAAAAATGGAACAGGCGCTGGACGGATTGGAGTTCATGCTCAGCGTCGATTTTTACATCAACGAAACCACCCGCTACGCCGACCTGATCCTGCCGCCGACAGCGCCGCTGGAGCATGATCACTACGACACTACCTTCAACGTCTTCGCCGTGCGCAACGTGACCCGCTTCAATGAGCCGGTCCTCCGCAAGCCGGCGGGTGCGCTGCATGACTGGGAAATCTTCGTCGGTCTGGCCAGGGCCTTCGCAGCGCGTATCGACGCTGAGCTCAAACCCACCATGGCGCCAGAACAGATGATTGACCGTGGCTTGCGCGCCGGTCCGTATGGCGAAAAAAGCGAGCTCAACTTGAGCCTCTCCAAGCTGCGCGACTATCCGCACGGGCTCGATCTCGGTGCGCTGAAGTCGAATCTGGCCAGCCGCTTGAAAACCGAGGGGCAGCGGGTCCAGGCGGCGCCATCGCTGTTCCTCGGTGACCTCGAGCGTTTCGTTGCCGCGACCAGTGTGCCTGCCGGTCAGCTGGTGCTGATTGGACGCCGTCACGTGCGCAGCAATAACTCCTGGATGCACAACTATCATCGTCTGGTGAAGGGTAAGCCGCGCCATCAGCTGCTGATGAATCCGGCAGATTTGAGCCGGCTGGGACTGCTTGATGGTCAGCGCGTGCGGGTGCGCTCGCGGGTTGGCATGATCGAAGTTGAAGTCGCCACCAGCGACGAGATGATGCCCGGTGTGGTCAGCCTGCCGCATGGCTGGGGCCATGGTCGTCCCGGCGTCCAGCTGGAGATCGCCAATCGTCAGCCGGGCGCCAGTGCCAACGACCTTACCGATGAGTGCCAGCTCGATGCTTTGTCTGGAAACGCAGCGCTCAATGGTGTGCCGGTCGAGGTTGAGGCGGCGTAACTGAAGGCGTTGGTTGATCGGTGCGGGCAAGCCGATCTTCTGACGCTCTAACTAGACAAGCTGTGGAGCCCGAAGCCCGCGGCATTAGCCAACGTTGCGCGCGGCGCCGCCCCGGATGCATCTTCACGTAGTGCAGGCGTTGCGCCGCACCGGCGAAGGGATTTGGCTCGCGCACAGCTTGCAACACCCCGACACCGATTCTTCGGCAAACACAGTCCAAGCCGAGCAAAGTCACCGAAACAGTCTGTACTGAAGGATGTCCAAAACGCATCCCATGCAGTCGAGGTTTCCATGACACAGCTCTTCCAGCCGCTCACCCTGCGCCAGTTGACCCTGCCCAATCGTATTGCCGTATCGCCCATGTGCCAGTACTCGGCTAAGGCTGGCATGGCCAACGATTGGCATCTGGTGCACCTGGGCAGTCGTGCGGTGGGTGGCGCGGGGCTGGTGATTATCGAGGCGACTGCTGTTACAGCCAACGGGCGGATTTCACCCGAGGATCTGGGCATATGGTCGGATGAGCACGTGGAGCCGCTGCGGCGTATTACGCGCTTCATCGAGGCTCAGGGGTCGGTCGCGGGCATCCAGCTGGCGCATGCCGGCCGCAAGGCCAGCACCTGGCAGCCGTGGCTCGGACGCCACGGTAGCGTTCCCATCGCCGCTGGAGGCTGGACACCGGTGGGGCCGTCGACCATTGCTTTCGACCCGGAACATGCGGTGCCCACTGCGCTCGATGACGCAGGGATCGCAGACGTCATCCAGGCATTCGTTCGTGCCGCCGAGCGTTCCCTGGCGGCGGGCTTCAAGATCGCAGAGGTACACGCCGCCCACGGCTACTTGCTGCATCAGTTTCTCTCACCGCTTTCCAACCAGCGTCAGGATGGCTATGGCGGTTCGTTTGAAAACCGCATTCGGCTGCTGCTGGAAGTTACCCAGGCGGTGCGCACCGTATGGCCGGAGGAGTTGCCGCTATTCGTTCGGCTGTCGGCAACCGACTGGGTTCAGGACGGATGGAATTCGGAAGAAACCGTCGAACTGGCGCGTCGGCTGAAGACTCTTGGCGTCGACTTGATCGACGTATCGTCCGGCGGTACAGCGGTCAACGCCGAGATTCCCGTTGGGCCGGGTTACCAAACCCAGTTTGCCGAGCAGGTCCGCCGCGAAGCGGGTATCGCCACTGGCACGGTCGGTATGATCACCGAGGCGGTCCAGGCCGAACACATTCTGCGCACCGGTCAGGCGGACCTGATCCTGCTTGCCCGCGAGCTGCTGCGCGACCCTTACTGGCCGCTGCACGCGGCCGAAGATCTGCGTGATAACTCGGTGCCCTGGCCTGCCCAATATGTACGTGCAGCCCATCGTAATACGCCGATCCGGCAGGTCCCCGATTCGCTCGACTAACCCCTCCATTCGTAAGCAGGAAATACCATGAAAGCCTCCGGTTTGCTCGATCAGCTGCTCAAGTCTGGGCAGGACCTTCTACAAAAACAGCAGAACTCCGTTACGCCTCCAGGCGCTCCGAAGGGGAGCAGCAGCGGCTCGCTCGGTGACATGCTTTCCGGCGCAGGCGGACCACTTGGCAGCTTGCTCGGAGGTGCTGGCGGCGGTGGGAAAGGCGCGCTGGCAACCGGCGCGCTTGGCATGTTGCTCGGTAGCCGGCGAGGGCGTCGCATGGGTGGCAAGGCCGTCACTTATGGCGGCCTGGCCGCGCTCGGCATGCTGGCCTACAAAGCCTACGGCAACTGGCAGGCGCAACAGGCGCAACAGGCGCAGCAGGGTGGGGCCGGGGTGACTCATCCGAACCCCGTTCAGACCGAGCCAAAGACAGTCGACCGACTGCCACCCGAGCAAGTGGAAGAGCACAGCCGGGGCATCCTCAAGGCGCTGGTTGCCGCGGCCAAAGCCGACGGGCACGTCGACGAGCAGGAGCGCAAGATGATCGAGGCTGAACTGGCCCAGCTCACTGATGACCCAGCTTTGCAGCATTGGCTTGAAGCCGAGCTGAACAAACCACTCGATCCGGTAGACGTCGCCGCGGCTGCTACCACGCCCGAAATGGCGTCGGAGATGTATATCGCCAGCGTGCTGATGGTGGACGAAGAGCAGTTCATGGAGCGTGCCTACCTGGACGAACTGGCCCGCCAGTTGAAACTCGATGCGGGGCTGAAGGCCGAGCTGGAAAGCCAAGTGCGCGGCGTCTCCGCTTGACCGCATGAGGGGCGGTCACTGGGCCGCCTCCGCTCGTTCCTAAAAACTAAGTCCGCTTGACTTTTGCCGCTCCGGCGGTCCCGTGTGGGCTGTCAGCGGCGGCCTGCTGCGCTATAATCGCCGGCTTTTCGCACCGTCCGATTGAGAGCTGCCGACCTATGGAAATCAACCCGATCCTCAACAGCATCAAGGACCTGTCCGAGCGCACCCAGTCAATTCGGGGGTATCTTTGACTACGATCAGAAGCATGATCGTCTCGTCGAAGTAAACCGCGAACTCGAAGACCCGAACGTCTGGAACAAACCTGAGTACGCCCAGAACCTGGGCCGCGAGCGCGCCACCCTGGCGCAGATCGTCGAGACCATCGACGACCTGGAGGGCGGCCTGGCCGATTCCCGCGACCTGCTCGACATGGCTGTCGAAGAAGACGACCAGAGCGCCGTGGACGATGTCGCCGCCGAACTCGACCGCCTGCGCGGCATCCTCGAAGGGCTGGAATTCCGTCGCATGTTCAGCGGCGAGATGGACCCCAACAACGCCTACCTCGACATCCAGGCCGGTTCCGGCGGCACCGAAGCCCAGGACTGGGCCAACATCCTGCTGCGCATGTACCTGCGCTGGGCCGACAAGCGCGGTTTCAGCGCCGAGATCGTCGAGCTGTCCGAGGGCGAAGTCGCCGGTATCAAGGGGGCCACCGTACACATCAAAGGCGAGTACGCCTTTGGTTGGTTGCGCACCGAGATCGGCGTGCACCGCCTGGTGCGCAAGAGCCCGTTCGACTCTGGCGCCCGCCGCCACACCTCATTCTCGGCAGTGTTCGTCTCGCCCGAGATCGACGACAGGGTCGAGATCGACATCAATCCGGCCGACTTGCGCATCGACACCTACCGCTCTTCCGGTGCCGGTGGTCAGCACGTCAACACCACCGACTCGGCGGTACGTATTACCCACGTACCAACCAACACGGTGGTGGCCTGCCAGAACGAGCGTTCCCAGCACGCCAACAAGGACACCGCCATGAAAATGCTGCGGGCCCGGTTGTACGAGCAGGAAATGCAGAAGCGCAACGCGGCCTCCCAGGCGCTGGAAGACACCAAATCCGATATCGGCTGGGGTCATCAGATTCGCTCCTATGTGCTCGACGATTCGCGCATCAAGGATTTGCGTACCGGCGTGGAACGTAGCGACTGCCAGAAGGTGCTGGACGGCGACATCGACCAGTACCTCGAAGCCAGTTTGAAGCAAGGGCTTTAACGCTACTGAGCTTGGCCAGCGTGGGTGGGCTGAAGCGGAACGCCGCCCGGCCCACCCAACTCGAGTTCCAGTGTCCAGATGTAGGGTGGGCTTCAGCCCACCAAAATAGGTGGCAGGCAGGTGATGGAATGAAGCGAAACGCCTTCCAACACACCCTCCCCGGGATTCATTCATTCGATCCAGGCATTTTTAAACCATGAGCGAACAACCGCTGAACCAGCACGCCATCCACGAGGAAGAAAACAGCCTGATCCTTCAGCGCAAGGAAAAACTGGCTGCCGAACGCGCCAAGGGCAACGTTTTCCCCAACGACTTCCGTCGCGACAGCTATTGCAACGACCTGCAGCAGAAGTACGTCGACAAGACCAAGGAAGAGCTGGCTGAAGCGGCGATCCCGGTAAAGGTTGCCGGGCGCATCATGCTCAACCGGGGCGCGTTCATGGTCCTGCAGGACATGACCGGGCGCATCCAGGTCTACGTCAATCGCAAGACCCTGCCAGCCGAGACGCTGGAAGCGATCAAGCATTGGGACCTGGGCGACATCATTGCCGCCGAAGGCACCCTGGCGCGTTCAGGCAAGGGCGATCTTTATGTCGAGATGACAAACGTTCGCCTGCTGACCAAATCGCTACGCCCGCTGCCGGACAAGCACCACGGCCTGACCGACACCGAGCAGCGCTACCGCCAGCGTTATGTCGACCTGATCGTCAACGAAGAAACCCGCCACACCTTTCGCGTGCGTTCGCAGGTGATCGGTCATATTCGCAAGTTCCTCAACGAGCGCGACTTTCTCGAAGTCGAAACGCCGATGCTGCAGACCATTCCCGGCGGCGCCGCGGCCAAGCCGTTCGAAACTCACCACAATGCGCTGGACCTGCCGATGTTCCTGCGTATCGCGCCGGAGTTGTACCTCAAGCGCCTGGTGGTCGGTGGCTTCGAGCGTGTCTTCGAGATCAACCGCAACTTCCGTAACGAAGGCGTTTCGACCCGGCATAACCCCGAATTCACCATGCTCGAGTTCTACCAGGCCTACGCCGACTACGAAGACAACATGGACCTCACCGAAGAGCTGTTCCGCGAGCTGGCGCAGCTGGTCCTGGGCAGCACCGACGTGCCGTACGGCGACAAGCTGTTCCACTTCGGCGAGCCCTTCGCACGGCTCTCGGTGTTCGACGCCATCCTCAAGTTCAACCCCGAAATCAGCGCTGCCGACCTGCAGAACATCGATACTGCACGTGCTATCGCCAAGAAGGCTGGCGCCAAGGTGCTCGGCTTCGAAGGGCTGGGCAAGCTGCAGGTGATGATTTTCGAGGAGTTGGTCGAGCACAAGCTTGAGCAGCCGACCTTCATCACCCGTTACCCGTTCGAAGTCTCGCCGCTGGCGCGTCGCAGCAACGACGACCCAAGCGTCACCGACCGCTTCGAGCTGTTCATCGGCGGTCGTGAAATTGCCAACGCTTATTCCGAGTTGAACGATGCCGAAGACCAGGCCGAGCGCTTCCACGCGCAGGTCCGCGACAAGGACGCCGGCGACGACGAGGCCATGCATTTCGATGCCGACTTCGTCCGTGCGCTGGAATACGGCATGCCGCCGACGGCGGGCGAGGGCATCGGCATCGACCGACTGGTGATGCTGCTGACCAACTCGCCGTCGATCCGCGACGTGATCCTGTTCCCGCACATGCGTCCCGAAGTCTGACCATGGCGTGCAGCCGCTTGGATGTTCGGCCGAGCGGCCGTCTTACCCACGCTGTGATTTGAGATCGCGGCGCGGGGTGCAGGGTGGCTCCGCCAAGGCCATGCTCAGGCCTAAGCGGCATCGCTGGGGTTACCCAGTTGGCCTCTTCGGCCGGGTTCAGATCGGTCGATGTCCGCCGACACACTTCCATACGCCTAGCGGGCCGTTCGCGAACCGGACACGGATTGCCATGGCCCGCTGGTGTATAACTTGAAGGCGACGGCTCATCACTGACGAGGTACGGATGAATACCCGCAACAACCTGGATGAATACCAACTCACGGTGCGCGGCCTGTCCGATCGCATCGTCGAGGCGCAAACCCCGGTGCGGGTGCTCGATGCAGTGAAGTGGGACGACAGCGTCCGCCAGGGCTTTTTCGCCGCTGGCGGCCGTGAGTTGCCCAAGGTCGACCGCGCCTACTACGAGGGTCGTCCGCTGGGCTTCGATTCCAGCGCCAAGAAGGAAGAGTTCCAGAACATCGAGCGCGACATCACCCGTCAGCTGGGGCAATTCAACCCGGTCGGGCAGATCATGCGGCGCATGTGCAAGGAATACCGCATGGTGATCCGCATGCTCGAGGCCCGCGGCACCGCCGATTTCGGCCTGATTTCCCAAGAGCTTTATGGTGCCGCTTCGGACGCCTTCCATGCCGGTGATCCGACGCTCGCCGACCTCGGGCTGATGCTTTCCGACTACCTGAACAACATCGCCGACCGCGGTGATCTGAAAGACGAAGCCAAAACGCTCAACGCCCCGCAGGCGGTGGACATGCTGCAACGTCGCCTGGACTTGGTGTTCGGTGAAGGCGAGGGCGTGATCCGGGTCTTCGAATCCGACGGCATCCTCGCCGATGCCGCCGCTGGCGCTGACTACATCAAAATCCGCAGCGATGCGATGTTCAACGAACGCGATGTGCGGGCGCTTGAGGTCCACGAGGGACTGGTGCATGTCGGCACCACGCTCAACGGGCAAAACCAGCCGATCTGTACCTTCCTCGCCAAAGGGCCGCCATCATCGACCGTGACGCAGGAAGGCTTGGCGATTCTCATGGAGGTCATCGCCTTTGCGTCTTACCCGACCCGCCTGCGCAAGCTCACCAATCGCACCCGCGCCATTCACATGGCCGAGGAGGGTGCGGATTTTCTCGATGTGTTCGGCTTCTTCCGTGAGCAGGGCTACTCCGACGACGACAGCTACGGTAATGCGAGCCGCGTTTTCCGCGGTTCGACACCCGATGGTTTGCCTTTCACCAAGGACCTGTCCTACCTGAAGGGCTTCATCATGATCTACAACTACATCCAGCTCGCGGTGCGCAAAGGCAAGCTGGAGCAGATCCCGCTGCTGTTCTGTGGCAAGACCACGCTGGAAGACATGCGCACCCTGCGCCAGTTGGTAGAGGAGGGCATGGTCGTACCGCCCAAGTACCTGCCGCAGCAGTTCCAGGATCTCAATGCGCTGTCGGCCTGGATGTGTTTTTCCAACTTCCTCAACCATTTGAGCCTGGATCGCATCGAAGCTGATTACGCCAATATCATCTGACCGGAGCGCACAAAAAAGCCGGAGCTTTCGCTCCGGCTTTTTCGTTTCAGCGACCCGTCGTCAGAACAGCGTATTCGGCAGGTAGGTTGCGATCTCCGGGAATAGCATGATGATGCCCATGCCAATGATATTGACGATCACGAAGGGTATGACCGACCAGTAGATGTCTTTCATGGTGATGCCGGGCGGCACGATGCCTTTCAGGTAGAACAGGTTGAACCCGAACGGCGGCGTCATGTAGCCGATTTCCATGTTGATCACGAACAGCACGCCGAACCAGATCGGATCGAAGCCGAGTGAAGCGACGATCGGCAGGAATACCGGCAGCGTGATCAGCATGATGCCGACGGGATCGAGCAGCATGCCCATGACAAAGACGATCGCCATCATGACGATGATGATGGCCCAGCGGCCCCCAGGCAGATCCATCATCAGCCCTTCGATCAGCGACTGCGCGCCCATACCCTGATAGGCCGAGCTGAACGCGTGGGCGGCGAACAGGATCCAGGCGATCATGCCGGTCAGTTTGAACGTGCGGATGGCGGCTTCCTGCAGGACCGGCCAGTTCAGCTTGCGGTAGACGGCAGCGGAGATCAGCGCGCCGAACACCCCCATGGCGGCTGCCTCGGTCGGAGTCGTCAAGCCGCCAATGATCGAGCCGAGCACCATGACAACGATGCCGATGGGCAGCAGCACTGCACGTATCGCGCGCAGCTTGTCGCCCCAACTGCCTCGCTCTTCCTTCGGCAGTGCGGGTGCCAGATGGGGCTGCAGGAACGAACGCACCAGCACGTAGGTAACGGTCAGCGCGACCAGTAGTAGACCGGGCAAGACGCCCGCCGCGAACATCTTGCCGACCGACTGGCCGCTGATCATCGCGTAAAGGATCATCATGATGCTTGGTGGAATCAGGATGCCCCAGCCGCCGCCGGTGTTGATGCAGCCGAGCACCATTCGTTTGTCGTAGCCGCGTTCGAGCATCGCAGGCAAGGCAATAGTGCCCATCGCCACGACCGCCGCGCCGCTGATGCCGACCATGGCACCAAACACCGCGCAGATCCCCAGCGTGCCGATTGCCAGCCCGCCACGCATGCCGCCGCACCACAGGTGCATCATGCGATAGAGGTCGCGTGCTACGCCGGTTCGTTCCAGCAGCATGGCCATGAATACGAAGAGCGGAATGGCGACCAGCGTGAAGCTTTCCATGGTGCCCCACATTTGCGAGGCGACCATATAAAAGGCATCAACGCCCCAAGTGAAGTAAAGGAACAGCACCGAGACACCGCCCAACACAAAGGCCAGCGGCAAGCCGAGTACCAGAAAGAAGACCAGCGTCAGGAAGAACAGCAGCGTGGTGATTTCGATGCTCATTGCGCATCCCCCGCGTGACTGGTGTCGCTGGGTGATTCATGTCCTAGTGCAATAAGGATGTCCTGCAGCAGCTTGGCGATGCCCTGCAGCAACAACAGCAGGGTGCCGAGCGGAATCATTGCCTTGATTGGCCAGATCGGTGGGTTCCAGGCGGAGTAGGAGGTTTCCATGCCTTGAACCGACTCCCAGGCCATGGAGCTGCCGAAATACAGTAGTGCGGCCATAAACAGAAAGAACATGCTCGAGGTGAAGATATCGACCCAGGCGCGTGTGCGCGGGCTAAGGGAGGCGTACAGCAGGTCGACGTTGACGTGGTCGCGGTGCGCCATCACGTAGCCGCCGGACAGCACCACATAGGCGCCGAACAGCATCTGTCCGAGTTCGTTGGTCCAGGACGTTGGGCTTGAGAACAGATAGCGCATGAACACTTCGAGCAGCAGCAGCGCGAAGATAAGAAAGATCAGGTAGGCCACCCAGCGGCCAATGAATTCGTTGAGCCGGGTGATGCCGTTGATGTAGGCATGAATCAGGCGCATGACAGGCCCCACGAGCAAGGATTGAGCGAATCGCACCCCCGGCGCGTGATCGCGTCGAGGGTGGGTCAGGCGAGGGGTTTACTGGTAGCCGAGGTCACTGAGGAAAGTCTTGAGCTTTTGCAGGGCTTCGGCCGACTTGTCACTGCGTTTGCCTTCTTCTTCCCAGGTCTTCTTCGCCACTTCGCGGAGCCGAGCCTGAACGTCTTCCGGCAATATGTTGACCGTTACGCCCTGTTCCTTGATGGCTTTCTGCAAGGCGATCTGTTCCTGATACAGGTACTCGTTGGTGCGATACCAGAACTGCTCATCAAGGATCTGTTTGACGATCTCCTGGTCGCGCTCGGACAGCTTGTCCAGCGCTTTCTGGCTGATGATGATCACATCGGTGCCGGCGATGTTCAGTGCTGGCCGCACGTGATTCTTCGCCACCTCGTAGAAGCTCATGCTGGCGGCACCTTGCACGGCACCCCAATGGGCACCATCAACTACGCCGGTATCGAGCGCCGGGTACAGTTCGCCGCCAGGCAGATAGGTGGTCGAAGCACCAGCCTCGTCGAGAAACTTCTGCAGCGCACCGGATGAACGAATCTTCAGCTTGGTGAAATCTTCCCAGCTGTTGATCGGCTTCTTTACCACCATTTCAGTTGGGTAAACCTTGTCGGTCGACCAGTACACGCCGTGTTGCGCGGCTTCTTCACGAAGCATGTCCTCGAAGCCCATCTGCTTATGGAAGTACGCGGCCTCCCAGACATTCTGGAAAGCGAAGGGCAGGCCGGAGGCGATACCGGCGAGGGTCATCTTGTCCTGTGCGTAACCGGGAGAGATGGTGCCCATCTGGACGATACCGCGGCTGACGGCATTGAAGGTTTCCTGCGGCTTGAACAGCGCGCCGGACTCGAACAGCTGCAACTCCAGACGACCGTCGGTGCGCCGCTCGATTTCGTTTTTGAGTCTGACGAGGCTGTCTTGATAGGAACTACTGGCACTCGGCCAATGCGATTGCACGCGCCATTTGGTGACGTCCTGTGCGGCAGCCATCTGCGGAGCCATGGCGGAAACCGCCAGTGCTACCAGGCCGGCGGGAACGAGTAGCTTTTTGAGCATGGATTTCATAACGCGTCCTCTTGTTGTAATTGTCTGGCTGAGGCCATCTTTGTATCACGTGCGTCGCATGCTTGTTTCGCACAGCAGAACTGACTTTTGCAGGGCTGATCGAAAGCTAACATAGCGCGGGGCTTTTTCAAGCGCTAGCAGAAGGCTATCGCGGCCTTTCTCGATAATGAGTTCGGCGTCCTGCGACTGGCTAAACGTTGCCTGTCCAGCAAAGGTTGAGCTTAGACGGTTCTGTTTGTGGGGCATCATAATTCTGCCTGATGGAACTGGATTCCGAATTGACGCAGTGTTTCAAGCATGCCAGCTTCAAAAAGAAGAGGACTCCCCACAAAAACAATCGAGAGGACTCGCCATGCGCCTCGACGCAAGAAACATCCAGACGCAATGTCCAGGCTCCGGTTCTGTCGCTGTTAGCGCCTACGCGGCAGTGGCGCGATGAAAGGGCAGGAGACGGAGCTGCCGGTTGACGACAGCCGGACGAATCATTTGCCGATCAGCGGAGGCAGCGACCTGCCTGGCTTTCACCAAGTGCTTGGCTATCGTCAGGTGTCCTGGACTGAAGACGAAGCCGTGATCGAGCTCGATGTGCAGGCCTGCCACCTGAATATGGCCGGCGTGCTTCATGGCGGCGTGATAACTGCGCTGCTGGATGTGGTGCTCGCGGAAGCTGGCACCTATTGCCCTTATCCGGGACGCGTTCGCAAGGCCATCACCCTGGTGCTCAACACCACCTTTACCGGTCAATGCTCGGGCGGTGTGATACGCGCCATTGGTCGGCGACGTGCCGGTGGGACCCGCATTTTCAACAGCTCTGGTGAGGTGCGCGACGCAGATGATCGCCTGCTGGCGATTGGTGAGGCGACCTTCCGACTGCGCTCCGGCAGCGAGCAGGCGCAAGGCGTGCCGATGGATTTCCTCGCACCTAACAACAAGAAGGAAGATGGCAATGTATGAACTGACCGGCAAGGCGCTGGAACTCCAGCAGCAACTCACGGCGTTCATGGATGAACATATCTACCCGAACGAACATGTCTTTCACGAGCAGGTTGCCACCGCCGGCAATCGCTGGGCACCGCCACCTATTCTCGAAACACTCAAGGCTAAAGCCCGAGCGCAGGGACTGTGGAATCTGTTCCTTCCGGAAAGCGAACACGGCGCCGGGCTGACCAATTTCGAGTATGCCCACCTCTGCGAAATCATGGGCCGCTCCC
This sequence comes from Pseudomonas sp. NPDC077408, assembly GCF_050269105.1. Taxonomy (NCBI): domain Bacteria; kingdom Pseudomonadati; phylum Pseudomonadota; class Gammaproteobacteria; order Pseudomonadales; family Pseudomonadaceae; genus Pseudomonas; species Pseudomonas sp. NPDC077408. The sequence goes on from NZ_JBNNHS010000007.1 coordinate 32,528, forward strand.
ATGTCGCCGCCGAAGTCTTCAACTGCTCCGCACCGGATACCGGGAACATGGAAGTGCTGGCGCGCTACGGCACGCCAGAGCAGCAGGAACAGTGGCTCAAGCCGCTGCTCAACGGCGAGATTCGCTCCTGCTTTTCCATGACCGAACCCGAGGTTGCGTCATCCGACGCGACCAACATCGCCTGTGAGATCCGCCGTGAAGGTGACGAATATGTGATCAATGGGCAGAAGTGGTGGTCGTCAGGCGCAATGACCACCACCTGCAAGATCGCCATCGTCATGGGCAAAACCGATCCCTCGGCCGAGCGGCATCGGCAACAGTCGATGATCCTCGTGCCGCTGGATGCACCCGGCGTCGAGATCGTCCGTGCGCTCCACGTGTTCGGTTACGACCACGCGCCTCATGGTCATGCCGAAATCCATTACAACAATGTCCGGGTGCCTGCCAGCAACATGCTGCTCGGTGAAGGCCGCGGCTTCGAAATTGCCCAAGGGCGACTCGGCCCAGGCCGCATCCACCATTGCATGCGCACCATCGGCGTAGCCGAGCGGGCGTTGCAAGCCATGTGCGAGCGGGTGCATTCGCGTGTCGCGTTTGGTAAGCCGCTGGCTGACTTCGACTCGATCCGCAAGGACATCGCCCGTTCGCGCATCGAGATCGAACAGACCCGCCTGCTGACGCTGAAAGCGGCACGCATGATGGACACCGTCGGCAACAAGGTGGCGCGTCAGGAGATCGCGATGATCAAGGCCGCCGCACCGAGCATGGCGCTGCGGGTGCTGGACCGCGCGATTCAGGTCCACGGCGCCAAGGGTGTCAGCCAGGACAGCTTCCTTGCAGCGGCCTGGGCGCACCAGCGCACCCTGCGTTTGGCCGACGGCCCGGACGAGGTACACCTGGACACCATCGCCAAGCTGGAACTGAAGAACTACGCCAGCAAGCGCTGAGCCTCCGACAAAACCAACAAAAGGATGCCGTCCGATGACCAACCCATTATTCGACCTGTCCGGAAAGGTGGCGCTGATCACGGGTTCCACTCGCGGTATCGGTCGCTCCATCGCCGAAGAAATGGCCCGTTGCGGCGCGCGCGTGGTGATTTCCAGTCGTAAGGCTGACGCCTGCGAAGCGGTGGCTGCCGAGCTGAACGCGGCTGGCCACGAGGCCATCGCAATCCCATGCCATGTCGGTCGCAAGGAAGACCTGCAACGGCTGGTCGACACCACGCTGCAGGCTTGGGGACGCATCGACGTGTTGGTCTGCAATGCCGCCACCAATCCGGTTTATGGACCGACCAGCGAGCTGACCGACGACGCCTGGGACAAGATTATGGACACCAACGTCAAGGGTACCTTCTGGCTCTCGAACATGGTGTTGCCAAAGATGGCCGAGCGAGGGGAGGGTGCGGTGATCATGCTCTCCAGCATCGCCGGGCTGCGCGGCAATACGGTGATCGGCACCTACGGCGTATCCAAGGCCGCCGAGGCGGCGCTGGCGCGCAATCTGGCGGCGGAGTGGGGGCCCAAAGGCATCCGCGTCAACGCCATCGCCCCGGGGCTTGTACGTACCGATTTCGCCAAGGCCTTGCTCGATGATCCAGAGCGGGTCCGCCGTGCTGCCGAGAAAACGCCACTGCGCCGTATCGGCGAACCGGTGGACATCGCCGGGCTGGCAGTCTTTCTCGCGGCGCCCGCCAGTGCCTACATTACCGGGCAGGTGATCGTCGCGGATGGCGGCGAAACCGCATGCTGAGGGCGCAGCGATGAACGAACCCGAACTGATCGACGTGCTTCCCGCGCATCGTTTTGATGAGGCGGCGCTGGCTCAATACTTTCGACAGCAGCTGCCCGAATTGGGCCCCGAGCTAAAGGTTCGGCAGTTCCAGGGCGGTCAGTCCAACCCCACCTATCTTCTGGAAAGTGCCGGTCGCCGCTACGTATTGCGCAAGAAACCGCCGGGCAAGGTGCTGCCGTCTGCGCATATGGTCGAGCGCGAATACAAGGTGATCCGTGCACTGTCCGAGCACACCACTGTCCCGGTCCCACGCGTACACCTGCTGTGCGAGGACGAAACCATCATCGGCACCCCCTTTTACGTCATGGATCACATAGAGGGACGAATCTTCGGCCATCCAGCGTTGAACGAACTGACTGCCGCCGAACGCCAGCCGATCCATCTGGCCGCCATCGATACGATGGCCGAGCTCCATCAAGTTGACGTCGAAAAGGTGGGCCTGGGTGATTTTGGCAAGGCTCAGGGCTACTTCGCGCGCCAGGTGAAGCGCTGGGCTGGCCAGTATCAGGCGTCCCGGACCGGCGACATGCCTGCGATGGAACAGCTGATGCGCTGGTTGCCTGATCAGGCGCCGCAGCGCAACGAGTGCGCCATTGCCCACGGTGACTACCGGCTCGGCAATCTGATTTTCGATCCGAGTGAGGCGAAGGTGGCGGCAATTCTCGACTGGGAACTGTCGACCCTCGGCCATCCGCTCGCAGACCTCGCCTACTTCTGCTTGCCGTATCACCTGCCGGCGGGTGTCGACGGACTGCGTGGATTGATCGGCATCGACCTGCAGGAGCAGGGCATTCCGTCCGAGCAAGAGGTACTGCAACGGTATTGCCTGAGCAGCGGGCGCGACGCCATCGACGACTGGCATGTGTTCGTGGCGTTTTCACTGTTCCGGCTCGCGGCGATCCTGCAGGGCGTCTATGCGCGGGCGTTGCAGGGCAATGCCAGCAATGCTGATGCGTTGCAGGTTGGCCAGCGCGCCGGCCTGCTGGCTGAAGCAGGCTGGCGGATCGCCCAGAATGGCAGAGGGGTGACCCTATGAGCGCTCCGTTGCTACGCCGCGTTTTATTGACCAATGATGACGGTATCGCTGCGCCGGGGCTGGCGTTGCTCGAGCGGATCGCCGCGCAACTGGCCGAAGAGGTCTGGGTGGTGGCGCCCGAGCACGACCAGAGCGGTACCGGTCAGGGCATTTCCGTGCACGCGCCGCTGCGGGTGTATCACCATGGTGAGCGGCGTTTCGCCGTCTCGGGAACGCCATCGGATTGCGTAATGTTCGCCATGGCCGAATGGCTGCAGGACTCGCCGCCTGATCTGGTGCTGTCCGGCGTCAACAGCGGGGCGAACATCGGCGATTCGGTGCCTTATTCGGGCACCCTCGGCGCGGTGCTCAGCGCCGACCTGCTGGGCATTCCGGCCACCGGCCTGAGCCAGGCCTTTCTTGATCGCACAGGAATCGATTGGTCCTGTGTCGAGACCTACGCTGAAACCACAATCCGTGCGCTCTGGGCACGTCGTGAAGAAAACGGCTGTTGCTGGAACGTGAATTTCCCGGCTTGTTCGGCTGACCTCGTCAGCCATCTGCGAATGACCCAGCAATCGCGCGGCTCGATCACCCGGCCGCGTTTGCAGGCAGGGCGTGACGGGCGCGGCTTGCCGTACTGGTGGCTTGGCTTCGAGCATTCGTCTGCACATATCGTCGCCCCTGAGGCCGACGTCGCTGCGCTGCGTGAAAAGCGCATCGCGATCACACCTTTGCGCGACACCCGGGGCTGGCTCGAGTGGGGCGAAGAAAGGGCCATGGCCGATCTGGCCCTTTAACAGCGATTCAGGAGTTCAGAAATGTTCACTCGCCATCATGCGGTCTGGCCCGAGGATCTGCCTAAGCACCTGAGCGTGCCGGAAACCAGCCTGTTCACCAATCTCGAGATTTCCACGCGCCGCTTTCCGGACAAGACGGCGATCGTTTTCTACGACACCTTGATCACCTACGCTGAACTGCTGCGCGAAGTCGAAGCGATGGCCGGTTACCTGCAGCAGTTGGGCGTCGCCAAGGGCGATCGGGTGCTGCTGTATATGCAGAACTCGCCGCAATTCACCATCGCCTACTACGCAATCCTGCGCGCGGACGCGGTGGTGGTACCGGTTAACCCGATGAACCACAGCGCCGAGCTGGAGCACTACCTGCACGACACGGGCGCGGCCGTATGTATTTGCGGACAGGAGCTGACCGGCTTCATCGCACCGCTGGTCGGCACGGCGCAGCTGCGTCAGGTAATCGTTGCGGCCTACTCAGAGTATGTCCGCCAGCCCACCGATCTGGCGCTGCCGTCCGAAGTGCAGGCGCCCGTCGCCGCGCCGACGTTCTCAGGCGGCACCGCCTGGCGCGAGGCTATCGCGGCCGGCCACGCGCCCGGTCCGCACACGGCCGGTCCGGACGATCTCTGTGTGTTCCCTTACAGCTCCGGCACCACCGGCGCGCCCAAGGGCTGCATGCATACCCATCGTTCGGCGATGGCGACCATCATCCATCGCATCATCTGGACCAACAGCACAAGCGAATCGGTAATCCTGGCGACACTGCCTTACTTTCATGTCACGGGCATGCAGGGCGCCATGAGCGGGCCGATCTACAACGGCGGCACCGCCGTGATCATGACCCGCTGGGACCGCAAGGTTGCGGCGCAACTGATCGAGCGCCACGCCGTGACCGGCTGGGTGAATATCGCCACGATGGCCATCGACTTTCTCTCCGATCCGGACCTGGAGCGCTACAACCTGTCCAGCCTGGTCAGCGTCGGCGGCGGTGGCGCAGCAATGCCCAAGGCGGTTGAGGAAAAGCTGCATCGGCTTACCGGCCTGCGTTACATCGAAGGCTATGGGCTTTCCGAAACCATCGCGGCCACCCATATCAACCCGGTGCCGCGACCCAAGGCGCAGTGCCTCGGGATTCCGGTGTTCGATGTCGACAGCCGCGTCATCGATCTGAATACCGGGCAGGAGCTTGGCCCCAATGAAGTAGGCGAAATCATCAGCCGTGGGCCGCAGCTGTTCCAAGGTTACTGGAACCGCCCGGAAGAGACCGAGCGCGCATTCATCGAACTGGACGGCCACAGGTTTTTCCGCACCGGCGACATGGGCTACTACGATGAAGAGGGCTATTTCTTCCTGGTAGACCGGGTCAAGCGGATGATCAATGCGTCCGGCTTCAAAGTCTGGCCGTCGGAAGTGGAAAGCCTGATGTACCGCCACCCGGCGATCCAGGAGTGCTGCGTGATCTCGCGGCCGGACCCCAAGCGCGGTGAGACGGTCAAGGCATGCGTCGTGCTGTGCGATGGGCAGGCCGGGCTGGTCAGCGAGCAGGACATCATCGACTGGTGCAAGGCCGAAATGGCCGCTTACAAGGCGCCGGTCTACGTGGAGTTCGTCGCGTCGTTGCCGCGGTCCTCCACCGGCAAGCTGATGTGGCGTGCACTGCAGGAAGAAGAAAACCGCAAACACGCCGCCAGCACCGAGCAGGCCTGACGGCAGCGAAGCCGTTGCAAGGCCACGCGCCGGCTGGCGCCTTCGAAATCAACGGAGCAGATGCTATGCAAGATTCAACCGCTACGAACCGGGAAGCCGAATGGCAGGTGCGCAAGGACCTGGCGGCGGCCTATCGACTGGTCGCGCATTTCGGCTGGGATGACCTGGTGTTCACCCATCTCTCCGCCCGCGTACCCGGACCGGAACACCATTTTCTGATCAACCCCTACGGCCTGTTGTTTCAGGAGATCACCGCCTCGTCGCTGGTCAAGGTCGATCAGGAGGGGCAGATCGTTCAGAGCGGCAGCCTGCACCGGGTCAACCCGGCCGGTTTCACTATCCACAGCGCGGTACACATGGGCCGCGAAGATGCCGGTGCGGTCATGCACCTACATGCTGCTGACGGCGTTGCGGTTTCGGCGCATCGCGATGGGCTCCTGCCGCTTAGCCAGACGGCGATGCTCTGCCTCGATCACCTCTGCTATCACGAGTACGAAGGCGTCGCGCTGGACCTGAGCGAACGTGAGCGGCTGATCCGGGACCTTGGTGACAAGCGAATGATGATGCTGCGCAACCACGGCGTGCTGACGGCAGGCGGCACGGTCGCCGAAGCCTTCACCTACCTCTATTTCCTGATGAAGGCCTGCGAGATTCAGGTGCGCGCTCAGGCCTGCGGCCCGACCCATATGCCTTCAGCGGCTGCCATCGAGACGACTCGCCAGCAATCGGCCGAACTGGGCAGCGCCGCCAAACTGACCTGGCCCGCATTGTTGCGTCTGCTGGAAGCCAATGGTCATGTCTATGCGATATAGCGCTACCCTAGCGCGTTCCGGATGTCTTCCAAGGAATAAAGCTGAGTGACTATGAAAATCCTCTTCGTCGCCGCCGACCCCAAGCCCGAGCGTTGGACCAGCCTGATCCAGCAACACCTGCCAGACGTCGAAATCCAGGTCTGGCATTCGGACATGCCGAGCTGCGGGGCCGACTACGCCATCGTCTGGCATCCGCCGGCCGCGCTGTTCGACAAGGAGCCGCAGCTCAAGGCGGTGTTCAACCTGGGCGCAGGCGTGGATGCGCTGGTGCGGATACCTAACCTGCCGCGCGATATCCCGATCGTGCGCCTGGAAGATGCCGGTATGGCGGTGCAGATGGCGGAGTACGTCGCCTATCACGTGATTGGCATCAGTCGCGATATGGACGCCTATCGTGAGCAGCAAGCGGCCGGACAGTGGAAGTTACGGCGGCCCATCGAGCGCAGCGAGTGGCCGATCGGTGTGCTCGGGCTCGGGCATATCGGCCAGCGGGTCGCCAAGACGCTGGCGACGCTGGATTACCCGGTTATGGGATGGTCGCGTTCCGCACATGGCATAGACGGGGTGCGCAGTTTTGCTGGCGAGGTGGAGCTCGATGACTTTCTGGCTGAAACGCGCGTGCTGGTCAACACGCTGCCGCTGACTGACAGCACGCGCGATCTGATCGACTACTCACTGCTGTCGCGGCTAAGGCCTGACGCGGTAATCATCAACGTTGGGCGCGGCGAGCATCTGGTCGACGAGGATCTTTGCCGTGCCATCGAAGAGGGCAAGGTGACCCGAGCAGTGCTCGACGTGTTCCGGGAAGAACCGCTGCCGTCGTCGCATCCGTTCTGGCAGATGCCACAGGTCACTATCACTCCGCATGTTTCGGCGCGAACCTTGCGCGAGGCCACCATTGCTCAGATCGCCGACAAGATCCTCGCGCTGGAAAAGGGCCAGCCCATCAGCGGTGTTATCGATATCCAGCGAGGCTATTGAAGCGCTGGTAAGCGCCGCCTGAACTGACTTGCCTGCTTTCGGAAGTCAAAAGCTTCGCCCCGAGGCAGGCGTCCCATGAAGCAGCGTGCGCACAACGAGGCCTATCGGAGCGTTTCCGCGGCGAACGCAAGCCGAAGGCCTGCTTTAAAGTGCTCCCTGCCGGCCGTCGACATGATCGGACCATCACTCTTGCGCAGCGAGCCTCGTGCCGAACGGTACGGGCTCCCTTGCGACCGGTTTTCAATCTACAGCGTCGTGCTCCGTCAGATACCGATCCCGTAACTCGCGCTTGAGTACCTTGCCAATGGCGCTGCGAGGCAACTCATCGATCAATTGCAGTCGTGCCAGGCGCTGGGTCTTGCCGACGCGTTCGTTGAACCAGCTCAGCAGCGTCTCAGGCGTGTCGGTCGCATTCGCCGCGCGGACGACGAAGGCGACCGGCGTTTCACCCCAGCGCGTTGAAGGCACGCCTACCACGGCCACATCCGCGATGGCCGGGTTCTCACGCAGGATTGCTTCGAGATCGCTTGGATAGAGATTGAAGCCGCCGGAAATGATCATGTCTTTCTTGCGGTCGACCAGCGTCAGGAAGCCTTCAGTATCGAAGCGGCCGATGTCGCCGGTGCGGATGAATCGCTTGCCGCTGGGGTCGAACCACTCGGCTTCGGCGGTCTTCTCGGGTTTGTTCAGGTAGCCGGTCATCATCGCCGGCGAATGCCCGACGATCTCGCCGATGGCGCCCTCCGGCAGTTCGTTACCCGCGTCGTCGATCACTCGAATGTCGTGACCTTCGGCAGGTTTGCCGACGGTGTGCAATTTGTCCGGATGCTCATGGGCTGCAAGGATGCAGGTGCCGCCGCCTTCGGTCATGCCATAGGTGTCGATCAGCCCGCCCGGCCAGCGCGCCAGAACATCCGCCTTCAGCACTGCACTGAACGGGGCGCTCGTGCACATCTTGTAGCGGAAGCGGCCGAGGTCGTATTGATCGAAGTCCTCGCGGGCCATGATCCGCTGGTACTGCACCGGCACCAGCATGGTGTGCGTGACCGCGTGCCGCTGCGCCAGGCTCAGGTATTCCCCGGCGTCGAACTTGGGCATCAGCACCACGGTGCCGCCCAGGGCCAGCGTCGGCAGAAAGGCCACCAGCGTGGTGTTGGAGTACAGCGGTGTGGAGATAAGCGTTGTGGCGTCATCGCCGTATCCGTAGGCGGCACTGCGGCGTACATGGGCCCAACGCATGGCATGTGATTGCACGATGCCCTTGGGCTCGCCGGTGGTGCCGGAGGAATAGATGATGTTGAACGCCCATCCCGGCTGGATCGCTACGGGCTCCGGCGGTGCATCACTCAGCCAGGCGGACAGGCCGCCCTCAGTTGTCTGCTCCAGGCGCAGGGCTGGGCAAGGAAGGCGAGTTGCCACCGGCTCCAGATGCTGGGCCGCATCGGTGTCAATGAACAGCAGGCGGGGCGCGGCGTCAGCGAGCATGGTCAGCAGGCTTTCAGCGCTGGCAGAGGGCGCCAAAGGGGCTACTGCCACGCCGGCGCGCAACGCACCGAGAAACACGACGGCGTATTCGATGGAGTTGTATGCACAGATCGCCAACACATCGCCGGCGTGCATCCCATCACGCTGCAGGGCCGCAGCAACGCTGCTCATCAGTGCGTCGAGTTCGGCGTAACTCACGCTGCGCTCATCCTGTTTCAACGCGGCGCGGTCGGGCCGATGCCGGGCCCAATAGGCGATAAGGTCTGGGACCGCAGCGAATGGTTGGTTCAGATCGAGAGCGTCGGGGCTGGCGGAAAGATCCATTGCGGACTCGTTCTATAGAAGGCAAGAGGACGCTTGCATGCAACGGCAAGCATGGCAGCACAGCAGATCGATCAACCTTCGGCAATTAGCGCGTGCGCGGGAAGCGCTATTCGCCTCGGCAATGACAGGTGATTACTGATATCCACGATTGCTGGCATTCGCATGGCAAACCCGCGTTGCCGGACGTGCGCTTAACTTGGTCGATTGGTGTCAGGAGGTCAGCGGATTTCGCGCTGAGGCCGTTATTTTTGCGACAATGTCGGCTCTTTGATCAGGCGAACACGTCATGTCCGAACGCAACCCCATCCCGCTGATTCTCACCGCTATCGGCAGCGTCATCGGCACCGTTGCGGTGCTGTCCTACTACGGTTATGTGCACATCGCCAAGCCGGAGGACGCCCTGTTGCTGGCCGACTACACGATGCTTAAAACCGTTCCCGGCGAAGACTATCGGGTCTCGCTCAAACCCGCGCCACAGGTCGCAGAATGCATTGACGGTGTGTTGGTGCTCTTCGATACCGAGCAGAAGGGCTTGACTGGCGTGCTGGTTGACAATCGCAAGCGGGCGATCCGCTGTATGGGCCAGCAGGTGCCGACCGAGAGGGCACCGGCAAACAAGCCATAGCGTCGCTGTTTAAAGCTGCAAAACAAGAAGCCCGCCATAACGGCGGGCTTCGGTGTCACGGTGCGGTTGGAGACGCCGTCACTCCATCGAAGAGCGCGGTGCTACACGCTTGTCGTCGTTGGAGATCGTCACTTCAACGCGGCGGTTCCTCGCCCGGCTGGCAGGCGAGTCGTTGCTCGCAACCGGATACGCTTCACCGTAACCGACGGTCTGGATTCGATCGATTTCTACACCGGAGCGGACGAGGGCGCGGCGCACCGCTTCAGCTCGACGCTCGGATAGCTGCTGGTTGTACGAATCGGAGCCTGTGCTATCGGTATAGCCTTCGACCATGACCTTGCGCTCTGGATTCTCGTTGAGAAACTCGGCGAGCTTCTGAACGTCGCGCATACCGGCAGCCTTGAGGTCAGCCTTGTTCAGGTCGAACAGCACGTCGCCGAAGGTCACCAGGGTGCCGCGTTCCGTTTGCTTGGCCTGCAAATCCTGCTGTAGCTGGCGGATCTCGTTCTGCTGACGCTTGAGCATCGCTTCACGGGATTCCAGCCGCGCTTGTGCGCGCTGCGTGGAAGCCTGCTCGATCGCTTGCTCGGCCTTGCGCAGTTCGATGGTCTGTTCGGCCAGGTCAATCCGACGGTTGGCCAGGTAGGCTAGCTGGTTGACGCGCTCTTCATCCGCGTCGTTCAGGTAGGCCTTGTTGGCTTCGTCGAGTTGCTTGGAGGCGTCCTGGGTTTCCAGCGCAGCGTATTTCTGTGACAGCGGATTGCTCTGCAGTGACGAGAACTCGCTGCGTGCCGTTTCCAGATTCTGGTTTGGCTGCGACGAGCAAGCAGCAAGGCCGATGCTCATGGCGATCGCTGTGGGGATGGCTACTAGCTTATGCATGTCGATTCATCCTCTGCTAAATGAGAGTGCGGAAGGGAAGGGGGTTATTGCTGAAGGCCGCGCATGCTTTCTTCGCGCAGCTCCTGAATCCCCTTCTGAGCGTCCTCAACGGCCTTCTGGGCCTTGGCGGCTTGTGCCTTGCGCTCTGCAACCCGGGCGTCCCACTCGGCCTGCTGGGCGAGTCGACGGGCTTCCTCATAGTTTTCTTTCTGCATCGCGAGTTCGGCCTGCTTCCACTTTTCCTGAGCGGCGCGCATGTCCACAGGGGCGTATTCGGTGGCCCCAGCGCTCATCGCGCCACGCACGGCCGATTCGGTCACGGCGAACTGCTCGTTTGGTGGATTGCCGGCACAACCAACCAGCAACAGGCCCCCAAGTGCAACGGCTGCCAGCTTGGGCAGCTGAAATCGCGATAGAGGGCTTTCGATGGTGTTCATTTTCATGGCCAGTCTCCAGTGGGATATCGGATGGGATATCGAGAACAGTGCCCGTTAGGCTGTGCTTTGAACGCGTCAGGAGCGGTCAGCAATAAAACGGGCATGGTTTTGTGAGGCCGGCTGGGCGTAATCGTTCCAGTAAAAACAAGCCCAACGATTAGAAAAGGGCTGCCTAGAGCCATTTAGCAGGCGCGAGGGGGCGATGGCACGCCGCCTCGTACGCCCATTCGACGTTGGTGCCAACGTTCAAAATCGATCAGGCTTGCTCAGCGCGCTCGGCAAGCAGGCGCTCAAGATGCTTGCGTGACAAGGCCAGGAAGCGCGGCGTTGGCCCGACGTCTTCATAGATCGGGTCGCCTTGCTCGTCCGTCGAGATCACCTTGGAGCCCTGCTCGTAGGGGAGGCTAGTCTCGATCCCTTCGAGCGCTGCACCCACCAGTTCGCCTAACAGTTCCTCAGTGCTGCGCTTCGGATACATCTCGGCAAGCGCTGCCAGCCTTGCCGCGCTTTCGACATCCAGCGGAATGGTGTACTGCACGGCGCTCATGCGGCCGGTGGCGCTGCTTTCCCATTCCCGGACCAGTTCTGAAATTTTCATCTAGCTCCATCCTTAGCTCGCTTGGCGAGCAATATTGGCGGGTATTACGAGCCAGCATCGACAGGCTTGTTCTGCTATGCCTTGTCTTCGTCGTAGACGCTGTGCACTCTGTTTGGACGGTTCATACAGCGTAGCCGTTCAGCATGGGCAGCATTGTTTACGTGCTTCCGATGCGGCGGCCTGTAAAGAGAGGCGAACATGGCGAAGATCGACGCGCGTTTGCGCGAAAACGTTCATCTGCTCGGCGAGCTCCTGGGCAATGCAATTCGCGAGCAACACGGCGATGCCTTCTTCGACAAGATCGAGCGCATCCGCAAGGGCGCCAAGGGCGCGCGCCGTGGCTCGGCTGATGGGGCTCGGCTGTTGCAGGACACGCTCGACGGGTTGGGCGATGACGAGCTGCTGCCGATGACCCGCGCCTTCAGCCAGTTTCTCAACCTGGCCAATATCGCCGAGCAATATCATCAGGTGCGCAGGCGTGGACCTGACGAAGCGGCCCCGACCGAAGCTGGTGCATTAGGTGACCTGCTCGAGCGCCTGAAGGGCGAAGGCTTCGGCCAGGAGTTTCTGGCGCGCCAGGTTGGCCGCCTGGACATCGAGCTGGTGTTGACCGCGCACCCGACTGAAGTCTCACGACGGACCCTGATCCAGAAATACGACGCCATCGCCGCGCAATTGGCGGCGCGGGACCACACCGATCTTGGCCAGGGCGAACTGGCCAAGATCGAGCTGCGTCTGCAGCGGCTCGTTGCCGAGGCCTGGCACACCGAGGAGATTCGTCGCAGCCGACCGACACCGGTAGAAGAGGCGAAGTGGGGCTTTGCCGTTATCGAAAATTCATTGTGGCAAGCGCTGCCGAACGTGCTGCGCCAGGCGGACGAGGCGCTGCAACGCAGCACCGGTTTGCATCTGCCGCTGGACGTCGCGCCGATCCGTTTCGCGTCCTGGATGGGCGGCGATCGTGACGGCAACCCCAATGTGACGGCGAAGGTAACCCGTGAGGTCTTGCTGCTGGCGCGCGGTGTCGCGGCGGATCTGTTCCTGCGCGATATCGACGGTCTGATCACGGCGTTGTCGATGCAGACCGCCAGCGATGAACTGCTCAGCCGCAGCGGGCAGTCGGCCGAGCCCTACCGGACCTTGCTCAAGACCCTGCGCGAGCGCCTACAAGCCACGCGTGACTGGGCGAACGGTGCTATCGAGCATGACCAGCCGGCACCAGCGCAAGTGTTGCTCAATAATCAGGACCTGTGCGAGCCGTTGGAGCTCTGTTACCACTCGCTGCATGCCTGCGGCATGGGCATGATCGCCGATGGCGACTTACTCGATACGTTGCGCCGGGCTGCTGCCTTCGGTCTGTTTCTGGTGCGCCTGGATGTCCGCCAGGACTCGTCCCGGCATGTTGCCGCGTTGGCCGAAATTACCGACTACCTGGGTATCGGCCATTACGATCAGTGGGACGAGCAGCAGCGTCTCGACTTCCTGCAATCGGAGTTGAATAACCGTCGGCCCTTGCTACCTCCGAACTTCCAACCCTCGGCCGAAACGGCTGAAGTGCTGGACACCTGCCGCGTGGTGGCGCAGGCGCCAGCTGCATCGCTCGGCTCCTATGTCATCTCCATGGCAAGGGGCGCCTCGGATGTACTCGCCGTACAGCTGCTACTCAAGGAAGCTGGGCTGCAACGGCCGATGCGGGTCGTGCCGCTCTTCGAGACGCTGGCCGATCTCGACAATGCCGGGCCGACCATCGACAAACTGCTCGGGTTGCCGGGGTATCGTCAGCGGCTCCACGGTCCGCAAGAGGTAATGATCGGCTACTCGGATTCGGCCAAGGATGCCGGCACCACTGCGGCGGCCTGGGCGCAATACCGTGCGCAGGAAAGCCTGGTCGAGATCTGCCGCGCTCATCAGGTGGAATTGCTGCTGTTCCATGGCCGTGGCGGCACGGTTGGGCGTGGCGGCGGACCGGCGCATGCGGCGATTCTTTCGCAGCCACCCGGATCGGTAGCGGGGCGATTCCGCACCACCGAGCAGGGCGAGATGATCCGCTTCAAGTTCGGCCTGCCGGATATTGCCGAGCAGAACCTCAGCCTGTATCTGGCTGCCGTGCTTGAAGCGACCCTGCTACCGCCGCCGATGCCCGAGCCGGACTGGCGCGAAACCATGGAGCAGCTTGCCGCGGACGGCGTGTCGACCTACCGCAGCGTGGTGCGCGATCACCCGCAGTTCGTCGAGTATTTCCGCCAGGCGACGCCCGAACAGGAGCTTGGGCGTCTGCCGCTGGGTAGCCGCCCATCGAAGCGCCGAGAGGGGGGGGTTGAGAGCCTGCGAGCGATTCCCTGGATCTTCGCCTGGACCCAGACGCGACTGATGCTGCCCGCCTGGCTGGGCTGGGAGCAGGCGCTGCGCGGGGCGCTGGAGCGAGGCGAAAGTGAACGCCTCAAGACAATGCGCCAGCACTGGCCGTTTTTCAGCACCCGCATCGACATGCTCGAAATGGTCCTGGCCAAGGCTGACGCGGAAATAGCCGAACGCTACGACGCGCGACTGGTCAGCGCAGAGCTACAACCGTTGGGGCGCGATTTACGTGACAGATTGTCGCAGGCTGTAGCGGCGGTGCTTGAGTTGACCGGGCAGTCAGAGCTGCTGGCGCACAGCCCTACAACGTTGGAGGCGTTCAGTCTGCGCAACACCTATCTCGATCCGCTGCATCTGATGCAGACCGAACTGCTGGCGCGTTCACGGCAACAGCAAAGCCCGGCGGAAAGCCCTCTGGAGCAGGCCTTGCTGGTCAGCGTCGCGGGTATTGCCGCAGGGCTGCGCAACACTGGCTGATCCTTCGCAGTCTCGCTCAGGTGGCGTCTGGCAACCGCCACCATGGGCAGTAAGCGGCATTTTATCGGCACCGCACGCTACGCGGGATCGGCATGCCAAGACGCAATGGGCGCCGCTTGTCTGCATTCTGTGCGCTGTGTATCGTGTTCAACCTTTTGTCGCATGGCGGCAAACCAGAATTTTTGATTCGCCAGAGGTGAGGGTGCGTTGCATCGATCCTGGCGGCATCCCTTTGCAAACTTGAGGACTCACTCCATGCGCGTCATTCTGCTGGGAGCGCCGGGTGCCGGGAAAGGCACACAGGCACGCTTCATCACCGAGAAGTTCGCCGTCCCGCAAATCTCCACCGGCGACATGTTGCGTGCAGCGGTCAAGGCCGGCACGCCCCTGGGCCTGCAGGTCAAGGACGTGATGGATAGTGGTGGTCTGGTTTCCGACGAGATCATCATCGCGCTGATCCAGGAGCGTCTGCAGCAGCCCGATTGTGCCAACGGATTCCTCTTCGATGGCTTCCCGCGCACCATTCCACAGGCCGAAGCGCTGCGTGATGCCGGCGTCAAGCTGGACCATGTGCTGGAAATCGCAGTAGACGATGAAGAAATCGTGGGTCGCCTGTCCGGTCGCCGTGTGCATCCGGCTTCAGGTCGTGTCTATCACACCGAGCACAATCCGCCAAAGGTGGCTGGCGTCGATGACCTGACAGGCGAAGAGCTGATTCAGCGCAAGGACGATCTGGAAGAAACCATCCGCCATCGCCTGAGCCTTTATCATTCCCAGACCAAGCCGCTGGTTGCGTTCTATCAGAACCTCGAAGCGGCCCAAGGCACGCCGAAGTGCAGCCGCGTCGAAGGCGTCGGTTCCGTGGAAGAGATCACCTCGAAGGTGATGGCAGCGCTCAGCTGATATCGCCTGATTCCCAAAACGGCCCGCTTGCGGGCCGTTTTGGTTTCTCCCAGATTTGCAGGACGGCGGCGCCGTCATTGTTCAATCGGCACAAGCGCAACTGCTACAATCGCCGCCCTTTTTCCTGCTGACCGGAACATCTGATGACCACGCTGCTGGCCCTGGATACCGCCACCGAAGCCTGCTCCGTCGCGCTGCTGCATGACGGTCAGGTGCTGAGCCATTACGAGGTGATTCCGCGGCTGCATGCCCAGCGTCTTCTGCCCATGATCCAGACGCTCCTGAGCGAGGCGGGCATCGCGCTGTCGGCAGTAGACGCCCTGGCATTCGGCCGTGGTCCCGGCGCTTTTACCGGGGTGCGTATTGCCGTTGGTGTGGTGCAGGGCCTGGCGTTCGCCCTGGAGCGGCCGGTGCTGCCAGTCTCGACCCTGGCAACCATCGCCCAGCGCGCTTACCGCGAACAGCGTGCGGAGCAGGTGGCGGTGGCGATCGACGCCCGCATGGACGAGGTCTACTGGGGTTGCTATCGGGCGCAGCAGGGTGAAATGCGGCTGGCCGGCAGCGAAGCGGTGTTGCCACCGGAACAGGTCAGCCTTCCCCGTGGAAGCGAAGGGCAATGGTTCGGTGCGGGTACGGGCTGGGGTTATGGCGCGCGTCTCGCCGTTCAGCCTTCCGCGAGCGACGCTACCCTGCTACCGCATGCTTTGGATCTGCTTACGTTGGCCGGCTTTGCCTGGCAGCGTGGGGAAGCGGTGGAGGCCGATCAGGCCCAGCCGATCTACCTGCGTGATAATGTCGCCACTCCCAAGATCCCTCGGTGACAAGCGGCATTGCCAATTGCGGGTCGGCTCGCTAGAGTCGGCAAACTTGAACAGGTGAATGATGCGCCTTAACGGTCTCGCCCCCTCTGCCTACCCCATTGAACGTCCTGCCCAGCCTGGCAGTGCGCCGGTCCCTTATCGTGAAAGCGAAAGGGCTGCGGAGCAGGCACGCGAGTCCATCGTTACACCGGCTAGCCAAGCCGATGCCACCTACGAACACCTCGCACGACGCAATAAAAGCGAGTCGACTGACTACGGTTCGGTTATCTCCGGTGATTTTATGCCGGCGCGCTTCGAAGCCATGATGGAGCGACCGCTTACCAGCCGCGCCACCCAGGCGCTGCAGAGCTATGGCACCACCGCCAGCTTCACGGCTGACCTCGACGCTCACGAAGTGCTAGGTCTGGATCTCTATGCCTGAGGCGTAGCAGGCTGTTGAAAAACTACCTGCGTTGCCATTGCTGCGTTAAAAACAGGCTCGTGCGCGAGTCCGATCAAAATGCTCATTTACAACTCGTAAAGTCGAGCGCGACTCCGACCGCTTTTCGCCTGTTTTTGCGGGGCCGCCTTCGGTGTTGCACTGGCTGCCTCGCCCACGTTTTTTCAACGGCCTGCTAGTGAACCGCGTTTGAATCTTCCCTATTTTCTCGGCTGCCCCTCCTGGAACGATGCCGCCTGGCGTGGCTCGCTCTACCCGCCGGGCTTGCCCGCCAGTGAATACCTTGCGCGCTATTGCTCCGTATTCAACACGGTCGAGGGTAATACCACGCTTTATGCTTGGCCTTCGGTGCAGAAGATCGAGCGGTGGGCAGCGCTGATGCCAGAAAGTTTTCGCTTCTGCGCCAAACTGCCTCGAGAGATCAGCCAGGCGCCGAACCTGTACGAAGTCGAAGATCTGATCCGGTCGTTCCGCACCTTGTTGGCACCGCTTGGCGCGCGGGTGACGCCATTCTGGCTGCAGTTGCCTGCGTCGTTCGGCCCTGCTCGGCTGGCAGAGCTGGCGCAGCTGATCGAGACGCTAGACAGACCGCTTGCCGTGGAGGTACGCCATAACGCCTTTTTTGCCAAGGGTGAGGAGGAGCGGGCGCTGAATCGGTTAATGCATGAGTGGGGTGTCGAACGAATTTGCATGGACACGCGCGCGCTGTTCAGCTGCCAGTCCAGCGATCCGGCGCTGCTGCATGCCCAGAGCAAGAAGCCACGGCTGCCGGTGCGGCCAGCGGCGTTCAGCGAGTCTCCGCAGCTCCGCTTCGTCGGGCATCCGGCATTGGAAGCCAATGACCGCTTCATGGCGCCTTGGCTAGGTAAGGTCGCGGACTGGATCGAAGCAGGGAAGCGTCCGCACGTTTACTTGCATACCCCAGACAATCGCCTGGCGCCCGAGCTGGCCATGCGCTTCCATGAGCAGCTCAGCGAGCGCCTACCCGGCTTGCCACCGCTGGCCGCGCCGCCCATGCAAACCGAGTCGCAGCTCTCCCTGCTCGGCGCGGCTGGGGAAGGCTGACAGCACAGGCGCAATCGCCAGCGCTGCAACCTTCATGTCCCAACGTTGCCGAAACGGCTATGACATTTGGCCGTTTCTTTCTGCTGCTGCTCGTCGCACTGGCTGGGTTTGCCTACGCGGTGTGGCGCGGGCACGTCGATGTTCCGGCGAAGTGGGACCCCTGGGCACCGCTGGACATCCGCGAGGCGCCGAACCTGCTGACCTCGTTCAAACTGCAGCGCTTGCAGCAGGATCGTGCGCTGTGTGAACAGGCTTTGAAGACGTCCGACTTGGACTATGTGGCCGTGCCCGACAGCACGCCGCAGCCTGGCTGCCCGATCGAGAACGCCGTTCGCGTCAACGGTTCAGCGGTACGCTTCAACGGCGCGTTTCTGGCCACCTGTCCTCTGGCGGCAGCTTATGCGATGTTCGAACGGCATGGTCTGCAGCCTGCGGCCCAGCGGATATTCGGTCAGCCGGTTGCTCGAATCGATCACTTCGGCAGTTTCGCCTGCCGCAATATTGCGCGAAGCAACAGGCGCAGTCAGCACGCCTCGGCCAATGCGCTGGATCTGGCCGGCTTCCGCCTGGAAGACGGCACGCGTATCACCGTTGCGCGCGACTGGAACGGCGATGACGATAAGGCGCGCTTTCTCCGTGAGGTCAAGGCAGCCGCCTGTAATGCGTTCAAGATCACCCTGAGCCCTGAGTACAACGCTGCCCATCACGATCATTTTCATGTGGATATGGGCGGTTTCGGCATGTGCCGCTGAGGCGGCCCGGCGTCGCCTCTGGCAAAATGCGGCGTTTTTCCGATTCCGAGTTTTCCTATGACCGCCTCTTCTCCGTTGGTTCGCGTCGAAGCCCTCGCTCCTCGATTCGCCGAACAGGCTGACGCGTGGGCGATGCGGCTGGGCTTGCCGATGCGAGCGGACGACGCGGAGTTCGCGCTCCAGCTTGGGGAAGACGGTCTGCAGCTGCAGTTGCTCGGGCCGAACGCGCCAGGGCCGGTGCGGGTGGATTTTGTCGAAGGCGGTGCTGCGCACCGTCGGCAGTTCGGCGGGGGCAGCGGGCAGATGATCGCCAAGGCGGTTGGCATCCAGTCCGGCATCCGTCCCAGCATCTTGGACGCGACGGCTGGCCTGGGGCGCGATGCGTTCGTGCTGGCGACATTGGGCTGCGAAATGGTGCTATTCGAGCGGCAGCCGCTGATTGCTGCACTGTTGGAAGACGGTCTGAGGCGTGGTCGCGATGATGTCGAGGTGCGCCCCATCGTTGAACGCATGGGTTTGCAGCAGGGCAACGCCATCGAATTGATGGATCACTGGCAGGGCGAACCGCCGCAGGTCATCTATCTTGATCCAATGTTTCCGCACCGGGAGAAAAGCGCCCTGGTGAAAAAGGAGATGCGGCTGTTCCGGCCTTTTGTTGGTGATGATCTGGATGCGGGCGTGTTGCTCGAACAGGCGCTGGCGCTGGCCAGCCACAGGGTGGTGGTGAAGCGGCCACGCAAGGCGCCGGCCATCGACGGGCGAAATCCGGGCTACAGCCTGGAGGGCAAATCCAGTCGTTACGATATCTATCCAAAGAAGAAGCTGGCACCCGGAAGCTGATTTACGTCTCGTAACGATCCGGTTGCATCAGGCCGGTGATCACAAGCGAAACGCGACTTTCTTGGTCTTGCTTATTACGCGCAATAGTGGCATTCCTAGATCAGGCCGTTTGTGGCTGAACGGTGGTTACCCGATCGCGTAGAAGGAAGAGCATATGCAGATCCAAGTTCATAGCGATAACCACATCGAAGGCAGCGCCCGTCTCGTAGAGTGGGTCAGTGGCAGTGTTGCCGACAAGCTGGATCGATTCGACGATGAAGTCACCCGCGTCGTGGTGCACCTGAACGACGAGAACGGCGTGAAGGCCGGCGCGCAGGACAAGCGCTGCCAGATCGAGGCACGGCCGAAGGGCCAACAACCCGTTTCCGTTACGCACAAAGCAGCCTCGCTTGAGCTGGCGGTCGATGGCGCCATCGACAAGCTTAACAACGCGCTGAGTCACCAGTTCGGTAAGCTGCGCAGCAAGCGCGCCTCAGCGCCGACTCCCCTGGAAGGCGAGACCCTGGAAGTGGAAGGTCGCGACGCCTTGCTGGAAGAAGACTTCCTTGCCGACGAGCAGCTGCGCAGCTCCTGATACCTGACGTCCTTTCGCATCAGGCAGGCATCGCCCCGCGAAGCCTGCCCCCGCTACACCTCGCCATCATCTGTTCTCACAGGACCCTGTCGATCCGATGGCCGGGCCTCTGAGCGTTCGTGCCTGTGCTATACCCCATGGAGCTGCATTGGATGCCGGGCCGTAGCGCGCTCGGGAATATGCGGCAATTGGATGACGAAAAGGGGGATCATCAGGCACGTGGGCGAGCTCCAGCGGCTAACCCGTGCCACCAGCAGGCGAGGTGACACCATGACCATGATGCAGTGTGAATACCGTGACCACGTCATTACCGCGGAGGTAATGGAACATCCCGGCACACCGACCCCTTGGGCCGGCGGATGCCGTATCAGCAATCCCCAGGGGCAGACAACCCGGCGCATGGCGCTTCCGGTTGGGCACGCCTTCATGGCGGAACTCGAACAGGCACAGCGGGCATCCATCGCCCATGGCAAGTGGCTGGTCGATCAGTGCCTCGATCAGGGACGGCAGCTGTTCGACAGGGCTGCCTGACCCTTTCTAACCTGTCGCAGCCCATTGGCTGCGGCGGGTTTTTTGACTCCCTCGTGATCCCTACAAAGCGCTGGCATTGGCTCCTTGCCGGCTTCGGGTTGAACTGTGCGGTGCTCCATCGTCTCTATCTAGAACAAGGATCGCCAGCGAGGCGGTCGAATTTTCTGCATAGCCTGATGGAGCCCGCACATGGAATTACCTAACAAAGACCTCGGCACACTTTTCGAACAGCTCGGCCTGCCGTCGGACCCGGCGAGCATCGATGCGTTCATCGCCAGCCACCGCCCGATTCCCAACCATGTGAAAGTCTCCGAGGCGCCATTCTGGAGCGAAGCGCAGGGCTCCTTTCTCAAGGAGCTGTTGATGGACGACGCTGAATGGGCACCAGTAGTCGATGAACTCAATGTGCGCCTGCACGAGCAGGGCGAAGAATTGCCCTGAGTCAGAACGGGCGGCTCCGCCTGGCCGGTCAGGTCAGGTGGACAACGCCTTGGCGCGCCAGTGAGCCATGGCGCTCTGTATGCCCATCGCGATCGATTGACTAGAATCCGCCTTTCCGCGCGACTACCGCGCAGCCGCTTCACAGGACGGACATGACTTCCCAGCAATTGCTCGATATCGACGCGCGCTATGCCAGCGCCAAAGCCCTTGCCCTCGAGGCCGCTCAGCTTGGCATGGACTTCTACCGCAAGCGCGAGGCACTGACCATCGAACACAAAGGCGACGACCTGCAGGATGTGGTCAGCATTGCCGACAAGCAGATCGAAGCCTTTATCCGCGAGCAACTGACCCAGCTTTTTCCCGAGGACGGGTTCCTGGGAGAAGAAAGCGGTTCGGCCGATCTGGGCGCCCGCTGCGTCTGGGTCATCGACCCGATCGATGGCACTGCCTGCTTCGTCAACGGCCTGCATAACTGGTGCGTGTCGATCGGCCTGCTGATTGACGGTGAGCCGCACCTCGGTGCGATTGCCGACCCCAACCACAATGAACTGTTTCATGGTTGCCTGGGCAAGGGTGCCTTCGTCAATGACACCCCATTGAAAGTTAGCGCGGCGACCCACGTCGGCCAAGGCGTGACCGCGACTGGCACCTTTCATCCACGCGGGAAAGAGCACTTCATTCCGTTCATGGAAAAGCTGTTGGCCGAAGGCGGTATGTTTTTCCGCAATGGCTCCGGCGCCCTGATGACCGCCTATGTGGCAGCGGGGCGGCTGCTTGGTTACTACGAGACCGAGCTGAAAAGCTGGGATTGCATGGCGGGGCTGGTGCTGGTGAAAGAGGCGGGCGGTCGGGTCAACGACTTCTTCCGCAACGACGGGCTGCTGCTTGGCAATCCGTATCTCGTCGCCTGCCCGGGCGTGTATCCACAGTTGGCGGAGATGATCGGGCCATCGCTCGACGATTGAGTGTGCCGTTAGCTGTTCTCGCATTGGCAGCTTGGCTATTGGCGAAACCTGGGGCGTGTGGGCTATCGGTGCTACGAGGTGCCTGGGGCTGTTCGCGAGCAAGCTCGCTCCTACGGGTATGCGCGGTGTTCTTGTAGGAGCCAGCTTGCTGGCGATCCGGGTATGCGGGCTAACGTTGCTACGAGGTGCCTGGGGCTGTTCGCGAGCAAGCTCGCTCCTACGGGTATGCGCGGTGTTCTTGTAGGAGCCAAGCTTGCTGGCGATCCGGCTTTGCGGGCTGACGATGCTACGAGTGCCTGGGGCTGTTCGCGAGCAAGCTCGCGCTCCTACGGGTATGCGCGGTGTTCTTGTAGGAGCCAAGCTTGCTGGCGATCCGGCTTTGCGGGCTGACGATGCTACGAGGTGCCTGGGGCTGTTCGCGAGCAAGCTCGCGCTCCTACGGGTGTGCGTGTGTTCTTGTAGGAGCCAGCTTGCTGGCGATCCGGGTTTGCGGACTGACGATGCTACGAGGTGCCTGGGGCTTGTCGCGAGCAAGCTCGCGCCTACCGGCGTTCGCGGTCTTCTTGTAGGAGCCCAGTTTGCTGGCGATCAGCGCCCGCCGAGTGACCAGCACCCGGCCAGACCCAGACCTTTATCAGGTACGTAGTTCAGGTGGAACGGTGCCGCCATGTTCGGCGAGCTTATGCATCACGGTTCGATGCAGCCAGCTGTTCATCTGGGCCGAATCGCCCATCTTGTCTGACGGGCAGCCCAATTCGGTGGCGAGTTCCTTGCGCGACTCCAGGCTGCTGTCCAGCCCCAACAGCTTGAGCAGATCAACGATGGAGGTGCGCCAGTTCAACGGCTCTGTATGGTTAGCAGCCATTGCGTCGAGCTTTGCTGGAACATCCACAGCACTGGTTGATTGGCCCGTCGAGTGAGCCACCCCTTCAGGGCTTGGCGCCACGCCGGGCGGCGTCGTGGTGGCGTTGTGTGCAGCGGTTGGCCGCTCCGAATCGACCACGGAGTCCGGCGCATGCTGGTTCGGCGTGTTGTTCGGATCGACCGGCTTGTGCGCTTCGTTGCTCACGCCGCCCATGCCGAGTTTGTCTTTGATCGTGTCGAACAGGCCCATTTCAATTCCTCTAGTCATTACGTGGTGATTTTTTGGACCACCATGACAGGTCGAGTATTCGGCGCCGCAGGTCGGGAAGCGCGCTGCTCCGGGCCTTAGCGACCAGAGGTCGCGGCCCGCTGCGTCGTATCGGTTGGTGCTGCGGGCGACGGACCCTCGGTACCGCCGCCCAGCGCGATGTACAGGCTCACCAGGTTCTGAATCTGAGCACGCTTTACCTGGATGAACGCCTGTTCGGCGTCGAACAGGTTGCGCTCTGCATCGAGCACCTGAAGGTAGTTCACCACGCCTTCGGCGTAGCGTTCGCGGGCGAGGTCGGCGATACGGCGCAGCGTGGCGACGTTCTCCGCTTGCGCGGCAACCTGCTCTGCGAGCCAGCGGCGGCCTGCCAGTGCATCGGCTACCTCGCGAAAGGCGGTTTCGATGGCGCTTTCGTACTGCGCCACCGCCGCGTTCTCGCGGGCCTCGGCGACGGTCAGGTTGCCGCGATTGCGGCCAAAGTCGAACAGCGGGAGGTAGAGGCTCGGGCCGATGCTCCAGGTGCGGTTGTCGCGGCTGACCAGGTTGTCCAGCTCATTGGAGATATAGCCGAAGCTGCCGGTCAGCGAGATCTGCGGGAAGAACGCAGCTCTCGCCACGCCGATGTTGGCGCGGGCCGCACGCAGGTCCAGTTCGGCGCCGAGAATGTCCGGGCGTACCAGCAACAGCTCCGAGGGCAGCCCCGCATCCAGGCGCAGTGGTTCGATCTGTTCGTTCAGCGGCAGCGGCGCTGGCAACGGCTGTTGCAGCGGCCCCCCGATCAGCTGGGTGAGGTAGTTGACCTGCTCGGCTCGGACCAGGTGCAGGTTGGCCAACTCGGTCTTGGCCTGGGTCAGCAGCGCCTGTGCCTGGTTCAGATCCAAGGCCGAGGTGATCCCGGCCTCGAAGCGCACGCGGGCAATGCGCAGGCCGTCGCGGCGGCTTTGCAGGGTCGCTTCGGCCAGTTCGATGCGCGCCTCAGCGCCCCGCACAGCGAGGTAGGTCAAGGCCACATCGGCTATCAACGACAGTCGGAAGGCCCGCTGTGCCTCGATGGTCGACAGGTATTGCGCCCGCGCAGCCTCGGTAAGGTTGCGCACCCGTCCCCAGAAATCGAGTTCGAACGCTGAGATACCGAGCCCTACGGAGAATTGCTCAGTGATCTGGCCACTCGATGTTCCCGAGGTCGCACCGCCTGTGGAACCGCGACCGGCACTACCGGTTGGAAAGCGGCCACGGCTGGCATCGGCCGTAGCCGCCAGCGTCGGGTAGCGGTCGGCGCCTTGGACACCGAACTGGCCGCGGGCCTCTTCAATTCGGGCCACGGCGATCTGCAGGTCTCGATTTCGCTGCAGGGCCGTTTCGATGTACAGCTCGAGGCGTGGATCTTCAAGAAACTCGCGCCAGCCGATCTCGTTGGCCAACACCTCGCCGTCCATGGGCTTATAGTCTGCCGGGTAGTGCGCAGCGGTGGGCGAGGGCGGTGGCTCATGGGACGGCGCAAGCTGGCAGCCCGTTAGGGCGCTGATCAGCAGCAAGGGCGCAAACCTAGGCATTGTCTGGCGCCTCCTCGTCATCGGCTGGGTGCGCCTTGTCTTCTGCAGTCGGCGGGCGACGCTTGGTCAGCCAGCGACGTACGGAGAGATAGAACAGCGGGATGTAGAACAGGCCCAGCAGCGTGGCGACGATCATGCCGCCCATGACGCCAGTACCGACCGCGACGCGGCCAGCCGCGCCGGCACCGGTGGACAATACCAGCGGCAGCATGCCGAGGATGAAGGTCAGCGACGTCATCAGGATCGGGCGGAAACGCAGACGCACCGCGTTCATCACGGCATCGGTCAGGCTCTTGCCGTGGCCTTCCTCTTCGATGGCGAACTCGACGATGAGAATTGCGTTTTTGGCCGACAGGCCGATGATGGTCACCAGGCCGACATTGAAATAGACGTCCGCCGGCAGGTCACGAAACATCGCGAACAGCACGGCGCCCAGCGCGCCGAAGGGCACCACCAGCAATACCGCGATGGGCACTGTCCAGCTTTCATAGAGCGCTGCCAATACCATCAGCACCACCAGCAATGACAGCCCCAGCAGCATACCGACCTGCCCGGACGCCTGCTGTTCCTCCAGCGAGGCGCCGGTCCATTCGTAGCTGAATCCGCCGGGCAGCTCGCTCGCCAGTCGTTCCATTTCGGTCATGGCTTCACCGGTGGTCGAACCAGGCGCGGCGCTGCCGGACAAGGTCAGGGCAGGGTAACCGTTGTAGCGCTGCAACTGAGTCGGCCCTTCGGTCCACTCCACGGTGGTAAAGGCGCCGAATGGCACGCTTTCGCCCTCGTCGTTGATCACCTTCAGGTCGAGCACATCCTGAGGCGTCATTCGATAGGGCGCATCTGCCTGCAACAGCACCTGCAGGACGCGACCGTCACGGTTGAAGTCGTTGGCGTAAGCGCTGCCGAAAGCGATCGCCAGTGTCGCGTTGACCTCACTGATCGAAAGACCCAGCGCACGGGCCTTGATACGGTCGATGTTGACCCGCAGGCGCGGAGCGTCGTCAGCACCTTCTGGCCGGACGCTCTGCAACACCGGGCTTTCGCTCGCCTTACCCAGCAACTGGTTGCGTGCATCGAGCAGTGCCTGGTAGCCCAGACCACCGCGGTCCTCGAGCTTGAAGGTGAATCCGCCGGCCACGCCCAGTCCGGGAATCGAGGGCGGGTTTAGGGCGAACACGCGGGCTTCGTTGATCTGCGAGAAACGGCCCATGGCTTCGCGTACCAGTGCCTGGGCAGAGCTGCCCTCTTCGGTGCGTTGCTCCCACGGGATCAGCCGCACGAACGACATCGCATGGGCCTGGCCCTGGCCGAAGAAGCTGAAACCGTAGACCGTAATGGCGTCGTCGACCATCGGATGATCGGCGTAGAACGCCTTGACCTGTTCAATTGCCTCTTCGGTGCGCTCGACCGTCGCGCCGGCGGGGGCCTGGATGACCGTCATCAACGACCCTTGGTCTTCGTCCGGTAGGAAGGCACTGGGCATTCGCAGGTAGAGAAAGGCCGTCAGCGCCAGCAAGCCGACAAAGGCCAGTAGAAACCAGATCGGCCGCGCGAGCATGCCGCCGACCGCATGGTGATAGTGGTCAGTGGTGCGCTCCATCCAGCGGTTGAATGGACCGAAGATACGCTGGCCCAGCCCAGGCTTGCCATCGTCCGGCTGGCTGGGTTTCAGCAACGCTGCGCAGAGCGCGGGTGTCAGCACCAGCGCCAGAACCGTCGAGGTGGCAACGGCAATCGACAGTGTCACGGCAAACTGCCGATAGATGCCGCCGGTCGAGCCCGGGAAAAACGCCAGCGGCACGAACACCGCGATCAACGCCAGGGTGGTGCCGATGATGGGCGCGGTCACCTGCTCCATGGCTTTGACCGTCGCCTGATAGGGCGGCAGCTGCTCTTCGTCCATGATCCGTTTGACGTTCTCCACCACCACGATGGCATCGTCCACGAGGGTGCCGATCGCCAGGACCATGCCGAACAGGCTTAAAAGATTGATCGAGAACCCGGCGATCCACAGGCCGAGGCAGGTACCGGCCAGGGTGATCGGGATGACGATGGTGGGAATGACCGTGGTGCGCCAGTTCTGCAGGAACAGCAGCATGACCAGCACCACCAATGCCATTGCCTGGAGCAGCGTGACGACCACCTGCTGGATCGACGAGGCGATAAAAGGGGTCGAGTCGAACGGTACCGTCCAGGAGACGTCCTCCGGGAAGCCCTCAGCCAGCTCTCGCATTCGCTGTTTGACGGCAGCCGCCGTATCCAGGGCATTGGCACCCGGCGACAGCTGCACGGCCAGGCCCGCTGCCGGCTGGCCGTTGAGTTCGCTGCGTGATGTGTAATTCTGCGCGCCAAGCTCCACCCGTGCGACGTCGCGCAGGCGTATTGCCGAACCGTCCGGGCCGGCTCGCAAGATGATCGAGGCGAACTCTTCCGGGGTGCTGAAGCGACCGCGGGTTTCCAGCGGCGCGTTGATCTCGATGCCCTCGGCCAGCGGCAGGGCGCCTAGTGCACCGCCTGCGGACTGGCTGTTCTGCTCTTGCACCGCGGCCAGCACGTCGGCAGCGGAAAGGCCGAAGCTGGCCAGCCGATCCGGGTTAAGCCAGATCCGCATGGCATAGGCGGTATAGAACTCACGGATGTCACCCACGCCCTGCACGCGGCGCAGCTCGTCGAGGACGCGGGTGGTCGCGAAATGGCCGAGCTCCAGCGTGCTCATGGTGCCGTTTTCGGAGAATAGCGAGATGATCAGCAGGAAATCCTGCGAGGCCTGGAAGACTTGGATGCCCTGCCGGCGGACTTCCTCCGGCAGGCGTTGCTCGACCCGGCTCAGGCGGTTCTGCACCTCCATCTGGGCAATGTCGATGTCGGTGCCGGCCTCGAACGTCAGCTCGATCGACGCACTGCCGTTGGAGCGGCTCGACGAATCCATATAGAGGAAGCCTTCGACGCCATTGAGCTCCTGCTCGATTACCTGGGTGACGTTGGTTTCGAGCACCGATGCGTCTGCGCCGGGGTAGGTCACGCTGATGCGCAGCGTCGGCGGGGCAATACTCGGGTATTGCTCGACGGGCAATGAACGCAGGGCCAACACGCCACCCAGCAGGATGCCCAGTGCAATGACCCAGGCAAAGACCGGACGCCGGATGAAGAACGCCGGCGTCATTGGCTGGACTCGGTCGCCATGGAGGACTCTGGCGCTTCCGGTGGGCCTTCAGGCTGGTAAGGGGTGGTCCGTACCGCAGCACCGCTGCGGACGCTGCCGCCGCCTTCGACGATCACTACTTCGCCTGCCTTCAGCCCCTCACGAATGACCCATTTGCTGCCTTGGAGCTCGCCGAGCTCGATTTCACGCGAGATGACCTTGTCGTCCTCGTCCACAAGCAGCACGCGCGCGGCCTGGTCGTTGACCATGACGGCGCGCTGCGGAATCAGCACGCCATCAGGTCGAATGCCTGCATTGATGCGCCCGCGAACGAACTGGCCGGGCAGGAGCAGCCTGTCCGGGTTGGGGAACTCGGCGCGCAAGGCCACGGTGCCAGTGTTCTCATCAATGCTCATGGCGTAGAAGTTGACGTAGCCGGGATGCAGGTATTCGTGGCCGTTCTCCAGGATCAGCTTGACCTCCACACGGCCACCCTCCGGCAGCTCGAGGGCGCCTGAAGCGAGCTGTGCACGGATCTGCAGGAGATCGGAGCTGGATTGGGCGAAGTTCACATAGACCGGGTCGAATTTCTCCACGGTGGTCAGCAGGGTGCCCTCGCTGGCGCTGACCAGCGCGCCTTCGGTGACCTGCGCGCGCCCGGCCCGGCCTTCGATGGGGGACTCGACTGTGGTGTATTCCAACTCGAGCTCGGCCGATTGCACGTTGGCCTCGGCTTGCGATACGTCCGCTTTGGCGGTGCGCAAGGTGGCCAGAGCGGTGTCGTATTCCTGCTGGCTGATGGCCTGTTTGGCAACCAGGCCTTTGTAGCGTTTCACATCCTGCGCTGCATTCAACGCGGTGGCTTCGGCACGCTCTAGGGCTGCCTTGGCTGCCTTGAGGTTGGCGCGCATCTCTCGTGGGTCGATCTGGAACAGTGGCGTGCCAACCTCGACGTCGGTGCCTTCTTCGTAAAGCCGTTCCTGGATGATGCCGTTGACCCGCGCGCGGATTTCGGCGATGCGAATGGCCTGGACACGCCCTGGAAGCTCGATGATGTTGGGGATCGGCATGGGATCTACCGTGACGACCTCCACTTCGGGCGGTGGCGGTGCGGCTTGCTCGGCTTTTTTGTCGTCGGAGCAGGCCGCCATGAGCAGCGCCGTGGCGCTGATCAGCACAGCGTTTTGCAGTAACTGCCTCATTCAGTCGGACCTTTTGTCTCGTACTGTCTTCGCCGCGGTATAGCGCGCTGACCTACACTCGACCGCGGGTGGCGGGCACGGTTCCGGTTAATCCCCCCGTCTGGGCTCGATAGCGGCCACGCTGCGGCCAGTGCTCGACGCGCTGGGCGGTCAGCTTTTTGGCGTATGCACCACGATGTGCTGTCGCGCCTGGTCCGGCAGCGTGACGCCGGCCGAGATCAGCGCGGCGATCAGTGCCTTGCGCACCTCCGACGCGGTGGTAACGAAATCCGAGCGACGGGAGTCGCACCAGAACAGGACGTCGAACACCAGCTGACTCTCGCCGAGATCGTTGAGCAGCACCTCGGCGTGCGGAGTGGCCAACACCCCGGGCGTCTGCTGGGCGGCGTCGCGCATGACCGCGCTGATAGCGTCGATGTCGATGCCGTAATACAGCATGCAGACCACCTTTCCGCGGCGGATCGGCGCCGCTGTGTTGTTGGTGACGCGCGAGGTGAAGGTCTCGGCGTTGGGCACCAGTACCCGGCGCCCGTCATAGGTGCGGATCTGGGTGGCGCGCAGTTCGATGCGCTCCACGCTGCCTTCGGTTTCGCCGATGATGATCTGGTCGCCCAGCTGGAACGGCCGCAGCGTCAGGATCAGCAGGCCGCTGACGAAGTTGGAGAGGATGTCCTTGAGCGCAAAACCCAGCGCCAGGCTGGTCAGGCCAAGCCCGGTAGCGAGGGTGCTCGGTTCCAAGCCAAAGGCACTTGCGGCGACGATGATGCCGAGCACCCATATCGCGTAATAGCTCACCTGCCGGACCAGATTTTCGACGGTCAGGTCGTTGGCCAGGCGGCTCACAATCTTCTTCATGAGCGCGCGTACAGCAGTAGCCAGCCCCCAGAACAGCAGCAGGACCAGCAGGGCGGCCAATACCCGTGGAATGATATTGATCGCTGATTCAAGCAGGCGCGCAAAGGCATTTTCGACGCTCGACTGTACCGAGGTTATAAACCGTCCACGGTCCGAATCGCGGCGTTTGGCCGCCGTCGCCAGGGCCCGGTCGAGTATCGCTGCCCAGTCCCGGGCGAGCCGGTCGAGCGGTTGTCCATTGGCTTCGGCATCAGCTGGTGTGACCACCATCAGTGGGCGGCCGGCCACGCTGATCTGCAGGCCGTCGTCGTCCTCAGCCTCGGTGGGCTCGATGCGTGCCCTCGTGATGCCCTTCGGCGTTTCCAGCACAGCCGCCAATTGTCGTTCGATCTGCCGTGCTCGCGGGCGCGCTTCAAGCTCTTCGTGGGGGCCGATGCGAAACAGTGCGCGGCCGTCCAGGCGCACGGTCGCGACGCCTTCCTGAGCCCAGGCGTGTGGTGTCGGCAGCATTGCGACGCAGAGCAGGGCCAGCAGGCCAAGCGTTCGTAGCAGGGCGGGAAAAGCAGTCACGAGGCGAGGAGACAGGGTCGTCATGGTTGATATGCCGTAGCCGTAAACAAACAGGCCGCCGGGTTGGCGGCGGCCTGTTGATGAAACTTGCAACCTGCGGTTGTGCGTACCGATGGACTGTGGCTGCAATGCGATCGTCTTCCGTTGGCGTTAGAAAATCAGCGCGAACAAGCCGATCACTACCAACAAACCGATCAGAAAGATGATGCCTACTGTGCTGCCCAGAAACTTCAGCATGAGGATGACTCCTTTGCATTGGGTTCACTGAATCCGACTGGGCATGCGTACGAAACGTTCAGAAAACCGGGCGGCCGGTCGTAGCCGCTGCAGATTTCAGAGGCTTTTCCAGATCAGCTGCAGCCCGGCCAGCAGCATGCCCACGCGGGCAATTCGGTAAAACAGTTTGTGGTCGATGCGTTTGTGGAGCCAGAGCCCGGCCCAGACGCCGAACGGCACCACCGGTGCCAGCGTCAGGCTGATCAACAGGTTTTCGCGACTGAACTGGCCGAGCGCGGCATAGGGAATCAGCTTGATCGCGTTAGTCATCAGGAAGAACAGGTTGATGGTCGCCACATAGCGCAGCTTGTCCAGCTGCTGCGGCAGCAGGTGCATCATGATTGGCGGCCCGCCGGCGTGGGCGACGAAACTGGTGAAACCGGCAATCGAGGAAAGCAACGTACCGCGACCCCGCTGCAGCGGTCTCGGTTTGTCGTTGTTGGTGAACAGGCCCAATAGCACGAAGCCGACCGCAATCGCGCCCATCATCAGCCCGATCATGCGCTCGTCGAGCATGCCGAAGGTCAGCGAACCCAGCGCGATGCCGATCAACGCACCGGGCATCATCACTTTCAGGTTCGCCTTGTCCCAGTGACCGACATAGGCCTTGAGACCCACCGCATCGGCCAGACAGAGAATCGGCAACATTACCGCGGCGGCCTGTTTTGGCGAGATCGCCAACGCCAACAACGGTACGGCGATCCCGCCCAGGGCGCCGCCGAAGCCACCTTTGGACAGGCCGGTCAGAAAGATCGCGGGCAGGGCGAACAGCAGAAAGTCAGAAAGCGTCATGAGTGTGATCAGGCGTGCAGGGTCACGGGTTGGCTTCGTTGTGCATCATCGCATCTTCGCCAGGTGCCTGGCCGCGCGGCAATGTGCGAGAGAGAGGATCGCTTGCAGTGGATCGTGGTCAGCATCTTTAACGCAGACTGACAGGTGACCCATGAGCCCATTTAACGCGATTCCATTTCACGCCTCCGCATGCATGGAGCCGTCCCGCGCGGCAGCTGGCGTTCTGCTGGTACTGGCGACAAGCCTGGCGTGCCAGGCGCAAGCTCAGGAGCCTCACCCATTGATTGGCTTGATAAACGAATTCCGTGAGGCGGAAGAAAGTTGCGGGGATGGCAAGGGCCAAACTGTCGGGCCTCTGGCGCCGAATGAGGCACTGAATGTGCAGCCGGCCGCCAGCGGCGCTCAGTTGCAGAAAGCGCTGCAAGCCGCGGATTATCGACCGGCCAAGCTGCAGGCCATGTCCGTTGCAGGCCCAGCGGACGCGAAAACAGCCATGCAAGCGTTGAAGCAGCGTTATTGCGCGCCGCTGCGTAGCCACGAGTTCGCTGAGATCGGCGTGTCACGCAAGGGCAACTCTTGGCAGGTGCTACTGGCCCAACCGCTGCTGTCGCCTGACCTAGGAGACTGGCAGCAGGTGGGCAAGAACATTCTGCAACGGGTCAACGAAGCGCGGTCCAAGCCGCGAACCTGCGGCAGCCGTTCGTTCAAGGCTGCTCCCGCACTGACCTGGGATGCCAAGCTGGGCGATGCTGCGCTCGCCCACAGCCGTGACATGGCAGCGCAGAATTACTTCAGCCATCGGGCTCCGGATGGCAGTCAGGTCAGCGACCGCGCCAGCCGTACCGGCTATAGCTGGCAGCGGATCGGCGAGAACATTGCGGCTGGGCAAGGCTCGGAGGAGCAGGTGATGGCCGGCTGGCTGGCCAGCCCTGGGCACTGCAGCAACATCATGAACCCGGATTTCACCGAGATGGGCGCGGCCTATGCGATCGATAAGTCCAGCGCCGCCGGCAGCTACTGGACACAGGTGTTTGGCACGCCTCGCTAGGCTGCTGGTGAAGGCGTGCGTTCAGTTCTGGCTCTCCAGCCAGTTGTGCGCTTCGGTGTTCTGGTTTTCGTCGAAGGCCTTGATCGACAGGCCGGGAAACAGTGCGCCCTCGATCTCGCTGGCCTTGCGTAGCCACTCCTTGCTGGACACCACTGCGCAGCGATCGAAACGGCGGATGAAGCGAAACAGTTGAGGAATTCGTGCCAGTTCGACACCCATCGCGCCCAGCGTCGGAACATCGAAGTCGCCGATGCGATAGAGCATCTGGCCGTGACTGATGCCTTCTGATTTTCGCAGCAGCTCGTCCAAGGCAAAGCGCATTTCGCTGCTGTCGAGTTTGCCGGAGAAATCCACGTCGATGCGTTTATCACCAATGCGGGTTACATGAAACATGACGAATCCTCAATGAAATGGGTGGCAGCCAAGTAGCCCTGCCATTACCTGACCATAGTCGTTATGTGGCGTTCGGTTGAGCTAAAAAACCACTTTTACCAGCCTCTTTAGTGATCTGGATCAAGGCGCCGACCGGCTGGTCATGAGCGATTAAAATCGGCTCAAACCCTTGTGTGGCGGGCTTTTGCGAAATTTTGTCTATGGCTATCAAGTTGCCTCGGCTGCAGCCGAGAAGTGTGTAATCGCGATCCTTTCTGTCGACTGTGTCGCATCCTCTCCTGCAGTTGGATATCTTCCATGACCAGCACCCTGGCGAACGTCATTCAATCTCTCTTGCGCGGGCTGGGCCTGCGTACCATCAATCAGCAATTCTTCTTTTCCTACAGCCTGATCTTTCTCTGCGCGGCGCTAACGGCCGGCGTGCTGTTCATGTCCAGTAAGGACGCCAGCCAGATCGACATGGCCGGTGCCCAGCGCATGCTCAGCCAGAAGATGATGAAAGAGGCGTTGTTGGCCGCACAGGGCATCGGTGGCCCGGCTGAGGTGGATAAAACCATCCAGCGCTTCGAGCAGTCCCATCGTCTCCTGCTCAATGGCGATGGTAGCCAGGGCATCGCTCCGGTGAAGCTGGCCAGCGCTAAGCCTCATCTGCAGCGCGTCGACCAGATATGGCAGCGCTATCGGCCCGCCGTACAGTTGTTGGCGGCTGGCCAGCAGGCGGATCTCAAAACGGTCGCCGCGGATGCCAACGAGCTTCTCGCGGCGTCCAACGAAGTGGTATCGCTGATTTCCGCTGAGGCCAACCGCAGTGCATCGCAGCAGCTCTGGGTCGCCATGGGCTCGACGCTGTGCATTCTGCTACTGGTCATTCTCGGACGGATCGCCGGCATGAACTGGCTCATGCTGCAGGTCGATGAACTGCGAAGCCGGCTGGAAAGGGTCAGTCAGGGCGATTTTTCCGCACCGTTGCAGGTGCGTCATGCCGATGACGAGATGGGCATGATCACTCTCGCGTACAACCGTCTGCTGGGAGAGGTTGGCGAGATGATCCGTGGCGTGCGCCAGGCCGCCGATGACGCTGATGCTCAGTGCGTGCGCATGGCAAGTCTGGCGGGCGACAGTGCGCGCAACGTTGAAAGTCAGCAGGCCGAGATCGATCAGGTAGCCACTGCCATGAACGAGATGCTCGCCACCTCGCAGGAAGTCGCGCGGAGCACTGTCGAAGCGGCCAGCGCCGCCGACGTCGCCGAGCAGGAAACCAGCGCTGGTAACGCGGTGATGAACCAATCGGTTACGGCTATTCGCGCCTTGACTGGGCATGTCGATGGCTTGGCCGGCGTGATGCAGCAGCTGGTGCAGGACAGTCACGAAATCGGCAAGGTCCTCAACGTCATCAGTGGCATCGCCGAGCAGACCAACCTGTTGGCGCTGAACGCCGCCATCGAGGCTGCACGCGCGGGCGAGCAGGGCCGCGGCTTTGCCGTGGTGGCAGATGAGGTCCGCAGCCTGGCCAGCCGCACGCAGGATTCAGCCAAGGAAGTGGGTGTGCTGGTCGAGCGTCTCCAGAGCCAGGCTACACGTGCCGGCGAAGCCATGGATGCTTCACGGCAGAGCAGCACGACGACGCTCACGCAGATCGAAGCGGCGCAACATGCATTGGGACAGATTGTCGGCGCGGTGCAGACCATTCGCGGCATGACCAACCAGATTGCGACGGCGGCGGAGGAGCAGTCGCATGTTGCCGAGGACATGAACCAGTCGCTGACCCGTATCGCCCAGGTGGCCGATCAGGCGGCCAGCGCCACGCACGACACGGCGGCGTCAGGCAACACCATCATGCAGAGCATGAACGGGCTCAAGGCGTTGACGGGGCGTTTCCGTCTGCAGGCGTGATTATCAAGGTGGAGCGGGGAGGTGCTGCTTGGGATAGGGCGCTTCTTTGCATCGACAGCAAAGAGCGGCGCCCCCGCATTTGAGGTGCGGGGGCCGAGGGATCAGTCCTGGCGGCTGGTCACTTCCAGCAGGTGATAACCGAACTGGGTTTTCACTGGGCCCTGGACTTCATTGAGCGGGGCGCTGAAGACCACGGTGTCGAATTCCTTGACCATCTGACCGGGGCCGAACGAGCCCAGGTCGCCGCCCTGACGGCTGGACGGGCAGGTGGAATTGTCCTTGGCAACCTGAGCGAAATCGGCACCGCCTTCGATGGCAGCCTTCAGCTCGTTGCACTTTTCTTCGGTGGGAACCAGGATGTGGCGGGCGGTGGCTCGTGCCATGTGGGTCTACTCCAGTGGGAAAGGTGCGAGCCTACCGGATTTGCTCAGCGATTCAAGCATCGGCTCAGTTCAGCTCGGGCGAGGGCTGTTCCGGTGAGTTCTGCAGAGTCGCCAGGCTGCGCTCGTATTGCTCGGCACTGAGCGGCATGTAGCCGGTGAAGTGAATCCAGCTGGGCAACCCCTGCAGATAATGTTCGACGAATGCGCGGGTGATCGGTTTGCGCTGCAGGCTCTGTTCGTTCAGGTATAAAAACAGCGGGCGCGTCAGTGGCTGATAGCGTCCTTCGCTGACCGTGGCGAGCGTCGGGTAAACCGGTCCGTTGCCGTTGTCCACGGCGAGTAACTTCAGTTCGTCCCAGTGCCGATGGTACGCACCGATGCCAAAGAAGCCGAGCGCATCGGGCTCTGCCGCAATCCCGTTGGCCAACTGTTCCTCGTCTTCGCTGGCTGTGTAGTCCTGACGGCTGCGGTGCGTCGCGCCGACGATCTCGCGGGTAAAGACGTCGTAGGTGCCCGAATCCTGGCCTCGTCCGAACAGCTTCACGGGGCGGTCCGGCCATTCGGGGCGGATCTGGTTCCAGCGCGTCACCCGACCTTCTGCCTCCGGTGCCCATACGGCCTTGAGTTCATCTACCGTGATGGCTTTCGCCCAGTGGTTGCTGGGATGTGCTACTACCGCGATGGAGTCCATGGCCAGGGGGATCTGGCGGTAGCGGACGTCATTCTTGGCGCACTCTGCCTGTTCTTCGGCGTTCATTTCGCGCGACGCATCATTGATATCCGTCTCACCGGCGCAGAAGCGACGAAAACCTGCAGTGGTCCCGGAGAACTCAACGTTGATCGGATGACCGGGGCGGGCACGCTGAAACCGTTTTATCGCTTCACGGGTCAGCGGGTAAACCGTGCTCGATCCGTCAATGAGCAGCCCTTCGGATGCCGCTGCCTTCGTTGCTCCCTCGGCTGATGCGAGTGTGGTGTGCAGGGCAAGCAATAGGCTGATCAGCAGTAAAGCGCTGGATTTGGCGATGTGCATGAAGAGTTCCCTCTACTGGCTCAGGATTTCGGTTTTAGCCAGTCAGCCTTGAGCGTGGTCCAGAACAACTGAAGGCTGTTGAAGCGCGTGTCCACCGCATTGATGTAGTCATCCAGATGGTCGATTTCACGGTGTTGCGCTTGTTGTTCCTGCCCGTCGATGCGTTCGAGCTGGGCCTCGAGTTCGTTCAGCGATTCACGGAGTTCGCGGATGCGGTTCTCGGTCTGGATGCGGCGTTCGCTTTGCATGATTGACTCCAGGCAGGGTCAGAGTTGGCTGCCGCCAATAAGCAGCAACGGAAGGCCGAAGAACACGCCGCCAATATAGGCCCCGACATACAGCTTGTTGCGCTGAGCCAGGTCCGCGAGGAAGTTGGCAATCGCCGGGGGCACGCCGCGCAGGAACGGCAGCACGTAGATGATGGAGATCCCCAGGAGGTTGAACATCAGATGCACCAGCGCGATCTGCATCGCCAGTTCTGCCGTGGGGCCGGCGATCGCCGTGGCGGCCAGCAGGGCGGTGACGCAGGTGCCAATGTTTGTACCCAGGGTGAATGGATAGACCTGCCTGAGCGTGAACACGCCCGTGCCGGCCAGCGGCACAATCAGTGCTGTTGTGGTGGATGACGATTGCACCAGTATGGTGATGACCGTTCCAGAGGCAATGCCGGACACCGGTCCGCGTCCGACGCTTGCATGCATGATGTCTTTGGCGCGACCCACCATCACCTTGCGCAGCACCTTGCCAATCGCCTGGACCACGAAGAGGATCAGCCCGATCCCGATGATGATCAGCCCGACGCCGGCCCACACCGTGCTCGGCAGCCAGGACACGCTGGCTTCGAGCAGCTCGCTGGCAGGGGTCAGTATGGTCTTCATGAAATTCATGCTCTTCATGTCGACGCCGGCACTGTCATGCACCAGCAGGCCCGCAAGCGCCTGTGACGTGCGCTCCAGTGGATGAAAGAGCAACTCCAGCGGCAGCAGGATGGTCACCGCTGTGATGTTGAAGGCGTCATGCACTGTGGCCGCCGCGAAGGCTCGGTGAAACTCTTCTCCACTGCGGATATGGCCGAGGCTGACAATGGTGCTGGTCAGCGATGTGCCGATGTTTGCGCCCATGATCAACGGAATCGCGATAGGGATCGGCAGGCCACCGGCGACCATGCCGACTATGATCGAGGTCACCGTGCTGGAACTCTGGATCAGCGCTGTGGCAGCCAGGCCGATCATCAGCCCGACAAAGGGGTTGGTGGCGAAAGCGAACAATTCTTTTGCGTTGTCACCCACCGCGGCCTTGAAGCCGTCGCCAATCGCGCCGACCGCAGCCAGCAGTAGATAGATCAGCGTGACCACTAGCAGCCAGGACAGCCATTGACGCGTAATCGGAGTGGAGGATTTTGCCGCCAGGGCACCGGCGTTCATCGTCATCAGGCAACTCCCGTAAGCGTGTCAGTGGCTCGACGGTGTGCCTCGGCTGTGAATACTTGATGACCGCAACGGCAGAAGGAGACTAACGGTTAGCGGTCTCAGCGATAGGAAGGCTATCTGCGCCCGCGCAGCGTCATTTCGTGCGGATTGCAGGCCGTAGGCGGTGCGTTGCTGATGGAAAAGGGGAGGCAGGAGCCTGCCGCTAACAGGCTCCGTTTGCTACCGCTCGTGAGCCATACTCAGGCGGCGTTGCTGCTGCGTGTGACTTCGGCTGTAGAGCGCTCGGCCAGATACCGTTCCAGGCGTGATTTGTCAGCCTCATCGAATGCCAGACCGAGCTTGGTCCGGCGCCAGAGGATATCGTCGAGCTGCGTCGCCCATTCTTCACGACGAAGGTAGTCGACTTCCAGGGCATACAGGTGCTGGCCGAGGTCTTCACCCAGTGCATCGATCGAGCGGGCATCGCCGAGCATGCGCCAAACGCGATTGCCGTAGAGGGTCGCCCAGCGTTTGGCCAGCGGTTGGTCGATGCCTTTCACCTCGGCCATCAGCTCATCAGCCAGCGCCTCGGCGGTGGTCATGCCTTCCCCACCAGGCAACGTATCCTTGGCGGTCCAACTTGGGCCCATTTTCGGGAAAAAGGGCTTGAGCTGAGCCATCGCCGATTCGGCGAGTTTGCGGTAGGTGGTCAGCTTGCCGCCGAACACTGAAAGCAAGGGCGCCTGCTTCTGTTCGGCAGCCAGAGACAAGGTGTAATCGCGCGTCACCGCTGAGGGATTATCCGACTCGTCGTCACACAACGGCCGAACACCGGCAAACGTATGAACGATGTCATCCGCTTTCAGCTGCTTGCGGAAATGGCTATTGGCGACGCCCAGGACATAGGCGATCTCTTCTTCACTGATGCTGACCGTGGCCGGGTCGCCGCGGTATTCGCGGTCGGTGGTCCCGATCATGGTGTAGCGGTCCAGATAGGGGATGGCGAAGACGATGCGCCGATCCTCGTTCTGCATGATGTAGGCCTGCTCACCTTCGTACAGTTTCGGCACGATGATGTGGCTGCCCTGAATCAGGCGGATGCCGTAAGGCGAGCGCTGCTGCAGGTTCTCACCGATGAACTGCGCCACCCAAGGCCCGGCCGCGTTGACCAGCGCCTTGGCGCGTAGGGAGAAACGGCTGCCATCCTGACGCTGCAGTTCGACATGCCAGATGCCGCCGGCGCGCTTGGCGCTCAGGCATTGGGTACGGGTGTGGATGTGCGCGCCTTTTTCCCGCGCAGCCATGGCGTTAAGCACGACCAGTCGCGCATCGTCGACCCAGCAATCGGAATATTCGAAACCGCGCTTGATCGCTGGCTTCAAGGGGCTTTCATCGCCGAAGCGCAGGCCGCGTGAAGCGGGCAGCTTTTCACGCTTGCCGAGGTTGTCGTAGAGAAACAGCCCGGCGCGAATCATCCAGGCGGGGCGCAGGTGCGGACGATGCGGCAGGACGAAACGCATGGGTTTAACGATATGCGGCGCCTTGGCCAGCAGCACTTCACGCTCGGCCAGGGCTTCACGCACGAGGCGGAATTCGTAGTGCTCCAGATAGCGAAGGCCACCATGAATCAGTTTGCTGCTGGCCGACGACGTGTGGCTGGCCAGGTCATCACGCTCGCACAGGAACACCGACAGGCCGCGTCCGGCTGCATCAGCAGCGATGCCTACACCATTGATGCCACCGCCAATCACGGCGATGTCGTACAGCTCGGAGACGGTCTCAGTCACGGGATTCTCCTCAAGAACGAACATTAATTTTCGAATGTGAACATCCTAGCGCACATATGAATGGCTCTCTAGAGCTGATGTTCATTTTTTATATCAAAAGAAAATAATCGAACCTATACGAACTGATAATTGGTGCTTAGCCGGGCATTCAGATAATGCCGGTCAGCGAATGCGCGCCGTCAGTGTGGGCGTGAGAGGTTATGGCAATGCTATTGGTGGGCTGAAGCCCACCCTACTGCTGCGGCGGGCTGACGATCACCGACACGAACGTATCGGCAGTTCGAGGGTAGGCTGCGGCCGAGTAGGGTGGCCTTCAGCACCACCGGTGCCGCCACTGCAAGGTCAGGTATTAGCCACCGTCAAATCAAGAGTCGGCGCGAGGTGCTCCATTAGACGCATGGTGCAGCGGAGGGCGCGTCGGTGTTGGTCTTGCCGCGGGCTGACGTACACCGACACGAACGTATCGGCGGTTAGAGGGTAGGCTGCGGCCGAGTAGGGTGGGCTTCAGCCCACCGGTGCCGCCACTGCAAGGTCAGGTATTAGCCACCGTCAAATCAGGAGTCGGCGCGTGGTGTGCCATCAGGCGCATGGTGCAGCTGAGGGAGAGTCAGTGGTGGTCTTGCCGCGGGCTGACGAACACCGACACGAACGCTTCAGTCAGTCACTTCCAGTTTGACCTTGTGCCGGCTGAGCAATTCGAGAAAGGCCTCGGGTGGCTGGGCCTCGGTAAACAACATATCGATCTGTTCAAGCGAGCCGAGGCGGGTCATGGCGTTGCGGCCGAATTTGCTCGAGTCGGCAGCGAGAAAGACCTGGCGGGCGTTGTTGATGATGGCCTGCGAGACGCGCACTTCCTGGTAGTCGAAATCAAGCAGTGTGCCGTCCTCATCGATCCCGCTGATGCCGATCAGTGCGAAATCCACCTTGAACTGACCGATGAAATCCGCCGTGGCCTGACCGACCACACCGCCATCGCTGCGCACGTTGCCGCCTGCGATCAGCACGTCGAAATCTTCCTTGGGGCTGAGGATGCTTGCCACGTGCAGGTTGTTGGTGATGACTTTGAGATCGCGATGGTTGAGCAGAGCGTGGGCGATGGCTTCGGTGGTGGTGCCGATGTTGATGAACAGCGACGCCTGATCGGGAATGTGTGCGGCCATGGCGTCGGCGATGCGGCGCTTCTCGTCGCGCATCTGCCGGGCGCGTTGGGTATAGGCGGTGTTCTGTACGCTGGAATCGTGGGCGGCGCCGCCATGGTAGCGGCGAAGCAGGCCGGCTTCGCCTAGCTGATTGATATCACGACGGATGGTCTGGGGCGTGACTGCAAACTGCTGCGCCAGCTCTTCGATGCTGACGTAGCCGCGTTCGCGGACCAGTTCGAGAATGCTTTGCTGTCGTGGGGCCAGACTCATGGAGGCTTCCTTCTTATCGATATGCCGTGAAGGATGCCGCAGTCTGGAGTTTGATTAAAGAATTGTTCGTATGCGAATAAGCGCGCCCGGCGCGGTTAAGACCCGGGCCGGGCGCGAGGTGTAGCGCGTTTGGACGTCGAGGCTTATTCCTCTTCCCAGTCGCGGGTGCGGCCAACCGCCTTCTTCCAGCCTTTATAGAGTGCTTCGCGCTTCTCATCGTCGCAGGCCGGTTCGAACACGCGCTCGATGGTGGCCTTGCCGCGTAACTCGTCCAGGCTGCTCCAGAAGCCGGTCGCCAGGCCTGCCAGGTAGGCAGCGCCGAGAGCGGTGGTTTCCTTCATTTCCGGGCGTTCGACTTGGGTTCCGAGCAGGTCGGCCTGGAACTGCATGAGGAAGTTATTCGCCACCGCACCGCCATCCACGCGCAGTGAACGCAGGCGCTCGCCGGCGTCCTGCTGCATGGCGTCGAGCACGTCGCGGGTCTGGTAGGCGATGGATTCCAGCGCGGCGCGAATGATGTGGTCGACCTTTACACCCCGCGTCAGACCGAACAAAGCGCCGCGGGCACGCGGGTCCCAGTACGGCGCGCCGAGTCCGGTGAAGGCCGGGACCAGGTAAACACCATTGCTGTCCTTGACCTTGGTGGCGAAATATTCGGAGTCCAGCGAATCGTTGATCACCTTCAGCTCGTCGCGCAGCCACTGCACGGTCGAACCGCCGTTAAAGATCGCGCCTTCCAGCGCATAGTTGACCTCACCCTTAGGGCCGCAGGCGATGGTGGTCAGCAGGCCATGTTCGGACTGCACGGCCTTGGTGCCGGTATTCATCAGCAGGAAGCAACCGGTTCCGTAGGTGTTCTTCGCCTGACCGGGTTCAACGCACATCTGGCCAAACAGCGCCGCCTGCTGATCGCCCGCAATGCCGGCGATGGGAATGCCGGTGCTCTGCCCGGAGCCCAGGTAGGCGTGGCCGTAGACTTCTGAGGAGGAACGCACCTCCGGCAGCATTTCGCGCGGAATATCCAGCGTCTCCAGCATCACCGGGTCCCAGTCCAGCTTGTGGATGTCGAAGAGCATGGTGCGCGAAGCGTTGGTGTAGTCGGTGACGTGGGCCTTGCCCTGGGTCATTTTCCAGATCAGCCAACAATCGACGGTGCCGAACAGCAGCTCGCCACGACGGGCGCGCTCACGGCTGCCTTCGACGTGGTCGAGAATCCACTTGATCTTGGTGCCGGAGAAATAGGGGTCGATGACCAGGCCAGTGGTCTTGCGAATATGGTCTTGCATACCGTCGCGTTTGAGCTGATCGCAGATCGGCGTGCTCTGGCGGCTCTGCCAGACGATGGCGTTGTAGATGGGCCGGCCAGTGTTCTTGTCCCAGACAATGGTGGTTTCGCGCTGGTTGGTAATGCCGATCGCGGCCACCTGTTCATTGGTGATGCCGGCCTGTGCCAGCGCCTCGACGAATACGCCGCTCTGAGTGGCCCAGATTTCCATAGGGTCATGCTCGACCCAGCTCGGTTGCGGGTAGATCTGTGCGAACTCGCGCTGTGCGATGGTGATCACGTTGGCGTTGCGGTCGAGCACGATGGCCCGCGAGCTGGTGGTGCCCTGGTCGAGGGCGACGATGAATTGCTTGTTGTTCTGATTGCTCATGGTGTCGATTCCTTAACGAGCTTCTTGGGCAGTGACATCGTGTTTGGAGTAGCGGTCGGCCTCTGGTTCCGCTTCCGGAACAGCGCAAGCACCGCCAACGCCGGGCAGATGCTTGCAGATCAGTGCCTTGTAACCAGCGGCCCCGAGGCAGGCGCCAATGACCGGGGCGATCAGCGGGACCAGGAAGTAGGGGATATCCCGGCCGCCGGTGAATGCGACTTGACCCCACCCAGCGAAAAAGGTCATCAGCTTGGGTCCGAAGTCGCGTGCCGGGTTCATCGCGAACCCGGTCAGCGGCCCCATCGCGCCGCCGATCACCGCAATCAGCAGGCCGATCAACAAGGGCGCCAGCGGCCCGCGGGGCAGGCCGTTACCGTCATCGGTCAGGGCCATGATCATCCCCAGCAGGATAGCGGTAATCACCACTTCCACCAGAAACGCCTGGCCTATCGAAAGCGACGGGTGCGGGTAGGTGGAGAACACCGATGCGAGCTCGAGGCTGGCCACACTGCCGCGAGTCATCTGCTGGGCCTGTTCGAAATCGAAAAACAGGCTGCTGTAAAGTCCATAAACCAACGCAGCGGCACAGAAGGCACCGGCGGTCTGGGCGAGGATATAGGCCGGCACCTTGTTACGCTCGAATGTACCGAACAGCCAGAGCGCAATGGATACCGCAGGGTTCAGGTGGGCACCGGAAACACCGGCCGCGAGGTAAACGCCCATGCTGACGCCAATACCCCAAATAACGCTTATTTCCCAAAGACCTAGATCTGCGCCGCCGAGCTTGAGTGCCGCCACGCAGCCGGTACCGAAGAAGATCAACAGGGCGGTGCCGAGAAACTCGGCGATGCATTGCCCCCGAAGTGTCGGGGTGGACGGGTTACTCATGCGCAGAACCTCTTTGTGAGACTGTTGTTTTTATGATCCGAATACTGCGAGGGTTCGGAAATGTTCGGAAGTGAAAACTTAAAGTCAAAAGTACGGGCTGTCAAAGTAAAAAGCTGAACATTTCAACGGAAAGCTGACGAAATAGCGGTGTGCCTGTCGAGAGTGGCAAAATTCCGGCGCGCAAATGATGGCCTGAGCGGCTGTCAGCCAGGTTTCAACGCGGTAGCCACAGGACCTGCTGGCCGGCAAAAGCGCGGCCATTGACGCAGTCGGATCGCAACGACCTCGGAGGCTGGCTGCGATCCGCTGGTTGGAGAGGTTAACTGATCAGTGGTTCCTCGACCTGCGCGGCCCCACGCTCAGTTTTCTGCGGCATGGCTTCGAAGCTGTCTGCCTGGGCCATGCTCCAGATCCTGGCGAAGAACTCGCTGTCGATCTTTGGCCTCAACAGCGCACCGGGCTGGACGAAATAGTAGAGCTGCGAGAACAGCTTGATTTCCGTTGAGCTGACGCGCCGGATCAGGTGATGCGGGCCCAATTCGGCAGGATGTGACAAGCCGGCAGCTGCAAGCAGTTCGGCCAGCGCGTGCACGGTGTTGCGGTGAAAGCTGAACACTCGGTCGGCCTTGTCCGGCACCACCAGTGCGCGTTGGCGCAGCGGGTCCTGGGTGGCAACGCCGGTGGGGCAGCGATTGGTGTGGCAATGCTGCGACTGAATGCAGCCGATCGCGAACATGAACCCACGAGCCGAGTTCACCCAGTCTGCGCCCATGGCCAGGACGCTGGCGATGTCGAAGGCGCTGACGATCTTGCCGCTGGCACCGATGCGAATGTGCTCGCGCAGATTGCAGCCGACCAGCACGTTATGCACGAACAGCAGGCTCTCGCGCAGTGGCATGCCTATGTGGTTGGTGAACTCGACGGGCGCCGCGCCCGTGCCGCCTTCCTTGCCATCGACCACGATGAAATCCGGATAGATACCGCTCTGCAGCATCGACTTGACGATGCCGACGAACTCCCACGGATGGCCGATGCACAGCTTGAAACCGACCGGCTTGCCGCCGGACAGTTCGCGCAGGCTGGCGATGAAATTCATCAGCTCCAACGGTGTGCTGAAGGCGCTATGGCTCGCGGGGGAAATGCAGTCCACGCCCTCCGGCACGCCGCGGGTGGACGCGATTTCCGCGTTGACCTTGCGCCCCGGCAAGATGCCGCCGTGTCCTGGTTTGGCGCCTTGGCTCAGCTTGATCTCGATCATCTTGACCTGGGGATCCCGTGCCTGAACGGCGAAGCGATCCGGATCGAATGCACCGCTTTCGGTTCGACAACCGAAGTAACCGCTGCCCAGTTCCCAGACCAGATCCCCGCCGTGCTGGCGATGGTAGCTGCTGATGCTGCCTTCGCCTGTGTCGTGGTAGAAGCCACCGAGCTTGGCGCCTCGGTTCAACGCCTGGATCGCATTGCCACTGAGCGAGCCGAAGCTCATCGCTGAAATGTTGAATACCGAAGCGGAGTAGGGCTGCTCACACTGCGGCCCGCCGATCGACACGCGGAAGGTTTCGGGATCGCTGACCGCTGCGGTGCGGATCGAATGGCCGATGCATTCGTATCCCGGTTCGTATACGTCGATAAGGGTGCCGAAGGGTTTGTCATCCACCTCGTTTTTCGCCCGTGCATAGACGAGCGAGCGCTGTGCCCGGGAAAACGGTACGCGCTCCTGATCGCTTTCAAGCAGGTACTGACGAATCTCCGGACGGATGCCTTCGACCAGGTATCGGATGTTGCCGAGGATCGGATAATTGCGCCGAACGGCGTGTTCGCACTGGCGAAGATCACGAATACCGATAAGGGTCAGCAACGCCGTGACGACGAACAACGGCCACACCCAAGGGTGGCTCAGGAAAGGGAGGCACAGCACGGCAGTGGCAGCGCACAGGACGAAAAAAGCGTAACGGC
The DNA here is from genome assembly GCF_050269105.1 of Pseudomonas sp. NPDC077408. Classification (NCBI taxonomy): domain Bacteria; kingdom Pseudomonadati; phylum Pseudomonadota; class Gammaproteobacteria; order Pseudomonadales; family Pseudomonadaceae; genus Pseudomonas; species Pseudomonas sp. NPDC077408. The sequence goes on from NZ_JBNNHS010000007.1 coordinate 77,527, forward strand.
TGAGCAGCGAGAGATTCATCTGTGCACCTGTGTGAGGGGCGGCGGACCTGCCATAAAGCGAGAAGCCTATCGTACCGGCCTCGGTCCGCCTATCAGAGGTCTGTGCCGAGCTGCTTAACGATCCAGGCGCGATAGCGTCGCCGGGTCGGGATCGGCCGCGAAGAACGCATCCAGCACCGTTTGAAACGTCGACCGTTCAGGCGCAACGGCAGCGAACAGCGTCATGCTCGAGCGCAGCTTCATGTCGTCGGGCGAACCCAGAATCTGCCGTGCCGGACGCTCGGCATGGGCGAGCAGAGCTTGCGCGCATTGCTCCAGGCGAGGCCCGAGCAGCGGGTGCTCTAGATAGGCCGTCGCTTCGTCCGCATCCTTGATGGCGTAGCGACGCGCCATGTCGCTGTGGCCGAGGCCTGCTATCTGCGGAAAGATGAACCACATCCAGTGGCTTTGCTTGTGGCCGGCTTCGAGTTCCGCCAGCGCGCGGTCGTAGATCGAGTGCTGGGCGTCAACGAATCGCTGCAGGTCGTGTGGGTCGCTCATGGTGCCTCCCGATTGCTCAGACTGTCCTAATCAGAGCCGGGATGGCGGGGTTGATTCCCGAGATGGAGGGAGCGAGAGCCGGGTGTCGTCGATGGCAGGCCAGGTGAGTCAGCGTCCGCGGGGCTTCATTGGGCTCATCGGCGATCTTAGGGCCGAATACATTCGGCCCTACAGGGGCATGTCCGCTCGGCGCAGCGTCATGCTCAGCTGGCGTCACCCAGGCCGGCAAGGCGTGTGTTGGCGATATAGAACAGCTCGCCGCCGCGCACTGCGATTTCGTTGCCCGGGTTGATGATTGGTTGGGTCTGGTCCTTGGCGCGGTAGCCGATCAGCGTCGCGTTGTGCCGGTCTTTCAATTGCTTGTACAACGCGCCGACCGTGCTTTCGTAGCTCTCGGGCAGTAGCAGGCGGTATTGGGTCGCGCCCTGGCCGACGCTCAGCAACTCATTGATGATCACCGAGGAGCCCGGGTCCTGCGATGAGCGCACCAGCATCTCGATGGCCATGCTGGAGGTGCATTCCAGTTTGGGCGCATAGCTGCGCGCCAGTCGGGCGGTCTCGCTGCTGCTGAAATGGGCAACCACATGGCCGATCGGATTGAGCTGGTTGATGGTCAGCACGACCGCGAGCGTCAGGTCGTCCGAGCCGGTGCGCACCAGCGTGCGTTCGGCCCCTTTCACCCCGGCGCGCTGCAGCAATGCCAGGGACGACAGGCTCTCGCCATGGATGAACTCGGTCTTGCCTGGCATCGGGTTTTCTTCGAGCACCGTGTCGCAGATGACGATCAGGTGGTCATTGGAGGTTTCGTCTTCATGCAGCAGCTCGACGACACGCTCGCTGATTTCGCCTTCCCAACCGATCACAACGGTATGGCCCGTACAGGTGGCGAACGTTCCTTTGCCTTTCATGCCTTTCCTCCAGACTGCAATTATGGAATTGGTGGTTTTGCCGATGACGGCGGTCAGCAGCGCGATGCCGCCGACCATCAGCCAGGTGGAAACAAAGATGCGACCGCCAGCGGTCTGCGGTGAGAAGTCACCGTAGCCGACGGTCAGTGCGGTGGTCAGATAGAAGTAGACGAAGGTCTTCAGCTCGGTGAGTGGCGCCTCGGCGAACAGGCGCAGGCCGAGATAGGACACGCCGGCGTGCACCGCGAGCGCGAATAAAAGTGCGGCCCAGCCAAATCGGCTGGTAACCGCAGCCAGTTGCCTGCGCAACTGAATAATGATCGACATCGGCCCTGACTCCATGGCTTTCGGTAATGGCCATCGCAACGAGGCTCTGAATGGCCCCGGTCACGCTATAGACCTGCCGCATCCTAAGGGCCGAAGCCGCAGCTTGCCAGCCTCGCTGCCCGCCATGGGCTAGCAGCGGAAACTGAGTGGCGTAGTGGTGGGCGTCTGAGCGGCGGTTTAGTCGATCGTGCGAACTGTCCTAGCGCTGCTCACGAAAACAGCTCTGGCACAGCCGAAACTTGCGTGCGGCCATCGGCATGGCCTTGCCACAGCCCTTGCAACTGCGCGTTTCGCCTGACATGCGTCGGCGATCCGAGCTGCGTGGCTTGCGCTGGCGTGAAAGCTCGCGCGTGATGGCACCGTTGAGCAGGCTGCGGTGCTCTTCGGCCTGCTCCAGCGCCGGGAAGTGTGCCGGCAGCGTGCGCGCCAGATGCAGGTAGGTTTCGATGACGTGCAGCGAGCTTTCCAAAGTGGCCAGGTCGGCATCGATGATCAGCCGCGGCAATGGAATCTCTTTGTCCTGCGCGACCTTCTTCAGCCATTGCTGGGCGAAGATGCTGGCCGGGCTGTCCAGCCCGCCGCGAATCGGCGTGCAAGCGAAGATCCAGCGCAACGGCAGGTCGATGGTCGGGTCGTCGATCAGCTTGATCCATTCCGCCAGCTCGTCGGGCAGGATCGATATGAATTCGTCGCCGTAGTTGATGTTGCGGTTGAACGTCAGCCAGGCCCGCAACAGGCTCGGCTCGTTCATCAGTTCGGAGATGGCTTGCAGGTGCTCGATGGAGGGCCTTACCTGGAACTGCGTCAGGTCCACTGGCAGATCCGCGCTGTGAAAAAGGCGCTTGATCGACTGCAGCGTCTGCCCGTCCAGCGCGGTGATGAGGCCGCTGTCGTGATGACCGAAGCGCCCGGCGCGGCCGCCGATCTGCTTGACCTCCTGCACCTTCAGCTGGCGGTTCTGGATGCCGTCGTACTTCTCGTCGGTATAGAAGCACAGCGTATGGGCTGGCATGTTCAGGCCCATGCCTACCGCATCTGTGGCGACCATGAGGTCCGCCTCGCCCTCACGAAAGCGGCGTGCCTGCTCGCGGCGTACTTCCGGTGACAGCGCGCCGTAGACCACCGAGACGCTCTTGCCGGTCATTTCCAGCATCGCCTTGAGCTCGAGGACCGTTCTGCGGCTGAAGGCAACGAGCATGGAGCCGGCATCGAGCTGCTTGAGGTTGGTCGAGCGGCGCGCCACGTCCACGGGTGAAAGTCGTTTGGTGTGCTTGACTACCAGTTGGTCTTCGCAGAGATCGCAAAGGGTTTTCAGCGACGGCTGGATCAGCTCCGGGCCAGTCATGATCAGGTCCTGAGTGTAGGCGCTGACCAGCGCATCGACCCAGGCCCAGCCGCGTTGCGAGTCGGCCATCATCTGCACTTCGTCGATCACCACCACGTCCCAGGACTCGTGACGGAAGCGGGCGAATTCCTCGACGGTGCAACAATAGTGGGTGGCACCTTCGCGGATGATTTCCTCTTCACCGGTGACCAACGAGCAGGGCACGCCCATGGATTCGATGCGTTCCTGGTTTTCCAGGGCCATCAGGCGCAGCGGCGACAGGTAGATAGCGTGAGTCACGCCGGTCATGGCCTGGATCGCCTGGTAGGTCTTGCCGCTGTTGGTCGGGCCGAGCAGGGCGGTCCAGGTGCGAGTGATGCGCCGCGCGGCGTAGAGCTTGTGGTAATGGACGAAGCGCGGGTTGTTCTCCAGCAGCACGGCGAAGGCCATTTTTTCGCGATTGTCCTCGCGGGCGAAACGGATGGTCCGGCGCAGCTTTTTCGGCTCCATCATGAAGACTTCGGTCAGGCGCTTCTCGCCGAGCAGCTGCAGATCGAAGTCCTGCGCTTCCTCGATCATCATCTCGAACTTGGCATTCATCGCCTGACGGTCTTCGTCTTTGAGCTGCGCGACTTCGTGCTCGCTGAGCACATGGCCCTGGCCGCCCGGAATGCGCCTTTGCATGTCCAGGGCGACGTCCCCGTGGCGCAGCTCGACCACATAGCGCAGCTCGTGCTTGACCTCGTTGACGATGTCGACGGCGCGCCCCGCAAAATCGTCGAGGCGTGAAAGCCGCACGGGCAGACGCTCCAGGCATTGGGCTTTCTGTTCTTCGCTGAGGCTGGTGAACGGCTTCTCCAGGACATGCAGGCGATCCCGGACCAGGGCCTGCACCGCAGCGCAGACGTTGCGTTCAAAGTCATCGGTCGACTGGCTATCGTCGATGCGTAGCGCAAATTCGGGTTCCAGCAGGTTCTGCACCGGACCGCAATCCAGCGACTTCTCAATACCGAAGATGTCGACGGTACAACTGAAATCGTTCACGTCCCGGTTCAGCAGTCGGGCGATCAGGCCAGTCGATTCGGCGTCCTCAAGTTCCGCCTCGACCGTGGGCTCGTCCAGCCCAAGCCAGAACAACCGCGCTGCGCGGCCGATTTCGGGTGGCTGATGGCCGAGGTAGGTGCTGAACCATTTCTCCTGGTGATTTTTCTTCGGCGCGAAATCGGGATGGCGCTCGCTGGCCCAGTCCAAAAAGCGCTGAAGTCTTTCGAGTTTGTGGGTCTGGCGGTGTTTGGCTTCGGCCTTGCGCATGATCGACGCCTCTCTGATCAGGGGTGCTGCCAGTTTGGACAATCGGGCCGCGCAATACGAGCGGCACGGCAGGCGGCCATGCGTCGGCTCGCAGACGAACGTATGGGGATGCTCGGAGTCGCAAATTCTATACGTCCGAAACCGACTCGCGGGAGACAACGGCTATGGTGCTTCGCAACGGAGAAAGCAGCTGCTCACTACAGGCCGTTTCAGTGGGCGATGGTCCGTCATGGCGCGCCAACGATCTGGTCGGGCGGGCCATCCGTGCGGTCATGCTCGGAATATTGATGCTGGCCGCTGCTGGCGTCGGGAGCGTTCAGGCTGAGGATCTGAAGCACCCCAGCGATCTCCTGCGGGTCACCAATTATCCTGGGGGTCTGGCGATAGCCGAACTCTCGCGCTGGCGTGAAGCAACGCCGGAAATAAAAGACATCAAGATCCCATCCAGTGCCGACGATAGTGAGCAGGCAGCCCTGTTCTACGACTCAGGTTCAGACAAGGAAAAGCCGCTGCTCATGGTGCTGCACAGCTGGAGCACCGATTACCTGCAGAACATCGACATTCCGCTGGGCCAGTTCGCGATTGCAAACGACTGGGTGTTCATTCACCCGAACTTCCGAGGTCAGAACGATGGTCGTCCCGAATCGACCGCCTCCGATCTGGCGATTTCTGACATGCAGGATGCGCTCGAATATGCGCGAGAACATGCTGAAATTGACGAGTCGCGAATCTACCTGCTCGGCTATTCGGGCGGCGCGATGAACGCACTGCACCTGGCGAGTCGTAATCCCGACGTGTTTGCTGGCGTTGCAGCTTGGGTGCCGGTTTATGACCTGGTGACCTGGCACCAGTGGAACAAAGCGCGCGGCGAAAAGTACGCCGGTGAAATCGAGCAGGCCTGTGGCGGCGAGCCGACCCAGGGCTCCAGCGCCTTTGATGAATGCCGCAAGCGCAGCCCGAGCAGCTATGTGCCGGAGGTGGCGGGCGATATTCGCGTGCTGATCGCTCACGGCATCGATGACACCACCGTTCCGCCTGAGCAGGCGCTTCATGCCTTCAACGACCTGGCGAAGGAAGGGGATCGAATTCCTCAGGAGCAGATCGACCAGCTGATGGAGACTCGCCAGGTCCCGGATGCATTGCGCCAACGATCGGCCAAGGGCAGCGAGCAATTCCCGCAGTTCGCCGAGGCGGATGCTGATGTGTTGCTGTACCTGAAGTCGGGTCCGACCGAGCTGGTGCTGTTCGAAGGCGAGCACGACATGCTTTACCGGCCTGGGCTGGAATGGCTTTCGCGTCAGCAGCGGTGATGCAAGATTCAGTTCGATACAAGGACTCCGAAGTCGCTATGAGCAGTCAACACCTCAGCATGTCGAGTCACCTTTGCAGGCGGGTACTGGCGGCCTGCGGTCTGGTCGGATGGATGGTTTCTGCGGTCAACGCGGCGGACCGGGACTGGTCCAGCGTCACCGAGCCGCTACCCGGCGAGCCGCGAATCTTCGGTAAGCATGGCGCGGCGTGTCTGGCTGGCGCGGTCCAGCTGCCGCCCGAAGGTGAGGGTTACCAGGCCGTCGATATGCAGCGTAACCGTCACTACGGGCATCCCGCGCTGCTTGATTACATCCAGGACCTTGGCCGCCGGCTGGATGGGGCTGGCATCGGGCCCATGCTCGTCGGCGATATGGCGCAGCCGCGCGGCGGCCCGATGTCCTACGGGCACGTTAGCCACCAGAGCGGTCTGGACGTCGACATCTGGTTCCGTCTGGATCTGCCGCCGCTTGCCCGCAGCGAGCGCGAGGGCCTCGAACAACCCATCCTGGTCGACGAAACCACCGGGGAACTGGACAGCAAACGATGGACCGATCAGCACGCCGAGCTGATCCGCCTTGCCGCGCAAGATCCACGGGTGACGCGCATCTTCGTCGATGCCGCGGTCAAACGAGACCTCTGTGAGCGTGAATGGGACGAGCGCGCCTGGCTGCAACGCATCCGCCCATGGCCGTTTCATGACGAACATCTGCATGTTCGTCTGCGCTGTCCGGAGGGCTCGACAGAGTGTGTCGACCAGCCACCGCCGCCACCGGGCGAGGGCTGTAAAGCGATCCTCCCGACCCCGCGCCCCGAGGCAATGGCCAGCCCGAGTCGCCGGCTGCCCGCTGCCTGCGCCGCTGTGTTCAGTCAGTAGACGGCTGGGATGCGAAACGTAACGGGAGCGGTCCGGTGAGCATCGCCAGCGAAACATCCTCCGTTCTGCTCGGCACCGCCGGTTGGAGCTTGCCGCGCGAGCAATGGCCGGCGTTTACAGCGGAGGGCACGCACCTGCAGCGCTACGCGGCTCGTTTACCCGCTGTCGAGATCAACAGCTCGTTTTATCGTGCCCATCGGCCCACGACCTACGCCAAGTGGGCGGAAAGCGTGCCGGTCGGGTTTCGTTTCAGCGTCAAGGTACCCAAGCAGATCACCCATGAACGGCGGCTGAATGGCTGCGATCAACTGATCGAACAGTTTCTGCACGAGTGCGACCATTTGGCTGACAAGCTAGGCTGCCTGCTGGTGCAGCTACCCCCTTCGCTGGTTTACGAACCGAGCGTCGCCCGTGCATTCATCGACTCGTTGAGAGCACGTTATGACGGGCTGGTGGCAATCGAGCCTCGCCATCCGAGCTGGCTCGATGCCGAGCCAGTGCTTCAGGACGCTCGAATAGCACGGGTCGCGGCTGACCCGGCGCCTTTTCCGGCGGCGGCCGAGCCGGGCGGTTGGGATGGCTTCGGTTATTACCGTCTGCATGGCTCGCCGCGCATCTACTACTCCTCGTATGGTGATGATTGGCTCGACTGCTTGACCGATCGGCTGGCCGAGCGAAGCGCTACGCAACCAGCGGACACAGCCAGCTGGTGCATTTTCGACAACACCGCCAGCGGGGCGGCGACTGCTAATGCGCTAGCACTGCAGCATCGCCTCAAGCAGATTTGACCCTGCTCGCAAGGTGCCGACACAAACCGAAATGGTCTGAAGGTAAGGCCAGCCGGTACGGTCTGGGTTTTCCGCTACCGTTGAACAGTCGTCTCACTGAGCAGGAACGCCTCCATGAACAAGACGTGTATTGCCCTGGCGCTGGCCGGGATGGTCGGTGCCGCCGAAGCGGCGGTGGTGGTCAAGCCACATGCCTATGAGATCGCCGGTGAAACCTATGAGGGGCTGCTCGTCTATGACGATTCGGTCACCACGCCGCGGCCCGGCTTGCTGATGGTGCCCAACTGGCTGGGCGTCACCGAGCGCTCCGCTGAAAAGGCGGCGCGCGCGGCGGGGGATAAGTACGTCGTATTCATGGCCGACCTCTACGGCAAGGCGGTGCGCCCATCCAATCCGGACGAAGCCAAGGCAGCGGCTACATCGGTACGTGGCGATCGTCCGCTGATGCGCAAACGGGCCCAGGCTGCGGTCGAGGCGTTCAGGTCGCAGCAGGTGGTGGCGCTGGATACCGGCAAGATGGCGGCGATCGGTTTCTGCTTTGGCGGCGGTGCAGTGCTTGAGTTGGCCCGGTCCGGCTCCGATCTGGACGCCTTTGTCTCGTTCCATGGAAACCTCGATACGCCGACCCCGGACGACGCCAAGCAGATCAAGTCACCAGTGCTGGTGCTGCACGGTGCCGACGACCCGGCGGTGCCGAAAGAACAGGTCGATGCGTTCATCGCCGAGATGAAAGCCACCGATGTCGACTGGCAGATGAATATCTATGGCAACGCCGTGCATTCCTTCACCGACCCTTACGCCAACGTGCCTGGGCGCAACGAGTTCAATCCGGAAGTGGCCGAGCGGGCATTTCAGGCCATGAACAGTCTGCTCGATGAGGTGTTTGTCTCGCAGTGATGCGACCGGAGGTTGCGGTCGGTTGCGTCAGGTCAGCCGCTATCCAAAAAAGATGGAGGCTGACCTGCGCGGGTCGGCAAATGATCTCAGCGCGGAACGATCCGCACACGCCCAGCCGTGTTGTCACGCCGCCCAGCCTTGTCGTTCTCGGCACGCCCGGGAATCGAGCCCTCGGCGGCGCCGCGATCTCCGCTGGCCGTTCCGTCCAGTTCGCGTTCGTCGACACTGAGTGAGGTGGCATCGGGATAGCCAGTGGTCAACGTTTCGGTGCTGGCGGTGACAGGGGTCGCTTCCTCTTCACCCCAGCTGGCGCTGCGCTCGTCGATATCGATCGCGCCGTTGCGCTCCATCAACGCTTCGACCATGGCGACTTCATCATCGGTATCCAGCGTGACGGTCACGATGGTCGAGCCGCGCCGGGCGGCCTCCGGATAACGACCGGCGTGCTGGCTGGAATCATTGCCGAAGACCTTGTGAAAGAAGCTGCCAAGCTTTTCGGCGACCGTGGCGTCATCGTTCGGCTCTTCGCCGATTACCTCCACGCGGCTGCTATCCACAGTGTCCGGGTTGAAGGATGCGGAAATCTGGATGGCGTCGCTGGTTATCCCTTTGCTCAGGAGCTCGGTTTTGACTTGCTCGGCTTGGGCGTAACGATCAAACGCCGCTAGGAGGATCTGGGGCATGACTTCACCTTGGGTATGCAGACCAGGCTGCGGTTCATATATGCGGCGAGCGTCTCGACCGGTCAGGTGAGTGCGTGCCGTCCTGATTGTTGGGCGGGTGAGCCAGGTGGATGGTTCCGTAGCGGGTCATTACCCAATGATTCGGACGCCGGGTACCTGAGCGGGCCGCGCCGGTAACTGGCGCGGCCCGATGGGCATATGGCCGGCTCAGCCATTCACCACCTTGCCGCCGTTGATGTGGATGGTCTGGCCGCTGACATAGGACGAGTCCTCGCATGCCAGATAGACGTAGGCCGGGCCTAGCTCGGATGGCTGGCCGCAGCGTCCCATGGGCATCTGGCTGCCGAAGTCTTCGAGCAGTTCCGGGTCGTGCTTGCCCAGCGATGGCGGTTGTAGCGGCGTCCAGATCGGGCCAGGGGCGATCTGGTTGACGCGAACGTCGCGCTCGATCAGCTGCTGCGACAGGGCGCGTGTGAAGCCGTCGATGGCGCCCTTGGTCGAGGTGTAATCGACCAGCATCGGGTTGCCGATAAAGGAATTGATCGACGTAGTGTTGATGATCGAGGCGCCAGCCTTGAGGTGAGGCAGTGCAGCACGGGTGAGATAGAAGTAGCCATGAATGTTCGTGGCGAAGGTCTTCTCCCACTGCTCATCGGTGATGTCCTCGAGCCGCGTCTGGACTTCCTGGCGTCCGGCATTGTTCACCAGCACGTCCAATTGGCCGAACGTCTTCACCGTTTGCTCCACCGCGTCGTTGCAGTGGCTGCTGTCGCGGATGTCGCCTGGCAGCAGCAGGCAGCGCTGCCCCTCGGCTTCGATCATGCGCTTGGCGTCTTCGGCATCCTGATGCTCATCGAGGTACATGATCGCTACGTCGGCGCCTTCTCGGGCGAAGTGCACCGCTGCCGCGCGGCCGATGCCGCTGTCGCCACCGCTGACCAGCGCGACCTTGCCAGCGAGCTTTCCGCTGCCCTTGTAACTGTCGCGAATGAACTCGGCCGGTGGCTGCAGCTCGCGTTCCAGACCGGGCAAGCGGTCCTGTTTCTGTGCGTGGATCTTCGGATAAGCCATAGGTACTCCAGACATGAAAGTGGGTTCTGTACGTACGGCTGGTGCCTGGCGGGAAAGTTTCGGCGGAGTGCCGAGTGGGCGTCCGGTGGTGACCGATGATCGGGAAAGGCGCTGTATAGCTAGATGGCGCTTGGCCATGTATTTGCGCTGGCCTATAGTGCCGCCCGCCACGGACGGCCGCAGCACCCCAGCGTAGGGATGTCATGGCCGTTCACGCCTACCATCTGCAAGGGAATGACCATGAAAACCAAGCAACTCCTGACACTGCCGCTGCTCGCTGCGCTGTTGTCCGCCTGTACTGCCACCACTTCGCTGCGCTCCAGCGACCCGAGCCTCGCTGTCAAGATCAACGACGATGCTCCGCTGGTACTGAAAAACCCCGTAAACAAGACCTACAAGGCGACCAGCTTCGGTCAGTACCGCTTCCGCGCTACGCAGGACGGCATGGAACCGATGTACGGGATCGTCCCGCTCAAGTTCAACAGTGGCTATCTTGTCGCTGACATCCTGTTCTTCGCGCCGGCCGCGTTCTACAACCTGCGTGAGGTCTATCCGTTCTACGAGTTCGACGTGGCGCAAGGCGTGATTCGCTACAAGAAGAAAGAGCAGGATCAGTGGACCAGCTACAAGCCGACGGCTGCCGAGGTCGAGCGCGCCCGCGCTTACTTCAATCGATAACGCTCACGCCTGAACGCCCCTAGCAGCGCCACGACTACCTTCGCTGGCGTTGCCCCTGTAGGAGCCAGCTTGCTGGCGATCTTTTCGACACCGAAGAGGCGTGGATCGCCAGCAAGCTGGCTCCTACAACAGCGTGATGTCGTAAGGGTTCGCGCAGTTCGCTACAGGTACGGTGCTGCAGGTCTGTTATCGGTCGCGAGATGCCTGCTCGGCCTAACAGCGACCGACTGCAGGATTCCGCACCTCGCAGCGCCACGACTACCTTCGCTGGCGTTGTCCCGTGTAGGAGCCAGCTTGCTGGCGATCTTTTCGGCACCGCGCAGGCGCGGATCGCCAGCAAGCTGGCTCCTACAGCAGCGTGATCCGCGACTTGTCCATGTCGTACCGGTGCGGACAGTTCGCTGCAGGTGCGCTGCAGGTCTGCCACCGGTCGCCAGATACTTTTCCGGCCTGACATCGACCGACTGCAGGCGTAGAATCCGCGCCGCTCCAGCTGTCCCTCTTCGCACCTCCAACGCTTACGCTGCCATCCTGCGTGCATTACCTGCGCCGCGGGCGATCTGCGTGGTGGCAGGTGATGGAACGGCCATCCCTTACACCTTCTTCGTCACACTGCACTGTGCCGTCCTGGCGCGTTGCGGTTGCCGAGTGAACAGCAGTTTTCAGACGTCGCCCACATGAACGAATCGCAAAGCTCCTACGGCGGGAGTTGGCTCAGCGTTATCGCGCTGGCCCTGGCCGCTTTTATTTTCAACACGACGGAATTCGTCCCGGTCGCCTTGTTGAGCGACATCGGTCGGTCGTTCGATATGCCGCCGTCTCAGGTCGGGCTGATGTTGACCATCTACGCTTGGGTGGTCGCGCTGATGTCGCTGCCGATGATGCTGCTGACCCGCAATGTCGAGCGACGAACCCTGCTTATCTTCGTGTTCGTGGTGTTCATCGGCAGCCATCTGGTGTCCAGCGTGGCGTCGAGTTTCGGCATGCTGATGGTCAGCCGCATCGGCATCGCACTGTCCCACGCGGTGTTCTGGTCGATTACCGCCTCGCTGGCCGTGCGCGTCGCCCCGGCTGGCAAACAGGCGCAGGCGCTGGGACTGCTGGCTACCGGCAGCGCACTGGCCATGGTGCTGGGCATTCCGCTGGGCCGTGTCGTCGGCGAGGCGCTGGGTTGGCGCACCACCTTTCTGGCGATTGCCGGGGTCGCCGCGCTGGTTGTGCTGGTTCTCGCGCGGACCTTGCCGCTGCTGCCAAGCCAAAATTCCGGCTCGCTGCGCAGCCTGCCGGTGCTGTTCAAGCGCCCGGCACTGGTGGCGACCTATATGCTGACGGCGCTGGTGATTACCGCCCAGTTCACGGCTTACACCTACATCGAGCCCTTCGCGCAGACCATCGCGCATTTGAGCGGGGACATGACCACCGTGTTGCTGCTGCTGTTCGGTGGTGCCGGCATCCTCGGCTCCTTCCTCTTCAGCCGCTACAGCGGGCGCTATCCCAAGGGCTTCATGATCGCGGCGATCTCGGTCATGGCGACCTGCTTGCTGCTGTTGCTGCCGGCGGCACGCGACAGCTCGTTGCTGGGCATGTTGGTCGTTGTCTGGGGGATTGCCGGGATGTGCTTTGGTCTGGCGTTGCAAACCAAGGTCTTGAACCTGGCTTCCGACGCAACTGATGTCGCCATGGCCTTGTTCTCGGGCATCTACAACATCGGCATTGGTGGCGGTGCGCTGCTGGGCAGCCTGGTCACCGTTCATCTCGGCCTTAGCAATGTTGGCATCGTTGGCGGCCTGTTGGCACTGAGCGGCGTCGTGCTGTGCTGCTTTGCGACCTATCGCTTCGCCAGACCGGTGGGCAGCGCTGCGCTCTGACGCGTTGGGGCAGGGGCAGCGGGGCAGTGATCCCTCGTTGCTGCGAGGGCTAGGCTTGGCCGAGAAGCTGAGTGCTCCGTTGACGAAGTCCCTGGCGACGTCGATTCCGGTATCAGCCGTCAATGGTGGGGGAGCGTAGCCAGCCATCCCGTCAATGCAGTTCGTTGGCGAAGCGACCCACCGCGCTAACGACCTGTTTGGCACCGTCCTGGATTTCGACGATCACCTCGCCCGCCTGGTTGGCCAGCGACAGCCCTTGAGCTGCTTGCTCGCGGCTGTTGGCCATTTCCCGTACGGCTTCGTCGACCAGCGCCTGGTTCTTCTGCACCACACTGACGATCTCTTCAGTAGCGGCGCTGGTGCGGCCGGCCAGTTGGCGAACTTCGTCGGCGACTACGGCAAACCCGCGACCCTGTTCGCCGGCGCGTGCGGCTTCGATGGCGGCGTTGAGTGCGAGCAGGTTGGTTTGTGCAGCGATGCCCCCAATGGTCTGGACGATGGAGCTGATCAGGTGCGATTGCTGGCCCAGCGCCTCGATACCCTGGGTGGCTGATTCGACCTCCTCGGCGATGCGTTTCATGGTCGCAACTGTATCCTTGACCACCACGGCGCCGCGCTCGGCGCTGGTGTCGGTCTTGCGCGACACGTCATAGGCGATGCTCGCCGCCTCCCGGACCTCTTCCTCACGTGCGACCTGATCGCTGACCACACTGGCGAACTTGACCACTTTGCACAGCTTGCCTTCGGTGTCATAGACGGGGTTGTAAGTCGCTTCCAGCCAGACGTCCCGGCCCATGCTGTCGATGCGCTTGAAGCGGTTCGCAACGAATTCGCCGCGATTTAGCGTTTGCCAGAAGGTCTTGTACTGCTGGGAAGACGCTTCTTCCGGGGTGCAGAACATGCTGTGGTGCTTGCCCACGATCTGCTTGAGCGAATAGCCCATGCCTTGCAGGAACTGGTCGTTGGCCGAGACTATGGTGCCGTCCAGATTGAACTGAATGACCGCGGTAGAACGCAGCAGCGCCTTAATGAACGCTTCGTTCTCCTTTGCCAGCTGCAGCTCTTTCGTCACTTCACGGGCGTACCCGCTCATGTGCAGCAACTTGCCTTGGGCGTTCAGGACCGGATACCAATCGATGTGCAGCCAGGCAAGGCTGCCGTCGGTGCGCAGAAAACGATAGTCGTCGCTGACGGGTTCGAGCTTGGACACGGCCGCTCGGAAATTATGAAAGCAGGGCAGGCTTTTTACATAGGCCGGGACGATATCCGCCATGGCGCGGCCTTGCAGTTGCTCGACCTTGTAGCCGAGCGTCTGCGCGAATTTCTGGTTGACGGCCACCATTCGAAACTCGGTGTCGAGGGTGATCGACAGCATCGTTGCGTTCATTTGATCGCGAAGCTGCCGGAGCAGCGACAGTTCTACAGCCTGGTCTTCGACTTGTTTTTTGAGGTGGCTGTTGAACATGAAAGCACCGGAAGCTGAGTGGACGTAACCGCTCTATCGGCACGCCACTTCCATACTTGATGACCAACGTCGTTCGGTGCGTGTGCGTCAGTCGACCCGCTCCAAGCGCACCCGGATTACGCCGGCGCGAGCGCTGGCGATGCGCTCAAACGCCGCTTTCGATAGGTCGATAATCCGTCCTCGGACGAATGGCCCGCGGTCGTTAATACGCACCACGACGCTTTGGCCGTTACGGGTGTTGGTGACTTGTACCCGAGTGCCGAACGGCAGCGTGCGATGAGCCGCTGTCAGCGCGTTTTGGTCGAAGCGCTCGCCGCTGGCGGTCAGTTTGTTGTGGTGCTGGTTGCCGTAATATGAGGCCTTGCCTGAACCGATCAGCGCGCCCGTCTCGGTGGGCACTTCCTGCGGCGAGGGGGTCTTCGGTCGCGGAGTGGTACAGCCTGCAAGTGCTACGACCATGAGCAGGGTGAACAACCAAACGGCTGGCCTTATGAGCATCGTCGATCCTTGTCTTCGTCATGAGAGATCCGGGCAGCGCCGTACGGAACGGCAAGGCGCGGTGCCATTAAGAGTGTATCGGTGCCAGTAAGTTTTCGAGGTCAATCGTGCTTCAGTGATCAGCGCTCGCGCACCGGGGATGTTGCAAGCCGAGCGGTGTAATGCACAGCGGACCCGATCGCCTGGGTCCGCCCCGGCGCGCTTACTCGCTCGGTTTGGCGAGCCAGGCGTCAGCGATGCGTTGGTATTCTCCAGTGGCCTTGGTCAAGTGCAGCCACTGATCGACGTAGGCCTTGAAGGCCACATCACCGCGGGGCAGCAGGAAGGCCTTTTCGCTGTACTGCAGGGGTTTGTCGGGGTTAACCGCGCACAGAGTCGGGTAGTTGCGCTGTTGATACTGCGCCTCCGACGAGTCGGTGATCATCACGTCGGCCTTGTTATCGGCGACGGATTTGAAGATCACGGTGTTGTCGTGGAACAGCTCCAGCTGCGCCTTGGGCAGCTCGCGACGCACGAAGGCTTCGTTGGTGCCGCCTGGCGGCTCGATCAGGCGCACCGAGGGCTGGTTGAGCTGCTCGATGGTCTGGTACTTCTCGACCTCATCACAGCGGACGAAGGGGATCTTGCCGTCCACGGTGATCGGATTGCTGAAGAAGGCCTTCTTTTGCCGCTCGAGTGAAATGGAAACGCCGCCCACGGCCATGTCGCATTGAGCGAGGAAGTCTGGCATCAACGTCTTCCAGGTGGTCGGTACCCACTCGATCTTGACGTCCAAGGACTTCGCCAGCGACTCAGCGAGTGCGATGTCGATGCCCTCGTAGCGCTTGTCGTCGCGCAGAAAGGTGTAGGGCTTGTAGTCGCCAGTCGTGCAGACCTTCAGCGTACCGCGCTGTTGGGCTTCATCGAGCACCGAGGAGGAGGGCGCGGCGAAGGCCGCGCCGCTGGCCAGCAAGATGCCAGCCGCAATCAGAGATCTCATGGTGTTTCCTTGCAAGGGCATGCCTGGGCGGCCGCGGTTATTGTTCTGGCCCGTCAGTTGGAGCGGGCATGTCGAACGTACCGGACTGCGGACCGGCCTCACAAGGTTTAACTGAGTGGAGAGTTGCCACGGCTGCACGTCGGCAGCCGCGGATTATCTATCTCAGGCGTGCGGCTTGCTACGAATGGTCTTCATCAAATCGGCCGGGGTGATGTGGCCGACCACGCTGCTGGCGCTGCCCGGCTGCGGCAGGTTGAGGATGTTGCCCTTGATCTTGCCGATCACGTGCATCTCGCAGGGCTTGCAGTCGAACTTCAGGGTCAGCACCTCATCGCCGTGCACCAGCTGCATGGGCGCAACCTTGGTGCGCACGCCGGTCACGCCCTTGGCCTGTTTCGGGCAGAGGTTGAAGGAGAAACGCAGGCAGTGCTTGGTGATCATCACCGGCACTTCGCCGGTTTCTTCATGGGCCTCGTAGGCCGCATCGATCAGTTGCACGCCGTAACGGTGATAGAAGGCGCGGGCTTTCTCGTTGTAGACGTTATAGAGGAACGACAGGTGCGCTTCCGGGTAGACCGGCGGCGGTACGCTGACGGCCTTGCGACTGCCTAACGGCCGAATCGCTTCGCGGGCTTCGGTCAGCGCCTCAATGGTTTCGCGGCGCAGGGCCTTGAGTTGCGAGTTGGGGATGAAGAAGGCCTGCGGCGCATCCACGTCCACTTCTTCGGCGTGGTAGATCGTGGTGCCCAGCTGGCTCAGCAGGTCGGCGATCTGGCCAGGCACTTGTTCCGGCTTCTTCGCTTCGCCGAATGGGCCGGCCAGCGAGACGCTGGCATAGGCGCCTTCTTCGCTGGTGACGTGCAGCTCCAGCTCATCGGCACGCAGCTTGGCCAGCCAACGCACGCCGATGCGGCGCTCGGCGGACGTCTTGAGCAGCGCGTTCTGCCAGTTGTGGTCCAGGTTGCGGTTGAGCGGATGGTTCGGACGTAGCTGGCGGATCGCGTCGGGCATCTCGTTAGGCTTCACGCGGTATTGCCAGAGCGACTGACCGTCCTCTTCAAGCTGACCAAGCGGCTCGACCACACTGGCACGAAAACCCACCACTTCGCGCTTGATCAGCACGTTCAAACCATCGCCATTGGACAGCGGCTCACGGGTCTGCACCGTCAGGTCGTGCTTGCCAACCTTGAGCACTTCGCCCACGGCGAGACCGGTGAAGGTCGGCGAGTCGAAGGCGCCAATGTCGATCTTGCGGTCGGTCACGAAGTAATCGGTGCTGCCGCGGTGGAAGGTCTTGTCCGGGTCCGGTACGAAGAAATGGTCGGTGCGGCCGCTGGAGGCGCGGGCAAGGTCGGTGCGGTCTTCGAGAATCTCGTCGAGTCGCTGACGGTAGTAAGCGGTGATGTTTTTCACGTAGCTCACATCCTTGTAGCGCCCCTCGATCTTGAACGAGCGCACGCCGGCGTCGACCAGCGCGCGCAGGTTGGCGCTCTGGTTGTTGTCCTTCATCGACAGCAGATGCTTGTCGAAGGCAACGACGCGGCCCTGGTCATCCTTGAGCGTGTAGGGCAGGCGGCAGGCCTGAGAGCAATCGCCACGGTTGGCGCTGCGGCCGTTTTGCGCATGGGAAATGTTGCACTGACCGGAGAACGCCACGCACAGCGCGCCGTGGATGAAGAACTCGATCGTCGCATCGGTGGCATCGCTGATCGCACGGATTTCCTGCAGATTCAGCTCGCGGGCCAGCACCAGCTGTGAGAACCCGGCCTTGTCGAGGAATTTGGCGCGCTCCAGGGTGCGGATGTCGGTCTGGGTGCTGGCGTGCAGCTCGATTGGCGGGATGTCCATTTCCATCACGCCCATGTCCTGCACGATCAGCGCATCGACACCAATCTCGTACAGCTGCCAGATCAGCGCCCGCGCCGCTTCCAACTCGTCGTCATGGAGGATGGTGTTGATCGTGACGAATACCCGTGCGTGGAACAGATGCGCAAATTTCACCAGCTCGGCAATGTCCGCCACGCTGTTCTCGGCGTTGTGCCGCGCCCCAAAACTCGGCCCGCCGATGTACACCGCATCGGCGCCATGCAGGATGGCTTCGCGAGCAATGGTCGTGTCCCGGGCAGGGGAGAGCAGTTCGAGATGATGTTGGGGCAAGGACATGAGCGCGGACCGGGTGCAGATGGAAGCCGCGCATTGTAAAGACTTACGGGCCATTTGGGACTGGCCGCTGGGCGAGTAGACCAAGGACCTTAAACACGCTGGATAGAGCTGACCCGCGTCAGCCTCTCTACGTCGCCAATTGCGAGCAGCCTGGCTTGGTTTCAATGGTTATCAGACGCTCGTCTGCGGCTTCTAAAAATCTGCGGTTCAGTTTGCCGGCCTGCTCGCATGTGTAATCAAGGGCTTCCAGCAAGGCAAGATGCGAACATATAATGCGAACGATTCGTAGAATCAATCATATTCCATGGAAGCTGACAGATGCCGACCAACACGCTTGCCCAGCTAGCTCCAGCCGCTGGATGCCCGAAGCTCGCCCTCCGACCGCTCGCACTGGTCGTTCACCTACTCGCAGCTGGTGCCGTCCTGGCAAGCATGCCTGCATACGCACAGGAGACCGCTGCAACTGAAGCGGACGACGCAACCACCCTTGACGCTGTCACTGTCACCGGTGAGGCGGTGCGAGACGTGACGGAAGGGACCGGGTCCTACACTACGGGTGCTGCACGCACGTCCACGCCACTCAGCATGTCTCTTCGCGAAACGCCGCAGTCTGTCAGCGTAATAACGCAGCAGCGGATGGAAGATCAGGACATGCAAACCATCCTTGATGTGGTCAACAACACCACTGGCGTGTCGGTCAATCGCTACGAAACCGATCGGGCGCAGTTCAACGCGCGCGGTTTCGAGATCAACTCCTTGATGATCGATGGTGTGCCGACGATCTGGGAGCAGCCATGGAGCTCGGGCGAGATGTTCAGCAGCCTGGCAATGTATGACCGCGTGGAAGTGGTGCGCGGTGCAAACGGCCTGATGGCGGGGGCGGGCGAGCCGTCCGCTTCGCTCAACTTGGTTCGCAAACGCGCGAACAGCCGCGAGTTGACCGGCTCGGTCGAGGTGAGCGCTGGAAGTTGGGATACCTACGGCACGCAAGGAGATATCTCCTTTGCCGTGAACGAAGCCGGCACAGTGCGTGCGCGGTTGGTTGGGGAATATAACGAAGGTGATAGCTGGATCGATCTGAAATCGAAAGAACGCGAAACCTTCTACGGCACCATTGACGTCGACCTCACCCCGGATACCACACTGTGGTTCGGCTTGAGCCGCCAGCAAAACGATTCCGACTCGCCTATGTGGGGCGGGTTGCCGATCTGGTACGCAGACGGCAGCCGCACGAACTGGAGCCGCTCCAAAACCACTTCCGCCAAGTGGAGCAAATGGGACAGCACATACGAAACCTACTTCGTCAACCTGGACCACCGCTTCGCCAACGACTGGGAGATGAACCTGAGCTACAACCGCGGCGAACGCGATTCCGACTCCTACCTTCTGTATCTTTCTGGAAACCCAGGGCGGGACGGCAGCTCGCCGATGTTTTCATTTCCTGGCTCCTATAAGACTGAGACCGTGCAGGACGACTACAGCATCCGCCTTGGCGGGCCTGTGATGCTGTTCGGGCGTGAGCATGAGGTCGCCTTCGGCTACATCTATAGCCAGCAGGACTTCAATGCCGATTCTCGCGCCGCGCAGAGCGGCTTTGGTGGTGTCGCCAATTTCGATGCCTATGAAGGAAACTTTCAGGCGCCGATTTGGGGAGGGTTGACGCCCTACAGTTACGGCGACCTGACACAAAAAGGGTTGTACGGTGTAACCCGTCTGAGCGTGACAGACGACCTGAAAGTGATCCTTGGCGCGCGCGACAACCGCTACGAGAAGACCAGCGACGACACTCCGTTCACATCGCCCTCCCGTCTGGATGAGCACGAACTGACACCGTACGCCGGTATCGTTTACGACCTCACCGAGAACCTCTCGGCCTACGCCAGCTATACCGATATCTTCCAGCCTCAAGCTCGGCGTGACATCACCGGGCAGCAGCTGGCGTCCATTATTGGTGAAAGCTACGAGACGGGCTTGAAGGCCGAGTTCTTCGAAGGCCGGTTGAATGCGTCTGCGGCGATATTCAAGATCAAGCAGGATGGCCTGGGCGAGAGCACGGGTGTGCCCGTTCCGGGTGGCATGGCCGGTGAGTTTGCCTATCAGGCCATCGATGTGACCAGCGAGGGCTTCGAGCTGGAAGTTTCCGGCGAGCTGTCACCGGGCTGGAATCTCATGGCCGGCTACACCCAGTTCGAGGTTAAAGACCCGGACGGTAACGCCCGCAGCACGCGTTTCCCGACCAAGCTGCTGCGCACCTTCACGACCTATCGCCTGCCGGGCGCCTTCAACAAGCTCACCGTCGGCGGCGGGGTGAATTGGCAGGAAAGCATCTACACCTACGCCACCAGCCCAGCCGGCAACCGCGAGAAGATCGAGCAGGAAGCCTATGCGCTGGTTAACCTGATGGCTCGCTACGAGGTGACGGACAACCTCACCGCCCAGCTGAACGTCGACAACCTGACCGACGAGGAGTACTTCGATATGTTCGAAGCCTACGGTGCCCTGACGTACGGAGCTCCCCGTAGCGTCACTGCATCTGCTAAGTACCGCTTCTGACCGAAGCGATTTTGAGCGCCGGCCCGTTAGGCCATCCGTGGAGCGCTAAAGGAAAGCCCCGACCGAAAGGCCGGGGCTTTTTCGTTACTGCTAGGCCTAGCATTAAGCCACTGCAGTCTCTGCCTACAGACTCAACACCACGCGATGCTCCCTCCCATCCAGCGCGAGCCGTACATACCCGTCTGCACACTCGAGTGCCTCTTCATCCAACTGCGCATGCTTGATGCCGTGATTGCCCTGAGCAGGGTTTTCCACGCGAATGGCATAGCGGGTTTCACCCAGGGTGATGGTGGCTTCGAATCCGGGCCACTGACTGCTGATGCACGGGTCGACGATCAACCATTCTCCTTCACGACGAATACCGAGGATGCCTTCGACGCCCGCGCGGTGCATCCAGCCGGCCGCACCGGTGTACCAGGTCCAGCCGCCGCGGCCGTTGTGCGGAGCAACGCCGTAGACGTCCGCTGCCACCACATAGGGTTCGACCTTGTAGCGTCGGCTCTCTTCAGGTGTCAGCGCGTGATTGATCGGGTTGAGCAGCCTGAACATGCGGCACGCTGCATCACCGTCGCCGAGCTTGGCAAAGGCGAGCATGGCCCACATCGCGGCATGGCTGTACTGCCCGCCGTTTTCTCTCAGACCCGCCGGATAACCCTTGATGTAGCCGGGCTCCTTCTCCGTCTTGTCGAATGGCGGGGTGAACAGCAGCGCCAGCCCGTCGTCCTCGCGGATCAGGTGCTTGCGCACCGAAGCCATGGCCTGCTTTGCACGGGCGGGGTCTGCCGCGCCTGACAACACCGCCCAGGACTGGGCAATGGAATCGATGCGGCACTCGTCGCTGTCCTTTGATCCCAGCCAGGTGCCGTCGTCAAAGGTTGCGCGGCGATACCATTCGCCATCCCAGGCCTTTTCTTCCAGCGAATCGGTGAGCGCCACGGCGTGTTCACGCCAGCGCGTTGCGCGTTGCGCGTCCGCCACGGTGCCTCGCTGATCGGCCAGCGGCGCGAAGAGCTCGATGGTGCGCAGGAGCAGCCAGCCGAGCCAGACGCTTTCGCCCTTGCCGTGTTCGCCAACGCGGTTCATGCCGTCGTTCCAGTCACCGCCGCCAATCAGCGGCAGGCCGAGTTCGCCGTGCAGTTCCAGGCACTGATCCAGGCCACGCGCGCAGTGCTCGAACAGCGGCGCGGCATCGCCGGCCATCATCGGTTGGAAGAAGGCGTCGTGTTCGCCGGGCTTGAGCAGCGGCCCTTCGAGAAAGGTCACCGGCTCGTCGAGGATCGCCGCGTCGCCGGAAACTTGAATATAGGTCGCGGTGGCGAACGACAGCCAGACACGGTCATCGGAGATGCGCGTACGCACGCCCTGACCGGAGTGCGGCAGCCACCAATGCTGTACGTCGCCCTCGGGGAACTGGCGACTCGCCGCGCGCAGGATATGGCTGCGAGTAGCCTCGGGCCGCGAGAAGGTCAGTGCCATTCCGTCCTGCAGCTGGTCGCGGAAGCCATAAGCGCCGCTGGCCTGGTAGAACGCCGAGCGCGCCCAGATGCGGCAGGCAAGGGTCTGATAGAGCAGCCAGCCGTTGAGCATGATGTCCATCGTGCGGTCCGGGGTTTTCACCTGAATGGCACCCAGTGCGGTGCGCCAGTGCTCGGTGACTTCCAAAAGCACCGCGTTCAGATCCGACTGGCGATAGCGTTCGACCAGTGCTCGGGCTGCCTCTGCCGACGAGCATTGGCCGATAAAGGCGACGATCTCGATGCTTTCGCCGGCAGCCAGTTCGATGCTTGTCTGCAAGGCCGAGCAAGGGTCCATGCCGGCGCCCGTGATTCCCGACAGGGGCGCACCCGCGAGAAGCGCCGCTGGCGTAGCGGGGCCGCTGTTGCGGCCGAGGAATTCGCGGCGATTGGCGGTCCAGCCGGTTTGACTACCGCCAAGGTCGGCAAAGGCCACGCGGCCGGGGAAGGCGCTGCTCCAGGGATTGCGCGCCAGCAGCATGCCGCAACTCTCGTCGCGCTCGGTGATGATGTAGGGCGCATTGGCGCCGCGTGCCGTGCCGAGCACCCATTCGCTGTAGCGGGTGACCGACAGCCTGCGCGGCACGGCCGATAGGTTGCGCAAGGTCAGGCGGGAGATCTTGATGGGATCGGCCAGCGGCACATATTCGAGCAGGTCCATGGCGATGCCGTCGGCCTGGTGCTCGAAGCGGCTGTAGCCGTGCCCGTGCCGCGCGATGTAGAGCCCGCCGTCACGGATCGGCTGAGCGGTGGGGCTGAATAGCGCGCCGCTGTCCATATCGCGGATGTAAAAAGCTTCGCCACAAGGGTCGGTAACCGGGTCGTTGGACCAAGGCGTGAGTTGGTTCTCCCGGCTGTTTTCAGCCCAGGTATAGCCACTGCCTTGCGCTGAAACCTGGAAGCCGAACTGCGGGTTGGCGATCACGTTGATCCAAGGCGCGGGTGTGTTGGCGTCCGCTTCCAGCAGGGTTACGTACTCGCGGCCATCCTTGTCGAAACCGCCCAGGCCGTTGAAACATTCAAGGTGCCGGGAGATCTCGGCAGCCGATGGCTGTGCGATAGCCGAAGTGGCAATTGCTGTCGATTGCCTACCGGCCAGGCGTGGCAAATCAGCTGGCGCTTGCGAAGCGATCAACTGATTGGCCAGCTGATTGGCAATCGGACCGCGGCGAGCGATTAGCGATAGACGAGCCACGCTGCGCAGTAGCGCACGCGCCTCGGTGCTCAGCAGGTCAGCGCGCAGCATGTACACCGTGCCTTGAGCGAGTTCGGCGCCGAAGCGCGGACGCGACTGACTGCTGCGCACGGCGGTTTCGATGGCGATCTGCAAGTCCTGCAGGTAGGAACTGGCGTGCTCGTTGAGGATCACCAGATCCACCGCCAGGCGCTTCATGCGCCAGTATTCGTGGGCGCGTAGCAGCTGACGTACCTGGGCGATGTCCTGAACGTCGTCGATGCGCAGCAGCACGATGGGCAGGTCACCGGAGATCGAATGCGGCCAGAGGCCGGACTGTGCACCGGCGCCCTGGATGATTGCCGCCGATGGCGCGCGGAATTGCGGGTCGGCATAGAGGATGGGGGCGGCCAGGCGCTGGAAGTCGGCCGCTTCAGCCGGCTTGATGTCCAGGTGGCGCAGCTGCACCTGCGCCTGGGTCCAGGCCAGGGTCTTGGCGCGGTCGTAGGCGCTGCGGTCGTGATGTTTCTCGATCAGGTTCAGCAGCTCTTCCCGCGAGCCGGCGATCAGGGTCCAGAAGGCGACGCGGGCAACCTTGCCCGGTGCGACCTTGACCCGGTATTTGAGCGAGAAGATGGGGTCGAGGACCGTGCCCACCGTATTCGACAGCGCCAGCCCTTCGGCAACGACCGCAGCGGCGGCAACGCTTGGCCGCTGGCCAATGAAACGGGCACGGTCGGTTTCATACTGCGGATCGGCTACGACTTCGCCTTCAGCCACCGCGAAATGCGCCGCCCAGATCGGGCGCTCGCCCTCGCTGCGCAGGCGTCGAGTGGCCAGCAGCGCGCCGAACTCGGGCAGGTATTCGGTGACTACGAAGAGCTTGGCAAAGGCCGGGTGCGCGTTGTCGGTGGATGGCGTCGTAAGCACCACTTCGCTGTAGGAGGTTAGCTCGATCTCGCGAGCGTCAGGGCCGCTGTTGGCGAGGGAGACGCGGCGTACTTCGCCGTCATCCTCACCGGACACCAGCACATCCAGGGTGGTGGACAGGTCCTTGTCGTGACGAATGAACTCGGCCCGATCCTCGCCAAATATCACCTCATGGCTCAGAGCATCGCTGCCGAAGGGCTGCCCGCCCGCCGGCCAGACGCGGCCGTCTGCCGTATCACGGAGGAAGATGAACGAGCCGTAGTCATCACGGCTGGCATCTTCACGCCAGCGGGTCACCGCGATATCACGCCAGCGGCTGTAACCTGCGCCGGCGGCGGTGATCATCACGGCGTAACGGCCGTTGCTGAGCAGGTGGGTGACAGGGGCGGCCCCGGCGGCGGCCGCGTTGAGCCGGCGCAGGGCTTGCGGATCGCCGCTGCCCTCGACAGCACGGATCTTCACTTCTTCGGCGCGCGGATGGGCGATGGCCACGTCACGCGGCATGCGCTCCTGCAGGAGCAGTTCACAGGCCTGGATCATCGGCTCGCGATGGAAGCGGGCGCGCATCGGCCCGTCCAGCAGGGTGTTGGCGATGGCGACGATGGTCATGCCCTGATGGTGAGCCATGTAGTTGCGCACGATGACGAACGATTGGCCGTCCGGCAGTCGCGCCGGGGTGAAGTCCAGTGCCTCGTAGAAACCGTAGCGGCCGACTGCGCCCATCGCTGCCATGCGGCGGAAGTTCGCTTGCGCGCCCGGGGCATCGACCATGGTGGCAAGGCCGGTGGCGTAGGGCGCGATGACCAGGTTCTCCGCCAGCCCGCGCTTGAGGCCCAAGCCCGGCACGCCGAAGTTGGAATACTGGTAGGTGAATTCCATATCACGTGCGTGGTAGGCCGACTCCGATACGCCCCAAGGGACGTTGCGGTCGTTGCCATAACCTTGCTGACGTTGCACCACAAGGCTGTTGGTCTGCTCCAGCAGACTGCCTGCCGGCGCACGCATGACTAGCGAGGGCATCAGGTATTCGAACATCGAGCCCGACCAGGAAATCAGCGCCGAGCCATTACCCAGCGGCGTCGCGGTGCGGCCCAGGCGGAACCAGTGGCGCGTGGTCACGTCGCCTTTGGCGATGGCGAACAGGCTGGCCAGACGCGCTTCGGAAGCCAGCAGGTCGTAGCAACTCGGGTCGAGGCTGTTCTCGGCCAGTCCGTAGCCGATCGACAACAGCTTGCGTTCGGGGTCGAGCAGAAAGGCGAAATCCATGTCCAGCGCCATCTGCCGGGTCACGCGGGAAAGCTCGCGCAGGCGTGCCTGCGCATCGCTCAGCGTCTGGCCTAGTAGCTGGCGGTCGCGAGCATGCTCGGCCAGGGTCTGGCCCAATGCGTCGATCCAGAATCGCAGGTCGGACGACGCGTCGTCTTCACCCGGCGGGCAGAGTTCCAGGCCCAGGCGAGCGGCCTTTTCGGCCCGTTGCTGGAGCGTCGCGGACAGCGTGTCGAGCGCCTGCTCTTCGCCGAGCTGCGCGCTGATCTCGTCGAGCAGTTCGGCCAGAGGTCGACCACGCTCGCCACTGGCGGACGGCAGCGCGGTCATAGCCTGGCGAATCAATACCAGGGTGTCCTGCAGGCCCGCGCGTGCATTCGGTGCGGTGGGTGCGTCGAGCCATTCCTCGCAGGCATTGGCGAGGGCGATCAGGTGGCCGGCAAGGTTGCCGCTGTCCACGGCCGACACATAAGGCGGCTCAAGCGCCCGCATGTCTTCGGTGGCGTACCAGTTGAAGAAGTGGCCGCGGTGGCGCTGCAGACGGCTCATGCTGTCCAGCGTTGCTTCCAGACGGTCGAGGGTCTGTAGGGTGCCGGCCCAGCCGAAATCACGCGCGGTGATGGCCGAGAGCAGGTAAAGGCCCATGTTGGTGGGCGAGGTCCGGCGGGCGACGACTGGCTTGGGGTCTTCCTGGAAATTGTCCGGCGGCAGCATGTTGTCGGCCGGCGTGACGAAGGTTTCGAAGAAGCGCCAGGTGCGTCGGGCGATCAGGCGCAGCTCCTCGGCGTCCGGTTCGGCGAGTTTCTGGCTCGGAGCGATGCGCGGTGAGCGGCTCGCCCACAGGGCGATGGCGGGTGCACCCAGCCAAAGCAGGGCAAAGGGCAGCACCACGGGCCAGGAGCCGGGAGCGATCAGCAGCGCGAAGAGCGCAGCGCCGACGCCCAAGGCCGTGCCGCCGGCCATGCCGCGATAGAAACCGCTGAGCTTGAGGCGCGGGCTGATCGCCGATTGGGCGGCAGTGGTCCATTCCAGCAGATTGCGTCGGGACGATAGGCGAGACAGCGTGCGCACGATGGCATCGACCATGCGCCAGGCCTGGTCCGGTAGAAAGACCAGGTTCAACCCTGTTTGCGAGGCGGCCAGGCGCAGGTCGTCGCGCAGCCTTCGCAGGTGGCTTTGCATGCAAATGCCGCTGCGAGCGGGCAACAGTGCGAAGCAGATCGGCAGTACGGCGGGAATGGCCATCGTCGCGAGTATGAGTAAGGTGCCGACAAGCGCGGCCGGGAGAGGCAGCAGCCAGCACAGCGTCAATGCGAGCAGGGTGAGCGGTGCGACCAATGAACGGCGCAGGTTGTCGAGCATCTTGAAGCGGCCAATATCCGGCAGCGCCTGAGTGCCGCTGCGGGCGCCGAATATCCACGGCAATAGCTGCCAGTCGCCACGGGTCCAGCGGTGCTGACGCTTACCGGAGACGTCATAGCGCGACGGAAACTCCTCGACCACCTCCACATCCGTTGCCAGCCCTGCACGAGCAAAGACGCCCTCGAACAGGTCGTGGCTGAGCATGGTGTTTTCCGGTACCCGACCGGCGAGTGCCGCCTCGAACGCATCGATGTCATAGATGCCCTTGCCGGTGTACGAGCCTTCGCCGAACAGGTCCTGATAGACATCAGAGACAGCCGCGGCGTAGGGGTCCATGCCGCCCGGGCTGGAGAACACGCGCTGATAGAACGAGCCTTCGCGGCCCACTGGCAGTGAAGGGGTCACGCGTGGCTGGAGAATCGCGTAGCCGTTGATAACCCGTTGTTCGGGCACGCTGAAGCGCGGTCGGTTGAGCGGATGCGCCATCTTGCCGATCAGGCGCATGGCGGCATCGCGCGGCAGCCGGGTGTCGGCGTCCAACGTGATCACGTAGCGCACATCGGCGGGCACTTGCTGTGTGCAACCGGCCAACGGCATATAGCTGGTGTCGGTGGCGCCGCGCAGCAGCTGGTTCAGCTCATGCAGCTTGCCGCGCTTGCGCTCCCAGCCCATCCAGCGTCCCTCGCTGGGATTGAACTGGCGCCGGCGGTGCAGAATCAGGAATCGGCTGCCGCCAGGTGCCGGGCCATAACGTTCGTTGAGGGCGGCAATGGCGCCAACGGCGACGGCGAGCAAATGCGCATCGCCAGGCATGGTTTCCGACTCGGCATCCAGCCCATCGGTCAGCAGCGCGAAGGTGAGGTCACCACCAGCGCCCGCCAGGTGATGCACTTCGATACGCTCGATCTGTTCCAGCAGGTCCGCTTCATTGGTGAGCAAGGTGGGCACGGCGACCAGGGTGCGTAGCGATTGCGGCACGCCGGTGGTCAGGTCCAGGCCGGGCAGGGTCATGGCTCCGAAGCGCCAGGTCACCAGGCGGTTGACCAGCGTGGTGGCCACATCGGTAATCGGCAGGAATGCGACCACGGCCAGTA
Source organism: Pseudomonas sp. NPDC077408 (assembly GCF_050269105.1). Classification (NCBI taxonomy): domain Bacteria; kingdom Pseudomonadati; phylum Pseudomonadota; class Gammaproteobacteria; order Pseudomonadales; family Pseudomonadaceae; genus Pseudomonas; species Pseudomonas sp. NPDC077408. Next base: position 105,105 of record NZ_JBNNHS010000007.1, read on the forward strand.
GTGCGAGCCATCCGGCACCAACGCCGACGCTGGTTAGCGCTTGGAGGCCGACCGACAGCAGCAGCGCGGTCACCAGCAGAATCGAGCCGACATAGCCGACGATCCCGAGCTGAATATGGAATCGGCTCAGGCGCAATCCCAGCGGCGGGCTGAAACCGATGCTGCGTTCTAGGGCCAGGCGGCCCTCGCCGATCAGGTGATAGCCCGGATCGCCCACGCGCTCGTCCTGCGCGAGATCGTGCGTGGGGGCAGCCGCTGCGGCGCTGAGTGCGGCGCTGGCGACGTCCAGCTCGGTCGCGCTGGAGCCGCGCGCCAGTTGTTCGATGGCGCTGCGGTACAGGTTGCGAGTAGGGAAGTCCATGATGGCGAAGGCGCTGCTGGCACGCAGTCGCGCGTCGACCAGGCTGACGCTCTCGAACAGTTCAGTCCAGTCGATATCCGAGATCAGGCGCATGCTGGTCATCACATTGCGCACACTGACGTTGGACGCGCCCTGGCGTTGCTGCGAATGCTGCACCACCTGATCGATGGAGCTGTCCTGCTGACCCAGTAACTCTTCCAGCCAACCCAGAGCAGGTGTGGTATTCGGGTCCTGGTCGCGTAGCCGTTTGGCCAGCTCCGCCGCGAACACTTCGGACATCGGCGCGTTACCACGCGAGGCAATTTCGTCCTCCAGCGCTTTTTTCGCAGAGACGGCCGACAGCAACCGGCTGGCCATGTCATCGGCCGCAGCACGGGTAGCACGTCCGTCGGTGATCTGATCGCTCAGGCGCCGCAGATTCTCGATCAGCACGATGCGCAGGGTGATCGCCACCGCCCACAACTCACCGATGCTTAACGGCTGGACCTGCTGGTAGGCGCTGATGAAGCGGCGCAGCGTCTCAGGATCGAAATGGCTGTCGGTATGGGCGACGAACGCCCAGGCGATGCCGAACACGCGCGGATAACCGGTGAAGGGGCCTTCGGCCAACTTCGGTAACTGGCGGTAGAAGCCCGGTGGCAAGTCGTCACGAATCTCGCGGATCTGCGCTTCGACCAGGTGATAGTTGTCCAGCAACCATTCTGCGGCGGGCACCACGCTGCGCCCACTTTCCAGCTCCGCGGCGCTGGCGCGATAAGCTGCCAGCAATACCGCCGCGTTGTCGTTCAGCCGCGCATGCAGTGGCATGACGGCGGGTGGGGTGTCGGTGACGGGCTGGGCCGCGGCCAGGCTACGGGCATGGTGTTCCAGCCGTTCGATACCGAACAGCTCGTCGCGCACGGGCGCACGGTCGTTCCAGAGGGGCGAGCGCTGGTGGCGTCCGAGAATGTGACGGAAAACTGAGGTCATGTGCGCCTGTCCGACTAGCGGATATAGGGGAGCAGGCGTAGAGGCGCCGGATCCTGTCGAGAGGAACCACGGCGGCAAGCTTTCGGAACAACGGGAAACCGATTGCCGGTTTCTGCCAAATCGCCGCACGGCCTCGTGAATACGCCACACCGCATGGCGGTGTGGCAGAGGCGTCAAGATTCGGCGAGCCATGTAAGCGGAAGGGCGTAAAGGCCGCCCCGCTTGCAGGAAGAATGCTGTCGCAGCAATGGGCTCACGATACAGCAACGTCGGCTTTATTGTCGGTGCTTGGTTGAGAGGCGTTTTTGCCCGGTGGTCAGGTGAGGGCAGCGGCTGCCCAAACCAGTCCTCCCAATAGCGGCAGGCTCACGGCCAGACGCGGCGCGTAGGGAAGTAATAACAGCAAGGCAAAGCCAGCCAGTGAGATAAGGCCGAACCAGCCAACCACCGCCATGCCGCCGGGCCAGACCTGGCAGGACGCGTATATCGCGAGCCCGAGCAGGAGCCCGCCCAACGGGGCACATAGGCGACGAAGCCAGGTTGGCACGCGCGGATTGACCAACTGCTTCCAATGACGCTCTTTACCCAGGCAAAAGCCAAGCATGCCGGCGTAAGCGAGCAGGAGGCTGGCGGACAGCGCGGAAGCGTTCATGAGGAGGCTCCGGCAGCGGGGCGACCAAGGCGAGCCGAACGGGCATTTCGGGCGGCGATGACCGTCGGGATTTTCCAAACGGTCCAGCCCAGCAGCAGGCCCATCGAAGCCACGCTTGCCAGCAGGGACAGTCGCATGACGTCCAGCGTGCCCTGGGCGCTCCACAGGTCCAGCGCCGGCAGAGTTAAAGCCAGCAATGCAGCCGCCATGAGCTGTTCCCGCCAGGCCAACAGCGGTCTGCGCAGCCAGGCGTGCAGCCAGCTGAGCGCCCAGACGCCGAAGAACAGCCGCAGCTCCCAGTCCTGACGTGCAGCCAGTTCTGCCGGTAGCAGGCGGTTGCCCCATAGAAGCGTGATGCAGGCCAGCAGAAGCCCGGCGACCACCGCTACGTTGAGGCTTTCCACTACGCGCAGGAAATGCAGGTTGGCCTTGGCCTGCTTGCGCTGCTTGACCGCATAGAGCACCAGCCCCGTGCCGATCATCGCGCAGCTGATCAGGCCGCAGATGAAGTACAGCCAGCGCATCGGATAGCCGCCAAACTGCGCGAAGTGCAGGCCCGCCAACACACGTTGGGTCAGCTGGCTGGTGCGTGAAGGCTCAGGCGCCTGGATCAGTTTGCCGCTGACGCCGTCGAACAGCATGCCTTCGCCCTTGGTCAGTTCGATGCGGTTGCCCAGCACGGGGCGCGCCGTGACCTGGGCATTGGCTCGCCCGGGATTGCTCACCGCCAGGCTGCCGATCATGCCTTGACCGTAGTGGGCCTCGGCCTGGCTGACAATCTCGCTCAGCGGGCGCAGCGGCGCCGAGACGGCCTTGCTGCCACGGCCTTCGCCTCGCGGCGTCTGCTCGACTGCTTGGCCCGATTGCCCATCGCGGAAATAGGCTTGGCGATCACCGTCGTACAGGGCGTTCACCGCCGCTGGCATATAGAGCAGAAAGAAGATCGCCAGCCCCGTGTAGGTGATCATCAGGTGAAACGGCAACAGCAGGACGGCGCTGGCGTTATGCGCGTCGAGCCAGGATCGCTGACCTTTGGCGGGGCGGAAGGTGAAGAACTCCTTGAAGATCTTCTTGTGAATGATGATGCCGCTGATCAGCGCCACCAGCATCGCCATGGCCGCGAACCCCACCACCCATACGCCCAGCGTGCGCGGCAGGTGCAAGGTGTAATGGAAATGGAAGAAGAAGTTGCCGCCGATGGTTTCCCGCGGCTCGATCTTCTCCCCGCTCAACGGGTCGAGATGAGTGACACCGCCACCGCCGCGGCGCCGTTCACCGACCGAGACGGCCAGATCAGGCGCGCGCGCGGTGGGCAGGCTGATGTTCCAGTTCGTTTCGCCGGGGTGACGCTCTGCCAGCCAGCGCTGCGCCACATTGGCCGCCGCGGCAGGTGACAGCGCCTGGTCGGTCAGCTCCGGCTGCATCCACCAGTTGATCTCCTTGTCGAACACCGCCAGGGTGCCGGTGAGAAAGATGGCGAACAGCATCCAACCAAGCAGCAGCCCGCACCAGGTGTGCAGCCAGGACATCGATTGCGTCAGGCTGCCTTTCATCTCAGCACCTCCATCAGCTGCGGCCAGAAACCGATGGCGGCCAGCGGCAAAGTCAAACCGACACCGACCAGCACCCGCCGCAACGACGCTGCAGCGAAAACCCAAAGCATGAACACCAGATACACCACGAACGACAGCAGCGAAGCAGCGGTGACGGCGTCCACCGGGTCGAGCGGCAGTAGCCGCGCCAGCGCGGCAGTAAAGGCATAGGTGAAGGCGTAACCGCCGAGAAGGGCCAGTGCGGTGCGGGCCGCGATGGCAGGCCAGGCGCTTCGCGATTGAATGGCAGAACGGGTCACGACGGGCTTCCCAGTGAGAGTCTTACGAAAAATGCCCAACCGTCGTAAACGCCGGCTGGGCATCGGTCTTGTGATGATCCGGGGGACGCCCATGCGCCCCGTCCAAACTGATGCTCGCTACGCCAGTCTTAGGGATCGAAGCGAGACGCCAGTTGGCAAGGCGCCTCCCTCACGACTCCTCAGAACGAAGCGCTCACCCCCAGGGTGTAGCGACGCCCGTCGAGCACGGTTTCGTAGCTGTCGTATTCAATCTGCTCGTTGAAAATGTTGTAGACGCCAGCAAGCAGCTTGACGTTGCGGTTCACGTCATAGGTACCGCCCAGGTCAACCAGCGTGTAGGAAGGGGTGCTTTCCGCCATGCTGGTGCGCGACAGGTACTCGGAGGTTTCGCTGCGGTAATTGAGTCGCGCCCAGGTGCCGAGGCGGTCGCTGGCTTGCCAGTCCAGCATGGTGTTGAACATGTGCTTGGGCATCTTGTTCAGCGGCTCGCCGCGGAAGTCGCCACTGCGCTGCTCCGATTCGGTATAGGTGTAGTTGGCGCCCAGGGATATGGTTTCGGTGATCGCCCAGTCGAAAGTCGCCTCGACACCGCGCATGCGTGCTTCGTCGACGTTTACGCGATCGCTGATAAAGCGGTAAGCCTCGCCATTGACGACGCATTGGCCCGACGCATTGCCGGTGGTGTCCGAGCAGCGGCGCAGCTCGGTGATCTTGTCTTCGAAGTCGGTGTTGAACACTGTCACGCCCGCCGAGACACCGTTCAGGCTGTCCCACAGCACGCCGATTTCCTGGCTCAGGCTTTCCTCTGGCTTGAGCGCCGAGTTGCCCACGATCACGGCCGGGTCGCCCCGACCACCACCGGTGATCTGCCCCCAGTTATCCACCGCGGCGCGAATATCCGGCGAGCGATAGCCACTGGATACGCCGCCTTTTACTGTCCATTGCTCGGCCGCTTGCCATACGCCATAAACGCGCGGCGACCAATGAGTCCCGTAGTTTTCATCGCGATCCATACGCAGGCCGGTGGTGAGTGCGAAGCTGTCGGTCAGGCTCCACTCGTCTTCGGCAAAGAGCGCCCAGGACCAGCGCGTCAGTTGGGTCACGTCTTCGGCGCCAGCCAACTGGTTGCCCTTGTCCGAAAGATCTTCGTATTTGTACTGGCCGCCGAGCGTGGCGATGTGGTCACCCAGGAAGAGCGAGGTCTGGGTATTGAAGACGCTGTTCTCCAGCTCCATCTCGCGACCCGGGTTCTCGATGCGCTCCTGCTGCACGTAGCTTTCCGACTGGCCCGAATCCCAGCGCCCGGTATGGCTGATCGAGTAATGAGTACGCTCGTAATCCGACAGCGAATCGCTGTTACCCGTACCGGACCGGCCCACGCTGGCGTTGCGTTCCTGCTCGGTCTTGCCCACTTCCAGAACGATGTCGTTGGCCTCGTTCGGCGTGAACGACAATTTGGCCGTTGCGCTGTCGGTTTTCTGCTCGTTGAACCCGCGAGGGATGTCATCTTCGTCCCGGCGAGACGTCTGTCCATAGAGCTGGAGCCCTAGCAGGCCGTCGACCAGGGGGCCGGAGAGATAGCCGTTAAGGGTGTGGTAATCACCGGAATCGGAGCGGTCCTGGAAGGTCTTTTCGGTCCGCACGCCGCCGCGCCAGGTGTCGGCCACCTTGCGCGTGATGATGTTGATCACGCCGCCCATGGCGTCGGAGCCATACAGGGAGGACATCGGCCCACGCACGACCTCGATGCGCTCGATGGCTTCCAGGGGAGGCGTCCAACCTTGCTCGATGCCAGGGCCATCGCTGTTGGGACGCGTCGCGCGCGACTCCATACGCTTGCCGTCGATGAGGATCAGGGTGTACTTGGAGGCCATGCCGCGAATGCTGATATCGCTGGAGCTGGCGCCGCCAGTGACCACAACGCCCGGAATGTCCCGCAGGGCATCGGTGACGTCGCGGTAGGATTTGTTTTCCAGCTCCTCTCGAGTGACCACGGAGATGGAGGCGGGGGCCTGCTTGATCTGTTGCTCGAAACCTGACGCGGTCACGACGACGTTCGATAATTCGACTGGTTCTGCAGCGTTGGCTGGCAAGCTCGTCCAGGTTGCTACCGCGATCGCGCAAGCCAGCCGATGCCGATTGAAAGTCACCATGTACTGCCATCTCCCTGAGAATACTTACGTCATCTGCGGCCATGAACGACATGGCGCATGCCTGTGAGCCGCGGTGCGAGCCGCCAGCCGACCGCAATGCTAAGTATTCTCATTTGAGAGTAAAGCGCATTTACAATCTATACAGTTTTCAACCGAATGGTCAGGCGCAGGCCGGGTTGGCTGTTCTCGGCCCAGATCGCACCGCCTTGCATCACCACCATGCTGCGGGCGATGGCAAGACCCAGCCCGAAGCCATCACCTCCCGGGCGGGCTGCGCTGAGCCGTGCGAAGGGCCTGAAGATGACGGCCAGTTTCGCCTCTGGCACGCCCGGGCCCTGGTCTTGAATGCGCAGAAGCCAGCTGTCCCCGTCTCGAGCGGCCGTGAGGCCAACCACGCCGTGCGCGGGGGAATAGCGAATGGCATTGCGCAGGATGTTTTCCATGGCTTGCGCCAATGCGTTGAGGTTGCCGAGCACCTGGCAGCCTTCCGGTATCTGCGCCTGGATGCGTTCACGCGGCCAGCCGGCCTCGAAACAAGCGTTCTCGCATAGCAGGTCCCAGAGCGCCGCCACATCCACAGGCTCGCACTCGAAGCGGGGCTGCTCGCTGTCCAGCCAGGCGAATTCCAGGGTGTTATCGACCAGTTGCTGCATGCTGTTGATTTCACGCTCGGTGCGGTTGCGCATGTCTTCGGCGCTCAGCTCGCTCTCGCAGGCGACACGCAGCCGGCTCAATGGCGTGCGCAGCTCATGGGACAGATCGCGTAACAGCTGTTGCTGCTGGGCGACCGAATCGCGCAGACGCTGCGTGAGGTACTCCAGTGAACGGCCCAGCTCCCCCAGCTCATCGTTGCGCCGCGCAATGGAGGGCGGAAGCAGCGAGTCGAGGCGGTTACCGCGTAATGCGTTGGCCTGTCGGCGCAGGCGGTCCAGCGGTGAAACCAGCATCCGATAAAGCAGCCAACAGAACAGCAGTGACAGCAACACCAGTGGCAGATACACACCGCCCGCAGTCAGCAACGCATGGTTACGCCAGGGGCGGAATCGTTCCGGCAGTTGGATGATCAACTGGGCACCGGTGCTCTCCAGCGGTACGGACACCAGGGGCAGGCCGTCATAGCGTCTGCTCATAGGCCAGTCGTAGTGCCGCACAAACGTGAGCCTCTGCCGTTCCTCGTCGCTCAAGGACTGGCCGCCGAGAGGTTGCAGCTGTTCGTCCACCACCACCAGCCAAGTCGGCTCACGCTCCTTCATCACTGTCAGCCATTGCGCCATCGCCTCTGGGCCCGCTTGCAGAGCGGCTTGAGCTTCGCTCGCATAGCCGGTGAGGGTATCGCGCGCCTGTTCAGACAGAAATGAACTGGTCCTGTCGATATAACGGCTCACGTAGCCGCTGGCCCAGATCATCGACAGACAGAACCCAGCAACCAGCACCACCAGGCGCCAGAACAACGAATGACGATTGGGCATCAGCTCGCCTGCAGTTCTAGCACGTAGCCTTTGCCCCACACGGACTCCAGGCGCAGGGTTGCCACCTGTTCGCGCGCCAGCTTGCGGCGGATATTGCTGATATGCATGTCCAGGCTGCGATCATGCTGTGAATAGCCGCGACGCAGCGCCTGTTGGTAGAGAAACGGCTTGCTCAGCACTTCGCCAGCGGCGTCGTGCAGGACCTTCATCAGTCGATATTCGGTGGCTGTCAGGCCGACCCATCGCCCCTCGTACTGCAGGTCGCTGCGTTGGTCATCGAAGCGCACCGCATCCTGATTCGGCGCTGCCGGTACGCTGCGCTCATAGGCCACCCGCCGCAGGATCGCCGCGATGCGCACCTGCAACTCCTCGATGCTGAAGGGCTTGGGCAGATAGTCGTCGGCGCCGCTGTCGAAGCCCTGGATGCGGTGCGCCTCGTTGCCCAACGCGGACATCATCAGCACAGGTGTGCGGCGTTGCTCGCGTAGTCGGGTCAGCAGCTCCATGCCGCTGAGTTCAGGCAGCATCACATCCAGCAGGATCAGGTCGTACGTCGCTTCGCTGGCCAATGCCAGACCGGTCGGGCCGTCATCGGCGAGGGTGACGTGAAAGCCACGCTGTTCCAGAGAGATTTTCAGGTGAGGACCGAGGATCGGGTCGTCTTCGATGGCCAGTATCTGACGAGCTGCGCAGGAGGACATGCAAGGTTCCGGTGCAAATAAGAACGATTATAGATTGCGGGAGGTGCGGAACGGCAAGCGTGGTCCTTGGTTCAAGGTTGGTTCGCCACATGGGCTCGACTTCCGGGGCGTGCCCGGTGCATCTTCAGCGTTCGCATCCGTGCTATCTGGAGATCTTCATGCGCCTGCTTTCCCTCTCACTGCTTCTGGTAACGCTCACCGGCAGCGCTATTGCGATTGCGGCCAGCGCAGCGGAGGAGGCGCAATTGATCGAGACGATCAACGCCTACCGCAGCGAAGTGCAGCGTTGCGAAGACCGGGCGAGTGAAGAGCTGACGGCCCTTTCGTCCGACCCGCGCCTGGTGTTGCCTGCCACCGGCGCCGGTGATCTGCAGGGCTCATTGGCCCGCAACGGTTATCCGATGGCCAATGTACAGGCCGTCAGCCTGTCCGGGCCGCGTGATGTACAAGCCGCGATGCAGGCGCTGCGCGAAAGCTTCTGTCGCGTGGTGCTCGATCCGCAATACGCCGACATCGGCGTCAGTCGCGAGGGGCGCGACTGGCGCATCGTGCTGGCGCGGCCGATGCTCGGCGGGCATTTGAAAAACGCGCAGGCAGAAGGGCAGGCGCTGCTCGACGAAATCAATCGCGTGCGTGCCAGCGCGCGCCAGTGTGCTGGCAAACCCTTCGCTGCAGCCGCTCCGCTTAATTGGAACACAACGCTTGCCGGCCTCTCCGAGGCCCACAGCCGAGCCATGGCCAACGGCAACTTCTTCAGCCATCTGGATGGGGATGGACGAACGCCGGGCGACAGGGCGGAGCTGGCCGGGTATCCCGGTGCGCCGGTCGCCCAGAACATCGCAGCCGCGCTGGATCGACCGCGGCAGATCGTTGAAGGCTGGCTGGCGAACCCAGGACACTGCGCCAATCTGATGAATCCGCAATTCAGCGAGCTGGGTGCAGCCTATGCGGTGGATCCCCAGAGCGATGCGGGCATCTACTGGGTCGCACTCTTCGGCGCGCCCTAACCGGTGCCGCACGAACGCAACGCCTGACCTTCACGATGGCGAGTATTTTTTCGGTCCTGTTCGATCGCCTGCGAACATTTCGTTGAGAGGAGCGTTCGAACAACTGAGCTGTTCATCTTTCACGTAACAGATCAGGACCACTGACATGACCGACCCTAACGATCCACTCAAGGATGGCCTGACCCCACCGGACTATGACGAATATGGCGACGCGCCTGATTCGGGCGAAAACGACCCGGATGAAACGGTAGAGCCCAAAGACGAGCCGAATGCTGGAGAGAGCCCGCTCGGATAGCCGCCGGCACCTGTTCCATTGGTCGCAGAGGGCCCTTCGCCAAGCAGCGTACTGGACAATTCGATCGGCCCAGCCTAAAAAGACGCGCCTCAAGCTCGGTAGCGCAACGTGCTAGTCAGCAGTCGTGTTTTTTTCAAAAGCAGGTAGATCGTGAGAAAGAAAAAGCCAGTAGACCCTGTTCGGCAAGCAGAAAAGAACCGTGCGCATCGGATCGGCTGGGCAATCGCCGTGGCGGGTATCGTGGTGGGCTTCATCGTGATAATGATGAAGCCAGCTTGATGCAGCCGTAGCCGTGTGCCCAGGTTAGTTCGTCAACGGGTGGCGCGACCGGCCGGCCTCTCCGTCATCATCAGCAGCACGGGCATGGCCCCGGCGGGTTTGGCTATCGCCGCCTGTTCTTGCTTACTGGACACCTCAGCTGTCATGCCGGCAACCGTTAACAGCAGCAACAATGCCAGCATTGTCAGCGGGACGCGCCGAGCGTTTGCCAAGAGTGCGCCCCAACCCTGGACTCCAGCTGGAATTGGGTAATCGGTTCGCTCCGGTTGGCTGCCTGCATCGTTCTGCACCTGCTTAAGCCCAACAGACATGTCCAATCCTCAAAAAGAACCCGCAGCCATCGAGCTTGTATAAGCGTCGTTCTGTCCTTGGCAGGCAGAGGCGACTGTATAGGGGGGCCGTAACATCCATCAATCGCCCGAATGATGGATGTTACGGCCAGGATTAAGCATCGATGCGTTGTTGTATCGGTATGGGTGCTGTTTAGCGCGAATTGCCTGATACCGCGGCGCACTAGTCCTGCGGTGATACGGCCTTGCTGCAGCGTTGGGTTAGGGGTTCTTCGAAGGCGTTGCGAAGGACCAGCCCATCGCCGCAACGACACGAATACGGCCCCGTGATCGAAAGGAAAAATGCAGTACTGCCAGCGATCAGATTCCCACGCTGCGTGTGGGAATGGTCGAGGGGCGGGGCCGTCAGGCGAACACGAAGTACTTGCGAACGGTTTCCACGACTTCCCAGGTGCCTGTCATGCCGGGCTCTACCGCGAAGATATCTTCAGCCTTGAGGTGGATGGGTTCCATGCCGTCCGGGGTGATGATGCAGTAGCCTTCCTGGAAGTGGCAGTACTCCCATTTGAGGTAGTCCACGCGCCACTTACCGGGCGTGCAGATCCAGGTGCCCATGATCTTGCTGCCATCATCGGAGGTGTAGGCGTTGAGGTTGACGGTATGCGGGTCGCCTGCGATACGTTCCCACTTGCAGGGGTCGACGACAGGCATCGGCTGAGTGTCGCCCAGTACGGTGATTGGTGCGTTGGCCAGGGTATGGGCCGCTCACGTTACTAGCGGGCTACGCTGGCCAATTGTCTGGGGTCGACACCTTGCTGCTCATCTGCGCTGTAAGCCGCATGCACATTGGCGTTCTTTCAAGCGATTACATCCGTGCAGCGAGTCGCCCAGATGATGAAGGTGTGCGGTTCAGCACGGTTTACGCGCCGCTCCAAATCCAGGGCCCGAGCGGGTGTTGTTGCCCTTGGACAGGCGGTCGTAGAGCACCACGTTGACCGTCGCCGCCAAATTCATGCAGCCGTTGGTGGGGATGTAGACCACGTCTTCGCACCAGTCGCGGATCTCTTTGCTCAGCGAGCCATCCTCGGCACCGAAGATGTACAGCGCGCGATCCGGATGGGTGTACTCGGGGAGGGCGCGAGCACCTTCGACTAACTCCACAGCGACCGGCACGCAGCCGAGAGGCAGGATCTTGCGCAGGTCATCGATGTTGATCAGCGGAATGTCCTGATGGACTTTCTTGGTGTCGGTGACGAAATCCCTGGCGCGGTCATAACGAGTCCCGGTGTAGAACACCGAAGCCGCGCCATAGCAGCCCGCCGCCCGCATGATTGCGCCGACATTGGAAGGCGACTTCGGATTGCTCAGGCCGATGCAGGCGTAACGTTTGTTGCTCACTGGAAAAGACTCGCGCGGAAAACGCGCGAGTATACGGGACAGCCCAATGGTCGGTGGGGCCGGAATACCCGGCTCCGATCAGGGAATGAGTTTGCTGGCGCGCAGCTTGGTGAACACGTCGAAGAACGCGTCGTCACTTGCCTGATAGTCCAGAAACCCGAGCTTTCGGCTCTTCGACATGTCTGTCACCACCTCGATAGGCCGACCCAGGTCTGCGTCGGTGTGCCATGGCGAGATGAGCTTGCCGATATCCGCTTCAGCCAAACCGAACTGCTTGGCCATCTTTGCCCAGACCTCGGCATCGTTTGCCATCTGCTGCTCCAGCGGGGCGGGTTGACCGTCGAAAGGCGCCGCCTCGATGCCGAACCACTCGGCAATGCGCGACCACATCCACTTCCAGCGGAACACGTCACCGTTGACGATGTTGAAGGCCTGGTTGGCGGCGGCCGGTGTGGTCGAAGCCCAATGCAGATGCCGGGCCAGCTGGCCCGCATCGGTCATGTCGGTCAGGCTGTTCCACTGCACTTCCGAGCCCGGAAAGCGGAAAGCCCGACCGGTCTGACGGCAGATCGAGGCGTACACGGCCAGCGTCGTTGCCATGTTCATCGCGTTGCCGACTGCGATTCCGGTGACGGTGTGGGGGCGGTGAACGCTCCAGCTGAAGCCATCGCGTTCGGCCGCGGCAAATACCTCGTCTTCCTGAGCGTAGTAGAAATTCTCGACGTCGAGCCGCCCTTGTTCCTCACGAAACGGCGTCTGCGGCAGCGTGCCCTTGCCGTAGGCTTCGAATGGGCCGAGGTAATGTTTAAGGCCGGTAACCAGCGCCACATGGCGAACCGAGCCTGAAGTTCGAACGGCTTCGAGCACATTGCGAATCATCAGTGCATTGACGCGGATATTCTCCGCTTCGCTGGCTTGGCGCGCCCAGGTGGTCAGAAAGAGATGACTGGGCGAAACGTCGGTCAGCGCTGAAGACAGGGCCGTCGGGTCCAGCAGGTCTGCGCTGATCGGAGTAACCCCGGATTCCTCGCTCGGCCGCCGTGCCAGGCCGGCAACGGACCAACCTTCCTTGGCCAACAGGCGAGACACCGCGCTGCCAACGATCCCACTCGAGCCGACCACCAGTGCTTGATTTGTCATGTTCAGAACCCCACAAAGCGAAACAGGCCTGCACCTTACTCACTCGAAAATGCCGATCCAAGTCGGCACCAAATGGTAACCAGCCCCCATGCAACCCGGCTCTGACGAAGAACAATGGCGCGAAGATTGCGCCCCAAGACGTGTGCTCGAGATCTTCTCGACCAAGTGGACCAGCATGATTCTGCACACCCTGCATGCCCGCCACGACGGCGTGGCGCGTAGCGGTGCGCTGCATCGCAGCTTGCCGGGAATCTCCAAAAAGATGCTGGTGCAAACGCTGCGAGAGCTGGAGACCAGCGGCTTGATCGAACGCCACACGCTCGACTCCGTCCCGCCAGCGGTGAGCTACGCGCTCTCACCGCTCGGCAGACTGATGGTCCAACCTATCGAAATGATCTACGACTGGGCGAGGCAAAACTCCAGCGCGCTGGATCAGCTGCAGCCGAGAAGCACGTCGCGTAGGCGGGGCTGAAGCCGAACAGCTGATGCGTTGCCGCCAGCGTTTGCCTTTCTACAGGCACCAGGGCACCGCTGTTTTATGGTGCATCGCTTCACACTTTCAACATCCAACACTGCCGATTTCGCGCCCTGCAAGGTTCGAGAAAGGTAGGGCGAATCCAATGGCGCGCTGAGCGGCGCATGCACGCGATTGTTTGCGGCGGGCTCAGGCGCTGACCGTGTAAGCGGCCTGTGCTCATATTCAAAACCAGAAAGGATTTACCGTGTTGATCAAGACATCTCTGCGCGCGCTGCTGTTGGGTTGCAGCCTGCTGAGTGCGACGTGCTGGGCGGATATGGCGCCTTTGGAAATCATGAACATGGCCGGTCTGCAGCGCAGCCTGGGGCAGATCGTCGCCAAGGATTACCTCATGATCGGCGCCGGCGTGAAAGTGGACGAAGCCACCAAACAACGTGCCGCAAGCCTGGCCTTGTTCGAAGATCACCATGCCCAGCTCAAGGCGGCTGCGCCGAGTGACGCCATTCGCATTGCGTTGAACGACGTGGAACGCACCTGGGCTGATTACCGCGCTCTGGCGGCCAGTACGCCGGACAAGGCCCAGGCTCCGCTCGTACTGGCGAAGGCCGAAGAGCTGGTTCGCCAGACCCAACAAGTCACCGATCTGTTCGAGCAACACAATGGCGATGCCGCGTCGCATTCGATCAACCGCAGTGGCTGGAACCGTGTGCTGACCCAGCGCACCGCCATGTTCTACATGGCCCGTGCCTGGGGCGTGCAGGATCCGGATCTGGAAAAGGAGTTTGCAGCTTCGGTTGAAGAGTTTGGCGTCATCATGGCCGAGCTGCAGACAGCCGATGCGCCCAACGCAGAAATCGCCGAAGCCCTACGCAAGACCGACGCACGCTGGAGGTTCGCGAGCAAGGCGTTCACCTCCAAGCAGTTCGTGCCCACCATCGTGGCGGTGAATGCCGAATCGATGTTCCGTCAGCTCAACGAAATGACCCGCCTCTACGCCGGGCTGCACGACAACCGCCTGTAGCCCCCACTCTCGGCGCGCTTGAAAACCAGGTGCGCCGGGATTCGCCAGCACCGGCCCAGTCGGTCAGTCGCAGCGAATCCTGATGGCCCACTCGATCAGAGTTGGTCGCCAACAGCGGCCTTGTCGATCACGGACCAAACGTTCCGGATCTTTCCCTCGCTGAATGCGTAGAACACGTTTTCGGTGAAGGCCACCCGTTTTCCATTTACTGCAAAGCCGAATAAGTCCGCTATGGGAGTGCAATCGAACCGCAGCTGCGCTGCCAAATGGGGTGGTTCGGCGATTGACAGGCCGATGTTGAACTGCAAATCGGGAATCGCTCGGAAGTCCTCTTCAAGCATCCGGCGATAGCCGTCCAGCCCCACGGATTTGCCGTTGTAATGCACCTCGTCATGGACGAAGTGACCCAGCTCCGGCCAGTTCTGGCTGTTCAAGCAGGCGATGTAGCCTTGGTAGCAATCGGTGATCTGGTCGCCAGTCATCATTGCTCCTCAGCGTCAGTCTGGTAGTCAGGCTAGCGACTTGCGCAATAGACGCCAGCCGCACGCTCAATACGTTCGGCTGGCACGCTATAACGGCAGTGTTAGCGGGTCAGTCGAGGACCACGGCGTGGCCTTCCAATGGATTGATATCGCCTTTGATCAAGGACTCGGCCAGCGTTTGTGCCGCTTCAAGGCCGGCGTGCTCGTTCACCTGCATCCAGGGCTGCTGCGCATCGCTCACCCGAACGATAAAGGCCAGCTGCGCTTCGTTGAAGCGGCGTGTCACCTCGGCTGGCCCCCAGTCGGCGTTGCGTTTCTTAATCTGGTAAGGCGCGAAATAGGGCTGTGGTTGCGGTCCGGCCAACGTCTGGTCACGTTTGCTGTATTCATGACTTTGGGCAGACCCGGCGTAGCAGTCGTACACCAGAGCGTCTTTGAAATGTCCATGGATCTGCTGGCGAAGGCTGGCGCTACCCGAGAAGTCCACATACAGCGTGGGCACGCTCGGGTCCAGCGATGCGAGCTGGTCGTAGCCGAGCGCTTGGCGGTAGCAGCCCAGGCGTTGTACGAAATCGATATTGCCCGGGGAGGTGAGGCCGATCAGCTGTACCGCTGGATTGTCCTGCAGGCAGAACGCAGTCCCGTACGCCGTCTTGCTTGAGGCACTGGAGACCAGGATCTGGCGCGCACCGAAGAAGGCGTTGTCATCGAGAAAGTCGGCCAGCATGAACGAGGTGATGAACAGCGGGCGCAACAACATCTGGTAGTTCTCGCTCTCGGCGCGATAGGCGTCATCGCTGCTGATGCGCTGGTACTGGTTGTAGGCTGATGTGAGTTCAAGTCGATGCTCGGCACCATCGTAGAATCCGCGCTCGGAGACCCGCACCGGTTGCATGACCAGATGGCTGGCGATCGGCCAGAAGCCATAGAAGCGCTCGCCCTTCGCCAGGCCGTCGACGGTGCTTTCCACGACCTCGGCGAACCCCCAGGCAGGCATGTGAAACCACTCGGCATCGCCCGTCGGGAAGAAGTCCCAGTAGCGCAGGTGAGGGGTTTCGCCGAATGCGGCGTAAGTGACATTGTTCGTCGTCAGCGCCAGTCGGCTGATGCGCAGCAGGGCTTCGCCGGGTTTCAGCTCAGGCATCGCCTGGGTCTGAAGGCGAGTCTGCTCCATGTTTTTCTTGTTGTTCTGCAACTGGCGGATGACGCTCATCGATGGCACCTTGGGTTCGTAAATGGACGGCATTGACTGTAGCCCTTTCGTTTCTCCGCCGGGTTCGGATTTCATGAACACACGCTTGCCAAGCGCCAAGCCGCTCAAACGGCCCACTCAGCAGCGCGCCAAGGTCACCGTTCAGGCGATTTTCGACAGCTATGTTCGGATATGGCAGCGCGACGGCTGGTCTCGATTGACGACCCGGGCGGTCGCCCTGGAAGCCGGTGTGGCCATCGGCACCCTGTACGACTATTTCCCCAGCAAACACGCGCTGCACTCAGGCTACGTGCGCTATTGCGTCGAGCAGTTGCTGGAGTCCATCGAGGCGCAAGCCGTAGCGCCGGTCGCCCTTGCCTGGCCCGAGCGCATCCGGCGCCTGGTGCGCACCTTGGCCGGGGCCGAACCTCAGCTACCCTGGTTCCACCCGGACATGCTCGAACTGGAAACGCTGGTGGCTGAGCCCAAGCACCAGCGCCGGGTCTATGAGGATCTATTGGGCGCCTGGCAACGCGTCATCGACGCGGCGACCGATCTGCCGGCGCGCCCGTCAGCTGCAACCCTGGAAGCGCTTCATCTTTCGGTGTGGGGCGGACGCCGCTACGCGATGCTGGTGCAGCTTGAAGCGGATCGGATGAGCGATTGGGCCCGCTGCATGGAACAGCTATGCCTGGACAGGCTAGCGGGGCCGGTCGCCCCGGTCTGAACGCTATCGATAGACCTATCGTTTTGCTCAGCTGATCCGCTGAAGGGGGAGCCAAACGGGGTGCGCTGGCCAGCGGGAGGGCGGGGAGGCCGCCGTGCCAGCTCATGTGTAATTGCCAGGCGATTTCCAGTCGGCCGGGATAATATGCGCGCCCCATCGAGCCCTCGCATCTCAGGCCATCATGCCCGGCACCGCTATCTATACCGACTTGTCGGGTTACTACGACCTCATGTGCGCCGATATCGACTACCGCGCGCAAAGCCACTGTGTTCATCGTCTGCAGAAGCTGTTCGGTAACGGCGGCAACCGACACCTGGATCTCGCCTGTGGCACAGGTCCGCATGTACGGCACTTTCTTGATGCTGGCTATCAGAGCAGTGGGCTCGACATCAATCAGCCGATGCTGGACAGGGCGGCTCTTCGCTGTCCGGACGCTCGCTTCTCCCGGCAGGACATGTGTGATTTCACCGTGGGCCAGCCGGTCGATCTGATCACCTGCTTCTTGTATTCAATTCACTACAGTGCCGAAATCGCACGATTGCAAGCCTGCATCGCCAGCGTGCACGGTGCATTGGCAACCGGTGGGCTGTTTTGCTTCAACGCCGTCGACAAACACACCATCGACAACGCGTCATTCGTAGCGCACGACGCGAACCATCCCGATGGGTTGTTCAGCTTCAGCTCGGGTTGGCACTACGCCGGGGCGGGCGAGCAACAGCTGTTGAAACTGCGGATCGAAAGGACGACCGCAGGGCAAAGCCAGACATGGCACGACGAGCACCGCATGGTGGCGGTGAGTTTCGCCGAGCTGAGCGAGCTGCTGCAGCCATACTTCGACGTGCATGTGCTGGAGCACGATTACGAAAAGATCCTTCCCTGGAACGGGACGTCCGGCAACGCGATCTTTGCCTGTGTGAAGTTATGAGGCGTATGGCTGCGCTGGGCCGGCAATCAATGCAGGCGATTGGCCGTCGAAGACGTCTGCGTCAGATGAATCGCCTGTTGAGCTAGCTCATCGAGTAATTGATCGCGGCTTTTCTCCGCGTCGCTCATGGCTTCGGCGCCGTGTTGTTTGACCAGATAGTTATGAATCTGGCGAACTTCCTCTGACTGGAAAATGGGCACCAGGTCCTGCACCGCCACCAGACCGCTGGACGCCTGGCTCCGGGTGTTCATGACGACCTGAGGGCCACGGGCCGCCAACGGCTGAAAGCCCAGCGATTGAAAGTACGGCACCTTGCTCGCCACGCACGCCACTTCTGCATGCGGATAGCGCGCCAGCATCGCCTCGACCATGGCCCGCCCGATGCCCTGTCGGCGAAGGCTGGACTGCACCGCCAGATAGAGCAGCGCACTGGCCTCTGGGTCGTCCACGTAAGGCAGATAGAGCGCAAAACCGAGCAGACGCGCCGGGTCTTCGGCGTCCAGCGCCATGATCAGTTCGGGCTTGCCGTTCTGCGCGCCGTCCATGCTGTCCAGATAGCGATGCACCTCGAAGCCCACCACGTATTGATACAGCTGATACAGCGGGTTGCTTGATGGAAGCGAAACCGGGCTGACGTCGCTGAGATAGTCCACCACCATCTGAAGCAGCTGGCTCTCCATCGATTCCGGCGGTGGGGTATCCAGGTGGGCGAGGGTGAACATGGGCTTGGCTCCGGACGGGGTGGAACGCCGAATTGTACCGGGCGTCACACGTGAACGACGACGCAGAAGAAGGATTCCCACTTACCCGCAGTGACATAGAGGGCAAACCTATCGTGGCGATAGGCAAATATGCTGTTCACCGCTTTGCATGCCGCGGCGCGCTATAAAGCCGCTTGATGGCAGCATTTTTAAAGCTTTTTAAAGATTATGACGACAAACATCCGTTAATTATGTCGTTCAGGCTGCCTGGGACTGTTTGCTAAGTTCTTTTCAGCGGCGCGTCAACGCGTCAACGATAACCCTAAGGAGCAGAAAATATGAACGCTGAAACTGGAGAAAACACTGGTGGTGGCTGCCCGTTCGGCCACGGCGCTGGTGCGCCACGCAAACGCCCGAGCAATAAAGACTGGTGGCCCGAGGCACTGAGCCTCAATTCACTCAACCAGCACTCGCCGCGCTCCAATCCTTATGGCGGCGATTTCGACTACGCGGCCGCGTTTAGATCGCTCGATCTCGACGCGGTGATCGCCGATCTGCATGCCCTGATGACTGACTCTCAGGACTGGTGGCCTGCTGATTTCGGGCATTACGGCGGCCTGTTCATCCGGCTCGCCTGGCATAGCGCCGGTACCTACCGGATCACCGATGGCCGCGGCGGCGCTGGCGGTGGCCAGCAGCGTTTCGCCCCGCTCAACAGCTGGCCGGACAACGCATCGCTGGACAAGGCTCGGCGCCTGCTGTGGCCGATCAAGCAGAAATACGGGCGCAACCTCTCCTGGGCCGACCTCTACGTGCTCACCGGTAACGTGGCGCTGGAATCCATGGGCTTCAAAACCTTTGGCTTCGCTGGTGGCCGTGCCGACACCTGGGAGCCTGAAGAACTCTTCTGGGGGCCTGAAGGCACCTGGCTGGGCGACGAGCGCTACAGCGGCGAACGCCAGTTGCATCCCGGCCTCGGCGCCGTACAGATGGGCTTGATCTACGTGAACCCGGAAGGCCCGAACGGCAACCCGGACCCGAAAGCCTCGGCGATCGACATTCGTGAAACCTTCGCCCGCATGGCGATGAACGACTACGAAACCGTGGCACTGATCGCTGGCGGTCACACCTTCGGCAAGACCCACGGTGCTGGCGACCCCTCGCTGCTGGGCCCGGACCCGGAAGGCGCTGTGATCGAAGATCAGGGCCTGGGCTGGCGCAGTCGGTTCCAGACCGGAGCGGGCGCAGACGCCATCACCTCCGGCCTCGAAGTCATCTGGAGCCAGACGCCGACCCAGTGGTCCAACTACTTCTTCGAAAACCTGTTCAACTTCGAATGGGAGCTGACCAAGAGCCCGGCCGGCGCGCACCAGTGGGTCGCGAAAGATGCACCGGAGGTCATGCCGGACCCGTTCGACCCTAACAAGAAACGCAAGCCGACCATGCTCACCTCTGACCTGGCACTGCGCTTCGATCCGATCTACGAACCGATCTCGCGGCACTTCCTGGAGAACCCGGAGGAGTTCGCCGATGCGTTCGCCAAGGCCTGGTTCAAGCTGACCCACCGCGATATGGGGCCTATTGGCCGCTACCTCGGCCCGCTGGTGCCGCAGGAAACGCAGATCTGGCAGGACCCGATTCCCGAGTGTGACCATCCTCTGATCGATGACGCCGATATCGCTGCGCTGAAGCAGAAGATTCTGGGATTGGGCTTTTCCGTGTCCGAGCTGGTGTCGGTGGCCTGGGCATCGGCATCAACCTATCGCGGCTCGGACAAGCGCGGCGGCGCCAATGGCGCGCGTATCCGCTTCGCACCGCAGAAGGATTGGGAAACCAACAACCCGGCCCTGCTGGCTCGTGTGCTGGAAAAACTGACCGAGGTCCAGACCGAGTTCAACGCGTCGGCAACCGGTGGCAAGAAGGTCTCCATGGCCGACCTGATCGTGCTGGCCGGCTGCGCCGCGATCGAAAAAGCGGCTCAGGATGGCGGTGTGAACGTCACCGTGCCGTTTACACCGGGTCGGATGGATGCCTCGGAAGAGTGGACCGATGCGCAATCCTTCGAAGCACTACGCCCGGTCGCCGATGGCTTCCGCAACTACTACCACGAGTCGCATTTCATGGCGCCCGAGGAAGCGCTGGTCGACAAGGCGCACCTGCTTCGCCTCAGCGCGCCGGAAATGACTGTGCTGGTTGGTGGTATGCGGGTGCTGGGCACCAACGCGGACGGCGGCCAGGACGGCGTCTTCACCAAGCGCGTGGGCACCTTGTCCAACGACTTCTTCGTCAACCTGCTGAGCATGCAGAACGAGTGGGTCGCGACCGAGCACAAGAACCGCTATCAGGGGCTCGACCGCAAGACCCGTCAGCCCACCTGGACCGCCACCCGTGTGGACCTGATCTTCGGCGCGCAATCGGAGCTGCGTGCGCAGGCCGAGGTTTACGGCATGGCAGACGGCAACGAGAAGTTCGTGCAGGACTTCGTCAAAGCCTGGGACAAGGTGATGAACGCGGACCGGCTCGATATCGGCAAACCTGCCGATAATTTCAGCCAGAAGCTCTCAGCGTAAGGCAATAAGGCGGCGCCTTCGAGGCGCCGCCGATGCTGTCATGCACCGCGACGCAGAGCGGGCGGCCATAGCGGTTGCCCGCGGCGAGCGGCTCCGTTTGATCCTTCCGGCGGTCCAGTCCTGGCCCGCCCATCGCGCAGCTGGCGGACGGCTCAGCTGTTCGGCCGGCGCTGCCGTAGCACGAGCCGATGCGCGTCCTGCGCACGGTCATTCAGGCAAACACGAAGTACTTGCGGACGGTCTCTACGACTTCCCAGGTGCCGGTCATGCCGGGTTCCACCACGAAGATGTCACCCGCCTTGAGGTGGATGGGCGCCAAGCCGTCGGGCGTGATGATGCAGTAGCCTTCCTGGAAGTGGCAGTACTCCCATTTGACGTATTCCACGCGCCATTTGCCGGGCGTGCAGATCCAAGTCCCCATGATCTTGCTGCCATCATCGGAGGTGTAGGCATTGAGGTTGACGGTGTGCGGCTCGCCTTCGATTCGCTCCCATTTGCAGGCATCGACGACAGGCATGGGCTGGGTATCGCGCAGTACGGTGATCGGTGGGTTGGCCATGGGCGCTCCGGGTAAGACGTGATCGGGCGCTTACCATAGGGCGCCGCTGCCTTTGCCGGTTGTCTGGGGTCGACGCCGGGATGCCCATCAGCGCAAGGAGCGTCGTTGGGCACGCGGTCGTCTTCTGCCAACGCGTAACCCTGTCACAGCCGAGCGGGGCAGCCCCGAAGGGCTGGCCACTTCAAGCGTTACTGCGTGCGGAAGCGCCCGACCAGCTGCCGGAGTGCGCTGCTGAGTTGCCGCTGCTCCTGGGAGTAGCTTTCGACTTCCGAGGCCTGGCTCGACACCTGGGCAACCGCGTCGCTGATGGCCACCACGTTGCGGTTGATGTCCTCGGTAACCAGATGCTGTTCCTCGGTGGCAGTGGCGACCTGGGTGGTCATGTCACGGATCATCTGGACGGCATTCTCGATCTCTTCGAACGCTCCCATGACCTCACCGGACAGCTCGATGGCTTTGCTCGATTCGGTCAGGCTGCGATCCATGCTCGCGGTCACCTCGCTGATGCGGCTGACCAGCAGGTTGAGGATCTTGTTGATCTCGCCGGTTGAATCCTGGGTGCGCCTGGCCAGATTGCGCACCTCATCGGCCACCACGGCGAAGCCGCGTCCCTGTTCGCCGGCACGTGCCGCTTCGATGGCCGCGTTGAGCGCCAGCAGGTTGGTCTGTTCGGCGATCTGCTGGATGCTCGACAGGATGGTGTTGATGCTCACCGTTTCGCGCTCGAGTTCTCGAATCACCTTGCTCGAACTCTGAATGCTGGCGCCAAGATCGTTCACCCCTGCGGTACTGCGAGCGATCACTTCCTTGCCATTGCGCGTCGCGTCCAGACCCTGCGCGGAGACTTCCGCCGTCTTGACACAGTTGTGTGCCACCTCGTTGGCCGCCGAGGCCATCTCGGTGACGGCGGTGACGATCTGCTCCACCGCGCTCGACTGGCGCTGCAAGCTCTCCGACATGGCGGTGGTGCGCTCGTTGGTCTGGCTTGAAACGCTGTCGATGCTCACCGCGTTGTCCTTGATGACGGTGATCATCGACTGCGTCGACTCGATGAACTGGTTGAACCACTTGGCCAGTTCACCGGTTTCGTCCCGCGCCAGCACGGGGAGGCGGTGGGTCAGATCACCTTCGCCCTGGGCGATTGTGCGCAGCCCGTCCTTGACCAGATTGATCGGGGTGACGATGCGGTTCGCAAATACCACCCCGGCGATACCGAACAACACCACCAGCACGGCGCACGCCACCAGCGTCAGCCAGGCCAGCCTGTGCGCGCCGGCCAGGATTTCGTCAACCTGCATGAAACCGATGAATTTCCAGCCCAGGGTCGGCGAGGTGAAGACGTTGGCCAGATAATCAACGCCATCGATGTTGACCTCGATCAGGCCGTTCTCTGTGTTAGCGATGTTCGCGACGTAATCGCCTGGCAGCTCGCTGAGCTTCTTGAAGTTGTTCTCGGGTTGGTGGCCGTCGACCAGCAAGGTTCCGCTGTTTTCGACCAGCATAAAGAAACCGGTCTCGCCGAAGCGGGTTTTCTGGACCATGTCGGTCAGCGCCTTGAGCGACACGTCCGTCGCCACGACCCCAGCGAAGTTACCAGCCTGGTCCTTGAAGGCTTTGATCACCGACACGTAGACGGCGTCGTCCGGCTCCCAGTAATAGCCATCCAGGCGCGTCAGCTGGAAATTGGCGTCCTTGCCCAAGGTAAACCAGGGGCGCCCGCGCGGGTCCCAGTCGCCGTAATCTGCGGTGCCCGGCCACTCCACGTAGCCGCCCTGGGCGTCGCCCATGTAGACGTAACCGAAGTTCGGGTTGTTGTTACCGATACCCGAGAAGTAATCGAAGATATCTTTCTCGCGACCCCCGTTGGCCGTGGCGGTGGCGCCGGGTTTGCTGGGTGACCCGAAGTAGGTGGTCAGCTCGCCAGCCTCGGTGTCCCGGACGGCGGCAAAGTCGGCCATGGCCGACACGGTATGGCTGACCGAATCGAACAGTGTCACGAAGGTATTGTTCACCAGCTGGACGTCCAGGCTGCTGCTTTCCTGAAACTGGGCTTTGGCCTCCTCGGTTACGTTGCGGATGGTGAACAGGGCGACGACAAGGACCGGAACGAGCGTCGCGACCAGAAAGCTTGCTAGCAGTTTGTGTTTTATTTTCATTGTTTTCGGCCTCAGGCCAATTCATCAAGACGTCCACGCCGACCTGCGCTTCGTCCCTCGGGGAACCCTCGCGCAATCCAGTGCGCTTCGCGACCGCGCACGCCCGATTCCTCGTCGAATCGATCGCTGGCGAGTCGCGGCCGGCAAGACGTTATCGGCACGGGTCTGTCAAGCTTTGAGGTGGCCCCGTACTTTTCCGACCAACGCACTTTATGGCGCAAGGCGGGGCTTACAGGGACACCGGGTGTTTCGATGCACGTCATCTCACGGGCGATCGGCCAAGCGCCGTTAGCAGTTCGCCGGGGGCGGTATCGGTCTGTGGAAGTGTTTACTCGCTGCTTTCGCTGTTAAGCCTGACGCGCTTCGGCGCTTATCTCGGCGGCTGATCTGCGGCCGGAGTGGTCGCGGTCCCGCAGCGACTTAAAGGCGGCACCCGGCGCTTATGGCGTCTCCCTTGCCGGTCACTTGTCCGCTACCAGGCAAGGCTTCGCGCCGGGGCGGGACGGTCCGGGCGATGCGGGGCGCCGACGCAGGCTCAGTCCGGCGTGAACCACCAGTGTCGCGATGACCAGCGCGCCGCCATAAAGCGTCGAGGTTGCGGGTGTCTCGTTCAGGAAATACCAGGCCCACAGCGACCCCAGCACGCTTTCCAATAGATAGAAGAGCGCGACTTCGGCAGACGGCAGATAGCGGGTCGCGTTATTGATCAGCAGCGTGGCCAGCGGCATCTGGATCAGACCCATGATTGCCAGCGCCCAATAGCTCGTCGTACCCAGGCCCAACGGCTCGGCCTTGGGCCAGGCGATCACCGCAGCCGCCAGGCCGCCGAGCGCGATGAGGGGCATCCGTTCGATAGCGCGATGGCGGCGCAGCAGGGTGAGATTGGCGCCCACCGCTGCCGAGGACAACAGCGCATAACCGTTACCGGCCAGATCGGTGGGGGTGAAGGCGCCGGCAAATACAATCATGATCCCCAGCGCCGCCACGCCGATGGCTAGCCAGGTGTGCAACGCCACCGACTCGCCCAGGAAAAAGCGTGTGAACAGGGCGGCGAACAGGGGCGCCGTGCTGAGCACGACCACCACGTTGGCCACCGTGGTATGGATGACCGCGAGCACGAAAAAGATCGAAATAAAGGCCAACAGCAAGGCCGAGGCGGCGCTGATCAGCGGTTGCGCCTTGAGACTCGCCCGGCTTTTGGCCGACAGCGAGAACGCACCCAGCGCCAGAAACATCAACAGCCCCCGCCAGAACACGATGCTCCAGCCATCGGCCTGTGCCAGGCGCACCAACAGGCCATCGAAGCTGAGTACGACGATGCCGCTGCTCACCAGAAGCAGGCCGCGCGTTGAATCGTTCAATCGTGGCTCCTCCGGTTACCGCTGCCCAGCGCCTGTCGTTGCCCGGGCGCGGCCTCACTCTAAGCCGCGTCCGGACGCTGCGGCAATGATGGCTGCTTTGTTCGCCAAGCACCTGCCCAGAAGCGCCCCGGCACACTGCAGTTCGCGACTTCAAAGGCTATTGCTTACCCGAGACTTGGCAGCCGATTCAAAAAGGGGCCGTATTGGCCGGTGCACGTAACGCCGTCAGATCTCTTCCCACAAGCGGCTCGAAGACCAACGCGACTCGCATCGCTACCTGACGCTCTACAGCCTGATCGTGATGCCCTTCGTGGGGCACGCAAGCTCGTATCCCGCCGGCGCCCCTTCACCACGCCGGACAGCACTCCCGACGCCTGAGATTGGCGCTGGCTTCTGCTCATAACTGGGCGAACGGGGCGGCTGTGTTGCTAGACGGGTTCGACCTGCCTCTGCTGATGGGAGCTCATCGGCGCCCTGGCAAGCGCCGCCTGCAGCTTCGCCACCCTCGCCTCCAACTACACCTAGCAATTCGATAGCTGGCGCGAGGCAGTTAGATTCAACCGTTCGGTTTATGGTTGGCGGAGAAGCCGCAGGCTATGTTGCGCATGCCGCGCCGCAACAGGTCCGTATTCCCCAATCCTCGGCGGATTGGTTGTGGGAACAGGATGTGAACCACTATCCCGAATGGAGCTACACCATGTTCAATAAAAAGACCCTGCTCGCCCTTCTTATCTCTGCCGCTGCTGCCAATGCCATGGCCGCGTCCAGCGAAGCCTACGTAGACCAGGATGGCAACAATCAACAGGCTACCGTGACTCAGGAGGGCGGCGATCAGTTCGCTCTGGTCTTCCAGGACGGTGAAGGCAACATCGGTACTACTTATCAAGCTGGCTCCGACAACCTTTCGGGTGTCTACCAGGCGGGCAACATGAACGTTGCTGCCGTGACTCAGAGCAGCACCAACTCTGGCTCCACTGTTGTCCAGGCTGGCGTTGCGAACAAGGCTGAGGTCCTGCAAGTGGCAACTAATAACACGTCCTTTGTCAACCAGACCGGTGAAGCGAACGAGGCCTTCGTCACCCACGGTGGTGGTGGCAGCCATTTCTCGGAGGTGACTCAGAACGGCATTAGCAACGATGCCACCCTGAAGCAAGGTGGCAATGGAAACTGGTCATTTATCACCCAGGCCGGTAATGACAACAAGGCCAATGTCGGACAGTACGGTAATAACAACCTGTCAGACGTATCTCAGAACGGTAACGACAACGTCGCTACTGTCAGCCAGAAAGATACTGGTATCGTCTATGCCGACCAGATCGGAACTGGCAACGAGTTACTCGTTACCCAAGGCGATCTGGCCGTCGCAGAAATTCTCCAGACTGGTGAATTCAACGACGTTGAAATTGAGCAAAAAGGCAGTGGCAATTACGCCAATGTCGACCAGTACGGTCAGTCGAACAACACCGATATCACCCAGTCCGGCACTGACAATGATGCCTATATCGTTCAAAGCGGCGTGAGCAACATGGCTGTCGCTATGCAGTCTGGCGTGGGTGATCTGGCATCTATCATCCAGGCTGGTTCGAACAACATGGCTACCGTTACTCAGAAGTAAAAGTTACTGCAGTGACACCCAGCCCGGCGAACGCCGGGCTTCTTGTTTTTAGCCGACGGAGAATTGCAGCGGCTATCGAAGCGGTTTGGCGCGCTTCGTCGACGCAGTACCGGTGGACGCATGAACAGCTCTCGCTGAGCGGCGTTGCAGCAAGCTGGCCGGCAGCGTGCGACCTCCTTGTCTGGAGCGAGTCATCAAGGCTGGAATCGCGCAACGCCTGCTGCTCCGCAGTTTGTGCTCAGCAAGCCTCAGCCTGTCGTTCGTAGGGCTGGCTCAGAGGCGTCGCGTCAAGCGTCCCCTGAAGCTCCGCTACCAACACATCCACCTGATGCAGCGCCTCGGCCACCGAGGCCGCCAATACGTCGCCGCCTGTTTCCTGCCCTTCGATGGCGATCTGGTGGATGCGGGTGATGCCGATGAAATTAAGTGCGGTCACCAGGTTCGGCTCCAGGTGGTTCATATGCGCCATCTCGCCACCGGGACCAAAGCCGATGCCGCCCCTGGCGCTGAGGATGACCGCATGCCGTGGTCGGTCCGCCAGCAAGGGTACGTAAGGTTCAGGTAGTTTGGTTTCGTCGACATCGACCGTCCGGCCCGGCCGCACGATCAGGTCAATCCAGGCCTTCAGCGCGGCGGGCATGCCGAAGTTGTAAAGCGGCGTGCCGATGACTAGTACATCGGCAGCGATCAGCTCATCGACCAACCGGTCGCTTTCCGCCAACGTTTCCGTCATCCAAGGCTCACGGCGTTCTTCCGGCGTGAAGCTGGAGGCGATCCAGTCATGGCTGATATAGGAGGGCGGGTTCTGCCCGATGTCCCGGTAGGTCACGCTGTCCTGTGCGCGGCGGGCCATCCACTGGCTGACGAAACGGTGGGTGAGATTACGGCTGTGGGAGCCGTGCTCGTCTTTGCCGGCAAAGCCGGGGCGGGCGCTGGCGTCGAGGTGCAGTAGGTGCGTCATGGTGATTCTCCTCTGTGATTGAATTCATCTGTCGTTCGCGGTAAATCCAGCCTAGGGCTAGGCTATGCGAGCGACAAACGACCATTTCTTTCGGTTACAGATGAGGAAGATTCAGCCATGGCGCACCGCTGGTTACCTTCGCTTTCTGCGCTACGTGCCTTCGAAGCCGCCGCCCGCCACGAGAGCGCCAAGCAGGCCGCCGAGGAGTTGAATGTCACCGCCACGGCGGTCAGCCATCAGATTCGCTCGCTGGAAGAATCCCTCGGCGTGGCGCTGTTTCTGCGCAAACCCCGGCAGCTGGAGCTCACCGCCCAAGGCCGTGACCTGCAGCAGACGCTGGAGACCGCGTTCGACAGCATCAGCGCCACGGTCCAACGCCTTAGTGCGGGGCCGTGCCGGCAGGCGATCACCCTCAGCACTACTCCGGCCATTGCC
Organism: Pseudomonas sp. NPDC077408; assembly: GCF_050269105.1. Classification (NCBI taxonomy): domain Bacteria; kingdom Pseudomonadati; phylum Pseudomonadota; class Gammaproteobacteria; order Pseudomonadales; family Pseudomonadaceae; genus Pseudomonas; species Pseudomonas sp. NPDC077408. Next base: position 132,854 of record NZ_JBNNHS010000007.1, read on the forward strand.
GTGCGCTGGCTGGTGCCCTGGGTCTGCCTGCTGCGCGATTCGCATCCTGATATCGACCTGCGCTTCCACACCTCGCACGAGCCGGTGGCGTTGGATGGCGTTACGGCGGATATCGCCATCCGCTACGGCGACGGGCGCTGGTCAGGGCTGGTGGCCGAGAAGCTGATCGACAACACCTTCGTTCCGGTCTGTAGCCCGCTGTTGGGCCTTCGCGACGTCGCTGACCTGCCCAACCACCCGCTGATCCACTTTCACGCGCGGGGTGCCGCCTCGGCGCCGATACGTTGGGCGGCGTGGCAGAAGCTCGCCAAGGTGCCGGGGCTGGATGTCAGCGCCGGGCTGGTCTTCTCCGACGAGACCCACGCCATCTCAGCCGCCATCGGCGCGCAGGGCGTGGCGCTGATGAGCCGTCAGTTGATCGAGGATGAACTGAGGGGAGGGCGGTTGGTGCAGCCGTTCGGCCCGGAGATGGCGGGCAAGCCGTTTCATCTGGTTTATCCCGAAAGCCGCCGGGATGATCCGACGGTGCTGGCTGTGAGGGAGTGGGTGATGAAGGTGCCGGGTGGGTTGTGTGAGCTGACTGGCTAATTCGCCGCAGCGTAGGGTGGAAACGGCAAAGCCCTTTCCACGCGTCAGTCCGCATCACCGGCGTACCCCTCTACCTCATCGCCGCACCAATCAACCGGATAAACACCGGCCGCGACCGCTCGATGAAAGCTCGAGTAGGGCCAGTCGACGACGCGCTTCACCAGGCCGTGCTTCAACGGGTTCCGATGAACGTAGTCGACGTGATGCCGGTAATCCCGTTCATCTCGAATCAGGTGTTCCCAGTAGCGCCGCTGCCATATTCCGCGCTCGCCGCGGGAGCGCTGGGTTGCCGTCAGTACCTCGGTCTTCGGGAGGCGCCGGGCGAAAGCGAACTTGATGACTTTCCAGCGCAGGGCGAAGTCAGCGTCGCCATCCGGGAGCGTCCAGACGCAATGCATGTGATCGGGCAGCACGACCCAGGCGTCGATGTAGAAGGGATGGCGTGCGCGTGTGGCACGCACCGTCTCGCGTAGCAAGTCGACATGGCGGATCAGCAGATCGCTGCGACGGTTATGCAGATTTACGGTGAAGAAATACGTGGCGCCCGGGACGTGGGCGCGGCGGTAGCGGGACATGGCGGCTCATCCTTGAGCGTTGTGTTGGCGGAAGGTCCGTATCGGTGGATAAGCAAAGCGTTATCCACCCTACGGATCTCAACCGCCCACACCGCCGATGCATCGACGTTGCCGAAGGTAGGGTGGAAAACGGCGAAGCCTTTTCCACGCGTCACTTCCAGGCTACCTCGCTACGAGAGTTGCAGGTTTGCGAACTCAAATGCTTGTAAATTTCCTTAGTCATCAGCGAGATGAGACGGCTTTCGGGTCATAGCTAAATATCTCTTTGGTAATAGTCCTGTTTCAAAATCGACGCTTTTATTCTTTACTTTTCCTTTAAACAACAAATACAAGTTGTCGTCGGACTCGCCAACTATGCATGCCCCCATTCGAGTGGTGTTATTTAAAAAGATAACCGATTGGGTGCAAGTTGTTGCAAATTCAAACGCCTGCTTTTCTGCGCGCTCAATCGCCGAAGACACCGTGATTTTCCAAAATCCGTACAATACGGCTGCTAGGCTAATTGCCAAAACCGTTACGAAAAGAAATTGCTTTGTTCGGGCATGCCTTTTCGATAGTTTCCCTGCTGCCTTGGTTAGCATATTCTTAAGCCAGTTGTCTTTGCTGGCTTCATTCTCGGGATTCTCAGCAAGAGCCATTGCATAAGTTGCAAACATGATCACACTAAGTGCTATGAACGAAGCCGCCATAATTACTAGAAAGCTGACGCCGCCATAGACGGCATAGATTTGGTTCGAGAACCCGAGCCGATTGATAGGGGCGTCTAGTCGAGTGCTTAGTGTTTCTAAATATACGTAGCCGTTCGTGAAAAACAGTGCAAATACTACTGCAATTGCAGATAACCCCTCTATTTTAAAAAGTGTAGGTAATCTGATGGGTGTCTTTTCATCAGCGGTCATTTATATTCCTCAGTTATCTATTGCAGTGGTTATTTAATCGTTTCCGCAATGGATCGGGCGGTTATTATTCGTGTGTAATGATGCCGGATTTTGGGCTTGGCGGTTATTAGCTTCGTGGGCAACGTCCCATGAACGGAATGACGGGCTTTGGTGGCGCGGACTGTTTCACGCAGCAGGTCAATGTGGCGGACAAGAAAGTCGCTTCGGCGATTACGTATGTTGACCGTGAATAAATAGGTTGCGTCCCGGTGGGCGCGGCGGTATCGAGACATGCGGCTCATCCTTGAGCGTTATGTTGGTGGGAGGTCCGTATTGGTGGATAAGCAAAGCGTTATCCACCCTACGCCATCTCACCCGCTCACACCGCCGACGCATCGACGTTGCCGGAGCGTAGGGTGGAAAACGGCGAAGCCTTTTCCACGCGTTTCTTCCAGGCTACCTCGCTTTAGTTAATATTGTTGACCTTTGAAAAATAGATTATCGATGAAACTTACTGCCCAGCGGAATAAGTAGTTGAGGCTGTCCTTTTCGAATGGATATTTTTCTTCGAATAATCGCTTAAGTTCTGATATGACAAACTCATGAGCGGTTGATTCCTGGTTTAGAGAAAATATAGCCTCTAAGAAGTCCTTGCAGTCGCTATCAGTTTCGAATGCAGAATTTTCTTGGGAGACAAGCTTGTCAAAGAATAGCTTTCTTTTGAGTCCATTGATCTCGGTTAGTAAAGAGTATTTTCCGTATTTTTTTTCAAGCTGAGAGTCGTCAGCGATTCGGCGTATGATCTTGGGTTTGTTTCTTGAGCGTGAAACTATTTCTGATTCAATGAATTTAATTCTGCTTTCGGTATCTGGGGGTGTTAGATGATTTAGAAGCCAGTATATAGGGTAAAATTCAGAGTTAAGCCGGCATATGATGGACAGATATTCTGATGGAGAGCATTCAAGGGATGAGCTCAACAAAGCCTTGAATATATCTTCCTCGTGTAAGCTTTTCGTTCTATTGATTACTGAAGTGGTTTCAACTATTTCGCCGACTATGCGTACCGCCGGGGCACCAATTTCAGAAACGGAATGGCGATCAAGTATTTTTATTTGGTCAAGTAAAGACTCGTCCAGAAGGAATTTTTGAGCGGTGCCAGGGGAGTCCATTTCTCCGGTGACCTTGTTAAGTAGCGAGATGTTGCTTATGCCAACTGTCGATACTTTGGTAAACAAGTCTAGCCATTTCTTGTTGTTGCTTTCTTGTATTTGGTTTATCAGGTGGTTTAGGTCGCCAGATTTGATTTTTGAGGACTTTGCGTTGTAACGAAAGTAAATGTCAGAGTCGTTTGTTTTAGGCGAATCTTTGATGCATATCACAGGTTTCTTTTTGGCTTCATAAACTTGCATCAAGCCGATAGTCTTACCAGCGATTTCGCATGTGTGTAGTGAAAAGTCTATGTAAGGCGAAAAATGCTCGTTGAAAGAATGGGAGATATCTGCTTCGTCTATCTCGAAAGACTCTAGCCCTATTAGTTTGTGCGGGTTGTTTCCTATTCCGAAAATTATTACGCCGCCTGCGTTATTAGAGAAAGCAGCTGCCGACTTTCCGATGTTCGATTTAAATTCTTTATTACCCCAGTTGAAGCATTCTTTGAATTCGATTCCGGTGGATTCGCGACGTTTTAGGATGTTTTTTTCATCTACTGGCCGAAAAAAGTTATCGAGCCATTCCTCATCGATTTTCATGATCGGTTCGCCTCATAAAAAACCCCGCACAGGGCGGGGCTTTCATATCGTTCTAACCGCTTCCCAAACCATACTTCGGGTAAAGCGCTTTGCAGTGAATGACTTATATCAATCCCAGCTCAGCGCCCCACCAGTCTGGTACTCAATAACCCGCGTCTCGAAGAAGTTCTTCTCCTTCTTCAAGTCCATGATCTCGCTCATCCACGGGAACGGGTTAGTAGTACCCGGGTACTCTTCCTTCAACCCAATCTGTGTCAGGCGGCGGTTGGCGATGAACTTGAGGTAGTCCTCCATCATCGAGGCGTTCATGCCGAGGACGCCGCGGGGCATGGTGTCGCGGGCGTATTCGATTTCGAGCTGCGTGCCCTGGAGGATCATCTGGGTCGCTTCGTCCTTCATGGCGGCGTCCCACAGGTGCGGGTTTTCGATCTTGATCTGGTTGATCACGTCGATGCCGAAGTTCAGGTGCATGGACTCGTCGCGCAGGATGTATTGGAACTGCTCGGCGGTGCCGGTCATCTTGTTGCGGCGGCCCATGGAGAGGATCTGGGTGAAGCCGCAGTAGAAGAAGATGCCTTCCAGTACGCAGTAATAGGCGATGAGGTTGCGCAGGAACTCTTTATCCGTCTCGACGGTGCCGGTCTGGAAGGTCGGGTCGGAGATGGAGCGGGTGTACTTGAGGCCCCAGGAGGCCTTCTTCGCGACGCTCGGGATCTCGTGGTACATGTTGAAGATCTCGCCTTCATCCATGCCCAGCGATTCGATGCAGTACTGGTAGGCGTGGGTGTGGATCGCCTCTTCGAAGGCCTGGCGCAGGATGTACTGGCGGCACTCGGGGTTGGTGATCAGGCGGTACACGGCCAGCACGAGGTTGTTGGCGACCAGGCTGTCGGCGGTGGAGAAGAAGCCCAGGTTGCGCTTGACGATGCGGCGCTCGTCCTCGGAGAGGCCGTCCGGCGTCTTCCACAGGGCGATGTCGGCGTTCATGTTCACTTCCTGCGGCATCCAGTGGTTGGCGCAACCATCCAGATACTTCTGCCAGGCCCAGTCGTACTTGAAGGGTACGAGCTGGTTGAGGTCGGCGCGGGCGTTGATCATCTGCTTGTCGCCGACGTGAACGCGGGCGGATTCGCCTTCCAGTTCGTCGAGGCCTTCCTGGATGTCGAGATCGTCCAGGGCTTTCTTGGCGCGGGCGACGGCAGCGGAGTCGTCAGCGGCTACGGCGCGGGCTTCTTCGACGGAGCCAGCGGCGTCCTTGTCGAGTTTGGCCGGTGCGTCAGTATTTGCAGCAGCGGCTTGGGGGGCGGCCTGCGTGGCGGTGGTGGTGTCTTCTTCGTCGAATTCGTCCCAGCTCAGCATGGCGGTTCTCCTGATTGGGGACCGGTCGTGGCCGGTCGAAAATGTCTGGTGGCTTTTGGTTTGCACGCAAAAGCGGGTGTTTTGTTGGGGGAGGGTGGTGTGCCCCGCGCCCATTGAGTTCTGTATCAGGTCGGGGGTTGGGCCCGGCCTTTGTGTTGTCTGGTGGGCTGCCCCTCACCCTAGCCCTCTCCCCGGAGGGGCGAGGGGACTGGATTTGAGGTGGCGTCGGACTTGGTTAACGATCCAGACCCCGGCGTTGGCGAGTAGTGGATCGCGAGCAAGCTCGCTCCTACGAAAAGCTAATCAACAGCAGACGCAGCGGTGGCTCGGTGTGAGCGGTTTCCAGAGCGAGGCCGCGCTAGGCGCCTGGCGGGTCGGAGCCCCTGAGCGTACGCATGTACGTGATGGGGGCCGGCATGCCGGGCAACAACGCGCGGTCCGCTCTGGGGACCGCGACTTCCTTAACTACTTATTGGCAGGCTTCGCAGTCTGGTTCATCAATGGCACAGGCCTTTGGCACCGGTGCCGGGCCGGCGGCCATTTCTGGCGCTGGCGCAGCTTTCGCCGGAGTAGGGCTGGCGCTGCCATTGCCACCGCTGGACACGGCGTTGAGCTTGCCGGTGTTGACGGTGGACTTCTCGGTGCTGGTCGCGGCCAGGGCACGGAGGTAGTAGGTGGTTTTCAGGCCACGGAACCAGGCCATGCGGTAGGTCACGTCCAGCTTCTTGCCGCTGGCGCCGGCGATGTAGAGGTTCAGCGACTGGGCCTGGTCGATCCACTTCTGGCGGCGGCTGGCGGCGTCGACGATCCACTTGGTTTCCACTTCGAAGGCGGTTGCGTAGAGGTCTTTCAACTCCTGCGGGATGCGCTCGATCTGCTGCACGGAACCGTCGTAGTACTTGAGGTCGTTGATCATGACCGCATCCCACAGGCCGCGCGCCTTGAGGTCGCGAACCAGGTAGGGGTTGATCACGGTGAATTCGCCCGAGAGGTTCGATTTCACGTACAGGTTCTGGTAGGTCGGCTCGATGGACTGCGACACGCCGGTGATGTTGGCGATGGTTGCGGTCGGCGCGATGGCCATGATGTTGGAGTTACGGATGCCATTCTTGACGCGGGCACGCACCGGGGCCCAGTCCAGGGACTCGGTCAGGTCGACGTCGATGTACTTCTGGCCACGCGCTTCGATGAGGATCTGCTGCGAATCCAGCGGCAGGATGCCCTGGCTCCACAACGAACCCTGGAAGGTTTCGTAGGCGCCGCGCTCGTCTGCCAGGTCACAGGAGGCCTGGATGGCGTAGTAGCTGACCGCCTCCATGGACTTGTCGGCGAAGTCGATGGCGGCATCGGAGCCGTACGGGATGTGCTGCAGGTACAGCGCGTCCTGGAAGCCCATGATGCCCAGGCCCACCGGGCGGTGCTTGAGGTTGGAGTTGCGCGCCTGCGGCACCGAGTAGTAGTTGATGTCGATGACGTTATCGAGCATCCGCACGGCGGTGCGCACGGTGCGCTCCAGCTTGGCGGTGTCCAGCTTGCCGTCGACGATGTGACGCGGCAGGTTGATCGAGCCCAGGTTGCAGACGGCGATCTCGTCCTTGTTGGTGTTGAGCGTGATCTCGGTGCAGAGGTTGGAGCTGTGCACCACGCCGACGTGCTGCTGCGGGCTGCGCAGGTTGCACGGGTCCTTGAAGGTCAGCCATGGGTGGCCGGTTTCAAACAGCATGGAGAGCATCTTGCGCCACAGGTCTTTGGCCTGCAGGGTCTTGTAGTTCTTGATCTTGCCGTATTCGATCAGGGCTTCGTAGTACTCGTAGCGCTCCTCGAAGGCCTTGCCGGTGAGGTCGTGCAGGTCGGGTACTTCGCTTGGCGAGAACAGGGTCCACTTGCCGTCGTCGAAGACGCGCTTCATGAACAGGTCCGGAATCCAGTTGGCGGTGTTCATGTCGTGGGTACGGCGACGGTCATCACCGGTGTTCTTGCGCAGCTCGAGGAATTCCTCGATGTCCAGGTGCCAGGTTTCCAGGTAGGCGCAGACCGCGCCCTTGCGCTTGCCGCCCTGGTTGACCGCGACGGCGGTGTCGTTGACCACTTTGAGGAAGGGCACGACGCCCTGGGATTTGCCGTTGGTGCCCTTGATGTAGGCGCCCAGTGCGCGCACCGGGGTCCAGTCGTTGCCCAGACCGCCGGCGAACTTGGAGAGCAGGGCGTTATCGCGGATGGCGTCGTAGATGCCGCCCAGGTCGTCCGGCACGGTGGTCAGGTAGCACGAGGACAGCTGCGGACGCAGGGTGCCGGCGTTGAACAGGGTCGGCGTGGAGGCCATGTAGTCGAAGGACGACAGCAGGTTGTAGAACTCGATGGCGCGGGCTTCGCGGTTTTCTTCCTCGATGGCCAGGCCCATGGCGACGCGCATGAAGAAGATCTGCGGCAGCTCGAAACGCACGCCATCCTTGTGGATGAAGTAACGGTCGTAGAGGGTCTGCAGGCCGAGGTAGGTGAACTGCTGGTCCTGCTCGTGGTTGATCGCGGCGCCCAGCTTGGCCAGGTCGTATTCCTTCAGGCGCGGGTCGAGCAGTTCGAACTGCACGCCTTTTTCCACGTAGGCCGGCAGGGCCTTAGCGTAGAGGTCAGCCATTTCGTGATGGGTGGCGGACTCGGCGACTTCCAGGAAGGTCAGAGCCTCGGCGCGCAGGGTGTCCATCAGCAGGCGGGCGGTGACGTAAGAGTAGTTCGGCTCACGCTCGACCAGGGTGCGGGCAGTCATCACCAGGGCGGTGTTGACGTCGGTCTGCTCAACGCCGTCGTAGAGGTTCTTCAGGGTTTCTTTCTGGATCAGCGAGCCATCGACTTCTTCGAGGCCTTCGCAGGCTTCGGTGATGATGGTGTTCAGGCGGCCCAGGTCCAGCGGCGCCATGCTGCCGTCGGCACGCTTGATGCGGATGCTCGGATGAGCCTCGACCGGTGCGTCGACGGCGCCACGCTTGCGCTCCTGGCTACGGGATTCGCGATAGATCACGTAGTCGCGGGCGACTTTCTGCTCGCCGGAGCGCATCAGGGCCAGTTCGACCTGGTCCTGGATTTCCTCGATATGGATGGTGCCGCCGGAGGGCATGCGGCGCTTGAAGGTGGCGGTGACCTGTTCGGTCAGGCGCTGCACGGTGTCATGGATGCGCGACGAGGCGGCAGCATTGTTGCCTTCCACTGCGAGAAACGCCTTGGTGATGGCAACGGTGATCTTGTCGTCGGTGTAGGGGACGACGGTACCGTTGCGCTTGATCACGCGCAGCTGGCCGGGCGCGGTAGCGGCCAGGTCCAGCGTGCTGTCAGTGGCGTGCGGGTTCTCGCGAATGGACTCGTTCTGCATGGGTTCTCCGGATTCTCTCTGTCTCGGTAGCACGTTAGGTGTCGGGTCAGCTTCGTGGGCGGCCCTGATCTGGTGTTGCGCGTCTCGTATTGCATGAACCATGCCCCGGCGGACCGGCCCATGGGTATATCAAAACTGGAAACGATCCGGCACCAGAGGTGGCGAATCGAATGTGCCGAAGCATAGTCAGGCGTTGTGAAGATCACAACCTCAAAACACAACATGTAGTGTGACGCGCTCGACGCATGCGCTACTGCTGGGCTTGAGCAAAATCAACGTTGGGCTGCGCAGGTTCGCGGTCTGCGGCAGCGTTCTATCACCCCGGGGGCGGGCGCGAGCCGGGTAAAAACCAGAGCGAATTAATTTGCTTGCTTTTTCCGGCGTTTGTGTCTGTTAGGCGCTGGACACCCAACATATGGGGTAAAAAGCGCCTGGAGCGACACGATAGTGCTGGCTCAGGCACAGCGCAAGGCGCTCGAAATGAACAACCTGTGGATAAGATGTGGGTGAGCTGTGCGCGATCAGGGCGCAGCCCGCGCCGTTTCGGGGCTGCACGATGTTCGGATGAAATGCGTGCTCGCCGGCGCTTTCGGATGCCCGGCGACGCCCACGCGAAAACACTATATGTGGTGTTTTGTCAAAGACGGATTTATTGCGTTTTGCAGCCCGCAAGGCTTGATTTTGACGGAGCGGGCAGACGTGATGGCCTTTTGCTCAGCGCCGGGCTGGGCGCAGCCATGTGCCAGCCCGCTAAGAGGCCTCACCGGGCGCAGCTTCCCTCGTTTCTTCCAAGCCGTGCGCCAAGCGGAGCATGTCAACCGCTGCCATCTGGCTATGCCCTGGCGCTACAATGCCGGCCGGTGTCTCGGGAGGGCGCGTGGTGGATCAAGAGTCTTGGAACATCCTGATTGTCGAAGATGACCAGCGGTTGGCCGAGCTGACCCGTGAGTATCTTGAGGGTAACGGCATGCAGGTCTCCATTGAGGCGGACGGCGCCCAGGCGGCCGAACGCATCATTAACGAGCGTCCCGATCTGGTGGTGCTCGACCTGATGCTGCCCGGCGAAGATGGGCTGTCTATCTGCCGCAAAGTGCGCGATCGCTATGACGGGCCGATCCTGATGCTCACCGCGCGCGCCGACGACCTCGATCAGGTACTCGGCCTGGAAATCGGTGCTGACGACTACGTTTGCAAGCCCGTGCGGCCGCGGTTGCTGCTGGCGCGCATCCGGGCCTTGCTGCGGCGGCGTGAAGGGGCAGAGGCTCCGTCGGCTGTGGGTGGGAAACGCGTCCAGTACGGCCCATTGGTGGTCGACAACGCGTTGCGCGAGGCCTGGTTGCGCGGGGAGGGCATTGAGCTGACCGGCGCGGAGTTCGACCTGCTGTGGCTGCTGACATCCAACCCGGGACGGATCATGTCCCGCGAACAGATCTTTTCTGAACTGCGCGGCATCGAATACGACGGCCAGGACCGTTCCATTGATGTGCGTATATCGCGCATCCGCCCGAAGATTGGTGACGACCCCGATCACCCACGGCTGATCAAGACAGTGCGGGGCAAGGGCTACCTGTTCGTCTCCGAAGCGGCTGAAGCGCTGCAGTGAATTCGATCTTCCTGCGCATCTACGGCGGCATGCTCGCCGTGCTGGTGCTGGTGGGGTTGCTGGGCGCGGGTGGTCTGCATCTGCTCAATGAGGTCCGGGCCGATCAGCATCGCGAGGCGCTGGCGGCCGGTACCTTTCGCCTGATGGCGCACAACATGAGCAGCATGACGCCCATTGAACGGCGCCAGGCGGCGAACCTCTGGGGGCGGCTGCTGGGCATACCGCTGCGCGTGCGAACCCTGGAGGACATCAGGCTCGAGAGCGGCCTGGAGACGCGACTGCTGCGCGGCCAGGTTCTGGTGGAGCAGATCCGCCCTGGCAGTGTGACGATCTATTCCTTGGTCAGCGCTGAAGACCGTCTGGCGCTGACGGGCGAGGTCGAGCAGCTCAGCGAGCAGCTGGCACGCGCAACCATCTATCTATTGATCGATGAGCTGATCCGTTATCCCGAAGCCGAGCAACCCCAGCGCCTGGCCGAACTGAAGGAAGCGCGCGGTTTCGGCTATCCGCTGGAACTGCTGACCCGCGACAGCGCCAGTCTCGATGATGATCAGCGGCGCCGGCTGGACGAAGGCGACACGGTGATGGCACTGGTCAACGGCGGCGAGGCCATCCGGGTGTTCGCAGCAATTGCCGGAACCCCTTGGATCATGTCGTTGGGGCCGCTGCGTCAGCTCAATCCCTATCCGCCCGAGCTGCTGATTTTGATCGGTGTGCTGGGCCTGTCGCTGATCGGGCTGACGGTGTATCTGCTGGTGCGCCAGCTGGAGCGGCGTCTGCGAAGCGTCGAGCGCGCTGCCACGCGCATCGCGACCGGCCAGCTGGAAGCGCGCGTGCCGGATGCCGGTACCGATTCGGTGGGGCGATTGGCCAAGGCCTTCAATGGCATGGCCACTCATCTGCAGCGCTTGCTCGCGGTGCAGCGGGAGATGGTCAGCGCGGTGGCCCATGAGCTGCGAACGCCGGTCGCCCGGTTGCGTTTCGGCCTGGAGATGGCCGGCTCGGCGCAGACGCCGGAAGCACGCCACCGCTATCTGGAAGACATGGACGGCGACATCGATGATCTGGATCGACTGGTGGACGAGATGCTGGTCTACACGCGCCTCGAGCGTGGATCGCCGGAGCTGACGTTCCAATCGGTCGACTTGAGCGCGCTGGTCGATCAGGTCATCGGGGAGCTAGCGCCTTTGCGCCCGGCGGTGTTGGTCGAGCGCGGGCCCTGTAAGCCGGCCCCGGACGGGAGCAGCGTGGTCGATGCCGAGCCACACTACATGCGCCGCGCCTTGAGCAATCTGATCAGCAATGCCATGCGCCACGCCGAAACGCGGGTTGAGGTCAGCTTCGTCATCGATGCCGACCGGGCGAAGTTGGTGGTCGACGATGACGGCCCAGGCGTACCCGAGGAAGCGTGGGAGAAGGTTTTTGCACCTTTCCTGCGCCTGGATGACAGCCGCACCCGTGCTTCCGGCGGGCATGGTTTAGGCCTGTCCATCGTCCGGCGGATTACGTACTGGCACGGCGGTCGGTCGCAGATTGGACACAGCGAGCTGGGCGGTGCGCGTTTCACCCTGGTCTGGCCGCGCAAGCGGGTGAAGTAGGCGTTGGGGCAGCGCCGCGCTCTCACTGAAAGGTCGTTGGGTTCCCCACACTGGGCTGAGCAAGCATTAGCCTCACGAGTCGGATTGCGGCTACCCGCGATGGGTTTGCGCTTGGCTGTGAAGATCAGGCCGCAATGCTTACAAGACTTAGCAGGTAGTCATCGAATTGGACGAACTGGCCATCCAGCTCAGCGCCGGTCTTCCAGTCTCCGGATAAATCAGTAAGCAGGCGCAGGCGGGCGTAGCCGCTGCTGTCGTGATGAATCAGTTCGGCTTCCTGAAAATAAAAGCGCTTGTTCACCAGCGGGTAGAGCGCCTTGAACAGGCTTTCCTTGAGGGAGAAGGTCAGGGTGACGCGCAGGGCGCGCTGGGTCTCGTCGAGGGCGGCGTAACCTTCCAATTCGTATGGGGTGAGGATTTCAGCGACCAGGCGGTCGGCCCGTGTGGTGGGGATCTGCTTCTCTACGTCCAGGCCGATGCCGCGCCATTGCTCGCGTCGCGCCACTGCGGCCGCAGCCCAGCCAGCGCCATGGGTGATCGAACCGACCACCCCGGCAGGCCAACAGGGCGAGCGGTCATCGTTTACAGCGGGAATGCACGGTGCGCCGGTCGCGCGGCGCAAGGCTTCGCAAGCGCATAGACGGCCGGCAAGAAATTCGGTCTGGCGCTTGCTCACCGCTGTCATGCCCGGCACGCCGCAGCGGGTGAAGTCCTCGGGGTCGAGCAGGGCGGGGTCGAAGCGGGTGCTGATCAACTGCACGCCGGGCAAGGCGAGCGGCAGCGGCCAGTGATCGCTCAGGGGCGAGCAGCAGGCCGGGTGATAAAGAGTAGAAGTCATGGGCGTTAGTTTGCCTCAGGGCCGGACCCGGCGCAGTCCCGACGATGCACTTCCCTTGTAGATGGGACGCTTCGCGCGCCAGCATCGCACCGATGCGGGCCAGGTTAACGCCACACGTTTAGGTAGGAGCGTGCCTGCTCGCGAACCAGGACACATCGACGGGTAATCATTCATCAAGCCCCCTCGGGCCGCGCAAGGATTTTCGGCGCCGCTTCGATGATCTGGCGGGACAGGCTTTCCATGCGCGGCGACTGCACCTTCCAGGTGTGCCAGTACAGTGAGATGTCAAGCGGCGCGTCCACCGCCAGGTCGACCACGATGCCCTCGGCCAGTGCATCCTGCAGCAACGGCTGCGGCACCATGCCGTAGCCCAGCCCGTAGCGGATCGCATTGAAGCGTGGCTCGGCGCCAGGCACGTAGTGGCAAGGGTAGGCGCCCTCGGGCAGGCCCAGCTGCCGCAGTAGGAACGAAGAGGTGAGACGGTCCTTGTTGGTGTAGGCGACCACTGGCGCCTTGCGCGCGGCATTGCGGTTCAGGCCGTTGGGAAAGTACTGCTGCCGAAAGGCGGCGGACGCCACCAGGCGATAGCGCATGCTCCCCAGCGGGCTGGCCGTGCAGCCGCGCATGGGCTTGGGTTCGGTGCTAATACAGCCGATGGCAAGGCCGGTTTCCAGCAGGCTGTAGGTGTGGTCCTGATCTTCGACGGTGAGGTCCAACAGTACGCGTTCCTTGATCAGCACCTCGGCTAGAGCTGGAAAGAACCAGGTACCAAGACTGTCGGCATTGAGCGCCGCGACGACCACCAGCGGGGCATCGCTACGTTCGGCAAGCTCTGCCATCAGATCCGCTTCCAGCAGCGTGGCGCGCTTGAGGTATTGCATCAACCGCTGACCGGTTTCTGTTGGGCGGCAAGGCCGGCTACGTACAACCAGCGCGCTGCCCAAGGTACTTTCCAAGGCGCGCACCCGCTGCGATATCGCAGGCGGTGTCAGGTGCAGGCGCAGGGCCGCTTGCTCGAAACTGCCCGTCTTGATCACGGTGCGGAAGGCTTCGGTCTGCTTGGGGTCGAGAATCAAGAGCTGCAACTCAGATTAAGTAAATATTGGTATAGCCTAAATTTACTTAGCCACACCGATTAAACAGGAGTGTGCCCCATAATCGCGCGCCTTTCAGCTTTATGCCCACTTGGAGCGCGCCGTGACCCTGTTACACATCATCTACCTTGTTGCCATCACGGCTGAAGCCATGTCTGGCGCCATCATGGGCATGCGCCGCGGCATGGATCTGTTCGGTATCTGCATGCTCGGCACGGTGACAGCGCTGGGCGGCGGCACGGCGCGCGATGTGCTGCTGGGGCATTACCCGATCGGCTGGATCGCCCACCCCGAGTACCTTGGTTTCACCGTGGGCGCGGCCATCGTCACCGCCCTGGTCGCGCGGCACATGCATCACTTGCGGCAGGTGTTTCTGCTGGTCGACGGCTTGGGCCTGGTGGCCTTTACTGTGATCGGTTGCGGCGTGGCCCTGGACATGGGCGCGCACCTTTCGATCGTCGTGCTGGCGGGGGTCATCACCGGCGTGTTTGGCGGACTGCTGCGCGACATTCTCTGCAACCGGGTGCCGATGGTGTTGCGGCGCGAGCTCTATGCCACGGTGGCGCTGTTCACTGGCGTGCTCTACGTGACGTTGCTCTGGCTCGGGATCGACACGTCCATCGGCTCGCTGGCCACGCTCTGTGCGGGCTTCCTGTTCCGGGTGCTGGCGATGACCTTCCAGTGGCAGCTGCCGCACTTCCAGGAGCGCGATATCCGCGGGCTGGACTGAGTCCGCTACGCTAGGCGCCCAATCGGAACACGCCTGGTTCTGCCTGGCATGCATTTGTCTTGCAACGCAGATTCCCGCCGTTCGAGCCGCTACACTAGCGCACTGGCCACCAGGGGAATGGAACCGTGCTGAAAGACCTAGGAATAAAGAGTCGGGTGCTGGTGCTGATCTTGTTGCCCAGCACGGTGCTAGCCGTGGCGCTGGGCATCTACTTCACCTGGATGCAGCTGTCGGAGATGCGCCATCAGCTCGATGCGCGCGGCCAGCTGATCGCCGAGCAGTTGGCGCCGTTGGCGGCGCCGGCCATGGCGCAGGGCTACGGCAAGCGGCTGCAGCGTATTCTCAATCAGGTGCTGGATCAGCCTGACGTGCGTGCGGTCTCCATCCTCGATGCCGAGCGCAATCTGCAGGCCCATGCCGGGCCAAACATGATCACCCCGTCGCCGCCAACCGACCCCGAAGCGCTGACTCAGGTCAGCAGCGTCGACACCACGCGCATCCTCCTGCCGGTGCTTGGCAAGCATCTGAATCTCGCCGAAGACAATCCCGACAACGACCTCCGCCTGATTGGCTGGCTGGAATTGGAGCTGTCGCACCAGGGCACGCTGCTGCGCGGTTACCGCAGCCTGTTTGCCAGCCTGTTGCTGATTGGCGCAGGGCTGATCATTACTGCGCTGCTGGCGCTGCGCATGAGTACGGCAATCAGCAAGCCGCTGCACAGGGTCAAGGTGGCCGTGGCGCAGCTCAAGGACGGTCACCTGGAGACTCGTTTGCCAGCGCTCGGCAGCCATGAAATGGACGAAGTGGCGGCAGGCATCAACCGTATGGCCGAAGCCTTGCTGGCCGCTCGTGAAGAATTGCAACAGAGCATCGACCAGGCCACCGAAGACGTGCAGCAGAACCTCGAGACCATCGAGATCCAGAACATCGAGCTGGACCTGGCGCGTAAGGAAGCGCTGGAGGCCAGTCGGATCAAGTCCGAGTTCCTGGCCAACATGAGCCACGAAATCCGCACGCCGCTCAACGGCATCCTCGGCTTTACCCATCTGCTGCAGAAAAGCGACCTGACGCCACGCCAGCAGGACTACTTGTCGACCATCGAAAAATCTGCTGACAGCCTGCTCGGGATCATCAACGAGATCCTCGACTTCTCGAAGATCGAGGCTGGCAAGCTGGTCCTCGACAACATCCCGTTCAATTTGCGCGATTTGATCGAGGACACCCTGACCATCCTCGGCCCTGCGGCGCACCAGAAGCATCTGGAGCTGGTTAGCCTGGTCTACCGCGACACGCCGCTATCCCTGGTCGGCGACCCGCTGCGGCTCAAGCAGGTCCTGACCAACCTGGTCAGCAACGCCATCAAGTTCACCAATGAAGGCACCGTCATCGTCCGTGCGATGGTCGAGGATGAGCGCTCCGACCGTGCGCAGCTGCGCATCAGCGTGCAGGACACCGGCATCGGTCTGACCGATCAGGACCTGCGTGCCTTGTTCCAGGCGTTCAGCCAGGCGGACAATTCGCTGTCGCGCCAACCCGGCGGTACCGGCCTCGGGCTGGTGATTTCCAAGCGGCTGATCGAGCAGATGGGCGGAGAAATCGGGGTCGACAGCATCCCGGAAGAGGGCTCCGAGTTCTGGATCAGCCTGAGCCTGCCCAAAGCGCGTGACGATATCGAGGATCTGCCGCGAGCAGCGCTGCTCGGGCGCAAGGTCGGTTTGCTTGAACAGCATCCACTGACACGTCAGGCCTTGCAGCATCAGCTGGAAAGCTGCGGCATGGAGGTGTTGCCGTTCGACAGCCTGGATCAGCTGCAGGCGGCGGTGTTCGAGGCGCATACCAGCGATAAACCGATCGAAATAGCCGTGCTCGGCGTGACCCATCGAGAAATCGCACCGCAACAGCTATGCCTGCGGCTCTGGGAGTTCGAAGGGCTGGGCTGCAAATGCATCGTGCTTTGCCCGACCAGCGAGCAGGCGCAATATCACGAGGCGTTGCCCGAATCGCACACCCATGCCCAGCTGCAAAGCAAGCCGGCCTGTACGCGCAAGTTGCAGCGAGTGCTGCTCGATCTGCTGCGCCCGCCACAGACCATGATCGAGAACATCGCTGTGCCGGAAACCCGACCGCCACGGGTGCTGTGTGTCGATGACAACCCGGCCAACCTGCTGCTGCTGGAAACCTTGCTGACCGACATGGGCGGTGAAGTCGAAGCGGTAAGCAGCGGCGCCGAAGCATTGGAGGCGGTCAAGCACAAGCCCTTCGATCTGGTGTTCATGGACGTGCAGATGCCTGGCATGGACGGACGCCAGACCACCGAGGCGATTCGTCGCTGGGAGGACGACAGCGCGCAGCCACCCATGCCGATCGTCGCGCTCACCGCTCACGCGCTGTCCAACGAAAAGCGCTCGCTCTTGCAAAGCGGTCTCGACGATTACCTGACCAAGCCGATCAGCGAGCGGCAGCTGGCCCAGGTGATCTTGAAGTGGACCGGCCTACCGCTGGCGCGCAGCTTTGTCGCAGCCCCCCTCGAGACACAGACGCCGGAAAACAACCTCAAAGTGCTCGATGCGGAAGAGGGATTGCGCTTGGCCGCTGGCAAAGCTGATCTGGCAGCGGACATGCTGAGCATGCTGCTGGCCTCGCTGGAGGATGATCGCCGGGTGATCCGCGAGTCGCGTCTGGCCAATGACCGACAGGCCACCATCGACCGTGTGCACCGATTGCACGGCGCTACCCGCTATTGCGGAGTCCCGCAGCTGCGGGCGGCCTGCGAGCGCAGCGAAACATTACTCAAGCAGAATCACCCAAGCGCGGCCCAGGCTCTGGATGAGCTGGACAGCGCTATCGAGCGGCTGGAGATTGAGGCGCGGGTGGTCTAGCGCAGACGTCGTCCGTGCACTACCCAGAGGGCCCCTCCGGCGGTGAAGTCCACCAAGCACTCGAACCTGTAGGGCCGCGACCGCGGCGGATGCTAGCCGCAGGGCTACCTGATGGCTGGCATTCGCCGAGGCGTTACTCGCCCATCACCACACCTTCGCGGCGCGGGTCGGCACCGCCGAACCAGCCGCTGTCGGTGCGTTGAATAGCTTGAAGCCCGCTGGTCATTTCCGTCTCGTTGACCTCATGGCCGCGTGCTTTCAGGGCCTGTACGGTGCTAGCCGGAAAGCGTCCTGCTTCGAGCACCGTCGGGCCGTTGAAGCTGCCGAAGTTGGGCAGGTCGATTGCTCGTTGCGCATCCAGACCCCAGTCATACATGCCCAGCAGGGTCTTCGCGGTGAAGTGGATGATCGCGGCGCCGCCAGGGGAGCCGAGGCTCGCCAGAAACTGCTCGCCGGTGACGTCGAATACCAGCGTCGGGCTCATGCTCGAGCGTGGGCGCTTGTTCGGCTCGACCCGGTTGGCCACCTGCCGACCAAAAGCGTCGTAGGGTTCGAAGGCAAAGTCGGTGAGTTCGTTGTTCAACAGGTAGCCGCCGGGGAGGCCGGTGCCGCCATCGTTGAGCAGACGTGAGCCGAAGGCTTGCTCGATGGTTGTGGTCATCGCCAGCGCGTTGCCTTCGGCGTCGACGATGCTGATATGGCTGGTGCCGTACTCCGGTTGTGCCGCCTGCGGGGCAAACACAATCGGCATTTCTCCGGGTTCGCCTGCTTCGGCAGTGCCCATGCTGCGCGGGCCGATCATTGCGGCACGCTGCTTGAGATAGCTCGGTGCAAGCATGCTGTTCCAGGTGCGGCCCGGTACCGGCACGAAATCCGGGTCAGCCAGGTACTTGGCGCGGTCGGCATACGCCAGTCGTGAAGCCTCGGTATAGCGATGCAGGAATTCGACAGAAGGCACGCCCCGATCGAGCGGCTGCACCGTTGGCAGCTGTTCCAGCATGCCGAGGATCTGCATCTGCGTAATGTGGCCCGACGACGGCGGCGGGAAACCGCAGACCTGATAGCGCTTCTGCCAGAGGGTGCAGATGGCGTCCCGCTCACGCGGCTGGTATCCCTCGAGATCGTTCAGACTGATGCGGCCTGGGTTGGTCGGGTGAGTGTTCACCTGCAGGACCAGCGAGCGGGCGTTAGCGCCGGTGTAGAACGCATCGCTGCCGCGTTTGGCGATGTCCTTGAGCAGCGCGGCGAGGGCCGGATTGCGCAAGCGATGGCCGACCGGTAGAGGCTCGCCATCGTCCTGGTAGTAGAACGCCGCGGCGCGCGGGTCCTTGCGCAAGGCCGGATCGCTGACCAGCAGGCCATACAAGCGCGGGCTGATTTCGAAACCGTTTTCAGCAAGTTCGATAGCTGGTTGGAACAAGGCTTTCCAAGGCAACTTGCCGTACTGGTCGTGCGCGCGCTCAAGCATCCTCACCACGCCTGGCACACCCACCGAACGACCACCGACGACGGCATCGAGAAATGCCATCGGCTTGCCGTCGGCAGTCAGGAACAGTCGTTCGTCGACCGCTGCCGGCGCGGTCTCCCGGCCATCCAGTGCGGCGATGTGTTCGCCATCCCAATGCAGTAGAAAGGCACCGCCGCCAAGCCCGCTGGATTGCGGCTCGACCAGGCTCAACACCATCTGTACCGCCACGGCGGCGTCCATTGCGCTGCCGCCAGCCTTGAGCATTTCGTAGCCGGCTTCGGTCGCCAGCGGGTTGGCAGCGGCAACGGCAAAGCGTTCCAGCGCCCAGCCTGGCTTGGCCGAGTAGCCGCTGGACGCTTCCGGGGCGGGTGGGACTTCGCTGGATGGGCCGTCCGGTTGCGTGCAGGCGGTGAGGCTGAACAACAGAATCGAGGGAACCAGGGCGGCTCGTCCGACATGCATGGGATGTTCCTTGTCTGGGCGGAAGGAAAAAGGTGTAGCTGTTTACAGGGCTAGTTCACTGACCCCGGTTTGCCAAGCCTGATCGCTGCGGTTGGTAAAATCTTCGTACATTCATTGTGCTGAGCCGTTCGTCTGCTTGCTTCGCCGAATGGGTGCGGCGTGTGGCGCATCGGCAGCGGATTCGTGCCCCCACCAGACCGACACGAGGGTAGCGCGGTCTGCCCGTGGCCGATGGTTGCCGCTATCATGTGCGCCTCTCAAAGGCTGTGCGGTCCATCGAAGCCATGACAATTCAGTACCCGACCATCGCCGATTGTGTCGGCAACACGCCCCTGGTTCGCCTGCAGCGTCTGCCCGGCGAAACCAGTAACACGATCCTGGTAAAACTCGAAGGCAACAACCCGGCCGGCTCGGTCAAAGACCGTCCCGCGTTGTCGATGATCGCGCGGGCCGAAGCGCGGGGCGACATCAAGCCCGGCGATACGCTGATCGAAGCCACGTCCGGCAACACCGGCATCGCCCTGGCCATGGCTGCGGCGATCAAGGGCTACAGGTTCATCCTGATCATGCCGGACAACTCCAGTGCCGAGCGCAAGGCGGCCATGACGGCCTATGGCGCCGAGCTGATTCTGGTGAGCAAGGAAGAGGGTATGGAAGGCGCTCGCGACCTGGCGGTGAAAATGGCTGCCGAAGGGCGCGGCAAGGTGCTCGATCAGTTCGCCAACGGCGACAATCCTGAGGCTCACTTCACCAGTACCGGGCCGGAACTGTGGCAGCAGACTCAGGGCAGCATCACCCATTTCGTCAGTTCGATGGGCACCACCGGCACCATCATGGGTGTCTCTCGCTACCTCAAGCAGCAGAATCCGGATATCCAGATCGTCGGTCTGCAGCCCATGGAAGGCGCCGCGATCCCCGGCATCCGCCGCTGGCCGCAGGAGTACCTGCCTAAGATCTACCAGGCGGAACGCGTCGACCGCATCGTCGATATGGCGCAGGACGAGGCCGAGCACGTCATGCGCCGCCTGGCCCGCGAGGAAGGCATCTTTTGCGGCGTGTCGTCAGGCGGGTCAGTGGCGGCGGCGCTGCGTCTGTCCAAGGAAGTCGAGAATGCGGTGATCGTTGCGATCATCTGTGACCGCGGCGATCGCTACCTGTCGACAGGCGTCTATGACCAGCCCAATTGATCCTATCGTGCCGGTTGAAGGCGGTACTTGCTGATGGCCAAACGCAGTGGTGGCTTGCGCTTCCAGCCTAGCGGTGGCGAGAAGAAGCCTCAGGTTCCGACCGGCAAGAAGCAGCGGCTGAGCATTGAGCGGCTGGCGAACGATGGTCGCGGCATCGCCTTTCTCGATAACCGCACCTGGTTCGTCGAAGGGGCCTTGCCCGAGGAAGACGTCGAGGCGCGCGTACTGAACGCCCGCAGCCAGATCGTCGAAGCCCGTACCGAGCGAGTGCTGGCTGCCAGCGACCGGCGGCGTGCCGAGCCGTGCCCGCATGCGCGAGTTTGTGGAGGCTGCAACCTGCAGCACCTGAGCGCGGCCGATCAACTCGAACTGAAACAGCGCAGCCTCGCCGAGCAATTGTCCCGGGTGGCCTCGATCGAGCCGCAGCAATGGGCGGCGCCGCTCAGTGGCCCCGAGTTCGGCTATCGCCGGCGCGCACGGCTGGCGGTGCGCTGGGACAACAAGGCGCGGCGGCTCGACGTCGGTTTTCGCGCCAGTGCCAGCCAGGACATTGTTGCCATTCACGAATGTCAGGTGCTGGTACAACCCTTGCAGACGCTGTTGCCGGCTTTACTGGCCGTGTTGCATGCATTGGACAAGCCGCAAGTGATCGGGCATCTGGAGTTGTTCAGCGGGACGGCCGAGGCGGTGCTGGTACGCCATACCGCTGCGCTGGGGTCGGACGATCTAAAGCGTTTGGTCGACTTCGCGAATGAGCAGAACGTGCAGCTCTGGCTGCAAGGCGAGGGTCCGGCGCAGCCCCTGGACTCCGCGTATAGGTTGGGCTACCGCTTGCCAGCATGGGATCTGAAACTGGCCTGGCGACCAGGCGACTTTGTCCAGGTCAACGCGCCGGTCAACGAGGCAATGGTGGCGCAGGCCCTGGAATGGCTGGCACCGGAAGCAGGCGAGCGGGTGCTCGACCTGTTCTGCGGGCTGGGCAACTTCAGCTTGCCGCTGGCTCGAAAGGGTGCAGAAGTGGTGGCCATCGAAGCTGTTGGCGAGATGGTCGAGCGCGCGCGCACCAATGCGGAGCAAAACGGCCTTCAGAGTGCGCACTTTTATCAGGCGGACCTGTCGAAGCCGCTTATCGAGGCACAGTGGGCCAAAGGCGGCTTCGCGGCGGTGCTGCTCGATCCGCCGCGTGATGGTGCGTTGGAAATTGTGCGGCAGATGGCGACTTTAGGCGCACGGCGCGTGGTCTATGTTTCGTGCAATCCTGCAACGCTGGCGCGCGATGCCGCTGAGTTGGTCGGGCAGGGCTATCAATTGAAGCAAGCAGGCGTGCTGGACATGTTTCCGCAAACCGCGCACGTCGAGGCCATGGCACTCTTCGAGCGGCCAGCGTAGTTCAGTTTTTTTGACAGGCGATCGGCCTGTGGTTCAACCGACCGGCTCCGAGAAAGCCGGCGTATTCGACGCAGATGATGCGTAGAGGGAAGGTAAATTAGATGGTCCAGGTCAGAGCGCTTCAGCCGATCAACACCGACGGCAGCATCAACCTCGATGGCTGGCTCGATCATGTGCTGGGGATGGACCCAGCACTCGACCGCGACGCTCTCAAGCAGGCCTGCGAGTTCGCCCGAACGGCGGAACAGCAGGCCAACGCGGCACAGAATCTTTGGAGCGAGGGCACCTCCAGCTACCAGACCGGGCTTGAGATCGCCGAGATACTCGCCGACCTCAAGCTCGACCAGGACAGCCTGGTAGCCGCAGTGATCTATCGCGGCGTGCGCGAAGGCAAGATCCAGCTGGCCGAGGTGCACCAGCACTTCGGCCCGGTGGTGGCCAAGCTGATCGAGGGTGTGCTGCGCATGGCGGCCATCAGCGACAGCCTCAACCCGCGCGAGTCGCTGGTGCTGGGCACACAAACCCAAGTGGAAAACCTGCGCAAGATGCTGGTGGCAATGGTCGACGACGTTCGCGTCGCGCTGATCAAGCTGGCCGAGCGGACCTGCGCCATCCGCGCGGTAAAGAACGCCGATGACGACAAGCGCCACCGCGTCGCGCGGGAAGTGTTCGATATCTATGCACCGCTGGCCCATCGCCTGGGCATCGGTCACATCAAGTGGGAGCTGGAGGACCTGTCCTTCCGCTACCTTGAGCCTGAGCAGTACAAGCAGATCGCTCAGTTGCTGCATGAGCGCCGGCTGGATCGTGAGCAGTACATCCAAAATGTGGTCCAGCAGCTCAAGGACGAACTGACCGCCACCGGGATCCACCCCGAAATCGACGGGCGTGCCAAGCACATCTATTCGATCTGGCGGAAGATGCAGAAGAAAGGCCTGCAATTCAGCCAGATCTACGACGTTCGCGCCGTTCGCGTGCTGGTGCCCGAGGTTCGCGATTGCTACACCGCGCTGGGTATCGTGCATACCCTTTGGCGGCATATCCCCAAGGAGTTCGACGACTACATCGCCAACCCCAAGGAGAACGGCTACCGCTCGTTGCATACCGCGGTGCTAGGGCCGGAAGGCAAGGTGCTGGAAGTGCAGATCCGCACCCAGGCCATGCACGAAGAAGCCGAGCTGGGCGTTTGCGCGCACTGGCGTTACAAGGGCACCGACGTCAAGAGCACCTCGAACCACTACGAGGAAAAGATCTCCTGGCTGCGTCAGGTGCTCGAATGGCATGAAGAGCTGGGTGATATTGGCGGTCTGGCCGATCAGCTGCGCGTCGACATCGAACCCGATCGCGTCTACGTATTCACCCCGGACGGCCATGCCATCGATCTACCCAAGGGCGCCACACCGCTGGACTTCGCCTACCGCGTGCACACCGAGATCGGCCACAACTGCCGGGGTGCCAAGATCAATGGGCGCATCGTGCCGCTCAATTACAGCCTGCAAACCGGCGAGCAGGTCGAGATCATCACCAGCAAGCACGGCTCGCCGAGCCGCGATTGGCTGAACCCCAACCTGGGTTACATCACCACCTCTCGCTCGCGGGCGAAGATCGTCCACTGGTTCAAGCTGCAGGCGCGCGACCAGAACGTCGCGGCCGGCAAGGCGTTGCTGGAACGCGAATTGGGTCGCCTCGATCTGCCGCCGGTGGACTTCGACAAACTGGCGGAAAAAGCCAACCTGAAGACCGCTGAAGACATGTTCGCCGCGCTGGGTGCTGGCGACCTGCGTCTGGCGCAGTTGGTCAATCATGCCCAGCAGCTGGTGGAACCGGATAGCCATAGCGACGATCAGCTTGAGTTGATCCCGAAGCGCCCCACCAGCACCAAACCGGGCAAGCGCGGCGACGTGCAGATCCAGGGTGTCGGCAATCTGCTCACGCAAATGGCGGGCTGCTGCCAGCCGCTGCCGGGCGATCCGATTGTCGGTTACATCACCCTCGGGCGAGGCGTCAGCATCCACCGCCAGGATTGCGCTTCGGTGTTGCAGCTGTCCGGACGTGAGCCGGAGCGGATCATTCAGGTCAGCTGGGGGCCGATCCCCGAAAAGACCTATCCGGCAGACATCAGTATTCGTGCCTACGACCGTTCCGGCCTGCTGCGTGACGTTTCGCAGATCCTGCTCAACGAGCGGATCAACGTACTGGCCGTCAACACTCGCTCGAACAAGGAAGACAGCACCGCGCAGATGACGCTCACCATTGAGATACCTGGGCTGGATGCGCTGGGGCGACTACTCAGCCGAATCTCGCAGCTGCCCAATATCATCGAGGCCAAGCGCCAGCGTACCTCCTGACCTGCTGCGCTCGGCCATACGGCGTTGCAAGCTTGCTGAAAAATGCTCATTGGCAGAAGCCAACTCCGCTTTTTCAGCTAGCTTGCGCCTTGTCTGGCCTTCGCTCGCGACGGTCAGGTCTGTTTTTGTTTTGGTATCTGATCTGAGCTGCTGCGCTCGATCTGACGTTGAAGCCCAACCGAAAAATGCTCATTGGCAACAGCCAACTCCGCTTTTTCGGTTGAGCTTCGCCTAGCCAGCTCTTCGCTCGCGACGCTCGGGGCCGGACGCACGCTCTCAGGTGGGCCGACCGTAGGGTGGATGTCGCTTTTCACATCCACCATGAGGATGTCCGGGCCGGCCTGAAAATCGTTATGGGACAGCGCAAGTGGATGTGGGATGTGTCATCCACCCTACGTGACGCGACGCCTCACACCAATATCCACCGTAGGATGGCGTTGAGCGAAGCGATACCCATCAATCTGGAGCCTCACCCATGGGTATCGCAAGCTCAGCCCATCCTACATTGGCTCCAGTGTCGATTTACAAAGTTGACCGAGACGCCTATTGCGCACCGCAGGGTGGATGTCGCTTTCTACATCCGCCATGAAGATGTAAGGCCGGCCTGAATCGTTATGGGGCTGTGCGTGGTGGATGGATGAAGCGTCATCCACCCTACAATGGGCTCAGCTTCACTCTCAGGCTTTCACCGAGGAATCTCATGTACCAGCTCAATGACCTTCTGCACCTGATGGCCCGGCTGCGTGATCCGCAGCATGGCTGCCCCTGGGATCTGCAGCAGGATTACGCCAGCATCGTGCCGCATACGCTGGAAGAAGCCTACGAGGTGGCGGATGCCATCGAGAGCGGTGACTTCGATCATTTGCCGGGTGAGCTGGGCGACTTGCTGTTCCAGGTTGTCTATTACAGCCAACTGGCGAAGGAGGAGGGCCGCTTCGAGTTCGATGCAGTCGTTGATGGCATCACCCGCAAGCTGTTGCGTCGGCACCCGCACGTGTTCCCTGACGGCGATCTCTACGGCTCGCCGGAGTTGCCCCGTCTCGACGAAGCGCAGATCAAGCAGCGCTGGGAAGCGATTAAAGCCGAGGAACGTGCGGAGAAGTCCGCAGTGCCCGAGCAACTGTCACTGCTTGATGATGTGCCCAGCGCGTTGCCCGCCTTGAGTCGCGCTGCCAAGCTGCAGAAGCGTACCGCTCAGGTCGGCTTCGACTGGCCGGACGCGTTGCCGGTGGTGGACAAGGTGCGTGAGGAACTCGACGAAGTCCTCGAGGCCATGAGCGAGAACGACCCGGAGGCCATCGCAGAGGAAATCGGCGATTTGCTGTTCGTCACGGTCAATCTGGCGCGGCATCTGAAAGTCGATCCGGAGAATGCATTGCGCGCGGCTAATCGCAAGTTTGAGCGACGCTTTCGCTTTATCGAACAAGCCTTGCGGGATAGCGGTCGGCCCATTGAAAATTGCGACCTGGAAGAGCTCGACGCGCTATGGGGCGAGGCCAAGAAAGCCGAAATGATACCGACCTGCGGTTGATAGCCGGAGCGTAATCGTGGAAGTTGTCAGGGCCACGAACCCGCTAGGTGGATCCTGTTGATCCACCCTTACGTCTAATTTGAATTCACGACGAGACGAGCCGACACATGAGTCTTTCCCTTCGCGATCAGCTGCTCAAAGCCGGACTGGTCAATGAAAAACAGGCCAAGCAGGCCGGCAAGCAACAGCAGAAACAGCAGCGCCTGGTGAAGAAAGGCCAGGCTGAACAGGACACCTCGCAACGCGATGCGGCACTTAAGGCTCATGCCGAAAAACTCGCCCGCGACCAGGAGCTGAACCGTCAGCATCAGGAAAAAGCCGAACAGAAGGCCCGTACCGCGCAGGTCAAGCAACTGATCGAAGGCAGCCGCTTGCCTAAGTTGACCACCGAGGACTACTACAACTTCGTCGACGACAAGAAGGTCAAGCGCCTGTCGGTGAACAAGCTGATGCGCGACAAGCTCTCCAGTGGCTCGCTGGCTATCGTCCGCCATGGCGGCGGTTATGAAGTGATCCCGCGTGAGGCGGCACTGAAGATTCAGGAGCGCGACCCGCGCCGCATCGTGCAGCTCAATGTTCAGACCGAAGCGCCGGATGCCGATGATCCTTACGCCGCTTACCAGATCCCCGACGATCTGATGTGGTAACCAGCCTGCCTGAAATCAGCGCACATAACGTCGAGGTGTAGGAGCGAGCTTGCTTGCGATCAGAAATGATTGCGTGGGTGCGGGGATCGCCAGCAAGCTGGCTCCTACAATTAGGGGGCGGCAGACTTATCAGCTTGCTGCTGATCTGATGCGGTAAGTCGCCCTGCCTGAGTCGGCGCTCGTGTAGGAGCGAGCTTGCTCGCGATCAGAAATGACTGCGTGGGTGCGGGATCGCCAGCAAGCTGGCTCCTACAATAAGGGGGCGGCA